>NZ_JBFUPR010000001.1:0-740197 GCF_041360735.1 Enterobacter sp. RCC_40
AAAGAGCTTGCTAAACCAGGGATCATATTGAATGCGCCTGAAGGGGTGAGTATCACCAGTCCTCAGGCTGTACGTGTGGCTTCTGGTGCAGCCAGTGTAGGGATCATGTCCCGGCAAAATACTGATATCAGCGCACTTAAGCGTTTTACTGTGGCTGCGGGTGAAGCTGTGAGTATGCTGGCCCGAAAGGCCGGAATGAAACTTTTTGCCGCTAAGGGAAAAGTTGAAATTCAGGCACAGGATGATGCGCTTGAGGCTATTGCGAAAAAAGACGTCACGGTAACCAGTGTGGAAGGCAAAGTGGTTATCACGGGTGCAACAGAGCTGATTGTTAACTGTGACGGTGCATTTATGAAGCTGGCAGGTGGAAATATGGAGCTTGGGGCCCCGGGAAATATTTTACTGAAGTGTACCAATGTCCAAAAAATGGGAAGTGCGGACTATGACGCACCTAAACCGGAACTTCCCCAGGGGTATAGCGAGAACTTTGTGGCACAAGATAAGGAATCTGGCGATATCCTGGCTAACACGCGATATCGAATAACCACTGCTGATGGTTCCGTTTATGAAGGGCGTACTGACAGTGAAGGTAAGACGGCTGAAATATTCGGTGCGGCAAAAAGCAAAATCAATATTGAACTGCTCGGTGGTTAGTTCAGGGAGATAGAAAATGACTAAAGGTACACAGCAAAGTAGTCTGGATAACGTGAGTAAAAACACTGTTGTCAACGGAGAGCATGGCCCTCAGATTTATTTTCATCCGGGCAGTGCAACGCTGCTTTGCGTTGATGCAAAAGATAACCGCTTACTCATACAAGAACAGCTGCAAATGACAGCGTTGCTGGAGAACCAGAAAAAAGCGCAGATTGCTCTGGATGAACTCAATTTCGAAATGTTGATTCAGGTGGGCAAGCAACCACAACGTGCTTATGAGAGCAAACTTCAGAGTACCTATCAACAACTCAATGACGCTAACGAAAAATTAAAAGCAGAGCTTAAAACGTTGACTGCAAAGGTTCCTGAGGGGGAGTTGCTTGATGAAAACTCAAAAGAGTCAGCTATCGGCCTTATGGAGTTGATTCCTCTTCAAAAGACTGCCGGATTTAAGAGTACTTATGTTCGCTCGGATAAAATTCGTAGTCACTGGCGAAAATATAAACTTAGTGAAGTTGATAAGAAAAGCGGTGAAGCCAGCTTCATTAAATATACAGATAAAGAAGTTACTGGTGTTGATGCCAATGGGAATGAAACGAAAAAAACAGTTCGATCGGGAAAGATTGATACCGAAGAGTTAATAAAACAATTAAAAGAAGCGTCAGTCAGCCTTAAGTTTGAAGATGAACTATTAGAAGACAGCAATGTTGTTCTTACTGACTGGGCGAAAAGAATGAATAAAGGGCTTACCTGGCCCAATGAAAATGATAAACCCGACGATGAGTCTACTTATCATCAATATGTCGACATCAGCGCACAAGCTCAACTGATGCGATACAGCCAGGGGGCAGGGCTGTCTGCTGAATTTAACCCTTTAGAAAAGAAAGCCTCCGCGAAAATGGAAGGTCATTCAAGTTTTGCACTGGGTGAGGCAAAAGCGTCCGCTGAACTTTTTATTCCCGATCGGCTTGGTACTGCATTGTTGTTTCCTGCCAAAACAACTGCGGGTGTAGCAGGTGGTGTCTGTAATATGGGGGCTATTCGCTACACGATAAATGCGGTGTTGACCGGTAATGCCGGGGCAAGCCTTGGGATTGAATTGGGGGTAGAAGCTGATTTTAGTGGAGAAATGGCAAAGGGCTATGGGATTAAGGGAAGTCCGGCGAAGCTGACCCCTCCGCCACCTCCAGGTCAGAGAAAGATTAATTTGACCATTCCACAGCCGGATGTTCAGGCTGGTGGAGAAATTGGCGCTTTTGCTGGCGTACAGGCGGGTGGCAATGTTAGCGGTGCTATTGAATGGTTTGATCCGCACCCTGATGAAGATAAGCAAATTTCTCACGATAGCAACAAGCAAATTGTGAATAAAGAGGCAAAGTTTACTGCTATTGCCAAACTGTCTTTTGGAGCAACGGCACAGGCTGGTGCTGGCGGATCTGCAGTTTTTTACGTAACGTATGTTAGTAGCCGCTTCAGAATATATTGTAAGGCCGCACTATGTTGGGGTGTCGGTGCCAAAGGGTCTTTAGGTTTTGAAGTTGACGGTAATTCATTTGCGGCATTTATGAAAAGCTTTATGTATATGCTGAGAAATGTTGACTACCAGAAACTTGAGGACATGATGCAGCCAGGCTCATTTCAGGCCTTGTGCGCTATACCAATAATACTGGCTGCCAGAGGTATGCAGGCGGGAATAGATACGGTTTCATCGATGGGCGATAGGGTTACTGATGTTTTAAGTACCTTAAACGAGGCACTCAACAATGAAGATAAACGAGTAAAGCTAATGGAGAGCATTATCAACAATCCGGATCAGTTGAAGTATACCCCCCCTGAGACGAAAGGCTCTATTATAGCTCAGCTAATGGATGTTAATGTGCTTGATATTATTGATCTCAAAAATCAAAAAAAAGACACAAAAAAATGGGGTGTGATGCAATTAAGGAAAGAAGCGATAATGCGTTGTTTTACTTGGGTACAGAGTCAGGCTGATTATAACAATGTGATGCAGCATATGACGACCAGACCTGCAGAAGGAAAAGGGAGCGCAGAGGCCAATGAAAAAGCATTGTTAGAATTTCTGGGAATGACGGAGTTTGGTTTTATGGGAAGCTATTCCACCCAATATGAGCGCAATCTTCATACGCTTTATGAAAGACTCCCTCGCACAGTTGATCCTGATGAACCATTTAAGCGAATCCCAGAAGATGAGATGGTTGAATATGTTGCCTTCATTAATGAGTCTCACAACTCTAATTCACAAATGGCGTAGGGAGACTTGTAATGTTAAACAATGAAATAAAAAAAATAGTCCTATTGCTCGCTTTTTCCCTTGTCGCCTGTGACAACTCTTCAGAAAAATCAGAGTTAGCCAGTAAATTGGTTGACAAGTCACTCTCAAACATGATCGCTGTTAAAGGCGGGGAATTTTTGATGGGAGACTTCGGCCCTATGGTTGGAGAGGGTATACCCTTTAGCATTCAACAGGATGATAAAAAATTACATAAAGTGATACTTAGCGGTTTTATGATTTCAAAGTATAAGGTGACTAATAAAGACTATAATGCATATCTTGAAATAACAGGTAAAAAACGACCACCTGTTAGCGCTTTTACCAAGGACTATCCACTGCTTCTTGGGGATGACTACTCTGCGATCGCAACCTGGCAGCAGGCAAAAGATTATTGCTTATGGCTTGGAGAACAATCAGGTAAAAAAGTTGATTTACCTACAGAGGCTCAATGGGAGTATGCGGCTCGTTCAGAAGGTAAGTATTTACCTTTTGCAACCGACAATGGGAAAATTGAGCATGGCAGAAATTACCCAACATATGATCAAATGCAAAAATTCACGGGAGGATTATATTTACCGTTTTATCCCATTGGTAAATACCCACCGAATCCTTTAGGCATTTATGATATGGGTTTAAGTGGTGAAGAATGGACAAACGACTGGTATGCACGAGATTACTATGAACATTCTCCAGTGAATAACCCTCAGGGTCCAGAAACTGGAGATAAAAAGGTTCTGCGTGGAGCTGTAGGTGGAGATGATCAGTATGCTTTAACAATGTTTAGACAATCATCTTTTCCAATTCCCAGACCTAATTTCAAAACGGACTCCGTTTTCAATTATGATAAAGATGGGATTCTACCTACCTATGTTTTCCGTTGTGTAGTTAACAACTAGATTACAATGGTCTTATGTATGCAATTAACTTCTCCTGAATTTCTTGTTGTTTTTTGTTCGTTGCTTCTTTCATTAAATGCTCTTGCGAGTAGCCAGTATTATTTTGTTGAGGATATTAAGAATCTCAATCTGTATTTATGGAATGGTCCAAATGTTAAAGATCGAATGCTCATTGGATACAATTTGTCAGGTGGTATGGATTTCAATGCGACCACTGGGGTTATCTGTGGTGGGGTTGGTAAAGCAAGTAGTTATTTATGGATTGCAAATGTTAAGTCTGGGGTTAAGAAAACGCTGTTTCCATCTAGAGATGTGTACTCAAGTGTTGCTCCCATGAGTAATGCTATTATTTCTTCAAGTAATGGCCAATGTATCTATACCGATGGACATACTATTTATTCTTACAGTATGAACACCCCTATATCTAGAATTATGTTTTCCGGGGCAGCAAGCAATGCCTCAGAGAGAGCTCGTCGAGTTTTCTTTGACGATAAAAATAATGTAACCATTGCTCTTTTTGATAAGCACTTTTCTCTTTTATCAAAAAGCATGAGTACTAATAAGCTGAAAACGGTCAATTTTCCAAAAAACATAAATTATTCACTTAAAGCTCTTGGCGACTTTGCCTCATCTTTCTGATGATGGTGAGACTTTATACGCCACTGCATCTGTTGAGGATAATGATGGGTATGGGTTCTCTGCGATATTGTCAATTAATGTGCGGAGTGGAAATTTTAATAAAATTCTTTTGCCATATTTGGATGGGGTTAAATATAAAGTAAAACAATTTTATATTATTGATGGTGAACGTAAAATCGCAATGCTTCTTGAGGGGGAAGCAAAGCCAACATGGTATGTTTACACAGCGAATGCTGCATCAGGAAATGATTCTGAAAGCAGCAGTGATAACTACAAACTACTTTTTAATAAATATGATGCAGGGTTGGAAGTTGTACAATATCCTGCCGGTGATGACTACTTTTATTCAGTGACTACTGACAAAGGTGATTTAATAAAAATAAATCTCTCGGGTGATTTTAATGTCACTTCTTTTTATGTTAAAGGTGAAATGGATCGTGCTGTTACCGTATCGCATGGTGATGCTTCTTATCCGTTTGTAGAACCGAAACTATCCAGCCCAAAGAAAGGGTAGTGCGGTGAAAGTGCTGGGTGATTTTATGGTTTGTAAGGATTTGAATAACTCTCCTGATGAAAAGATCTGTGGTTCGGCAAGAAGTGACGTTGATGCGGTTGTGCAGGAAATAAGAACTATTGAATCTCAGTAATTTGTGAAGATATCGCCAGAGAAAGATCCGAATCTGGTTTTCTGGACGGTTATTGAAAATGTACAGCAAGTCAATTAACTATTTTTTTATAAAGTAAAAGGAAGATTGGCATGTCTAAAGGTTTCGTATTACTCGGTGATAAAACTACACATGGTGGTCAGGTGATTTCAGCATCTTCGACCATGATTGTTAATGGTAAAATGGTTGCACTAATTGGGGATAAAGTTAGCTGTCCGATAATTGGCCATGGCATAAACTCTATTATTGAAGGTTCGCCTGAATGGTCCTCAGACGGTAAAGCGATTGCTGTGGATGGCTGCCGCAGTGAATGTGGTTGTCAGCTGATATCCAGCGCACCGGATTGTGTAATAGGATAATTAATGAGCTGGGAGCGTCAGAAATCAACGGTATTTGAGAAGCCAGAAGAGCCTTCCTTTGTTCTGTGGCTAATGTTGGGAGTTGTTGCAGTTGTAGGGAGTGTGATGCTGTTTGTCCTGCATGCTAATAAGCTTTCAGGGCCTTTACAGGGATTTAATATTTGGGTCGTCACAGCAAGCCCCATAGTTATCTGGTTTTTCTTCCTTTGCCTGCGGGGTTGGCTCTTCAATAGTGCATTTAATAAGCACGAGTTCGAGGCTAATGAGGCTGATTACGCCCAGCAACAATGGACTGAATGGGCCGGGAGAAACATTGCTGTGCTTCATGGCAGTGTCATTTTTCCGGGTGCTCTGACGCCATATCTTTTTTTACAGGCCCCTGCTGAGCAAATGCAGCAAACAACATTGACGCGGCGTTTACATCACCCAACTCCAGAAAACTGCTTTTCACAACTACTTGAATGTGCCAGTGATGCCCTGGCCAAGGTTCCAGCAGATTTACCCCTCAATGCCTCTTTGCTGACGGATTCGCAGGTAGATCCTCTGATACTTCATGACGCATTTGCAAAGGTCTGGCAGGACAAAGTTCCTTTGCGACCTGTCCCTGTTTTGAATATACAGACCGCAAAGACCTTTATCTGGCTGGAAGAGCGGATCAAATCGCCAGCGCTGGATGTGGAGCTTATTCTGGTGCATCAGACTCAGGGGAAAGAGTGTTATAGCGACACTCTGGCCTCATTGTTGCTGACATCAGATGATGTTACCACTAAATATCAACTTATACATGATGCCTGCCTGCTACGGCCAATGTTGTTAAATATGGGTGATATCGATGAATCACTGGATACGTTTTTCTCGACCCAAACTCAGGCCTGCGCCACAGCCAGTATTGTTGGCGACAATGTGGAATGGGGAAATGCATTCTCCGGTCTGCTTGAAGCAGCACAAAGTTATGGCGGTGACTGGAAACCTGGCCAACTCCACTGGCTGGAAAAATATGCCGGGCTCAGCGGCCCCTTCTCTCCATGGATAATGGCCGCAGTAGCCAGCGATATCGTGAATATACAAAAAGCAGACTGCCTGATGCTTTCTACAGATGGCGAGCAGAAATTTATCAATACAGTGCAAACAGGGAACAGAGATAATGACAACAGGTAATTCGTCATGGCGTGGAGGGTGGGGGCGGCTGGGGTTCTCTGCCCTCATAGCAGGGGGGATTGCCTGGTTAATCTGGCATTTTGGCGACCAGATTGGGCTGCACACTACAGTCACGAAAAGCCTGGCGTTTGCCAGTGCTTTATTTCTGTTACTGATGCTTCGTCATGGCAAGACAATTAGCCTTGCCATCAAACAGGGCTGGCATCGTTTTCAGGCTAAGAGAAAGAATGTCCTGCCAGCTGATGAAGGTCGCGTCAAGCAGACTCCACCACGCAATGTCACCGTTGATACCATCCGTGACGCCATGCGTAACCTCTACGGTCGGCGCTGGGGACGTAAAACACGCATCCTGCTGGTCACTGGCACCGTCACTGAGGTGGAGCAACTGACTCCGGGTCTTACGGGCCAGCTCTGGCAGGAAGACCGTGGCACGCTGCTGTTGTGGGGCGGTGACCTCAACACGCCAGCAGACAGTGCCTGGCTGACCGCACTGCGCAAGCTGCGCCGCCGTCCGGTGGATGGCATGGTGTGGGTCACCTCGGCCTTTGACCAGCTGTCAGCACCTGGGCTGGAGCTGCCGCTGCCGGTACCGTCTGAAAGCACCATGGATTCCCTGTCTCACGCCATCAGCGCCCGTATGGAAACGCTTGGCTGGCAGCTCCCGCTGTATGTCTGGTCCCTGCACCCGCGCGCCGGTAAGCCGGAAGGACGGGTTGTACAGGCAGCCGGCTGTCTGTTGCCCGCCGGTTGTCGCACCGAAGGGCTGGCAGAACAACTGTCCTCCCTGGCGCCGGAACTGACCTCGCAGGGCCTGCAGCAGACCTGCGGTGAAGTGAAACATAACTTCTTACTGGCGCTTGCCGACCAGCTCATTCGTGAGCCACAGAGCGTGACCACACCGCTGTCGGTGATGCTCAATCCGTACCGACCGCTGCCGCTGGCCGGTGTGGTGTTCAGCCAGCCTTCTGCGGGGGCTGAGCGCGCAGTGGCGCATCACTGGGGCATGGATAATCGCTGGGAGGTTCTGCCGGAGTCAGTCCGGACTCTTCCTGCCGGACTGCGTCCGCGCAAGCCAGGCATTCCATGGCGTAAGCTGTTGGCATCTGTTGTCGCCGTGGCAATGGTGGGCTGGGCGGCGTGGATGGGGACAGCGTACGTGACCAACCGCAGCCAGATTGACGGTGCGAATGCCCAGGCTGCACTTGCCGCACGACAAAACCAGCCGCTGGAACAGCGTCTGCACGCGCTGTCTGAGCTACAGAAAACGCTGGCCCGTCTGCAATACCGGTCTGAACACGGCGTGCCGTGGTACGAGCAGGCTGGGCTGAGCCAGAATAACGCCCTGCTGGCAGCCCTCTGGCCACGTTATCAGGACAGCGCTCTGCCACTGTTGCGGGATGCGGCTGCTGACCATTTGCAGATGCAGGTCAGTGCCTTTAATGCGTTGCCGCCGGGTAGCCCGCTGCGTGAACAGATGGCAAAAAGCACGTATGACCAGCTCAAACTCTACCTGATGCTGGCGCGTCCGGAGCATATGGATGCTGCCTGGTTCAGCTCTGCTTTGCTGAACGACTGGCCGAAGCGTAACGGTGTGAAAGACGGTGTCTGGCTGGGGATGGCTCCGTCTCTGTTGTCGTTCTGGGGCGCGCAGCTGGTCGCGCACCCGGAGTGGAAACTCCGTGCCGATGAAAACATGGTCAGCCAGGCCCGCTCCCTGCTGGTTCGCCTGATGGGAGTACGTAACAGCGAATCGGCTCTGTACCAGAAGATGCTCTCCGGGGTGGCACACCTGTATGTCGATATGCGCCTCGAAGACATGACCGGCGACACCGATGCATCCCGTCTGTTCAGCACTCATGAAGTCGTGCCGGGGATGTTTATCCGCCAGGCCTGGGAGCAGGCGGTGCAGCCTGCCATCGAGAAGGTCGTGAAGGCCCGCCGGGACGAACTCGACTGGGTGCTCACTGACGGCAGGCGTCAGGCGAAAACGCAGGACGAAACCTCCCCGGAAGCACTGAAAAAGCGCCTGACGGAGCGGTACTTTGCTGACTTTGGCGGAGCCTGGCTGGCATTTCTGAACAGCCTGCGCTGGAACCGGGCCACCACGCTGTCTGATTCAATTGACCAGCTCACCCTGATGGCCGATGTGCGTCAGTCACCTCTGGTTGCGCTGATGAACACCCTGAATGTGCAGGGGCGTACCGGGCAGACGGGCGAAGCCATTTCGGATTCCCTGGTGAAATCGGCCAAAAATCTGCTCGGCGGTGATAACAATGATGCCATTGACCAGAGTGCCGGCGTTCATGGTCCGCTGGATGCGACCTTTGGCCCGGTACTGGCGCTGATGGACAAGAACCGTTCAGGTGTACAGGAGCAAAGTCTGCAGTCCTTCCTGACCCGCGTGACGCAGGTGCGTCTGCGGCTGCAGCAGGTGACCAATGCCGCTGACCCGCAGGCAATGACCCAGACCATTGCCCAGACCGTATTCCAGGGCAAAGCCGTGGACCTCACCGAAACCCGTGACTACGGCAGCCTGATGGCCGCCGGTCTGGGCCAGGAATGGAGTGGCTTCGGTCGCACGGTGTTTGTAAACCCGATGGAGCAGGCCTGGCAGCAGGTGCTGACCCCGGCGGCCGACAGCCTCAATACCCAATGGCAGCAGGCGGTGGTGGCGGAGTGGAACAGTGCCTTTGGGGGCCGTTATCCGTTTAATAACTCCAGCAGTGATGTTTCTCTGCCGCTGCTGGCTAAATATCTGAATGCCGATTCCGGGCGTATCGCCCAATTCCTGCAGACCCGTCTTAAGGGCGTGCTGCATAAAGAGGGCAACCACTGGGTACCGGACAGCATCAATTCGCAGGGGCTGGTGTTTAATCCAGCATTCCTCAATGCCATCAACACCCTGAGCCACATCTCGGATGTGGCCTTCACGGAAGGCAATGCTGGCATGAACTTTGAGCTTCGTCCGGGCACCGCTGATGGCGTGATGCAGACTGACATGATTATTGACAGCCAGAAACTGACCTACGTGAATCAAATGCCGGTGTGGAAGCGCTTCACGTGGCCTGCAGATACGGAGGCACCCGGCGCGAACCTGAGCTGGATTAGTACTCAGGCCGGGACCCGTCAGTACGCGGATATACCGGGGCGCTGGGGCCTAATCCGTCTGCTCGATGAAGCCAGCGTTAAAGCCTATCCGGGCGCGGGCAGCAGCTACAGCCTGCGCTGGAAAGCGCAGGATGGTCGCTCGCTCAATTACACCCTGCGTACCGAAGCGGGAGAAGGCCCGCTGGCACTGCTGAAGCTGCGCAATTTCCGTCTGCCGGAAACCATCTTCATTACCACCGGTGTCGCACCGCCAGACCCGGTGGCAGACGTGTCCAGTGACGACGGAGAGGTGTACTGATGAGCACGCTAAATGCCTTACTCAGTACCTGTCAGGCAGAGCAGGCACCACTGCTTGCCGCCACCCGTGAGTATGTGGCGCAGTGGGATAACTGGCTGCTGCCGCTGACCGGATCATCCCCCGTGGGCGAAGACCCGGGTTATGACGATGATTTCCAGCAGATGCGCGAGGAGGTTAACAAACTTTCCGGTGCGGATACTGAGCTCATCTGCCAGCTTGCAGAGAAACTGCTGACCACGACTGCCAAAGATATCCGTGTTGCCACCTACTACTGCTGGGCAAAGCTGCACCGCGAGGGTGAACAGGGGCTGGCAGAAGGACTCGAACTGCTGGGCGGTATGCTGGAGCGCTTTGGTACACATTTGCACCCGCAGCGTGATCGCAGCCGTAAGGCGGCGCTGGAGTGGCTGGCGGGTTCGCGCATGACTGACTCTCTTTTCCTGTACCCGGAAGTAGTCAGGGAAGAGGCTGTGCGTACTACCGGGGCGTTGCTGCTGATAGCGCAGCTGACTGAAAATGAGCCGGATGAAACACGGCCGGAACTTAATGCGCTGTACGGTGCGCTGGAGAATCGTCTGCAGAAAGCCGGCGGTGTGGATGCCGTGGTACCGCAGAATGCCAGCGCAGGAGAAAACCCTCCTCCGGTGAGTCACAGCGATGTGCCGTCAATCGGGCGAATCACTTCAGGCCAGGATTTGCTGGCCCAGGCCCGCACACTCACTGAATACCTCCGAGAGCAGCCTGATGGCTGGCTGTCAGCACACCATCTGATGAAAAGCCTGCGCCATGACACCCTGCGGGCCATTCCTGCCCCGGATGCGCAGGGTCGTACCCGCATCGAACCACCAAGAGCGGACCAGCGAGCGCTGCTCAAACGCCTCTACTTGCAACAGAACTGGGCTGAGATGCTGGAAACAGCAGACAGCACGTTTTCCCGCGGTGCCAATCACCTGTGGCTGGATCTGCAATGGTATATCCATCAGGCGCTGACGAAGTCCGGCAAGGAGGCGCTGGCCGACATCATTGCCGCTGACCTGAAAGGACTGCTGGCCCGGTTATCCGGGCTCGAAACGCTTGCCTTCAGTGACGGTACCCCGTTTGCGGATGAAGTGACGCTGAACTGGATCCAGCAAAGCGTGCTGGATACCAGTGGCGGGTGGGGTAATGAAACAGCTTCTGCACGGATGTCCGGCGGCAACGATGACATTCTGGCACTGGAGCCGGAAGCGATGGCCCTGGCGGACAGTGAAGGCCCGGATATGGCGCTGGCCTGGCTACAGAACCGCCCTGGCGTCACCACTGCCCGACAGCAGTGGCTGTTGCGCCTGCTGATGGGGCGTATCGCGGAGCAGTACGGAAAAAATGAACTGGCGGTGCATCTGTTTGCTGAGCTGGGCGTGCGCGCTGGCGAGGTCACTCTCACTGAGTGGGAGCCAGAACTGCTGTTTGAAGTCCACGCCCGCCATCTGAAACTCCTGCGCCTGAAAGCCGGTCGCAGTGAGGCTGATAAGGCCCGACTAATACCCGTAATGGACCAGTTACTTGCCGGGCTGATCGCTGTCGATCCTGCCCGCGCCGCCGTACTTTGCGGTTAAATCCACAGGAATTGAATAAATGGAAGATTTGACCCTGCGTTATTACGACGCGGAAATGCGCTACCTGCGTGAGGCCGCGAAAGAATTTGCCCAAACCCACCCCGATCGCGCCGCGATGCTGGACCTCGACAAGGCCGGTACACCAGATCCGTATGTTGAACGCCTGTTCGAAGGCTTTGCTTTTTCGATGGGGCGCCTGCGTGAAAAGATAGATGACGATCTGCCGGAACTGACAGAAGGGCTGGTCAGCATGCTCTGGCCACACTATCTACGCACTATTCCGTCGCTCTCGGTAGTGGCATTTACCCCTGCGCCGCATGCGATGAAAATGGCAGAAGTGGTGCCAGCGGGTCTTGAGATATATTCCCGTCCGGTAGGGCCAAAGAACACCGTCTGTCGTTACCGTACCACCCAGGATGTGAGGCTTAATCCCCTGGGTGTTTCGGGCATTACCATGACAACCGAACCCGACGGTCGGTCGCTGTTGCGGATACGCTTTGCCTGCAGCAGCCAGGCAGACTGGTCCAGTGCTGACCTAAGCCGTCTGAGCCTGTATCTCGGGGCGGATGCCCCCGTCAGCAACCAGTTACATCTGATGCTCACCAAACGGCAGGCGGCGCTGTACATGCGCCTGCCCGGGCAGACTGATCGTATCCGGCTTGACGGTTATTTCTCGCCGGGCGGGTTTGCTGAAGAGGACGGCCTGTGGCCGAAAGGTGATGCCGCTTTCAGTGGCTACCAGTTGCTGCTGGAGTACTTCACTTTCCGCGACAAGTTTATGTTTGTCCACCTCAATGGTCTGGACGGTATCACGCCACCTGCCGGGGCAGAGTACTTCGACATTGAGGTCGTGTTCAGTACGCCGTGGCCATTAGACCTGCCGGTCACCGATGACGCGGTTCGTCTGCATTGTGTGCCAGTGATTAACCTTTTCACGCTGGAGGCGGATCCGCTCACCATTACGGGGCTGGAAAGTGAGTACCTGCTGCGCCCTAAACGGTTGCAGGATGGACACACCGAGATTTATGCCGTCGATTCAGTCACCGGCTCAAACAGGACTCGTGATGCCGAATACGTGCCGTTCAGCAGCTTCCGCCACAAGGGCGGAATGATGCGCCGTCATGCGCCGCCCCGGTATTACCACACCCGTGTAAAGCGTGGCATCACTGGGCTATATGACACCTGGCTTATCCTTGGCGGGCACCAGTGGGAAGATGACCGCCTGTTTGAGCGCGAAGCTGTCTCGCTGCAAATCACGGGTACCAACGGTCAGTTACCGCGCCGGGCACTGCAGAGCACGCTGCTGGACCGCTGCGAGCAGGTGGTGGATACGCAACTGACGGTTCACAACCTCTGTAAGCCCACGCTGCCGGTATACCCGCCTGCGGAAGACCGTTTCCACTGGAGGGTGTTGAGCCACCTGGGCTCTGGGTTCCTGAACATGATGAGCACCGCCGAAGTGCTACGCGGGACGCTTGCGCTCTATAACTGGCAGGAAGATGAGCTGAACACCCGGCGTCTGGAAGCGATACAGCATGTGGAGCACCACCGCCTTCAACGTTTTGAGCAGGCCTACCTGTTGCGGGGGCTGGATATTGAAGTGACCGTCGACAGCAACGGCTTCACCGGTGAGGGCGATATTCACCTGTTTGGTGAAATGCTTAACCGGTTCTTTTCGTTGTATGCCGATATGAATCAGTTCAACCAGCTCACCCTCATCGTTCAGCCAGAAGGAAAATGCATCCGGTGGAAAGAGAATCACAGTCCGCGCCTGCCAGGCTGATAAAGCGGCTGGGCGATCGGCTGCCATATATCAACTTTTACCGCTTCTGCCAGTTACTGGAACAGAGCCAGCCTGATAAACCGGTTACGGGTAGCACCTGGCAGGTACGTCATGAACCGGTACGCTTCCGGCCCCATCCGGGCATGGGCTTCCCGGCATCTGAAATCAAAGGGATTGAACAGTCTGAGCATTCGCATCTTCCACCGACGGTGCGTATCACCTTTATGGGGCTCTACGGCGTGGAGTCTCCGCTGCCGACACACTACATTGATGACATCACCCAGCGGCGGGAAGGGTATGAAGCCACTGCGGATTTCCTCGATATCTTTAACCACCGACTGATTGCCCAGTACTACCGCATCTGGCGGAAATATTCGTATCCGGCAACCTTTGAGGAAGGGGGGAAAGACAAAACCTCGCAGTACCTTCTGGGGCTTGCCGGACTAGGAATTGATGGATGCACAGACAGCATAGCGACACCAGCCTCACGCTTTCTGGCGCTGCTGCCGGTCATGCTATTGCCGGGGCGGACTGGGGAAGGTATGACCTCGCTGGTGCGTCTGCTGGCACCCAACACGCAGGCGAAAATCTGGCACCATGATAAACGCCGTGTGCCGCTGAAGAAGCCCCTGACCATGAGCGTTAGCCAGCCTGTCGCCCTGACAAATAGTCCGGTGATGGGCAACTATGCCACCGAGGTGAACAGCCAGGTACTGATGCGTCTGGTCACTACCGACCCGGATGAAGTGCAGGGCTGGTTACCGGGCGGGGAGCTTCACACGGACCTGATGGCGCTGCTGCACGTGTATCTTGGGTCACGGCTTGATGTCCGCCTGCAGCTGTGTGTCGACCGTAGCCTGCTGCCGGACGCGACGATGAGTATTCACCCTAAAGCTGGCGCAGTACAGTTGGGCCGCACTGCCGTTATGCGACCGCTGAATACGGCGAACATCGCCGCGCACCCCAAAACCATAACCATCAATCTTGGCCGCTATGAGCGGGTACAAGAAAATATTCACCGCAGGGAGACCGATGAAGATGGCGATTACCGCTGGTAAATTTCCTCTGGCTGCGCTGGTCGCCGGTATCACAATGATACTCGCGGGCTGTGGGCTGACTCAAAAAGTGACAGACGGCACCGTTGCTGTGACCAGGTCGATTTTTTATAAGCAGGTAAAAACCCTGCATCTGGATATACGCGCCCGCGAAGGCGTGAACAGCAATGCCGGCGGAGTGGCATTGTCCACTGTTGTCAGAATTTATCAGTTGAAAGATCGAAAGACCTTCGACAGCACGGACTACCCGTCACTGTTTAAAACCGACAGTCAGGCTATCAGGGCTGACCAGGTGGCCGAAAAGGATATCCGCCTGCAGCCGGGCGGCGCGGTGACGGTCGATATGCCAATGGAGGAAGACGCTCAGTATGTGGCAGTAGCCGGGATGTTTATGTCACCGGATCAGGTGAACAATACCTGGCGCGTGGTACTGAGCCGCGATGACCTTGATCCGGATAAGGCCCGGGTGATTGAAGCGGGCAATAACCGGCTGACCCTGCAGGCGCTGAAAGATGAGTGAGTCAGCCCGTCCTTCGTTGTATGAAACGCTCTACGGCAACTTTACCGGCAGCCTCGACCTGCATCAGGTCGGTGAGCAGAACCAGGTCATTCTGTCCGTACTCGACAACATGCAGCGTATTCTCAGCAGCCGTGCGGGCACGCTGGCGCATCTGCCGGACTATGGTTTGCCGGATATGGCAAAAATTCTGCAGGGCATGCCGGGCACTGCGCATGAGCTGATGGGCACCCTGTCGGCTGTTTTGCTCAAATATGAGCCTCGTCTGAAAAAAATAACGGTTGTCCTGCTGGAGCAGGACGTCCCGGGCGAAATGCGCTATGCCATTGATGCCGAACTCAAAGGTGTTGGTCTGGTGCGCTATGGCACCGAGTTTATGCCAGAAGGGCGAGTTCTCCTGCGACATCTTAAGCAACAGCATTATCTCGACACGACGACCCGCCTGTAAGATCAGACAGCCCGCGCAGGCTCCATCTGTCAGTAAAAGTCTGGCTGATATTGCAGAAACAATAACCTTCAATAGCTCCTTATATGTCAAATGGACGACTGGTCATGAATGACATCAATCCACGAAAAATCAAAACCGGTGGCGATCCGCGCACGCTAGCGGAATATGCCACCCTGCGTGATGAACTGAGTAAGCTGACACATCCGGCCCGTCCGGATGTGAACTGGCATTATGTCGAAAAACTCTGCCTTTCACTGTTTGAGCAAAACGGTGTGGAGTTACAGACGGCGGCCTGGTACACGCTGGCACGGACGCAACTGGCCGGCTTATTCGGCCTCAATGAAGGCCTGGCGATACTGGATGCGCTGATAAGCCATCAATGGGGCACACTGTGGCCGCAGCCGGTACATGCCCGCATGGAAATCCTCAGCAGTCTGAACCAGCGTCTTCAGCAGCGGATGCGCTCGCTCCCGCTCAATTACAGCGACCTCAGACAACTGTATCGGGCTGAGCAACTGCTTGGCAGTCTGGGGGAGGTGCTTCAACGTCTGGAGCTTAAGCATCTGAGCCAGCTCGATACGTTGCGTTCCCTGATGCACAACAGCGCTGTCCGGCTGGAAAACAGCAACGATACAACCAGTACCGGGTCGAATATTCAGTCTGGGATTGTCCTGCCTGCCACCGTAAAGAATGGTGCAGTAATATCAACAGGCTCCCATACCGGTAGTCTCTCTGAAGAGACCCCAGCGCCAGACAGCCCAGTGAAGTGGGTATTCGTTGCACAGCCAGAACACCACGCAAATGTGGAAGTACAGACGGCAATGCCCACTCAGGTAAAAAAGTGGAAATCCTTCGCTGCCGGAATGTGTACCATGCTGATAATAAGTACGGGCGCAGTGTGGAGCTGGCAATTTCTTCACCGGCCAGACCCGCTACAGACTCAGCTTGCTGCCTCATTGGCTCCGTTACCTGCACCTCTCGCGCCTGAAAAACTGGATATGTTGCGTCAGCAATCTCCGTCATCACAAACAATGATAGAACAAACACAGCAGCAGCTTGCCCGACTGGATAAATTGCCTCCTGACTGGAGTATTACTTACAGCCGAAAACTTACAGAACAGGCTCAGGTGCTGTGGCCGGAGCAAGCAAAACCCCTGATACAACAGTGGCAGCAACACCTTAATGCTGCCGCATTACCGGTAGAACAGCTCAATGGCTGGTATAAGGGAATGTCAACGCTACAAAAATTGAGTGACCGGCTGAACGGGCTTGATGAGCAGAAAGGCAAATACATGACGGTCAGTGAACTGAAGTCCGCTGTATTTTCCGTCCGGCAGTCTTTTAACCAGTCCATTCCGGCTGAAGAGCAACTGCGTATCTTGTCAGAAAATCCTCCTGGTGTACCTTTACCTGCAGCTGCGAGGTCTCAGCTGGAGATGCATCTGAAACAACTGGCAGCCCGATACGCTGAAATAAAACGGAATGCATCAGAGTAAAAAAAATGGGCTAAAATTTTATGTAATTCAGTCTTTTACCGAGATGGGTGAGTGACCTGGACGGACTTCAGGTGCGGTAGGGGTGATGGCGGAGACGCCTGGAGTGCAAAGTGATTGTTTCTGGCGCGATGAGGAACTTGATATGCTTAAAGCGGACTATCCCTGAGTAGGCACAGCTGTAACCGATCAGGACCAAAAGAGCGATTGAAAAAGCGCGAGGTCGGTTGAGATCGGGTAGCAAGAGGAGAGAGTGTATCACTGTTTATAAGGGAGTTTTCTTGAGTCTGGTAGACATCATGAGAGGGGGTATATGGTGTCCCCTGCAGGAATCGAACCTGCAACTAGCCCTTAGGAGGGGCTCGTTATATCCATTTAACTAAGGGGACAAGGCGGCACGAGTATAGCCTCATTTACACTTTGCGTTAAGCTCGTCGCCGCCTGACTGCTCAATGAGTCACCATTCAGGTCGATTTTTTTGCAGATTTATCATCGTTTTCCCGCGCTTTCTGTTCGGCCTTGCGCTTATTAGACATGTCGTTACGGATTTGCGCATGGCTTAACAGTGCGAAGATAAACGTTCCGCCGCAGATATTGCCTGCCAGCGTCGGCAGGGCGAACGGCCAGAAAAAATCGCTCCAGTGAAGCGTACCATTAAAGACCAGATAGAGGATTTCAACGGTTCCGACCACGATGTGCGTGGTGTCAGCCAGCGCTATCAGCCAGGTCATTAATATGATCACGACAATTTTGGCACTGCCCGCGGAAGGAAACATCCACACCATGGTCGCGATTATCCAGCCGGAGATAATGGCATTCGAGAACATTTCGAACGGCGTGTTTTTCATTACGTCCATACCGATTTTCACGAAGGCATCCCGGGTGGGCTCATCGAATATCGGCATATATTCAAATGCCCATGCCGCCACGCCTGTACCGATGATATTCCCCAGCAGCACAACGCTCCATAAACGCATCAGTAAACCGAAATTGCCGAGGGTAGGGTTTTGCATCACCGGGAGAACGGCAGTAACGGTGTTTTCAGTAAACAGCTGCTGGCGTGCCATAATGACAATCACAAAGCCAAAGGTGTAGCCGAGATTTTCAAGTAAAAATCCACCGGGTACCCCTTCCAGTTGCACATGAAATATGCCCTTGGCGAGGAGTGAGGCGCCCATCGACAAGCCTGCCGCGATGGCCGACCAAAACAGAGCCATGGCATCACGCTCCATCTCTTTTTCGCCATCCTGTCGGATATGTTCATGGATCGCCATCGCACGGGAAGGAAGGCGATCTTCATTGATTTCTATCTCCTCACCGCGCTCTTTTTCCTCGCTTTCAATTTCAATTTCCTCATTACTCTCGCCAATTTTTTCTTCACCCACTTCTTTCATAGCCACTCCAACACGATGATCTTTCTATAAAGCGTAGCGGCTTTTAATGAAATGCCCGTGGGGATGCTCTTAAATTGGCGGCAATGGCAACAAAGGCGATACATCTCATTAAAAGACATTATAAAATTGCCAGCGAAACGAATTCTAAAAGCCAGGCTATGCTGAGATCAGAGTGACGGTGGTTACTGCCCGTAATTGTGCTCGTAGACATCGGTAAACGTGCTGTTACAATCACTTGCACGTTTACAGGCGGAGCAACCCATGCTCCGTTACGGATGGCAATCAACGATAGCCATACTGAACAGGGAGATATTTATGAAACTTCGGCTGTCGGCGCTTGCGCTGGGCGCGACGATGCTTGTGGGCTGCGCCAGCTCTGGAGAGCAAACGGGACGCTCCGATCCTCTCGAAGGATTTAACCGCTCAATGTACAGCTTCAACTACAACGTGCTGGACCCGTATGTGGTTCGCCCGGTGGCAGTTGCATGGCGTGATTATGTTCCACAACCTGCGCGTAACGGGTTGAGTAACTTCACCAGTAACCTGGAAGAACCTGCGGTGATGGTGAACTACTTCCTGCAGGGCGATCCGTATCAGGGTATGGTGCACTTTACCCGCTTCTTCCTGAACTCATTGCTGGGGATGGGGGGCTTCATCGATGTTGCCGGTATGGCGAACCCGAAACTTCAGCGTGAGCAACCGCACCGTTTCGGCAGTACGATGGGGCATTATGGCGTGGGTTATGGTCCGTATGTTCATCTGCCATTCTACGGCAGTTTCACCGTACGTGATGACGGCGGCGACATGGTGGATACGCTGTATCCGGTTCTGTCGTGGCTGACCTGGCCGCTGTCGGTAGGGAAATGGACGGTGGAAGGGATCGAGACGCGTGCGCAACTGCTTGATTCGGACGGTCTGCTGCGTCAGTCTTCTGACCCGTATATTATGGTCCGCGAAGCTTACTTCCAGAATCACGACTTTATTGCCAATGGCGGCAAGCTGAAGCCGGAAGAGAATCCGAACGCGAAAGCAATCGAGAACGAATTAAAAGATATCGACTCGGAATAAAGATATCGACCCGGAATAAAGAAAAAAGGTGAGCCATGCTCACCTTTTTTAATCCCTGCGCGGTTAGAACGCGTAGTTGAAGTTCATGCCATACAGCCAGGCTTTACCTTCAGAAGAGAACTCATACGGCCCCTCCTTAAAGTTAACTTTTTGACCGTGCATGTAAGAGATGCCCGCATCGATAGAAGCATCTTTATTGAAGGCATAGGTTGCACCTGCGCTCAGCCAGAAGCGGTCCTGGTCCGGAATGGAGATGGAACGCTTGTCAGCCGGTACCGGACTATCATCGAAGGCAATACCGGTACGGAATGTCCAGTTGTCATCCATATAGTAGGTGGTACCCAGCGCGATACGGTAGGCATCACGGAAGCTTTCATCTTTATAGAAGAGCGTGTCACCATTGCTGTTGGTCGCTTTCAGCTCCTGGAACTGGCTCCAGCTGGTGTAGGTCAGGCTATAGTGAACCGCCCACTGCGGCGCCACTTTGTTATAACCCGACAGTTCCCACATTTCTGGCAAGTGTAGGCTCAGAGAACCGCCAGTGGTACGGCCGTCGGTGCCCATTGGCAGGCCGAAGCTACCCAGAATCTGGTTATAGGCTGAAGGCAGGCTGCTCTTATAATCGCCATCGAAGTCAATTTTCACTTCGGAACGGTAGGTTAAACCGTAGCGGTTATTTTTATCGATTTCATAAAGGATACCGGCGTTCCAGCCGAAGCCCCATTCGTCACCCTTAAGGTAAGCAATCTGGGTATCTGCAGGAATACCTGCAACCTGCTGTGCCAGACCCGGAATCGGCGGCAGAGCGCCTGAGCCAGCAACGACTTTACCCAGGTCACCCGCGTAGCGCTCGATCTTCGCTTTAGCATAAACCGCATCAAAGCCAACGCCGAAGCTCCAGTGGTTGTCCAGACGGTAAGCACCGCTCAGGTTCAGGTTCAGGGTTTCAAGGTCGGTTTTACCGCCATACGCCCCTGCGGCGTAGTTATTATTAAACTCGGTAGCCAGACCGTAGTTAGACGTCACGGAAGCGCCCCAGCCGAACTGGTCATTAATTGGCGCAACGAAGTGGAGGTTTGGCACCCAGGCTGTTGGCGCGATGTTGTCTGCCTTCAGGCTGGCGCCTGTTGGCGAGCGGCCCGAGATATCAACACCCGGATCAACAAAGATTGCACCAGCAGAGAAGGTCGGACGATCGAACATCATGATCAGTGCAGGGTTACGACTCGCGTTGCCCGCATCATCAGCAATTGCGCCTTCCCCGGAATACGCACGGCCAAGGCCAGAGGAAGAAAATTCGTTTAACTGAAAGCCCGCGGACCAGGCGGACGTAGAGACGATTGCCACTGCGACTGCCAGCGCAGTCTTTTTGAACAGGGTTTTCTGGCTCATGACCATAACCTCATTGAGTTATTTTTATTCAATAATTGTTACATACCGTAACAGGAGCGCGAAGTGTAGGGTCTGAGGTATGACATACAAATCAGACCAGTGGCGAGAGTATAGGTCTGACCAGCCAGAATGTTGCAAGTTTGTTTATTAATATTTTCAAACATGTTTCTTGAAACGAGATCTGGTTGGCAAAATTGTGACCATTGCGAATCGTCTGAAAGGGTGATTTTTGTTCTAGATCATTTTTTAGTGTGATATTGGTCACTTATCCGCTTTTGCGCCATTAACGGCTGGAGAGAGCCAGCCCCGGGGCGTAAAATAGCAGCATCGTGTTTATCTCGCGCCTTGCGCGAATACAGAGGAAATTGAGCTATGAGTAAATGCAGTGCTGATGAAACCCCGGTTTGCTGCTGTATGGATGTTGGTACCATCATGGACAACTCCGATTGCACCGCCTCTTACAGCCGTGTATTCAGCAACCGCGCCGAGGCGGAAGAAACCCTGGCCGCGCTGAGCAAACGTGCACGTGAAGTCGAATCCGATCCGTGCGAAATCAAATCCACCTTTACTGACGTGGACGGCGGTGTGAAGCTGGATATCGACTTTGTGTTCGCCTGCGAGGCGGAAACGCTGATTTTCCAGTTGGGTCTGCGCTAACCTCAACGGCGTAATGCCCTCATCCTGGCCCCTCTCTCACAGAAGAGGGTGCACACTAAAACGGTAACCTTCGGGTTACCGTTTTGCTTTTGTTTTCGCAGAGACATTTTCTTTTTCTTCTCTGTGCCTTAGCTCGCACTTTTTCGTTTCCCTGATTGGCTGAATGTAAAAAAATGGTTAAGACTGTTATCAGGTCAGACCACTTTATGTTTGAGTAAAAAATTTTACAGGGGAAGGTTATGAGTCAGGCGTTACCGCTTATTACCCGTCAGGGCGATCGCATTGCCATTGTCAGTGGATTACGTACGCCATTTGCACGTCAGGCGACAGCGTTTCATGGCATACCGGCTGTCGATCTGGGGAAAATGGTGGTGGGGGAGATGCTGGCTCGCAGCGAAATTCCGCCTGAGGTCATCGAGCAGCTGGTTTTTGGCCAGGTTGTGCAGATGCCTGAAGCACCCAATATTGCGCGCGAAATCGTCCTCGGTACGGGGATGAACGTCCACACTGATGCCTACAGCGTCAGCCGGGCATGTGCTACCAGTTTCCAGGCGGTGGCTAACGTGGCTGAAAGCCTGATGGCAGGTACCATTCGCGCTGGGATCGCCGGCGGGGCGGACTCCTCTTCGGTTCTGCCGATTGGGGTCAGTAAAAAGCTGGCCCGAATCCTGGTTGACGCCAACAAAGCCCGTACCGTCGGTCAGAAACTCAAACTTTTCTCACGCTTACGCCTGCGTGACCTTATGCCTGTACCGCCCGCAGTGGCGGAGTATTCCACCGGTCTGAGAATGGGCGATACCGCCGAGCAGATGGCAAAAACTTACGGGATTACCCGTGAGCAGCAGGATGCGCTGGCTCATCGCTCACATCAGCTGGCGGCGAAAGCCTGGTCGGAAGGCAAACTGGCTGATGAAGTCATGACGGCGTACATCCCGCCATACCGTGAACCGCTCTCAGAAGATAACAATATTCGCGGCAGCTCGACGATGGCGGATTACGCCAGGCTCCGTCCGGCATTTGACCGCAAACACGGTACCGTCACGGCCGCCAACAGTACTCCGCTGACGGACGGTGCCGCCGCAGTGATCCTGATGACGGAATCCCGTGCCAAAGAGCTGGGCATAAAACCGCTGGGCTACCTGCGCAGCTACGCCTTCACGGCGATTGATGTGTGGCAGGACATGTTGTTAGGGCCGGCGTGGTCCACACCGCTGGCGCTGGAACGCGCGGGACTTACCCTCGCGGATTTAACCCTCATTGATATGCACGAAGCCTTTGCCGCACAAACCCTGGCAAACATACAACTGCTGGCGAGTGAGCGTTTCGCGCGCGATGTTCTTGGCCGGGCGCATGCCACTGGCGAAGTGGATCAGAGCAAATTTAACGTCCTGGGTGGCTCCATCGCCTACGGTCATCCATTTGCGGCGACGGGGGCGAGGATGATCACCCAGACATTACATGAGTTACGCCGCCGGGGTGGTGGTTTTGGCCTCGTAACCGCCTGCGCAGCGGGTGGTCTGGGTGCGGCAATGGTCCTGGAGGCTGAATAATGGATATGCCATCTGCATTTAATCTGACGGTACGTCTCGATAACGTCGCCGTTATTACTATCGATGTTCCCAACGAGAAGATGAACACCCTGAAAGCCGAGTTCGGCGTTCAGGTGCGCGCGATGCTAAAGCAGATCCGCGAGAACAAAGCGATTCGCGGCCTGGTGTTTATCTCGGCGAAACCGGACAACTTTATTGCCGGAGCCGATATCAACATGATTGCCAGGGCGCAAAACGCTCAGGAAGCCGAAGAGCTGGCGCGTCAGGGGCAACAGGTCATGGCGGAGATCCATGCGCTGTCTATCCCTGTTATCGCGGCGATCCACGGTGCCTGTCTGGGCGGTGGGCTGGAGCTGGCGTTGGCCTGTCACAGCCGCATTTGTACCGACGATGCGAAAACCGTTCTGGGCCTGCCTGAAGTGCAGTTAGGCCTCCTTCCTGGCTCCGGCGGGACGCAGCGTCTGCCGCGTCTGGTTGGGGTCAGCACTGCGCTGGAAATGATATTAACCGGCAAACAACTGCGTGCCCGTCAGGCGCTGAAAGCCGGCCTGGTCGACGAGGTGGTTCCTCACTCAATTTTGCTTGAGGCGGCGGTTGAACTGGCGCTCAAAGGACGGCAGGCAAAACGTCCTCTGCCGGTGCGTGAGCGCGTGCTGGCCGGGCCACTGGGCCGCACACTCGTGTTCAGCATGGCGGGCAAGAAAACCGAACAAAAAACCAAAGGCAACTACCCGGCGGCGAAACGTATCCTTGAGGTTATTGAAGTGGGCTTATCTCAGGGCAGCAGCAGCGGCTATGCCGCAGAAGCAAAAGCCTTTGGCGAGCTGGCGATGACGGCGCAGTCTCAGGCGCTGCGTAACATCTTTTTTGCCAGTACAGAGGTAAAAAAAGACCCCGGCAGCGAGGCGCAGCCTGCCCCGCTGCATGCCATTGGCGTACTGGGGGGCGGGCTGATGGGGGGCGGAATATCTTTTGTTACCGCCAGCAAAGGCAAATTGCCTGTACGTATCAAAGACATCAATGCGAAAGGAATCAATCACGCGCTGCAGTACAGCTGGCAGAACCTTGATCAAAAGGTTAAACGCCGCCATATCAAGGCCAATGAGCGTGATAAATCCCTGGCACTGATCTCCGGCACGACAGACTACAGCGGTTTTGCCCATCGCGATCTGGTGATTGAAGCGGTGTTTGAAGACCTGGCGCTTAAGCAGCAGATGGTGGCTGACGTTGAGCAACATTGCGCACCCCATACCATTTTTGCGTCGAACACCTCGTCATTGCCCATTGGTGATATTGCGGCCAGAGCCCAGCGTCCGGAGCAGGTGATTGGCCTGCACTATTTCAGTCCGGTTGAAAAAATGCCGCTGGTGGAGGTTATCCCACACGCCAGTACCAGCCCGCAAACCGTTGCTACCGTGGTTAAACTGGCCAAAATGCAGGGTAAGACACCGATAGTGGTGGCGGACAAAGCCGGCTTTTACGTTAACCGCATTCTGGCGCCTTATATAAATGAAGCGATGCGGCTGCTGACGGAAGGGGAGAAGATCGAACACGTCGACGAGGCGCTGGTGAAGTTTGGGTTCCCCGTTGGCCCAATCCAACTTTTGGATGAGGTGGGAATCGACACCGGCACTAAAATTATACCTGTGCTGGAAGATGCTTATGGAGATCGTTTTAGCCCGCCTGCAAACATTGTTTCTGCAATTTTGAAGGACGATCGCAAAGGCAGAAAAAATGAACGCGGTTTCTATCTTTACGGCGCGAAAGGGCGTAAAAGCAAGAAACAGGTCGACCCTTCGGTTTATGGGCTTATTCCGACAACCGGTCAGGGGAAACTGTCACCCGTTCAGTGTGCTGAACGCTGTGTGATGATGATGCTTAATGAAGCGGCACGCTGCTTTGGTGAGCAGGTGATTAAAAGCGCGCGCGATGGTGACATCGGTGCGGTATTTGGCATTGGTTTCCCGCCGTTCCTCGGCGGCCCGTTCCGTTACATGGACACTCTCGGTGCGGGTGAAGTGGTTGCAATCCTGCAACGTCTGGCCTCGCAATACGGTCCGCGGTTTACACCGTGTGACGAATTATTGCAGATGGCGGAACGGGGCCAGACATTTTGGCCTTCAAGGGAAACTGTCCTCGTAAGTTGAGGTCAAAAAAGGGTAAATCCTGAAGTGTATGAACCTGTTTTGGCGATTTTGTAAACAGAGATTGACTATACTTACGCCATTGAGGTAAAAAACAGCGTTTCATTCACCGAATGGATCAGGCACAATGCCCGACCATCGGGTTTTCTACCTCGGAGCGGTAATCGCGGGTAGTCAACGCCGGTGATTCTGGTTAACAAAAGCGGTGCAATATGCAAGTTTTTATCATGCGTCACGGCGACGCGGCACTCGATGCCGCCAGTGACTCAGTACGTCCTTTGACCGTCTGTGGCTGCGACGAATCTCGTCTGATGGCGACCTGGCTTAAAGGTCAAAAAGTGGACATCGAACGCGTTCTGGTGAGTCCGTTCCTGCGTGCAGAACAGACGCTGGAAGTGGTGGGGGAGTGTATGAACCTGCCAGCCAGTGTGGATGTTCTCCCGGAACTCACTCCGTGCGGTGATGTCGGCCTTGTCAGCGCTTATCTTCAGGCGCTGTGCAATGAAGGTGTCGCTTCCGCGCTGGTCATTTCCCACCTGCCACTCGTTGGCTATCTGGTATCTGAGCTGTGCCCGGGCGAGACGCCGCCGATGTTCACGACTTCCGCCATTGCCAACGTCGCTCTCGACGAAACGGGCAAAGGGGTCTTCAACTGGCAAATGAGTCCGTGCAATCTGAAGATGGCAAAAGCTATCTGATGTGACGTGCGATATGGCGGGGAGCAGAACATGCCTCCCGCCGTCCTGTCAGGGTAATTCTGGCGGCTGCCACTCTTCTACTTCAATCAACACCAGTAATGCGGCATCTCCGCCGTACTCTTTGGGTGCCTGATGAAACGCCATCACGTGGGGATGCTGAGCCAGCCACAGCGGTGTTTGTTGCTTCAGGATATGTTTGCCGTGGCCGTGCATCACGCAGGCGCAGAAAACGTGTTCGCGACGACAGGCGGCAATTAACGCGCCCAGCTCCTGCTTCGCCTGCATCTGCGTCAAACCGTGCAGATCAAGAAACAGCTCGGGCGAGTAATCCCCCCGGCGTAATTTTTTCAGCTCAAAGTGGCTGACATCTTCCCGTACGTACTTCATCGCGCCCTGCGTATTGAGCAGCGGCTGAAATTCATCTGAAAAATAGTGGCTATTATCCGCCTGCTCCTGGAGCAATCGCTTGACCGGGACTTCCGTGATTTTTTTGCGCATCGGACGGTGGACAATGATGTCCTGCTTGATTTGACGCGTCCCGGTCATCAGCTGACGGAAGAGCGCCTGATCCTCCTCGCTAAGGGATGTTTTCTTTTTCATGGGTCATTCTCATCTCGTATTTCCGACAGTGTACCCGACTAAACGCATTTTTTAACCTCAAGCGCGACGCGTCATTGCTGATTTATCGCCGTCTTCATGGCAAACTAGCCGCCGAAAATTATGCGAGCATGCCCTGGAGGAAAGAGTGGATAAAATTTTTGTCGATGAAGCAGTAAACGAGCTGCATACCATACAGGACATGTTGCGCTGGTCGGTTAGCCGCTTCAGCGCCGCAAATATCTGGTACGGGCACGGTACCGATAACCCGTGGGATGAGGCCGTTCAGCTGGTACTGCCGTCCCTCTACCTGCCGCTCGATATTCCGGAAGACATGCGTACCGCACGCCTGACCTCCAGCGAAAAGCACCGTATCGTGGAGCGTGTTATCCGCCGCGTTAACGAGCGCATTCCGGTTGCCTATCTGACCAACAAAGCCTGGTTTTGTGGTCACGAGTTCTATGTTGATGAACGCGTTCTGGTGCCGCGCTCGCCGATTGGCGAACTGATCAACAACCACTTTGAAGGCCTGATTAACCATCAGCCAGAGCATATTCTTGATATGTGTACCGGCAGCGGCTGTATCGCGATTGCCTGTGCGTACGCCTTCCCGGAAGCGGAAGTGGATGCCGTGGATATCTCCACCGATGCGCTGGCTGTGACCGAGCACAATATTGAAGAGCACGGTCTGATCCATCACGTTACGCCAATCCGCTCCGATCTGTTCCGCGATCTGCCAACGCTGCAGTACGATCTGATCGTCACCAACCCGCCGTATGTTGATGCGGAAGACATGTCCGATCTGCCAAACGAATATCGCCACGAGCCGGAGCTGGGTCTGGCGTCAGGCTCTGATGGCCTGAAGCTTACCCGTCGCATTCTGGCCTGCGCGCCGGATTATCTGACCGACGACGGTGTTCTGATTTGTGAAGTGGGCAACAGCATGGTACATCTGATAGAGCAGTACCCGGATGTGCCGTTCACCTGGCTTGAGTTCGATAACGGCGGTGACGGCGTCTTTATGCTGACCAAAGCGCAGCTGCTTGACGCGCGCGAATACTTCAGCATTTACAAAGATTAATCTAGCGGGCTTCGGCCCGTTTCACAACGCTCAAACACAAATAACGACATCGGAGCCGTGATGGCAGGAAACAGTATTGGACAATTATTCCGGGTGACCACCTTTGGTGAATCGCACGGGCTGGCACTGGGCTGTATCGTTGACGGCGTACCGCCAGGCATCGAACTGACCGAAGCTGATTTACAGCACGACCTCGACCGTCGTCGTCCGGGGACTTCTCGCTACACCACGCAGCGTCGCGAGCCGGACCAGGTCAAAATTCTTTCCGGCGTTTTCGAAGGCCGCACCACCGGCACCAGCATCGGGCTGCTGATTGAAAATACCGATCAGCGCTCGCAGGATTACGGCGCCATCAAAGATGTGTTCCGTCCTGGACACGCCGATTACACCTACGAACAAAAGTATGGCTTCCGTGATTATCGCGGCGGCGGACGTTCGTCTGCCCGTGAAACCGCGATGCGCGTTGCGGCAGGGGCTATCGCCAAAAAATATCTGCAGCAGAAATTTGGCATTGTGATCCGCGGCTGTCTGACCCAGATGGGCGATATTCCACTGGCTATCAAAGACTGGGATCTGGTCGAGCAAAATCCGTTCTTCTGTGCCGATGCAGATAAGCTGGAAGCGCTGGACGAACTGATGCGTGGCCTGAAAAAAGAGGGCGACTCCATTGGTGCCAAAGTTACCGTCGTGGCTGATGGTGTACCGCCAGGCTGGGGTGAACCGGTATTTGACCGTCTGGATGCGGACATCGCTCACGCGCTGATGAGCATCAACGCGGTGAAGGGCGTAGAAATTGGCGACGGTTTCGACGTCGTTGCGCTGCGCGGCAGCCAGAACCGCGACGAAATCACCAAAGACGGTTTCCAGAGCAACCACGCGGGCGGCATCCTCGGCGGTATCAGCAGTGGTCAGCAGATTATTGCCAATATTGCGCTGAAACCGACCTCCAGCATTACCGTGCCAGGCCACACGATTAACCGCTCTGGCGAAGAAGTTGAGATGATCACTAAAGGACGTCACGATCCCTGTGTGGGGATCCGTGCGGTGCCGATCGCAGAAGCGATGCTGGCGATCGTACTGATGGATCACTTCCTGCGCCAGCGCGCGCAGAATGCGGATGTGACGACCACCATTCCACGCTGGTAAACATGAAAAAAACCGTCATTGCTCTGCTGGCACTGCTTGCCAGTGGAGCCAGTCTGGCCGCGACGCCATGGCAGAAAATTACCCATCCTGTGGCGGGCAGCGCGCAGTCAATTGGCGCGTTCTCGAACGGCTGTATCGTTGGGGCACAGGAACTTCCGCTGCAGTCCGATACCTATCAGGTGATGCGTACCGACCAGCGTCGTTATTTTGGCCACCCGGATCTGGTGCTGTTTATCCAGCGTCTGGGAAACCAGGTGCATAACCTGGGGCTGGGCACGATGCTGATTGGCGATATGGGAATGCCTGCCGGCGGTCGCTTCAACGGCGGACACGCCAGTCACCAGACCGGTCTCGATGTCGATATTTTCCTGCAATTGCCGAAAGCGCGCTGGAGTTCAGCCCAGTTGCTGAAACCGCAGGCGCTGGATCTGGTGGCGCGCGACGGTAAAAACGTCGTGCCATCGTTGTGGACGCAGGACGTCTTCAGCATGATTAAGCTGGCGGCGAAAGATAACGATGTCACGCGGATTTTCGTGAACCCGGCCATCAAGCAGCAGCTCTGCCTGGATGCCGGCACCGATCGCGACTGGCTGCGTAAAGTGCGCCCGTGGTTCCAGCATCGTGCACATATGCACGTTCGTCTGCGCTGCCCGGCAAACAGCCTGGAATGTGAAGATCAGCCGTTACCCCCGCCAGGCGATGGCTGTGGTGCGGAACTGCAGAGCTGGTTTGAGCCGGCAAAACCTGGAACCTCTAAGCCTGAGAAGAAGACACCGCCTCCGTTGCCGCCTTCCTGCCAGGCGCTACTGGATGAGCATGTACTTTAATGGATAATTTCGTCGAACTGTTTATGGTGTCACCGCTTCTGCTGGTGGTGCTTTTCTTTGTGGCGATGCTGGCCGGGTTTATTGATGCTCTGGCGGGCGGCGGTGGTTTGTTAACCGTACCGGCGCTGCTGGCCGCGGGCATGAGCCCGGCACAGGCGCTCGCCACTAACAAGCTTCAGGCGTGCGGCGGCTCGCTCTCCGCGTCGCTCTATTTTATTCGCCGTAAGGTCGTCAGTCTGGCTGACCAGAAGCTCAATATTCTGATGACCTTTATTGGCTCGACCTCGGGTGCACTGCTGGTTCAGCATGTACAGTCCGATATTTTGCGCCAGATCCTCCCCATTCTGGTTATCTGCATCGGTCTCTACTTTTTGTTGATGCCAAAGCTCGGGGAAGAAGACCGGCAGCGTCGTCTGCATGGCCTGCCGTTCGCTCTTATCGCGGGTGGCTGCGTCGGGTTTTACGATGGCTTCTTTGGCCCCGGAGCAGGCTCGTTCTATGCCCTTGCGTTCGTGACGCTGGCCGGCTTTAACCTCGCTAAATCCACCGCCCACGCCAAAGTGCTCAATGCGACGTCAAACGTCGGCGGCCTGCTGCTGTTTATCATTGGTGGCAAAGTTATCTGGGCAACCGGATTTGTGATGATGGCAGGGCAGTTTTTAGGCGCACGTGCGGGCTCGCGTCTGGTATTAAGCAAAGGACAGAAGCTCATTCGCCCGATGATTGTTGTCGTCTCAGCGGTCATGAGTGCCAAACTGCTTTATGACAGCCATGGACAAGAGATCCTCACCTGGCTGGGAATGAATTAATGAACACAACCCATAAATACGAACAGCTGATTGAGATTTTTGATGGCTGTTTTGCTGATGATTTTAATACCCGTCTGATTAAAGGCGACGACGAACCGATCTATCTTCCTGCTGATGCGGACGTGCCGTATAACCGTATCGTGTTCGCGCACGGCTTTTACGCCAGCGGGTTACACGAGATTTCGCACTGGTGTATAGCGGGGAAAGCGCGTCGTGAGCAGGTGGACTTCGGCTACTGGTATTGTCCGGACGGCCGTGACGCCGCCACGCAGAGCCAGTTTGAAGATGTGGAGGTGAAACCGCAGGCGCTGGAATGGTTATTCTGTGTGGCGGCAGGTTTCCCGTTCAACGTCAGCTGTGACAACCTCGAAGGAGAGGTCGAGCCAGACCGTATTGTCTTCCAGCGCCGCGTTCATGCGCAGGTGATGGAGTATCTTGAGAAAGGCATCCCGGAACGCCCGGCGCGCCTGATCGAGGCCTTACAGAATTATTACCACACGCTGGAGATCACGGCGGAATGCTTCCCTTGGCCGGAAGATCTTTAACAGAGGAAAGAAGATGATCGCAGAATTTGAATCACGCATTCTGGCGTTAATTGATGACATGGTGGAACACGCCAGTGATGATGAGCTGTTCGCCAGCGGTTATCTGCGTGGTCACCTGACGCTGGCTGTCGCTGAGCTGGAAGCAGGGGACGATCACTCTGCCGAGGCCATTCATGATGAAGTGAGCCGCAGCCTGGAGAAAGCGATCCAGGCAGGGGAACTCTCTCCGCGAGACCAGTCATTAGTGCTGGGTATGTGGGACACCCTGTTCCAGCAGGCAAAAGCCAGGTAGTCATTTTCCTCCCTCTCCCGGTGGGAGAGGGAGGACATCGGCCCGCACGTTACTTCACCCTTTTTCCTTTCAGTAACTTCCGTACCCACAAACGGTTGGGATTGAGCCCCGCAAGCGTAACGCTGTCCAGCGGAACGGGCTCATCACTCATCTGTGCCGCCAGCACTTCGGCCAGCAACGGCGCTGAGCACAATCCCCGTGAACCGAGCCCCCCGAGCATAAACAGCTGCGGATAAACTGGCGCACTCACCGCGGTATCACGGTTTTCAGCAAGATCCTGATAGGCCTCAAGCGTTGCTTCATAGTCAGGCACATTTCCCGCCATCGGCAGATGGTCCCGGGTGGCGCATCGTACGCCACAGCGCGCGTCACCGGCGCTGGTATCAACCTCTTTTGCCCAGTCGGCCTGCGGGAAGCAGTTGAGCAGGCGCTGGCGATTTTGCTGCTGATCGTCTTCGCTGTAGCGCATGTCGGTCTCACCGCGATGGTAGCTGGCACCAATGCAGTGGTGGCCGTTGGACGGATTTTGTGGCGTCAGATAGCCGTCGTAGCAGAGTACCTGCTTTAGTTTTTCCAGCGCTGGCGAGGTGGGGATATGGCTGACCTGGCCGCCGACAGGGTAAAGCGGCAGCTTTTCCGTCTGGATGAACTGGCTGATAGGGTGACCGTTGGCCAGCACTACGCAGGTATGCTGCGCCTCTTCGCCCGTGGTGAAATGCAGGTTCCAGTGCTCCGTGTGGTGAAGTGAGGCGACCTGGCGGGAATAGTGCACCGTCAACCCGCGCGACTGCGCCAGCGCAATGGCTGCCGTCGTCAGATCTGCCGGACACAGCCAGCCACCGAGCGGATAGTGGATACCGTCGCAGCCCGTATCGACGCCCGCGGTTTCGGTTATCTGCTGCGCATTCACCGCCCGGGCAATTTCGAGTGGCAGACCCAGCGACAACATGTGCGCGATTTTTTGCTGGCTCTTCTCATCCCAGCCCAGTTGCGTAACGCCACACCAGTCGTGGTCAAACGCCACAGGCAGGGCATCATACAGGCGCCGGGCAAAGGTAAAGGCTACCGGGAAAAACTGGCTCAGCGCCGGATCGTGAGCGCTTAACAGTGGGTAGAGCGCCCCCTGGCGGTTGCCGGAAGCGCCCTTTGCCGGCGCGTCGTCGGCGCAGTAGAGCGTTACCTGCCAGCCACGGTGTAAAAGCGCGAGCGAAAGCAGGGCGCTGGCAATCCCGCCGCCGACAATTGCTACCTCTCGTGATGTGCTGGCGCTGCGTGAAAACCAGGGCGTCTGAGCGGGGATCTCCAGCGTCTGATCCATTCTTCCGACCAGCATGTCGCGCTTGCGACCAAAACCTTTGGTCTTTTGCATAGTAAAGCCGGCCTCCTGCAATCCGCGGCGGACAAAGCCTGCCGAGGTGAAGGTCGCGAGCGTTGCGCCAGGACGCGCCAGGCGTGCCATTGCGTTAAACAGATGCTGGCTCCACATGTCCGGATTCTTGGCGGGGGCAAAACCATCAAGGAACCATGCGTCCACTTTCTGATTCATTGAATCATCAAGCTTATCGGTCAGTTCATTGATGTCGCCGAGCCACAGATCCAGCGTGACGCGTCCGCCGTCCAGCAGCAGACGATGACAGCCGCCGAGGTGCGGCGGCCACTGCGCCTGAAGCTGCTCCGCCCATGGCGCAAGTTCCGGCCAGTGCTGATGGGCGAGACGAAGGTCATGCGCGGTGAGCGGAAATTTTTCAAAACTGATGAAATGTAATCTTTGCAGTGTAGCGTCAGGGTGAGCAGCGTGAAACTGATCGAACATCTGCCAGAGGGTGAGAAAATTCAGACCGGTACCAAACCCGCTCTCGGCGACCACGAACAGACTGCGCGGATGCGTGGGGAAACGGGCGTTTAACTGGTTTCCGTCGAGGAAAACATAGCGGGTTTCTTCCAGTCCGTGATCATTAGAAAAGTAGACGTCATCAAAATCTCGGGAAACAGGTGTACCCTCAGCGTTGAATTCGAGGTTGGCGGGTTGTATAGCGTTTTGTTTCACGTAAGTTACTCGTCTGACAGGCAGTGACACGATCTTAACGATGTGCGTCCATCGGTGCAAATTTCCGCAGAAAATGTCTGATCGGACTTGTTCGGCGTACAAGTGTACGCTATTGTGCGACTCGAAACTTAATATAGTGCGACTTACAGAGGTATTGAATGAAACGTGCAGTGATTACTGGCCTGGGCATCGTTTCCAGCATCGGTAATAACCAGCAGGAAGTCCTGGCATCTCTGCGTGAAGGACGCTCCGGGATCACTTTCTCTGAAGAGTTTAAAGATTCAGGTATGCGTAGCCACGTATGGGGTAACGTCAAACTGGACACCACCGGTTTGATTGACCGTAAAGTGGTTCGTTTCATGAACGATGCCTCTATTTATGCTTATCTCTCCATGCAGGAAGCGATTGCGGATGCGGGTCTGAGCGCGGAAGTTTACCAGAACAACCCACGCGTAGGTCTGATCGCCGGTTCCGGTGGCTCATCTAAAGCGCAGGTCTTTGGTGCCGACGCAATGCGTAGCCCACGTGGTCTGAAAGCGGTAGGTCCTTATGTTGTGACTAAAGCTATGGGTTCAGCGGTTTCCGCTTGCCTGGCGACCCCGTTCAAAATCCACGGCGTTAACTACTCCATCAGCTCTGCCTGTGCGACCTCCGCACACTGCATCGGTAATGCGGTTGAGCAGATCCAGCTGGGTAAACAGGATATCGTGTTTGCTGGCGGCGGCGAAGAACTGGGCTGGGAAATGGCCTGTGAATTCGACGCAATGGGGGCACTGTCCACCAAATATAACGAAACTCCGGATAAAGCATCCCGTACCTATGATGCGCACCGTGACGGTTTCGTTATCGCAGGCGGCGGCGGTATGGTTGTGGTTGAAGAGCTGGAGCACGCGCTGGCGCGTGGTGCGCACATCTACGCTGAGATCGTGGGCTACGGTGCAACGTCTGACGGCGCTGACATGGTGGCTCCATCCGGTGAAGGCGCAGTGCGCTGCATGAAGATGGCGATGCACGGCGTTGACACACCAATCGACTACCTGAACTCCCACGGTACCTCTACTCCGGTAGGCGACGTGAAAGAGCTGGGTGCGATCCGTGAAGTGTTCGGCGACAACAGCCCGGCTATCTCCGCGACCAAAGCCATGACCGGTCACTCTCTGGGTGCTGCTGGCGTTCAGGAAGCGATCTACTCTCTGCTGATGCTGGAAAATGGCTTTATCGCCCCAAGCATCAACATTGACGAGATGGACGAGCAGGCCGCAGGTCTGAACATCGTGACCCAGCCAAAAGAAGCGACACTGACTACCGTCATGTCCAACAGCTTCGGTTTCGGCGGTACTAACGCCACGCTGGTGATGCGTAAGTACAACGCATAAGTTCTGACTGATTCAAAAGGGGAGCCTGACGGCTCCCTTTTTTTATGCATTGACAAGCGGCTGATCTCGCAGGCAAACTTCCTACCTCAACATTATCCTCACGATAATGCGTAAGCGTTCAACGTCAACCAACGCACCTAAATCCTGGTTATCAGGAAGAGGGGGCGTGGTTTTTCCCCGCCTTACTCTTCATTTCGGAGTAAAGCATGACTGCAGTCACTCAAACAGAAACAACCTCTTCAGCGAACGTCTCGCTGTTTCGCATCGCGTTTGCGGTGTTCCTGACCTATATGACCGTCGGCCTGCCGCTGCCGGTGATCCCGCTGTTTGTTCATCAGGAGCTGGGCTATGGCAACACCATGGTCGGCGTCGCTGTGGGTATTCAGTTCCTGGCTACGGTATTAACCCGCGGTTATGCCGGACGTCTGGCGGATCAGCACGGGGCAAAACGCTCGGCGTTACAGGGCATGTTTGCCTGTGGTCTGGCGGGAGGTGCATGGCTGCTGGCCGCTCTCCTGCCGGTTGACGCTGCGTATAAATTTGCGCTGCTGATCGTGGGGCGTTTAATCCTGGGCTTTGGTGAAAGCCAGCTCCTGACCGGTACGCTGACATGGGGTATGGGACTGGTGGGGCCTGCACGCTCCGGCAAAGTCATGTCCTGGAATGGCATGGCCATTTATGGCGCGCTTGCCGCAGGCGCCCCGCTCGGGTTGCTTATCCACAGCCACTTTGGCTTTGCCGCGCTGGCAGCGACTACCCTGATGCTGCCGCTGCTGGCATGGGCATTCAACGGTCCGGTACGTAAAGTCCCTGCCCATAAAGGGGAGCGCCCGTCTTTGTGGAGCGTGGTGGGCCAAATCTGGCAGCCGGGCCTTGGCCTGGCCCTGCAGGGCGTCGGTTTTGCGGTAATCGGTACGTTCGTCTCGCTCTACTTTATGAGCCGCGGCTGGGCGATGGCAGGTTTTACGCTGACCGCCTTTGGTGGCGCATTTGTCTTAATGCGCGTGCTGTTCGGCTGGATGCCGGATCGTTTTGGCGGCGTGAAGGTTGCAGTGGCGTCACTGGTGATTGAAACCCTGGGTTTGCTATTACTGTGGAGTGCACCCGTTGCGTCCGTCGCGTTGTTAGGCGCGGCGTTGACCGGCTGCGGATGCTCGCTTATTTTCCCGGCGCTGGGTGTGGAGGTGGTAAAACGTGTCGCCCCGCAGGTGCGTGGCACGGCGCTTGGCGGCTATGCGGCGTTTCAGGATATCTCATACGGGGTAACCGGGCCGCTGGCAGGCCTGTTAGCGACATCGTTCGGGTATTCGTCTGTTTTCCTGGCGGGCGCGGTTGCAGCGGTTGTGGGCATTGTGGTGACGCTGGTGGCGTTTCGTCAGTCTTAGAGGTTAAGTGCCGGGGCGGCAAGCCTTCCCCGGTGTGCTGTCGGCCCGGCAGGCGTAGCGCCACCGGGCGAAACCGTTATGCGACCAGCCAGAAAATCGCCAGTGCAATCATTAACGCAATAAACATCAACCCTGGACGGGCAGAGAGGGTTCTGAACGTTTCCACCACTGGCGCAAACAGCGGATTGTAGATTGGCTGTATGTTTCGTGCTTCCGGCACGCCCCCTTCGCGTTCGGCGCGGCGAACGAAAATCTGATTGAGCACATCCTGCACCTGCGCGGTGGTCAGTACCGTTTGCGGTGTGGCCTGCCAGGTTTGCTGGGCGTAATCACGAATGGCGTCAAATTCGTTCGGCTCCAGCGGCTGTTTAAGTGCCGCCTGAACCGTGTGCAGGGTTGGAGCGGTCTGGGTGCTGAGCGTCTGACGCGCCTGTAGCCAGGTCACCAGATGCGTAAACTGTTTCGCCGGGATCAGCTCGCCCGCTTTTACGCCGGAGAGTTCCAGCATTGATTGCCAGATAAGCTTCGTCGGTTCGCCGGTGGCGGCGGCCAGCTTGGTCACCATCTGCTTGAGCGTATTGTGCTCGGCAGGCAGCAGCGGACGCTCGGTCGCAGGGCGTTGCTGAGGCTGTGGAATTGACAGCTGATTGGTTTGCAGCAGCGTCAGTACGGTTTTGAGCTGTTCCGGGGTCAGCTGGCTCAGGGCGGTCTGACCAAACTGCTGGCGAATAAAATCACTCACCGCCTGGCGGTTATTTCCCTGGCCCAACAGCTCGGTCAGCTGCGAGACAATCTGGCGTGTGCTGTGATTCTGCTGTGCAGTATCAATCCGCTGGTTCAGGTTTTGCTCGGCAGCAGGGAAATGGCGCGACTGCAAAGGTGCGTCGTTCCTGACACCTAAATCGTGCTTTACCCCAGCCCAGACTTCCGCGTTTTGCTGCGACGTCAGCGCGATCAGGCGCGTGATCAGTCGCTCCAGCACGGTGCGCTGTTGTGTGGATAGCGGTTGTTCGCCTGCAACGTTTGTCGTAACAGGGCCTTCACCCGGAGGGCGCGGCGGCGTACCTGAAATGGGCTGCATCGTCAAAAAATCCTTAAAGTCAAAACTCAGCGTAAACCTGGCAGACGTATATGCCTGGCGGCCAGATTATGGCACACTTGATGGGTTTTCTTCCTCTCAAACAGGTACTCAGACGTGAAAATCCTCGTTGATGAAAATATGCCTTATGCCCGCGAGCTCTTTAGCCGCCTCGGCAACGTTAAGGCTGTCCCGGGTCGGCCGATCCCGGTAAACGAGCTGGATGATGCAGACGCGCTGATGGTGCGCTCGGTAACCAAAGTAAATGAGGCGTTGCTCTCCGGCAAAGCAGTGAAATTTGTCGGGACCGCAACGGCAGGGACGGATCATGTGGATGATAAATGGCTTAAGCAGGCGGGGATCGGTTTTTCAGCCGCGCCGGGCTGCAACGCCATTGCGGTCGTGGAATATGTCTTCTCCTCCCTGCTGATGCTGGCAGAGCGCGACGGTTTTGCGTTGCAGGACCGTACCGTCGGGATTGTTGGTGTGGGCAACGTGGGCGGGCGCCTGCATAAACGTCTTGAGGCGTTAGGCATTCGTACCCTGCTGTGCGATCCGCCGCGCAAAGACAACGGTGATGAAGGCGACTTCCGTTCGCTGGATGAACTGGTTGCACAGTGCGATGTGATCACTTTCCATACGCCACTGTTTAAAGAGGGGCCTTATAAGTCGCTGCACCTAGCTGACGAAGCCCTGATCCGTCGTCTGAAGCCTGGCACTATTCTGATAAATGCCTGCCGGGGCCCGGTGGTCGATAACCTTGCGCTGCTGAAATGTCTGGACGAGGGGCAAGCGCTTAGCGTGGTGCTGGACGTCTGGGAGCCGGAGCCTGAGCTTAACGTTGCGCTGCTTAACAAGGTGGACGTCGCAACGGCGCATATTGCCGGTTATACCCTTGAAGGAAAAGCCCGCGGCACGACGCAGGTCTTTGAGGCCTATAGCGCCTTTATCGGCCATCCACAGCAGGTGGCGCTGGATACCTTACTGCCTGCGCCTGAATTTGGCCGCATTACCCTGCACGGGCCACTCGATCAGGCAACGCTGAAACGACTGGTCCATTTGGTGTATGATGTGCGCCGCGATGACGCGCTGCTGCGTAAAGTGGCGGGTATTCCGGGTGAGTTTGATAAGCTGCGCAAGAACTATGTTGAGCGCCGCGAGTGGTCTTCCCTGTATGTGATTTGCGACGACGCAACGGCTGCGACGCAGCTGCATAAACTGGGTTTTAACGCCGTTCATCACCCGGCACATTAATGTCTTCTTAATGCTCCCTGTTGGATACTCCGACAGGGACGCTTTTTTATTTCTGGAGTAAACCACCATGTCTGAAGGCTGGAACATTGCCATTTTAGGTGCCACGGGTGCCGTGGGTGAAGCCCTGCTCGAAACCCTTGCTGAGCGTCAGTTCCCGGTGGGTGATATCTATGCGCTGGCGCGTACAGATAGCGCGGGTGAACATCTGCGTTTTGGCGGTAAATCTGTCATGGTTCAGGATGCGGCCGGGTTCGACTGGACTCAGGCGCAGCTGGCGTTTTTTGCAGCCGGTGCTGAGGCTACGGCGTCTTACATTGAAGAGGCCACCAACTCGGGTTGTCTGGTGATTGATTTAAGCGGTCTGTTCGCGCTTGAGCCGGATGTGCCGCTGGTGGTGCCGGATGTGAACCCGTTTGTGCTGGCAGACTACCGTAACCGCAACGTTATCGCCGTACCGAACAGCCTGACCAGTCAGCTGCTTACCGCGCTGAAACCGCTGATCGACGAAGGCGGCCTGTCGCGTATCTTCGTCACCAGCCTGCTGTCTGCGTCTGCCAACGGCAAGCAAGCGGTTAACGCGCTGGCCGGGCAGAGCGCGAAATTGCTGAGCGGCGTTCCGATTGATGAAGACGACTATTTTGGTCGTCAGCTGGCGTTTAACATGCTGCCACTGCTGCCGGATCGCGAAGGCAGCGTGCGCGAAGAGCGCCGTATTGTCGATGAAGTCCGCAAAATCCTGCAGGATGATGGCCTGATGATCTCTGCCAGCTGCGTGCAGTCTCCTGTCTTCTACGGCCACGCACAGATGGTCGGTTTTGAAGCGCTGCGCCCGCTCGCCGCAGAAGAAGCGCGTGACGCGTTTGGTCGCGGTGAGGATATCGCCCTCTCCGAAGAGAGTGAGTTCCCGACGCAGGTTGGTGATGCGACCGGTAGTGCACATCTGTCTGTTGGCTGCGTGCGTAACGATTACGGAATGCCTGAGCAGATCCAGTTCTGGTCAGTTGCCGATAACGTTCGCTTTGGCGGCGCGCTGATGGCGGTGAAAATTGCGGAGAAACTCGTGCAGGAGTACCTGTACTGATGTCAGAAGTGGATCACAAGCCTGTTCATAAAATTGCCCTCGGTATTGAGTACGATGGCAGTAAGTATTATGGCTGGCAGCGTCAAAATGAGGTGCGCAGCGTCCAGGAAAAACTGGAAAAAGCGCTCTCTCAGGTGGCGAACGAACCGATAAGCGTTTTCTGTGCCGGGCGTACGGATGCCGGCGTTCACGGCACGGGGCAGGTGGTTCATTTTGAAACCACCGCTGTGCGAAAGGACGCCGCATGGACGTTGGGGGTGAATGCGAATTTACCTGGAGACATTGCGGTTCGTTGGGTTAAAGATGTTCCCGAAGATTTTCATGCGCGTTTCAGCGCCACCGCGCGCCGTTACCGCTATGTCATCTACAATCAGCGTCTACGTCCGGCGGTGTTAAGCCAGGGCGTGACGCATTTTTATGAACCGCTTGATGCTGAACGTATGCATCGTGCAGCGCAGTGTCTGATTGGTGAAAATGACTTTACCTCGTTCCGTGCGGTGCAGTGCCAGTCCCGTACGCCGTGGCGTAATGTCATGCACATAAACGTCAGCCGTTATGGCGCGTATGTGGTGGTGGATATCAAAGCCAATGCCTTTGTACATCATATGGTGCGGAATATTGTGGGCAGCCTGATGGAAGTGGGCGCCGGACACCAGCCGGAGAGCTGGATTGCAGAACTGCTGGCAGCGAAGGACAGAACGCTTGCGGCAGCCACGGCGAAAGCGGAAGGGCTGTATCTGGTCTCGGTAGACTATCCGGATCGGTTTGACCTGCCGAAACCGCCAATGGGCCCGCTGTTTTTAGCGGACTAATCAAAGGTGCAATTAAGGCTTAGACAAAATGGACGTAATACGTTTTTTGATTGATTTCATCCTGCATATTGATGTTCACCTGGCGGAGCTGGTCGCGCAGTACGGCGTCTGGGTTTACGCTATTCTGTTCCTCATTCTGTTCTGTGAAACCGGTCTGGTTGTCACCCCGTTCCTGCCGGGGGATTCACTGCTGTTCGTGGCCGGCGCGTTATCCGCGTTACCGACTAACGATTTGAATGTGCATCTGATGGTTGTGTTGATGGTTATCGCCGCGATTATTGGTGATGCGGTGAACTACACGATTGGACGGGTGTTTGGTGAGCGGCTTTTCAGCAATCCGGACTCGAAAATTTTCCGTCGCAGCTATCTCGACAAAACCCATGCGTTCTATGAACGTCATGGCGGCAAAACCATTATCCTTGCCCGTTTTGTGCCTATTGTGCGTACATTTGCACCGTTTGTGGCGGGAATGGGGCATATGTCCTATCGTCACTTTGCGGCATATAACGTTGTTGGCGCGCTGCTGTGGGTGTTGCTGTTTACCTATGCCGGCTACCTGTTTGGCGATCTCCCGGTGGTCCAGGAAAACCTTAAGTTACTGATTGTAGCGATTATTGTGCTTTCGGTACTGCCTGGGGTTATTGAGATTATTCGTCACCGACGTGCGGCAGCAAAGCAAGCGAAGTAAATGCATACTGGCGGTTCGACCACTTTTTTATCCAAAGTTTCGGGCTGTTATGTTTTAATGTGCAACATTCATGGTCTGTTGGAGGCAAAAATGGCATTATTCGCCTCTTATAGCAAAACTGGCATACGACCAGGTTCAGGCAGAAAGGTTATCAATGAGCTGGATTGAACGAATTAAAAGCAACATAACCCCGACTCGTAAAGCGAGCATTCCTGAAGGGGTATGGACGAAGTGTGATAGCTGCGGCCAGGTTCTGTACCGCGCAGAGCTGGAACGCAATCTTGAGGTGTGTCCGAAGTGTGACCACCACATGCGTATGACGGCGCGTAATCGCCTGCATAGCCTGCTGGACGAAGGTTCTCTGGTAGAACTGGGTAGCGAGCTTGAGCCAAAAGACGTGCTGAAGTTCCGTGATTCCAAAAAATACAAAGACCGTCTGGCCTCTGCACAGAAAGAGACCGGCGAGAAAGACGCGCTGATCGTCATGAAAGGCACCCTGCACACGATGCCGGTGGTAGCTGCCGCGTTTGAGTTCTCCTTTATGGGGGGCTCAATGGGCTCTGTCGTGGGTGCGCGCTTTGTGCGTGCCGTTGAGCAGGCGCTGGAAGACAACTGCCCGCTGATCTGCTTCTCCGCCTCCGGTGGTGCACGTATGCAGGAAGCGCTGATGTCGCTGATGCAGATGGCGAAAACCTCTGCTGCGCTGGCGAAAATGCAGGAGCGCGGTTTGCCGTACATCTCCGTGCTGACCGACCCGACGATGGGTGGCGTTTCCGCAAGCTTTGCCATGCTGGGCGATCTGAACATCGCTGAGCCGAAAGCGCTGATCGGTTTTGCGGGTCCCCGCGTCATCGAACAGACCGTACGTGAAAAACTGCCGCCGGGCTTCCAGCGCAGTGAGTTCCTCATCGAAAAAGGCGCTATCGACATGATCGTCCGCCGTCCGGAGATGCGCCTGAAACTGGCAAGCATCCTGGCGAAGCTGATGAATCTGCCAGCGCCGAACCCGGATGAGCCGCGCGAAGGCGTGGTGGTACCGGATCAGGAACCCGAGGCCTGATAACTGAAAAGGGCAGGGCCGGATGGCGCTGCCCTTTTGCTTTCTCAACTGTTAATGACCGGGCATCATGGAAAATAAAAGCATTCCCCAAGCCACGTCGCCCCTGGCCGCGTGGCTTTCTTATCTGGAAAACCTGCACAGTAAAACCATCGATATGGGGCTTGAGCGCGTAAGCCAGGTTGCCGCGCGTCTCGACGTACTGAAACCAGCGCCGTTTGTGTTCACCGTTGCCGGAACGAACGGTAAAGGCACGACGTGTCGCACGCTGGAATCTGTCCTGATGGCAGCAGGCTATAAGGTTGGTGTTTACAGCTCTCCACACCTCGTGCGGTATACCGAGCGGGTGCGTGTGCAAAATCGCGAGCTGCCGGAATCAGCGCATACCGCCTCTTTCGCGGAAATTGAAGCTGCGCGCGGTGAAATTTCATTAACCTATTTTGAATACGGCACTCTGTCGGCACTGTGGTTGTTTAAGCAGGCGCAGCTGGACGTGGTGATTCTGGAAGTCGGCCTCGGCGGGCGTCTTGATGCCACCAACATGGTGGATGCGGATGTGGCCGTCGTGACCAGCATTGCGCTGGATCATACCGACTGGCTGGGGCCGGATCGCGAAAGCATTGGTCGCGAGAAAGCCGGGATTTTCCGGGCGAATAAACCTGCCGTGGTCGGCGAGCCGGATATGCCTCACACCATTGCAGAGGTGGCGAATGAGACGGGGGCGCGTCTGCTGCGCCGTGGCGTAGAGTGGCAGTATGAGGTTCAGGCAGACGGCTGGCGCTTTAGCGATGCGCAGGGCGCACTGGACAACCTGCCATTGCCGCAGGTGCCGCAGCCTAACGCGGCAACCGCGCTGGCGGCATTGCGTGCAAGCGGTCTGGCGGTGAGCGAGCAGGCGATTCGCGAGGGCATTGAGCGGGCGATCCTGCCCGGGCGTTTCCAGATTGTCAGCGAGTCACCGCGCCTGATCCTCGATGTGGCGCACAACCCGCATGCCGCGGCGTATCTCGCGGGACGTCTCAAATCGTTACCAAAAACCGGGCGCGTGCTGGCGGTTATCGGTATGCTTCATGATAAAGATATTGGCGGTACGCTGGCCTGCATGGAGAGTGTGGTCGATAGCTGGTATTGTGCTCCTCTGGAGGGGCCACGCGGGGCGACCGCTGAGCAGTTGATGGAACATCTCGGCAAAGGCGCAATCTATAATAGCGTGGCTCAGGCCTGGCATGCCGCGATGGCGGATGCTAAACCAGAAGATACCGTGCTGGTGTGTGGCTCGTTCCACACGGTGGCACATGTCATGGAAGTGATGGACGCGGGGAGAACCGGTGGCGAGTAAGTTTCAGAACCGTTTAGCAGGAACAATAGTGCTGGTGGCGCTGGGAGTCATTATTCTTCCGGGCCTGCTCGACGGGCAGAAAAAGCACTATCAGGATGAGTTTGCAGCCATTCCACTGGTACCGAAACCGGGCGATCGCGACGAGCCGGATATGCTGCCTGCGGCGACACAGGCCCTTCCTGCTCAGCCGCCGGAAGGCGCAGCGGAAGAGGTTCGCGCGGGCGATGCGGCTGCGCCGTCTCTTGATCCGTCTCGTCTGGCGGCGAGCAACACCAACGATATCGATCCTGTACCGGTTCCGGTCGTGCAGCCTAAACCGGCTGAGAAACCGAAGCCGGTCGAAAAAACGCAGCCGAAACCGCAGCGTGATAAAACGAGCGAACAGCTTGCCGCAGCGACAGAGACACCGCCTCCGGCGAAACCGGCTCAGCAGGAAGCCGCTCCGACGGGCAAAGCCTACGTCGTGCAGCTGGGTGCGCTGAAAAATGCCGATAAGGTCAATGAGGTGGTGGGTAAACTGCGCAGTGCGGGATATCGTGTTTACACTTCACCTTCCACGCCGGTACAGGGTAAAATTACCCGTATTCTCGTGGGGCCAGAAGCGTCCAAAGATAAGCTTAAAGGATCGCTGGGTGAGCTGAAGCAGATCTCCGGCCTGAGCGGTGTGGTGATGAGCTACAGCGCGAACTAACCCCTCCCTCACCCTTATCCTTTCTATGAGGAGAGGGTGGGGGGAAGAGTGACGGCAGACGTCCACAGAGACGTAAAAAGCCACGGCGTTGAACATTTTTTCAGCGCCTTTTTTATTTACGCGCGGGAAGGAAATCCCTACGCAAACGTTTTCTTTTTCTGTTAGAATTCGCCCCGAACTGGATGACAGGGCGTTAAATCGTGGGACACATATGGTCTGGATTGATTACGCCATCATTGCGGTGATTGGTTTTTCCTGTCTGGTTAGCCTGATCCGTGGCTTTGTTCGTGAAGCGTTATCGCTGGTAACCTGGGGTTGTGCTTTCTTTGTTGCCAGTCATTACTACACTTACCTGTCTGTCTGGTTCACGGGCTTTGAAGATGAACTGGTCCGAAATGGAATCGCTATCGCGGTGCTGTTTATCGCGACGCTGATTGTCGGCGCTATCGTAAATTACGTGATAGGTCAGCTGGTCGAGAAAACCGGTCTGTCAGGAACAGACAGGGTACTCGGGATCTGTTTCGGCGCACTACGAGGCGTGCTGATTGTGGCCGCGATCCTATTCTTCCTGGATACCTTTACCGGGTTCTCCAAAAGTGAAGACTGGCAAAAATCGCAGCTCATTCCAGAGTTCAGTTTCATCATCAGATGGTTCTTTGACTATCTGCAAAGCTCGTCGAGTTTCTTGCCCAGAGCGTAATGCGCTCTGAGATGTGGCTTAACGAGGAAAAGACGAATGTGCGGTATTGTCGGTATCGCCGGTTTCATGCCGGTAAACCAGTCGATTTATGACGCGTTAACGGTGCTTCAGCACCGTGGGCAGGATGCTGCGGGTATCATCACCATTGATGCAAACAACTGCTTCCGTTTACGTAAGGCGAATGGTCTGGTAAATGATGTGTTTGAAGCCCGCCATATGCAGCGTCTGCAAGGTAATATGGGGATCGGTCACGTTCGTTATCCTACTGCTGGCAGTTCCAGCGCCTCTGAGGCTCAGCCTTTCTACGTCAACTCACCGTATGGCATCACGCTTGCCCACAATGGCAACCTGACCAACGCGCACGAGCTGCGTAAGAAGTTGTTCGAAGAGAAACGTCGCCACATTAACACCACCTCTGATTCTGAAATTCTGCTCAATATCTTTGCCAGCGAGCTGGATAACTTCCGTCACTACCCGCTGGAAGCAGACAACATTTTTGCCGCCGTTGCCGCGACTAACCGCCAGATCCGTGGTGCGTATGCCTGCGTGGCGATGATTATCGGCCACGGGATGGTTGCCTTCCGCGATCCAAACGGCATCCGCCCGCTGGTGCTCGGTAAGCGCGATCTCGGTGATGGTCGTACCGAATACATGGTTGCCTCTGAAAGCGTGGCGCTGGATACCCTGGGCTTCGAGTTCCTGCGTGATGTTGCGCCTGGCGAAGCGGTCTATATCACTGAGAAGGGCCAGCTGTTCACCCGCCAGTGTGCTGACAACCCGGTGAGCAATCCGTGCCTGTTTGAATATGTTTACTTCGCCCGTCCGGACTCGTTTATCGACAAGATTTCCGTTTACAGCGCGCGCGTGAACATGGGGACAAAACTTGGCGAGAAGATTGCCCGCGAATGGGACGATCTGGATATCGACGTCGTTATTCCTATTCCGGAAACGTCCTGCGATATCGCTCTGGAAATCGCCCGCATTCTGGACAAGCCATACCGTCAGGGGTTTGTGAAAAACCGCTACGTTGGTCGTACCTTTATCATGCCGGGTCAGCAGCTGCGCCGTAAGTCCGTGCGTCGTAAACTGAACGCAAACCGCGCTGAGTTCCGCGATAAAAACGTACTGCTGGTGGATGACTCCATCGTTCGTGGCACCACTTCAGAACAGATTATTGAGATGGCGCGCGAAGCGGGTGCGAAGAAAGTGTATCTGGCCTCAGCCGCACCGGAAATTCGTTTCCCGAACGTGTACGGCATCGATATGCCAACCGCCAACGAGCTGATCGCTCACGGTCGTGAAGTGGACGAAATTCGTCAGATCATCGGTGCCGACGGCCTGATTTTCCAGGATCTGAACGATCTTATCGACGCAGTACGCGCTGAGAACCCGGATATTCAGCAGTTCGAATGCTCCGTGTTTAATGGCGTCTACGTGACGAAAGACGTTGACCAGCAGTACCTCGACTACCTTGATTCGCTGCGCAACGACGATGCGAAGGCCGTCCAGCTGCAAAACGATCTCGAAAGTTTAGAGATGCACAACGAAGGTTGATGTCTGTGCAAGTGAGGGCATTTGCCCTCACTTGCAACTCCCCGCAAAATCCTGCACAGTCTGCCCTGAAATCAGTTAGGGCGAAAATCATGAAACGACTCATTGTTGGGCTCAGTGGTGCCAGTGGCGCGATTTACGGCGTACGTCTGTTACAGGTGCTGCGTGACGTGGCAGAAGTGGAAACGCATCTGGTCATGAGCCAGGCGGCACGTCAGACCCTCTCTCTTGAAACCGACCTCTCACTGCGTGATGTCCAGGCGCTGGCGGATGTGGTTCACGATGCCCGCGATATCGCCGCCAGCATCTCCTCTGGCTCGTTTAAAACGGCGGGCATGGTTATCCTGCCTTGTTCCATTAAAACGCTCTCCGGCATTGTAAACAGCTATACCGACACGCTGGTGACCCGCGCCGCGGACGTGGTGCTGAAGGAGCGTCGTCCTCTGGTTCTCTGCGTGCGGGAAACGCCGCTGCACGTGGGACATCTGCGTTTAATGACTCAGGCTGCTGAACTCGGCGCGGTGATCATGCCACCGGTACCGGCGTTCTATCACCGGCCCGTTTCACTGGATGATGTGATTAATCAGACGGTTAACCGCGTTCTCGATCAGTTTGATATCGACCTGCCTGAAGACCTCTTCACCCGCTGGCAGGGTGCCTGAATCTGTGCACTCACAGCGTGCATGAAAAGATAACGTGCCCTGTTTCAGGGCAATTATGCAACGGCGATCATATCCTCGACATTTAATTCGCTTTTTCCCTTTTTCTCTTTCCGGTTCGTTCGGCAGACCTGCTATCTTTCACCATTAAGGCAATATCGCAACGTTTTATTAACATATTTAACGTCGAACTTTTCACCAGACGGCAATGTGGCATAAGACCTGCAAGAGAAGCCTGCAACACAACACACAACACAATACATAATAAAATCACGGTACTTGAGGGTAAATGTATGAAGAAGACGGTTCTGGCTCTGTCTTTGCTGGTGGGGTTAAGTGCGGCAGCAGGTAGCTACGCAGCGCTTCCACAGACAGTTCGTATCGGTACAGACGCAACCTACGCGCCATTCTCTTCCAAGGATGCGAAAGGCGATTTCGTTGGGTTTGATATCGATCTGGGAAATGAAATGTGCAAACGCATTGCGGTGAAATGCACATGGGTGGGCAGCGACTTTGATGCGTTAATCCCGTCGCTGAAAGCCAAGAAAATCGACGCCATTATCTCTTCTCTCTCTATCACCGAAAAACGTCAGCAGGAGATTGCCTTCTCTGACAAGCTTTACGCTGCAGATTCACGTCTGATTGCCGCTAAAGGCTCCCCGATTCAACCCACCATCGACTCGCTGAAAGGCAAGCATGTCGGCGTGCTTCAGGGCTCAACGCAGGAAGGGTTTGCCAATGCGAACTGGCGTGAGAAGGGCGTCGATGTGGTGGCGTACCAGAACCAGGATCTGATCTACTCTGACCTGGCGGCAGGCCGTCTGGATGCGGCATTCCAGGATGAAGTCGCCGCGAGTGAAGGCTTCCTGAAACAGCCAGCGGGCAAAGAGTACGCTTTTGCTGGCCCGTCCGTGAAAGACAAAAAGTACTTTGGTGACGGTACGGGTATCGGCCTGCGTAAGGACGATACCGAGCTGAAAGCCGCCTTCGACAAAGCGTTTGCTGAGCTGCGTAAAGACGGTACCTACGACAAACTGGCGAAGAAATACTTCGACTTCAACGTCTACGGTGACTAATACCTGACGGCAATGCACTACTGAGGTGCATTGTTGGGCGGGATGATTCAATATGGTGCAATTAATGCACTGTATTGGATCGCTGTGTGCATACTTACGCATTTATAATGCAAAAAATCCCGGCTCAAAGGCATTATTCTTTGCCTGACGGAGGGGATTGATGGCACATTAGCACCACCCCGTCGTCGTAAAAATCCCGTATGTAGACAGTTTGTTGAGGACAGATATGAAAAAACTAGTATTGTCACTTTCTCTGGTGCTGGCCTTTTCCAGCGCCACCGCGGCATTCGCAGCAATTCCGCAGAAAATTCGAATCGGTACCGATCCTACCTATGCACCGTTCGAATCGAAGAATTCTAAAGGTGAATTGGTTGGTTTTGACATCGATCTGGCCAACGAACTGTGCAAACGCATCAAAGCGCAGTGTACCTACGTTGAGAACCCACTGGACGCGCTGATCCCGTCGCTGAAAGCGAAAAAAATCGACGTGATTATGTCCTCGCTCTCCATCACTGAAAAACGCCAGCAGGAGATTGCTTTCACGGACAAACTCTACGCGGCAGATTCACGTCTGGTTGTCGCCAAATCTTCCGACATTCAGCCCACTCTCGAGTCGCTGAAAGGCAAACGCGTGGGCGTGCTGCAGGGGACTACTCAGGAAACCTACGGTAACGAACACTGGGCGCCGAAAGGGATTGAAATCGTCTCTTATCAGGGACAGGAAAATATCTACGCTGACCTGACGGCAGGCCGCATTGACGCGGCATTCCAGGATGAAGTCGCGGCGAGCGAAGGCTTCCTGAAGCAGCCGGTCGGCAAAGACTATAAGTTTGGCGGTCCATCCATCAAGGATGTGAAGTTGTTTGGTGTAGGCACCGGTATGGGCCTGCGCAAGGAAGACAACGAACTGCGTGAAGCGCTGAACAAAGCGTTTGCCGAAATGCGCGCTGACGGCACGTACGAGAAAATTGCGAAAAAATACTTCGATTTTAATGTTTACGGCGGCTAATCGCCCCGTCAAATAACGTGCAGCCCCTCCCACTGTGGGAGGGGAAAAGACACGGTTCCACCACTCACGATACGACAGGGCTCGCGGTATGCTGTACGGATTTTCTGGCGTTATTTTACAGGGCGCGCTTGTCACCCTTGAGCTGGCTCTCAGCTCCGTGGTGCTGGCGGTGCTGATAGGTCTGGCGGGCGCAGGGGCGAAGCTTTCGGCTAACAAGCCGCTGGCGCTGATTTTTGAAGGCTATACGACGCTGATTCGCGGTGTTCCCGATCTGGTGCTGATGCTTCTGATCTTTTACGGTCTGCAGATTGCGCTTAACAGCGTGACGGACGCAATGGGTATGGGACAAATCGATATCGACCCGATGGTGGCCGGTATTATTACGCTCGGTTTTATCTACGGGGCCTACTTCACCGAAACCTTCCGCGGCGCGTATATGGCTGTGCCGAAAGGCCACATTGAAGCGGCAACCGCATTCGGTTTCACCTCCTCACAGACGTTTCGTCGAATCATGTTCCCGGCCATGATGCGCTATGCGCTTCCAGGTATCGGTAACAACTGGCAGGTTATTCTTAAGGCAACCGCGCTGGTCTCTCTGCTTGGCCTGGAAGATGTGGTGAAAGCGACCCAGCTTGCCGGCAAAAGCACCTGGGAACCGTTCTACTTTGCGGTGGTATGTGGCGTAATCTATCTGGTCTTTACGACCGCCTCCAATGGTGTGCTGCTTCTGCTCGAACGTCGCTACTCCGTGGGTGTGAAGAGGGCTGATCTGTGATTGAGATTATTCAGGAATACTGGAAATCGCTGCTGTGGACAGATGGCTATCGCTTCACCGGCGTCGCCATTACGCTCTGGCTTCTGATCTCCTCCGTGGTGATGGGCGGCATTCTGGCGGTATTTCTTGCCATTGGTCGTGTGTCGAACAATAAATTTATCCAGTTCCCAATCTGGTTGTTTACCTATGTGTTTCGCGGTACGCCGCTATACGTGCAGCTGCTGGTGTTCTATTCGGGGATGTACACGCTTGAGATCGTAAAAGGCACTGAAATGCTCAATGCGTTCTTCCGCAGCGGTCTGAACTGTACGGTGCTGGCATTGACGCTCAATACCTGCGCCTATACCACCGAGATTTTCGCAGGGGCGATTCGCTCTGTCCCGTACGGTGAGATTGAAGCGGCGCGTGCGTACGGCTTCTCCTCCGTGAAGCTTTACCGTTGCATCATTCTGCCGTCGGCGCTGCGTATTGCGTTACCGGCGTACAGTAACGAAGTGATTCTGATGCTGCACTCCACGGCGCTGGCCTTTACCGCCACGGTGCCGGACTTACTGAAGATTGCCCGGGATATTAACTCGGCAACCTATCAGCCGTTTACCGCATTCGGTATTGCGGCAGTGCTTTATTTGATAATTTCATACGTCCTGATTAGCCTGTTCCGTAAGGCAGAAAAACGCTGGTTGCAGCATATAAAACCTTCTTCGACGCACTGAGAATGATGATGGCTGAGAACAAATTAAACGTTATTGATCTGCACAAACGCTACGGCGAACATGAAGTGCTGAAAGGGGTGTCGCTGCAGGCAAACGCGGGCGATGTCATCAGTATTATCGGCTCATCCGGCTCCGGTAAAAGTACTTTCCTGCGCTGCATTAACTTCCTCGAAAAACCGAGCGAAGGCTCAATTGTGGTGAGCGGGCAGAACATCAATCTGGTGCGTGACAAAGACGGCCAGCTGAAGGTGGCGGATAAAAATCAGCTACGTCTGTTGCGTACGCGCCTGACGATGGTTTTCCAGCACTTTAATCTCTGGAGCCATATGACGGTACTGGAGAACGTAATGGAAGCGCCAATCCAGGTGCTGGGTCTCAGCAAACAGGACGCCCGCGACCGTGCGGTGAAATACCTGGCGAAAGTGGGTATTGATGAGCGCCAGCAGATGAAGTATCCGGTACATCTGTCCGGCGGGCAGCAGCAGCGCGTATCCATAGCCCGTGCGCTGGCGATGGAGCCGGAAGTCTTGCTGTTCGACGAACCGACCTCCGCGCTGGACCCGGAACTCGTTGGCGAAGTGCTGCGCATCATGCAGAAGCTCGCCGAAGAGGGCAAAACGATGGTGGTGGTGACGCACGAGATGGGCTTTGCCCGGAACGTCTCTAACCACGTCATCTTCCTGCATCAGGGGAAAATCGAAGAGCAGGGGCATCCCGATGAGGTGTTAGCGAACCCGCAAAGCCCGCGTTTGCAGCAGTTCCTGAAGGGGTCTTTGAAGTAGGTTTTGCCTTTCCCCTCTCCCTGTGGGAGAGGGCCGGAGTGTGGGCATCAGACCGCACCACACTCCAGTCGATACACCCAGTCGTCATACCGCACACCGTTAATCTCATACGCTTTTTCCAGCACCTGCGTGCGCACAAAACCCGCTTTCTCCAGTACCCGGACTGACCCGCCGTTGTCTGCCAGCACATATGCGTTAATCGCCTTTACACCCGTCTGGTTAAATGCGTAGTCACACACCGCGCGCAGTGCCTCACTGGCGATGCCCTGGCCTTGCGCGGCAGGCACGACCGTATAGCCGATATCCGCCTCTTCACGATTTTCAGCGCTGATTTGCAGGCCGATATCGCCCAGTGGGGTCTCTTCATCGCGTAAGCGGATAACGAACACATGCGCTGCCGTCAGACGTGCGGCAAACAGGCGTCGGGTCTCTTTTTCCGGGGCGATAGCGGCCATATACTGCATGATGGCGCGATCCTCGCGCAGGGCACGGAAAAAAGGCCAGTCAGTGGGTTCGAAGGGCGTGAGGTGGAGCCGGGGAGTGGTAATGGTTGCCATAGATATGCCATTTCGTCGGAACATGGCATATCACTGTAACATTATCTCACCACATCCCCCAGCGCCTCTTCTAAGTCATACCAGCGGAACGCAAACCCGGCCGCTTCCAGCCGTTTTGGCAGGGCCCGTTGCCCGCCTAACACCAGCACGGACGCTTCACCCATCATCAGGCGGATCACCGTAGCAGGCACGCGCAAAATCGCCGGGCGATGCAGGGCATGTCCGAGAGCATGGGCAAACTGTTCGTTTCGCACCGGGTAGGGCGCAACCATATTAAACGGCCCGCGCAGATCGTTATCCAGCAGCCAGATAATACCGTTGACCATATCGTCGATATGGATCCACGCCAGATACTGACGGCCATTGCCGATTGGCCCGCCGAGACCGAGCCTGAAAGGGGGGAGCATCTTCGCCAGAATGCCGCCTTTCGGGGCAAGGACCACACCGGTGCGTAGCAGGCAGACGCGGGTATGATCGCTTTGCGCAGCACAGGCGATACGCTCCCACTGGGCGCAAAGTTTATGGGTGAACTCGTTGTGGGGCGGCTCTTCTTCCGTTACCACCACCTCGCCGAGATCGCCGTAATACCCTACGGCAGAACCCGAAATGAGAACCGACGGCGGGGTATGACTGTTGCGGATAAGCTCAACCAGCTTCTCGGTAAGGGTCCACCGGCTGCTGCACAGGAGCTGTTTTTGTTCTTCCGTCCAGCGCTTATCGGCGATCGGTTCGCCTGCCAGGTTGATGACGGCGTCAAACCCGTCCAGATTCTGCTGCTCGGCCAGATTTCTCCAGATGTCGATACCTGCGCCCAGCACCTGGCGCGCTTTCTCTGGACTGCGCGTCACCACGGTGATGTCGTGATGCAACGCCTGCAGACGCGCAATGAGATGGCGACCAATCAGGCCGGTACCGCCGGTCAGCAAAATCTTCATACAACCTCCAGGGTTACGCCTGGCGTTGCCAGCTTAACGTCATCGAGACGGAATCGGCGTAACGCAGGGCGTGAAGTTTATCGATCTCTACTTCAGCATAAGTGACCCAGTGATGATCGCGTGCGATGTCGAGCACATCCTGAGTTAATTTTTCCAGTAAAGAGAAGCGGTTGTTTTCCACGTACTGGATGATTTTTTTGGTTATCGTGCGGTAGTTCAGCGCATCATTAATGTCTTCGCTGGCCCGCGCTTTCTCAGCCGGGTAGTGGATAACCACATTAATCACGATATCCTGACGGTTGGCGATCTCTTCCTCTTTGATTCCGATGAAGGTGCGTAGGCGTAAATTTTTTATACGAATAATAGCGTCATGCTGTGACATTGCAGGTCTTCTCCGTGTCAGAATTTCCTTCACATAATACATGAGAGCCTCTCCGGCACACACCAGCCACCGGCTTAAATTTGCTGGATTTTTTGCATGGCGCGTTCGGTGGCCGGACGCGTGCGGATTCGTTCAAACCAGTTGTTCACCGCCGGGTAAGACGCCAGGTCAATGCGGTGCTTTTCATGGGTATTCACCCAGGGCCAGCAGGCAATGTCGGCGATGCTGTAATGATCCCCGCCGAGCCACGGTGCTTTCTCCAGCCGACGGTTCAGAACGCCGTATAACCGCTGGGTTTCCACCTGATAGCGTTCGATAGCATAAGGAATCGGCTGCGGCGCGTAGGCTGTAAAATGGTGGTTTTGTCCGAGCATCGGCCCCAGACCGCTCGTCTGCCAGAAAAGCCACTGCAGCGTGTGGTGACGCTCGCGCAGCTCTCCGCTCAGCAATTTGCCAGTCTTCTCTGCCAGATAGAGCAATATTTCTCCGGATTCAAACAGGCTCAACGGCTTGCCCCCATCGGCAGGATGGTTATCAATAATGGCCGGGATTTTATTGTTTGGCGATATAGCCAGAAAGAGAGGACTGAACTGATCGCCTTTGCTGATATCCACGCGAATGATCCTGTAATCCAGTTCGGCTTCCTCAAGAAAGAGGGTGATCTTATGGCCGTTCGGGGTGGGGGCATAATAAAGGTCGATCATTCTCAACTCCTGTCAGTGAAAATAGTGACGCCATGAAAAATGAGTATAGGTGGTTGTTGTAAATCGTGAGTTTTCATCAAGTGACAGCGAGGCAAAGAGATTATATGTTGAATGAAAACCGATCAGCCGATGAGGATGTTATGAACCAGCCCGTAATCACGTTATGGTCCGATGCAGATTTCTTTTCTCCCTATGTTCTGAGCGCGTATGTGGCGCTGGCCGAAAAAGGACTGTCATTTACGCTAAAGACGGTGGATCTGGACGGCGGTGAACATCTGAAACCACAGTGGCAGGGCTACGCCCTGACCCGTCGCGTGCCGGTGCTGGACATTGATGGCTTCGCGCTGAGTGAATCGTCGGCGATCGATGAGTATCTGGAAGATCGGTTCGCACCACCTGAGTGGGAGCGCATCTACCCTCACGATCTGCAAAAACGTGCCCGCGCACGTCAGATCCAGGCGTGGCTGCGCAGCGATCTGGTGCCGATTCGCGTGGAACGCTCCACGGATGTGGTGTTTGCCGGGGTGAAAAAACCGGCGCTGAGTAAAGACGGTGCGGCCAGTGCCCAAAAACTGATCGATACCGCGTCTTCTCTGCTGGCTCATGGTAATCCGAATTTATTCGGCGAGTGGTGTATTGCCGATACCGATCTGGCGCTGATGCTGAACCGTCTGATCCTCAATGGAGATGAGGTGCCTCAGCTGCTGGTGGATTATGCCGCGTTTCAGTGGCAACGCGCCTCAGTGCAGCGCTATGTGGCACTCTCCGCTAAGCGGGCGGGCTGATATAGCCTGACGCTTCAGGTATGATAGGGCAGTCTGATTTCCAGGGAGTGACTGATGAAACTGATGTTTGCGTCTGATATCCATGGTTCGCTGCCCGCGACCGAGCGTGTTCTTTCTCTGTTTGCTCAAAGCAGGGCGCAATGGCTGGTGATTCTGGGGGATGTGTTAAATCATGGTCCGCGCAATGCGCTGCCGGAAGGCTATGCACCGGCGCAGGTAGCGGAAAAACTCAATCAGTATGCTTCGCGCATTATCGCCGTTCGCGGTAACTGCGACAGTGAAGTGGACCAGATGCTGCTGGATTTTCCCATCACTGCCCCCTGGCAACAGGTGCTGATGGAAAATAGCCGTCTGTTCCTGACCCATGGTCATCTTTTTAGCCCGGAAAATCTCCCGGCACTGGCGGCTGGCGATGTCCTGGTTTACGGTCATACTCATATTCCGGTGGCAGAAAAACGCGGCGAGATGTATCACTTTAACCCCGGTTCGGTCAGCATACCGAAAGGTGGAAATCCAGCAAGCTATGGCATGCTCGATGAGAATACGTTAAGCGTAATCGCACTTAATGATCAGCAAGTTATTGCGCAAATAGCGATTAATCCGTAAGTTACACCTCAACTGCAAACGCGCCGAAAGAGCGCTTAGACGAGAAGGTTTCCCGATGGTGGAGCAGAGTCATTTGGCAAGTACAGAGTGGGTTGACATTGTCAACGAAGAGAATGAAGTGATCGCGCAGGCCAGCCGCGAACAAATGCGCGCGGAGCGTCTGCGTCACCGTGCGACATACATCGTTGTGCATGACGGGATGGGCAAAATTCTGGTTCAGCGCCGCACGGACACCAAAGATTTTCTCCCTGGTATGCTGGATGCAACTGCAGGCGGCGTTGTTCAGGCGGATGAAGTTCTGCTGGACTCCGCGCGTCGTGAAGCGGAAGAAGAGTTAGGGATTGCCAGCGTGCCGTTTGCCGAGCATGGTCAGTTCTATTTCGAGGACGAGCATTGCCGCGTCTGGGGCGGGCTGTTTAGCTGCGTTTCCCATGGCCCGTTCGCCCTGCAGGAAGAAGAAGTGAGCGAAGTGAACTGGATGACGCCGGAAGAAATTACCGCGCGTTGCGACGAGTTCACCCCGGATTCGTTAAAAGCGCTGGCGCTGTGGATGACCCGCAACGCTAAAAACGAATCCACGAAAGCGGAAAAAGAGGAAGAGGCGGAGTAAGCCTCAACAGCTCTCCCGCAAACACAGGCTGGACGCGATGGGTTTATGGTCGCGCCAGTCTCCATCATTCAGACGTTCCAGTAACGCGCGTCCCGCTTCAATCCCAATCTTACGATGTGGCACAGCCATGGTCGTCAGCGGTGGCTGACAGACCCGGCTGACGTCGCTATCGCCAAAACCCACCACGGCCAGATCGTCCGGTACTTTTATGCGCCGACGCTGGCATTCATAAAGTGCCCCGCAGGCCAGTTCATCCGACACGCACACCAGTGCATCCAGCTCCGGCCACGCCAGCAGGAACTCCGGCAGTTGCGCCGCACCCGTGGAAAAACTCGGTGGCATGGCGGCGTTAATCACCCGGTTTGGTGACATATGGTGGCGAAGCATCGCTTTGTACCAGCCCTGTAAATGCTGCTGGAAAATCCACTGCTCCTGGTTAGCACACAGCAGGCCAATATTCTGGTAGCCGCGCTTAATAACCATCTCCGTCAGTTCGTACATCGCCGCGACGTTATCAATCCCGATATTCATATCAATAGGATCGGCGCGCATGGCCCCCATTTCCATGACCGGAATGGAGGCGTTTTTCAGCCAGTGGCGGACAGTATCGGAGTGTTCAACGCTGAGCAAAATCGCAGCGGCAATGTTCGACGCCAGCAGCGTCTCCAGCAATTTTTCTTCCTGCTCGAGTCGATGCTGTGATTCGGCCAGCATGATCTGGTAGCCGGCAGGCTGCAGCACCTGCTGAAGCCCGGCGAACATCTCCGAGCAACCGGATTCGGAGAGATTAGGAACGACCATCGCAATCGTCCATGACGATGCCGAGGCCAGCGCGCTCGCAGCGAGATTAGGCATGTAGCCCAATTCCTGTACAGCGGCTTCTATTTTTTCTCGCAGTTTATCGGAAACCTGTTCAGGCGTGCGGAGTGCACGGGACACGGTCATCGTGCCCACCCCGGCAAGCTGTGCGACATCGGCGAGTGTCACTTTACCGGTACTGCGCCGTTTTCGGGTTAGAGACATACACCTTCCTGCTGACCAGACGCGTTTTTATTATCATCCTTCGTTTCACGTGAAACGCAGTATACGCCTTAAATCCCTTTTTTTGCTGTGAATTCACACCATGATTACAATTTGATAGCGCTATCACACTTCTGAATGTTAGCGATTGGTAGCGCTATCTTTGTGATCCCGATCGCAGTCAATAAGGGATGTGTTGAATAAAGTTTGCTCATCTTTTGCATTGTGGCGGGACGGAGAAATGCTGAAAAAGTGGATATATGATACAACCATCACGCTGCAGGAGAGCGTGGAAAGCTGGCCTCAGGCGCTGGAAATATGTGCGAAACCGTTGCTGGATCTGCAGGTGATTGGCCCGGAATACGTGACGGCCATCATTGAGCAGCATCATGCACTAGGACCTTATTATGTGCTGGCACCAGGGCTGGCCATGCCGCATGGGCGGCCGGAAGAGGGGGCCAAAGGATTAGGCCTCTCATTATTAAAACTGAAAAAGGGAGTCTCTTTTGGTGCCGGTGAGTTCGATCCCGTGGATGTTATTATTATGCTCGCGGCGCCGGATAAACACAGTCACATCGACATGATCTCTGCCCTCGCTGAATTATTTTCCAGCGACGACGATATGGCTGAATTGCATCAGGCGAATACCCTGGAGGATATTAAAACGATTATTGACCGCTTCTGATTTAATTCTCTCATCCGATTTATCACAACATTACGTTTAGCGTGATGGGGCGTGCTCTACTCAAAAAAAGGGGACAACAATGAAAATTATGGCTATTTGCGGTTCAGGCCTGGGCAGTAGTTTTATGGTCGAAATGAATATTAAAAAGGTGCTCAAGAAGCTGGCCATTGACGCCGACGTTGAACACTCCGATCTCTCCTCGGCAACGCCGGGTGCCGCCGATCTTTTCGTGATGGCGAAGGACATTGCCGCCAGCGCCAGCGTGCCGGAAAGCCAGCTGGTGGTGATCAACAACATCATTGATATCAACGAACTCGAAGCGCAGCTCCGCGCCTGGTTCGACAGACAATAATCCTGATAAGGCGAGGTGGATATGTTTATCCTTGAAACGCTGAATTTCGTTGTTGATATATTAAAAGTCCCGTCGGTTCTGGTGGGCTTAATAGCCTTAATTGGCCTGGTCGCTCAAAAGAAATCTTTTTCTGATGTGGTGAAAGGGACCATTAAAACCATACTCGGTTTTATTGTGCTTGGCGGCGGGGCTACGGTGCTGGTTGGGTCATTAAATCCGTTAGGCGGAATGTTTGAACACGCCTTTAATATTCAGGGCATTATTCCCAATAACGAGGCAATTGTTTCTATTGCGCTAGAGAAATACGGTGCCTCTACCGCACTGATTATGGCATTCGGTATGGTGGCAAATATCATTGTCGCCCGCTTTACGCGTCTGAAGTATATCTTCCTGACCGGGCATCACACCTTCTACATGGCATGCATGATTGGGGTCATCCTCACCGTGGCGGGCTTTGAGGGCGTTGGTCTGGTCTTTACCGGGTCGCTGATCCTCGGTCTGGTGATGGCCTTCTTCCCGGCGCTGGCGCAGCGTTACATGAAGCGCATTACCGGCAACGATGACATCGCTTTTGGTCACTTCGGTACCCTGGGCTATGTTCTCTCCGGCTGGATTGGCAGCAAGTTCGGCAAAGGCTCTCGCTCGACTGAAGAGATGAACCTGCCGAAGAACCTGAGCTTCCTGCGCGACAGCTCTATCTCCATCTCGCTGACCATGATGATCATCTACCTGATCATGGCGGTGAGCGCCGGGCGTGACTACGTTGAGGCGACCTTTAGCGGCGGTCAGAACTACCTGGTCTATGCCATCATCATGGCCATCACGTTCGCCGCGGGGGTGTTCATCATCCTGCAGGGTGTGCGCCTGATTCTGGCGGAAATCGTCCCGGCCTTTACCGGCTTTTCTGAAAAACTGGTGCCGAATGCACGTCCGGCTCTGGACTGCCCGGTTGTCTATCCGTATGCGCCGAATGCGGTGCTGATTGGCTTCCTGTTCAGCTTCCTTGGCGGGCTGGTGGGGCTGTTTATCTGTGGGCAATTCAGCTGGGTGCTGATTCTGCCTGGCGTGGTGCCGCACTTCTTCACCGGCGCTACCGCGGGCGTGTTTGGTAACGCCACCGGGGGACGTCGTGGAGCGATGATTGGTGCGTTTGCCAACGGCCTGCTGATCACCTTCCTGCCGGTTCTGCTGCTGCCGGTGCTGGGGGCAATTGGATTTGCCAATACCACGTTCTCGGACGCTGACTTTGGCGCTGTCGGGATCGTGCTGGGTAACCTGGCGCGCTTCCTGTCGCCGCTTGCCATCACCGGCCTTGTTGTGGCGTTGTTCGCACTGCTGGTGGCGTACAACGTGTTCGCTAAAAACAAATCTGCGGGCGATAACGCGCAGGAAAACACCGGAGCCAAATCATGAATGAGAATGAGATAACCCATCTGGCGCGTCAGATCCGCCTTGAAACGCTGAAAATGCTGACCCAGCTGGGCTTTGGTCACTACGGCGGCAGTATGTCGGTTGTTGAAACCCTGGCCGTGTTGTACGGCGCAGTGATGAAAATTGACCCGGCCGACCCGGACTGGCCAGAGCGTGACTACTTTGTCTTGTCAAAAGGACATGCTGGTCCGGCGCTGTACAGCACCCTGGCGATCAAAGGCTACTTCCCGATGGAAGAACTGAGCACGCTGAACCAGAACGGTACGCGTCTGCCGAGCCATCCGGACCGGCTAAAAACGCGCGGGGTGGATGCCACCACCGGCTCGCTGGGGCAGGGGATTTCCATCGCCGGTGGAATGGCGCTGTCGCATAAGCTGGCGGGACGCCCCAACCGGGTTTTCTGTATCGTCGGCGACGGCGAGCTGAACGAAGGGCAGTGCTGGGAAGCGTTCCAGTTTATTGCACACCATCGCCTGAATAACCTGACGGTATTCGTTGACTGGAACAAACAACAGCTTGATGGCGAACTCGACGACATTATCTGTGCGTTCGATCTGGAAGGAAAATTCCGTGCCTTCGGGTTTGACGTGGTGACGGTGAAAGGAGATGACATTCCGGCACTGCTGGAAGTGACATCGCTGGTTCCGGCGGCGGATGCTCGCCCGCTGGTGGTGATCCTCGACAGCATCAAAGGGCAGGGCGTGCCGTATCTGGAGCAACTGAGTAACTCGCACCATCTGCGATTAACCGCCGAGAGCAAGGCGGCCCTCAACGAGACGATTCGCCAACTGGAGGCTTCACATGATTAAGGTTGCACCTGCAGGTCAGAAAGACGCCGTTGAGATGCGTAAAGTCTACGCGGGGTTTGTGGCACAGCAGATTGAAGCCGGGAGCGACATTATCGCCCTCGAGGCGGATCTGATGAGCTCAATGGCGATGGATGGCGTGGCGCGTGATTATCCGCAGCATGTGATTAACTGCGGCATCATGGAAGCGAACGTTATGGGGACGGCGGCGGGGTTGTCGCTGACCGGACGCAAGCCGTTCGTGCATACCTTTACCGCCTTCGCCAGCCGTCGCTGTTTCGACCAGCTGTTTATGTCCCTGGACTACCAGCGTAACAATGTGAAGGTCATTGCCTCAGATGCCGGCGTGACGGCCTGTCATAACGGCGGCACGCATATGTCGTTTGAAGATATGGGCATCGTGCGGGGGCTGGCCCATTCGGTGGTGCTGGAGGTAACGGATGCGGTGATGTTTGAAGATGTACTGCGCCAGCTTATTGACCTCGAAGGTTTCTACTGGGTGCGTACCATCCGTAAGCAGGCTCCGAGCGTTTATGCGCCGGGTTCGACATTTACGCTTGGCAAGGGCAACGTACTGCGCGAAGGCAGTGACATCACCCTGATTGCCAACGGCATTATGGTGGCGGAAGCGCTTGAAGCGGCGCGTCAGCTCGAACAGGAGGGCGTCAGCGCCGCGGTGATCGATATGTTTACCCTTAAGCCGATTGACCGGATGCTGGTGAAAAACTACGCCGAGAAAACCGGACGTATCGTGACCTGCGAAAACCACAGCATTCATAACGGGCTGGGATCGGCAGTGGCGGAAGTGCTGGTGGAAACCTGTCCGGTGCCGATGCGTCGGGTGGGCGTGAAGGAGCGTTACGGCCAGGTGGGGACACAGGACTTCCTGCAGAAGGAGTATGGCCTGACGGCACACGACATTGTGTCGGCGGCGAGGGAGTTGTTGTAAATAAAAAAGGCGACCCTCGGGTCGCCTTTTTAGTCAGTAACGTATTACTGCTGTTGTGAAGACTGGATCGCGGTCAGAGCGATGGTGTAGACGATATCGTCAACCAGCGCGCCACGGGACAGGTCGTTTACAGGTTTGCGCATACCCTGCAGCATTGGCCCGATGGAGATCAGGTCTGCAGAACGCTGTACCGCTTTGTAGGTGGTGTTACCGGTGTTCAGATCCGGGAAGATGAACACGGTAGCGCGACCCGCAACCGGTGAGTTCGGTGCTTTGGATTTCGCAACGTCAGCCATAACCGCGGCATCATACTGCAGCGGACCGTCGATCATCAGATCAGGACGTTTTTCCTGTGCCAGACGTGTCGCTTCACGGACTTTCTCTACATCGCTACCTGCACCAGAAGTACCGGTGGAGTAGGAGAGCATTGCCACGCGAGGTTCAATACCGAAGGCAATCGCGGAATCGGCAGACTGAATAGCAATCTCAGCCAGCTGCTCTGCAGTTGGATCCGGGTTGATCGCACAGTCACCGTAAACGTAAACCTGTTCAGGCAGCAGCATGAAGAACACGGAAGACACCAGAGAACTGCCTGGCGCCGTTTTGATCAGCTGCAGCGGTGGACGGATGGTGTTCGCTGTGGTGTGAACCGCACCGGAAACCAGACCGTCAACTTCGTCCTGCTCCAGCATCAGCGTGCCCAGCACAACGTTGTCTTCAAGCTGCTCACGCGCTACGGCTTCGGTCATGCCCTTGCTCTTACGCAGCTCAACCAGGCGCGCAACATAGCTTTCGCGAACCACTTCCGGGTCGACGATTTCAATACCTGCACCCAGCTCAACGCCCTGAGAGGCAGCAACGCGGTTAATTTCATCCGGGTTACCCAGCAGCACACAGGTCGCGATGCCGCGCTCTGCACAGATGGCAGCCGCTTTAACGGTACGTGGTTCGTCGCCTTCTGGCAGAACAACACGTTTGCCCGCTTTACGCGCCAGCTCGGTCAGCTGGTAACGGAAGGCCGGAGGAGACAGACGACGGCTGCGCTCGGAGGTCGCCGTCAGGGATTCAATCCAGTCTGCGTTGATGTAGCCCGCAACGTATTCCTGCACTTTCTCGATACGCTCATGGTCATCAACCGGCACTTCCAGGTTGAAGCTCTGCAGGCTCAGAGAGGTCTGCCAGGTGTTGGTGTTCACCATAAAGACTGGCAGGCCAGTGGCGAACGCACGTTCGCACAGCTTGCTTACGCGTGGATCCATCTCGTAAGCACCGGTCAGCAGAATGGCACCGATTTCCACACCGTTCATCGCGGCCAGGCACGCAGCAACCAGCACGTCAGGACGGTCAGCGGAGGTCACGAGCAGGGAGCCTGCGCGGAAGTGTTCCAGCATGTGCGGAATGCTACGCGCACAGAAGGTCACAGACTTCACGCGGCGGGTGTTGATGTCGCCTTCGTTAATCACGGTAGCGTTCAGGTGACGCGCCATGTCGATTGCACGGGTAGCAATCAGGTCGAAGCTCCATGGCACCACGCCCAGTACTGGCAGCGGGCTGGAATCCTGCAGAGTCGCCGGATCAACTTTAACCACTTTCGCTTTAGAAGAGTCATCGAAGATTTCGGACAGGTCAGGACGGGTACGACCTTGCTCATCAACCGGTGCGTTCAGTTTGTTAACGATAACGCCGGTGATGTTGGTATTTTTCGCGCCGCCGAAGCTGCTGCGGGTCAGTTCGATACGCTCTTTCAGCTGTTCCTGGTTATCGGTACCCTGGGACATGACGAACACGATTTCAGCATTCAGCGTTTTCGCGATTTCGAAGTTCAGAGACTGAGCGAACTGGTGTTTGCGGGTCGGGACCAGGCCTTCAACCAGCACCACTTCCGCGTCTTGCGTGTTAGCGTGATAGTTGGCGATGATCTCTTCCATCAGCACGTCTTTCTGGTTGCTGGAGAGCAGAGATTCAACGTGGCTCATCTTCAGCGGTTCAGCCGCTGGCAGATTGGAGTTCTTACGCACGATGGTGGTGGTCTGGTCTGGCGCATCGCCACCGGCACGAGGCTGGGCGATAGGCTTAAAGACGCTCAGACGAACGCCTTTGCGTTCCATAGCACGGATAACGCCAAGGCTGACGCTGGTCAGACCGACGCTGGTTCCGGTAGGGATCAGCATAATAGTACGGGACACGGTTTATCCTCTTTCGTTACCGCCGACAGGGGGCGGGCTACAAAACAGCACCGCCAGCATTGCTGGCGGTGTGGAATCAGGCAGTCAGGCGGTGCGCGTCTTGCGCGATGACCAGCTCTTCGTTAGTTGGAATAACGATAGCCGGACGGGTGCCTTCTTTGTTGATGAAGCCAGACTTGCCGAAGCGGGCAGCCAGGTTACGCTCGTGGTCAACTTCGAAGCCCAGAACGCCCAGTTTACCCAGGGACAGTTCACGAACCATTGCCGCGTTCTCACCGATACCACCGGTGAAGATAACCGCGTCCAGACGACCGTCCATCAGCGCAGTGTAAGAGCCGATGTACTTCGCCAGACGGTGGCAGTAAACGTCCATTGCACGTTTAGCGTCTGCTTTTTCTGCGTAGTTGTCTTCAACATAACGGCAGTCGCTGGTGACTTCGGTCAGACCCAGCAGGCCAGACTCTTTGGTCAGCATTTTGTTGATCTGATCAACGCTCATGCCCAGGGTGTCGTGCAGGTGGAAGATGATCGCCGGGTCGATGTCACCGGAACGGGTACCCATCACCAGACCTTCCAGCGGGGTCAGACCCATGGATGTATCAACACATTTACCGTTGCGGATAGCAGAAACAGAACCACCGTTGCCCAGGTGGCAGGTGATGATGTTAACTTCTTCAACCGGCTTGTTCAGCACTTTAGCGGCTTCCTGAGTCACATAGAAGTGGCTGGTGCCGTGCGCGCCGTAACGACGAACGCCGTGCTCTTTGTAGAGGCTGTACGGCAGGGCATAGAGGTAAGATTCTTCCGGCATGGTCTGGTGGAACGCAGTGTCGAACACAGCCACGTTTTTGTCTTTCAGCTGCGGGAAGGATTTCAGCGCTTCAGCGATACCGATCAGGTGAGCTGGGTTGTGCAGCGGTGCGAAAGAGGCAGAGTCTTTAATACCCTGGATAACCGTTTCGTCGATAACGACGGAACGGGTGTATTTTTCGCCGCCGTGGACGATACGGTGACCAATCGCAGTCAGCTGAGCAGACAGTTCTGGTTTTTGTGCCAGAATAGTGTTAACGATAAAGTTCAGCGCTTCACTGTGAGCGGCGCCTGCACCTAAAGCCGCTTCCTGTTTGCTGCCGTCCATCTTCCACTTGATACGTGCTTCAGGCAGATGGAAACATTCGGCCAAACCAGAGAGGTATTCGTCACCGTTGAGCGCATCGATGATGGCGAATTTCAGTGAGGAGCTACCGCAGTTCAGAACCAGTACTAACTTACTCGACATGGAAGTACCTATTATTGATACGTGGCTAAAAAAACGTCAGGGAGTCTAAAAGCGTAACGCATAATGACTCAGACATTTATGATTAACATCATGCCAAACGAACATTGTGGCATGATGGAAGAAATACATATGATTTTATGCCATTTTGAACATTTTTCAGCCAATGGCATAATATGCGATAATTTGACGAGTTAATGGTTCTCGTCTAAGGGCCTATCAGGCTGGCACAGAATACCCGATACGGGGTGCTGATGACAAAATATTTTGAACGTTGTCATAGCCTGTTGTGGTTTTGCACGAAAATTTTAATTTTTATATGTGAAGTTGAGGTACAGCCATGTCGACACCAGAGAACCCGTCCGTGAATTTTTTCAGTCTGTTTCGTCGGGGACAGCATTACGCAAAGACGTGGCCAATGGAAAAGCGCCTTGCGCCCATGTTTATTGAGAATCGCACGATCCGCGCCACGCGCTATGCGATTCGCTTTATGCCACCTGTCGCCATCTTTACGCTCTGCTGGCAAATCGCGCTGGGCGGGCAGCTTGGCCCGGCCGTTGCGACGGCACTTTTCGCGTTAAGTCTGCCGATGCAGGGTCTGTGGTGGTTAGGTAAACGTTCTATCACGCCACTCCCGCCTTCTATTTTACACTGGTTTTATGAAGTTCGCGGGAAACTGGAGGAAGCCGGGCAGGCGCTTGCCCCGGTCGAAGGCAAGCCCGATTACCAGGCGCTGGCTGACACGCTCAAGCGCGCTTTTAAGCAACTCGACAAAACATTCCTCGATGACTTGTGATTGATCATCGAAACGACGAATAAAAGAAGGCACAGTAACTCACCGTTACCGTGTCTTTTTTTTACAGTGCAATGCGCTACAGGAGTCGAAAGATGGAAATGACCCATGCTCAACGTCTGATTTTGTCCAACCAGTACAAAATGATGACTATGCTTGATCCCGATAACGCTGAGCGCTACAGCCGCCTGCAGACAATCGTCGAACGTGGCTTTGGTTTGCAGATGCGTGAACTGGACCGCGAGTTTGGTGAGATGAAAGAAGAAACCTGCCGCACCGTGATCGACATTATGGAGATGTATCACGCCCTGCATGTTTCCTGGACCAATCTCAAAGATCAGCAGTCCATTGACGAACGTCGCGTCACCTTCCTGGGCTTTGATGCCGCAACGGAAGCGCGTTATCTGAGCTATGTGCGTTTTATGGTGAACACGGAAGGGCGCTATACCCATTTTGACGCGGGCACACACGGCTTCAATGCGCAGACCCCAATGTGGGAAAAATATCAGCGCATGCTGAGCGTCTGGCACGCCTGCCCGCGCCAGTACCATTTAAGTAACAATGAGATTCAACAAATTATTAATGCCTGATGGAGGTGCTTGTGCAGTGTAGAGGTTTTCTGTTTGATTTGGACGGTACGCTGGTGGATTCGCTGCCGGTTGTGGAGCGTTCATGGTGCCATTGGGCGGACAGACATGGCATTGACCATCAGGAAGTACTGAATTTTATCCATGGCAAACAGGCCATAACCTCATTGCGGCACTTCTTAGCAGGACGTTCTGAGGAAGAGATTCAGGCGGAGTTCAGCTATCTTGAGCACATTGAAGCCACCGACACGGATGGCATCACAGCGCTGCCGGGGGCGCGTGAACTGCTTGAACATCTGAACGAAGCACAAATCCCGTGGGCGATCGTCACCTCCGGCTCGGTGCCCGTTGCCCATGCCCGCCACAAGGCCGCAGGGTTACCGACGCCCGAAGTGTTTATCACGGCAGAGCGCGTGAAGCGCGGCAAGCCTGAACCGGATGCCTTTTTGCTCGGTGCCGAACTGCTTGGCCTGGCACCAGCCGATTGTGTGGTGGTGGAGGATGCGGCAGCAGGCGTACTGGCGGGGTTGAACGCCGGAAGCCACGTCATCGCCGTTAATGTTCCGGCGGGTTCACCCCGCCTGAACGAGGCGGATCTGGTGCTTAACACGCTGACGGCCATTAACGTTGCGAAGGCACCGGACGGAGTTGTAACCGTCTCGCTTAAAATGTAATCCCATGATATAGCCCCACATTGTTGGGGCTTTTTTATGGCAAAATTTTGTCTCCTCCACTGACAAGGATATGTTGTGAACGGTGAACTGATTTGGGTCCTGAGCCTGCTTTTAATCGCCATCCTTCTCTTTGCCTCAGGCAAGGTGCGCATGGATGCCATCGCCTTGTTTGTCATCGTTGCCTTTGTGCTGAGCGGTACGCTCACGCTGCCGGAGGCTTTCTCCGGATTTAGTGATCCCAACGTTATCCTGATTGCCGCCCTGTTTATTATTGGCGACGGGCTGGTGCGCACTGGCGTGGCGACCATTATGGGGTCGTGGCTGGTCAAGGTGGCCGGCAACAGCGAAACCAAAATGTTGATCTACCTGATGCTGACGGTTGCCGGGCTGGGGGCGTTTATGAGCTCCACGGGCGTCGTCGCCATCTTTATCCCGGTGGTGCTGAGCGTCTCCATGCGGATGCAAACCTCGCCGTCGCGCCTGATGATGCCTCTGAGCTTTGCCGGGCTTATTAGCGGGATGATGACGCTGGTGGCGACCCCGCCGAACCTGGTCGTCAACAGTGAGCTTATCCGCGAAGGGTTTGAAGGCTTTAGCTTTTTCAGCGTGACCCCACTTGGACTGGTGATTCTGGTGCTGGGTGTGGTCTACATGCTGTTAACTCGTTTTGCCCTGAAGGGGGAAAAACAGGATAAAAGCAAAGACGGCTGGAAACGACGGACTTTCCGCGATCTGATCAAAGAGTACCGTCTGACCGGGCGGGCGCGCCGTCTGGCTATCCGCCCCGGCTCGCCCCTCATTGGCCAGCGTCTTGACGACCTGAAGCTGCGCGAGCGCTATGGCGCGAACGTGATCGGCGTAGAGCGCTGGCGTCGTTTTCGGCGGGTGATTGTTAACGTCAACGGGGTGTCGGAATTCCGTGCACGCGACGTTTTGCTGATTGATATGTCCACCGCCGATGTCGATTTGCGCGAGTTTTGCAGTGAACAGTTGCTGGAACCCATGGTGCTACGTGGGGAGTATTTTTCAGACCAGGCGCTGGATGTCGGCATGGCCGAAGTGTCGCTGATCCCGGAATCAGAATTACTGGGTAAAACCGTGCGCGAAATCGGCTTCAGGACCCGCTATGGGCTAAACGTGGTGGGCTTAAAGCGTGATGGCGTGGCGATGGAAGGGGCGGTAGTGGATGAGCCTATCCTGCTCGGTGATATCTTCCTGGTCGTCGGCAACTGGAAACTGATCGGTCAGCTCGGGCAGAAAGGCCGCGACTTTGTGGTACTTAATATGCCGGTTGAAGAGAGCGATGCTTCTCCGGCGCACAGCCAGGCACCGCATGCGATTTTTTGCCTGGTGTTGATGGTCGCACTGATGCTGACTGACGAAATTCCAAACCCCATTGCGGCCATTATCGCCTGTCTTCTGATGGGGAAATTCCGCTGTATTGATGCCGAAAGCGCCTACAAAGCCATTCACTGGCCGAGCATCATTCTGATTGTCGGAATGATGCCTTTTGCCCTGGCGTTACAAAAAACCGGTGGGGTGGATTTGATCGTCAAGGGACTCATGGACGCAGGCGGTGGATACGGGCCTTACATGATGCTGGTCTGCCTGTTTATCATGTGCGCCACGATAGGCCTGTTTATCTCCAATACGGCCACGGCCGTCCTGATGGCACCCATTGCACTGGCGATGGCGAAATCAATGGGGGTTTCGCCGTACCCGTTTGCCATGATCGTCGCTATGGCGGCATCTGCAGCGTTTATGACTCCGGTCTCGTCACCGGTCAATACGCTAGTGCTTGGCCCGGGAAATTACAAATTCAGTGATTTTGTGAAGATAGGCGTGCCCTTCACCGTGCTGGTGATGATGGTGTGCGTGATACTGATCCCCGTGCTGTTCCCGTTTTAAACCCTGATGCCGGGTGGCGATGTCGCGACCCGGCATACCGTCAGAGAGGGGAGTCCTGACTGATCTCGTCCAGCGACAAATGGAAGCTCGGCACAAACACCTGCATGAAATAATCCATCTCTTCGCTGCGGCGTGATTCCAGCGTTTTTTCCAGACGCGTTTTCGCCAGCAGAAATTCGTTATTCCCCGCGGACAGCTCTTCCAGACATTTCAGGTAAGCGCATAGCGCATCCGCCTGCTTAACCAGCAATTTTTCCTCTTCCGTGTACTGATGCTCATCAATCAGCGGCTCAAAAATATCGCGCAGCTCGTCCGGCACCATGTCGATCAGTTTCTGCTGAGCAATCTTCTCAATGGCCTTATATTCCTGGGCTATCTGCGAGTTGAAATATTTCACGGGTGTCGGTAAATCCCCGGTCAGCACTTCCGAGGCATCGTGATACATCGCCAGCAGGGCAATACGTTCAGCGTTAACCTCCCCGTTGAATTTACGGTTTTTAATGGCAGCCAGAGCGTGAGCGACCATCGCAACCTGCAGACTGTGCTCCGACACATTCTCGGTGCGGACATTGCGCATCAGCGGCCAGCGGTTGATCAGTTTTAGGCGGGAGAGGTGGGCAAAGAAATGACTCTGACTCATAGGTTACCTTTTGTCTTCACTGCGACAGACTTCATTGTGCGGGGAGGGGAGGCAAGATGCAAATCAGGCTACCGGAGTAGCCTGATTTTAAGATTACTGGTGGTAACCTGAGAGGAAACGTCCAAAGCGGCTGATGGCCATCTCGAGGTCATCTTCACGCGGCAGGGTAACGATACGCACGTGATCCGGCCACGGCCAGTTAAAGGCGGTACCCTGAACCAGCAGCACTTTTTCCTGCAGCAGGAAATCGAGCACCATCTTCTGGTCGTCATGAATATTAAAGCGTTTCGCGTCGATTTTCGGGAACATGTAGAGCGCGCCGTTCGGCTTCACGCAGGAGACGCCTGGAATATCGTTGATAAGCTCCCACGCGCGGTTACGCTGCTCATATAAACGCCCGCCCGGCACGATAAACTCGCTGATGCTCTGATAGCCGCCGAGTGCGGTCTGGATAGCATGCTGCGCCGGCACGTTGGCACATAAACGCATAGAGGCGAGCATTTCCAGCCCTTCAATATAGCCTTTCGCATGTTTTTTCGGGCCGTTTAAGACCATCCAGCCCTGACGGAAACCGGCCACGCGGTAGGTTTTAGAGAGACCATTAAAAGTCACGGTCAGCAGGTCCGGAGCCAGTGCGGCGATAGAGTGGTGCTGCGCCGCGTCATACAGGATCTTGTCGTAAATTTCGTCGGCAAAGATGATCAGGTTGTGCTGGCGGGCGATCTCCACGATCTCCATCAGCAGCTCTTTTGAGTAGACCGCGCCCGTTGGGTTGTTCGGGTTAATAATGACGATGCCGCGCGTGCGTGGGGTAATTTTCGCGCGAATATCATCGAGATCCGGGAACCAGTCAGAGGACTCATCGCAAAGATAGTGCACGGCTTTACCGCTGGACAGGGATACGGCCGCCGTCCACAGCGGATAATCCGGCGCGGGAACCAGCATTTCGTCGCCGCTGTTCAGCAGCGCCTGCATGGCCTGCACGATCAGCTCAGAGACGCCGTTGCCGATATAGATATCTTCAACGGTAACATCACGCATATCGCGCGCCTGGTAGTGCTGCATGATGGCTTTTCGTGCAGAGTAAAGTCCTTTTGAATCGCAATAGCCTTGCGCAGTGGGCAGGTTGCGGATCACATCAACCAGAATCTCATCCGGCGCTTCAAAACCAAATGGCGCAGGGTTACCAATGTTGAGTTTCAGAACCTTATTGCCTTCTTCTTCAAGGCGTTTAGCCTCTTTCAGAACCGGGCCACGGATGTCGTAACAGACGTTATCTAGCTTGCTGGATTTTTCGATAGGGGACATGAACCTTTAACCTTTTCGCGATTGTTGCCACTCCCTGCCGTGGAAGTCAGCACGGAATAATGTACTCCCCCCTCGCTTCGTTTTGAAGGGCGGGCAGGAGAAGATTTTGTGTAGTGAATGAAAATGGTGTGAATCTTTTTCGCTATCAACGAACAATTTAACTGACGTAAAGTAAGGTTAATGGTGTAATAATAGGTTTATTGTGCTGTTAAAGAATATAAAATTTGTATATTGTGCTGATAAAAATAAATAATATCCGCAACCTGCGTGGCAGTTACGCTGAGTGACCTTTCGTAAAACCTGAATGCTTCGTTACGTGGCGTTGTAATAGTGTGCATTGGCTAAAAGTTACTCATGTGAAATTAATGTTAAGTGTTATTAATGAATGGCCTTAATCTAAATTAAAATTTATTTATTATTAACCGACAAAATGCAACTTTAGTTAATTTTAATAAAATTAGTTGAGAAGCTTAACAACCCTCATAAATCCGCAATATTGCAATAAGACTTATAAATAAAGTGGATTTGGGTTAAGATGTCTTTCAGGAACGCTGGTCACAGATACATATGTTTTGTATTTGTGGAACAGGTTTTCTGAATTAATTGATTGTTATTGTTAGAGTTATCTCTGGCCGGAATGGGTTAAACATCTCCTGCTACGTTGACAGCACTGCGAGAAAGATGGCAGAAAGGGTGTATCACCCTTAATGGAATTTACATAAACCTGCAAACATCTAAATATCCTGAACGTTTAAGAGAATAAAAATAACGTCATGAAACGTGCTTTCTGACTGTTGATATTAAAACAGCACAATAACTATCTGTCAGGCAGTCTGCCGGGCCGGGATGCGAGGGAAAACCTTCAGAGGGAATTGCTTAACTGTTACACACACAGCTTCAACCCGGGCAGCTCCGCACGAGCAACCTGAAAGTGAAAAGATATGATAAATGCAAATCGTCCGATAATGAATCTCGACCTCGATCTGCTGAGAACGTTTGTTGCGGTCGCCGATCTCAACACTTTTGCAGCTGCTGCTGCCGCCGTTTGCCGAACCCAGTCCGCCGTTAGCCAGCAAATGCAACGGCTGGAACAACTGGTTGGTAAAGAGCTCTTTGCCCGTCACGGGCGTAATAAGCTCTTAACGGAACACGGTATTCAGCTTCTGGGTTATGCCAGGAAAATACTTCGCTTTAATGACGAAGCATGTATGTCATTAATGTATAGCAACCTGCAAGGGGTGCTAACGTTAGGTGCGTCTGATGAGTCAGCAGACACAATATTGCCATTTCTTCTCAATCGAATTAGTTCGGTTTATCCGAAGCTTGCGCTGGACGTTAGCGTAAAACGAAATGCTTTTATGATTGAGATGCTAAATGAGAATAAGGTCGATCTGGTGGTGACCACGCACCGTCCAGGGCAATTTAATTGCCTGACGTTGCGCACGTCTCCGACGCATTGGTATTGCGCAGCTGAATATGTGCTGCAAAAAGGTGAGCCAATTCCATTGGTATTACTGGATGATCCTAGTCCGTTCCGCGATATGGTGTTGGCGGCGCTCAATGAGGCCAATATTCCATGGCGTCTGGCTTATGTGGCTTCCACATTGCCAGCGGTACGTGCTGCCGTGAAAGCGGGGCTTGGGGTAACGGCCCGTCCGGTCGAAATGATGAGCCCGGATCTGCGCGTACTGGGTAAATCAGATGGTCTTCCTGCTTTGCCTGATACGGAGTATCTGCTCTGCCACAATACGTCCAGCAATAACGAACTGGCGAAAGTCGTGTTCGAGGCGATGGAAAACTACCATAATCCATGGCAGTTCGAACATGTTACCTCCGAAGGGGGGGATGATTCCCTGATCGTTGAAGGGGACTTTGAGTGATCGACAGCTCAAAATTCTGGTAACAATTTGTAAATGTAAAAAAAAGCCACTCACGCGATTTTCGCCTGCAGTGGCTTTTTTTTGGCAGTAATAACCGCGATCACCGCGTGGATTTTCAGGATAGTCGCTATTTATCAGTAAGATAAATGCTTTTGTTCAAATGTTGTGCATTTCCCGTTCAGTCTCCCTCCAGCTCGCCTCGATGTTAATAAAACAGGAAATATGTTGCTGGTTTTTTGGGTGAATTAACAAAAGCGTGTCTCAGATCAAGAAAATACTCCTCTTTGGGGGGAGGAATCGTTGGCAAATCCTGTCAAAATAGGAGGGTTATTTTTTTTACTTCCAAAACGGACACGATTCAACAACATGCATTTGACGTAAACTCAGGTACCCACCAGGGTTAAAGGGCACCAAATGTTAATGAGAATCGCTCGATGTAATTTAATGTGAAGAAACCTTTGTTAAAGTTGACAAAAGGTTATAGAAAGGAGTAAAAAACCCCATCATTTTGCTGTCTACGTCTCATTTCTGACAGTTAGTGTAAGGTTTTTCGTTCCTCCCCATGAATCGATGTGATGCCCATCTGCCAGCAAGAGCAGTGTCGTAGGTATCACTTTTGATGAGTAAGCAATGAGTATGTCAACATCCACAGAAGTCATCGCTCATCACTGGGCATTCGCAATCTTTCTTATTGTAGCCATTGGCCTGTGCTGCCTGATGTTAGTCGGCGGCTGGTTCCTGGGCGGTCGCGCCCGTGCAAGGCACAAGAACACACCTTTCGAATCAGGTATTGATTCAGTAGGTTCCGCTCGCTTACGCCTGTCTGCCAAGTTCTATCTGGTAGCCATGTTCTTCGTCATCTTTGACGTGGAAGCGCTTTACCTTTTCGCATGGTCAACTTCCATCCGCGAAAGTGGTTGGGTGGGCTTTGTCGAGGCCGCAATTTTCATTTTAGTGTTACTGGCCGGTCTGGTTTATCTGGTGCGTATTGGCGCGCTTGACTGGACGCCTGCGCGTTCACGTCGTGAACACATCAACCCGGAAAACAGTATCTCTAATCGTCAGCAGTAACAGCGAGGCAATAAGATGGATTATACGCTCACCCGCATAGATCCTAACGGTGAGAATGACCGTTACCCCCTGCAAAAACAGGAGATCGTAACCGACCCCCTGGAGCAAGAAGTCAATAAAAGCGTGTACATGGGCAAACTCGAGCATGCCATGCACGATATGGTCAACTGGGGTCGTAAGAACTCCATCTGGCCTTACAACTTTGGCCTTTCTTGCTGCTACGTTGAAATGGTGACGTCATTCACTGCGGTGCATGACGTTGCGCGTTTTGGGGCAGAGGTACTGCGTGCTTCCCCACGTCAGGCTGACCTGATGGTGGTGGCAGGTACATGCTTTACCAAGATGGCACCTGTTATTCAGCGTCTGTATGACCAGATGCTGGAGCCAAAATGGGTTATTTCCATGGGCGCATGTGCAAACTCTGGCGGTATGTACGACATTTATTCCGTCGTACAGGGCGTAGATAAGTTTATTCCAGTGGATGTTTACATCCCGGGTTGTCCGCCGCGTCCGGAAGCTTACATGCAGGCGCTGATGCTGCTGCAGGAGTCTATCGGTAAAGAACGTCGTCCGCTCTCCTGGGTGGTTGGCGATCAGGGTGTTTACCGCGCCAACATGCAGTCTGAGCGCGAGCGTAAACGCGGCGAACGTATTGCAGTAACCAATCTGCGTACGCCTGACGAAATTTAATTTGCGCCTGTGGGCATGGAGTAAACCTTCGCATATCACTACTCAAATAGCGCGAAGCCACGCCCTACAGTCACCACGGACCATTTGCAATGGTGAACAATATGACCGACTTAACCGCGCAAGAAGCCGCCTGGCAAACACGGGATCATCTGGATGACCCTGTCATTGGCGAACTGCGCAACCGTTTTGGGCCGGATGCCTTTACTGTTCAGGCGACCCGCACCGGGGTACCCGTTGTTTGGGTGAAGCGTGAGCAATTACTGGAAGTGGTCGATTTCCTCAAGAAATTGCCAAAACCTTACGTCATGCTGTTTGATTTACACGGCATGGATGAACGTCTGCGTACGCACCGCCAGGGTCTCCCTGCTGCGGATTTTTCCGTTTTCTACCACCTGATCTCAATAGACCGTAATACGGATATCATGCTCAAGGTGGCATTGTCTGAAAACGACATGCATCTGCCGACGATCACTAAACTTTTCCCGAACGCTAACTGGTATGAGCGTGAAACCTGGGAAATGTTCGGGATGACCTTCGACGGCCACCCGCATCTGACGCGCATCATGATGCCGCAGACGTGGACCGGCCACCCGCTGCGTAAAGACTATCCGGCACGTGCGACTGAATTCGACCCGTTTGAGCTGACGAAAGCCAAGCAGGATCTGGAGATGGAAGCGCTGACCTTCAAGCCGGAAGACTGGGGCATGAAACGCGGGACGGAAAACGAGGACTTCATGTTCCTCAACCTCGGTCCAAACCACCCCTCTGCGCACGGTGCTTTCCGTATTATTCTTCAGCTTGATGGCGAAGAGATTGTCGACTGCGTACCGGACATCGGTTACCACCACCGTGGTGCTGAGAAGATGGGCGAGCGTCAGTCCTGGCACAGCTACATTCCGTATACCGACCGTATCGAGTACCTCGGCGGTTGCGTAAACGAAATGCCTTACGTGCTGGCCGTTGAGAAACTGGCAGGTATCACCGTACCGGATCGCGTTAACGTCATCCGCGTGATGCTCTCCGAACTGTTCCGTATCAACAGCCACCTGCTGTATATCTCCACGTTCATTCAGGACGTTGGCGCGATGACCCCGGTCTTCTTTGCCTTTACCGATCGTCAGAAAATTTACGATCTGGTAGAAGCCATCACCGGTTTCCGTATGCACCCGGCCTGGTTCCGTATCGGCGGTGTGGCACACGATCTGCCGCGCGGCTGGGAACGTCTGCTGCGTGAATTCCTCGACTGGATGCCAAAACGTCTGGCTTCTTACGAGAAAGCCGCACTGCGTAACACCATCCTGAAAGGCCGTTCCCAGGGCGTTGCAGCCTACGGTGCGAAAGAAGCGCTGGAGTGGGGTACGACAGGTGCGGGTCTGCGCGCAACCGGTATTGATTTCGACGTGCGTAAAGCCCGTCCTTACTCTGGCTATGAAAACTTCGACTTCGAAGTCCCGGTTGGCGGCGGTGTTTCCGACTGCTACACCCGCGTGATGCTGAAAGTTGAAGAGTTGCGCCAGAGTCTGCGCATCCTTGAGCAGTGCCTCAACAACATGCCGGAAGGCCCGTTCAAGGCGGATCACCCGCTGACGACGCCGCCGCCGAAAGAGCGCACGCTGCAACATATCGAAACCCTGATCACCCACTTCCTGCAGGTTTCCTGGGGTCCGGTCATGCCGGCGCAAGAATCCTTCCAGATGATTGAAGCGACCAAGGGTATTAACAGTTACTACCTGACCAGTGACGGCAGCACCATGAGCTACCGTACCCGCGTGCGTACACCAAGCTTTGCGCACCTGCAGCAGATCCCGTCCGCCATCCGCGGCAGTCTGGTCTCCGACCTGATTGTGTATCTGGGTAGTATCGATTTTGTTATGTCAGATGTGGACCGCTAATTATGCACGAGAATCAACAACCACAAACCGAGGCTTTTGAGCTGAGTGAAGCAGAACGTGCCGCCATTGAGCACGAGATGCACCACTACGAAGACCCGCGTGCGGCGTCCATTGAAGCGCTGAAAATCGTACAGAAACAGCGTGGTTGGGTGCCGGATGGGGCGATCTATGAGATCGCAAAAGTGCTGGGCATTCCGGCAAGTGACGTAGAAGGCGTAGCCACGTTCTACAGCCAGATCTTCCGTCAGCCGGTGGGTCGCCATGTGATCCGCTACTGTGACAGCGTGGTCTGTCACATTACCGGTTATCAGGGCATTCAGGCAGCAATTGAGAAAAAGCTCAATATCAAGCCAGGCCAGACCACGTTCGATGGCCGCTTTACGCTGCTGCCAACCTGCTGCCTGGGGAACTGCGACAAGGGGCCGACCATGATGATTGATGAGGATACTCACAGTTATCTGACGCCGGAAGCCATTCCTGACCTGCTGGAGCAGTACAAATGAAAACTGTAATTCGTACTGCTGAAACTCATCCACTGACCTGGCGTCTGCGTGATGACAAACAGCCGGTATGGCTCGACGAATACCAGAGCAAAAACGGCTATGCCGGTGCGCGTAAAGCCCTGGGCGGCATGGCACCGGACGACATCGTCAGTGCGGTCAAAGACGCTGGCCTGAAAGGGCGCGGCGGCGCAGGCTTTTCCACCGGTCTGAAGTGGAGCCTGATGCCAAAAGACGAATCCATGAACATCCGTTACCTGCTGTGTAACGCTGATGAAATGGAGCCGGGCACCTATAAAGACCGCCTGCTGATGGAACAGCTGCCGCACCTGCTGGTGGAAGGCATGCTGATCTCCGCGTTCGCGCTGAAAGCGTACCGGGGTTACATCTTCCTGCGCGGTGAATACATCGAAGCGGCTGAAAACCTGCGTCGCGCCATTGCCGAAGCCACTGAAGCGGGCCTGCTGGGTAAAAACATCCTTGGCACCGGTTTTGACTTCGAGCTGTTCGTGCACACCGGGGCAGGGCGTTATATCTGTGGTGAAGAGACCGCACTGATTAACTCCCTGGAAGGCCGCCGTGCGAACCCACGTTCCAAGCCACCGTTCCCGGCAAGCTCTGGCGTCTGGGGTAAACCGACCTGTGTAAACAACGTCGAAACCCTGTGTAACGTCCCGGCAATCCTCGCCAATGGCGTGGAGTGGTATCAGGGCATCTCGAACAGTAAAGATGCCGGTACCAAGCTGATGGGCTTCTCCGGTCGAGTGAAGAACCCTGGCGTCTGGGAACTGCCGTTTGGCACCACCGCACGTGAAATTCTTGAAGACTACGCTGGCGGCATGCGTGATGGCCTGAAATTCAAAGCCTGGCAGCCAGGCGGTGCAGGGACCGACTTCCTAACCGAGGCCCATCTTGATCTGCCAATGGAATTCGAAAGCATTGGTAAAGCAGGCAGCCGTCTGGGTACGGCGCTGGCGATGGCCGTCGACCACGAGATCGGCATGGTATCGCTGGTGCGTAACCTCGAAGAGTTCTTTGCCCGCGAGTCCTGCGGCTGGTGTACACCGTGCCGTGATGGTCTGCCGTGGAGCGTGAAGATCCTGCGTGCTATCGAACGTGGCGAAGGCCAGCCTGGCGATATCGAGACACTTGAGCAACTGTGTCGATTCCTGGGTCCAGGGAAAACCTTCTGTGCCCACGCACCAGGCGCCGTTGAGCCACTGCAGAGCGCGATTAAATATTTCCGCGACGAATTCGAAGCAGGCATCAAGCAGCCGTTCAGCAATACCCATGCCATCAATGGGATTCAGCCGAACCTGCTGAAAGCGCGCTGGTAAAACAGAATTTTGATTAACGCTCAGTTACGACTGAGCCAACTGGAAGCATGCTAATGGCTACGATTCATGTAGACGGCAAAGAGTATGAGGTCAACGGGGCGGACAACCTGCTGGAAGCTTGTCTGTCGCTCGGCCTTGATATTCCGTATTTTTGCTGGCATCCGGCGCTGGGCAGCGTCGGTGCTTGCCGCCAGTGTGCGGTGAAGCAATATCAAAACGCGGAAGACACGCGTGGTCGCCTGGTGATGTCCTGTATGACGCCAGCCACCGAAGGCACTTTTATTTCGATTGATGACGAAGAAGCCAAACAGTTCCGTGAAAGCGTTGTGGAATGGTTGATGACCAACCACCCGCACGATTGCCCGGTCTGTGAAGAGGGCGGTAACTGCCACCTTCAGGATATGACCGTAATGACCGGTCACAGCTTCCGTCGCTATCGCTTTACCAAACGTACCCACCGCAATCAGGATCTGGGGCCGTTCATCTCTCACGAAATGAACCGCTGCATCGCCTGCTACCGCTGCGTGCGTTACTACAAAGATTACGCAGACGGACAAGATCTGGGCGTGTATGGCGCGCATGACAACGTCTACTTCGGTCGTCCGGAAGACGGTACGCTGGAAAGCGAATTCTCCGGTAACCTGGTCGAGATTTGTCCAACCGGCGTCTTCACCGATAAAACCCACTCCGAGCGTTACAACCGTAAGTGGGACATGCAGTTTGCACCAAGCATCTGCCAGCAGTGTTCGCTGGGCTGTAACACCAGCCCGGGTGAGCGCTATGGCGAACTGCGTCGTATTGAAAACCGTTATAACGGTACCGTTAACCATTACTTCCTGTGCGACCGCGGTCGTTTCGGCTACGGCTACGTGAACCTGAAAGACCGTCCACGTCAGCCCGTTCAACGCCGTGGTGATGACTTCATCACCCTGAACGCTGAACAGGCGATGCAGGGCGCGGCAGATATTCTGCGCCAGTCGAAGAAAGTGATCGGTATCGGCTCCCCGCGCGCCAGCATCGAAAGTAACTTCGCGCTGCGTGAGCTGGTTGGGGCGGAAAACTTCTACACCGGTATCGCTCAGGGCGAGCAGGAACGTCTGCAGCTGGTACTGAAAGTGCTGCGTGAAGGCGGTATTCATACCCCAGCGCTGCGTGAAATTGAATCTTATGATGCGGTTCTAGTGCTGGGTGAAGATTTGACGCAGACCGGCGCTCGCGCTGCCCTGGCGGTTCGTCAGGCGGTCAAAGGTAAAGCTCGTGAAATGGCGGCGGCTCAGAAAGTGGCTGACTGGCAGATTGCGGCAATCCTCAACATCGGTCAGCGTGCGAAGCATCCTCTGTTTGTGACCAACGTCGACAACACGCGTCTGGACGATATCGCGGCGTGGACCTACTGCGCGCCGGTTGAAGACCAGGCCCGTCTTGGCTTTGCGATTGCTCATGCGCTGGACAGCAATTCTCCGGCCGTTGAAGGTCTCGATCGCGACCTGCAGAACAAGGTTGATGTGATTGTTCAGGCCCTGGCGGGTGCGAAGAAACCCCTGATTGTTTCCGGGACTAACGCCGGTAGCGCGGAGATCATTCAGGCTGCCGCGAACGTGGCTAAAGCGCTGAAAGGCCGTGGTGCAGACGTTGGCGTGACCATGATTGCCCGTGCGGTGAACAGCATCGGTCTGGGAATGATTGGCGGTGGCTCTCTGGAAGCTGCGTTAAGCGAACTGGAATCCGGTGCTGCTGACGCCGTTGTGGTGCTGGAAAACGACCTGCATCGCCATGCTTCTGCCGCACGCGTTGACGCAGCGCTCTCCAAAGCGCCGCTGGTGATGGTTATTGACCATCAGCGCACCGCGATCATGGACAAAGCGCACCTGGTGCTCTCTGCGGCAAGCTTCGCGGAAAGCGACGGTACGGTTATCAACAACGAAGGCCGCGCACAGCGTTTCTTCCAGGTGTATGACCCGGCGTACTACGACAGCAACACCGTAATGCTGGAAAGCTGGCGCTGGCTGCACTCTCTGCACAGCACCGTTCAGAGCCGTGAAGTGGACTGGACGCAGCTCGACCATGTTATCGACGCGGTCGTGGAAAAACTGCCTCAGTTGGCTGACATCAAAGATGCGGCTCCTGACGCAAGCTTCCGTATTCGTGGCCAGAAACTGGCGCGTGAGCCGCACCGTTACAGCGGTCGTACCGCGATGCGAGCCAACATCAGCGTTCACGAACCTCGTCAGCCGCAGGATAAAGACACGATGTTTGCCTTCTCAATGGAAGGGAACAACCAGCCGTCTGCACCGCGCTCTCAGGTTCCGTTCGCATGGGCACCAGGCTGGAACTCCCCGCAGGCATGGAACAAATTCCAGGCTGAAGTGGGCGGCTCTCTGCGCCACGGTGACCCGGGCGTGCGTCTGATTGAAGCTTCCGACACCGGTCTGGACTTCTTCACCACCGTGCCGGCGAGCTTCCAGGCGCAGGAAGGGAACTGGCGTATTGCGCCGTACTACCATCTGTTCGGCAGTGACGAATTGTCCCAGCGTTCTCCGGTATTCCAGAGCCGCATGCCGCAACCGTACATCAAGCTTAACCCGGCAGATGCCGCGAAGCTTGGCGTTAACGCGGGTGCGAACATCGCCTTTAGCTATGATGGCCAGACAATCAGCTTGCCGCTGATTATCTCTGAAAGTCTGACAGCAGGGCAGGTGGGTCTGCCGATGGGTATGCCTGGCATCGCGCCGGTACTGGCGGGTGCGCGTCTTGATAATCTGCAGGAGGCAAAAGCATGAGTTGGTTAACGCCGGATCTTATCGACATCCTGCTGAGCATTCTGAAAGCGATAGTTATCCTGCTGGTGGTCGTCACCTGCGGCGCGTTCATGAGCTTTGGTGAACGTCGTCTGCTCGGTCTGTTCCAGAACCGTTACGGACCGAACCGCGTGGGCTGGGGTGGTTCACTCCAGCTGGTAGCGGACATGATCAAGATGTTCTTTAAAGAGGACTGGATCCCGCGCTTCTCTGACCGCGTGATCTTTACTCTGGCACCGATGATCGCCTTTACCTCGCTGCTGCTGGCGTTCGCGATTGTTCCTGTCAGCCCGACCTGGGTAGTGGCTGACCTGAACATCGGCATTCTGTTCTTCCTGATGATGGCAGGCCTCGCCGTGTATGCGGTGCTGTTCGCGGGCTGGTCCAGTAACAACAAATACTCCCTGCTGGGTGCGATGCGTGCTTCTGCGCAGACGCTGAGCTACGAAGTATTCCTGGGGCTTTCCCTGATGGGTGTGGTGGCGCAAGCCGGTTCATTCAACATGACCGACATCGTCAACAACCAGGCTGACATCTGGAACGTTATCCCGCAGTTCTTTGGTTTTATTACCTTTGCTATCGCGGGCGTGGCGGTGTGTCACCGTCACCCGTTTGACCAGCCAGAAGCCGAACAGGAACTGGCCGACGGTTACCACATCGAATATTCCGGTATGAAATTCGGTCTGTTCTTCGTGGGCGAGTACATCGGTATTGTCACCATTTCCGCGTTGATGGTAACGCTGTTCTTTGGTGGCTGGCATGGCCCGTTCTTACCGCCGTTCATCTGGTTCGCGCTGAAAACCGCGTTCTTCATGATGATGTTCATTTTGATTCGCGCAGCGTTACCGCGTCCGCGTTATGACCAGGTAATGTCCTTCGGCTGGAAAGTGTGCCTGCCGCTGACGCTCATCAACTTGCTGGTAACGGCGGCTGTCATTCTCTGGCAGCAGCCATAAGGGGCTATAGACCATGACCTTAAAAGAATTATTGGTAGGTTTCGGCACTCAGGTACGCAGTATCTGGATGATCGGCCTGCACGCGTTTGCCAAACGCGAAACCCGGATGTACCCGGAAGAGCCGGTATATCTGCCGCCGCGCTACCGTGGCCGTATCGTGCTGACGCGCGATCCGGACGGTTCAGAGCGCTGCGTTGCCTGTAACCTGTGTGCGGTAGCGTGTCCGGTGGGCTGTATCTCTCTGCAGAAAGCAGAGACGGTAGATGGCCGCTGGTATCCTGAGTTCTTCCGCATCAACTTCTCACGCTGCATTTTCTGCGGTCTGTGTGAAGAAGCGTGCCCAACCACGGCGATTCAGCTGACCCCGGACTTCGAACTGGGTGAGTATAAGCGTCAGGACCTGGTGTACGAGAAAGAGGATCTGCTGATTTCCGGTCCGGGCAAATACCCGGAATATAACTTCTACCGGATGGCGGGTATGGCAATCGACGGCAAAGATAAGGGCGAAGCAGAGAACGAAGCTAAGCCTATCGACGTCAAGAGCCTGTTACCGTAAGGAGAGGGCAATGGAATTCGCTTTTTATATCTGTGGCCTTATCGCCATCCTGGCTACGCTGCGAGTGATTACGCACACCAATCCGGTGCATGCGCTGCTGTACTTAATTATCTCGCTGCTGGCTATTTCCGGGGTGTTCTTTGCGCTGGGCGCGCACTTTGCTGGTGCGCTGGAGATCATCGTCTACGCCGGGGCCATCATGGTGCTGTTCGTCTTCGTGGTGATGATGCTGAACCTGGGCGGCTCTGAAATTGAGCAGGAACGTCAGTGGTTAAAACCGCAGGTCTGGATTGGCCCGGCGATCCTGTCGGCCATCATGCTGGTGGTCATTGTTTACGCCATTCTGGGTGTGAATGATCAGGGCATCGACGGCACGCCAATCGGCGCTAAAGAGGTGGGTATTACGCTGTTTGGCCCATACGTCCTGGCGGTTGAACTGGCCTCTATGCTGCTGCTGGCGGGCCTGGTTGTTGCCTTCCACGTTGGCCGCGAAGAGCGTGCTGGTGAGTTGCTGAGCAACCGCACTGACGACCGCGCGAAAAGAAAAACGGAGGAACGCGCATGATCCCCTTAACACATGGACTGATCCTCGCTGCGATTTTATTCGTTCTGGGCTTAACCGGTCTGGTTATCCGCCGCAATCTGCTGTTTATGCTGATCGGTCTGGAAATCATGATTAACGCCTCCGCGCTGGCCTTCGTGGTCGCCGGAAGCTACTGGGGCCAGACCGATGGTCAGGTGATGTACATTCTCGCCATCAGCCTCGCGGCTGCCGAAGCGAGTATTGGCCTGGCGCTGTTACTGCAGCTCCATCGTCGCCGCCAGAACCTGAACATCGATTCAGTAAGTGAGTTGCGTGGATGAACATGCTTGCCTTAACCATTATTTTTCCGCTGATTGGCTTCGTGCTGCTGGCGTTTTCTCGTGGCCGCTGGTCTGAGAATCTGTCCGCCACCGTCGGCATGGGCTCTGTGGGTCTGGCTGCGCTGGTAACAGCGTATGCGGGTATCGACTTCTTTAATAACGGGCGTCAGGCCTTCAGCGTACCGCTGTGGACCTGGATGTCGGTCGGTGATTTCAACATCGGTTTCAACCTGGTGCTGGATGGTCTCTCTCTGACCATGCTCTCCGTGGTGACCGGCGTGGGCTTCCTGATCCACATGTTTGCCTCCTGGTATATGCGCGGTGAAGAGGGTTACTCCCGCTTCTTCGCCTACACCAACCTGTTTATCGCGAGCATGGTTGTTCTGGTGCTGGCCGATAACCTGCTGTTGATGTATCTCGGCTGGGAAGGCGTGGGTCTCTGCTCTTATCTGCTGATCGGCTTCTACTATACCGATCCGAAGAATGGCGCAGCGGCCATGAAAGCGTTTGTCGTGACCCGTGTGGGTGACGTATTCCTCGCCTTCGCGCTGTTCATTCTCTACAACGAACTGGGCACGCTGAATTTCCGCGAAATGGTGGAACTGGCGCCAGCGCACTTCGCTGCCGGCAATGACATGCTGTGGTGGGCAACGCTGATGCTGCTGGGTGGTGCCGTGGGTAAATCCGCGCAGCTGCCGTTGCAGACATGGCTGGCCGACGCGATGGCAGGTCCAACGCCTGTCTCCGCGCTGATCCACGCCGCAACCATGGTTACCGCTGGGGTCTACCTGATTGCGCGTACGCATGGTCTGTTCCTGATGACGCCGGAAATTCTGCATCTGGTGGGTATTGTTGGTGCGGTAACGCTGGTGCTGGCAGGCTTTGCCGCGCTGGTGCAAACCGACATCAAACGCGTTCTCGCGTACTCCACCATGAGCCAGATTGGTTATATGTTCCTGGCACTGGGTGTTCAGGCATGGGACGCAGCCATTTTCCACCTGATGACGCACGCGTTCTTTAAAGCGCTGCTGTTCCTCTCATCCGGTTCCGTGATTCTGGCCTGCCACCACGAGCAGAACATCTTCAAGATGGGCGGACTGCGTAAGTCCATTCCGCTGGTTTATGTCTGCTTCCTGGTGGGCGGCGCGGCGCTGGCGGCACTGCCGCTGATTACCGCGGGCTTCTTCAGTAAGGACGAAATCCTTGCCGGTGCCATGGCCAATGGTCATATCAATCTGATGGTTGCGGGTCTGGTCGGTGCGTTCATGACCTCCCTGTATACCTTCCGTATGATTTTCATCGTATTCCACGGTAAAGAACAAATTCACGCTCACGCAGGGAAGGGGATTACTCATCACCTGCCGCTGATTGTGCTGCTGGTACTCTCCACCTTCGTTGGCGCACTGATTGTGCCACCGCTGCAGGGCGTACTGCCGGACACCACCGAGCTTGAGCACGGTCGCGTTCTGACGCTTGAAATCACCTCGGGTGTGGTCGCTATCGCGGGCATCCTGATCGCAGCATGGCTGTGGCTGGGCAAACGTACGCTGGTGACCGCCGTTGCCAACAGTGCGCCAGGCCGCCTGCTGGGGACCTGGTGGTACAACGCGTGGGGCTTCGACTGGCTGTACGACATGATCTTCGTCAAGCCGTTCCTGGGCATTGCGTGGCTGCTGAAACGCGATCCGCTGAACTCCCTGATGAATATCCCGGCGATCCTTTCCCGCTTTGCAGGTAAAGGCCTGCTGTTCAGCGAGAACGGTTACCTGCGCTGGTATGTGGCGTCCATGAGCATCGGTGCGGTTGTCGTGCTGGCGCTGCTGATGGTGTTGCGTTGATCGTTAAGTGAATTTTATTCGAATTCGTTGAAAATCAGGCCCCTGCTGGGGGCCTTAAAAAGGAATGTAAATCGCCATGTTACTACCCTGGCTAATATTAATTCCCTTCATCGGCGGCTTCCTGTGCTGGCAGACTGAACGCTTTGGCGTGAAGATGCCGCGCTGGATCGCGCTGATCACCATGGGATTGACGCTCGCGCTTGGTCTGCAACTGTGGTTGCAGGGTGGCTACTCTCTGACGCAGTCTGCGGGGATTCCGCAGTGGCAGTCTGAATTTATTCTGCCGTGGATCCCGCGTTTTGGGATAACCATTCACCTGGCTATCGACGGTTTGTCGCTGCTGATGGTGGTGCTGACGGGTCTGCTCGGCGTTCTGGCGGTACTCTGCTCCTGGCGAGAAATTGAAAAATACCAGGGCTTCTTCCACCTGAACCTGATGTGGATCCTGGGCGGCGTTATCGGCGTATTCCTTGCCATCGACATGTTCCTGTTCTTCTTCTTCTGGGAGATGATGCTGGTGCCGATGTACTTCCTGATCGCGCTATGGGGCCATAAGGCGTCCGACGGTAAAACGCGTATCACGGCGGCAACCAAGTTCTTCATCTATACCCAGGCGAGCGGTCTGGTGATGTTGATTGCGATTCTGGCGCTGGTGTTTGTTCACCACACGGCGACCGGTATCTGGACCTTCAACTATGAAGACCTGCTGAAGACCCCGATGTCTCACGGTGTGGAATACCTGCTGATGCTGGGCTTCTTCATTGCCTTCGCGGTGAAAATGCCGGTGGTTCCCCTGCACGGCTGGCTGCCAGACGCGCACTCACAGGCGCCAACGGCGGGTTCCGTTGACCTGGCGGGGATCTTGCTGAAAACCGCGGCCTACGGTCTGCTGCGTTTCGCTCTGCCGCTGTTCCCGAATGCGTCCGCTGAGTTCGCGCCAATTGCGATGTGGCTTGGTGTGATCGGTATCTTCTACGGTGCCTGGATGGCCTTCACGCAGTACGACATTAAACGTCTGATTGCGTACACCTCCGTTTCTCACATGGGCTTTGTACTGATTGCCATCTACACCGGCAGCCAGCTGGCTTACCAGGGTGCGGTTATCCAGATGATTGCGCACGGTCTGTCCGCAGCCGGTCTCTTCATCCTGTGTGGTCAGCTGTACGAACGTCTTCACACCCGTGACATGCGTATGATGGGCGGTCTGTGGAGCAAAATTAAATGGCTGCCAGCGCTCTCTATGTTCTTCGCGGTGGCCACGCTGGGTATGCCAGGCACCGGTAACTTCGTCGGCGAATTTATGATTCTGTTCGGCAGCTTCAAAGTGGTGCCGGTCATTACCGTGATCTCCACCTTTGGTCTGGTGTTCGCTTCCGTTTACTCGCTGGCGATGCTGCACCGCGCTTACTTCGGTAAAGCGAAGAGCGAAATTGCTGCAAAAGAACTGCCGGGGATGTCGCTGCGTGAGCTGTTCATCATCCTGCTGCTGGTCGTACTGCTGGTGCTGTTGGGCTTCTTCCCGCAGCCAATTCTGGATACCTCGCACTCCGCGATGGGGAATATCCAGCAGTGGTTTGTTAATTCTGCTTCTACTACAAGGCCGTAATTCGCCATGACAATAACTCCACAACAACTGATCGCGCTGCTACCGCTGCTGATCGTCGGATTGACGGTGGTGGTTGTGATGCTCTCCATTGCGTGGCGACGCAATCACTTCCTGAATGCCACGCTGTCGGTCATCGGTCTGAACGCCGCATTAGTCTCTCTCTGGTTTGTTGGCCAGGGCGGGGCGATGGACGTCACTCCACTGATGCGCGTTGACGGCTATGCCATGCTGTACTCGGGTCTGGTTCTGCTGGCGAGCCTGGCAACCTGTACGTTTGCGTACCCATGGCTGGAAGGCTACAACGACAACAAAGAAGAGTTTTACCTGCTGGTACTGATTGCCGCGTTGGGCGGTATTCTGCTGGCGAATGCGAACCATCTGGCTGCGCTGTTCCTCGGTATTGAGCTTATCTCTCTGCCGCTGTTCGGTCTAATTGGTTACGCCTTCCGTCAGAAACGTTCTCTGGAAGCGAGCATCAAGTACACCATTCTGTCTGCTGCCGCGTCGTCTTTCCTGCTGTTTGGTATCGCGCTACTGTACGCACAGTCCGGAAACCTCTCTTTCATGGCGCTCGGCAAGAGCCTCGGCGACGGTATGCTGCACGAACCGCTGCTGCTGGCGGGTCTGGGCATGATGATTGTTGGCCTTGGCTTTAAGCTCTCTCTGGTTCCGTTCCACCTGTGGACGCCAGACGTCTACCAGGGCGCGCCTGCTCCTGTCTCAACCTTCCTGGCGACGGCGAGCAAAATCGCTATCTTCGGGGTGGTGATGCGTCTGTTCCTGTATGCGCCGGTGGGTGACAGCGAAGCGGTTCGCGTGGTGCTGGGCATCATCGCGTTTGCTTCCATCATCTTCGGTAACCTGATGGCGCTGAGCCAGACCAACATTAAACGTCTGCTGGGCTACTCATCTATCTCCCATCTGGGCTACCTGATGGTGGCACTGATTGCGCTGCAGAGCGGTGAGATGTCGATGGAGACCGTCGGTGTTTACCTGGCCGGTTACCTGTTCAGCAGCCTCGGCGCGTTCGGCGTGGTGAGCCTGATGTCCAGCCCGTACCGTGGTCCGGATGCAGATTCCCTGTTCTCCTACCGTGGTCTGTTCTGGCACCGTCCGATTCTGTCCGCCGTTATGACAGTAATGATGCTCTCTCTGGCGGGTATTCCGATGACGCTGGGCTTTATCGGTAAGTTCTACGTGCTGGCAGTGGGTGTGCAGGCACACCTGTGGTGGCTGACGGCGGGCGTGGTTATCGGCTCTGCAATCGGTCTCTACTACTACCTGCGTGTGGCCGTGAGTCTGTATCTGAGTGCACCTCAGCAGCTGAACCGCGATGCGCCGCGTAACTGGCAGTACAGCGCCGGTGGTATCGTGGTACTGATCTCCGCGCTGCTGGTACTGATCTTCGGTATCTATCCACAGCCGCTGATCACCATCGTGCAGCACGCGATGCCGCTGATGTAATCACGTTGCTGTTTGACCGCAGTGAATAAAAAAACCCGCCTCGGCGGGTTTTTTGTTGGCTTGCGGCCTTGCCCTGTCGGGAAGGCGTGAGCCTGCTGAAAGTTAAGCCAGCTGTTTACGGCTAATCAGCGGACCGTCAATCTTCTTCATTGAACGATCCAGAACTTCTTCAATGACTGACGAGAGTTCATTGAGTTCAAACTTTGCCACGTAACCGTCGGCTTTCACCTTACGAATATGATCTTCGTTAGCATTGCCGGAGAGGGAAGAGTGGATCACCACCGGAATATCTTTCAACAGCGGGTCGGTTTTGATTTTACGCGTCAGGGTAAAGCCGTCCATCTCCGGCATTTCCAGGTCGGTCAGCACCAGTGCGATCTTATCGGTAATCGGCACACCTTCAGCCTGAGCCTGTGCCGCCAGCACGCTAATTTTCTCCCACGCGTCTTTGCCGGTGATATGCAGCTGCGCCGGGATCTCCATCGCCTGCAGACCTTTTTCCAGCATCGAGCGTGCCACTTTAGAGTCTTCGGCGACAATCGCGACGGCACCGGGCTTGATGTGGAATTTCGTAGTCTTCAGATCCGTGGCATGCAGGTCGTGGTTGGCCGGGGTGATGTCATACAGGATCTGCTCAACGTCGAGCACCATCGCCAGCTCATTGGTATCGGTCTTCTCATCCAGACAAGCGATACTGGTGATGTACCGCCCGCTGACGGCAGTTTCCGCCGCGTGCACCTGCTTCCAGTCAAGACGCATGATGTTCTCAACGGATTCCACCGCAAAAGCCTGCACGCTGCGGGCATATTCCGTGATCAGCAGGATGTTCAGCCCGGTGGTTGGCTTACAGCCCGCCACGGCAGCCAGGTCGATTACCGGGATAACCTGATCGCGAATATTCACCATGCCCATCAGCGGTGATTTCATCCCGGCGGGTTTCGTGAACTCTGGCATCGGCACAATTTCACGCAGCTTAAAGACGTTAATGCCAAACAGCTCGGATTTATTTGCGTTCAGAGAGGTGCCAAGACGGAACAGCAACAGTTCAAAACGGTTCGACAGGGTGAGATTCGCCCTGTCATCAATATCTTTCTGGAAATTATCCATTCTACCCTCGAGAGAAATGCTGACCTTTTAATCGTTATCGGCACTCTGAGAGAAAAATGAAGGACTAAACGCTGACCTTAGCGAAATCTTCGGCCAGCTCACATTCCTGGAACCGTTCACGGCACTCTGTCAGCAGGCGTTCACAGCCCCGGGCATCGTAGCGCGAGCTGACATGGGTGACGATCAGTTTCCCGACGCCCGCGTCACACGCAAGCTGCGCCGCCTGGTGCGTAGAGCTATGGCCCCGGCTGTTGGCTTTCTCTTCCATCGCCGCCTCCAGGGTGGCTTCATGTACCATGAGATCCACACCCTGCGCCAGCAGCAACGCCGCCGGGCACGGGGCCGTGTCGCCAAAAATCGCCAGTTTTTTCCCGGGCTGCGGGGCGGCGAGGTAATCCTGCCCGTTGATGACGCGCCCGTCTTCCAGCGTCACGGTTTCGCCCTGCTTCAGACGCTGGAACAGCGGCCCGGGTTTAATCCCGTCGGCCAGTAACGCCGACGCATTGAGCGCGCCGGGTTTATCCTGCTCCTCAATGCGATAACCATAGCACTCCACCGGATGGCTCAGGGGTTGGGCTGTCACCCGATAAACCCCGTCATCCAGGACCAGACCGGCGGTTATCTCCACCACCTCCAGGGGATAATCTGTCCATGAGCCGCTCAGACGCAGCGTGGTGTTGACAAATTCCCGAATACCCGCAGGCCCGTAAATCGTCAGCGGGTTGGCATTGCCCGCCATTGAGCGGCTGCACAGCAGGCCAGGCAGGCCAAACAGATGGTCGCCATGCAGATGGGTAATGAAAATTTTATCCAGTTTGCCGGGATGATACGAGGTATGTAACAGCTGATGCTGCGTCCCTTCACCGCAGTCAAAAAGCCATAATCCACCCCGCGTCGGGTGCTGCAAATCCAGCAGAATCGCGGTCACATTTCGTGATCGGGTTGGCACTCCAGCGGACGTACCGAGAAAAATCAGTTCCATAACGTAATCAGCCCTTTGCCGAACGGGGAGGGGTTTAGTATAACGTGATGAACCCAGGAAGGAGACTGACATGATCCAGTGGCAAGATTTACACCATAGTGAGCTCACGGTAACGTCACTTTACGCGCTGCTTAAACTGCGTTGCGAAGTGTTTGTTGTTGAACAAACCTGCCCGTATCAGGATATCGATGGCGATGATCTTATTGGCGAGAATCGCCATATTCTTGGCTGGCGGGACAACGCGCTGGTGGCGTATGCGAGGATTCTGAAAAGCGAAGACGATTTTGAGCCTGTCGTGATTGGTCGCGTGATTATCAGCGGCAACGCGCGTGGTGAAAAACTGGGCTATCAGCTGATGGAAAAAACGCTGGAAGCGTGCCAAAAACAGTGGCCGGACAAGGCGTTATATCTGGGCGCGCAGGCGCACCTGCAACCGTTCTATGGGCATTTTGGGTTTACCCCCGTGACGGACGTGTACGATGAGGACGGTATTCCACACATCGGCATGGCGCGGGAAGCGAAACAGGCGTAATGGCGAGTCGTTGGCTATAGTTAGCGGACTGGTGTACTAACATGGAGAAAAATATGTCATTTCAATCCTGGGATACCCGTATCGATGACGACCTGGCCTTGCTGAGCGAAACGCTGGAAGAGGTGTTACGTTCGTCGGGCGACCCTGCCGATCAGAAATATATTGAGCTGAAAGCCCGTGCCGAAAAAGCGCTGGATGATGTTAAAAATCGCGTCAGCCATGCTTCGGACAATTACTACTACCGCGCGAAAAAGGCGGTATACCGTGCCGATGATTACGTCCATGAAAAACCATGGCAAGGCATCGGGGTAGGGGCAGCTGTCGGACTGGTGCTGGGGCTGCTTTTAGCCCGCCGTTAACGTTCCTTATACGGTTAACCACTCCCTATACGTGGGTACTGCTATTTATGGTCAGTACCCCGTATAATATGCGGTTTTAACAGGGAGAGGTTCGCGTGAATTCGATTTCCACCGCGCTGGAGCATCTGCGTAGCCAGCTTACGCAAGCGTTACCCACTGCACCCGGTTTACATCACTTCGACGTCTCTTTCCCCTTAAATGACGCCTTCGATCCCCTGGCCTGGCTGGGTGTTCAGCATTGCTATCCTCAGTTTTACTGGCAACAGCGTAACGGTGATGAAGAACTTGCTGCGCTTGGTGCCGTCGCGCATTTCTCCTCTCTGGCATTTGCCTCACAGTTTTTGCAGGCGCATGATGCGGCCCGCGACACGCGTATCTGCGGCCTGAATGCGTTTAATCCCGAGCAGGGCAGTCTGTTTTTACCGCGTCTGCTGTGGCGACGTACCGCCGGACAGGCCACGTTACGCCTGCAGCTGTGGAGTGACAGTTCACTTCACGATGATGCCCGCGCCGCGCTGGATTTTCTCCAGCAGCTCGGTGAGGCAAGACCCATTCGTCCGCTGTCCGTTGAGGTTGTGCAGGAAAAGCATCATCCGGAACAACCCGAATGGCTGCGCCTTATCCGCAAGGCAACCCAGACCATCGCTCGCGGTGATTTTGAAAAGGTAGTGCTCGCCCGGGCAACCGACCTGCAGTTTAAGCACTCTGTTAACCCTGTCGCACTGATGGCTGCCAGCCGCGCCCTGAACCTGAACTGCTACCATTTCTGCATCGTATTCGATGCCAGCAACGCGTTTCTCGGCTCGACCCCCGAGCGCCTGTGGCGCAGACGCGGCAAGCTGCTGCGCACGGAAGCGCTGGCAGGCACCGTCGCCAGCCATACCGATGATAAACAGGCCGAACGGCTGGGCGACTGGCTGATGAACGACGACAAAAATCAGCGTGAAAATATGCTGGTAGTGGAAGATATTTGCCAGCGGCTCCAGCACCATACCCAGACGCTGGAGGTGCTGCCCGCCCAGGTTGTACGGCTGCGTAAAGTACAGCATCTGCGTCGCTGTATCTGGACCGAGCTCAAACACGCTGACGATGCACAATGCTTGCATGTTCTGCAGCCTACGGCGGCCGTCGCCGGTCTGCCGCGTCAGGCGGCGCGCGACTTTATCCGCCACAACGAGCCGTTCGACCGCGAGTGGTACGCCGGTTCTGCCGGGTATTTATCCCCTGAACAAAGCGAATTCTGCGTGGCGTTGCGTTCTGCCCGTGTTTACGAAGACGCCCTGCGGCTGTACGCCGGGGCGGGAATTGTCAGCGGCTCTGACCCGGAGCAGGAGTGGCAGGAGATAGAAAACAAAGCGGCCGGACTGCGCTCTCTGCTCCTAAGGGATTAAGACTGATTCGCGCAATCCCGATTCATATCAAAATTCCAATTTTTTCTATTATTTATACTGTGTCGCATTCTTGATACCGGACAATCTCATGTCAGTAAGTTCTTTTAACCGACGCTGGGCGGCGGTGATCCTTGAAGCCCTGATTCGCCATGGCGTCAGGCACGTGTGTATTGCACCGGGTTCTCGTTCAACCCCGCTGACGCTGGCGGCCGCTGAAAACCGGGCATTTATTCACCACACTCATTTTGATGAACGCGGGCTTGGCCATCTGGCGCTGGGGCTGGCGAAAGTCAGCAACGAGCCTGTGGCGGTGATTGTGACCTCCGGTACCGCGGTGGCAAACCTCTATCCGGCGCTGATCGAAGCCGGATTAACCGGGGAGAAACTGATCCTGCTGACCGCGGATCGTCCCCCCGAGCTTATCGACTGTGGTGCCAACCAGGCCATTCGTCAGCCGGGCATCTTTGCCTCGCATCCTTCACAGGCAATCGCGTTACCGCGTCCTACTCAGGATATTCCGGCAAGCTGGCTGGTCTCGACAATCGATCATGCCATCGGGACACTGCGCAGCGGGGCGCTGCATATTAACTGTCCGTTTGCCGAACCGCTGTATGGCGAAATGGATGACACCGGTCTTGAATGGCAGCGCACCCTGGGTGAGTGGTGGCAAAGTGAAAAGCCGTGGCTGCGTGCACAACCGCATCCTGAAAGCGCCAGACAACGTGACTGGTTCTTCTGGCGGCAGAAACGTGGCGTGGTGGTTGCCGGGCGCATGAGCGCCGCGCAAGGCAAGCTGGTTGCGGAATGGGCGCAAACCCTTGGCTGGCCGCTGATTGGCGACGTACTTTCCCAGACCGGTCAGCCGCTGCCGTGTGCCGATCTCTGGCTGGGGAATGCGAAGGCGGTCACCGAGCTTGCGCAGGCGCAGATTATTGTCCAGCTCGGCTCAAGCCTGACCGGTAAACGGTTACTGCAGTGGCAGGCTACCTGTGATCCAGAAGAGTACTGGCTGGTGGACTCGCTGGAAGGGCGGCTCGACCCGGCACACCATCGTGGTCGTCGTCTGGTCAGTGAGATTGACGCCTGGCTTGCGCTCCATCCGGCTGAAAAACGCAAGCCCTGGGCCGTTGCGATCCCGGCGCTTTCGGAACAGGCCTGGGCGTTAACCCAGGCGAGCTGCGAAGCATTCAGTGAGGCCGGGCTGGCACACCGTATTCGTCAGTATCTGCCCGAGCAGGGGCAGCTGTTTGTCGGCAACAGTCTGGTGGTTCGCCTGATAGATGCCTTTTCAAAGCTGCCAGCCGGTTACCCGGTCTACAGTAACCGGGGGGCCAGCGGCATTGACGGGTTGATCTCCACGGCGGCGGGCGTACAGCGTGCCAGCGCGAAGTCTACGCTGGCAATCGTCGGCGATCTCTCCGCGCTGTACGACCTCAATGCCCTGGCGCTGCTGCGTCAGGTTTCGGCACCGTTTGTGCTGATTGTGGTTAACAACAACGGTGGACAGATTTTCTCCCTGCTGCCCACCCCGCAGAGCGAACGTGAGCGTTTCTATCTGATGCCCCAGAACGTGCAGTTTGAACACGCCGCGGCAATGTTCAGCCTGAAATACCATCGCCCGGAAAGCTGGGAAGCGCTTGATGCGGCCCTGAGCAGCGCCTGGCGACAGCCCGGTGCAACGCTGATCGAGCTGGTGGTGAACGATGCTGACGGCGCGCAGAAACTGCAAAGCCTGCTGGCCCAGGTAAGCCACCTGTGATCCTCGCGGGCGTGCAGCAGGCTGGAAAGCCGGGTTATCCCTGGCTGGTCTTTTTGCACGGTTTTTCCGGGGATTGCCGCGAGTGGCAGACGGTCGGGGCGGCGCTGAGCGATTACCCGCGGCTGTATCTCGACCTGCCGGGGCACGGTGTTTCCGGCAATACTGGCGTGACCGGGTTCGAGGAGATGAGCGATTTGCTGACCCGGACCCTGCTTAGTTACAACATACTGAATTTCTGGCTGGTGGGGTACTCCCTCGGCGGCCGCATTGCGATGTTCCATGCCTGCCAGCAGCCAGAGGGGCTGAAGGGCATTATTGTGGAAGGCGGCCATCCCGGGCTACAGGACGCCGGTGAGCGGAGTGCGCGGCTGGTATCCGATCGCCGCTGGGCGCGGCGCTTTCGTACCGAGGCACTCGACGTGGTTTTCACTGACTGGTACCGACAACCCGTATTTGCTTCCCTGACGGACGTTCAGCGGCAGGCGCTTATTCGTCAGCGTAGCCAGAACAATGGCGCGACTCTGGCGATGATGCTCGAGGCCACCTCGCTGGCCGTGCAGCCTGATTTGCGTCCGGGACTGAGCGCCTGCAACGTCGCTTTTGATTATTTATATGGTGAACGTGATGAGAAGTTCAAAGCCCTTGCGGCTGAACTGCACGCCGTACGCCATGCGATTCCCCATGCCGGACACAACGCCCACCGGGAAAACCCCGCTGCGGTTGCTGCGAGTCTGGCTCAGATACTGCGTCTTCGAATAAAGGACTCTCTATGATCTATCCTGATGAACACATGCTCTATGCGCCGGTTGAATGGCAAGACTGCTCCGAAGGTTACTCCGACATTCGTTACCACAAATCCGCAGACGGCATTGCCAAAATCACCATCAACCGCCCGCAGGTGCGTAACGCGTTCCGTCCGCTGACCGTCAAAGAGATGATTCAGGCGCTGGCAGACGCGCGCTATGACGACAACATCGGTGTTATCGTCCTGACCGGCGAAGGTGAAAAAGCGTTCTGTGCCGGTGGCGATCAGAAAGTGCGCGGCGATTACGGCGGATACCAGGATGACTCTGGCGTTCACCACCTGAACGTGCTCGATTTCCAGCGCCAGATCCGCACTTGTCCAAAACCGGTGGTGGCGATGGTGGCAGGCTACTCCATCGGCGGCGGCCATGTGCTTCACATGATGTGTGACCTGACCATTGCCGCAGAGAACGCCATCTTTGGCCAGACGGGCCCGAAAGTGGGTTCGTTCGATGGTGGCTGGGGGGCTTCCTACATGGCGCGTATTGTCGGTCAGAAAAAAGCCCGCGAAATCTGGTTCCTGTGCCGTCAGTACACTGCTCAGGAAGCGCTGGATATGGGCCTGGTGAACACCGTGGTGCCAATTGCCGACCTCGAGAAAGAGACCGTGCGCTGGTGTCGTGAAATGCTGCAAAACAGCCCGATGGCGCTGCGCTGCCTGAAAGCGGCCCTGAATGCCGACTGTGACGGTCAGGCAGGTCTGCAGGAGCTGGCAGGTAACGCCACCATGCTGTTCTACATGACCGAAGAAGGGCAGGAAGGTCGCAACGCCTTTAACGAAAAACGCCAGCCTGACTTCAGCAAATATAAACGGAATCCGTAATGCGTCGCGCGCAGGTTTACCGCTGGCAGATACCGATGGACGCGGGCGTGGTGCTGCGTGAACGGCGGTTAAAAACCCGTGATGGCATGCTGGTGCATCTGCAGCAGGGCGAGCAGGAAGGCTGGGGCGAGATTTCGCCGCTGCCGGGCTTTAGCCTTGAATCGCTGGAGGACGCGCAGACGGTATTGCTGGCGTGGGCCAGTGAGTGGCGTGAGGGCGCGAACCCGGCGTTGCCGGAGGTGCCTTCCGCGGCTTTTGGTATTAGCTGCGCGCTGGCGGAGCTGGACGGTCGCTTGCCTGCAGAGGCTAATTACCGCGCGGCACCGCTCTGTACGGGCGATCCGGATGAGCTGTTTGCGCTGCTCGCCGCCATGCCGGGCGAGAAAGTGGCGAAAATCAAAGTCGGTCTCTATGAAGCGGTGCGCGATGGGATGGTCGCTAACCTCTTACTGGAAGCATTGCCCGACCTGCATCTGCGTCTGGATGCTAACCGCGCCTGGACGCCGCTGAAGGCGCAGCAGTTCGCGAAGTACGTAAACCCGGCGTACCGCAGTCGTATCGCGTTTCTGGAAGAGCCGTGTAAAACCCGCGACGATTCCCGGGCGTTTGCCCGTGAAACCGGCATTGCCATCGCGTGGGATGAAAGCCTGCGTGAAGACGGCTTTGCGTTTGTCGCCGAACCGGGTGTCCGCGCGGTGGTCATTAAACCGACGTTGACCGGCAGCCTTGCTAAGGTACGTGAGCAGGTCGCGGCGGCCCATGCCGCCGGGCTGACGGCGGTCATCAGCTCTTCGATTGAGTCCAGCCTGGGGCTAACCCAACTGGCGCGCGTTGCCGCCTGGTTAACGCCAGACACTGTCCCCGGTCTCGATACGCTGAACCTGATGCAAAATCAGCTTATCCGCCCGTGGCCAGACAGCACGCTGCCGCTCCTTGACGTTGAGGGGCTGGAGCCATTGCTATGAGTTTTACCGACTGGCCGTGGCGACACTGGTGCGCGCAGTATGCTGATAAACCGGCCCTGAGGCTGAACGATGAGACGCTCAGCTGGCAACAGCTGTGTGTGCGCATCGACAGACTGGCCGCGGGCTTTCAGCTGCAGGGTGTGCAGGAGGGCGACGGCGTAATGCTGCTGGCGCATAATCACCCGCAAACCCTGATGGCATGGCTGGCATTGCTTCAGTGCGGGGCACGTATTCTTCCCGTTAACCCGCAGCTGCCGCACCCGCTGCTGGACGTGTTGCTCCCGCAGATGACGCTGCGCTTTGCCCTGGTGCTGGACGGCGTCTACGACGGGCTGGTCGCGCTCAGTATGCGCGAGGTGCCGGGCGGGTGTCGCGTGGCGTGGCAACCGTCGCGGCTGGCTTCCATGACGCTGACATCCGGTTCAACCGGTTTACCCAAGGCGGCGGTCCATACCTGTGCCGCCCATCTTGCCAGTGCGCGCGGCGTGCTTTCGCTGATGCCCTACGGCGATGAAGACGACTGGCTGCTCTCCCTGCCGCTGTTTCATGTTTCCGGGCAGGGGATTTTGTGGCGCTGGTTGCAGGCTGGCGCGCGCTTAACCGTCCGCGAGAAGCAGCCGCTGGCGCAGGCCCTGCAGGGCTGTACGCATGCCTCACTGGTACCGACGCAGCTCTGGCGTCTGCTTAATGCACACCAGCCTGTCGCGCTGAAAGCCGTACTGCTTGGCGGGGCCGCGATCCCCGTTGATCTGACTCAGCAGGCGGGCCAGCGGGGGATCCGCACTTTCTGTGGCTACGGTCTGACGGAGTTTGCCTCAACGGTTTGTGCCAAAGAGGCAGACGGTGAACCGGACGTCGGCGCTGCGTTGCCGGGCAGAGAGGTGCGGGTGGTTGACGGTGAAGTGTGGATCAAAGCGCAAAGTATGGCCGCAGGTTACTGGCGGGACGGTGCATTGATTCCGCTGACCAATGCACAGGGCTGGTTTGCCACCCGCGATCGCGGGGAATGGCATGACGGGCGCCTGACGATCCTTGGCCGAATGGACAACCTCTTTTTCAGCGGGGGCGAAGGGATCCAGCCGGAAAGCCTTGAGCGGGTTATTGCCCGCCATCCGCAGATAAACCAGGCGTTTATCGTCCCACTCGATGACGCCGAGTTCGGTCAGCGTCCGGTGGCGGTGGTGGAGTGTGAACCGGGAACCGATATCACCGGCTTCCCGGCATGGGTACAGGGTAAACTGGCGCGCTTTGAGCAGCCGGTGCACTGGCTGATGCTGCCGGCAGAGCTCAAAAATGGCGGGATTAAGATCTCCCGCCAGGCATTAAAACAGTGGGTCACCCGTCTGTTGAAAGGATAATCAACCGATATCCGGTGCCGGTTTGCGCTGGCGGCGACGCAGCAGACGCAATACAGGCGGAACCACAATCACCAGAATGGCCATCGCTAACAGCACCTTCGTCACGCTGCTGTCCCACAGAATAGACATATTGCCGTTGCTGATGGACAAGGCGCGGCGCAGGTTCTGCTCCAGCATCTCTCCCAGCACAAAGCCTAAAATCAGCGGTGACATCGGGAAGTGCATCTTACGCAGGATGTAGCCCAGTACGCCAAGCAGCACCATCAGCACCAGATCGAAAGTGGTGCTGTGTACCGCATACACCCCCACCGCAGAGACGGCCGCGATAGCCGGCACCAGGAACCACAGGGGAATTGTCAGCATCCGGGTGAACAGACCAATCAGCGGAATGTTCATGACCAGCAGCATCACGTTGGCGATCAGCAGCGCTGCAATCAGCCCCCAGACAATATCCGGCTGCTCGGTAAACATGGCCGGTCCAGGCGTAATGTTATAGAGCGTCAGCGCGCCCATCATCACCGCCGTGGTGCCCGAGCCCGGCACGCCAAGGGTCAGCATCGGGATAAACGAACCGCAGGCCGAGGCGTTATTCGCAGCCTCTGGGGCCGCTACCCCGCGAATGTCGCCCTTGCCGAAGCTGTCACTGTTGCCGCTGAGCTTTTTCTCGGTCATGTAAGTGATGGCGCTGGCGATGGTGGCCCCGGCCCCCGGCAGAATGCCGACGAAGAAGCCAATCACCGACGAACGCAGCGTCGCGCCGATACACTGTGCGCCCTCTTTGGCACTGAAAAGCATGCGGCCCGTTTTACGCACCAGCGTCTGTCCGCTGCTGGTATGTTCCAGCATCAATAAAATTTCAGAGACCGAGAACAGGCCAATCACGACCACGATAAACTGCACACCGTCGGAAAGGTGCACGCTGTCAAAGGTAAAGCGATAAACCCCGGTGTTGGCATCCACGCCGACGGTGGCTAACCCTAAACCAATCAACGCGGACAAAAACGATTTCAGCGGATTCTGCGCCATCATGCTGCCGAGACAGGCGATGGCAAAGACCATCAGCGCAAAATACTCTGCCGGACCAAACGCCAGCGACCACTGGGCCAGCGCAGGGGCAAAAAGAATGATACCGCCGATGGCAATCAGCGAACCACAAAACGAACTGACCGCGGAGATGGACAGCGCCACGCCACCGCGACCCTGCCGTGCCATCGGGTAGCCATCCAGCGCGGTCATAATGGCCGCCGCATCGCCTGGCACGTTCAGCAGAATGGAGGAAATACGCCCGCCATATTCACAGCCGATATACACCGTCGCCAGCAGGATCAGCGCCGATTCCGCAGGCAGATGCAGGGCAAACGCCAGCGGGAGTAAAATGGCGACGCCGTTAATCGGCCCAAGGCCGGGCAGCAGACCCACAATGGTCCCGACAAAGCAGCCGATCAGGGCTATCACCAGGTTTTCGGGGGTCATCGCCACGGCGAACCCCTGCGAGAGATAAATCCAGGTATCCATAGCGTGCTCCGTTAATTAAACCATGCGCCGAGCGGTAAGGTCACATCCAGCAGGCGGTCAAAGGCAAACCACAGCAAGATCCCCATTACCGCGCCGGAAATCCCCGCCGCCGGGAGGGTGGCGTTAAACAGCATGCCGATCACCATCGTCAGGATGGCGGTTGCCACCGGAAAGCCGAGCCACTCAAAACCCCAGGCGTACATCAGCAGAACGATGACCATCACCAGCAGACGCTGCAGAATACGGCGCGGTGGCCACTCTACGGTATCCGGATGACGGAGCAGCAGGGCCACCGAGCAGAGCAGCATCAGTCCAACAATGCCCATCGGGAAGGGGCGCGGCCCCACCGGTTCATAGCTGTATTCGCTGTGGATCTGCCAGGCGACGAACATCCCACCGACGCAGAGCAGCAGCCAAATCCCGGCAAAAATACGATCGCTCATACCGCCTCCGGTTATTTGGCAAGGCCAAAGGCTTTCGCCTGTTCGCGATAGTCATTGACCTGTTTTTTGACGTACTCATCCAGCGGTTTGCCGCTCAGGTTGAACTCAAACAGCCCGCGCAGATCGCGCTGCTTTTTAAACGCTTCGGTCTGCTGGAGTTTATTGAAGGTTTCGACCCACCACTGATATTCGGCATCGGTCACTTTTGGCCCGACGAAGAAACCGCGGATAATCGGCCAGACCAGGTCATAACCCTGTTCTTTTGCGGTAGGGACGTTCGCCAGTTGGCCCGGCAGGCGGTTCTCAGAGAAGACCGCCAGCACGCGGATTTTATCGCCGTTCAGGTAGGGCACCATTTCACTGAGATCGCCGGATACCGCCTGAACGTGATTTCCCATCAGCGCCGTCACCGGTTCGCCGCCCCCTTCAAACGCCACGTAGCGCATCTTGTGAGGATCAACCTTCGCCTGCTGTGCCAGCAGGGCGGCTTTCATCCAGTCCTGGCTGCCGATGGAGGCACCGGCGCCAATCACCACGCTGTTCGGATCTTTTTCCATGGCGGTCAGCAGGTCTTTCAGGGATTTCCACGGTGAATCCGCGCGCACGGCAATCATGCCGTAGTCAGTACCGACGGTTGCCAGCCAGCGCACGTCATCCACGCCGTAGCGGCCAAACTTCCCCTGAGACAAGTTCAACAGCGAGCCACCGGAGAAAGCTACCACCGTGCCGGCTTCCGCAGGGCGTTGCGCGACAATCGCGTTGTACGCAACGGCACCCACGCCGCCGGGCATATAGGTCACGCGCATGGGTTTTGCGATAGCGCCGGTCTCCAGCATGCTGACCTGAATGAGTTTGCAGGTGAGATCGAAACCGCCGCCGGGTTTCGCCGGCGCGATGCACTCGGTGCGGGACGGGGCATCCTGCGCCTGAACGACAGAGGCACTTATCATCAATACGCTTGCAGCAAGAGTCGAAAGTAGTTGTTTTTTCATCGTTTATCCTCACGCCGGAGTTCCGGGAGTACGGGTACGGGTCTTTTTTCTGATTATGTGAACCACCTTGTAGCGGTTCCGTTGCGTGATTGTTAAAACAATAACCTTTCATTTCCCTTTCAATGCGACACCAACTTTACAGGATGTGATATGCGTCTCTTACTGGCGGAAGATAATCGTGAGCTGGCTCACTGGCTGGAGAAAGCGCTGGTGCAGGAGGGCTTTGCCGTGGACTGCGTTTCTGACGGGCGCGCCGCCGACCATCTGCTGCAGGGAGAAAGCTATGCGGTTGCCATTCTGGACATCGGCATGCCCGGCTTTGACGGTCTGGAGGTCGTGCATCGTCTGCGTAAACGCGGTCAGACGCTGCCCGTCCTGTTTCTCACCGCGCGCAGCAACGTGGCGGACCGGGTGAAAGGGCTCAACGCCGGGGCGGATGATTATCTGCCGAAACCGTTTGAGCTGGAGGAGCTTGATGCGCGGCTGCGCGCCCTGTTGCGCAGAAGCGAAGGGCGAACGCAGGAGCGTCAGCGCCTTGGGGAGCTGGAATATGACGACGAAGGCTTTTTCCTGCTGCGCGACGAGCCTCTGTCGCTCACGCCACGTGAACTGTCGCTGCTGAAGGTGTTGATGCATCGCCGGACCCGCCCCGTATCCCGGCAGCAGCTGTTCGATCAGGTGTTTAGCCTGAATGACGACGTTAGCCCGGAGAGTATCGATCTCTATATTCATCGTCTGCGCAAAAAGCTCAGCGGTAGCGGCGTGAGGGTCACCACCCTTCGCGGACTGGGTTATGTGCTGGAGTGCGGCGATGAGGTGGGTTAAGCCGCAGTCGCTTTACCTGCAGCTGCTACTGTTTCTTGGGCTTCCGTTGCTGTTACTGTGGGGGTTGTCGGCATTTAACAGCTATGTCAGCGCATTGCAGGCGGCCACGCAGGCTTACGACCGCACGCTGTTATCCTCTGCCCGAACAATATCGGAGCGGCTGGAGGTTCACGACGGCAGGCTGGGCGTGAATGTACCCTGGGTGGTGCTCGACAGCTTTGAACTCAATATGAACGACCGGCTCTATTATAAAGTGGTCGATCCCGACGGGCGGGTGATCTCCGGCTATGACGATCTCCCCCGGATGCCCCCGGCAACATCCCGCACCACGCTCTATCCGGCGCTGGCCTGGTTTTATCACACCGAATACCGCGGGCAGGCGATCCGTGTCGCGCGTCTGCTGCAGCCCGTCAATGAAGGGAATATCGTCGGCATGGCGGAGATTTATGTCGCGGAGACGCTCCAGTCCCGCCGCTATCTCGCCAGTCAGTTGCTCTTTTCATCATGGGTCTCTCAGGGATTGCTGGTGCTGCTGACCCTGGTGTTGACCGCGTGGTTGTTGCGTCGCGTACTGCGCCCAATGCGCCAGCTCTCTTCGTTGATGGTGCGTCGTGATCCAGGCCTGCTCGCGCCGCTGCCGGAGTTGTTGCCCTGGTCTGAGACCCGGCTGCTGATTGTGGCGTTCAACCGCTATATCGACAGGCTGCGCGGCGTGCTGTCGCGTCAGGAACGTTTCAACGCGGATGCCTCGCATCAGCTCAAAACCCCGCTGGCGGTGCTGAAAACCCAGGTCTCCGTTGCCCTGATGCGTCAGGATCCCGCCCTGTGGCAGGAGAGCCTGCGGGCAATGAATGCGACCCTGGATGACACCATTGTACTGACCGAACGGCTGCTGCAGCTTTCCGCTGTGAAGCGTAAGGAGCAGGGGGAGGGCCAGTTTGCGCCGGTGGATTTGGTTCAGGTGGTGCAAAACTGCTGCTTCTCCCGGCTGGCGCAGGCGCGCAGTAAAGCGATTGACCTGGGCTATGACGGTCTGCAGCAGCCGGTCATGATCGAAGGCGATGACGTGCTGCTGGGGGAGTTATGCGCCAACCTGCTGGAGAATGCGATCAAATATACCCCTGCAGAAGGGACAGTGACCGTGTTCCTGCAAACAGATCAGGGCGCCGTTGAGCTGAGCGTGGAGGACAGTGGTCCGGGCATCGAAGAGGACCAGATCCAGCAGGCGATGCTGCCTTTCCACCGGCTGGATAACGTCGGAGATGCCGCCGGGTCAGGGATCGGGCTGGCGCTGGCCGCTGATATTGCCCGTCTGCACCGAAGTCCTTTGCAGCTGACGCGCAGCGAAACGCTGGGTGGCCTGAGCGTTAAAATGCGTTTTCTGCTGCTCACGTAAAAAAACACCGGGTATCAAATCGTTACAAACTACTCGCCTGCCGCACGCAGAGTGCTTGATCCCCGGGCGACTCAGGTTAAAATCTCGCGGTTTTGGGACTTCTCTATAAAATTGTGCGGGATCACGACAATGAAAAAAGTGGCATTAGTGGGCTTAGGCCTGATGGTTGTTTCTTCGGCGGCGAACGCCATCAGCTTCAACGGCTCGGCGGGTCAGGATTATACTCACCTCGGCTTTGGCCTTGGGACCGAGACCTCCGGTCTGGCGATGACCGGCGGCTGGACACATAACGATGACGATGGCGATGCGGCAAGCCTCGGCCTGGGTCTGAACATTCCGCTTGGCCCGTTCCTGGCTACCGTGGGCGGTAAGGGGATTTACACTAACCCGAACGACGGTGATGAAGGTTACGCGGCGGCGGTAGGCGGCGGCCTGCAGTGGAAAATTGGCGATAGCTTCGGCCTGTTCGGCGAGTATTACTACTCACCGGATTCGCTCTCCAGCGGTATCGACAGCTATGAAGAAGCCAACGCGGGCGCGCGCTGGACCATCATGCGTCCGATTACGATTGAAGCAGGCTATCGCTATCTGAACCTGGCGGGTAAAGACGGCAACCGCGACAACGCACTGGCTGACGGCCCGTACGTGGGGGTCAGCGCAGGGTTCTAATCACGCCGGCGCGGCATTCTGTCGCGCCAGTTTCTCTCTTCTCCCGACATCCATTTGCGCTATAGTGTTTTGACCATATAAGCGGGAGAACACAATGATTAACGTGGAGATGTTATCCACCGGCGACGAAGTGCTGCATGGACAAATTATTGATACCAATGCTGCCTGGCTTGCCGATCTTTTCTTTGAGCAAGGATTACCGTTAACGCGTCGCAATACGGTGGGCGACAATCTTGAGTCACTGGTGAATGTGCTGCGCGAGCGTAGCGAACACGCCGACGTGTTGATTGTGAACGGCGGGCTCGGTCCCACCAGCGACGATCTCAGCGCCCTGGCCGCCGCGACCGCAAAAGGTGAAGGGCTGGTGCTTCATGAAGAGTGGCTGGCGCAGATGGAGCGTTTCTTCTCCGAACGTGGCCGTGTTATGGCACCCAGCAACCGCAAGCAGGCGGAAATTCCCGCCAGCGCCGAACTGGTCGATAACCCCGTGGGTACTGCGTGTGGGTTTGCCATTACGCTGAACCGCTGCCTGATGTTCTTCACGCCGGGCGTACCGTCAGAATTTAAAGTGATGGTTGAGCAGCAGATCCTGCCGCGCCTTCGCGAACGTTTTACCCTGCCTGAGCCTCCGCTCTGCCTGCGTCTGACCACGTTTGGCCGTTCCGAAAGCGATCTGGCCCAGAGTCTTGATCATCTTTCCCTGCCACCCGGTGTCTCAATGGGCTACCGCTCCTCCATGCCCGTCATTGAACTCAAGCTGACAGGACCGGCCTCAGAGAAGGCGGCGATGCTGGCGCTCTGGCCGGAGGTGCAGCGCGTGGCCGGTGAAAGCCTGATCTTTGAAGGCACCGAGGGGCTGCCGGCGCAGATTGCGTCACATCTGCAGTCTCGGCAGCTGAGCGTGACCTTAAGCGAACAGTTCACCGGCGGCCTGCTGGCGCTACAGCTGTCGCGCGCCAGTGCGCCGCTGTTGGCCAGTGAAGTGGTGCCGTTCCAGCAGGAAACGCTGGCGCAGACCGCGCGCTGGGCTTCGGAAAGAAGAGTGAAACATTTTGCTGGCCTGGCGCTGTTTGTGGGGGGGCTGGATGAGGAACATCTCAACTTTGCGCTGGCGACGCCGGAAGGCACGTATGCTTTGCGGGTTAAAATGAGCATTACCCGCCACAGTCTGGCGGTACGTCAGGAGGTCTGCGCCATGATGGCGCTGAACATGCTGCGCCGCTGGCTGAAGGGTAAAGAGGTGGCCAGCGAGCACGGCTGGATTAATGTTGTCGAATCGCTGTTTGTTGAGTGATGCCTTTGCCGGGGCGTTTTGCCCCGGCACGGTTTAGTCCAGCGCCTTCGCCAGCAGAGTGATCGGATGCTCGCAGCGCTTGCTGGTAGACATCTCTATCTGCCACTTGCAGGTTTCGCAGTCGGTGACCACGATATCTGCGCCGCTCTCTTCAATCTGGCGAAACAGCGGGGCGCCGATCGCCTGTGACGTTTCGTAGTTTTCTCGCTTAAAGCCGTAAGTGCCCGCGATGCCGCAGCAGCGCGAGTCCAGCACCGTCAGCTCCAGCCCCGGAATGAGCCGCAACAGCTCAAGCGTATAGAGCGACCAGCCCATTTTTTCCATATGACACGGTGTGTGATACACCACTTTCAGCGGTAGTTCCCGCAGCGGCAGCGTCTGCCCGCTGTCCAGTTTGCGCCACAGGAAACGCGTCGCCAGCTCAATGTGCTCGCGCAGACCGGTGTTATCCACGTCCAGCAGGTGCGGATACTCATCACGCAGGGTGAAGGTACAGGTGGACGAGGTGGCCAGTACCGGAATTCCTTTATCAACGATGGCCTCGCGCAGGGACGTGACGTTGCTTTTGGCCTGTCTGCGCGCCTTATCGGTAAAACCGTTGGCAATCAACGGCACACCGCAGCACTTCTCTTTATTCAGGAGCTGCACGCCGGTCCCCATCGCGTTGAGTACCTTCAGCAGATCTTTTCCCAGTTGCGGGTGGTTGTAGTTGACATAGCAGCCGTGGAAGAACGCGACCTGATCGGTGTACTGCGCCTGTTCCGCTGCCACGGATGTATACCAGCGTCGGAAGGTACCGTGAGAGTATTTTGGCAGGCTGCGGTGGTGGTCTATCTTCAGCGTCGCATCCAGCAGTTTTCGCACCGGCTTGAGAGACGTTGCAGCATTCACCAGCGGGGCAAAAGGCGTGGAGACACTGCCCATCAGGTCGGTGTGACTCAGGATCGCATCGCGCAGGGACGGCTTTTGCGTGCTGTAACGCGCGCGGGCTCGCTGGATGATATCGCCAATCTTCACGTCCGACGGACAGGCCACTTCGCAACGTTTACAGTTGATGCAGTATTTCAGCGCCTCATCGTACAGCGCACCGTCTTTAAGACGCAGGCGCTCGCCGTCAGGCCCGGCCTGTTTCGGGCCCGGGTAGCGCGGATTCACACCGCTGACCGGGCAGACGGTGGTACAAACTGTGCATTTGATGCAGCTTTCAAACCGGGTATCGTTCATTGCTCAGCCTCCATGCGCTGGCCAATTTGCTCTGCCACATACAGCGCCGTGATGGCGCAGACCCCGCCGCCGCAACCCTGAGCGATGGGATCGTATCCCCCCAGAAGAGAGCCAATGGCATAGAGATTACTGACCGGCTGACCAGAAAGTTGCGGGTGTAGCTGCTTATCGACAATCACGCCGAACTGCTGCCAGGGTTGTGGGGTGAAGAAATCACTCTGATACCAGTCCGCGCGGGAGGGCGTTTGCCGGACATCCAGCCCCATAATGGCCTCCTGAATGCCGTCCCGACGGCTCAGCAGCCCGTTGCTGAAGAAACTGCCGCTTGCCAGTACCGTATAACGCGCGCGAAGCGGAATATCAGCGTGATTACGCGTCCAGACTTCGCTCACCGAGCCATCCGTCAGGGTGATTTTTTTCACCTCGTCACCCGCCATCCACACGCCACCCTGAGCGATAAACCGCCGCTGAAGCTGGGTATGCAGGCGAATGCCGGGGACAGAAGGGGGAAGCGTCGGCAGCAGGCCAAGCGAGCAGGGCAGGCGATCCGAGAGCCAGCGCCAGAGCCGGTTGTCGCTTAAGCCAAAGCAGGCGGGCATAAACAGCGTGTCGCAACCTTCGGCCAGTGGCCGGATCGCGGCATACAGCAGCGGCCATTTATCGTCGTTATCGAGAAAACGGGCAATATTCACCGCGCGAAACTCGCTCGGGTTGTCGCGCAGGACGTCAAGCTCAGGAAGCTCTATCTCAGCCGTTTGTGCGTTCATCCCCTGGCGACAGAGCGATGCCGCAGCGAGGTGGGGCTGGAAATCAAGAAAACCGCTAATACCCACGACCAGGACCCGTCCTGCGTTAAAGGGGGCAACAGGCACCTCTTCCGGGCTGAGCCAGGCAGAGCGCAGGGTGCCGAGCGGAGTAACCCGATGATGATTTTTCCGGGCGTTACCCTGCAGCCGTGCGCCGCACTCGGCCAGAAGGGTTTCGGCTTCATGGGCGAAGCGGTCGACGGTGTCTCTGCCCGTCAGGTTATAGGGATGCTCTGGCGGCAGGGCATCGCGATACGCCTCATCCAGCAGATCCAGCGAACCCGACGAGAAGTGCAGTGCGCTCTGGCCCCGGGTGATGATGGCGCAGCGCAGCCCCTGCTTCGTTAGCCTGATACCACAGAGCAGACCCGCCAGCCCACCACCGACAATCACGGTATCAAATTTCATCCTGTTGCTCCTTCTCAAGACCGCACAGCCCCTGGTAGACCCAGCGGGTAAACTCGCTTTCACGCAGGGCATCACCCCAGGCGACAGGCTGAATGCCTTTCCAGCGTTCGTTCAGGAAATCACTGAGTTGTGCCAGCGACTGGGTGGCAGTGGTGGTATGAAAACGTTGTAACAACCCGGCGGCACGGCAGGCGCACAGCTCACCCTGGCAGGTGCCCATGCCCACGCGGGTGCGCCGACGTAAATCAAGCAGGCTGTTGACGGTCAGATTCTCCACGGCGTATTGCACTTCACCCGCCGTGACGGCTTCGCATTCACACACCAGGCTACGGCTCAGCCGTCCTTCTCCCAGCCAGACCGGCGTGCGGTCTCCGTGGCGATAGATGGCGGAACCGCGCAGGGGGGCGGAAAGGGAGATGATTTTTTGCAGCGTTTTCTCGGTGGACTGACGCGAGCCGGGCAGAGGTTGCTCTGCGGTCACACACCGTTCGCTATTACCCAGCTTGCGGCAGACGGCATCGGTTGCCCACTCGGCCATCAGGCGGTAGGTCATCAGCTTGCCGCCGGTGATGGTGATAAACCCGTCCAGACCATCGCGCGCGGCGTGGTCGAGCAGCACGATGCCACGGCTGACGTTGCGCCCGCTCGGGTCGTTATCGCTCGCCACCAGAGGGCGCACGCCGGCATAGGCGCGAAGAATTCGGGTCTGCGCCATCACGGGAGCCAGCTTTTCCCCTTCGCGCAGCAGGATATCCACCTCGTCGGCGGTCACGCGGTTGTAATCAATCTCGCTATAGTCCACGTGGGTTGAGGTGGTGCCGATAAGCGAAATGGTATCGCCCGGTACCAGGATGTCGGCATCAGAAGGTTTGCGGCAGCGGTTGATCACGTGGTTGTTAATGCGGTGGTCGAGGATCAGCAGCGAGCCTTTTGCCGGGAACATGCGCACAGACAGCTCGGCGTACTCCGCGATGCGTTGCCCCCAGATCCCCGCCGCGTTGACCACCACGGCGGCGTACAGTTCGCCATGCTCCTTATACTGCGTATCAAAAACACGTACGCCGCAGACGCGGTTCCCTTCACAGATAAGCCCGGTCACTTCCTGCCCGGTCAGAACCTGTGCGCCGTGTTCACGGGCGTCCAGCATGTTCGCGGCGGTCAGGCGGAAAGGGTCAACCGTGCCGTCCGGGACCTTCACCGCACCGATAAGGGCCGGGTTGACAGACGGTTCCAGACGACGCGCGAGTTCGGGGTCGATAACATCAGCCTCAATCCCTGCAGCGCGGCAGGCGGTCACAAAGGTTGGCTGAAATGAGAGATCGTCTTCGGGAAGCGTAATGAACAGACCGTTGGTCGGTTCAATGCAGTGGCGGGCAATGCGTCTGAGGATCTGGTTTTCAGCAATGCATTCCCGTGCGGATTCGGGGTCGGTCACCGCGTAACGGGCACCACTGTGCAGCAGGCCATGATTGCGCCCGGTTGCGCCCGTCGCAATGTCATGGCGCTCCAGCAGCGTGACGCTCAGCCCACGCAGGGCGCAGTCGCGTGCGATGCCGGCGCCGGTCGCGCCACCGCCAATGATAATCACATCGCTGTAGCGAGGATCGTGAATTGTCATTGTTATCCCTCTGTGTTCGTTTTTTACCATTTAGCCACATCAAAACTGTGGTTTGTTTGATTTCGAACATAAACGAACGAAATTCGAAAGTGAAACGTGATTCCATGCGCTTTTCTGCGCACATTGTCATATTTCTGTAACAATTTGTGCGTTGATTCACAGTAACAATCACCGTGATTTCTTAACATCGCCGCCTCTCTGGAGTGTGGGGCAGTTAAACCCCTGTAAATTCAATACCTGGCCACGGAGGCTGTCATGCTCAGTATCTTCAAACCTGCGCCGCATCGGGCGCGTCTGCCAGAGGCAGAAATTGATCCGCTATACCGTCGTCTGCGTTGGCAAATCTTCCTGGGGATCTTCTTCGGGTACGCGGCGTACTACCTGGTACGTAAAAACTTTGCGCTCGCCATGCCGTATCTGGTGGAGCAGGGCTTTTCTCGTGGCGATCTGGGGTTCGCGCTGTCGGGGATCTCTATCGCCTACGGTTTTTCCAAATTCATCATGGGTTCAGTGTCCGATCGCTCGAATCCACGTGTGTTCTTGCCTGCGGGTCTGATCCTGGCGGCAGCGGTGATGCTGTTCATGGGCTTTGTGCCATGGGCAACCTCCAGCATCGCCGTGATGTTCGTGCTGCTGTTCCTCTGTGGCTGGTTCCAGGGAATGGGGTGGCCGCCGTGCGGGCGCACCATGGTGCACTGGTGGTCGCAGAAAGAGCGTGGCGGCATCGTGTCGGTGTGGAACTGCGCGCATAACGTCGGTGGCGGTATTCCACCTCTGCTGTTCCTGCTGGGGATGGCGTGGTTTAACGACTGGAAAGCCGCGCTTTATATGCCTGCCTTTGGTGCCATTCTGGTGGCGGTTATCGCTTTCGCCCTGATGCGTGACACGCCGCAGTCCTGTGGCCTGCCGCCGATTGAAGAGTACAAAAACGACTATCCGGATGATTACAGCGAGCAGCATGAAGAAGAGCTGACGGCCAAACAGATCTTCATGAAGTACGTCCTGCCCAACAAACTGCTGTGGTATATCGCGGTGGCCAACGTCTTCGTGTACCTGCTGCGTTACGGCATCCTCGACTGGTCACCTACCTATCTGAAAGAGGTGAAGCATTTCGCGCTGGATAAATCCTCCTGGGCTTACTTCCTCTATGAGTACGCCGGGATCCCGGGGACGCTGATTTGCGGCTGGATGTCGGACAAAGTGTTCCGGGGTAACCGTGGTGCGACGGGCGTCTTCTTTATGACGCTGGTGACCATTGCCACCGTGGTTTACTGGCTCAACCCGCCGGGTAACCCATCAGTCGATATGGCCTGTATGATCGTCATCGGCTTCCTGATTTACGGCCCGGTTATGCTGATTGGTCTGCATGCCCTGGAGCTGGCGCCGAAGAAAGCGGCAGGTACGGCAGCCGGCTTTACCGGTCTGTTCGGTTACCTTGGCGGTTCGGTCGCGGCGAGCGCCATTGTGGGCTACACCGTTGACTTCTTCGGCTGGGACGGCGGCTTTATGGTGATGATTGGCGGTAGCGTGCTGGCGGTGCTGCTGTTGATTGTGGTGATGATTGGTGAAAAACGTCATCACGCCGAAATGCAGGCGCGTCGTCAATAAGGAGAAGGCTGATGAAATTAACTTACGTAGCAACGGGCCTGCTGCTGGCGGGCCTGATGACAGGCTCAGCGCTGGCTAACGAGAAAATGGTTATCGCCCATCGCGGCGCAAGCGGCTATCTGCCAGAGCACACGCTCCCGGCAAAAGCGATGGCCTATGTGCAGGGGGCAGATTATCTCGAGCAGGATCTGGTGATGACCCGTGACGATCAGCTGGTCGTCCTTCATGACCACTATCTTGACCGCGTGACGGACGTGGCTGAGCGTTTCCCGGACCGCGCCCGCAAAGATGGTCGCTACTACGCCATTGACTTTACGCTGGATGAGATTCGTTCGCTGAAGTTTACCGAGGGCTTCGAGGTTGAAAACGGCAAGAAGGTGCAGGTCTATCCGGGACGTTTCCCGATGGGTAAATCTGATTTTCGCATTCATACCTTCGAAGAAGAGATTGAGTTTGTTCAGGGACTGAACCACTCAACCGGGAAAAACATCGGCATCTACCCGGAGATAAAAGCGCCGTGGTTCCACCATCAGGAAGGGAAGGACATTGCCGCGAAGACGCTGGACGTGCTGAAAAAGTACGGCTACACCAGCAAGCGCGACAAAGTCTATCTGCAGTGTTTTGACGCCGCTGAGCTGAAGCGCATCAAAACCGAGCTGGCGCCAAAGAGAGGGATGGATCTCAATCTGGTACAGTTGATTGCCTACACCGACTGGAATGAAACTCAGGAGAAACAGCCCGACGGCACGTGGGTGAATTACAACTACGACTGGATGTTTAAGCCGGGCGCAATGAAACAGATCGCGCAGTACGCCGACGGTATCGGACCGGATTACCATATGCTGGTGGCGGAAGGCTCAACGCCAGGCCACGTCAAGCTGACGGCAATGGTGAAAGAGGCGCATGCCAGCCATATGCAGGTTCATCCGTATACGGTGCGTGCGGACCAGCTACCGGCTTATGCGACGGACGTAAACCAGCTGTACGACGTGCTGTATAACCAGGCCGGGGTGGACGGGCTGTTCACCGATTTCCCGGATAAAGCCGTGCAGTTTTTGAAGTAAAAGAAAAAGGGCCGTAAGGCCCTTTTTTATGTCGCCCGGAGGGGCGGTTTACATCTCAATCTCTATATCGCCTTTTGCCCGGCAGCAGCAGGGCAAAATTTCACCTTCGTTGATGAAGGCCAGCGGTTCGGTCAGCCAGTCCACTTGTCCGGCGACTAAACGGCAGCGACATGATCCGCAATAGCCTGAGCGGCATTGATACTCCACTTCAACCTGATGCGCCTCAAGCGCAATCAACAGGGAAGGGTGTTCTTCCCGGCACAGCACTTCGGTACCGGAAAGGCTAAGCGTTACGCGGCTCATCAGAGCTGGAAGTCGCTCAGGTCGTCGGTATTAACTTCAGAGTCAATCTGCCCGACCAGATAAGAACTGACTTCCACTTCCTGTGGCGCAACCTGCACGTTATCGGATACCAGCCAGGTGTTGATCCACGGAATTGGGTTAGAGCGGGTTTTGAACGGCAGCTCAAGCCCGACCGCCTGCATACGGATGTTGGTGATGTACTCAACATACTGGCACAGGATGTCTTTGTTCAGGCCAATCATGGAGCCGTCGCGGAACAGGTAGTCTGCCCACTCTTTCTCCTGCTGAGCGGCCAGCACGAACAGGTCATAGCACTCCTGTTTGCACTCTTCGGCAATCTCAGCCATCTCCGGATCGTCTGTACCGCTGCGCAGCAGGTTCAGCATATGCTGGGTGCCGGTCAGGTGCAGGGCCTCGTCACGGGCGATCAGACGGATGATTTTGGCATTACCTTCCATCAGCTTGCGTTCTGCAAACGCGAAGGAGCAGGCGAAGCTCACGTAGAAGCGGATGGCTTCCAGTGCGTTAACGCTCATCAGGCACAGGTAAAGCTGTTTCTTCAGCGCACGCAGGCTCACGGTGACGGTTTTGCCGTTCACGGTGTGGGTGCCTTCGCCCAGCAGATGCCAGTAGCTGGTCATCTCGATCAGTTCGTCGTAGTAGTGCGCAATACCTTCAGCACGTTTCTGGATCTGCTCGTTAGTGACGATATCGTCAAACACCACCGCCGGATCGTTAACGATGTTGCGGATAATGTGGGTGTAAGAGCGGGAGTGGATGGTCTCAGAAAACGCCCAGGTTTCCACCCAGGTTTCCAGCTCCGGAATGGAGATCAGCGGCAGCAGCGCCACGTTCGGGCTACGGCCCTGAATGGAGTCCAGCAGCGTCTGGTACTTCAGGTTGCTGATGAAGATATGCTTTTCGTGCTCCGGCAACGCCTGGAAATCGATACGATCGCGAGAGACGTCAACTTCTTCCGGGCGCCAGAAGAAGGAGAGTTGCTTTTCAATCAGCTTTTCGAAGATGTCATATTTTTGCTGATCGTAGCGTGCCACGTTGACCGGTTGCCCGAAGAACATCGGCTCTTTGAGCTGGTCGTTTTTCGTCTGTGAAAAGGTGGTGTATGCCATGAATTGGAGTCCTGTCTTACGAAATAAAGGCGGGGATATCCCCGCCCTTCATTAGATCTTACATGCGCCGCTTTCGCAGCCATCGTCCTGAATTGACGGTGCCATGTCATCCTGAGCGTCTTCCGCACCATCACGGGTGTTGTGATAGTACAGGGTTTTCACACCAAATTTGTAGGCGGTGAGCAGGTCTTTCAACAGTTGCTGCATCGGTACCTTGCCAGACGGGAAGCGCGTCGGGTCGTAGTTGGTGTTAGCAGAAATCGACTGGTCGATAAACTTCTGCATGATCCCCACCAGCTGCAGGTAACCGTCGTTGTTTGGCATTTCCCACAGCAGCTCGTAGTTGTCTTTCAGCAGCTCGTAGTCAGGCACAACCTGACGCAGGATACCGTCTTTCGACGCTTTGATGCTGACGTGGCCGCGCGGTGGTTCAATACCGTTGGTGGCGTTAGAGATCTGCGAAGAGGTCTCAGACGGCATCAGGGCAGACAGCGTGGAGTTACGCAGGCCGTGAGTCTTGATGGATTCACGCAGCGCTTCCCAGTCCAGATGCAGCGGTTCGTTAGAAATCGCATCCAGGTCTTTCTTGTAGGTATCGATCGGCAGAATGCCTTTCGCATAGGTGGTTTCGTTGAACCACGGGCACGCGCCTTGCTCTTTCGCCAGCTCGTTGGAGGCTTTCAGCAGGTAGTACTGAATCGCTTCGAACGTTTCGTGGGTCAGGTTGTTCGCGCTGCCGTCGGAGTAACGCTTACCGTGTTTCGCCAGCCAGTAGGCAAAGTTGATAACGCCGATACCGAGGGTACGACGGCCCATTGCTCCACGTTTTGCCGCCGGGATTGGGTAGTCCTGGTAATCCAGCAGGGCATCCAGCGCACGCACGGCCAGCACCGCCAGCTCTTCCAGCTCTTCCAGGCTCTTGATAGCGCCCAGGTTGAAAGCAGAGAGGGTGCAGAGCGCGATTTCGCCGTTTTCGTCGTTAACATCTTCCAGCGGTTTGGTCGGCAGGGCGATTTCCAGGCACAGGTTAGACTGGCGCACTGGCGCAACCACCGGGTCAAACGGGCTATGGGTGTTGCAGTGGTCAACGTTCTGAATGTAGATACGGCCGGTAGAGGCACGTTCCTGCATCATCAGGGAGAACAGGTCAACCGCCTTAACGCGCTGCTTACGGATGCTGTCGTCTTTTTCGTATTTGGTGTACAGACGCTCAAACTCATCCTGATCGGCGAAGAACGCGTCATACAGGCCCGGGACGTCGGACGGGCTGAACAAGGTGATGTCTTCACCTTTCAGCAGACGGGTGTACATCAGCTTGTTGATCTGTACGCCGTAGTCCATGTGACGAACGCGGTTACCTTCAACGCCACGGTTGTTTTTCAGTACCAGCAGGCTTTCCACTTCCAGGTGCCACATTGGGTAGAACAGGGTGGCTGCACCACCGCGTACGCCGCCCTGAGAGCAGGATTTTACCGCGGTCTGGAAGTGTTTGTAGAACGGGATACAGCCGGTGTGGAACGCTTCACCGCCGCGAATCGGGCTACCCAGTGCACGGATGCGACCGGCGTTGATGCCGATACCGGCACGCTGGGAGACATATTTCACGATGGCGCTGGAGGTCGCGTTGATGGAATCCAGGCTGTCACCACACTCGATCAGGACGCATGAGCTGAACTGACGGGTTGGGGTACGCACGCCAGACATGATTGGCGTAGGCAGAGAAATCTTGAACGTGGAAACCGCATCGTAGAAACGCTTCACGTATTCCAGACGGGTGTCACGCGGGTAGTTAGAGAACAGGCAGGCGGCCACCAGAATATAGAGGAACTGGGCGCTTTCGTAGATCTCACCGGTCACACGGTTCTGAACCAGGTATTTGCCTTCGAGCTGCTTCACCGCCGCGTAAGAGAAGTTCATGTCGCGCCAGTGATCGATAAACCCGTTCATCTGCTCGAACTCTTCTTCCGTATAGTCTTCCAGCAGATGCGTGTCGTATTTGCCCAGCTCAACCATTTTCACCACGTGATCGTAAAGCTTTGGCGGCTCAAACTGGCCGTACGCTTTTTTACGCAGGTGGAAAATCGCCAGACGTGCAGCGAGGTACTGATAATCCGGGGCTTCACGGGAGATGAGATCCGCCGCAGCCTTGATGATGGTTTCGTGGATATCAGACGTCTTGATGCCATCGTAGAACTGAATGTGAGAGCGCAGTTCAACCTGGGAGATAGATACGTTATTCAGTCCTTCTGCTGCCCAGTCGAGAACACGATGGATTTTGTCCAGATTGATACGCTCGGTGGTACCGTCGCGCTTAGTCACCAGCAGACTCTGATTCATGTGGGTTTTACCTGTCCGTGAAATAAAAAATATCCCCCGCTTATCCACAGATCCGTCTTGTGACTAACTCTGTGGATAAATACTACATATAGGGGGTTTGCGATAAGAAAAACGCTATATGGTGAGTATTCTAGTATCGAATCTTTTCAGCACAAGGGTTGATTTTGACGTTAAATTGAGGTTGTCAAAGGGTAAAAAAGGCTAAGTCCTCGTACCGTAAGGCCTGGAAGAGATGTCAATAATTAAGAAAAAAAATTCAAAATTTGATCGAGTGCTGATTTCTTCAACGGGAGGTCAGAATTGCGCAACATGATGTCGCGCAATCTTTATAAGAATAATGGATGACGTCAGTCGTTTTTGGCGGTTGTATGCAACATATAGTTAACATCTACACCCGGTGCGAGTTTGAATTTATCGGTCAATGGATTGTAATGCAGACCGGTGATGTGCTGCTCCTTGAGCCACGTCTGATCAACCCAGCTCAGTAATTCAGCAGGCTTGATGAATTTCTTCACGTCGTGCGTGCCTTTTGGCACCATACGCAGCACATACTCCGCCCCGACGACCGCCATCAGCCAGGCTTTACCGTTTCGGTTGATCGTCGAGAAGAAGACCTGGCCGCCCGGTTTCACCAGTTTTGCACAGGCGTGAACCACGGACTGGGGGTCGGGAACGTGCTCCAGCATTTCCATACAGGTCACCACGTCGTACTGATGGGCATGCTTCGCCGCATGTTCTTCGACGGTTTCCTGCACATATTCCACCTGCACTCCGGATTCCAGCGCATGAAGACGGGCAACCTGCAGCGGTTCAAAGCCCATATCCAGACCGGTGACGGTGGCCCCTTCGCGCGCCATGCTTTCTGCCAGAATGCCGCCGCCGCAGCCGACGTCGAGCACTTTCTTACCGAACAGGCCGCCGGAACGCTCCGCGATATAGCCCAGACGCAGCGGGTTAATGCGGTGCAGAGGTTTAAACTCACCTTCGAGATCCCACCAGCGGGATGCCACCGCTTCGAATTTGGCAATCTCTTCATGGTCAACGTTGTGAGCCACCGGGGATTTTTCGGCATTCATGGGCGCTTTTACTCCTTATTTTGCAAGACTTCGGAGTATATCAGCCCGCGCGGTTGAATAAAGCTTATTGGTTTACCTCAATCACCGCGGCTGTGTTATAATTTGCGACCTTTGAATCCGGGATACAGTAGAGGGATAGCGGTTAGATGAGCGACCTTGCGAGAGAAATTACACCGGTTAACATCGAGGAAGAGCTGAAGAGCTCCTATCTGGACTATGCGATGTCGGTCATTGTTGGCCGTGCGCTGCCGGACGTCCGCGATGGCCTGAAGCCGGTACACCGTCGCGTACTATACGCCATGAACGTATTGGGCAATGACTGGAATAAAGCCTACAAAAAATCTGCCCGTGTCGTTGGTGACGTAATCGGTAAATACCATCCCCATGGTGATTCCGCGGTGTACGACACTATCGTCCGAATGGCGCAGCCATTCTCGCTGCGTTACATGCTGGTAGATGGTCAGGGTAACTTTGGTTCTATCGACGGCGACTCCGCCGCGGCAATGCGTTATACGGAAATCCGTCTGGCGAAAATTGCCCATGAGCTGATGGCTGACCTGGAAAAAGAGACGGTTGATTTCGTTGATAACTATGACGGCACGGAACGCATTCCGGACGTTATGCCAACGAAAATCCCTAACCTGCTGGTGAACGGTTCGTCCGGTATCGCCGTCGGTATGGCAACCAACATTCCACCGCATAACATCACGGAAGTGATCAACGGCTGCCTGGCCTATATTGAGGATGAAGACATCAGCATTGAAGGGCTGATGGAACACATCCCGGGTCCAGACTTCCCGACGGCGGCGATCATCAACGGTCGTCGTGGTATTGAAGAAGCGTACCGCACCGGACGTGGCAAGATTTATATCCGTGCCCGCGCCGAAGTGGAAGCGGACGCCAAAACCGGCCGTGAAACCATCATTGTTCACGAGATCCCGTATCAGGTGAACAAAGCGCGTCTGATTGAAAAAATCGCCGAGCTGGTAAAAGAAAAACGTGTTGAAGGCATCAGCGCGCTGCGTGACGAATCTGATAAAGACGGCATGCGCATCGTGATTGAAATCAAACGCGACGCGGTGGGCGAGGTTGTACTGAACAACCTGTATTCCCAGACTCAGCTCCAGGTCTCCTTCGGTATCAACATGGTTGCATTGCACCATGGTCAGCCGAAGATCATGAACCTGAAAGATATTCTGAGCGCGTTTGTGCGTCACCGCCGTGAAGTGGTGACTCGCCGTACTATTTTCGAACTGCGTAAAGCCCGCGACCGTGCGCATATCCTTGAAGCGCTGGCCGTTGCACTGGCAAACATCGACCCAATCATTGAGTTGATTCGCCGTGCACCAACCCCTGCGGAAGCGAAAGCGTCTCTGATTGCCCGTCCGTGGGATCTGGGCAACGTGGCCGCCATGCTGGAACGCGCTGGCGACGATGCTGCGCGTCCTGAGTGGCTGGAGCCTGAGTTCGGCGTGCGTGACGGTCAGTACTACCTGACTGAACAGCAGGCCCAGGCGATTCTGGATCTGCGTCTGCAGAAACTGACTGGCCTTGAGCACGAAAAACTGCTCGACGAATACAAAGAACTGCTGGAACAGATTGCCGAGCTGCTGCATATCCTGGGTAGCGCAGAGCGCCTGATGGAAGTGATCCGTGAAGAGCTGGAACTGGTCCGCGATCAGTTCGGCGATGAGCGTCGCACCGAAATCACGGCGAACAGCTCTGATATCAACATTGAAGATCTGATCAACCGCGAAGATGTGGTGGTCACCCTGTCTCACCAGGGCTATGTGAAGTATCAGCCGCTGACCGACTACGAAGCACAGCGTCGTGGCGGTAAAGGCAAATCGGCAGCACGTATTAAAGAAGAAGACTTTATTGACCGTCTGCTGGTGGCAAACACCCATGACACGATCCTCTGCTTCTCAAGCCGTGGTCGTCTGTACTGGATGAAGGTCTATCAGCTGCCAGAAGCGAGCCGTGGTGCACGTGGTCGCCCAATCGTGAACCTGCTGCCGCTGGAAGCGAACGAACGTATCACCGCGATTCTGCCGGTACGCGAGTACGAAGAAGGCGTGAACGTCTTTATGGCGACCGCCAGCGGTACCGTGAAGAAAACCGCGCTGACCGAATTCAGCCGTCCACGTTCTGCCGGTATCATCGCGGTGAACCTGAACGACGGTGACGAACTGATTGGCGTTGACCTCACCTCCGGTTCCGATGAAGTGATGCTGTTCTCCGCCGCCGGTAAAGTGGTGCGCTTCAAAGAGAACGCGGTTCGTGCAATGGGCCGTACTGCAACAGGTGTTCGTGGTATCAAACTGGCCGGTGAAGATACCGTCGTTTCCCTGATCGTTCCGCGCGGTGAAGGTGCTATCCTGACCGTCACGCAGAACGGCTACGGTAAACGTACTGCCGAAAGCGAATACCCGACCAAGTCTCGTGGCACGCAGGGCGTAATCTCTATCAAGGTTACCGAGCGCAACGGATCCGTTGTGGGCGCGGTACAGGTAGACGATGCCGACCAGATCATGATGATCACGGATGCCGGTACGCTGGTGCGTACACGCGTATCTGAGATCAGCGTGGTTGGCCGTAATACTCAGGGTGTGATCCTCATCCGTACCGCGGAAGATGAAAACGTCGTGGGTCTGCAGCGTGTAGCTGAGCCTGTGGATGACGAAGAGCTCGACTCCATCGACGGTAGCGTCGCAGAAGGTGATGATGAAATCGCACCAGAAGCCGATACCGAAGATGATGCAGCGGATGACGCTGACGAGTAATGTCTCCTGATGCAAAAAGGGCCGGTTTCCGGCCCTTTTCTTTTGCACAAGCAGATAAGTGAACGTTGCGACAAGGCGCGTTTACCGCTACCTTAACCACATTCTTTTTGACCCCGACGGCGGAGCCTCGCCCCTTTGAAATACCTCGTCTCCTTTCGTACCACGCTGAAAGTCTCTCGCTATCTGTTTCGGGCGCTGGCGCTCTTGCTTTGGTTGCTGGTGGCATTATTGTCGGTGTTTTACATCGTTAACGCCCTTCACCAGAAAGAAGCGGAGATCCGCCAGGAGTTTAACTTAAGCTCCGATCAGGCCCAGCGCTATATTCAGCGAACGTCCGACGTGATGAAGGAGCTGAAGTACATTGCCGAGAATCGCCTGACCGCGGAAAACGGTATTCTTGCCATCCGTGGGCGTAATGACAAAACCGAAGTACCGAATTTCGAGCCGCTGTTTCCGGATTCCGATTGCTCTGCGATGGGCAGCACCTGGCGCGGTTCACTGGAGTCGCTCTCCTGGTTTATGCGCTACTGGCGTGACAACTTTTCCGCCGCCTATGATCTGAACCGCGTCTTCCTGATTGGCAGTGAAAATCTCTGCATGGCCGACTTTGGCCTGCGCGATGTGCCCGTCGAGCGCGATGATGCGCTGAAAAGCCTGCACGAACGGATTGTGAAATATCGCAATGCGCCGCAGGACGAGCGCGGGAATAACATCTTCTGGATAAGCCAGGGGCCACGCATGGGCGTGGGCTATTTCTACGCCCTGACGCCGGTCTATCTGGGCAATCGTCTGCAGGCGCTGCTGGGGATTGAACAGACCATTCGCATGGAAAACTTCTTCACGCCGGGCAGTCTGCCGATGGGCGTGACCATTCTGGATGAAAACGGACATACCCTGATCTCACTTGCCGGTCCGGATAATCGACTGAACGTCGACCCGCACTGGATGCAAGAGCGGTCGTGGTTTGGCTATACCTCAGGCTTCCGTGAGCTGGTGCTTAAAAAGAGCTTGCCGCCTTCGTCGCTGAGTATTGTCTATTCGCTGCCCGTGGATATGGTGCTTGAGCGGATCCGCATTCTTATCATGAACGCGATTTTGCTGAACCTGCTGGCCGGGGGGGCGCTGTTTACCCTCGCGCGAATGTATGAGCGCAAAATCTTTATACCCGCCGAAAGCGACGCCCAGCGGCTGGAAGAGCACGAGCAGTTTAACCGCAAGATTGTCGCCTCGGCGCCGGTGGGGATCTGCATCCTGCGCACGCAGGACGGGACCAATATCCTCAGTAACGAGCTGGCGCATAACTACCTGAACATGCTGACGCATGAGGACCGACAGAGGCTGACGCAGATTATCTGTGGCCAGCAGGTGAACTTCGTTGACGTGCTGACCAGCACGCACACGAACCTGCAAATCAGCTTTGTGCACTCCCGCTATCGTAATGAGAACGTGGCAATTTGCGTCCTGGTTGACGTCTCGGCGCGTGTGAAGATGGAAGAGTCCCTGCAGGAGATGGCGCAGGCCGCCGAGCAGGCCAGCCAGTCGAAATCCATGTTCCTTGCCACCGTCAGCCACGAGTTGCGTACCCCGCTGTACGGGATTATCGGTAACCTTGATCTTCTCCAGACCAAAGAGCTGCCGAAAGGGGTCGATCGCCTGGTGACGGCGATGAATAACTCCTCCAGCCTGCTGCTGAAAATCATCAGCGATATTCTCGATTTCTCCAAAATTGAGTCGGAGCAGCTGAAAATTGAGCCGCGGGAGTTCTCTCCGCGCGAGGTGATGAACCACATTAGCGCCAACTATCTGCCGCTGGTGGTGCGTAAACAGCTGGGCCTCTACTGCTTTATTGAGCCGGACGTGCCGCTGACGCTGCATGGCGATCCGATGCGTCTGCAGCAGGTCATTTCTAACCTGCTCAGTAACGCCATTAAATTTACCGATATCGGCTGCATTGTGTTGCACGTGTGTCGGGCAGGGGACTACCTGAGTATTCGTGTGCGTGATACCGGCGTGGGTATCCCGGCGAAGGAAGTGGTGCGTCTGTTTGACCCGTTCTTCCAGGTCGGTACCGGCGTACAGCGTAACTTCCAGGGGACCGGGCTGGGTCTGGCGATCTGTGAGAAGCTCGTGAGCATGATGGACGGCGATATCTCCGTTGATACCGAGCCAGGCATGGGCAGCCAGTTTACTATCCGCATTCCGCTCTATTCTGCCCAGTACCCGGCAAAAGCGGTGGTGGACGGGCTGAGCGATAAGCGCTGCTGGCTGGCAGTACACAATGCCTCACTGAATGATTACCTGACGGCGCTTCTTACCCACAGCGGCGTGCGCGTGTCCCGCTATGAAGGGCAAACGCCGGATGTCGACGATGTGCTGATCACCGACGAGGTGCTGGAGCAACCCTGGCAGGGCAGAGGGGTGGTTCACTTCTGCCGTCGCCATATCGGTATTCCGGTCGAACGAGCTCCGGGTGAATGGGTGCACAGCGTGGCGACGCCGCATGAGCTCATGAGCCTGCTGGCACGTATTTACAGCGTGCAGCTGGAAGATAGCGATGGGGCGACGGAGTTGCCGTCACCGGATGCGCTGGCATCGCTGAATGACGATATGATGATTCTGGTGGTGGATGACCATCCGATTAACCGTCGCCTGCTGGCAGACCAGCTGGGTTCGCTTGGCTATCAGTGCAAAACCGCCAATGACGGCGTGGATGCGCTGAACGTGCTGAGTAAAAACCACATTGATATCGTTCTTAGCGACGTCAACATGCCGAATATGGATGGCTACCGCCTGACGCAGCGTATACGCCAGCTTGGCCTGACGTTGCCGGTCGTGGGCGTGACGGCGAATGCGCTGGCGGAAGAGAAACAGCGCTGTCTGGAGTCAGGGATGGACAGTTGTCTGTCGAAACCGGTGACGCTGGACGTCCTGAAACAGACGATTTCCGTGTATGCGGAACGGGTCAGAAAAGCGAGAGTATAAAAAAAGGCCCGTCAGGGCCTTTTTTGTTGTTTCCCTCACACGCCGGGAGGGGGAGGTGAGGCCATCAGGCCGCACACCCGGTCAACATCAATCCTTATCCGACGCGCTCAGCGTAACGGAGGAGAGATAGTTCAGCAGTGCAATATCGTTATCCACACCCAGTTTCATCATTGCTGATTTCTTCTGGCTACTGATGGTTTTAATACTGCGGTTCAGCTTCTTGGCAATCTCGGTGACCAGGAAACCTTCGGCGAACAGGCGCAGAACTTCGCTCTCTTTCGGAGACAGGCGTTTGTCGCCATAGCCACCGGCGCTGATTTTTTCCAGCAGACGAGAGACGCTTTCAGGCGTGAACTTCTTGCCTTTCTGCAGCGCAGCGAGCGCTTTTGGCAGATCGGTCGGCGCACCCTGTTTCAGCACAATCCCTTCGATATCCAGATCCAGCACGGCGCTCAGAATGGCCGGGTTGTTGTTCATGGTCAGAACAATGATCGAAATGTCCGGGAAGTGACGTTTGATATATTTGATGAGTGTGATCCCATCACCGTATTTGTCCCCAGGCATGGAGAGATCGGTGATGAGCACATGCGCATCAAGCTTTGGGAGGTTATTGATCAGTGCTGTAGAGTCTTCAAATTCACCGACTACATTCACCCACTCGATCTGTTCAAGTGATTTGCGAATACCGAACAGTACAATCGGATGGTCATCGGCAATAATTACGTTCATATTGTTCATGTATAAGGCTACCTTGCTACAGCAAGCTTTTGACGTAGGCGTCAATGTCGCTGATGTATTTTTCAATGCCAGAGGCATCTTTCTCACGAATTAGATGTTCCAGCGTTTCACATAACTGCTTGCCGGGAACCAGATTAAGCATGGCAAACACCCCTTTAAGCCGGTGTGCTGTCTGTGCCAGCGCTGCAAAATCATTCGCAACGGACTCAGTATACAACCGCTTAACATCATCTGGTACTGTATCAACAAAGAGTGAATAGTATCCGCTGGCGTGAAGCTCGGCATTTTCATTGCCGCCTAACGGTGATTCCGCTATCTCTTCCTGCGCCAGTTGCTCTTCTATTAGTTGTAGTACAGCTTCCTGCATCGCATTGCTTATATTAAAGTTGACGCGCAGCTGGCCTGGGCCGATTTTTCGCACGCCTGGCTCATCATCGCTTAAAAGCAAGCCGGAGGCAGTAAGATTAGACGGATTATCAGTTAAAAACAGATCAAATTCTTGACTTGAGAGTCTTTCATCCGGTGTTATGCAGGCCGCGCCCCAGTTTTCTAACTGACGAACCACAATATTGCGGATCTCATTCGAGGTCACATCCACCATCACGACCACATCATCCAGCAGGCGTTCTTCGTCTTCTTCCTGTGGATTAGCCGCCATTTTAACGTGCAGTGAGTAACGCGTGCCAAGTGATTCGCGGGCCTTGATATTCAGATGGCCGCCGAGCTTACGTGCCAGCTGATCGCACAGCCAGAAGGTCAGGGCATTGGCCTTGCCGTAATGATCGCTCTGGGTGTCATTCAGGAACGGGAAATGCAGATTATCGATTTCGCTTGTCGTTACGCCTTCCCCGGTATCCAGGATACGGAACGTCAGGCGATCTTCAGCCGACTCGTCGGTACTGACTTCCAGGGTGATCTTGCCGATCTGGGTGGTGGTGACGGCGTACTGAATAATCATCAGCAGAATGCGACGCAGCGCTTCGCGATCGCCGTGGCGTTCATCATTCGCCGGTAAATGGTTATTGATCAGCAGCTGCAGCCCTTTGCGCTTGATCACGGGCAGGACCTCAGGCACCACTTCATCGATCAGATTCTGGATAGAGAAGAGAGTCGGCGTTCCTTTCCAGAAATCATTTTCGAGCATATTCGCCAGCTGGATCTCATCTACCATGCGCACCAGCGAGTCGGCCTGGCAGGCAAGCTGATGGCTTTCAGATGTATTCAGCGCCGCCGCCTGGGTAGCCAGCATTTTTAACGGCTTCTTGAAGGCATCACCAATATTTTGCATAAAGGCAGCGCGCCCCTGCTGGTTTTTCTCATACAGACGTTGTGCCTGCTTGAGCTTTTTATTCACCAGCACTTCACGATCCTGATCGCGGATGATGAAGATCTGCGTGCGGGAGGCGATCTGGCTGCGGAACTGTCGGATCTCATACAGCTCGTTATTAATGGTGGCCTGAATCACGCCCTGATGTTGATCCGCCATGGCGGTGATGTTCTGCAGATTGAGATGAGGCAGCAGGTGGTCAGCAATTTTATTGCTCATCACCGTACGGTTGGCTTCCTGATCGTGAACCAGCACCCCAAGCGGCAGCACGGAAATAATCTCTTCATTCAGCGCGCGCAACACGCGCAGTTCGTTACTGGTTCCTGCCGGGACCGGGGCGGCATCGCTTTGACGCCCTGACTGGAAGCGGAACGTGCTGTAGCCAAACAGCGCCAGCGCCAGCAGGCCGATATTCAGCAGCAGGGGCAGGAGGATATTTTGCAGCGTATCAAGCAGCAGGGTGCCGAACGGCACTTGCCACACCAGACGCATACCGGTTGAGTTCAGCGAAGAGGCAATTTCGATTTTCGATCCGTTAAAGGAGATCGATACGCTCTCTGCGGCCTCTTTGTCCGATGCGGCACGCATATTCTGAGTGCTGCTGTCCGGCTCCAGACGGAAGCTGTCGAGCGGCATATCCGGTGGAATCAAGTCATTGATGGGCAAATCGAAGGCCACCACCGTCGCCAGATGGCCTGGCTGGTTAAAGGTGGTACGCAGCGTAAAGTAATGGCCATTCTGCCAGGCGAGGCGGCGCAGAGATGAGAAGCTCTCACGTTCATCAAGGGCGTTCGCCTGCTGCAGCATTTCTGCCCGGCGGGAATCGACAATGCTGCCCACGGTCGTCTCTTTGAAACCGGAAGAGAGGTCTTTTAGCGGCAGGGTTGAGATCAGGATCATGCTGTTGTCCTGACCGTTCAGATAGTACATCGACCACGGCACCGTCTCGGCACCCCAAAGGGTATCAAGATAGGTTGAGATGCGCTGGGTCATCTCAAGCGTTGCGCTGTCATGAGAGCCGAAGATCAGCGCTTCGGTTTTACGCTGTGGTTTTTCCAGATAATAGACGTCCTGCTTCAGGCGAGTCTCCTGAAGCCCGTCTCCGGAGGAGGTTGCCGGCGCGGCCGCGATGTTGTCGTAAATCTGCCAGGTTGCATAGCGCCAGGTATCGATGCGCTTGTGGACGGCGTGGGTGATATCAACAACCTGATAGCTCTTGTCCTTCAGCCAGGCGTTAACCGCGCTCTGAACCATAACCCCCATTGTGACTAGCAGCACAACGATCAAAAGAAGAAAGAAACGGGTGATGCTCCCGGGTAAGAGGGAGAATTTGCTCGGAGCGGTAGTTTCAGTCTGACTCATTGATATCTTTAACCCGTAATGGTCGTGCTCTATGGCGATAGGGCAGTATAAAGGGTAATACCTGAATTTCCAGCGTCACGCTCTTTGAACCCGCCACTTTTTCGACTGACAATATCGGAGAACGCCATTGCATGAAACATGTACAAAGCGAGTGAGCGTGTACAAATAAAAAACGATACATACCGGTAAATAGCACGAATTAACAAGAAATTGAGATTTGCAGTAATGACGCGGTTCTCGAGGAGAGAGGAAACGAATTTAGTTAATAGTCGTTACAATTTCAGTGCGGTAGCACAAAAAAACGCATGCTACGTAAAGAAAGGTAAAAAAAAACCGAATGCCAGGCATTCGGTAGAATTAGGGATAAACAGACATTCAAATCTGAATGACGGTAATAAATAAAGTTAATGATGATAGCGAGAGTTATTTTAGAGATAACGGCCGATCTTGTTTTGTCATTCAGTGCTGTAAATATTTTTAATGTAGTTTACTGAATTTAAATGTTTTTTCTTCTCGCTTGATGATAAGTGCTAAATTCTTAAGCTCTCTGTGCTTTGTAAAAGTTCCTTGATATTTACATTTTGAAACATGTTTATCGTGAAATGAAACATTTTCAAAGTTTTCGTATCATATTCCCGTTGGATTATTCTGTAATTTTGCGGAGAATGAAATTGCCGACTGGTTAATGAGGGTTAATCAGTAAGCAGTGGCAATTATAAGGCATATAACAGAGGGTTAATAAAATGAAAGTTAAAGTACTGTCCCTCCTGGTACCAGCTCTGCTGGTGGCAGGCGCAGCAAATGCGGCTGAAATTTATAACAAAGATGGCAACAAATTAGATCTGTACGGCAAAGTTGATGGTCTGCACTATTTCTCTGACGACAAGAGCAATGATGGCGACCAGACTTACATGCGTCTTGGCTTCAAAGGCGAAACCCAGGTTAACGATCAGCTGACCGGTTACGGCCAGTGGGAATACCAGATTCAGGGCAACACCTCTGAAAGCGACAACCAGTCCTGGACGCGTGTAGCGTTCGCGGGTCTGAAATTCGCTGACGCGGGTTCTTTCGATTATGGTCGTAACTACGGTGTGATCTACGACGTAACGTCCTGGACTGACGTTCTGCCAGAATTTGGCGGCGACACCTACGGTGCAGACAACTTCCTGCAATCCCGTGCTAACGGCGTAGCAACCTACCGTAACCAGGACTTCTTTGGTCTGGTTGATGGTCTGAACTTTGCTCTGCAGTATCAGGGTAAAAACGGCAGCGTAAGCGGTGAAAACGATTCCGGTCGTAGCACCCTGAAACAGAACGGTGACGGTTACGGCGCGTCCGTGACCTACAACCTGGGCGAAGGCTTCAGCATCGGTGGTGCGATGTCTTCTTCTAAACGTACTGCTGACCAGAACGACACCGCTAACCTGGCGCTGAAAGGCGAAGGCGATCGTGCTGAAGTTTACTCTGGTGGCCTGAAATACGACGCCAACAACATCTACCTGGCGGCGCAGTACTCTCAGACCTATAACGCAACCCGTTTCGGTAACTCTCAGAGCAGCAGCGACATTTACGGCTTTGCTAACAAAGCACAGAACTTCGAAGTGGTTGCTCAGTACCAGTTCGACTTCGGTCTGCGTCCATCCGTGGCTTACCTGCAGTCCAAAGGTAAAGACATCGAAGGTTACGGCGATCAGGATCTGCTGAAATATGTTGATGTTGGCGCGACTTACTACTTCAACAAAAACATGTCCACCTACGTTGATTACAAAATCAACCTGGTTGATGAAAATGAATTCACCCGTCAGGCGGGTATCGGTACTGATGATATCGTAGCGCTGGGTCTGGTTTACCAGTTCTAATCGCTTCATCGTGTGACAAAGGGGGCCTTATGGCCCCTTTTTCGTGCCTTTTCGGTTCTTACAATTCACCCTTTTGGTGTACTCTTGCCGCCCTGGCATGAGGATAATAATGAATGGACATGACTTTTTTACGCGCCAGCTTCCTGGCTATACTTTTTTTCCTGACAGCATGTGACTCTTCCACGCCTGTGGCCAAAACGGATGCTCCCGCGGCGACGGTGCTGGAAGGCAAAACGATGGGCACATTCTGGCGTGTCAGCGTGATGAATCTCGATAAGACACGCGCTGACGAACTTCGCAGCAAAATTCAGTCGCAGCTGGACGCCGACGATCAGCTTCTTTCGACCTACAAAAATGACTCTGCGCTGATGCGCTTTAACCTCTCTACCAGCACTTCCCTGTGGCCGGTGAGCGAAGCAATGGCCGATATCGTGACCGAATCAATGCGCGTGGGCTACAAGACCAACGGCGCGATGGACGTGACCGTGGGGCCGCTGGTTAACCTGTGGGGGTTTGGCCCGAACAAGCAGCCTGTCACCACGCCTGACCAGGCGGCGATAGATGACGCCCGCGCCCGGACAGGGTTACAGCACCTGACGGTGATCAACCAGTACGGACAACAGTACCTGCAAAAAGATATTCCCGATCTGTTTGTTGATCTGTCGACGGTAGGGGAAGGGTATGCGGCAGATCATCTGGCCGCGCTGATGGCCCAGGAAGGTATTTCACGTTACCTGGTGTCCGTGGGCGGTGCGTTAGTCAGCCGCGGCATGAATGCCAGCGGTAATCCGTGGCGGGTGGCGATTCAAAAACCGACCGACCAGCAAAACGCCGTACAGGCGATTGTGGATATCAACGGTCACGGTATCAGCACCTCCGGAAGCTACCGTAACTATTATGAGCTCGACGGGAAGCGGATTTCGCATGTCATCGATCCGCAGACCGGTCGCCCTATCGCACATAATCTGGTTTCGGTGACGGTCATTGCCCCCACCGCGCTGGAAGCCGATGCCTGGGATACCGGGTTAATGGTCCTCGGTCCGGAGAAAGCCAAAGAAGTGGTCCGCCAGGAAGGACTGGCTGTCTATATGATCACCAAAGAGGCTGATGGCTTCAAAACCTGGAGTTCGCCGCAGTTCGACAGCTTCCTGGTAAGTGATAAGAATTAAAAAGCAAGGTTGCGGGTTTTTAATCAGTGGCACTCGGGCACGCTGTATGTATGCTTGTAAGAGGAGCTGATGATGAAAAACCCGACCTTTACTACCGATGACGATCGCTGGCTGGCCGTGCTGGCTCGCGATCCGCGTGCTGACGATCAGTTTGTCTTTGCCGTGCAAACGACGGGGATCGTCTGTCGTCCGTCCTGCCGTGCCCGCCACGCGTTACGTAAAAATGTCCGCTTCTACCCCGATGTAGATCATGCCCTTCAGGCAGGGTTTCGCCCGTGTAAACGCTGTCAGCCGGACAAACGCGATCCGCAGGAACAGACGCTGGCAAAAGTTGAACATGCCTGCCGTCTGCTGGAGCGCGATCCCGCGTTAACGCTGGAAATGCTGGCGCAGCAGGTCGCCATGAGTCCTTTCCACTTCCACCGCTTGTTTAAGTCCGTTACCGGTATGACGCCTAAAGCCTGGCAACAGGCGGCGCGGGTACAACGCCTGCGTACCGCGCTTGCGCAGGGGGACAAAATTACCGATGCCGTGCTGGCCGCCGGGTTTCCTGACAGCAGCAGCTATTATCGTCAAGCCAACGCTGCGCTGGGCATGACGGCGAAGCAGTACCGCAAAGGGGATGTGGCGGTGCGTTATGCGATTGGTGAGTGTTCGTTAGGCCGTTGCCTGGTGGGTGAAAGCGAGCGCGGGATCTGCGCGATTCTGCTGGGTGACGACGATGCGACATTAACCGAGGAGCTTTTGACGCTGTTTCCCAAAGCAGAGCGAGAAACGCTGGAAGGAGAATTCGCCCGGCGTATTGAGCGGGTGATTAGCGCTATCGATGACCATACCGTGCCGCTGGCACTTCCGCTGGATATTCGGGGCACCGCTTTCCAGCAGCGTGTGTGGCAGGCGCTTCGTGACATTCCCCGCGGTGAAACGGCAAGTTATCGCCAGGTGGCGCAGACGATCGGTAGCCCAGGCGCTGTCCGTGCGGTGGCGGGAGCCTGTGCCGCAAATAAACTGGCCGTTATCATCCCCTGCCACCGTGTTGTTCGTCACGACGGTGCGCTTTCGGGCTACCGCTGGGGGACAGAACGAAAGGCGTTGTTACTGAAACGTGAGGCAAAGAACCCGGAGGGATAATGCTCGATCTTTTTGCAGATGCGGAACCCTGGCAGGAGCCCCTTGCGCCCGGCGCGGTGATCCTGCGCCGCTTTGCGCTTTCCCGCGCGGCGGCGCTGCTTGCCGGCATCGATGAGGTGGCGGCGGTCTCGCCGTTTCGACACATGGTGACGCCCGGGGGGTACACCATGTCGGTGGCGATGACGAACTGCGGAGAACTGGGCTGGGCGACAAACGCGCAGGGCTATGTATATGCCCCGGGCGATCCTGTAACCGGCCAGCCATGGCCGCCGATGCCTGACGTTTTTCGGGCGCTCTGCCATGACGCCGCCGTTGAAGCGGGCTATGCCGACTTTCGCCCGGATGCCTGTCTGATTAACCGCTACGCCGTGGGGGCAAAGCTCTCCCTGCATCAGGACAAGGATGAACCCGATCTGCGCGCGCCGATCGTCTCGGTATCCTTAGGTCTGCCCGCGGTCTTCCAGTTTGGCGGATTACGCCGTAACGATCCGCTGAAACGGCTCATGCTGGAGCACGGTGATGTGGTGGTTTGGGGCAGGGAATCGCGGCTTTTTTATCACGGCATTCAGCCCCTCAAACCGGGAGTACATCCTCAGACCGGCGAGTTCCGCCTTAACCTGACGTTCCGGCAGGCATCCCGTGGCCAATAAAAATAAGAATTATTCTTGATGTAACCGTCCGGCAGTTTAAACTGCTGGCTGATTTTTATTGCCCGGATTGCCTGCATGCAACTACTTCTCCTCGTCTGGCGTCAGTATCGCTGGCCCTTCATTGCCGTCATGGCGTTAAGCCTCGCCAGCGCCGCGTTAGGTATCGGCCTGATCGCGTTTATTAACGTGCGCTTGATTGAAATGGTCGATACCTCACTCGCCGTCCTGCCGGAGTTTCTTGGCCTGCTACTGCTGTTGATGGCGGTGACGCTCGGCTCGCAGCTGGCGCTGACGGCGCTGGGACACCATTTCGTTTTCCGTCTGCGCAGTGAATTTATCAAGCGTATTCTGGACACGCAGGTAGAACGCGTTGAGCAGCTTGGAAGTGCCTCCCTGCTGGCAGGGCTGACCAGCGACGTGCGCGCCATTACCATTGCCTTCGTTCGTCTGCCGGAGCTGGTGCAGGGCATTATTTTGACCTTTGGTTCGGCGGCGTATCTCGCCTGGCTCTCCACAAAAATGCTGGCTGTCACTGCGCTGTGGATTGTTATCACCATCTGGGGCGGTTTTCTGCTGGTGTCGCGCGTCTATAAACACATGGCGGTGCTGCGTGAAACCGAGGATAAGCTCTATAACGATTACCAGACCGTGCTGGAAGGGCGTAAAGAGCTGACCCTGAATCGCGAGCGTGCCGAGCATATCTTTAACCATCTCTATATTCCCGATGCCCGCGAATACCGGCATCACATCATTCGCGCCGATACCTTCCACCTGAGCGCGGTGAACTGGTCGAACATTATGATGTTGGGCGCCATTGGTCTGGTTTTCTGGATGGCGAACAGTCTGGGATGGGCGGATACCAACGTCGCGGCGACCTATTCACTGACGCTGCTGTTTTTGCGTACACCGCTCCTCTCCGCCGTGGGCGCATTGCCAACGTTGCTGAGCGCTCAGGTGGCGTTTAACAAGCTCAATAAATTCGATCTCGCACCGTTTAAAGCCGAATTCCCACGCCCGCAGGCCTTCCCGAACTGGCAAACGCTGGAGCTGCGTAACGTCATGTTCCGCTATCAGGACAACGCTTTTTCCGTCGGACCGGTAAACCTGACGATTCATCGCGGCGAGCTGCTGTTCCTGATTGGCGGTAACGGTAGCGGGAAATCCACGCTGGCGATGCTGCTCACCGGTTTATATCAGCCGCAATCGGGCGAGATTTTGCTGGATGGTAAAGCGCTGAGCGCGGAGAAACCAGAGGATTATCGCAAGCTCTTCTCGGCGGTCTTCACCGATGTCTGGCTCTTTGATCAGCTGCTGGGGCCGGAAGGGCAGCAGGCTAACCCTGCGCTGGTGGAGAAATGGCTTGGGCAACTGCAGATGTCCCATAAGCTTGAGCTTCAGGACGGTAAAATCCTGAACCTGAAACTCTCGAAGGGGCAGAAAAAGCGCGTGGCATTGCTGTTGGCACTGGCTGAAGAGCGCGACATCATCCTGCTTGATGAGTGGGCGGCAGACCAGGACCCGCATTTCCGCCGCGAGTTTTATCAGGTGTTACTGCCGCTGATGAAGGCGATGGGCAAAACTATTTTCGCCATCAGCCATGACGATCACTACTTCATTCATGCCGACCGTCTGCTGGAGATGCGCGACGGTAAGCTCAGCGAGTTGACCGGCGAGGAGCGCGATGCGGCGTCTCGTGATGCGGTAGCGCGCACGGCCTGATGTCTCGTCTTCCCCTCTCCAACCGGGAGAGGGGATAAAATCGCGGCCGATGTGCCGCTTTTTTATGCATCCCGTCCCGTTGTTTATTCTTATTTACATATCCCCGCGCTATGCTTAATGCCATCTCATTTCATGGATTTATGATTGATGTCGGTATTAAAGAAAAACAGCGCCCGGCAGCGTGACCAGGAACGTGCGCGTCTCATATGGCTTCTCACGACCGATAAAGCGGTCACGTCTGCGTTACTGGGCAAACTGACCCTGGCTGAGCAATATGATGTCGGCACTTTAGCCGACGATATTGCTGAGGTAGGTGCACTGGTTGCCCATTTGCCTCCGCCCGACCTGGCGGATACCCTCGAAGCACTTCCCTCGGAAGAGCGTCACGCCCTGTGGCGTCTGGTGCAGGATCACGAGCGCGGGCAGGTGCTGCTGGAGGCGTCGGAAAACGTCTGGGATGATCTTATCGATGAGATGAGCGACCGGGATATTCTTGATGCCCTGCAAACGCTGGATATCGACGAGCAGATTTACCTTGTTCAACACCTGCCGCGTAACCTGACCGGCCGACTGCTGGCCTCGCTGCCTGCCGATGAGCGGGCGCGCGTGCGCCAGGTGATGCACTACGATAAACACAGCGTTGGCGCAATTATGGAGTTTGGCGTCATCACGGTGCGCCCGGACGTCACGCTCGGCACGGTGCAGCGCTATTTACGCCGCCTGGGCAGTATGCCCGACAACACCGATAAACTGTTCGTGACCTCGCGGGATAAAACCTTGCTTGGTGAGCTGGAGCTGAAAACGATCCTGCTCAACAGCACTCAGCGGCGGGTGAGCGAGGTCATGGAAAACGAGCCGATGGTCTTCTCGCCGGAGGATGACGCGGAAAAAGCCGCGCGTACCTTCGAACGTGACGACCTCGTGAGTGCGGCGGTCGTGGACTCGGTCGGCAAGCTGATGGGACGTCTGACAATCGATGAGATCGTTGACGTGGTCTACGAAGAGACCGATAACGATCTGCGTGCGCTTGGGGGGATCAGCGCCGAAGATGACGTCCATGCCTCCGTGGGCAAGGCGGTCAAAACCCGCTGGGCCTGGCTTGCCATTAACCTCTGTACCGCGTTTATCGCCTCCCGCGTGATTGATGGCTTCGAACACACCATTTCGCAGCTGGTCGCGTTAGCCTCGCTGATGCCGATTGTGGCCGGGATAGGCGGCAACACCGGCAACCAGACCATCACCATGATTGTTCGCGCGCTGGCGCTGGAGAACATTCAGCCGGGTAACTTTGCCTTCCTGATCTTCAGAGAGATGGGCGTGGCGCTGATTAATGGCCTGGTGTGGGGCGGAATTATGGGCGGCATTACCTGGTGGTTGTACGACGATATGGCATTAGGCGGCGTGATGATGCTGGCGATGGTGCTGAACCTGCTGGTTGCGTCGATGATGGGCGTCATCATCCCGTTGACGATGACAAAGCTCGGGCGCGACCCCGCAGTGGGGTCGAGCGTCATGATCACTGCCATCACCGATACGGGCGGCTTCTTTATTTTTCTTGGGCTGGCAACGCTTTTTCTTCTTTAACCCGACGCTTAATTCGGGCGGGAAGGAGTGCCATCACGATAATCCCGCCCAGCACGCCAATGGCCAGGTTGCCGGTTGAAACCGTGGCTGCAACGGTCACCAGCATCACGACCGTTTCCGCAATGGGGGCATTTTTCACCGTCGCGGGCTGCAGGCTATGCCAGCTGAAGGTTTTGACGGCGACAATCGCCATAATCCCGGCCAGCACGGCCATCGGGATGCGGGCCATCACTTCACTCAGCGCCGTCACCAGCACCAGAAGCACCAGACCGGCCGCAACAGTGGAAATGCGGCTGCGGCCTTTGCCCATCTCCACGTTGACGATGGTTTGACCAATCATGGCGCAGCCTGCGATACCGCCATACCAGCCGGCCAGAATGTTACCGATGCCCAGACCAATGCTTTCGCGGCGCTTGCCGGACGGGCTCGCCGTCAGCTCATCCACCAGTTTTGCCGTCAGCAGCGACTCCAGCAGACCCACAAACGCAATGCTTAATGCGCATGGCCAGATAATGCTCAGCGTATCGGTGTTCAGCGGGACAAGCAGCTGCGTCAGCCCGGGCAGGCCACCGCTCATGGTGCCTTCGTCACCCACGGTCGGCAGGATTTGCCCGGTGGTCACGGTAAACAGGGTTAACACCACAATGGCAATAAGCGGCGCGGGGATACTTTTGATATAGCGGGGCACCCAGAGGACGATCAGCAGCGTCAGCACGAACAGGCCCACAATCAGCGGGCTTCGGCTCCAGAAATGGGGAACCTGGGCGAAGAAGATCAAAATACCGAGCGCGTTAACAAACCCGGTCATCACCGACTGCGGAATAAAGCGCATCAGTCGCGCCATGCCGAGCACGCCGAAGAGGATCTGGATCGCCCCGGCCAGCAGAACGGCCGGCAAAATGTACTGCACGCCATGCTGATGCACCATCGGGCCAATCACCAGCGCCACGGAACCCGCTGCCGCCGTGACCATTGCCGGGCGGCCGCCGAGCACGGACAGGGCAAGACACAGCACCACGGAAGCAATCAGGCTGACTTTAGGATCAACCCCTGCGACGACAGAAAACGAAATCACTTCAGGAATAAGCGCCAGGGCAGTAATCACGCCTGCCAGCGTTTCACGCATCAGCAGCCGGGGAGAGCGTAACACCGAGGCGACATGGCCTTCATGGGGTAAAGAAGAATCGGGTAATGACATAACACTTCGCAGGTTAGGGCAGGCTTCCGTGCGCGCGATCACAAAACGCAACATACTAGCCAGAAAAGCCGCCTTTTGCCAGCCGCATAGGTAATCCCTCACAAACAATCCATCATTAAATTTCACAATTACAATAATTTCTTAACCTTTAAACACCATTTAAAAGTTGTTACCGTTCCCGCGCAGCTTTTTTCACCTGCAATTTCCACGCATCACGCACTTTTACACTAAGGCATAAATTATGAAAAAAATGACTGCCATGCTCTTGTCTCTTGCCGTGGGGCTGAATACCGTCTCAATGGCGGCAAAAGCTGACACGCCAAAAGAGCAGGAAACGGACGTCCTTTTAATTGGTGGCGGTATTATGAGCGCCACGCTGGGAACCTATCTGCAAGAACTGCAGCCAGACTGGTCTATGACCATGGTCGAGCGCCTCGATGGCGTGGCGCAGGAGAGCTCGAACGGCTGGAACAACGCCGGTACGGGCCATTCGGCACTCATGGAACTGAACTACACACCGCAGAAAAAGGACGGTTCCATTAGTATCGAGAAGGCGGTTGAGATCAACGAAGCATTCCAGATTTCTCGCCAGTTCTGGTCTCACCAGGTGAACAGCGGCGTAATGCACGATCCGCACTCCTTCATCAACACCGTGCCGCACATGAGCTTTGTGTGGGGCGAGCAGAACGTTAACTTCCTGCGTGCGCGCTATGCGGCTCTGCAGCAGAGCACGCTGTTCCGCGGCATGAAATACTCCGAAGATCACGCGCAGATTAAAGAGTGGGCTCCGCTGGTCATGGAAGGTCGTGACCCGAACCAGAAAGTCGCCGCGACCCGTACTGAAATTGGTACTGACGTGAACTACGGCGAAATTACCCGCCAGCTGGTAGGTTCCCTGCAGAAAAAAGAGAACTTTAATCTGCAGCTCAGCACCGAAGTGCGTGGCTTTAAGCGCAATGCGGATAACAGCTGGAGCGTGACCGTTGCCGATCTGAAACACAATGAAGAAGAGCACGTCATCAAGGCGAAGTTTGTCTTTATTGGTGCGGGCGGCGCGGCGCTGAAACTGCTGCAGGAAACCGGTATTCCGGAAGCTGACGATTACGCAGGCTTCCCGGTGGGCGGTCAGTTCCTGGTGTCTGAAAACCCGGAAGTGGTGAATCGTCACCTGGCAAAAGTCTACGGTCAGGCTTCCGTTGGTGCACCACCCATGTCCGTTCCGCACATCGACACCCGCGTGCTTGACGGTAAACGTGTGGTGCTGTTCGGGCCATTCGCGACCTTCTCCACGAAGTTCCTGAAAAACGGTTCCCTGTGGGACCTGCTGAGTGCGACCACCACCTCTAACGTTAAGCCCATGATGGACGTCGGTCTGGATAACTTCGATCTGGTGAAATACCTGATTAGCCAGGTGATGCTCTCTGACGATGAACGCTTTGACGCGCTGAAAGAGTACTATCCGCAGGCGAAGAAAGAAGACTGGCGTTTATGGCAGGCGGGTCAGCGTGTACAGATCATCAAACGCGATCCGAAAGAGGGCGGTGTACTGCGTCTGGGTACCGAAGTGGTCAGTGACAAAGAAGGCACCGTTGCTGCGCTGCTGGGTGCGTCACCGGGGGCTTCTACCGCTGCGCCAATCATGCTGCATCTGATGGAAAAAGTGTTTAAAGACAAAGTTGCCAGCCCGGAATGGCAGGCAAAACTGAAAACCATTATTCCTTCTTACGGCACTAAGCTGAACGGTAACGTTGATGCGACGGAACAGGAACTGGAATACACCAGCCGCGTTCTGCAGCTGCAATATGTGAAGCCGCAAGCTGCTGCTGACGCAGCACCGAAGGCAGAGCTGAAGCCTCAGGCGGAAAACAAACCGGTCGCGGATATCGCACTCTGATGTGAAAAAGCCGGGTAGCGTTAGCGCTTACCCGGCTTATTAAACCGCACAGTATCATGGCCGGGTCAGGCGAAATCGCCACCCGGCTTATCTTTAACGGACTTCTGCGGTGCCCGTCTCTTCTTCCGCCTTCCACACGCGATATTTCACTTCCACGTTTGCAGGCGTATAAACGACGATTGGCAGCTTGCTGTTATAGCGCAGCAGACTGTTGTCACCCAGATACGCGGTAACAAATTTCTTCTCTTTCTTGCCATCCGGGCAGGCCATCATGGTCGAAACCGGAGACGTCACTTTATCAAAGACGTAATAGTCGTAGCCCCAACCTTCCAGGGTTTTGCTTTCCAACTGACCGCCCAGACGGTGCTGGTTGCAGTCCACTTCCAGCGTCTGGCCAATTAACAGTTCCACTTTGAAATTCGCTTCATCCTGCTGAGCGGGTAACTGAATGACCTGACGCTTCATCCCTTTTTCCGCTTGCGGATAAGGCGCTACTTTTTCCAGAGGCTGCGCTTTAGGGGTGTCGCTGGCGAAAGCGCTGGTGCTAACGCATGCGGCGGCAATCAGGGCAATGGCAAATTGAGGTGCTTTTTTCACAGTCATTCCTTTATGTCAAACTATCAGGCACAGGTTAACATAATGTTCGTGAATGGTTAGTGTAATTTACTTACATTTTCAATATTGGCAGCGTATAAAACTCTATTCATGCGCAATGAGTGGTTGTTTGTACTGCATTGGAGTCTGGCGGCAGATCGTGTTATTTTAAGCGCCACATAATGTTATTCATCTGTGAAGGGAAGAGAGAGATGGTACGTGCAAAACTGAAAACACCTGAAGGCCGCAAGTTCCTGTTGGCGCTACTGGTTGTGTTTATGATTGCTGCCGCGTGTGTTGGGCGGGCAACCATTGTTGGCGTTATTGAACAGTACAACATTCCTCTCTCTGCCTGGACGACCAGCATGTATGTCCTGCAATCAGCGATGATCTTTGTTTATAGCCTGGTGTTCACCGTGCTGCTTGCCATTCCGCTGGGCATTTTCTTCCTGGGTGGGCGTGATAAACACTAAACGCCTTTCCTGCGATAAAAAAGCCAGCCTGAGCGCTGGCTTTTTTATTGGCTCGTTGTTCTTCCTCAGGTTTTTAATCCGTCGTATCCTATTCTGTAAGCAGTCAGGCCACTATTTTCAGAGCAGGAGTTACAGATGCTTTCCAGATTTACGGTACTCAGCCGGATCCCTCGTGGGGTCTGGGTAGTGGGTGGCGTCAGTATGTTGATGGACATCTCGTCAGAGAGTATTCACAGCCTGCTTCCACTGTTTATGGTGACTACGCTTGGAACGAGCGTGTTGGTTATCGGCCTGATTGAAGGACTCGCGGAGGCTACCGCTCTCTTTATCAAAGTCTTTTCGGGGGCGATTAGCGACTATCTTGGCAAGCGTAAAGGGCTGGCGCTACTCGGGTATGGCCTCGGTGCGCTGAGCAAACCCTTTTTCGCCCTCGCATCCTCTTCGGGGATGGTTTTAGGCGCGCGCCTGATGGATCGTGCGGGGAAGGGGATCCGCGGTGCTCCACGGGATGCGCTGGTCGCAGATATCACCCCGCCGGAACTGCGTGGGGCGGCATATGGCCTGCGTCAGTCTATGGATACCACCGGCGCATTTCTGGGGCCACTACTGGCCGTGGGGTTAATGCTGCTGCTACACAATGATTTTCGCGCGGTTTTCTGGATAGCCCTGATCCCCGGCTTTCTTTCGGTTGCGCTGCTGTATTTCGGCCTGAAGGAGCCGAAAACCCCTGTCGAACATAAACGCACTAATCCCATCAAAAGAGAGAATTTAACGCGGCTGGGAAAATCGTGCTGGTGGGTCATTGGCCTGGGGGCGGTATTCACACTGGCACGTTTTAGCGAGGCTTTTCTTGTCCTCCGTGCGCAACAGTCTGGCGTTCCCCTGGCCTTAATCCCGCTGGTGATGGTGGTGATGAACGTGATCTATTCTTTCTCGGCCTATCCGTTTGGCAAACTCTCTGATGGTATGAGCCATACCCGGCTTCTGCAGTGGGGGCTAGTCGTTTTGATTGCCGCTGATGTCGTTCTGGCCCTGAGTACCCACTGGACCGGTATTATTGTCGGCGTTGCGCTCTGGGGCATGCATATGGGGATGACTCAGGGGCTGCTGGCCGCGATGGTGGCTAAAACAGCGCCTGCGGATTTGCGCGGTACGGCGTTTGGTCTTTTCAGTCTGGTCAGCGGGCTCGGGTTACTGATGGCCAGCGTGGGTGCCGGCGCTATCTGGGAACTGTGGGGCGCAGAATATACCTTTTATGCCGGCGCGGTGATTTGTTTGCTGACGCTGCTTTATCTGCGTAAAACGCCTGCCGAAGTGCGGTAAGAATACGGTTATTAAAATGCTTTTCTTTTTTTAGTCGTAAGAATCAGGGCTGGACAGCATTCATGCTGATTCAACCAGCCCTGTCATCAATTGCAATAAATTCCTGCCTCTGTAATTAGCCTCCCGCTATACCGCCACGTTGTTCAATTATCACACCTCTTATCGCGTGAAATCCGGGCATGTATCCCTCTCTGTATTGCTGACGGTGTCTGGCTTGGGCCGTATCAGCTATGCAGGGACAGGGCGCTTTATCCAGAGGAGGGATGCTTTCGTTACGTCAATGCACGCGCACTGAAACATTATTTCACTTTTTTATGCAGGATAATAAACCGGAAAAATTCACCGTCTAAGTGTTATTCACTAAAAAAATGATTGGTTGCGATAACAATAGAGATGTTTTGAAGCGAATTAACAGGGAAATATAGTGGCTGAGTTGATTGTTATTTCCACGATTTGAATTAGGGATATTGATAAATATCAAATGTGTAATCGTTTACAGTCGTTATTATGCGCGGTTTGAAGTGCTTGTTTCGTTTGTTGAAAAAAGTCCCCGACATGTGCCGGGGTAGTTAATTGTTGTTTCTGTTTTCCCTTAACATAAATTAAAGGTAATTATTGTAATGAACCGCCATTCTATCATTTCTTTATCCGTAATAATTGCGCTTTCATGCGGAAGTGTGAACGCCTTCGCTTCTAATTTCATGACCATGGATGAAAAAGCCACTGCTATTCAGTCGATTCGCAATGAAGCCAATCAGGCCATGGAGGATAAGCAGGCTGCATTAAAGGCTTACAATGCCGACCGTTCACCTGAAAATATGGCCCGTTTAGGGGACATCGAAAACAGCTTACGCACTGCAGGCGATCGTATTAATGCAGTACAGGCAACTGAAACGGCTCCCGATGCGCCGCGACCTGTAACACAAAGAACGCCGCAACCCCTGCAGCAGAAAACGCCACACATTACGGGCACGACTTACCGGAACGCTGTGATTTCAATGCAGCAAGTCACAACAGGGCCAGCCTTACCTGCAGGAACTGCCGTTAACACCCCTGACGCCACCAAAACGTCTGCAGTGGCTGCGCCACAAATCACAGGCACAACTTACCGCGCCGCAGTGGTGTCTATGCAGCAAGCGACAACAGGTCCAGCCTTACCCGCTGGCACGGCGGTTACTTCGCCCTCGCTTACTCATACTCCAGCCACCACGAAAGCCCCTGATAACGTTACAAGTGTTGCCATAACAAAAGACACGGGCTCGATTAACGTTGCTGTGTCCAGTATGAAGCCGGGGACGCCTGTGAATATCACGGTTAATGGTGTCACCACTACCACCACCGCAGGGGAGATCGCCAAAGTCGATCCGAATGTGCAAATCGCAGTTCCGCATGTAGACGCGTTGATCGTCTCTCAGCGTCAGGGAAGCGATCATAGCCGTAATAACTCACGACATGAGCATGGAACGGGGAACGGCAGCAACAATGCAGCCAACAGCAACAGCGCCCACGGCTTAGGCGGTGGCAATCATATTGGTGGTGGTAGCGCTCAGTCTGGCTCCAGAAACGTGGGTCACTGGTGATAGTCAATCTCTTGATGGGGTGGTTTTTGGGGGTTGTCAGTGGCTGGTGTATGGCTGGAATAGTGGCAAACCTGAAAGAAATCAGGCGACAACATGTCGAATTTGGGAAGTATTTTAAGTGAAACCCTTAAAAAAAGCGTTACTGATGAAAAAGGCTCAGTGGACATTCATCATTCTGGCAGCGGTGACTACAATAGCATGTAGCATTGCTTCTCAACCCGAAACGGATGCATTAAGCACCCGGCCTTTCATGGGGGGAAATGGTAAACGTGTTGCGGCAATGTCAGATTTTCAAATCTGCGAGGCGTTGGGCTATGCACAGGCCCACCACGAAACGAAAGTTTACAACACGCTTTCCGCATTGTTGGAGCAACGCCAACAGGCGGGCACGCTCAGGATCGCTCAGGGTGATTGCACCGCAGCAGCTCTAAACGTCATCAATGAGGAAAAGGCCAAAGTGAAACAGTAACGCATCAGGGGGCCTAAACGGGCCCCTTTTTTTCCAGTGAGTTACATGACACGAAATTCCCTTTGCAGAAATACAAAAACAACCCGGAAGGGTTGGTTTTCAAGATTATGTTGGTCGGAAAAACGCTTCTTGGGGATGTCCTCATGTGGCTTATGAAGACATTACAAACATCGCGGTGTGTTAATCAATGGGGAGCAGGGTAGGGTTAGATATGTATCAGCTCAGACTCGTTTTGGCTGTCTCAATACACCGAACCAAACCTAATATGGCAGTAAACGCTCAATCGCGACGTAACAGATTTGGACTTACACTCGTAGCCCATCCACACTTACTCGTGGCAGATCAATTACTGTCTTAATGCTTGTTTCGATGCAGTCAATGATGGACTCACGAGGCCCGCAGCGCCAGTCTGCACTCGCGTAGAAAGAATTAAGCACCGTATTCATATTTTCAATACTTTCAAAGGCTCGAATGAGATAGTAGCAATCAAGATCGTGCAGAGAGTTACCAAACGACACCACATCGATGCCGTGGCGTTGATGTAGGGGAACGCTAATTTCTGCCATGACGTTATGAAAAAATGCTCCGGTGCCTTTGTGTAAATTGTATTGCAGTATCTCGACTGTTTTCATCATCACTGCTCCAGACGTTGGTGTATCGCACTAAGTCGATTGTCCAATGTTATTGTGTTACACAAAGGAAAATTATCAGCTAAAGTCCGCGCCAGTACATTCGATATGAGGGCTTCAACGAAATTTATTCATTTGTAAGCCACATATCAGACTCTTCAAACATATCCTCCAGCATGCGGTTCAACTTTTCACGATCGCTTTTGCTGGCATCGCTATTGAGTCCGTTAGCCTGCATAGGCTTAACCTTCACTTCAGCATCAGGGAAGATGTTATGCACTCGCTTCGTAAGCTCGGCCAATATAATTTCTCTGGCTCCATCCAGGCCCTGAACATTTCGCTTATCGTAAACCAATTCAACAAACATAAAACCTCCGTAATAACTTCAAGTGGGGGGAGGTATTTTTACTGTAAAAATATACAGCGTCAAGCGTGGCGGAGTGTTTTAAGGGGGATTGTCGACCGTTGGTGCTGAAACTACAGGTACTAATTCCCATCAGAAATGAAGCAATAAAAAAACCAGCCATAGCTGGCTGGTTTAAAGAGTATTTTTGGTCGGCACGAGAGGATTTGAACCTCCGACCCCCGACACCCCATGACGGTGCGCTACCAGGCTGCGCTACGTGCCGACGCATAAAAAGAATACTACTCGATTCCGTTTTGAATGCAAGGGAATCTGTTGCTAACTGGTTTATAATTAATCAGTTAGCGATAAAGCGCTTCTCATCCGTCAGAACCTGCAGCAGCAGGCTCAGCTGCGGTTTTTGGTCTTTCAACCGCTCACCCTGCAGATTATACGTCTGATACTTCCCATTGTTGTTCAGCACCAGCGTCAGCGCTGGCGTAGTCACCACCAGCGTGCTCTCTCCGGCAGCCGACACCCAGTTATGGCGGCGGGTGGCACTGAAGAGATCCTGCCCCTGTGAATACTCGTTTGCTGGCGTGCTGACGTGCAGCAGACGTTGCATCAGGGTCGTCATCACATCTTTATGTTCAGTCAGCATATTGATGCGCTGCGCCGGCGTTCCCGGCCAGTGGATCACCAGCGGAACATGCAGATTTGGACGCGACCACTCCATGCTCTTCGTCTCGTCACCCAACGGGATACCATGACCGGCCGTGACGATCACGACGGTGTTATCCAGCTTGCCAGACTCGCGCAACGCGTCGAGCACGCGGTCGATTTGTGCATCCACGTCACCGGCAGCGCGGCTGTAGCGGCGCGCAAAGCCTTTCTGATTCGTGTCCTCAAGGTTGGTGCCGTTTAAGGCAACCCACGAGAACCAGCGGTTATCTTCCTGGGCGTAGCGTTGCAGCCAGCTTATCCACTGACTGGCGGTCTGTTCATCTGTCTGGCTCTGTGCCGCCGGCAGTGAGAAGTCTGACAGCAGCGCCTGGCGATAGAGCGCGCTGTTAAAGCCATCCGATGAGAATAGCCCTAACTGATAACCCTGCTGATTAAGCCCGGTGATCAGTGCCGCAGGAATACGGGCGGACAGCACGCCGTCCATGTATCCGGCTGAAATACCGTAGAACAGACCAAAGATACCCGCGTCGGTCGAGTTACCGGAACTCATATGCTGTGTAAACGTCACGTTCTTACTGGCGAAATCAGCCAGAGCAGGCATCTGCTTCTCGTAACGTGAATAATTCAGGCCATCGACGGTGATTAACAGGACGTTTTGCCCGCGGCCCATATCGCGATAGCGTAGTTCGCTCAGCGGATACTGAACGCTGACCGCTTCCGGATTACCCTGTTCGACCAGACGGCGTTGATACTCCTGAGCATCCAGCAGGCCGTGTTTTTCGAGGAAACGGCGGGCCGTCATCGGATAAGAGAGCGGCAGGTTAGCGCGCTGCATGGTAATAGGGCGATAGAAGTTCGCATCCGCCCAGATATACATGATGTGCGAGCTAATAAAGGAGACGAAAAAGAGCGTCGCAACGGGCTTCGCGTAATGGCGGCGCCGGGTCAGGCTGCGCAGTTTTTGCCAGCTCCAGGTGGCAAAAAGCATCTCAATAAGCAGGATCACCGGAACGCTGATAAACATCAGCTGCCAGTCACGGGCCGTTTCGTTTTGATCCGGGTTGATCACCAGTTCCCAGACGATGGGGTTGAGATGCAGGTGAAAACGGGTAAAGACTTCGCTGTCGATAAGCAGCAGCGTTATCCCCGCCGTCGCGAGGATAGCGGACAAGAAACGCATGAGCCGCTGCGACATGACGATAAACGTCAGGGGGAACAGGATCAGCAGATAGGTGGCGAAAACCAAAAAGCTAAAGTGACCCACAACGCTCATCCAGGAGTAAATACGCCCGGTTAGCGTTGTCGGCCAGTCTGCGACAAACAGATAACGACAGCCAATGACCGTCGCTAACAGAATGTTGAACAGGGCAAACCAGTGTCCCCAGCTGACCATCTGGGAGACTTTTTCACGGTAGCGCTGACGATTCGTCACCATAAACTGTTGTTCGTTTCCCTTAATGGGCCTGGTCGTCGCTGACGGAGGACTGTAACGCCTGGGCGAAAGATTTGGCGATCGCCTGACGCTGAGCCGGAGCAACGCTGGTATTGATAAGGTTGGTGACCATATTTCCCAAAACCATCAGGGAGAGATCGGTCGGCGTTTTATGTTTTTCCAGTACGTTGACCAGCTCACTGAGCAGTTGTTCAACGTGTTCATCACTGTAGCGGGAATGTTGTGGCATAAATCAAAATCAGTTTGTTGATGAAAGGGCAACATATTACCGTAGCGACAGCTTTTTTTCCCCTTTTTTATCTGTTGTTGCACACATGACCTGGTGGTGGTTGAATACCGCCCGGTCTAAAAGGAGAGTTTATCATGAGTCTGGAAATCAACCAGATTGCCTTGCACCAGCTTATCAAGCGTGATGAGCAAACCCTTGAAGTGGTGCTTCGCGATTCGTTACTGGAACCCACGGCGACCGTTGTGGAAATGATGGCGGAGTTGCACCGCGTCTACAGTGCTAAAAATAAAGCCTATGGTCTGTTCAGCGAAGAGAGCGAACTGGCTGATAGTCTTCGTCTGCAGCGTCAGGGCGAAGAGGATTTCCTGGCGTTTAGCCGCGCCGCCACCGGACGTCTGCGTGACGAACTGGCAAAATACCCGTTCGCAGACGGCGGTATCGTCCTGTTCTGTCACTATCGCTACCTGGCAGTAGAGTATCTGCTGGTCACCGTGCTGAACAATTTAAGCAGCATGCGCGTGAATGAGCAGCTGGATATCAGCTCTACCCACTATCTTGATATCAACCATGCGGATATCGTGGCGCGTATCGATTTAACCGAGTGGGAAACGAACCCGGAATCGACCCGCTACCTGACCTTCCTGAAAGGCCGCGTCGGTCGTAAAGTGGCTGATTTCTTTATGGACTTCCTCGGCGCCAGCGAAGGTCTTAACGCCAAAGCGCAGAACAAAGGGCTGCTGCAGGCGGTTGACGACTTTACCGCTGAAGCGCAGCTCGATAAATCTGAGCGTCAGACCGTGCGCCAGCAGGTGTACAGTTACTGCAACGAACAGCTGCAGGCAGGAGAAGAGATTGAGCTGGAGTCGCTGTCAAAAGAGCTGGCGGGCGTCAGTGAAGTCAGCTTCCAGGAATTTACCGCTGATAAAGGCTATGAGCTCGAAGAGAGCTTCCCGGCGGATCGCAGTACGCTGCGACAGCTCACTAAATTTGCCGGTAGCGGCGGTGGGTTGACTATCAACTTTGATGCCATGCTGTTGGGTGAACGCATCTTCTGGGATCCGGCCACCGATACGCTGACCATTAAAGGCACGCCGCCGAACCTGCGCGATCAGCTTCAGCGCCGCACCTCTGGCGGGAAATAACAGGCATAAAAAAAGCCCCGCAGAAGCGGGGCTTTTTTTTCGACGTGTTTGCGATTACGCGCGAACGAAGTCGATGTGAGTGACTTTTGGCTTGAACGCGTGACGCTGAACAGCCTGAACTTTCACTTTTTCTTCTTTACCGCCAACAACGATGGTCAGAACTTCGCTGTAGAATTCAGGTTTGTTCTGCAGGTTCCACACTTTGTCGTGATCCAGTTCGATTGCAACTGGAGCAGCTTCGCCACCGTAAACGATAGCCGGGAACTTGTTAGCGTTACGCAGGCGGCGGCTCGCACCCTTACCCTGCACGTTACGTACTTCTGCTTCGATAGTAAACATTGATTTCTCTCTGTATTTTAAACCCTACTACAGGCGACCCAGCAGCAGGTGAGTGTTCTGCTTCACGGATATGAAGCGGGCAGCATTTTATACTCAAATGCCCCTCACATCAATGAAAAGTCCCCTTAACCGCGTAATTCGTTGGCGCGACGAAAACGGCCTTCGTAATCAAACACCTTTTCCCGAACCTGCCAGAACTGTCCTTTCATACGAGCCACAACAAAATCCGGGTGGCGCAGTAACACTTGCTGACGCACGATATCGGCCACGGTAATCCAGCGCAGCGGTACACCGGGCGTACGGGTGTGCGGGCGAATAAAGAGTTGTTCGAAGGCCATACGCTGGGCAGGCGTATGTACCCTGAAGCGCTCGCTGACGTCTGCGCCGTCTTCATCGTAATAGGTGATTTTCAGCCACTCGCCTTTGTCATCCGCGCCGGGTTGCAGTGCCATACCGGAACAGCGCAGCACCAGCGCATCTTTCAACTTCAGCGCTGCTTTTAGCATGTCATCAGGATCGACCAGAACCGTATCGCATTCGCGACAGCGACGGGCGGCAATATCGTTTTCCGCATTGCACTGCGGGCAGTTTTTAAAGCGGAAACGGAAATCGCACTGTTCGCGATGTCCTTCGTCATCTTCAAACCAGCCCTGACAGCGGCGGCCAAAATGTTCAATCAGCGTGCCGTCTGCGGTGGTTTTACCCCAGAAGGTATTGGCAAAACCACAGGCAGGGCAAAAGACCTGAACGGGGACGTTGTCGCTTTTGCCTTTTGGCGTGCCGACTTCCGGAGAGTAGAGATCGTGCGGGTTACCGGCGTAATCCAGAATAAGACAGTCGGTTTTCCCGGGCGCCAGGCGCAGGCCGCGCCCCACAATCTGCTGATAAAGACTGACCGATTCGGTCGGACGTAAAATGGCAATCAGATCGACATGCGGGGCATCAAACCCGGTGGTTAACACTGACACGTTCACCAGATAGCGGAATTGTTGCGCTTTGAAGGCGTCGATCAGGCGGTCGCGCTCCGGCCCGGGCGTCTCGCCGGTGATTAAGGCCGCGTCCTCGGCGGGCAGCAGCCCGGTAATTTCTCGCGCATGCTCCACGGTGGCGGCAAAGATCATGACCCCTTTGCGCGTCGCGGCGAACTCTTCTATCTGGCTAATGATATGCGGGGTAATGCGCTTTTGCTTTTTCAGCTCCTGGTTCAACTCCGCTTCGCTGAATAACCCGTTGCTCTGCGCCTGTAACCGGCTGAAATCGTACTGCACCACCGGCATGTCCAGCCGCTCGGGCGGCGTCAGGTAGCCATGCTTGATCATGTAGCGCAAAGGAAGTTCATAGATACAGTCGCTGAACAGCGCTTTCTCGTCGCCGCGCACCATGCCGTGATAATGGTAGCGATAGATCCAGCCTTTACCTAGGCGAAACGGGGTCGCCGTCAGGCCAAGCAGGCGAAGGTGTGGGTTCACCTCTTTCAGGTGAGTGAGGATTTGCTGATACTGGCTGTCGTCGTCATCGCTGATGCGGTGACACTCGTCGACAATCAGCAGCGAAAATTCACTGCGAAACAGATCAAGGTTGCGGGCCACCGACTGTACGCTGCCAAAGACCACTTTGCCGTGGCTCTCTTTACGCTTTAGCCCGGCAGCGAAAATGTCAGCTTCCAGCCCGAGTGCGCAATACTTGGCATGGTTTTGCGCCACCAGCTCTTTGACGTGGGCCAGCACCAGCACGCGTCCGCGTGCCAGACGCGCCAGTTCGGCGATCACCAGGCTTTTGCCAGCACCGGTCGGAAGCACAATGGCCGCCGGTGCCTGGTGTTTACGAAACCAGGCGAGAGTGGCGTCAACGGCTTCCTGCTGATAAGGACGAAGTGTAAAAGTCATGGGGTCTCGGTTTAGTTATTTCGCATATAGTATGCCACGAAACTTTTTCCCTTGAGTGGCGCAACCAGACCATTATACTGAGCCATTCCAGACTGCTTCTTTTTCGGACCTGTTGTCCGACTTCCAGCATCATTAAGGCTAAAAAGATTTCATGCGACTTGATAAGTTTATCGCTCAGCAACTCGGCGTAAGCCGCGCTATTGCCGGGCGTGAAATTCGCGCCAGCCGCGTTACCGTGGATGGCGACATTGTGAAAGACACTGCGTTCAAACTCCAGCCTGACCATCAGGTTGAATATGACGGCAACCCGCTGACCCAACAGCACGGGCCGCGCTATTTCATGCTCAATAAGCCGGAAGGCTATGTCTGTTCCACGGACGATCCGGATCATCCAACGGTGCTTTATTTCCTCGACGAACCGGTCGCGCACAAGCTGCATGCCGCTGGCCGTCTTGATATCGACACCACCGGGCTGGTGCTGATGACCGACGACGGGCAGTGGTCGCACCGTATCACGTCTCCCCGTCATCACTGCGAGAAGACGTATCGGGTGACGCTGGAGTCTCCGGTCGCGGATGACACGGCAGAACAATTTGCCAACGGGGTTCAGTTGCATAATGAAAAAGATCTGACCCGGCCTGCCGTGCTTGAAGTGATCGCGCCTACCGAGGTTCGTCTGACCATCAGTGAAGGGCGCTACCATCAGGTGAAGCGTATGTTTGCCGCGGTGGGTAACCACGTTGTCGGTCTGCATCGTGAACGTATTGGCGCAATTGAACTCGATCCTGAGCTGGCGCCCGGCGAATATCGCCCGTTAACGGAAGAAGAGATCGCCAGCGTTGGTCTGCCTTCGCATTAATTTCAGGAGAACTCTGTGACCACCAGGCCACACTCGTCGTTCAAAATCGTCTTCATTCTTGGCCTGCTGGCCATGCTGATGCCGCTGTCTATTGATATGTATCTGCCTGCGCTGCCGGTTATTTCCGCGCAGTTTGGCGTACCGGCAGGCAGCGCGCAGATGACGCTCAGCACCTATATTCTCGGTTTTGCCCTCGGTCAGCTGTTTTATGGCCCGATGGCGGACAGCTTTGGCCGCAAGCCCGTTATCCTTGGCGGGACCCTGATTTTTGCAGGGGCGGCGGTGGCCTGTGCGCAGGCGCAAACCATCGATCAACTGATTGTCATGCGCTTTTTCCACGGTCTGGCGGCGGCAGCGGCAAGTGTGGTGATCAATGCCCTGATGCGCGATATCTACCCGAAAGAAGAGTTCTCCCGGATGATGTCGTTCGTGATGCTGGTGACGACGATTGCACCGCTGGTGGCCCCTATGGCCGGTGGTGCGGTACTGGTATGGTTCAGCTGGCATGTGATTTTCTGGATCCTGGCGCTTGCCGCGCTGCTGGCCTCGGCAATGATCTTCTTCTTTATTGATGAAACGCTACCCGCGGAGCGCCGACAGAAGTTCCACATCCGAACCACAATGGGGAATTTCGCCTCACTGTTTCGTCATAAGCGCGTGCTGAGCTATATGCTGGCGAGCGGTTTCAGCTTCGCCGGGATGTTCTCATTCCTGAGCGCCGGGCCGTTTGTCTATATCGAACTGAACCATGTTTCTCCGCAGCACTTCGGTTATTACTTTGCGCTCAACATCGTCTTCCTGTTCATTATGACCATCATTAACAGCCGCTTTGTCCGCCGAGTCGGGGCGTTGAACATGTTCCGCGCCGGGCTTTGGATCCAGTTTGTGATGGCTATCTGGCTGGTGCTGAGTGCTTTTACAGGCGTGGGCTTCTGGGCGCTGGTGGTGGGGGTTGCGGCCTTCGTCGGCTGCGTGTCGATGGTTTCCTCCAATGCGATGGCGGTGATCCTCGACGAATTCCCGCATATGGCAGGCACCGCCTCGTCGCTGGCCGGAACATTCCGCTTTGGCATCGGCGCCATCGTCGGGGCGTTACTGTCGATGGCCACGTTTAATACGGCCTGGCCGATGCTGTGGGCGATGGCGTTTTGTGCAACCAGCTCCATTCTTTTCTATCTCTACGCCAGTCGGCCGCGAAAGGTGGCCAGCTAACGCGCAAATAAGGCCCAGTCAGGGCCTTTTTTGTTGACACACATCAACCAAAGCTGCGTTCGTTTACCCTGTGTTTGTTTCTTTTATGTAAAATCTATTTGTGTAAAAAGTCACATCATTGTATTTAAAAAGGTTGAGTTAGATCGCAGAAACGGGTACATATAGCGCCGACGCGAGCCTGAACACCTATAAAAAAGCGCCGAATAGTGCAGGCTGGCGATGATGTGTTACTATAAATGTAAATAAATTGTGAAGTAAATTTTGCTTCCGGGGAACGAACGTGAATACATTACAACTCTCCATAGTCCATCGCTTGCCCCAGAGCTATCGCTGGTCGGCGGGTTTTGCAGGTTCGAAAGTTGAACCGATTCCGCAAAGCGTCGCGGGTTGCGAGAATTGTCTGGTTGCACTTAAGTTGCTGAGCCCGAGCGACGAAAATGCATGGCGAGTCATGGAGCGTCTCAGCGAGGCCCTGACGGATATTGAAGTGGACAGCTCCGTACTGGAGTGTGAAGGTGAACCCTGCCTGTTCGTGAAAAGCCAGGATGAATTTGCCGCGACCTGCCGTCTGAAAAACTTTGGTGTTGCTATCGCTGAGCCTTTCTCGGGCCAGTATCCTTTCTGAGCGCTAGTCTGCGGACAACAGCTGGCGCGTGTAGCTCTGCGTTGGCGCAGCAAATACGCGCTGGCACTCTCCCTGCTCGACCACTTCTCCCTGTCGCAACACAATCACCTGATGGCATAACGCCCGCACAACCTGTAAATCATGGCTGATAAAGATATAGGCCAGCCTGTGCTTTTCCTGCAATCCTTTCAGTAATGCCAGGATCTGAGCCTGGACGGTTCTGTCCAGCGACGACGTCGGTTCATCCAGAATGATCAGCTCCGGTTTGAGGATCAGCGCGCGAGCAATGGCGATACGCTGGCGCTGACCGCCGGAAAATTCAGCCGGGTAGCGGTGCCGGGTATCCGGATCTAAGCCAACTTCTGCCATAACGCGTATCACTTCTTCTTCCCGCTGCCGGACGGTCAATACCGGCTGATGAACGCGCAGACCCTCTTCGACAATCTGTAAGACGTTCAGCCGTGGGTTAAGCGAGGAGTTTGGATCCTGAAACACAACCTGCATGCGGGGACGAACGGGCAACATCTGGCGACGGTTCCAGTTGTGCAGCGGCATACCGTCAAAGAGGATCTCACCCTGCGAGGCGATTAAGCGCAGCAGTGCCAGGCCGGTGGTGCTTTTTCCCGAACCGGACTCGCCCACCAGTCCCAGCGATTCGCCCGGACGCAGGGAAAAATGGATATTTTTCAATACCGGATTCTGGTCGACGATGCGCCGCAGAATCCCTTTGCGAACAGGAAACGACACGCCCAGCCCCTCAACGCGCAGCAACGGCGCGCTGTCAGCCGGCAGGGGAACCGGGTCACCCGTGGGCTCGCTATCAAGCAGACGCTGCGTATAGGGGTGCTGAGGCGCTTTCAGCAGGGTGGCTGCGGTGTTCTGCTCGACGCAGCGTCCGTTTTGCATCACGGCGACGCTGTCGGCGAGCTTTCTCACAATGCTGAGATTATGGGTGATAAACAGCAGGCTCATGTTCAGTTCGTCACGCAGCTCCCGCAGCAGCCGCAGAATTTGCGCCTGCACCGTCACGTCCAGCGCGGTGGTGGGCTCATCGGCAATCAACAGTTCGGGTCGCGTGAGCAGGGCCATTGCAATCATCACCCGCTGACGTTCGCCGCCGGAAAGCTGATGGGGGAAATCGTTCAGCCGTTTTGCGGCATTGCGAATGCCGGTTCGTTCAAGACAATCCAGAATCTCCCCCCGCGCCGCCTCTTTGCGCATGCCCCGGTGCAGGGACAGCACTTCATAGAGCTGTTTTTCCAGCGTGTGCAGCGGGTTAAGGGAGACCATCGGCTCCTGGAAAATCATGGCAATGTTATTGCCGCGAATTCCGCGCAGGGTTTTTTCGTCGGCATGCAGCAGCGAGCGACCGTGAAACAGAATGTCGCCTTGCGGATAGCTGACGGGCGGAGACGGAAGCAGGCGCAGGATCGACAGTGCCGATACGCTCTTGCCGGATCCTGACTCGCCTACCAGCGCCAGCGTTTCGCCGCGCTGGATCTGCAGCGACAACTCCGTGACCACGGTACGCGCCTCACCCTGTTTTGAAAAGGCAATCGACAGGTTATCAATACTGAGAAGGGGCTGCGTCATCTTATACCGCCTTGTTGGGATCAAAAGCATCGCGCACGGCTTCGCCAATAAAAATCAGCAGTGAAAGCAGCACGGCCACGGCAAGAAAGGCGGTGATGCCTAACCACGGTGCCTGCAGGTTGTTCTTGCCCTGCAGCAGTAGCTCGCCGAGCGACGGGGAACCGAGAGGGAGCCCGAAGCCAAGGAAATCAAGCGAGGTGAGGGTAGTGATGGAACTGCACAGAATAAACGGCAGGAAGGTGAGGGTCGCTACCACGGCGTTAGGAAGCATATGGCGGAAAATGATCCCGCGGTCGCTCACCCCCAGCACCTGGGCAGCGCGAATGTAATCGTAATTACGGGTGCGCAGAAATTCCGCCCGCACCACGCCTACCAGCGCCATCCAGCCGAAGATGACGGTAATGCCTAACAACCACCAGAAGTTTGGCTGTACCACGCTTGAAAGCAGAATGATCAGAAACAGCGTCGGCATGCCTGACCAGACTTCAATAAAACGTTGACCCCACAGGTCGATTTTCCCGCCGTAGTAGCCCTGAACGGCACCTGCTACCACGCCCATCACGCTGGAAAAGACGGTCAGCATCAGCCCAAAGAGGATCGAGATCCGCGTGCCGTAGAGGATGCGTGCCAGCACATCGCCACCGTTGGCATCCGTTCCCAGCCAGTTTTGCGCGGAAGGCGGGGAAGGGAAGGGGGTGGTGGTCGCAAAGTTAATGCTGTTTGCGCCAAAACGCACCGGCGCCCAGAGTGCCCAGCCGTGCTGTTCAATTTGCTGGCGAAGCCACGGATCCTGATATTCAGCGGGCGTCGCAAACGGGCCACCAAAATCGCTTTCGCTGTATTGGGTGAGAACGGGCACATACCAGCGGTCGTTAAAGTGCACCAGCAGCGGTTTATCGTTGGCAATCAATTCCGAACACATGCTTAAGACAAACAGGACGGCAAAGATCCACAGCGACCAGTAGCCGCGGCGGTTGTGGCGAAAACGGGCCCATCGGGCCTGGTTGACGGGGCTTAAACGCGGCATCAGCGGCCCTCAAAATCAATTCGGGGATCAACCAGCGTATAGCTGATATCGCTGATGATATTCAGCAGCAGGCCAATCAGGGTGAAGATATAAAGTGTGCCAAACATGACCGGATAATCGCGCGACACGGTGGCTTCATATCCCAGCAAGCCCAGTCCGTTGAGGGAGAACATCACCTCTATCAGCAGCGAGCCGGTAAAAAACATACTGATGAACGTGGCAGGAAATCCGGCAATCACCAGCAGCATGGCGTTGCGAAAGACATGTTTCCACATGATCTGCTTTTCGCCGACGCCCTTCGCACGGGCAGTCACAACGTACTGTTTACGGATTTCATCGAGAAAGGCGTTTTTGGTCAACATGGTCAGGGCCGCAAAGCCGCCAATGACGGTCGCAAGCACCGGCAGCGTGATGTGCCAGAAATAATCGGTGATCTTCTTGTACCAGGGCAGGGTGCTGAAATCCGCTGACACCAGCCCCCGCAGCGGAAAGATATCGAAATAGCTGCCACCGGCAAAAAAGACAATCAACAGAACGGCAAACAGAAACGCCGGAATGGCATAGCCGATGATGATAAACGTGCTGCTCCAGACATCGAAGCGGCTGCCGTTGTGAACCGCTTTACGGATCCCCAGGGGGATAGAGACGAGATAAATAATCAACGTTCCCCACAGCCCAAGGGTAATCGACACCGGCAGACTTTGCTTAATCAATGTTAAAACTGACGCGCTGCGAAACAGGCTGTCGCCAAAATCAAAGCGGAGGTAGTCCCAGAGCATGTTGAAATACCGCTCGTGAAGCGGTTTGTCGAAGCCATAACGATGGGTGATCTCGGCGATGACTTCCGGATCCAGGCCACGTCCGCCGCGATAATGGCTTTCACTGATATTTCCCAGGCCGGTGCGGGCATGGCTCGCGCCCATTCCTTCGCCACCGCCACCAGGCATGCCGCCGCTGTTGCCAAATTCAATGGCTGCAATAGCCTGGTCGACCGGGCCGCCGGGCGCGATTTGCACAATAAAAAAGTTAATCGTGATGATTGCCCAGAGGGTCGGGATAATCAGCAGGAGACGGCGGATCAGATACGCACCCATGATGATTCCTTATCGCCGCTCAGCGGGAAGTCTGGCGGCTTTGTTAACGTCATACCACCAGGTGTCGAAGCCCAGTGAATAGACAGGGCGTACGGCAGGCTCGGAGAACTTGTCCCAGCGCGCAAGCCGGTCTTCGCCCATATACCACATTGGCAGCATGTAGTAATTCCAGGTTAAGACCCTGTCGAGGGCGCGTCCCAGCGGCAGGAGTTTTTCTTTATCACCCTGCGCCGCCACAATTTTCGCAATCAAGGCATCAATCGCCGGGCTTTTCACCCCCGGCGCATTGTAGGAGGAGTCGATATAGCTGGATGCCCAGGAGATTTGCAGATCTGAGCTGGGCCACGGCTGCGCGGGCCACAGGGTTTGCATCATGTCGTAATCACGGCTGCGTTTGCGGTTGGTGAGCTGCGCGTTGTCGACCTGGCGAATGTTCATGGTAATCCCCAGCCGTTCAAGATTGTGCTTAAACGGCAGCACCCACTGATCGTTGCTTCCGGACGCAAGCAGCAGCTCAAAGCTTAATGGTTTGCCCGTTCTGGAATCGACGCGTTTTTTATTCTTCAGTGGCCAGCCTGCGTCATCCAGCAGTTTACTGGCTTTAAGCAGGTTGTCGCGATCGTAGCCGTCACCCTTTGACGCCGGAGGCTGAAATACCGTCGTGAACACCTCCGGTGGCAGTTCTGCTTTCAGCGGTGCCAGCAGGACAAGTTCGTCCGCTTTTGGGTAATCGCGAGCGGCATATTCAGTGTTCTGGAAATAGCTATTTGCCCGGCTGTAAGCGCCGTAAAATAGCGCTTTGTTCATCCATTCAAAATCAAAGGCCAGGGTAATGGCTTCCCGCACCCGGCGGTCAGTAAATACCGGACGCTGAATATTAAACGCCAGCCAGCGCGTATCCTGAGCGGACGCGTTTTTATGCTCGTCTTTAACGATATACCCGTTAGCGAAGTTTTTGCCGATATACCGTGTCGCCCAGTTTTTAGCGCTGCTCTCCACGCGCATATCGAACGCACCAGCTTTGAAGGCTTCAAATGCCACGTTATCGTCAAGGTAGTAATCGTAGCGAAGGGTATCAAAATTCCAGCGGCCACGGTTTACCGGCAGGTTTGCCGCCCAGTAGTCTTTGACCCGGGAATAGACAACATACTGCCCCATGCGCCAGTCGGTGATGCGGTAAGGGCCACCCGCCAGCGGGGGTGTGGAGAGCGGGTCGCTAAGTTTGTGATTTTTCCAGAACGATTCAGGCATCACGGGCAGGGAGAACAGGCTGAGCATGTTCTCTTTATTCGGCTCACTCAGCTCAATACGCACCGTGAGCGGGGCAATGGCGTTGACCGTAACACCTTTATAGACAATGCGGAACTGGGGAACGCCCTCAGTCATAAATTTGTGAAATGTGAAGGCAATGTCGCTGGCTTTGACCGGCGTCCCATCGTGAAAACGCGCCCGTGGGTTAATCGAAATTTCCGCCCACGCAAAGTTATCCGCGTAACGCACGTTGTCCGCAATCAGCGGGTAGTAACTGCCGGGTTCATCATCAGACGTAACAAACAACGTATCGTAGAGCGATTCTGTTCGCGCTGCCGCCACGCCGCGCAGGGCGAAGCGGTTGAAGTTGTCGAACGTCCCCGTGGCGGAGAGGGTCACGTTTCCGCCTTTTGGCGCGGCAGGATTGACGTAATCAAAGTGCGTAAAATTGACCGCGTACTTTGGCTCACCAATCACAGAGAACGCGATGTTCTCTTTGATGGTTTGCGCCTGGCTGGACAGGCTCGTTAATGCCAACAGCAGCAACATAAAGCGCATAAGCATCTCGCGGCGGCTCCCTTTCGACTGACCGGCTCAGTTAAGCTGAATAATAAGTGACGTCACGGGCAATGTGAAATCATTCAACGTTCAGGCTGCCATTGGCGGAACTGCTCCAGCGGCATCGGGCGGCTAATCCAGTAACCCTGAAGGAAAACAACGCCATGTTCGCGTAGCCAGGCTGCTTGCTCCGGCGTCTCCACCCCTTCGGCGACGGTCGACATATTCAGTCGTCTTGCCAGGGTGAGTACGGCATCAAGCACCGGGGAGGTCACGGTTTCCGTCCCAATCGCGTTGACAAAACCCCGGTCAATTTTGATGTAATCCATGGTGAAACGCTCAAGGTAAATCAGCGCACTGTGGCCGGTACCAAAATCATCAATCGCAATTTCAAAGCCTTCATTGTGCAGCCATTCGAAAAGATTGTTGGCTTCCCGATGGTTAACCATGTCGCGCTCGGTGATTTCCAGCACGATCTGGAAATGATCCGGCGGCACTAAGTCCAGGAAAGTGCGCATATCCTCTTTGAAGCTTTCCGCATGCAGATGCCCCGGCGCAATGTTAATGCCCAGTTTTGCGCCCGGTGGCAGAAGGGTCTGTAATACCGGCGCGTCGCGGATGATGAGGTCAAAGAGATGCAGCGTCAGCGGCACAATCAGCTTCTGCGCTTCGGCGAAGTTGATAAAGGCATCAGGCGGAATTTCCCCCATCGTCGGATGTTTCCAGCGCATCAGGACTTCGACACCGCGCATTTGCAGCGTCTCGGCATCCACAACAGGCTGATACACCACATAAAACTGGCCGCGTTTAATGGCGCTCAGGATCTCTTTGCCTGGGTTAAGACGCGTAGTGAGGATATAGAAATTAAGCGAGCCGGCCGCGATCCCGCAGACCAGTCCAAAGAACACCGCGAACAGGATTTCATCGCTCGTCCACTCTTCGGCGTACAGTTTAATCGTCAGCGGAACCTCTTTTAGGGTCGCGGTGCGTGCCGGCGTTTCATGTAAATCCTGTGCCTTAACCAGTGTGGCGGACCTGGTCGACAACGCATTGTCGCCAATGATGATGGCAATGCCCGCGAACTCGTTCTGGCGTGCGGTGTAAAGCATATACGGAGTCAGGTTGATGTTTACCGAAGTAAACACGCCGCCATCCTTCACCAGCGGATTTCGATACCAGATGGCAATCGCGGGTCTGTGCGGCATCATCGGTGTACCCGGCAGTAACGCCATATCAATCTGTTTATCGATGTGCAGCTCGGGTATCAGTTCTTCCATCGGGACGTTCATCGGACCAGTGGCTGAAGAGCAGTACGCCAGTTTATCCCTGACCAGCAAAAAGGCGCGCACGTTAAGGCTAAACGCCGCGCGAGAGGTCAGCTCAGCGTTGACGTCGTGGCAGCTGTTCAGCGTGAGCGGCTGAAGGAGATCGATAGAGCTTTTCAACTCATCGAAGTAGCTTTCCATGTAGATGCTCACGTCGTCAATCAGGGTGTCGAATCTGACTTCCCGCTTGTGGTAGCTCCAGAAAAATTGCAATGAACCCAGGAGCAGGGCTGTGATCAGGCCGGTGATAAGGCTGAGGAAAAGTATCTTGCGATTACTGGAGAAGTAGCGGGTGAACATAGACGTCGTGGTTCCTGGATTGCCGCTGAATGTATTCAGTGTAACGGGCAAAAAAAAACACCGCCGAAGCAGTGCTTTTTTTTATCATATCGCCGGCCAAGGGATAACCAACGATACAATGATTATTTTAACTGCGGGTCAGTACGCGGCGCGCTTCGTTATAGCGCTTCTTCCAGTAAGGTTCGTTCATGCTGGAAATGGTCACACCGCTGCTGGTGGAGGCATGTACAAACTGGTCATTGCCAATGTAAATGCCAACATGTCGACCTGTCGAACCCGCACGGAACAGGACTAAATCCCCGGTGCGCAGTTTAGTGCGTGAAATCGACTTGCCCATCTCCTGCTGTTCGTAAGTTGAACGCGGAAGATCTAACCCAAACTGCTCACGGAAAGTACGCTGTACGAAACCGGAACAATCAATGCCTTTTTTGGTGCTGCCGCCAAGACGATAACGCACGCCTTTCCAGTCAGCATACTGGTCCATAATACGGGACTTCACGTCCAGATTACGTACCATATTTTCAAATTCATCCTGAGAGGCTTGCAGTGACGAGGAATCTTCCATTCCCACAACACGCGTCTCAGGATGCATATTCTTTGCGGTGTTCGATGTACTACATGCAGATAACAGTACCGCCACTGCTATCGCCGGGATCCCCCGTAAGATATATCTCAAAATCGGTTGAGATTTGACCATTTTGTTTATTATCCCTTGAAGTCCTTAACGACAAATATCGTTATAAAAAATGCCAAACGTGACGAGACTAATTATCTGTTCACAATGAGACAATTCTTTCTGATCACATTTGTGGCGTAGCGCACAAATTTATTCACCAGCGAAATAATTATCTCTATGGGGCAAAACGAGTTCGAGATTAACCGATTGCCTGGGGTATTGCGAGCAAAAAAAGCCTTTTTTTTATAAGAAATTGTGATACAGAAAGTAAAAATTGATAATTGTTCAAAAAGCGCACGATCAAGGTTAAAAACCGTGCAACACATTCATTTTTATCACGAATATTGTGACGAAATGATGACGGGAGGGGGGGAAAGGGGAGAAAAGTGCATCAAGGATCAAAACGATCCCTGATGCATAGTGTTAATTAAGGTTAATTATTGGTTTCTGATTTGTTGCGTTTTGCCGGGGAGGTAGCGATCGAACACGGCTATTATCTTGTCGCTCAGCGGTGTCATCAGACACCACGGCAGCGCAACCAGCACAGAAGAGAGCGAACCGACTGCAATATCAGTGAACCAGTGAGCGCCAATCATTACCCGTGGGAAGGCAAAAACCACAAAAATAATCAGGGCTATCGCAAAGGCTTTTCGGCCGAAATAGCGGAGCATCACGCCGGAAAAAATAAGCAGCATCATTCCGTGATCGCCCGGGAAACTGGCCTTCGACGCATCTTTCGTTGGAATATGCAGCAGCTCGCTGACGCGATAAATATCGGGGAAGAACAGCGTTGGGCTGGAACGCTTAACCGGAATAATGGCCGTTGCCAGCTGGTTAATTACCACTGCAAGCAGCAACATCATCAAACCAATAATCAGAATACGGCGGCGTCCTGTTTTGTCCTCTTTCAGCCAGAAAGAGAGCATCAGGCCGCCCATCGCCAGCAGCGAGCAGCCGTCAAAGGCGCGGTTATTCGTGATAGCAACCAGCCACAGGAAGGCTTCGCTCTTCACCAGCTCCTGGTTGAAGAAGTGAAAAATGGCAGAATCCAGCGGAAACCAGACACCATGATTCGCCGGGATATACCAGGAGAAAAAGAGCGCCAGACCGGCGACATTAAGCAGTAATATCAGGGGAAGTCGAGTCGTCATAACATTCAGCATAGAGTGAAATCTGGGGCAACGTTAGCCGCCCAAACTTAAACGAAGCTTCAACAGGCTGGACTGCAGGGCATTCCAGTCGGCGTTAACCGCACTAATTAACTCTATTCGACTATCAGGTGGCGCCACATTTTGCGTTTCGATAAAGAAATCTTCGCCCTGACGGTTGATCCGCACCAGCCCGTCCGGGGTGCGCATGATCCCTTTAACACGATCGACCGGAGCCAGTCTGGCCCATTCGAGTATGCCGATGGTGTCGAATACGGTATCCGCATCGAAAATCCATCCGCAGGCCTGATAGCCCTGGCCGCTGTTAAGGTTACGACGCCAGCGCTGGTGTTCCGGCAGACTCAGGGCAGCCAGACCCTGTTTTTGCGGATGGCTGTGGGCGTGTTCCGCGCTTGCCGGGAGCGCCGCCAGGTTCAGGCGAGGCAGGTCAAGCAGGGCGTTATCAATTTTCCCCTGGGTGGTCTGCACCCGCTGACGGTTGCCACCGAAGTGCTGCCACCATGTCTCCAGTGCGGACTGGCTTTCCGCCGTTGCGCGATCCTCTTTATTGGCGACGATAATATCTGCCGAGGCGAGCTGGTCGCGGAAGTTCTCGTTGGTCACGGCTTTTTCATCCAGCAGCTGACGGGGGTCCAGCAGGCACAGCGTGGCACGCAGATCGATCCACGGCTCGTAGACCGGCGCGGTCAGTAAATTGAGAATTTGCTTCGGATGACCCAGCCCGGTCGGTTCAATCAGCAGACGGTCTGGTTTGCCCTGACGCAGCAGCGTATTCAGCCCGACCTGCATCGGCAGACCATTTACGCAGCACATGCAGCCACCGGGGATCTCTTTGATCATCGCGCCGCTGTCTGCCAGTAATGCGCCATCAATACCCACTTCGCCAAATTCATTGACCAGGACGGCCCATTTTTCTGCCGGATCCTTATTGGCCAGCAGGTGGAGAATTGAGGTGGTTTTACCGCTGCCGAGAAAACCGGTAATGAGGTTGGTTTTGGTCACGTGCGCTCCAGTCGATAATTGTGATGCTATAACAATTATCCATCATCCTGGCGAAAAACGGGCGCAATGAGAAGGGGGAGGGCGAACGGAGGCAATCGCCGTTCGCCTTAAGCGCAATAATCGCTAAATATTTAACGTTTCGATAACAGCCTGACGCGCGCCATGGCGGGCGATGCGCTGATAGGCCTGGCTGATGGCCTCCACGAATAGGCTATTTTGTGCGAGATCGTGACCAAAGATTTCACTCAGCCCCAGCAGGGCGTTGACGCGCTCAGCGTCGCTGCTGGCTGCAACAAGGGTGCGGATTTTATCGCTCAGCGGATCGCGCACATCAATCGCGTCGCCGCGCTCGTCGGTACCGCTGACGTAGCGGATCCAGCCTGCAACGCCCAGGGCCAGCAGCGGCCACGCGGTTTTCCGTTCAAGATGGATGCGGATCCCATCCAGCATGCGTTGCGGCAATTTCTGGCTTCCGTCCATCGCAATTTGCCAGGTCCGGTGCTGTAGTGCCGGATTGGCAAAGCGTTCGAGCAGGCTATCGGCATAAGCCGTGAGGTCGACACCCTTAATACGCAGCGTTGGGGCCTGCTCATTCAGCATTAACCGACGTGCGGCTTCGCGAAAAGCGGTGTCTTCCATACATTCGTTAATGTGCGCATACCCGGCGAGGTAGCCCAGATACGCGAGGAAAGAATGGCTGCCGTTGAGCATGCGCAATTTCATCTGTTCCCACGGCAGCACGTCCTGCACCATTTGTACGCCAGCTACTTCCCATGCCGGGCGTCCGGCAACAAAATTGTCTTCCACTACCCACTGAATAAACGGTTCGCAGCTGATGGCACAAGGATCTTCTACTCCAAGCTCCTGCGTGATTTCTGCCAGCGACGCCTCGGTCGCGGCGGGGACAATTCGGTCGACCATGGTCCCCGGAAAGCTCACATGTGAATCAATCCACTCTGCCAGCGCCGGGTCGCGTTTCTGGGCCATCCCTAATACCGCGTTTTTCACCACATGGCCGTTATCAGGGATGTTGTCGCAGGAGAGGACGGTAAAAGCGGACAAACCGCGTTCACGGCGGCGGTGGAGCGCCTCGACCAGGATCCCAGGCGCGGAGTGCGGTTCAGACGGGTTCTCCAGATCGTGAACGATCCGGGAGTTATGCAAATCCAGATTACCGGTGGCGGGATCGATGCAATAACCTTTCTCTGTGATGGTGAGCGACACAATGGCGACCTGAGGTTCACAAAATTTCTCAATGATGGCAGGCAGAGAATCCAGTTTTGCGTTCAGACATTCATGGACGGCACCGACGATAATCGGCTGGTTTCCCTCCGCCCCTTTTTCCAGCACGGTGAAGAGATGATCCTGTGCGCGCAACTGGCTCATCAGCACGTCGCCGCTGAAGAGGCTAATCTCACAAATACCCCAGTCGCCGCCTTTCTCATTCAGCACCCGGTTTGTTAACAAGGCCTGATGCGCGCGGTGAAATGCGCCGAAGCCAAAATGGACGATGCGAGAGCGTAACTGCTTACGATCGTAGCGAGGGAGCTGGACATGGGCAGGAAGCGAGGTGGAGGCAATTGTCTTCATGAAATACACACCTGATTAACCATTAATTAACAACACCAGTGTAAAGTTATATGACAGCAAATAAAATTGGTGAGCCGTAAATATCCCCGAAGTGTGAGTTTGATCAATCAATGTGTGGCGGTGTGTTGACCCTTTACGGCAAACATGTATGGTAGTCGTCATCGTAGTCATCCATATTGGTATAACAACTTTAGAGGTGAGGCAATGGAACAGACCTGGCGTTGGTACGGGCCGAACGATCCGGTTTCTCTTGATGATGTGCGTCAGGCTGGCGCAACGGGTGTCGTGACGGCGCTGCATCACATTCCTAATGGTCAGGTATGGCCGATTGAAGAAATCAAAAAGCGTCAGGCGCTACTGGCGGAAAAAGGCCTGACCTGGTCTGTGGTGGAAAGCATCCCGGTTCACGAAGATATCAAAACCCATTCAGGTGATTATCAGACCTGGATTGCGAACTACCAGCAGAGCATTCGTCACCTGGCGGCCTGCGGTATTGATACTGTTTGCTATAACTTCATGCCCATTCTTGACTGGACGCGCACCGATCTTGAGTACACGTTGCCGGACGGCTCAAAAGCGCTGCGTTTCGATCAGATTGCCTTTGCCGCATTTGAGCTGCACATCCTGAAACGTCCTGGTGCAGAAGCCGATTACACGGCTGAAGAGCAGCAGCAGGCGCTCGCGTGGTTTAACGCAGCCAGTGACGCCGAGATTGAAAAGCTGACCCGCAATATTATTGCTGGCCTGCCGGGCGCTGAAGAGGGCTATACGCTGGATCAGTTCCGCGCGCGACTAGCGGAATACGGGAATATTGATAAAAACCAGCTGCGTGAAAACATGGCGTTTTTCCTGCGCGCTATCGTACCGGTAGCGGAAGAAGCGGGCGTACGTCTGGCTGTGCACCCGGACGATCCACCGCGTCCTATTCTCGGTTTACCGCGCATCGTGTCCACGATTGAAGATATGCAGTGGCTGAAAGAGACCGTGGACAGTATCTATAACGGATTCACCATGTGTACCGGCTCTTACGGCGTGCGTGCGGATAACGATCTGGTGCAGATGATTAAAACCTTCGGCGATCGTATTCACTTCACGCATCTGCGTGCGACCTGTCGTGAGGATAATCCAAAAACCTTCCATGAAGCAGCGCACCTGGGCGGCGATGTGAATATGGTGGCGGTAGTGGATGCGATTCTGGCGGAAGAGGTACGTCGTAAGCACGCGGGTGACGTTCGTCCTATCCCGTTCCGTCCCGATCATGGTCACCAGATGCTGGACGATCTGCGTAAGAAAACGAACCCAGGTTATTCGGCGATTGGTCGTCTGAAAGGCATGGCGGAAGTGCGGGGCGTTGAGCTGGCGCTGAAGATGACGAAATACCCGGAACTGCTGTAACGTCTGTTGCCCGGTGGCGTTGTGCCACCGGGCGAATAGCGCATTAGTCTGCGCGACCCATATAGCGTTTTTCTTCAATATGGATGCGGATTTTCTCGCCCGCGGAGAGGTATTCTGGCACCTGCACCACCAGACCGGTCGTCAGGGTTGCTGGTTTGTTGCGGGCACTTGCGGATGCACCTTTGATGCCCGGAGCCGTTTCCACGATTTCCAGATCCACGGTCTGCGGCAGTTCCAGCGCCAGCAGCACGCCATCCCAGGTCAGAACCTGCATGTCAGGCATCCCGCCTTCAGGAATGAAGAGGAGTTCTTCTTCAATCTGATCTTTGGTGAAGATATACGGGGTGTAATCTTCTTTATCCATGAACACGTATTCGTTGCCATCAATGTAGGAAAAATCAACATAGCGGCGGGTCAGGGTCACGGTATCAACGATATCGTCACCTTTAAAACGTTCTTCCACTTTCAGACCGGTACGCACATCGGCGAAACGCATTTTGTACAGCGTTGCTGCACCACGGGCGCTCGGGGCCTGAATATCGATATCTTTCACAATCAGCAGCTTGCCGTTGTAATTCAGTACCATACCTTTCTTAATTTCGTTCGCTCTTGGCATTGCAGTAATCCTGTTTACGGGTGGTAAAAAATATCGCGCCAAATTACTCGTGCTCGGCCTTTCAGGCAAGCGGAATTCGTGGCTTTTGCTATCAATACACAAAAGGTGTTACTGTGCGCGCAATGCCCGACTGCGCGGGCGTTCTTCAGCGAAAGAGAGCCTGTATGGATTGTCGTCCCGATTGTGGCGCGTGTTGTACCGCACCGTCCATTTCAAGCCCCATTCCTGGCATGCCGGACGGCAAACCTGCTAATACCCGCTGTGTGCAGCTTGCTGAAAATAACCTGTGCATGATCTTTGGTTCCCCGCTGCGCCCGAAAGTCTGTTCCGGCCTTCAGCCGTCCGCGGAGATGTGCGGCAGCACGCGCGCGCAGGCGATCACCTACCTTCTTGAGCTGGAAGCGCTCACCGCCCCTTAAACGTCCTTAATTCGCACCAGACACGCTATCGTCAGCGTACACATCACCAGCGCAATCCAGAATACCGTGTGATAGCTCCAGATCTCGGCCACGATGCCGGCCATTGAGCCTGCAATAATCCAGCCCACGCGAGTGGTATTGGTATAAAGGGTGGTGGCGGAGCCTGCCTGGCCTGGCATCAGGTCCTGGAAATAGAGCATGCCAATCCCGGCGAGTATGCCGATATAAATGGCGTTGAGAAGCTGCAATGCCAGCAAGAGTCCTGGCGTGTGCACCGTCAGCATACCGATATAGAACAGCAGTCCTGCGACAGCCGCGATGCGCATTAAAAAACGCTTTCCGAAACGCTTCGCGTAATAGCCCGCGATCAGCATGGTCGGGATCTCAAGCCCGGCCGCGGTTCCCATCATAATGCCCGCCAGCTTCTCTGGCAGATGCAGCTCATCAATAATAAACAGCGGCATGTTGATAATATAAAGGCTGTTTGTTCCCCACATCAACGTACAGATAACAAACAGGAGCAGCGCATCACGACGGTTACGGCGCGGGGCTTCCAGTACGCCTGAAGCCACTTTGGGCTCTTTGCGCATCGACGGCAGGAAGAACCACACCATGGTGCCGCACACCACAAACGCGACAGCCGCACTCAGGTACATCACCGTAAAGCCAAACCCCATCGCCAGGGCATACGCCAGCGGCGGGCCAATGACCCATGCCAGCGACACCTGGGCACGCAGAATAGAGCTGAACATCACCGCTTCACGACCGGTATGGTCGGCGTGCTCGCGGGCGAGGGCGAACATCTGCGGGTTCGCCGTGGAACCGAAGCTGCTCAGGAATACCCCCACGAACAGCAGGATGAAATAGTTGCGGTTAAAAGCAAACAACACGCAGGCAAACACCCCGAGAAGGCAGCAAAAGACGATCAGACTTTTACGATCGCCTTTTCTGTCGGAACGCCCCGCCAGAAACTGACTCACCAGAATGCCGATGATGGCACTGCCGGTAAAAAAGAAGCCAACCATTGCCGGACGGGCGTGGACTTCATTGGTCAGAAACAGGCTCAGCGTGGGCGTCTGTAACGCCCCGGCAATGCCGGTAAGGAAGGCAACAATCAAAAACGCCGTGGACGTCAAATCAAAGGGTTTTGGCGAGGCGGCGGCAGGGGTGTTATGCATACTTTCAGTATCAGCAAGTCATAAAGAGACGCGGAGTGTACGACGCTTGTCAGAAAATAAACAGGTACTGCGGTCAATTTCGCCACGAAAAATCAAAATACCATTTCAATTAACAGTCGCGGGCTGAACTTAGCTGAAACTGACTTGCTGAACGTCAGCAAGATTCAGCTGAGCGAAGAAGAAATGTGCTGTATCTCTAAATTCTGCATCGCCATTTGTAACTTTTCTTGCAAGGTTAAGCAGAAAGCGCAAGACTTTTTGAAACGTTTCAGCGCTATCTTGTTTTAACAAACGGAGCAGGCTAGCGCATTTTTTCTCATTTAAGCTGAAACGATTCAAGTTCAGCAGGAGAGGAGAACCATGTTCCAGTTATCTGTTCAGGATATCCACCCGGGCGCTCAGGCCGGGAACAAAGAAGAGGCCATTCGCCAGGTTGCCGCTGCCCTTGTGCAGGCGGGTAATGTCGCGGACGGCTACGTTAACGGCATGCTGGCGCGCGAGCAGCAGACCTCCACTTTCCTCGGCAATGGCATCGCCATTCCGCACGGTACAACGGACACCCGCGATCAGGTGCTGAAAACCGGCGTTCAGGTTTATCAGTTCCCTCAGGGTGTGGTGTGGGGCGACGGTCAGGTTGCTTACGTGGCAATCGGTATCGCTGCCAGCAGCGACGAGCACCTTGGCCTGCTGCGTCAGCTGACGCATGTGCTGAGCGATGATTCGGTGGCTGAACAGCTGAAGTCCGCGACGACGGCGGAAGAGCTGCGCGCGTTGCTGATGGGCGAAAAACAGAGTGAAGCGCTGAAACTGGATAATGAAACATTGACCCTGGATGTTGTGGCGAGCGATCTGGTCACGCTGCAGGCGCTGAACGCAGGCCGCCTGAAAGAAGCCGGTGCGGTAGACGCGTCCTTTATCACGCGCGTTATCAATGAGAAGCCGCTGAACCTGGGACAAGGTATCTGGCTGAACGACAGTGCTGAAGGCAACCTGCGCAGCGCTATCGCGGTGAGCCGCGCGGCCAACGCGTTTGACGTTGAGGGCGCGCACGCGGCGATGCTGGTCACCGTCGCGATGACCGATGAACAGCCGGTTTCCGCGCTAAAACGTCTTGGCGATCTGCTGCTGAATGACAAGGCTGAAAAACTGCTGAACGCTGACGCAAGCACGCTGCTGGCGCTGCTGACCAGCGATGATGTGCTGACTGATGACGTGCTGACCGCTGAGTTTGTAGTGCGTAACGAGCACGGCCTGCATGCCCGTCCTGGCACCATGCTGGTGAATACCATTAAACAATTCGAAAGTGAGATTACCGTGACTAACCTTGATGGCACGGGCAAACCGGCCAACGGCCGTAGCCTGATGAAAGTTGTCGCGCTGGGCGTGAAGAAAGGTCACCGTCTGCGCTTTACCGCACAGGGTGCTGATGCTGAACAGGCGCTGAAAGCGATTGGCGACGCCATCGCGGCAGGTCTGGGGGAGGGCGCATAATGAGCAGACGTGTTGCGACTATTACGCTGAACCCGGCATACGACCTGGTGGGGTTTTGCCCGGAGATTGAGCGCGGCGAAGTAAACCTCGTGCGTACCACTGGCCTGCATGCTGCAGGTAAAGGGATTAACGTCGCGAAAGTGCTCAAGGATCTCGGTATCGATGTCACCGTGGGCGGATTCCTCGGTAAAGATAACCAGGATGGTTTCCAGCAGCTTTTCAGCGAGCTGGGGATTGCTAACCGTTTTCAGGTTGTTCAGGGCCGTACCCGTATCAACGTCAAGCTGACGGAGAAAGACGGCGAAGTGACCGATCTGAACTTCTCAGGCTTCGAGGTGACTCCGTCAGACTGGGAGCGCTTCGTGAACGACTCTCTGACCTGGCTTGGTCAGTTCGACATGGTGTGCGTCAGCGGCAGCCTGCCGTCCGGCGTGAGTCCGGAAGCGTTCACCGACTGGATGACGCGTCTGCGAAGCCAGTGCCCATGCATTATTTTTGACAGCAGCCGTGACGCGCTGGTCGCCGGCCTGAAAGCCTCGCCGTGGCTGGTGAAGCCGAATCGCCGCGAACTGGAGATCTGGGCTGGCCGTAAGCTGCCAGAATTAAAAGATGTGATTGACGCTGCCCATGCGCTGCGCGAGCAGGGTATCGCTCACGTGGTTATCTCTCTTGGTGCAGAAGGGGCGCTGTGGGTTAACGCTTCTGGCGAATGGATCGCCAAACCGCCATCGGTTGACGTTGTCAGCACCGTTGGCGCAGGGGATTCAATGGTTGGCGGTCTGATTTATGGCCTGCTGATGCGTGAATCCAGTGAACATACTTTACGTCTTGCCACCGCCGTTGCTGCCCTGGCCGTTAGCCAGAGCAATGTCGGTATTACCGATCGTACCCAGTTAGCCGCGATGATGGCGCGCGTTGACTTAAAACCTTTTAACTAACAGCAGGAGAGGAATAATGAAAACGCTGCTGATCATTGACTCCGGTCTCGGACAGGCTCGCGCCTATATGGCGAAGACCTTGCTGGGAGCGGCGGCGAACAAAGCACATCTCGAGATGACGGATAACCCGGGCGACGCCGAAATGGTGATTGTTCTGGGTGATAACATTCCCGCTGACAGTGCGCTGAATGGCAAAAAAGTGTGGCTGGGCGACATCAATCGCGCGGTGGCACACCCGGAACTGTTCCTGAGCGAAGCGAAAGGTCATGCGTCTGTTTACAGCGCACCGGTCGCGGCGCCGGTTGCCGCGTCCGGACCAAAACGTATTGTGGCGATCACGGCCTGCCCGACGGGCGTGGCTCATACCTTTATGGCGGCTGAAGCCATTGAAACCGAAGCGAAAAAACGCGGCTGGTGGGTAAAAGTTGAAACACGTGGATCCGTTGGTGCGGGCAACGCAATCACCCCTGAAGAGGTGGCTGAAGCCGATCTGGTGATGGTTGCGGCTGACATCGAAGTGGACCTGGCGAAATTTGCCGGTAAGCCGATGTACCGCACGTCAACGGGCCTGGCGCTAAAAAAGACCGCTCAGGAGTTTGATAAAGCGCTGGTGGAAGCGAAGCCGTATCAGGCAACGGGGTCCACGCAAACTGCGACGGAAGGTAAGAAAGAGTCAGCTGGCGCCTATCGCCATCTGCTGACCGGCGTGTCTTATATGCTGCCGATGGTGGTGGCGGGCGGTCTGTGTATTGCCCTCTCGTTCGCGTTTGGTATTACCGCGTTTAAAGAAGAAGGCACGCTGGCTGCTGCCCTGATGCAGATTGGTGGTGGTTCCGCGTTTGCCCTGATGGTGCCGGTGCTGGCAGGTTTTATCGCCTTCTCCATCGCTGACCGTCCGGGCCTGACGCCGGGTCTTATCGGCGGTATGCTGGCGGTGAGCACCGGTTCTGGCTTTATCGGCGGTATCATTGCCGGTTTCCTGGCGGGTTACGTTGCGAAGCTTATCAGCTCGAAGCTGAAACTGCCGCAGAGTATGGAAGCGCTGAAACCGATCCTGATCATCCCGTTGATTTCCAGCCTGGTGGTGGGCCTGGCGATGATTTACCTCATCGGTAAACCTGTAGCGGGTATCCTGGCGGGTCTGACCCACTGGCTGCAAACCATGGGTACTGCGAATGCGGTACTGCTGGGAGCTATTCTCGGTGGCATGATGTGTACCGACATGGGTGGCCCGGTGAACAAAGCAGCATACGCATTCGGTGTTGGCCTGCTGAGTACCCAGACCTACGCGCCAATGGCAGCGATTATGGCGGCCGGTATGGTGCCACCATTGGCTCTTGGCCTGGCAACCATCATTGCACGTCGTAAGTTCGACAAAGCGCAGCAGGAAGGGGGGAAAGCCGCCCTGGTACTTGGCCTGTGCTTTATCACCGAAGGGGCAATTCCGTTCGCGGCGCGTGACCCAATGCGCGTGCTGCCATGCTGTATCGTGGGGGGCGCGGTAACCGGTGCTATCTCCATGGCGGTTGGCGCGAAACTGATGGCACCACACGGCGGTCTGTTCGTGCTGCTGATCCCAGGTGCAATCACGCCAGTGCTGGGTTATCTGCTGGCGATTGTGGCCGGTACGCTGGTGGCAGGTCTCTCTTACGCGGTGCTGAAACGTCCGGAAGCGGAAGGGGTCGCGAAAGCGGCGTAAGCGGTAAAACAATAAAAAAGCCGGGTGCTTATGCGACCCGGCTTTTTTTATGCCGCCTGTTCAGCGGTTTGCTGCGCCTTCAGCCAGGCAATCTCTTCTGCCCAGATGTCCGGATTAATGGTTTCCAGCACCATCGGGATACCGTCGAAACGGGCATCCTGCATAATAAAGCGGAACGCATCGTGCCCAATATTGCCTTCACCGAGGCTGTGATGGCGGTCCACGCGGCTGCCAAACGCGCTTTTCGCATCGTTCAAGTGCATTCCGCGCAGATACTTGAAGCCCACAATGCGTTCAAACTCATCGAAAGTCTTTTTCGTCTCATCAAGCGTTCGCAGATCGTAACCCGCGGCAAAGGCATGGCAGGTATCAATACATACGCCCACGCGGGATTTATCCTCCACGCCGTCAATAATGGCCGCCAGATGTTCGAACTTAAAGCCGAGGTTACTGCCCTGGCCGGCGGTGTTCTCGATGACCGCCGTCACGCCCTGGGTTTTATCCAGCGTGATATTAATGGATTCGGCAATGCGCGCCAGACAGGCATCTTCGTCAATCTGCATCAGATGACTTCCCGGATGGAAGTTCAACAGCGTCAGCCCAAGCTGCTCGCAGCGCTGCACTTCATCAAGAAAAGCCTCGCGGGATTTCTCCAGCGCCTCCTGCACGGGATGGCCGAGGTTAATGAGATAGCTGTCGTGGGGAAGGATTTGACCCGGCCCGTAGTGGTATTTCTCACAGGCGGCTTTGAAATCATCAATCACTTCAGAGGTGAGCGGGGCGGCGCGCCACTGGCGCTGGTTCTTGGTGAACAGGGCGAAAGCGGTCGCCTCAATTTCGGCGGCGCGAATGGCGGCATTCGCAAGGCCACCTGCAGCGCTGACGTGCGCTCCAACATATTTCATAAAGGGACTCCTGTTAACCCGAAATACGTATGATAGCGGGTTAACAGGAGAAGGATGAAGTGGTTTATGCCATCAGGCTATGTACCGCGAGGTTAATCGCACCGCCGCCAACGATCAGCCAGATGAAGAGTACCAGCGCCATCAGCAGCGGTTTTGCACCTGCTTTTTTCAGCGCGCTCACGTGTGTCGTGACCCCGAGCGCCGCCATCGCCATCGCCAGCAGGACGGTATCAAGCGTGACCAGCATATCCACCACGGCTTTCGGCAGCAGGTGGAAGGAGTTAAATACCGCCACCACGATGAAAAGAATCGCAAACCACGGAATGGTGATTTTACTCTTCTGGCTACTGCCTGCCGGCGCGAGTTGTTTTACGCGAGCGGCCAGGATAATCAGGAACGGAGCCAGCATCATGACGCGCAGCATTTTGGCAATGACCGCGGCATTTTCCGCATCCGGATTAATGGCGTGACCCGCCGCCACCACCTGAGCCACTTCATGCATGGTTGAACCAATATAAATGCCGTAGGTCTCGGGGCTAAACCAGTGCGCAACCAGCGGGTACATGGCCGGGTAGAGGAAAATCGCCAGCGTACCGAAAATAACCACGGTCGCGACGGCAACCGTCACTTTGCTGGATTCTGCCTTCACGACAGGCTCGGTTGCCAGTACCGCGGCAGCCCCGCAGATGCTGCTGCCGGCACCAATCAGCCAGCTGGTTTGTTTATCCAGCCCAAACACTTTCTGGCCAATAAAGCAGGCCAGTAAAAAGGTGCTGGTCAGGGTCAGGACGTCAATAGCGATCCCGCTGACGCCGACATCCGCAATCTGTGAAAAGGTCAGGCGGAAGCCGTAAAGGATAATCCCGAGGCGCAGCAGATGCTGTTTGGCGAAAATAACCCCGCCATCACAGGACTTCCAGATATGGGGGTAAACGGTATTTCCCACCACCATGCCGAGCAATATTGCCAGCGTTAAGGCACTAAAACCTGCCCCGGCGACGGCCGGAATACTGCCGCCCCATAACGCTACGCCAGTTACCACCGCGCTGAGCGCAAGACCCGGCACGAAGTGCCACAATGTACGTTGATGCTGTAAGGTGTGTTCTGACATAACCTTCTCCTTTATCTGGCTAAAAGGTTACGGCGTTGTGGCTTAAAAATAAAATTGATTATATACTTATAATCAATCTATATAAGTGGTAAGTGACCATGCACATTACGTTGCGTCAGCTGGAAGTTTTTGCCGAAGTGCTGAAAAGCGGGTCGACGACGCAGGCCTCGCAAATGCTGGCGCTGTCCCAGTCCGCGGTCAGCGCGGCCCTGACCGATCTGGAAGGGCAACTGGGGGTTCAGCTTTTCGACAGAGTGGGGAAACGGTTGGTCGTCAATGAACATGGCCGCCTGCTGTACCCGCGCGCGCTGGCATTGCTGGAGCAGGCGACTGAAATCGAACAATTGTTCCGCGAAGAGAACGGAGCCATCCGCGTTTACGCCAGCAGTACGATCGGCAATTATATTCTGCCGGAAGTGATTGCCCGCTATCGCCGGGATTTCCCGACCCTGCCGCTGGAGATGAGCGTTGGCAATAGCCAGGATGTCATCAATGCGGTGATCGATTTCCGAGTGGATATCGGTCTGATTGAAGGGCCGTGTCACAACGTCGATATCATTGCTGAACCCTGGCTGGAAGATGAGCTGGTGGTGTTCGCCTCGCCAGCCTCTTCTTTATTACAGGGTGAAGTGACGCTGGAACGGCTGGCTCAGGCGCAGTGGATCCTCCGGGAACAGGGCTCCGGTACGCGTGAAATTGTCGATTACCTGCTGCTCTCCCACCTGCCGCATTTCCGGCTGAGTATGGAGCTGGGCAACTCGGAAGCCATCAAACACGCGGTCCGTCATGGGCTGGGCATCAGCTGTCTCTCCCGGCGGGTGATTGCTGAACAGCTTGAGGCCGGCACGCTGGTCGAAATACCGCTCCCGTTACCTAAACTGGTGCGCACGTTGTGGTGCATTCATCATCGTCAGAAACACCTTTCCAGCTCGCTGCAGCGTTTTCTGCGCTATTGCGACATGTAAACCCGCAATGCGGATCCTCTCTCCGTTGGGAGAGGGGAGATGCAGATGCGTGCTTTACTTATAATCCTGGCCGAGTCATGAAGCTCTCTTATAACTGAGCATTTCTGCCGGAAGGAACGCGTATCGTCTGCTACAATCGCGCCTCATTTGTTGAAGGGACAGCATTTTCACATGGTTTCAGAAATTAAAACCACAGAAGCGCCCGCGCTACGTCGCGAACTTAAGGCGCGTCACCTGACGATGATCGCTATCGGCGGTTCAATCGGTACAGGTCTTTTTGTTGCCTCTGGCGCAACAATTTCGGCAGCCGGCCCGGGTGGGGCACTTTTCTCTTATATCCTGATTGGCCTGATGGTGTACTTCCTGATGACCAGTCTGGGCGAACTGGCGGCGTACATGCCGGTATCCGGTTCGTTTTCGACCTACGGTCAAAAATACGTTGAAGAAGGCTTCGGCTTCGCGCTGGGCTGGAACTACTGGTACAACTGGGCCGTTACTATCGCCGTTGACCTGGTCGCCGCACAATTGGTGATGAACTGGTGGTTCCCGGACACGCCAGGCTGGATCTGGAGTGCGCTGTTCCTGGCGGTGATCTTCCTGCTCAACTACATCTCCGTGCGTGGTTTTGGCGAAGCGGAATACTGGTTCTCTTTGATCAAAGTGGCAACCGTCATCATCTTTATCGTCGTCGGTGTGGCGATGATCGTTGGTATTTTCAAAGGCGCTCAACCTGCAGGATGGAGTAACTGGAGCATTGGCGATGCGCCATTTGCGGGTGGATTCTCGGCCATGATTGGCGTGGCGATGATTGTCGGCTTCTCCTTCCAGGGAACCGAGCTGATCGGTATTGCTGCCGGTGAATCCGAGAACCCGGAGAAGAACATTCCACGCGCGGTGCGTCAGGTATTCTGGCGTATCCTGCTGTTCTATGTGTTTGCGATTTTGATTATCAGCCTGATCATTCCTTACACCGATCCAAGCCTGCTGCGCAATGATGTGAAAGACATCAGCGTTAGCCCGTTCACGCTGGTCTTCCAGCATGCCGGTCTGCTCTCCGCCGCGGCGGTGATGAACGCCGTTATCCTGACCGCCGTGCTCTCAGCGGGTAACTCCGGCATGTACGCGTCTACCCGTATGCTCTATACCCTGGCATGCGACGGCAAAGCGCCACGCATCTTTTCTAAGCTGTCCCGTGGCGGCGTACCGCGTAACGCCCTGTATGCCACAACGGTGATTGCCGGTCTGTGCTTCCTGACCTCCATGTTTGGCAACCAGACGGTGTACCTGTGGCTGCTCAATACGTCCGGTATGACGGGCTTTATCGCCTGGCTCGGGATTGCTATCAGCCACTATCGCTTCCGTCGCGGTTACGTTATGCAAGGTCATGACATTAATGACCTGCCGTATCGCTCAGGGTTCTTCCCTCTGGGGCCTATTTTCGCCTTCATTCTGTGCCTGATTATTACGCTGGGACAGAACTATGAAGCGTTCCTTGCGGACCGTATTGACTGGGGTGGTGTAACGGCGACCTACATCGGTATTCCGCTGTTCCTGATAATCTGGTTTGGTTACAAACTGACGAAGGGGACGCGCTTTGTTCGCTACAGTGAAATGGAATTCCCGGGACGCGTAAAACAATAACCGCACTTCCTCTCTTTTAGCCCGCTCGGTTGAGCGGGCTTTTTTATTGGCGATCAGAAGCTGTAGGTCATGCCGACAGTGTAACGGCGGCCATCAAGTACGGTATCGTAAGTCTCGTAATCAATCTGTTTATCCAGCACGTTATACACGCCTGCGGTTACCAGCAGGTTCTTATTGGCGTTATAACGCAGACCCACATCAACCTGCGTGTAAGACGGTGTGCCCTGTGACATTGAGGTCCGGCTGAGATACTCAGAAGATTTGCCGCGGAAGTTCAGGCGGCTCCAGAAGCCCACATCCTGCGTGGCCTGCCAGTCCAGCGTGGTGTTGAACATATGCTTAGGCATTTTATTCAGTGGCTTACCGGAGAACTGACCGCTCTTCTGCTCGGATTCGGTATAGGTGTAGTTAGCCGTCCAGTTAACATCACGGGTGATTTTCCAGCCGAAAGTGGATTCCACACCGCGCATGTTGGCTTTATCGACGTTGACCCGGTCGCTGACAAAATCGTAGGCATGGCCGCCAATCGTACAGGCAGGGTCGGCACTGCTGTTACAGCGACGTACTTCAGTGATTTTGTTTTTGAAGTCGGTATTGAACAGCGTAACGCCGGCGTTAAGATTGTCATTGTTATCCCAGAGCAGGGCGATCTCTTCGCTCAGGCTCTTCTCCGGCTTGAGGTCCGGGTTACCCACGATCATGCCATCCAGCCGACCGCCGCCCGTTGCCTGACCCCAGTTGGCGGAGGACTGACGCAGATCCGGTGCACGGTAGCCGGCAGAAACGCCCCCTTTTAACGTCCACTGTTCTGCAAGGTGCCACACCCCATAACCGCGAGGCGTCCAGTTGGTGCCATAGTTCTGGTCTTTATCCATACGCAGACCACCGGTCGCCGTGAAGCTATCGGTCATCGCCCACTCATCTTCAGCAAACAGCGCCCAGCTCCAGCGCGTCAGTTTGTTGAGCCCGTCCGCCGCCTCAAGCTGGTTACCGTTGTCACGCAGCTTCTCATAGCGATATTGACCGCCGAGGGTCAGGGTATGGTCGCCGAGGAAGATCTGGTTCTGGTTGTTGAAAGTGGTGTTATACGAACGCATTTTGCGAACCGGGTTATTGGTCTTTTCCTGCTGGATGTAGCTGGTAGTGTTGAAGTCGCTGTAGTAACCGCTGTGGGTAAGGGAATAGGTCGTATGTTCGTAGCGGGTTTCGCTTTTGCTGTTTGGCGTGCAGGTTGTCCCGCGGCAGGTTTCAGTCGCTTTCGACTTGCCCGGCGTGCTGTTCCGGTCCTGAAGTTCGCGGGCAAAATCGAGGTCAAAATCGTTCTGCTCGTCCGGGGTAAAGTTCAGCGTGATCCCGCCGTTACGCATTTTCTGCTCATTGAAACCGTTCAGGATCTGATCTTCCGCGCGACGTGAGAGCAGGCCTGTCACTTTTGCACCGAGCAGTCCGTCAATTAACGGGCCGGAAGCGTAGGCGTTGGTCTGGAAGATATCCCCGGAATCATGGTTCTCCTGGAACGTGGCATCGCCGTGTAACGATCCGGTCCAGGCTTTGGTATTCGAGACTTTTTTGGTAATGATGTTGATTACGCCGCCCATTGCATCTGAGCCATAGAGCGATGACATGGGCCCGCGGATCACTTCGATGCGCTCGATAGACTCCAGCGGCGGTAGCCAGCCTTGCTCAATGCCCGAGTTATCGCTGTTCGGGCGCGTGCTGCGTGTGCTGACGCGCTTGCCATTGACCAGGAACAAGGTGTACTGGGACGCCATGCCGCGAATGCTGATATCGCTGCTGCTTCCGCCGCCCGTGACGACGACGCCCGGGACATCTTTTAGCGCATCGGTCACATCGCGGTAAGCCTTGTCTTCAATCTGCTGCTTTGAAATGACGGAGATAGAGGCCGGGGCATTCTGGATTTTTTGCTCAAAACCCGTGGCGGTCACCACCACGGTATCTGGGTCGGCTGCGTGAGCAAGAGGGGAGAGCATGGCGGCGCTGATGGCAACAGCCAGTAACGTAACGCGTGGTATTGTCATTTGAACATTCCATATCAAAAAGAAAAACACTCCATCGGGTAACCCTGAGAACTGTATGTATTTGTCTTGTAAGAACTCTTTGTGATGGAGAAGAGCCTGGAATTGTACAAAAGAATGTGAAATTGTAAACACAAATGATAATCGAAATCATTTGTGTTTTTATATCGATTGGTGAAACTGGCTTTTATTCAAAGGGATAGGGTTTTGAGGCCCGGCAGACGGAGCGCCACCGGGCAAGAAGGGAGGAACTTACTTAAACAGATGCGCCGCATGGAAGCGGAGATGATCTTCAATAAATGACGCCATAAAGTAATAGCTGTGGTCATACCCTGGCTGGATACGCAGCGTCAGCGGCCAGTCCTTCTGGCGTGCCGCTTCGGCCAGAACCGCAGGTTGTAGCTGACCGGCGAGGAACTGATCCGCATCGCCCTGATCGATCAGCGTCGGGATGGCGTCCCCCGTGTTGCTGGCCAGCATCAGCGCACAGCTGTCCCACGCCTGCCATTTATCCGTGTCACTGCCCAGATAATGGGTGAAGGCTTTCTGACCCCATGGCACCTGGGTGGGGTTCACAATCGGAGCAAATGCCGACACGCTGGTGTATTTTCCCGGGTTTTTCAGCGCCATGATCAACGCGCCGTGTCCACCCATGGAGTGTCCGCTAATGGCGCAGCGGTCGCTTACCTCAAATTCGGCCTGAACCAGCGCAGGCAGTTCGTCACGAATGTAATCATACATGCGGTAATGACGTGCCCAGGGCTGCTCTGTCGCGTTCAGGTAGAATCCGGCGCCTTTGCCCAGATCGTACCCGGCATCATCGGCGACATCATCGCCACGCGGGCTGGTATCAGGCATGACCAGCGCAATCCCCAGTTCAGCCGCAATATGCTGCGCGCCCGCTTTCGTGGTGAAGTTTTCGTCGGTACAGGTTAAGCCGGACAGCCAGAACAGCACGGGTGGCTTTACGCCCGTTTCAGTTGGCGGCAAAAAAATGCTGAACGTCATGGCACAGTTCAGTACGCTGGAGTCGTGCCGCCAGCGCTGCTGTCGACCTTCAAAACAACGATGCTCTTCGAGCAGTTCCATGCAGGGCTCCTTAATACGAATTGCTATTTACTCGGCCCATAATACAGAGTTTTCATTTACCTGTGAGTAACTTTCACTTTCGCAGGGCGGTAAGATGCGGCATCATAAATTAACTTTTCTTTAACAATTGGAGCGGTCATGGCGCTGCGTATCGCGCTCAGTGGGTTTGTGGTTCTGGTGGTAGCGATGGGGATAGGGCGCTTTGCTTTTACCCCTCAGGTGCCGCTAATGATTGCCGCCGGGCAACTCACGCTCACCAGCGCGGGCCTGGTGGCGGCGATGAACTATCTGGGCTATCTGGTGGGAGCATGGGATGCAATGCGTGCGCACCGCTTCGTTGAAACACGCCTCTGGTTGGGTATTTTTGGTGCAGTTGCGCTGACGCTGCTTTCCGCTGCGGCCGATAACGCCGTGGTACATGGCCTGCTGCGCTTTGTGATTGGCTGCATGAGCGGCTGGTCGATGGTGCTGATTGCCGCCTGGACCAACGAGCGGCTGGGACAACTGGGGAAACCGGGTCTCAGCGCCGCGGTATTTGCCGGGCCAGGTGCAGGTATTGCGCTCAGCGGGCTGCTTGCCGTCTATATCCAGGCCAAGGCGCTTTCCGCCGGTGCAGCATGGCAAATCTACGGCGTGCTGGCACTGGTGCTTATCGCACTGGTGGCCCGGTATCTGCCGCGGGTGGGTCAACTTCACCGGCCGGGCAGCGCACCGGAACCGCTCGTCCTGACGAAGAATTTAAAGCGCCTGGTCTGGAGCTACAGCCTGGCCGGGTTTGGCTATATCCTTCCGGCGACCTTTTTATCGCAAATGGCGGCCGTGCGTTTTCCCGGCAGTCTGTTTGCCCAGTTTGTCTGGCCGATATTCGGTATTGCCGCCGTGGCGGGCATTGCGCTCAGCATCGTTTTACGCCACACCTCAACCTCAAACCGCAGGCTGGCTATCGTATTGTGGTTGCAGGGGGCCGGCGTACTGGCAGCCTGGCTGTTGCCGGGGATTGGCGGGTTACTGACCGGCGGCTTGCTCGTTGGGGGCGGGTTCTTGTGTGCCGTTCAGCTCTCTTTACTTTATGGACGCGAGCTGGCACCAGATCACACGCGCTACATGGCGGGACTGCTTACTACCGGTTATGCCATCGGTCAGTTGATTGGCCCGGTAACGTCGGCGTTATCGACGTGGCTCACGCACCGACTGGAGCCTGCGCTGGGGCTGGCGGGCGTCGCGCTGTTCATCGGCGGCGCACTGGTCTGGGATCGTCAGGCCGAAAGGCAACAGCAATTGCAATAATTATCGTCGTGAATACTGGATTATGTGCGCCGCCTCACGCACAATGAGCGCACACTTTTGCCACAACGAGGGCAAAAGACGCCACACCTGCAGGAGAAAAGAATGCCATCACTCAGTAAAGAAGCAGCCCTGGTTCACGAAGCTCTGGTTGCGCGTGGTCTTGAAACGCCACTGCGTCCACCCGTTCAGGAACTGGACAATGAAACCCGTAAGCATCTGATTGCTGGGCATATGACCGAGATCATGCAACTGCTGAATCTCGATCTGAGCGACGACAGTCTGATGGAGACGCCGCACCGTATCGCAAAAATGTACGTTGACGAAATTTTCTCCGGCCTGGATTACGCCAATTTCCCGAAAATCACCGTCATTGAAAACAAGATGAAGGTGGATGAGATGGTAACGGTACGTGATATCACGTTAACCAGTACCTGCGAACACCACTTCGTGACCATCGACGGTAAAGCGACCGTGGCTTATATTCCTAAAGATACGGTGATTGGTCTGTCGAAGATCAACCGCATCGTGCAGTTCTTTGCTCAGCGTCCACAGGTGCAGGAGCGTCTGACGCAGCAGATCCTGACCGCGCTGCAAACGCTGCTGGGCACCAATAACGTGGCAGTATCTATCGACGCCGTTCACTACTGTGTGAAAGCGCGCGGCGTGCGTGATGCCACCAGTGCGACCACCACGACGTCGCTGGGCGGTCTGTTTAAATCCAGCCAGAACACCCGCCAGGAGTTTCTGCGCGCCGTGCGTCACCACAACTAATCTGACAGGGCAGGCTACATGGAGCGAAACGTCACGCTCGATTTTGTTCGAGGCGTCGCCATTCTCGGTATCCTGCTGCTTAACATCAGCGCCTTCGGCTTGCCGAAGGCGGCGTATCTCAATCCTGCGTGGTATGGCGACATCACCCGCAGCGATGCCTGGACGTGGGCCATCCTCGATCTCTTTGCCCAGGTCAAATTCCTCACTCTGTTTGCCCTGCTGTTTGGCGCGGGCCTGCAGCTACTGCTCAGGCGCGGCACGCGCTGGATCCAGTCGCGTCTGACGTTGCTGGTGATCCTCGGCTTTATTCACGGGCTGTTCTTCTGGGATGGCGACATTCTTCTCGCCTATGGCTTAGTCGGGCTGATTTGCTGGCGGCTCATTCGCGATGCGCACAGCGTAAAAAGCCTGTTTAACACGGGCGTGATGCTATACGTCATGGGCCTTGGCGTGCTGTTACTGCTGGGGATAATCTCCGGTGATGCGGCAAACCGTTCATGGATCCCCGATGCTGCCAACCTTCAGTACGAGCAGTACTGGAAGCTGAAAGGAGGCACGGAAGCGATAAGCAACCGTGCGGATATGCTTGGCGATAACCTGCTGGCGCTGGGGGCGCAGTATGGCTGGCAGCTGGCAGGGATGATGCTGATGGGGGCATCACTGATGCGTACCGGCTGGCTGAAAGGGGAGTTTTCCCTTCGCCACTATCGCCTGACGGGAGCCGGGTTAATTCTTCTCGGCGTGCTGATTAATCTGCCGGCCGTGATCATGCAGTGGCATCTGCACTGGAACTACCGCTGGTGTGCGTTTCTGCTTCAGGTCCCGCGCGAGCTGAGCGCGCCCTTCCAGACGATTGGCTATGCGGCACTCATTTACGGCTTCTGGCCACAAATGTGTCGCGCATGGATTGTCAGTGCCATTGCCTGCGTAGGCCGTATGGCCCTCAGCAATTACATTCTGCAGACGCTGATATGCACCACGCTTTTCTATCGGTTTGGCCTGTTTATTAAATTCGACCGGCTTTCGCTGCTGGCGTTTATTATCCCGGTCTGGATGGTTAACCTGGCGTTTTCTGTTCTCTGGCTGCGTTATTTCCGCCAGGGGCCGCTGGAGTGGGTGTGGCGTCAGTTAACCGCACATGCTTCAGGGGTATCATTGAGAAATACATCCAGATAACGATCTGGATCACAATCATTAACAAAACGGATGTAAACGTTTTCATCTGTGTGAGCTTCTTCACGTAGTCCCCTTTCTCTCGCTGCCAAAATAGCCACCTTGCTAAACACAGGGGGTGTCTGTGAGTTGCTGCAATCCTTTGAAGGATGGTGAATATGATCACCATTCGTGACGTCGCCCGTCAGGCGGGTGTTTCCGTGGCTACCGTCTCACGCGTGCTGAACAACAGCGCGCTGGTCAGCCCTGACACCCGCGAAACCGTAATGAAAGCCGTGACCCAGCTGGGTTATCGCCCTAATGCCAATGCGCAGGCGCTTGCCACGCAGGTCAGCGATACCATTGGCGTGGTGGTGATGGATGTCTCTGATGCCTTTTTCGGTGCGCTGGTTAAAGCGGTAGACGTTGTCGCTCAGCAGCATCAGAAATACGTGCTGATTGGCAACAGCTATCACGAGGCAGAAAAAGAGCGTCATGCGATTGAAGTGCTGATCCGCCAGCGTTGTAACGCACTGATTGTGCACTCAAAAGCCTTAAGCGATGACGAAATTTCCGGGTTTATGGAGCAAATCCCGGGCATGGTGCTGATCAACCGTATTGTGCCAGGGTATGCCCACCGCTGCGTCGGGCTGGATAACGTCAGCGGGGCGATGATGGCCACCAAAATGCTCATCAACAACGGGCATCAGCGGATCGGTTTTTTGGCCTCCAGCCATCATATTGAAGATGATGAGCTGCGGCGCGAAGGCTGGCAAAACGCCCTTAAAGAACAGGGTATTACGCCGTCTGAAAGCTGGGTCGGAACCGGAACGCCGGATATGCAGGGCGGGGAGGCGGCGATGGTGGAGTTACTGGGCCGTAATCTGCAGCTGTCTGCCGTGTTTGCCTATAACGATAACATGGCGGCCGGGGCGCTGACTGCGCTGAAGGATAACGGCATTGCGGTGCCACAGCATTTATCGTTGATTGGTTTTGATGATATTCCCATTGCCCGTTACACCGACCCGCAGCTGACCACCGTGCGTTACCCCATTGCCTCTATGGCCAAACTGGCCACTGAGCTGGCGTTACAGGGGGCGGCAGGGCTGCTGGATCCGGGCGCAACACACTGTTTCATGCCGACTTTAGTGCGTCGACATTCTGTCGCTGCCCGGCAAATTGTGGTTCCGATCACTAACTGATTACATCAGCTGATGTAACCGTTTTCAATCTGTGAGTAAATTCACAGTATCTTAACAAGGCGCTGACTATGATGTCAGCGTTTTAGGGGCTGAAACGCTATGTAACAGTGATTAATCACTTTCACCATAGCCAATGTGCCGCAAACAACGAATAAAACGCATTTCTGGAGCGTTACCGAACACGGAAGATAGAAATTTTATAAGTGAACTTCGGCTGTCAGTAACGTTTCATTAACACCTGCCTGCCGATCGTTATTCACAAGAACTACCCTGCATAAAAAAAACCGGAGATACCATGAATAAGAAGGTGTTGACCCTGTCTGCTGTAATGGCAAGCATGCTTTTTGGTGCAGCAGCGCACGCTGCGGATACCCGTATTGGTGTGACCATCTATAAATACGACGACAACTTCATGTCTGTTGTCCGTAAAGCTATCGAGAAAGATGCTAAAGCAGCGCCAGATGTTCAGCTGCTGATGAATGACTCCCAGAACGACCAGTCCAAACAGAACGACCAGATCGACGTTCTGCTGGCAAAAGGCGTGAAGGCACTGGCCATCAACCTGGTTGACCCCGCTGCGGCAGGCACGGTCATTGAAAAAGCGCGCGGCCAGAATGTGCCGATTGTCTTCTTCAACAAAGAACCTTCCCGTAAAGCGCTGGACAGCTATGACAAAGCGTTTTACGTCGGTACTGACTCCAAAGAGTCCGGCATTATTCAGGGCGATCTGATCGCTAAACACTGGGCGGCGAACCCGAACTGGGACCTGAACAAAGACGGCCAGATCCAGTTCGTGCTGCTGAAAGGCGAACCAGGCCATCCGGATGCTGAAGCCCGTACCACTTACGTTATCAAAGAGCTGAATGATAAGGGCCTGAAAACCCAGCAGCTGGCATTAGATACCGCGATGTGGGATACCGCTCAGGCGAAAGATAAGATGGACGCGTGGCTGTCCGGCCCGAACGCTAACAAAATCGAAGTGGTAATTGCCAACAACGATGCGATGGCTATGGGTGCGGTAGAAGCGCTGAAAGCGCACAACAAATCAGCCATTCCTGTGTTCGGTGTGGATGCGCTGCCAGAAGCTCTGGCCCTGGTGAAATCCGGTGCAATGGCCGGGACCGTGCTGAACGATGCCAACAACCAGGCGAAAGCAACCTTCGATCTGGCGAAAAACCTGGCCGATGGCAAAGGTGCGGCAGACGGTACGACCTGGAAAATTGAAAACAAAATCGTTCGCGTACCTTACGTCGGCGTAGACCAGTCCAACCTGGCTGAGTTTATCGGTAAATAAGTTATTTGAATTGTCTTCACTGGGCGCAACTTGTTGCGCCCTTTTATAACGCGATATGCGAGGCCAACAAGGTATAATTATGGTCAGCACAAATACTCAGTCATCTGGTGAATACTTGTTGGAAATGAGCGCTATCAACAAGTCATTTCCCGGGGTTAAGGCACTCGATAATGTTAATTTAAAAGTTCGTCCTCACTCTATTCATGCATTAATGGGGGAGAACGGCGCAGGTAAATCAACATTATTAAAATGTCTTTTTGGGATCTATCAAAAAGATTCTGGCAGCATTCTTTTTCAGGGGAAAGAGATCGATTTCCATTCAGCAAAAGAAGCACTGGAAAACGGTATCTCAATGGTTCACCAGGAATTAAACCTGGTGCTGCAGCGTTCTGTTATGGATAACATGTGGTTGGGCCGTTATCCGACCAAAGGTGTCTTTGTCGATCAGGATAAAATGTATCGTGACACCAAAGCGATTTTCGATGAACTGGATATTGATATCGATCCGCGCGCCCGCGTGGGAACGTTATCCGTGTCCCAAATGCAGATGATCGAAATTGCCAAAGCGTTCTCCTATGATGCGAAAATCGTCATCATGGACGAACCGACATCGTCATTAACGGAAAAAGAGGTTAACCACCTTTTTACCATTATTCGTAAGCTCAAAGACCGCGGCTGCGGCATTGTTTATATCTCTCACAAAATGGAAGAGATCTTCCAGCTGTGTGATGAGATTACCATCCTGCGCGATGGCCAGTGGATTGCCACCCAGCCTCTCGAAGGGCTGGATATGGACAAGATCATCGCCATGATGGTGGGGCGCTCTCTGAACCAGCGCTTCCCGGACAAAGAGAACAAGCCGGGTGAAGTGATCCTTGAGGTTCGCAATCTCACCTCGCTGCGTCAGCCGTCTATTCGCGACGTCTCTTTTGACCTGCATAAAGGCGAAATTCTCGGTATCGCAGGTCTGGTCGGGGCAAAACGTACTGATATTGTCGAAACCCTGTTCGGTATTCGTGAGAAAGCCGCGGGCACCATCACGCTGCACGGTAAGAAAATCAATAACCACAGCGCTAACGAAGCCATTAATAATGGTTTTGCGCTGGTCACGGAAGAGCGTCGTTCGACCGGTATTTATGCGTATCTGGATATTAACTTTAACTCGTTAATTTCCAATATTCGCAACTATAAAAACAAAGTCGGGCTGCTGGATAACTCCCGCATGAAGAGCGATACCCAGTGGGTGATTGACTCCATGCGCGTCAAAACGCCAGGTCACCGCACGCAAATTGGTTCGCTGTCAGGCGGTAACCAGCAGAAGGTCATTATTGGCCGTTGGTTATTAACCCAGCCAGAAATCCTGATGCTGGATGAACCGACCCGCGGTATTGACGTCGGCGCGAAGTTTGAGATTTATCAACTGATTGCCGAGCTGGCGAAAAAGAATAAAGGGATCATTATTATTTCTTCCGAAATGCCGGAATTGTTAGGGATCACAGATCGTATTCTGGTTATGAGCAATGGTCTCGTTGCCGGTATTGTTGACACCAAAACGACAACGCAAAACGAAATTTTGCGTCTTGCGTCTTTGCACCTTTAAGATCAGGGGCTCCTCATGAGTGCGTTAAATAAAAAAAGTTTTCTCACTTACCTGAAAGAAGGCGGTATTTACGTTGTTCTTTTAGTACTGCTGGCTATCATCATTTTCCAGGACCCTACGTTCTTAAGCCTGTTGAACCTCAGTAACATCCTGACCCAGTCCTCCGTGCGTATTATTATCGCGCTGGGCGTGGCGGGACTTATCGTGACGCAGGGGACTGACCTGTCAGCGGGACGTCAGGTTGGCCTCGCGGCGGTTATCGCGGCAACGCTGCTGCAGTCGATGGAAAACGCCAACAAGGTGTTCCCGGAAATGGCGACCATGCCCATTTTCGTGGTGATCCTGATTGTCTGTGCGATCGGCGCAGTGATTGGTCTGATTAACGGCATCATTATCGCTTACCTGAACGTGACGCCATTTATCACCACCTTAGGTACGATGATCATCGTTTACGGTATCAACTCCCTGTACTACGACTTCGTGGGGGCGTCGCCAATCTCTGGCTTCGACAGCGGGTTCTCGACCTTTACGCAAGGGTTTATCGCGCTGGGCAGTTTCCGCCTGTCGTACATTACCTTCTACGCCCTGATTGCCGTCGCTTTTGTCTGGATCCTGTGGAACAAAACCCGCTTCGGTAAAAACATTTTCGCTATCGGCGGTAACCCGGAAGCGGCGAAAGTATCCGGCGTCAACGTTGCCCTGAACCTGCTGATGATCTATGCCCTGTCAGGTGTGTTCTACGCCTTTGGTGGGATGCTGGAAGCGGGCCGTATCGGCTCTGCAACGAACAACCTGGGCTTCATGTACGAACTGGATGCGATCGCAGCCTGTGTGGTCGGCGGCGTCTCCTTTAGCGGCGGCGTGGGTACCGTGTTCGGCGTGGTGACCGGTGTCATCATCTTTACCGTAATCAACTACGGTCTGACCTACATCGGCGTGAACCCGTACTGGCAGTACATCATCAAAGGCGGCATCATCATCTTTGCGGTCGCCCTGGATTCACTCAAATACGCGCGTAAAAAATAATCGCCTCTGGCATTACCTGGCCCGCTCATCGAGCGGGCTTTTTTGTGCTTCATGCCAGACTCGACTCCTCCCGGGTGACGATGCTCTCGAACCAGTCGAGCTCGGAGAGTTTGCAGGCAACCCACTGTTGAGAAAAAGCCTCTCCAAGGCTGTCGGTAAGATACTGACAGCGTGCAAATGTCTCGATCGCCTCCTGCTGAAACAGCGGCAGATCCGGCCCGTCCTGCTGAGGTTCAGGTAAATCCTGCTCGTCAAAATTTTCCAGCCCGTACAGCATTCCGCTCAGAAGCGTTGCCGCCACCAGATACGGGTTAGCATCAGCCCCGGCCAGCCGGTACTCAATACGCCGGTTATGGTCATCAGAGCAGGGAATACGCAGCGCGGCGGAGCGGGTGTTATAGCCCCAGGAGTTAAATAGCGGTTCCGTGAGGTTTTTACGCAGGCGGCGGAATGCGTTAACGCCAGGGGCGAGAATGGCGATGGAGGCGGGCATCAGCGCCAGCTGGCCAGCGATGCAGAGGCGCATCATGCTGTTCAGCGCTTCCACCGGAGACGCGAATACGTTTTCGCCATGAATATCGTTCAGGCTGAAATGGAAGTGCAAACCGCTGCCGGACTGCTGGCTGAACGGTTTGGCCATAAAGCTGGCCTGCAGACCCTGTTTCTCCGCAACGTAGCGGGTCAGACGTCGCAGGGCCAGCACATTATCGCAGACTTCAACGACGCGATGGCTATGCTTCAGGTTTAACTCAAACTGGCCGGATTCGGCCTCGGCCACGATCCCGGTCAGGGGGATACGCTGCAGGTGCGCCAACTGTTCCAGCTCGTCAAACAGCGCCGCGTGTGCCGTTGAGGTATCCATATGAAAGCAGCCCTGATTTTGTGGATCCTGCGTGCCGCGTCCGGTCAGATAAAACTCAATTTCCGGGGCAATCACCGGGAAGAGCCCGTGCTGATGGAAACGAGCCAGAACGTTTTGCAATATCACCCTTGGCTCAAGCGGGCACGGTTTGCCGTCGCTCTCTTTCATGGTCAGCAGGATCTGCGCGTTATGCTGAGGGTCTTGCGAACAGGGGCGCAGGGAACCGCCGACGGGAACGCAGAGCCGGTCGGGCTCATCATCAAGCGGGGCGGCTATTTTGCCTTTATGGTCCATGGAGTAGACGGAGAGGGGGAAGTAACAGCCTTTTTCCAGATTCAGCATGCTTTCCACCGAGAGCCGCTTGCCGCGCATAATGCCATTGATATCGTTCAGGTAAACGTCAATATGTTTTGTCTGCGGGTAACGTTCCAGGTAATCCGCCACTTCCAGCGAGAGGTTGTGCTGCATGGCATCAAGTTTGTCATCAAGCCAGAGGCCAGCGTTGAGCGCCGTCGGGAGTGATAAACCCGGGAAGTTAAAATAGGGGCGGATATTTTTCAGGAAAAACGCATTCATTATTGAGTTCATAGTCATTCTTCAATGAAGCCGTAGCGGCAGTGAACTCAGCTTAAAAGGGGCGGCGTAAAGGCGGGATAAAAAGCGTTACGCCCGGTATAAAGAAAGTATAAAGGCGAGGCTATTTTTTCTCTTTTTTCTGCATATCAAGCAGTTGTTCTGGCGTGACGGCCGGGTAGCCCTGCGCATCTTCCGGCACTTCATGCATCGCCGGAATGGGTACCAGCGGACCTAAAAAGCGCGGTTCACGTTTGAAGATGTACAGATCGGCCAGAGCGCCAAAACGCGCGCCAAACTCACGTACGCGGACGCTCAGCATATCTTTAGGCGACGGCACGGCGTAGCACTGCGCCTGGATACCCATATGCAGCGCGATAAACAGCGCCCGTTCGCAGTGGAAGCGTTGGGTGATGATGATGAAATCGTTGGTATCGAACACCTTGCGCGTACGCACAATGGAATCCAGAGTACGGAACCCGGCGTAGTCGAGCACGATATCGGCCGGATCGACGCCAGCGGCAATCAGGTCTTTGCGCATGGTGACCGGTTCGTTATAGCTTTGCAGCGCATTATCGCCGCTCAGCAGCAGGTAATTCACTTTGCCGCTGTTATACGCGTTCAGCGCGCCCTGAATGCGGTAACGGTAATACTGATTAATCACCCCGGTGCGGTAATACTTGGCGGTACCCAGCACAACGCCGACCTGACGATAGGGCAGGTCCTGCAGGTCGTCAAAGATATACGGAGCCGTTTTCCAGCTCATCCAGCGATCAAGACCCAGCACGATCAACAGCAGTATGCCGACCAGGACAGACAGGCTGTAAAAAGCGCGCTTTAACATGCAGATGGCTCGTACCGAAGGTGAAATTTAACTCAGGCTACTTTACCCGCCTGGTTAGCGCAAGAAACAGCGAATCAACTGAGGGGTTTTTCAGCAAAGCGGCGGGCATTTCTGCCCGCCGGAGGCATTACGCAAGCAAAAAACGGTCAATAGTTGAGCAGCCGAGCGCTTTCAGCGTTGCGGCGGTGGCATCCCACTGGATCAACGGCGCGTCGGCTTTCTCTGCCAGAATAGCGCGCTGAATGTCCGGGTAGTCATAGCCATTGAGGCTCAGCAAATTCAGGGCGCCCTGAAGCGGTGGCAGCGTCGGGTTAAAGGCGGCGTTTTCGGCATAGCTTCCGGTGAAGATGCGACCATCACGACACTGCAGCGCCACACCGCTTGGGGAGTGACTGTATGGCGTGTGGCTCTTGTTCGCCGCACGAATCGCGGCTTCGCTCAGCGCATCACCGGAAAGGGCAAAACCGTGATCCTGTTCATCCATCAGCAGCGTTTTGATGTCGAGATCTTTCGGACCAAACGCGTCAGGCAGGTAATCCCCGAGGGTATGCGGCGCACGGCCTGGCAGATTGATGCGTAACTCCAGCCCGCTGTTCAGCTCGTTCATGAACTGGCGGCAGTGGCCGCAAGGGGTGTAGTTAACGGTAATGGCGCTCAGCGCTTGTTCACCGCGCAGCCAGGCGTGGCTGATGGCGCTTTGTTCCGCGTGAACGGTCTGCTGCATGGTCGCGCCGAGGAACTCCATGTTGCCACCGAAGTACCAGGTTCCGCTTACGCCGCGTGCAATCGCACCGACGTTGAAATGAGAGAGATCGGCGCGGGCGCAGGCTGCCGCCAGCGGCAGCAGCGCGAAGGCCAGCGCGTCGTCGTCCAGCCCTGTGGCTTCTTTCAGTGCCGTGACGTGTTCAGCCGTCAGCAGGGCCGGGAAATGCTCATCCGCCAGAATCGGGGCCAGAGCTGATTGCACATTCTCTGCAAGCTGGGCGAAAGCAGCTTGAAAACGTGGATGCATGGCGTTTGCCTCATAAAGGTTAATGGATCGGTAGTTTACGGAGCCGCTGGGGCTTTATATGTGATCCACTTCTCATTATGTATGCAACTTATGAAAACAAAATGAAATTTGCGCGACGCATCGCAAATTTTAACCCATGACCGCCACAATCAGCGGGAAAATAAACGGTGCGAGCAGGGAGGTGATAATCCCGCAGATCACCAGTGCGAGTGAGCTAAACGCCCCTTCCTGATAATCCAGTTCAGCGCAGCGCGCGGTGCCCAGGGCGTGCGACGCGGTACCCATCGCCAGACCTCGTGCCGCTTTGGTATGGATACGCATCGCATTCAGCAGGGTATGTCCAAAGACCGCGCCGAGGATCCCCACGAATATCACACACATGGCGCTGATGGCCGGAATCCCCCCCAGGCTGCCGCCCACGGCCATCGCGATAGGCGTGGTGACCGACTTAGGCAGAATAGAGGCCGCAATTTGCGGAGACGCGCCCATCAACAGCGCCACCGAGGTGCCGGTGATCATCGCCACCAGGCTCCCGACAAAACAGATGGTAATGATGGATTTCCAGCGGGCGCGGATCTGGTGCAATTGCTCATATAAAGGAAAGGCGAGCGCCACCACGGCCGGCTGCAGAAGGTCGTTCAAAATTTTGCTGCCGGCAAAGTAGCGTTCATAAGGAATGCCGGTGAGAAGCAGGAACGGGATAATCACCACCATCGCCACCAGCAGCGGATTAAGTAACGGCATTTTGAAACGTGCGGCGAGTTTGCGTGCGGCGAAGAACACTGCCAGCGTTAACGGCAGCGACCACCAGATATTGGCCATCATTGTTTTGTTCCTTTCTGCCCAACCACTTTACGTTCGCCATGCACCAGATGCGAACTCCAGCTTACTACCAGGAAAACCACCAGCGTACTGACCGCGCAGGAGACCACAATGGGTCCGAACTGCGCCTGGAGCAAATCAAAATACTGCATAACCCCGACGCCGATAGGCACGAACAGCAGCGCCATATAGCGAATAAGGACAAAGCAGCCAGGGTTAACCCATCTGGCAGGCAGAATTTGCAATGCCAGCAAAACAAAGAGGATCAACATTCCGATGATGCTGCCGGGAATGGTGATGGGAAGCAGGGATGCGATAAAGATTCCGGCATACAGGCAGGCGTAAATCAGGACGAATGCGCGAAGATATTGCCAGATAATGTTCAATGATTTTCTCATGGTGAAAGTCCTTGATGAAACGCATTCATCATACAATTAAACCTAAAAATGTGCCACGGATCACATCATGAATTTTGAGCATACCAGACATTCCGAAATGGAACGTCTGGTATAACCTCACCGGGTTAACCGCCGGGCTTTCCTCACGCCGGGAGAGCGGCTACTATAGCGCGTCTTTTTTCACAGGTACTGCTATGCGTGTTTTACTGGCCCCAATGGAAGGCGTGCTCGACTCTCTCGTGCGCGAGCTTCTGACCGAGGTGAACGACTACGATCTCTGCGTGACGGAGTTTTTGCGCGTGGTCGATATGTTGTTGCCAGTAAAATCATTCTATCGCCTTTGCCCGGAACTGCATCATCAGAGCCGCACCTCTTCCGGCACGCTGGTGCGCATTCAGCTACTGGGTCAGTATCCCGAATGGCTGGCGGAGAACGCGGCTCGTGCCGTAGAGCTTGGTTCCTTTGGGGTTGATCTCAACTGCGGTTGCCCATCCAAACTGGTGAATGGCAGCGGTGGCGGTGCCACCTTGCTGAAAGATCCGGAGCTGATTTACCGTGGCGCAAAAGCCATGCGTGAGGCTGTACCGTCGCATCTGCCGGTGACGGTAAAGGTGCGTCTTGGATGGGACAGCGACGCGCGGCAATTTGAGATTGCCGATGCCGTGCAGCAGGCCGGGTCCACTGAGCTGGTGGTGCATGGCCGCACCAAAGAAGATGGCTATAAAGCCGAACGTATTAACTGGCAGGCGATTGGCGAGATCCGCAAAAGACTCACCATTCCCGTTATTGCCAACGGGGAAATCTGGGATTACGAAAGCGCGCAGGCGTGCCTGAAAGAGACTGGCTGCGATGCGGTGATGATTGGCCGCGGCGCGCTTAACGTACCAAACCTCAGCCGGGTGATTAAATATAACGAACCACGTATGCCGTGGGCTGATGTGGTCGCGCTGCTGAAAAAATACAGTCGCCTCGAAAAACAGGGTGATACCGGGTTATATCACGTCGCGCGAATTAAGCAGTGGCTCAGTTATTTACGCAAAGAGTACAGTGAAGCGCTGGGGTTATTTCAGGAGATCCGCACGCTGCAGACTTCCGCTGATATTGCACGGGTGATTCAGTTCAAATAATAAGCGTTAATTTGCTCACACTTTTTTAAAATATAAAACAAAGCAGGTTTTCAACGTGACGCCACGATGTTAAGGTGCCACTGTATTCAACGCAGGATTGTTACTGGTTAACAGGCAAAACCTAAGCGTTTCACAGCACGTATCGCTGTGGAGCGCTTAGGTTTTTTTTTGCCTGTCATTTACGCAGGAGAGAAATTTGGCGTAACAATTTTTACTGACGTCTTTCACTGAAATGAATAATTAAATCGCGACAGGAAAAGAGAATTTTCCTGCGACGGCTTACGCACTCAATACTCACTCACAGGTTGTTATGATGGCATATAAAAATATACACACTACACTGTGCGCGCTCGCCTTAATAACATTCCCCCCTTTATCAGGGGCACAGGAATGGAATGGAACGGTGTTAGGTTTTGAAGCGCCACCGGACCCTCTCCTGGGCGATATGGGCGGCATCCGCAAGATCATTAACGATAACGGGTTTACTTATAATCTGGGCTATCTGAACGAAATCGCCTGGAACGGAGGTGGCGGCTATAACCACGATTCTCACGTGGCGTATATTGATCAGTTTGCGCTGACCTTTAATCAGGATCTGGAGCGCTGGACAGGCGTGCCGGATGCGCGGATCGAAGGAAATATCGTCAACCGTAATCACAATGACGATCTCACCACCAGGCGTGTTCAGGATCCGCGCGTTAACTTTAACGACCTGACCCAGGAAAGCTGGGGAGGGCAGTCGATTACCCGCCTGGGCTGGCTCACCTTTGCCCGCAGTTTTGACGATCGGCGTCTTACCTGGCGCATCGGGATGATGAACAAAGTGCAAACCTTTGATCAAATCATTCCGTGTGACTTCCAGTTGCTCTCGCAGTGCGGCGGGAAATCTGCCAACTCACTGACCTGGAACAACTGGAACGTACATACCTGGGGCTCCACGCTAGCGTATAAAGTAACGCCCACGCTGACCATAAAAGGCGGTGTGATGGAGCAAAACCCGGACGCGTCAAGCCGCAGCCATGCCTGGAGCTGGTCAACAAAGGGCAGCAAAGGAATATTACTCCCGGTTGAAATCGAAGCGCGTCCGCATATCAACGGTCTGCCGGGCGCGTACAATCTGGGCGTAGTGTTTACCAATGCGCCGCAAACCGATTTTTACCGGGGTAAATCCGGTGGGGCGGGTGCGAGCGACCCGGATGGATTTGATAAGCACAACCGCACCTGGTTTATGTATGCCGGGCTAAACCAGCAACTGACCCAACATCAAAATGATCCGAATCGTGGGTTGAGCGCCTCTTTCAGCATGAGTCTTGCCGATCAACGCACGAACTCTATGCACCAGGTATACGCAGCCTCTCTGCGATACCGTGGGTTGTTTAATGCGCGTCCACAAGACTGGATTGGCTTCGGTCTGACCTGGATTGATATGAGCAGCCAGTACGCACGCAACCAACGCTACCTGAATAGCCTGAGCGGGGCTTCCGATTATAACGATCCGGCATACCATCCTGTGCCGGACCATTCGCTGAACGGTGAGTTCTACTATCGCTTTCGTCCGCTGTCATGGCTGGAGCTACAGCCGGGCATTCAATACTGGCACCATCCTGGTGGGGTTTCCCACACGCAGGATGCCTGGGTAACTGAGCTGAAAACGGTGGTGACCTTCTGAGATCACCGTAGCAAGTTCGATCTGCGTCACGTTTCTAACTCGTGACATATTGAGGCTACGAATGAAACTGATAGAGTGCCAGAACTGGATTGTTACTGCTTAGGCAGGCAAAACCTGATTTTCTGGCATCTGCCGGAGGTCAGGTTTTTTTGTTTCTGGGGTTCCGATGAAAATCGCCAAAATTCTTAATAATAATGTGGTGGTTGTTCAGGATGAACGCGGATGTGAACAGGTCGTGATGGGGCGTGGGCTGGGGTTCCAGAAACGCGTCGGTGATGAACTGGATACCGCGCTTATTGAAAAGGTGTTTGCATTACAAAGCGATGAGTTGATGCGTCGACTCGGAGAGCTGCTCAGCCAGATCCCGCTTGAGGTGATGACCACCTGTGACTGCATTATTGGGCAGGCAGCGCAGCGGCTGGGGAAACTGCAGGACAGTTTGTATATCACCTTAACGGACCACTGCTACTTTGCGATTGAACGCCAAAAGAAAGGGCTGGCAATCAAAAATGTGCTGCTGTGGGATATTAAACGTCTCTATCCGAAGGAGTTCGAATTAGGGCAGGAGGCGCGGGCCATTATCGCCAAACGCCTGAATGTTGAACTCGAGGAGGATGAAGCCGGGTTTATCGCGCTGCATCTGGTGACGGCGCAACTGAATAGCGAAATGCCGGAAGTGATGCACGTGACGCGGGTGATGCAGGAGATCCTGCAACTGGTGAAGTATCAGCTACAGCTTGAGTATGACGAAGAGTCGCTCAGTTATCAGCGTTTTGTCACCCATCTGAAATTTTTTGCTCAGCGGATGCTTACCCGCACCGTGGTAGAAGATGATGATGTTTCGTTGCATACGGCGGTAAAGGACAATTACGCTAAAGCCTGGAAATGCGCAGAGAAAATCGCGCAGCATCTGAATAAGAGCTATCAGCGTGAGCTGACAACCGAAGAAATTATGTTCCTCGCGATTCATATTGAGCGGGTAAGAAAAGAGGGGCGCTAAGCCTCAACAATGGGATTGTTACTGCATAATGCAGGCAAAACCCGGGTGCGGTCTTTGAAAAAAGACCGTTCTCGGGTTTTTTTATTTTGTACTCAGTCAACAGGTGCCTTCGGGCATCGGATGTAAGGAAATCGAGATGGAATACCAGGCTTTAGCACAGGATATTCTCGGGCACGTTGGCGGGAAAGCGAACATCGTCAGCCTTGTTCACTGCGCCACCCGGCTTCGCTTCAAACTGAAAGAGAATCAAAAAGCGGATGCGGAAGGGTTAAAGAAAAACCCGGGGGTGATCATGGTAGTCGAAAGCGGCGGTCAGTTTCAGGTCGTGATTGGTAACCATGTGCATGATGTGTGGCTGGCGGTACGCAAGGAAGCAGGGCTGACAGATGATACCCCTGTGGTGGACGATAAGATGGAAAAAGGCAACCTGCTGGGCCGTCTGATCGACATCGTTTCCGGGATCTTCACGCCGTTTATTGGCATCCTTGCTGCGTCCGGTATTTTAAAAGGGCTGCTTGCGCTGGCCGTGGTTTGCGGCTGGCTCACGACTGAAAGTGGCACCTATAAAATCTGGTTTGCCGCAAGCGACGCGCTGTTCTTCTTCTTCCCGCTGGTGCTGGGCTATACGGCCGGGAAAAAATTCGGCGGCAACCCGTTTATTACCATGGTGATCGGCGGGGCGCTTACCCATCCGATGATGATCGCCGCCTTTAATGCGAGCCAACAGCCGGGGGCGGTATCGGAAGCCTTTCTTGGTATTCCGGTTACCTGGTTCAACTACAGCACATCGGTGATCCCGATTATTCTCGCTTCGTGGGTAAGCTGCTGGCTGGAAAAGCAGAGCACCAGGTGGCTGCCATCATCGATGAAAAACTTCTTCGCTCCGCTGATCTGTTTAGGCGTTACTGTTCCACTGACGTTCCTGGTCATTGGTCCGCTGGCGACCTGGCTGAGTCAGATACTGGCGAACAGCTATCAGGGGATCTATGTGCTGGCACCGTGGCTGGCGGGGGCGGCAATGGGGGCACTGTGGCAGGTATGCGTAATTTTTGGCCTGCACTGGGGGCTGGTGCCGCTGATGATTAATAACCTGGCGGTACTGGGGCATGACTCGATGCTGCCCATGTTGCTGCCAGCAGTATTTGGTCAGGTGGGTGCGGCGCTGGGCATTTTCCTGCGTACCCACGATGCCCGCCAGAAAATGCTGGCAGGCTCATCCGTCACGGCCGGGATCTTTGGCATCACCGAGCCAGCCGTGTATGGCGTAAACCTGCCGCTGCGCCGTCCGTTTATCTTTGGTTGTGTCGCTGGTGCTATCGGCGGGGCGATTGTCGGCTTCAGCGATACCCACGTTTATTCCTTCGGCTTCGCGAATATCTTTACCATCGCACAAATGATCCCGCCGGGTGGGGTGAATGCCACGCTGTGGGGCGGCGTTATTGGTACGGTGGTTGCGCTGGTACTGAGCTGTGGCCTGACGCTGGTGGCCGGTATGCCGGGGCGCACAATGCCTGATTCTGCAGTGTCGGTCGGGGAAAACGACGTGTTATCCCCGATGACCGGTACCGTTCTGGCGCTCGATCACGTGCCGGATACCACCTTTGCCAGCGGCCTGCTGGGCAGCGGGGTTGCCATTATTCCTTCAGATAACAAAGTGGTTTCCCCTTTTGCTGGCGTTGTAGCTTCGCTTTTCCAGACCAAACACGCCATCGGCCTGCTCAGTGACAACGGTATTGAAGTGTTAATCCACGTAGGTATCGACACCGTGAAGCTCGACGGCAAGCCATTTACCGCTCATGTGAAGGTGGGGGACAAGGTACAGCCGGGGGATCTGCTGCTGGAGTTTGATCGTCAGGCGATTATCGATGCCGGATACGACCTGGCGACCCCGATTATTATCAGTAATAGCGACGAGTACCGCGAAGTGGTGACCGTGGCGGCAACCTCCGTGAATGCGGGAGCACCGTTACTCAGCGTAAACCATCAATAACAGGAGAATGGAATGAAGACTTTCCCGGATGATTTTTTATGGGGCGGTGCGGTTGCCGCGAATCAGGTAGAAGGCGCTTATCGGGAAGACGGTAAAGGGTTGTCCACCTCTGACGTCCAGCCGCAGGGAGTTTTTGGCCCGGTGGTTGAGCGCGTCGAGGGCGACAGCGGCATCAAGGATATCGCGATTGATTTCTATCATCGATACCCCGAGGACATCAAACTGTTCGCCGAGATGGGCTTTAGCTGCCTGCGCGTTTCCATTGCCTGGACACGCATTTTCCCGAACGGCGACGAGCAGCACCCTAACGAAGCGGGGCTGGCTTTTTACGACAAACTGTTTGACGAACTGGCCGCGCACAACATCACGCCGCTTGTCACACTGTCGCATTACGAAATGCCGTGGGGGTTGGTGAAGCAGTACGGAGGCTGGGCCAGTCGTCAGACCATTGGGTTCTTTGAGCGCTATGCCCGTACCGTATTTACGCGCTACAAAACGAAGGTAAAGCTGTGGCTGACGTTCAATGAGATCAATATGTCTCTGCATGCACCGATGACCGGCGTCGGCCTGCCGGAAACCAGCAGCAAAGGTGAGGTGTATCAGGCTATCCATCATCAACTGGTGGCTAGCGCGCTGGCAGTGAAAGCCTGCCATGAGATCATTGCAGACGCCCGGATTGGCAACATGTTGCTGGGCGGTCTGATGTATCCGCTGACCTGCAAGCCGGAAGATGTCCTGGAAACACTGCAGGAAAACCGCGCCTGGCAATTTTTTGGCGATGTGCAGTGCCGTGGTGTTTATCCGGGGTATATGCAGCGCTTCTTCCGCGATAACGATATCCAGATTGATATCACCGATGCCGATCGTGAGGCGCTGAAATCGACCGTCGATTTTATCTCGTTCAGTTACTACATGACGGGATGTGTCACCGCGGATGAGGCGCTTAATGAGCAGGCTCGGGGCAATATCCTTAGCATGGTACCTAACCCGCATCTGGCTAGTTCCGAGTGGGGCTGGCAGATTGACCCTGTCGGCCTGCGTACCCTGCTGAACGTGCTCTGGGATCGCTATCAAAAGCCGCTGTTTATCGTGGAAAACGGTCTGGGCGCGAAAGACACGCCGGATGCTGACGGCGTAGTGCAGGATGATTACCGCATTAGCTACCTTAACGACCACCTGGTACAGGTGCGTGAAGCCATTGAAGATGGTGTGGAGGTAATGGGTTACACCAGTTGGGGGCCGATCGATCTGGTCAGTGCGTCTAAAGCAGAACTCTCAAAACGCTATGGCTTTATTTATGTCGATCGTGATGACAGTGGAAAAGGGACGTTAGCGCGCAGTCGTAAGAAAAGCTTCTACTGGTATAAAGAGGTTATTGCCACAAAAGGCGCTTCCCTGAAAGCATAATGATGTGAATTTGCCCGGCGCTGAGCCGGGCAATGAAATCAGAAAATCATCTTGAATACACCGGTTACCACCAGCAGCCCTATCAGAAATATAATTAAAATAACCCACAGTAATATTTTCATTCGCTTCTCCCGCGTCTGTTTGTCGAAAGTAAGTGTAGCAGTGAATTTATAATGAAGATGAATTCACTCATTTAATTCATTCTTATGATGAATAATTTTCTGAGTATGAAAATGTATGACAAATTGCGGGTTGCCACGCGTTACTAAAAAAAAGAGCGACGTCTGGCGTAAGTTGCGCCTTTATTTTTCGCGTGAATGGCGTAATGAAACCTTTATCTCTGAGTATTCCCCTGGTTTTTATTCTGGTGGCCTGCGCGCCGGAACATGCCTCGGTTTCCCCTGTAAATATGCAATCAACAACGGCTGCGGTGAATACTACGCTGAGCCATACCGCGTGGCCGAAAGATGCATGGTGGAAAACGTATAACGATCCTGAACTCAATTCGCTGATTGCGAAGGCGCTGAACGATGCGCCGGATATGCAAATTGCCCGTCAGCGCATCACGCTGGCGGAAGCGCAGGCAAAAGCCACCCTGGCCGCCGGAGGGCCGGAAATTGATTTCTCAGCGGATGCTGAACGGCAAAAAATGTCGGCCGAGGGGCTGATGGGGCCCTTTGCGATAACCGATCCGGCGGCGGGAACCACCGGACCGTGGTACACCAACGGTACTTTTGGTCTGAGCGCGGGCTGGGATCTCGATTTGTGGGGGAAAAATCGTGCACGGGTTGAAGCCCGAATTGGCCGGGTAAACGCGCAAAAAGCGGAGCTTGAGCAAACCCGGCAACTGCTTGCCAGCAGCGTCGCACGTCTTTACTGGGCGTGGCAAACCCAGGCCGCGGTGGGGGATGTCCTCACGGAGATTAAACACCAGCAGGACACGATTATTGCAGCCGACCGCGAACTGTATCAGCATGGGATCACCTCTTCCGTTGAGGGCGTCGAGACCGACATCAACGCCAGCAAAACTGACGAGCAGCTGGCAGAGGTGAACGGAAAAATGAAAGCCGTTGAGGCGCGTCTGAGCGCCCTGACGAACACCTCCTCAGTGACGCTTACACGCCACGCCTTACCCACAGTAGAAGCCTCGCTCCCGGCCACGCTGGGGTATGAACTGCTGGCACGTCGACCGGATTTGCAGGAGGCTCGCTGGTATATCGAGGCCTCCATGAGTGACGTTGAGGCCGCCAGAGCAGCCTTCTATCCCGATGTGAATCTGATGGCTTTCTTACAGCAGGATGCCCTGCACCTGAGCGATTTGTTCCGCTCTTCTGCGCAGCAGATGGGCGTCACCGCCGGGCTGACGTTGCCCATTTTCGACAGCGGCAGGCTAAACGCCGAGCTGGATATTGCCCAGGCGCAGAACAATCTCTCCGTCGCGCGTTATAACAAAGCGGTGGTGGATGCGGTGAATCAGGTGGCGCGCACGGCCAGCGAAGTCGAAACACTGACCGCCAAAAACCAGCACCAGCAGCGTGTCGAAAAAGAGGCTGCCCGCGTTGTTGCACTGGCTCAGGCCCGCTTTCGCGCCGGCATTATCGCCGGCTCCCGCGTGAGTGAGGCCAGAATACCGGCCCTCAGGGAGCAGCTCACCGGGGTGATGCTCAAAGGCCAGTACGTTGACGCCACGCTGCAGCTGACCTCGGCGCTGGGGGGCGGCTATCATCAGGGCTAAAAAGCGCGATTATCTATACTTACCTCTTTGCAGCTTTTCTGGAGGTGAGTATGACCAAAGTCGCGATTGTTACCGCATCGGATTCCGGAATTGGGAAAACCACGGCCCTGATGCTGGCTGAACGAGGGTTTGATATCGGCGTCACCTGGCATTCTGACGAAAAAGGTGCGCTGGAAACCTGCCGCGAAGTCGAGGCGAAGGGGCGGCGTGCAGAGGCGGTTCAACTTGATTTAAGCACTCTCCCGCAGGGCGCGCAGGCCATTGAAACGTTAATTACGCGCTTTGGTCGGCTGGACGTGCTGGTCAACAATGCCGGGGCGATGACCAAAGCGCCGTTTCTCGACATGCCGTTTGAGGAGTGGCGGGGGATTTTTACCGTTGACGTGGATGGCGCGTTTCTCTGTTCGCAGATCGCTGCGCGTCAGATGGTGAAGCAGGGAGAGGGGGGGAGAATTGTGAACATTACCTCGGTGCATGAACACACGCCTTTACCGGATGCCAGTGCGTATACGGCGGCCAAGCATGCCCTGGGCGGATTAACCAAATCCATGGCGCTGGAGCTGGTCGAGCATAACATCCTGGTGAATGCCGTTGCGCCAGGTGCCATTGCCACGCCAATGAATGACATGGACGACAGTGAAGTGAAGGCCGGTTCGATGCCCGCGATCCCGCTCGCGCGGCCGGGGCATACCAAAGAGATTGCCAGCCTGGTGGCGTGGCTGTGTGACGGTGACGCCAGCTATGCTACCGGGCAATCATTTATTGTCGACGGCGGTTTTATGCTGGCGAATCCGCAATTTAAGCCCGCCGGGTAGAAACTTTTCGCCCTCTCTTTGTGCGAGAGGGCGCCATTGCACTTACTCTTCATCCCGCGTCTTTTCCCGATGCTTCAGCCACAGCCGGACCGCAATTACCGCCACGACAATCAGGATAACCCATGCCCAGTGCTTCAGATGCTGGTCAACATTATGCAGCCACGGACCAATCACTTCTCCACCCACATAACCGAGCGTGGTAAAGATCAGGGCCCAGGCAATCGCGCCAAGAATGTTCAGCGGCAGGAAAATTTTCGGCGGTAAATGGCTGGCGCCAATCAGTATTGGGCCGATAATCCGAAAGCCGTACATAAAACGGGTGCCAATCACGAACAGGTAAGGGTGACGCTGGATAAGCCGTTGGGCACGGTGAATTTTCTTGCGGTGCTTTGAAAAGCGCTTCAAAAGCATGGGGCCAAAGCGCAGTCCCAGAAAGTAGAGCAGCTGATCGCCAATCATCCCGCCGAGTGCGACTGCGGCAACAACAAGCGGGAATTTGAGTAACCCCTGATGCGCGGCCACCCCGCCGAGCAGCGTGATGGTTTCTCCTTCCGCCACGCTGCCAACGACCAGTGCAGCGTATCCATATTGTTCAATAAGACTGTTGATATCCATTACGTCAATGTCATCTCCCTTATTATGCCTCGGTTAATCATATACCCCATGAATCAATAACGGGGCAATCAACGGAAATTTCCCACTGTACATAAAATAATCTCAGGCCTGCATTATACTTAAGATATTGCTGACGGGCCGACAACAAGGGGGCGTTATGAACCATGTCTGGGGACTTTTCTCCCATCCCGATCGTGAAATGCATGTCATCAAAACGGAGAACGAAACGGTCTCGCATCATTACACGCATCATGTGCTGCTGATGGCAGCGGTGCCTGTAATCTGCGCGTTTATTGGCACAACACAAATCGGCTGGAACTTTGGTGATGGCACCGTGGTTCAGCTTTCCTGGTTTACCGGTCTTTCACTGGCCATTCTCTTTTATGGCCTGATGCTGGCGGGTGTGGCTGTCATGGGGCGTGTCATTCACTGGATGGCGCGTAACTATCCGCAACGTCCATCGCTGGCACACTGTATGGTTTTCGCCGGGTATGTCGCGACACCGCTGTTCTTAAGCGGTATTGTGGCGTTGTATCCACTGGTCTGGTTGTGCGCGCTGATCGGTACTATTGCCCTCTTTTACACCGGTTATCTGCTGTATCTGGGGGTACCAACCTTCCTCAATATCAATAAAGAAGAGGGCCTGAGCTTCTCCAGTTCAACGCTCGCTATCGGCGTGCTGGTGCTGGAAGCGCTACTGGCTCTGACGGTTATTCTGTGGGGTTATGGATACCGTCTCTTCTAGGCTCACTGCATTGCTGGCGTAAATGCCAGCAATGCAGCATCTGTTCACGATTATCCTCTGGCGACAAAGCCCGGTGACCGCTATGATGCCGAAGCCAGCCTGCGTTTCTCCATCGACACAGGCGGTGTACGTCATAACGTGCGTGAATAATTATCAGAAGTCTCACCATGCTGAAATTCCGAGTCTCTTTACTTAGCCTGGCCCTGTTGCTGGGAGCGTCCGCTGCCGCGCCAGCGATCGCCAAAACGCCCGCCGTGACCACCGCTGCTGCCCAGCCGCAAATCGCTTCCGGCAGTGCGATGATTGTTGATCTCAACACCAATAAGGTGATTTACGCGAGCCATCCGGATCTGGTACGCCCGATCGCTTCGATTACCAAATTAATGACCGCGATGGTAGTGCTTGATGCACATCTGCCGCTGGACGAAAAACTGAAAGTGGATATCAGCCATACGCCGGAGATGAAAGGGATCTACTCTCGCGTGCGACTGAACAGCGAAATCAGCCGTAAAAACATGCTGCTGCTGGCGCTGATGTCTTCTGAAAACCGCGCGGCGGCGAGCCTGGCCCACCACTATCCGGGTGGCTATGACGCATTTATTCGTGCGATGAACGCAAAAGCCAAATCGCTGGGGATGACCAATACCCGTTACGTCGAGCCGACTGGCCTGTCGATTCACAACGTCTCCACGGCCCGCGACCTGACAAAACTGCTGATTGCCAGCAAACAGTACCCGCTGATTGGTCAGCTCAGTACGACCCGTGAAGAGATGGCGACCTTTGCGAACCCGGCCTATTCGCTGCCGTTCCGTAATACTAACCATCTGGTGTACCGGGATAACTGGAATATTCAGTTAACGAAAACCGGGTTTACTAACGCGGCGGGACACTGCCTGGTGATGCGTACCGTATTCAACGGTAAACCGGTGGCGCTGGTGGTGATGGATGCCTTTGGTAAATACACCCACTTCGCGGATGCAAGCCGACTGCGTACCTGGATTGAGACGGGGAAAGTGCAGCCGGTACCGGCCGCGGCGTTGACCTACAAAAAGCAGAAAGCGGAGCAGATGGCAACCGCCCAGAACGACTGAGCCGGATTGCTGATGACTGTGTTTTCGCCCTCTCCCACGGGAGAGGGCAACAGACCTCGCTGCGCCTTACTCCGGCAGCGTCCAGTCTCCGTCATTGAGTGAGCGCTGCATGATCACCGTATCCCGCCAGTCACCTTTCTTATACCCGACGCTGCGTAACTGACCGACGATTTCGAAGCCGTATTTCTTATGCAACCGTAACGAGCCGGCATTGTTGTTGCCATCCCCCACAACGGCAATCATCTGCCGCCACGGTCCTTGCTCGCAGCGGGCGATCAGCGCATCCATCAGGACGGAGCCAAAACCACGACCGGTAGTACTCGCATCCACGTAAATCGACTCTTCCAGAGTGTAGCGATAGGCATGGCGCGGACGGTAAGGCGTCGCGTAGCAGTAGCCTACGACGATGCCGCGATACAGCGCGACAAGCCACGGTAAGCCATTCTCGGCCACGCTTTTCATTCGCTGACGCATTTCATCAACGGTGGGGGGAACTTCTTCAAAGGATGCGCGCCCGTGAAGCACATGCCAGGCGTAGATAGCGGCGATAGCATGCACATCGTCGGGAAGGGCATCGCGCACTTCCACTTCGGTTTCGGATAAAATATCAACAGCCGACATGATGTGCCTGCTCCTCGTAACAGATGCCGGAGAAACGTTTCTCCGGCGACAGAACGCTACTCTAGTACGATTAAGGCGCGCTTAACAATCTCTCAAATTTGGCTGTGGGAATTAATCAGACGCTTGCGTCACGGGCTGCTCCGCGTCAGGACTCTCTTTCCAGTATTTATTCCGCGTTGTTTTACCAATGCCGGGGTTCATGCTGTTTGTGGGGTCATTCTCGCGATAAAACTGCTTAAGTGCGTCAGGAGCCTTATAAAGATGCCCCACGTTATGTTCCGCAGGATATTGTGCGCCTCGCGCGTGCAGCAGCGCGAGCATCTGCTCTTTCAGCGCGTGCGCATCGACCCCTTTCTTAACGATGTAATCCTGGTGGAAGACGTAGCACATAAAGTGGCCGTAATAGAGCTTGTGGACCAGCTTGCTGTCGATTTCCGGCGGCAGGTGTTCAAACCACTCGGTATCGTTGCGGCGAAGGGCGATATCCAGCGCCAGAATGTCTTCCACCTCGTCTGAATGCACCGCCTGATAACGAATGGCGGCACCCGCGGCGGCGAAACGGTGCAGGAAGGCTTTGCTGCCCTCTTCAGGGGTACAGGCAAAGAAATCGCCTTCGGCAGTTTTGAAGAATTCACTGAGCCAGGTTTGCGCTTCGGCAATTCCGTCCCCGGCCATTTTCAGCAGCAGGTGATGCTCGTACTTATCGCGCCAGGTTTTCATCCGCTCCGGCAGATGTGACGGGAAGACGTTGCCCAGTTTCTGCATAAAGCGGTCGGTAAAGTGGGGTTTAAACAGCGGCACTTTTTCCAGCATCGCGTCGGTACGGCCCTTCATGGTGAAGAAGAACGGCATTTTATCGGTGCCGAGCTTGTCGATCATCAGGAACGTATCTTTGCCGTAGCGTTCCGCGATGTCGTAAATATCACGGTGCATGTACTCGCCCGCCACCGGCAGGTGAGCGAACTCGCCCAGAATATGACGACGGATCTCGGTCAGCACGTCCGGCTGATTGGTGCCGATGTAGAACACCTGCTGTTTTTTCTCGGCCGGGAAGGTGTCGAGGCGCACGGCAAAAACAGCCAGCTTGCCCGCACAGCCCGAAGATTCAAACAGGCGGTCAGGGTCGGCGTTGTAACGTGCCGGGGTATCCGCTTCGATATCCCGTACGCGGGTGATGTAATCGTGGTCGTGAGCATGACGACCGTCGTGCTGGACGTCTTCATCTTTCACCCGATCGTCGTCGAGCTTACTCAGGATCTGCTCCGGCGTAACGCCAAGATCAATGCCCAGATGGTTGACCAGGGTCAGCTTGCCGTTTTCGTCGATACGGGCAAAAAGTGACATCTCGGTGTAAGCCGGGCCGCGCTGCACCAGCGAACCGCCGGAGTTATTGCAGATCCCGCCGATCACGGAGGCGCCAATACAGGATGAGCCAATGACCGAATGCGGTTCGCGTCCCAGCGGCTTAAGCGCTTTTTCAAGGGAGTAGAGCGTCGTGCCAGGGAACGCGAGCACCTGCTCGCCTTTATCCAGCAGATGCAGTTTGTCGAGACGAAGGGTGCTGATGATCACGATGTCACGATCGTAATCGTTGCCGTTCGGCGTTGAGCCTTCAGTCAGGCCGGTGTTAGCCGCCTGCATGAGAATAATTTTGTCGGCGGCCACGCAGGCGCTCAGGACGCGCCAGAGTTCAAGCAGCGTGCCGGGAAACACCACCGCCAGCGCCTCGCCCTGACCGGAACGAAAGCCCTTACGGTAGCGGGCGGTTTTTGCCGGGTCGGTAAGCAGGTGAGAGGAGCCAACCAGGCGCGACAGTTCGTTAATAAACGTCGTGTTATCGTGAGTTCGAACAGAAGACATCTTCCACTCCTTGTGGTGGGGCAAATTTCTCGCTGTAAAGCATAGCGCGATTAACTGTTAAGCGGTCGAGTATTCACGAGAAAAATCAGAGAATAACCCTGCAACGTTCTGAGGGTTTGTGGCACACTGCGCTTTTCGCACGGTCTGGCCGAGTTCTTCCGGCGGTTATTGATGAGAGAGTAAAACGACATGAAATGGCTATGTTCTGTAGGTGTCGCCGTCAGCCTGGCGCTGCAACCTGCGCTGGCAGAGGATTTGTTTGGCAATCACCCGCTCACGCCTGAAGCCCGGGACGCGTTTGTCACGGAATTGCTCAAGAAAATGACGGTCGATGAGAAAATTGGCCAGTTGCGTCTTATCAGCGTCGGCCCGGATAACCCGAAAGAGGCCATCCGCGAGATGATCAAAGACGGGCAGGTCGGGGCTATTTTTAACACCGTCACCCGCCCGGATATCCGCAAAATGCAGGATCAGGTGATGGAACTCAGCCGCCTGAAAATTCCGCTGTTCTTCGCCTATGACGTGGTGCACGGTCAGCGTACCGTCTTCCCGATTAGCCTTGGTCTGGCATCGTCCTTTAACCTTGATGCGGTGAAAACCGTGGGGCGCGTTTCCGCCTATGAAGCGGCGGATGATGGCCTGAATATGACCTGGGCACCGATGGTGGACGTCTCCCGCGATCCGCGCTGGGGCCGCGGCTCAGAAGGGTTCGGTGAAGATACCTATTTAACAGCCACGATGGGGAAAACCATGGTGGAAGCGATGCAGGGTAAGAGCCCGGCAGATCGCTACGCGGTGATGACCAGCGTCAAACACTTCGCGGCCTATGGCGCCGTGGAAGGGGGTAAAGAGTACAACACCGTGGATATGAGCCCGCAGCGGCTGTTCAACGACTACATGCCACCGTACAAAGCGGGGCTGGATGCCGGCAGCGGCGCGGTGATGGTGGCGCTGAACTCCCTCAATGGCACGCCGGCGACCTCCGATTCGTGGCTGCTGAAAGACGTTCTGCGTGACCAGTGGGGCTTTAAGGGCATTACCGTCTCTGACCACGGCGCCATTAAAGAGCTCATTAAGCACGGTACCGCCTCCGATCCGGAAGATGCGGTACGCGTGGCGCTCAAGTCCGGCATCAACATGAGCATGAGCGACGAGTACTACAGCAAATACCTGCCGGGGCTGGTGAAGAGCGGTAAGGTGACCATGGCGGAGCTGGACGACGCCACGCGCCACGTGCTGAACGTGAAATATGATATGGGGCTGTTTAACGACCCGTACAGCCACCTGGGGCCGAAAGATTCTGACCCGGTAGACACCAACGCGGAAAGCCGTCTGCACCGCAAAGAGGCTCGCGATGTGGCACGCGAAAGCCTGGTGCTGCTGAAAAACCGCCTCGACACGCTGCCGCTGAAGAAATCCGGCACCATTGCCGTGGTGGGACCGCTGGCTGACAGCAAGCGCGACGTGATGGGGAGCTGGTCTGCAGCGGGGGTGGCCGATCAGTCCGTCACGGTGCTGACCGGTATCAAGAACGCCGTGGGTGAGAACGCGAAAGTGGTTTACGCCAAAGGGGCGAACGTCACCAATGATAAAGACATTGTCACCTTCCTCAATCAGTACGAAGAGGCGGTGAAGGTCGATCCGCGTTCGCCGAAAGAGATGATTGATGAAGCGGTGAACACCGCTAAGCAATCTGACGTGGTTGTCGCGGTAGTGGGTGAAGCGCAGGGGATGGCGCATGAGGCCTCCAGCCGTACCGACATCACCATTCCGCAAAGCCAGCGCGATCTGATTGCCGCCCTGAAGACGACCGGCAAGCCGCTGGTGCTGGTGCTGATGAACGGTCGTCCGCTGGCGCTGGTTAAAGAAGACCAGCAGGCCGACGCGATCCTGGAAACCTGGTTCGCCGGTACTGAAGGCGGTAACGCGATTGCCGACGTGCTGTTTGGCGATTACAACCCGTCAGGCAAGCTGCCAATGTCCTTCCCGCGCTCGGTCGGGCAGATCCCGGTTTACTACAGCCACCTGAATACCGGCCGTCCGTACAACGCCGACAAACCGAATAAGTACACCTCCCGTTACTTCGATGAAGCGAACGGCCCGCTGTATCCGTTTGGTTACGGTCTGAGCTACACCACCTTCAAGGTTTCTGACGTCAAAATGTCTGCGCCGACCCTGAAGCGTGACGGCAAAGTTACCGCAAGCGTCGAGGTGAGCAACACCGGTAAACGCGAAGGGGCAACGGTCATTCAGATGTACGTCCAGGATGTGACCGCCTCCATGAGCCGTCCGGTGAAACAGCTGCGTGGCTTCGAGAAGGTCAACCTGAAGCCGGGCGAAACCAAAACCATCAGCTTCCCCATCGACGTGGATGCGCTGAAGTTCTGGAACCAGCAGATGAAATATGATGCGGAGCCAGGCAAGTTTAACGTCTTTATCGGGGTCGATTCCGCCCGCGTTAATAAAGGCGAGTTCGAGCTGCTCTGACGTTTCCCTCCCTTGCATCCCCCGCTTTGCGGGGGATGCGTCTTACCTTATGTTAAAAAGGCATTTTGACGGTTAATTCCGCCGTTTTAAGCTACGCTTTTCTCTCAAGCCTCTGAAAAAGGCAGCAAAAAAATGAGGACAGTGGAATGACGATTGCAAAGGGGATGTTGGGTTCAGCGGTGTTACTGGCGGCGCTGAGTCTGCCATTACAGGCGGCAGAACCGGTAAAAGTGGGTTCCAAGATAGATACCGAAGGTGCGTTGCTCGGTAACATTATTCTGCAGGTACTGGAAAGCCACGGTGTTAAAACCGTCAATAAAGTCCAGCTGGGAACCACGCCTGTGGTACGCGGCGCGATTACCTCCGGCGAGCTGGATATCTACCCGGAATACACCGGCAACGGCGCGTTCTTCTTCAAAGATGAAAACGATCCGGCGTGGAAAAATGCCAAAGCCGGGTATGAAAAAGTCAAAAAACTCGACGCTGAGCAAAATAAGCTGGTCTGGCTGACGCCAGCGCCGGCCAACAATACCTGGACCATCGCGGTGCGCAAGGACGTGGCGGAGAAAGGAAAGCTGACCTCGCTTGCGGATTTGAGTCGCTACCTGAAAGAGAAGGGTGACTTTAAGCTTGCGGCTTCCGCTGAGTTTATTGAGCGTCCGGATGCGCTGCCGGCGTTTGAAAAAGCCTATGATTTCAAACTGGATCAGGCCCAGCTGCTCTCTCTGGCGGGCGGTGATACCGCGGTGACCATCAAAGCCGCTGCGCAGCAAACGTCGGGCGTTAATGCGGCGATGGCTTACGGCACCGACGGCCCGGTCGCGGCGCTTGGCCTGCAAACCTTAACCGATCCAAAAGGCGTCCAGCCGATTTACGCCCCGGCACCTGTCGTACGGGAAGCGGTACTTAAAGCGTACCCGGATATTGCTGAATGGCTCAAACCGGTCTTCGAAAAGCTGGATGCAAAAACGCTGCAACAGCTGAATGCCAGCATTGCCGTTGAGGGACTGGATGCCAAAAAAGTGGCCGCCGATTTCCTGAAACAACAAGGGCTTGTGAAGTAACAGGACAGGGCTGTGCCAATAAAATGTCATAACCGCGTACTGCTGCTGTTGGCCTGTGTGGCCATAGCGGCGGTCGCGTTACCGTTTGTGAATGTGGCCCCGAATCGCCTGATGTCGGGGGAGAGTCGCTCGCTCTGGCAGGTCTGGTCATTTACGCCGTGGTTGCTGGTGGCGGCGCTGGGCGCATGGGTTGCGTTGTCGCTCTGGCAAGGACGCACGGCTCAGTGGCTGACGCTGCTGCTTTGTGAAGGGCTGTTTATCGCCTTATTCTGGGGAGGCGGGCTTGCGGCAACGCACATGACCTCGGCGGAAAGTCCGCTGGCAAGAACCTCTGTGGGTAGCGGTTTGTGGCTCTGGCTGGCGCTGTGTCTGCTGGCCTGCAGCGATGCTATTCGCCGTCTTATCTCAACATCCGTCTGGCGCTGGATACTCAATGCCCAGATATGGTGTATTCCATTGCTGCTGCTGTTTAGCGGTGAGCTGAATAATCTCTCGCTGTTAAAAGAGTACGCCAACCGTCAGGAGGTGTTTAATGACGCGCTGGCGCAACACCTCACTATCCTCTTCGGTACCCTGATCCCGGCCTTACTGCTCGGCATACCGCTGGGTATGTGGTGCTATCGCCATCCTTCACGTCAGGGTGGGGTGTTTGCCGTACTGAATGTGATTCAGACCATCCCGTCCGTCGCTCTGTTTGGCCTGTTGATTGCTCCGCTGGCCGGGCTGGTGACGTCGTTCCCGGTGCTGGGAACGATGGGGATCGCCGGAACCGGTTTAACGCCAGCCCTTATCGCGCTGGTGCTCTATGCGCTGCTGCCGCTGGTGCGCGGCGTGGTGGCCGGGCTGAGCCAGGTCGCGCCGGACGTGCTGGAAAGTGCCCATGCAATGGGGATGAGCGCGAGACAATGTTTCTGGAAGATCCAGCTGCCGCTGGCTTTGCCCCTGCTGCTGCGCAGCCTGCGGGTGGTGGCGGTGCAAACCGTTGGCATGGCGGTGATTGCGGCGCTGATTGGCGCGGGCGGCTTTGGCGCGCTGGTTTTCCAGGGGCTGTTGAGTAGCGCCCTGGACCTGGTGTTATTGGGCGTGGTGCCCACGATTGCGCTGGCGGTTGTCATCGACGCGCTGTTTGCCTTATGGCTCGCGCTGCTCAGGAGAAGAGCCAATGATTGAATTTCACGATGTCAGTAAAACCTTTGCGGGTCGTCCGGCGGCAAGCCATCTCAACCTGAATTTTGCCGAGGGCGCATTTTCCGTGCTGATTGGCACATCGGGGTCGGGAAAATCCACCACCCTGAAGATGATTAACCGCCTGGTTGAACATGACAGCGGTCTGATCCGCTTTGCCGGAGAGGAGATCCGCAGCCTGCCTGTGCTGGAACTGCGTCGTCGTATGGGGTATGCCATCCAGTCTATCGGCCTGTTCCCGCACTGGACGGTCGCGCAGAACATCGCCACCGTGCTGCAGCTGGAGAAATGGTCGCGGGCAAAAACTGCCGACCGGGTTGATGAACTGATGTCTCTGCTCGGGTTAGAACCTGCGCTACGTGACCGCTACCCGCACCAGCTTTCCGGAGGCCAGCAGCAGCGGGTGGGCGTGGCGCGTGCGCTGGCGGCCAATCCGCAGGTGTTACTGATGGATGAACCCTTCGGCGCGCTGGATCCGGTCACGCGTGCCGCACTGCAGGCGGAAATGACCCGCATTCATCGCATTCTGGGGCGAACAATCATTCTTGTGACGCACGATATTGATGAGGCGCTGCGTCTGGCCGACCATCTGGTGCTGATGGACCATGGTGAGGTGGTGCAGCAGGGGACGCCGCTTGAGCTGCTGACCTGGCCGAAAAACGATTTTGTGCGTGAGTTTTTTGGCCGCAGCGAGCTGGGTGTCAGGCTGCTCTCGCTGCGTACGGTCAGCGACTATATGCGTCGACAGGACGCGACGGTGCGTGGCGAGCCTCTGCAGGAACAGATGAGCTTGCGGGATGCGCTTTCGGCGTTCGTTGCCCGTCAGTGTGAAGTGTTGCCCGTTGCGGATGCCCGGGGCGCGCCAAGTGGCACCCTGCATTTTCTCGATCTGCTGGCAGGGGAGGTGACACGTGAAGGCTCTTCGTGATCCGCTGCTTTGGCTGGTCGTGCTCTTTGTCGCTTTGCTGTTTCTGATGCCGCACAGCGCGGCGCTGTTTAGCACGCTCTTCCCCGACCTGCCGCGCCCGGTGTATCAGCAGGAGAGTTTTATTAATCTCGCCCTGGCCCATCTCTGGCTGGTGGTGCTCTCAAGTGCCATCGCTATTGTACTGGGCGTGGGGGCGGGCATCGCGGTCACGCGGCCCGCGGGACGGGAGTTTCGCCCGCTGGTGGAGACCATTGCGGCGATTGGCCAGACGTTTCCGCCGGTGGCGGTACTGGCGATTGCAGTGCCGGTGATGGGCTTTGGTCAGCAACCGGCCATCATTGCGCTGATTTTATACGGTGTGTTGCCCATTCTGCATGGTACGCTGGCCGGTATTGCGGCGGTACCTGCGTCGGTACTGAGCGTTGCTGAAGGGATGGGGATGAGTCGCGCAGAGCGGTTGCGCAAAGTTGAACTCCCCCTGGCGGCACCGGTCATCCTTGCGGGGATCCGTACGTCGGTGAGCATCAATATCGGGACGGCGACCATTGCGTCGACGGTGGGGGCCAACACCCTGGGAACGCCGATTATCATCGGCTTAAGCGGGTTCAATACGGCCTATATTGTGCAGGGGGCGTTGCTGGTCGCGCTGGCGGCAATCGTCGTCGATCGCGTTTTTGAGCGTCTGGCGCAGTATCTCAGCCGACACCGCCACGAACAATAAACGAATACCCGGCCAGCATCACGCCGCCGATACCGCTTACGGCCATCAGAACAAAAAGGGTAATTACGGCCAGTTTGGTTGCCTTCATCATGTGCTCCTGTTGTTAACGGAACAATTATACGGTGAAGCGCAGCTGTTAATGAACCATTAAATGCCGTTACGGCTCTTCCGGGCCAAGCGAGTAAACCGGGTAACCATGTTCACGCCATTCCGTCATCAGCTGTTGCTGTGAGGCGGAAGGCACTTCCCCGCACCAGACCAGCAGGGTCTGTCCGTCGAACAATTCAGGGCGAAATTGCGCCAGCGAGTGCACAAGAACATCAACGCGCCAGCCATTCTGGGTGGCAATCCAGGCCTCCAGCCACAGACGAGTAGTATCGTGCACGTTCCAGCCGACCACCAGCGCGTCTTTTCCGTGCTTGTTCTTCGCCGAGGCAAGGCAGACGGCAATATAGTTGATCAGGACGCCGTCGAGCATACTCAGCAGCGCCTGCAGGGTGGTCTGCTGGCACTGCAGGCGTCGACGGAGCGGGATGAAAAGATGCGTGATCAGCGTTTGCGCGGGATAATCGCGCCCTTGCTCTTTTATCCATGCGCGCAGGCGCTGCAGATTGCCCGCCTGCAGAAGGCGCAGCAACGTTTCCTGTTGTTCGCGCCAGAGAAGCTGCGTGTCAGGATCGTCATGGCTGAGCAGGGATTTCACTTTGCCAACCTGCACACCGTTATCGATCCAGCTTTTGATCTCGCGGATCCGGTCGATATCGGCATCGTTGAAGAGACGATGGCCTCCGTCCGTTCTCTGCGGTTTGAGTAATCCATACCGTCGCTGCCATGCCCGTAGCGTGACGGGATTGATATCACAAAGGAGTGCCACTTCACCGATTGTGTAAAGCGCCATATTCGCCCCCTGGCTTACGCGTCCCCAGCTTAACTGTAGTCCCTGTTTACTGAACCAGGAAGAAATGGTTGTTTTTTGCACGAATAATGCGAAGCAGGCGTTAGGTTCGGCAAAAGGTGTGATGCCGGGCACGAATTGCAGCTTTTTTGCCGCGCTTCAAAGAAAGTTTACCGCCAGCAGTGTATGTTACGCGTTTTGAGGGTGTGCGGTTTTGAGTATGTACGAGTTTAATCTGGTGCTGCTGTTGCTTCAGCAGATGTGCGTGTTTCTTGTCATCGCCTGGTTGATGAGTAAAACGCGTCTGTTCATTCCGCTGATGCAAGTTACCGTACGCCTGCCGCACAAGCTGCTCTGCTACGTGACCTTCTCTATTTTCTGCATTATGGGAACCTATTTTGGTCTCCATATCGAAGACTCCATTGCCAATACGCGAGCCATCGGTGCCGTGATGGGCGGGCTGCTTGGCGGCCCTGTGGTCGGTGGGCTGGTCGGGTTAACCGGTGGCCTGCATCGGTATTCGATGGGCGGCATGACGGCGCTGAGCTGTATGATCTCAACGATCGTCGAAGGGCTGCTCGGCGGACTGGTTCACAGCTACATGATTAAGCGCGGCCGTCCGGATAAAGTCTTTAGCCCGCTCACCGCCGGGGCGATCACCTTTGTCGCTGAAATGGCGCAAATGGCCATCATCTTGCTGATTGCCCGGCCGTTTGACGATGCGCTCCATCTGGTGAGCAATATCGCCGCCCCGATGATGGTGACGAATACCGTGGGTGCTGCGCTGTTTATGCGTATTCTGCTCGACAAGCGCGCCATGTTTGAGAAGTACACCTCGGCGTTTTCCGCAACGGCCCTGAAGGTCGCCGCTTCGACGGAGGGGATCCTGCGTCAGGGCTTTAACGAAGAGAACAGCATGAAGGTGGCGCAGGTGCTTTATAAGGAGCTGGATATCGGCGCGGTGGCGATAACTGACCGTGAACGGTTGCTGGCTTTTACCGGCACGGGCGACGATCACCATCTCCCCGGGAAACCGATCTCCTCCGCCTATACGCTGCGCGCCATTGAAACCGGGGAAGTGGTGTATGCCGACGGCAACGAAATTCCTTACCGCTGTTCGCTGCACCCGCAGTGTAAACTGGGCTCCACGCTGGTCATTCCGCTGCGCGGGGAAAACCAGCGGGTAATGGGCACCATCAAGCTTTATGAAGCGAAAAACCGTCTGTTCAGCTCTATCAACCGTACGCTGGGAGAGGGCATCGCTCAGCTGCTCTCCGCGCAGATCCTCGCCGGGCAGTATGAGCGTCAGAAAGCGTTGCTGACGCAATCCGAAATTAAACTCCTGCACGCTCAGGTGAATCCGCATTTCCTGTTCAATGCGCTTAATACGCTCAAAGCGGTGATCCGCCGTGACAGCGATCAGGCCGCGCAGCTGGTTCAGTTCCTGTCGACGTTTTTCCGCAAAAACCTTAAACGTCCGTCCGAGATTGTGACCCTGGCCGATGAAATAGAACATGTTAATGCCTACCTGCAGATTGAGCAGGCCCGCTTCCAGACTCGTCTGCAGGTGTCGTTGTCCGTCCCGGATGAGCTGGCGTATCAGCATCTTCCGGCCTTTACCCTGCAGCCTATTGTGGAAAACGCCATTAAACACGGTACGTCACAGCTGTTGGGAATTGGGGAGATCACCATTTCCGCCAGCCGCTTTAACCATCATCTGGTGCTGGATATTGAAGATAACGCCGGGCTTTACGTGCCTTCCACCTCAGGCGGATTAGGGATGAGCCTGGTGGATAAACGCCTGCGCGCGCACTTTGGTGATGACTGTGGCATTACCGTCGCCTGTGAGCCTGACCGATTCACCCGTATTACGTTACGACTGCCGCTGGAGGAAAACGCATGCTAAGAGTGCTGATTGTGGATGATGAGCCGTTAGCACGGGAAAACCTGCGCGTTCTGTTGCAGGAGCAGCCTGACATTGAGATTGTGGGGGAGTGCGCAAACGCCATTGAGGCCATTGGCGCCGTGCACAAACTGCGCCCGGACGTGCTGTTCCTCGACATTCAGATGCCCCGAATTAGCGGCCTGGAGATGGTCGGAATGCTCGACCCGGAGCATCGCCCCTACATTGTGTTTTTGACCGCCTTCGATGAATACGCCGTCAAAGCCTTTGAGGAGCACGCATTCGATTATTTACTGAAACCGATTGAAGAGAAGCGTCTTGAAAAGACCCTCAGCCGTTTGCGCCAGGAGCGCACCGTGCAGGATGTCACGCTGTTGCCGGAAAACCAGCAGCCGCTGAAATTTATCCCCTGCACCGGCCACAGTCGGATTTACCTTCTGCAGATGGACGATGTGGCGTTTGTCAGCAGCCGTTTGAGCGGCGTATTTGTTACCAGCGCGGAGGGGAACGAAGGCTTTACCGAGCTGACGCTGCGGACGCTGGAGAGCCGAACGCCGCTCGTTCGTTGCCATCGCCAGTATCTGGTGAACATGGCGCACCTGAAAGAGATCCGGCTGGAAGACAACGGACAGGCAGAGCTGGTGCTGCGTGCCGGGCAAACCGTCCCCGTCAGTCGCCGCTACCTTAAGAGTTTGAAAGAGGCGATCGGCCTGTAAAACTGGTACACTGCGCCCCATTGCATCATCGACAGTTAAGTTAAAGGCACCCATGCTCAGTAATGATATTCTCCGTAGCCTGCGCTACACCCTGAAAGCAAACAATAACGATATGGTGCGCATTCTTGCGCTTGCTGGCATGGAGTCCACCTCTGCCGGTTTCGACACCTGGATGACAAAAGAGGATGAAGAGGGGTTTGTTCGCTGCCCTGACATTATCCTGTCTGGCTTCCTGAACGGCCTCATCTACGACAAACGCGGGAAAGATGACTCAGCACCAGAACTGGCGCTTGAGCGTCGGGTGAATAACAACACGGTGCTGAAAAAGCTGCGTATCGCGTTTTCACTGAAAACAGACGATATTCTGGCGATTATGACAGAGCAGAAGCACCGCGTGTCGATGCCGGAGATCACCGCCATGATGCGTGCGCCGGACCATAAAAACTACCGCGAGTGCGGCGACCAGTTTTTGCGTTATTTTTTACGCGGACTGACTCACCGGGTGCATCACGCTAAGCCGTGAGTGGTACCGGGGCGTGAAGGATGAAGAGGCAAAAAAAGCCGGAGATTATCTCCGGCTTTTTTATTATTTCACCTGCTGACCTGGTTTGGCGCCTTCATCAGGGCTTAACAGGAAGATATCTTTCCCGCCAGGACCTGCCGCCATCACCATGCCTTCCGAGATGCCAAAGCGCATTTTGCGCGGTGCCAGGTTGGCGACCATCACGGTCTGACGGCCAATCAGCACCTGCGGATCAGGATAGGCAGAACGGATACCGGAGAAGACGTTACGCTTCTCACCGCCCAGATCCAGCGTCAGGCGCAGCAGTTTGTCCGAGCCTTCGACAAATTCCGCGTTTTCAATCAGTGCGACACGCAGATCGACCTTGGCGAAATCATCAAAGGTAATGGTCTCCTGAATCGGATCGTCTGCCAGCGGGCCAGTCACCGGCGCGGCAGCAGCCTTCACCTCTTCTTTAGACGCTTCCACCAGGGATTCTACCTGCTTCATCTCGATGCGGTTGTACAGCGCCTTGAAGGTATTCACCTTGTGGCCGAGCAGCGGCTGCTGGATAGCATCCCAGGTCAGCTCGGTGTTGAGGAACGCTTCAGCGCGGGAGGCCAGCTGTGGCAGTACCGGCTTCAGCCAGGTCATCAGCACGCGGAACATGTTCAGGCCCATGGTGCAGATCGCCTGCAGGTCGGCGTCGCGGCCTTCCTGTTTCGCGACAACCCACGGTGCCTGCTCGTCAACGTAGCGGTTAGCCACGTCAGCCAGCGCCATGATTTCACGAATCGCTTTACCGAACTCACGGCTTTCCCAGGCTTCGCCAACCGCCGCGGCGGCGTCGGTGAAGGTTTTGTACAGCTCAGGATCGGCCAGTTCGGCAGACAGCACGCCGTCGAAACGCTTGGCGATAAAGCCCGCGTTACGGGAAGCCAGGTTGACGACTTTGTTGACGATGTCGGCGTTCACGCGCTGCACGAAATCTTCCAGGTTCAGGTCGATATCGTCGATGCGGGAAGAGAGCTTCGCCGTGTAGTAGTAACGTAGGCTGTCCGCGTCGAAGTGGTTCAGCCAGGTGCTGGCTTTGATGAACGTACCGCGAGATTTGGACATCTTCGCGCCGTTGACCGTCACATAGCCGTGCACAAACAGGTTGGTTGGTTTACGGAAGTTACTGCCTTCCAGCATCGCCGGCCAGAACAGGCTGTGGAAGTAAACAATGTCTTTGCCGATAAAGTGATACAGCTCGGCGTCGGAATCTTTCTTCCAGTATTCGTCAAAGCTGACGGTGTCGCCGCGCTTGTCGCACAGGTTCTTGAAGGAACCCATGTATCCGATTGGCGCATCCAGCCAGACGTAGAAGTATTTACCCGGTGCGTTCGGAATTTCGAAACCGAAGTACGGTGCATCGCGGGAGATATCCCACTGCTGCAGACCGGATTCGAACCACTCCTGCATTTTATTCGCGACCTGCTCCTGCAGCGCACCGCTGCGGGTCCACGCCTGCAGCATTTCGCTGAAGGACGGCAGGTCGAAGAAGAAGTGCTCGGAATCACGCATTACCGGTGTGGCACCCGAAACAACTGATTTCGGATCGATAAGCTCGGTCGGGCTGTAGGTTGCGCCGCACACTTCGCAGTTATCGCCATACTGATCCGGTGATTTACATTTCGGGCAGGTACCTTTGACAAAGCGGTCCGGCAGGAACATTCCTTTTTCCGGATCGTACAGCTGAGAGATGGTGCGGTTTTTAATAAAACCGTTCTCTTTCAGGCGAGAGTAGATCAGCTCCGACAGCTCACGGTTTTCGTCGCTGTGCGTGGAGTGATAGTTGTCATAGCTGATGTCAAAGCCCGCAAAATCGGTCTGATGCTCCTGACTCATTTCGGCAATCATCTGCTCTGGGGAAATCCCCAACTGCTGCGCTTTCAGCATGATCGGCGTGCCGTGGGCATCGTCCGCGCAGATGAAGTTAACCTCGTGGCCGCGCATTCGCTGGTAACGGACCCAGACATCAGCCTGGATATGCTCCAGCATGTGGCCGAGGTGGATTGAGCCGTTGGCGTACGGCAGTGCGCACGTTACCAGAATTTTCTTCGCGACTTGAGTCATAGTAGGCATTACTTCTTTTAACTGTGAAAAGGGTTTTTGATATTACCAAAAGGGGCATTATTAAGTAAGCACAAACCACGGCCTTTCAGGTAAACTTGTTCATCTAAGGTCTTATTCACAAGAACAAAGGAGTCGGGATGAGTTCTCAATCCCAGGCCAAATCACCGGAAGCCTTAAGAGCAATGGTCGCCGGGACGCTGGCTAACTTTCAGCATCCAACCCTGAAGCACAATCTCACCACGCTGAAAGCGTTACACCATGTCGCATGGCTGGACGATACGCTGCACATTGAGCTGCAGATGCCCTTCGTCTGGATCAGCGCGTTTGACGCGCTGAAAGAGCAAACCAGCTCTGAGCTGTTGCGCATTACCGGCGCGAAAGCCATTGACTGGAAGCTGACCCACAGCATCGCCACCCTCAAGCGTGTGAAAAACCACCCGGGCGTGAACGGCGTGAAAAACATCATTGCCGTCAGTTCAGGCAAGGGTGGGGTGGGTAAATCCTCCACGGCGGTAAACCTGGCGCTCGCGCTGGCAGCCGAAGGGGCGAAAGTCGGTATTCTGGACGCCGATATTTACGGACCGTCTGTGCCTAACATGCTGGGCGCGGAAAACCAGCGCCCAACCTCGCCGGATGGCACGCACATGGCACCGATCATGGCCCACGGTCTGGCAACCAACTCCATTGGTTATCTGGTGACTGACGATAACGCCATGGTGTGGCGTGGCCCGATGGCCAGCAAAGCGCTGATGCAGATGCTGCAGGAGACAATGTGGCCCGATCTGGATTATCTGGTGCTGGATATGCCGCCGGGCACCGGTGACATTCAGCTGACGCTGGCGCAAAACATTCCGGTCACGGGAGCGGTCGTGGTGACCACCCCGCAGGATATCGCGCTGATCGACGCCAAAAAAGGCATCGTGATGTTCGAGAAAGTGGACGTGCCGGTGCTGGGTATTGTCGAGAACATGAGCATGCATATCTGCAGCAACTGCGGACACCATGAGCCTATCTTTGGCACCGGTGGGGCAGAAAAACTGGCTGCGCAGTATCACACCCAACTGCTTGGGCAGATGCCGCTGCACATCTCGCTGCGTGAAGATCTGGACAGCGGGAAGCCGACGGTCGTCAGCCGTCCGGACAGCGAATTTGCAGAGATGTATCGACAGCTGGCGGGGCGCGTTGCGGCTCAGCTTTACTGGCAGGGCGAAGTCATCCCGAGTGAAATTGCGTTTCGCGCGGTGTGAGTGCTTTAGTCTGAATTGCCGGGCGGCGTTTGCGCCTGACCCGGCCTACGGAGATAACGTGTTGTAGGCCGGCTCAGCGAAGCGTCACCCGCGTTTAACGCTGTACGTAATGCATTAAAAAGTACTCGCCTTCCGGCGAGTCACCCTTCGCTTCAATATGCCAGCCATGGCGCTGGTAAAAGGCAACAGCCCGGTCATTCTTTAGCAGACACTTCAGCGAACCCGTACTGGTGAACGCGTTTTGCACCTGTTCAAGGAGCAAATGACCGACGCCCAGACCTTGATACTGCGGATCGACAAACAGATTGTGCAGGAAGTTGTCGTTCGTCCACACCGACGCAAAACCCAGTCGATGCCCGTCCTGAACGGCCACCCAAATCACTTCGTCGCGGGTTGCCGCGTCAAAGTCTTCAAGCTGCCACTCGGAACCGTCCAGCCATGGCCAGGCCTCGCGCCGCGCGTGGAGATAGAGTGTTCGCAAAAAGGGGCGATCGCTCTCCTGCCAGGGCCGGATTAAAATGTCATTAGCGGTGATAGAAGATATCTCCATTGTAGGCTTTGTAGATTTTGCCATCTGCATCGCCAATCAGGACGTAGTTCTCGCCCATATAGGTCCAGTGGGTACCCGCATCCGGGGCCGGCAGGTTACGCAGCTGGTACTGTTTAATGGTGTACTCAGGCGTTTGATACTGCGCCGGTGCGGTGTCGCCAATCTTGAATTTGGTGAAATCAGCGATGAACTCTTGTTCCTCATAGGCTTTAATGCCTGATGGCGCAGCGGCGGTTTGCGGGGCAGAAAACGCGGAACCCGCCAGAGACAGTAATACACCCAGAAGCAGCAATTTACGCTTAGCCATTTTTTCTCCAGTGATATCGTTACAGATACTTTTCGTCTGCGGGTTCATGGAACGCGAGGCAGACGGTCCATTTTAAGTACCAAAGCATGGTGTGTTTGAAAAAAAATGTAACAAAAGTGGACGGTTTTGTGTAGTCGTAATGACGCGTGCAGTATCACTACGGTCAATATCTCACGAATTTGATATTTCCAATATTTATTATTCCATTAATCAATTCTGAAAATACCTTCTCACTTCGCAAATGGACTGTTCAACGCATGCTTTCCCACGTAAGAACATTTAATATCGCCTCCGTATGACATCAATCTCTTTCCATTTTTTTCAAAAGAATGGGAACGATTTTGCTTTTTTATCGCCAGGAAGGGAAACGTTGTCTGTTTTTTGTAATACGTCCGCTAAAACAATAACCCGTTGAAATTTTAATGTAAATGAATTTATTTTTTATCTGTTTAACAACAAACACAACAATAAAAGAACTTTTTATATAAATGAAAAATACAACGCTATTTTCACTTTTATTTCTTTCAGTCGGCCAGTTAACTGGTTGCGTATTTTCGCCAGGTCAGGATCTCAGCATTACCGGGAAAAAAGTCATGACTGACGGAGAAACAAATTATCAGCTCGATCAACACGTGGAAATTTATCCCTTGACCCCGGCGCTCATTGAAAGATTGCGACCGCCTGTCCTCAAATCTCAGGCAAATCCTACTCTGGATGAGCAGGTTAAAAACTGGGAATACCGCATAGGCACCGGCGACATCCTGACGGTCACCGTCTGGGATCATCCGGAATTAACCACGCCCGCAGGGCAGTATCGTACCGCGAGTGACGCGGGTAACTGGGTAAATGCGGATGGAACGCTCTTCTATCCCTACGTCGGAAAACTGCATGTTGCAGGCAAAACGGTCGCGCAGGTGCGTGAAGCAATCACCGAGCAACTGGAGAAGGTCATTGAGAGCCCGCAGGTGGATGTCAGCGTGGCGTCTTTCCGCTCACAAAAAGCCTATGTGACGGGAGAGGTGGCAAAATCAGGCCAGCAACCGATAACCAATATTCCGTTGACGGTAATGGACGCGGTCAACGCCGCAGGTGGGCTTTCCGCGGATGCCGACTGGCGTAACGTGGTCCTCACGCATAATGGCCAGGACGCGCGCCTTTCGCTCTATGCGCTGATGCAGCATGGTGATTTAAGCCAGAATAAGCTGCTGTATCCGGGCGATATCCTCTTTGTTCCGCGTAACGATGCCTTAAAAGTGTTCGTGATGGGCGAGGTGGTGAAGCAGAGCACATTAAAGATGGATCGTAGCGGAATGACCCTGGCGGAAGCCCTGGGGAATGCAGGCGGGCTGGATCAGAATATGGCCGATGCAACCGGGATTTTTGTTATTCGCTCGGTAGCGAAAAAAGGGGCGACGGACAAAATTGCCAATATCTATCAGCTCAATGCGAAGGATGCCTCCGCGATGGTACTGGGGACGGAATTCCAGCTTGAACCGTATGACATTGTCTACGTCACCACCGCGCCGTTGTCACGCTGGAATCGCGTGATCACACAGCTGGTACCCACCATCAGCGGTGTCCATGACCTGACCGAAACCGTCCGCTTCATCCGTTCATGGCCGCAATAATGTTCAACTCAATCTTAGTGGTTTGCACCGGCAATATTTGCCGTTCGCCGATGGGGGAGCGGCTGTTGCGACAACAGCTGCCCGGCAGACTCGTGACATCGGCTGGGATTTACGGATTTGAAGGACGCCCGGCGGATGCAACTGCACGGGAGGTGGCCCGGTGTTACGGCGTTTCGCTGGAGGGGCACGTGGCACGCAAGATGACGCGCAGCATGTTGCAAACCTCCGATTTGATTCTGGTGATGGAGCCGGAGCACCTGCGTTTTATTGCCGCTGTGTCGCCCGAATGTCGCGGAAAATCGCTGCTGTTTGGCCAATGGCTGGAAAACAGGGACATTCCCGATCCTTACCGCAAAAGTCGTGAAGCGTTTGAATATGTTTTCGGGCAGCTGGTAAAAGCCAGTCAGGAATGGGCTCGTCGTGTGGGTCAAAAAGGAATGAAGCGTTAATGTCTTCTCATACATCAGACAAATACGGTGCTGCCGCACCGCACAGTAATGAAATCGATCTTATGCAGCTACTTGCTGAGATGATTGATCACCGCATGCTAATCGGGCTGGTCACGCTCCTGTTTACGGTGTGCGCGGGGCTCTACGCGTTTAGCGCCACGCCGGTCTACCAGGCGGATGCCCTGGTACAAATAGAAGCAAAGCAGGACAACTCGTTGCTTAAAAGCTTAAGCCAGTTTGGGTCTGACCTTTCACCCGACGCTGAACCTGAACTGTTGCTGCTTAAATCGCGCATGATCCTGGGGGGAACCGTTGATAATCTGGGGCTGACATATCAGGTAAAACAGCGCGTTCTCCCGGTTGTGGGGCGCCTCTGGGAACGTCTACGCGGCAGCAAACCGGGCAACATGACGATAGGTGAGCTTACCCTGCCCCAGCAGGAGGGGAAACCGCAAGCGGTTGTCCTGACCGTGCTGGGGCAGGGCCGGTATCGTCTGGAAGGGGAGACGCTTAAGGCTGACGGTAGGGTTGGCAAACGGCTGGTGAAAGACGGGATCACGCTTCTGGTGACCTCGCTCAGCGCGGAGCCGGGGACCCAATTTACCCTTCAAGCCTTTACCAGGCTTGAGGCAATTAACGCGCTGCAGAAGAGACTTTTTGTCGCGGAATCCGGTAAACAGAGCGGTATGATCACCCTGACGCTGACGGGTGAAGACCCGGACAGGATAGCGGTGGTGCTCAATACGATTGCAGAAAATTATCTCAGCCAGAATATTGCGCGCCAGGAGGCACAGGATTCCCGAAGTCTGGCGTTTTTGCAGGAGCAGTTACCTAAGGTCCGTCACGAACTGGATGAGGCCGAAGCACGACTGAATGCCTATCGGGCGCAGCGCGATTCCGTCGACTTATCCCTTGAGGCGAAGTCCGTACTGGATCAGGTCGTTAACGTGGAAAATCAACTCAACGAACTGACCTTTCGTGAGGCAGAGGTTTCTCAGCTTTTCAAAAAGGATCACCCGACCTATCGCGCATTACGGGAGAAGCGACAAACGCTCGAAGAGGGACGCGCGCGCCTGAACAGCCGGGTTTCATCTATGCCTTCTACCCAGCAGGAAGTGTTGCGCCTGAGCCGTGATGTCGAGTCCGGGCGTACCATTTACCTGCAGCTGCTGACACGCCAACAGGAACTGAACATTTCACGCTCCAGCGCCATCGGCAACGTGCGGATCATTGATACCGCGGTTACGCAACCTGAGCCAATAAAGCCCCGTAAAGCGCTTATTATTCTGCCTGGCGTGCTGCTAGGGCTGATGGTCTCCATGGGCTGGGTGTTGGTTCGTACTGCCTGTCGGCGAGGGATCACCTCGTCAGAGCAAATAGAAGAGCAGGGGATGCCGGTTCTGGCGACGCTGCCGCGCTCGGTCTGGCTGTGGAAAAAAACGCATTTGCGCCGAAAGCACTTTTTGGCGCCCCACGGGAAACACAAAACTTCGGATATCCCCTTCCTGCCCACAGAGCGGCCAGCGGATATGTTTGTTGAAGCGATGCGCGGACTGCGTACCAGCCTGCACTTCACGATGATGGACGCCTCAAACCAGATCGTTGTGATTACGGGCCCCACGCAGAATTGCGGCAAAACGCTGGTCAGCACGTCACTGGCATCAATAGCGGCTCAGGCCGGAAAACGGGTGCTCTTTATCGATGCGGATATGCGTAAAGGCTATGTGCATAATCTCTTTAAGCTGAACAACCATCACGGATTATCCGCTGTCCTTGAGGGAAATGTGGCGTGGCAGGAGGCGATCCAGCGCGTTGATAAGGCGGGATTTGATGTTCTGACCTGCGGTCCTCAGCCGTTACGTCCCGCGGAGCTGCTCATGGGAGAACGCTTCCAGGAGGTGATGTCGGGGATGAACGCACACTATGACGTTGTTATCGTTGATACACCGCCGGTGCTGGCCGTGACCGATGCGGTGCTGATTGCCAGAGTGGCCGCAACCACGTTACTGGTTGCCCGCTTTGGTAAAACCAACGTGAAAGAGACGGAAAACTGTGTAAAGCGTCTGCAGCAGATGGGTGTGCAGGTGAACGGTGCCATTCTCAATGATATCGTGAAATCTGCGGCGCTGTATTACAGCGCGGGGTATAGCCATTTCGACTACGGCTATACCCCGAAGGAAAAGAGGCGTGAGGGTTAGTGCTTCACCAGCGTGGCGAAGTAATACACCAGGGGAATGGCGAGGATCCAAAGACCGACGGGGATATCGCGCCATTTCCCGGCTATCGCTTTGATAACGATATAAAACAGCAGCCCGCCCGCAATACCGGTCCCGAAACTGTTGGCAATCAGCGTAATCATCACCATCATCAACACCGGCAAGCCGTCGGTGAAGTTCGCCAGATCAACCTTACGTAAACCGCTAAACATATTCAGCCCGATGAGGATCAGGGCGGGCGCCGTGGCTTCTTTCGGGATCATCAGCGCCACAGGGGTAAACAGCAGCATCAGCAGGAACATTACCGCCGCGGCCAGCGCGGTCATGCCGGTTTTGCCGCCGGCTTCCGCGGCTGCGGACGATTCAATCAACGCCGTGGCGGCAGGAATGCCTACCCACGGGCCAATCGCGGCGGCAATGGAGTCCACCATAAACGGGCGGTTAATGTTCGGCATATTGCCTTCTTCATCCAGCAGCCCTGCTTCCCCGCCCACCGCCAGCGTTGTTCCCATGGTGGAGAAAAACTCGGAGGCGAAGAAGACAAACAGGAACGGCAGAAAGGCAATATTCAGCGCGCCCAGCATATCGACATGCCCGAGGACGGGAGCGATGGCGTGGGGCACATCGATAAAACTGGCGGGTAATTTCGTGACGCCCATCGGAATACCCACGAGGGTCGCGAGCAGGATAGCCCACAGGATCGCACCCGGAATACGACGAGCCTGCAGGCCGATAGCCAGGAACAGGCCGAGCAACGCCACCAGCGCACCGGGTGATAAAAAATCTCCCAGCATCAGTGCGTTCGTTTTGGCATTCGCCAGCACCAGCCCGGCGTTGCGGAAACCGAGTACGGCGACAAACAGCCCGATGGAGGCCGTCAGCCCCAGCTTGATGGACTGCGGCACCGAGCGGGTCACCACTTCACGCAGGCCAAACCGGGTCAGCAGGAAGAATAAAATCCCCGACCAGCAGGCGATACCCAGACCAATTTGCCAGCCAATGCCTTCACTGCCCGCAAGCGTCACCCCGACCAGCACCGAGCCACCAATTCCTGGCCCGACGATAAACGGCAGGTTGGCGTAAAACGCCATCAGCAGCGTCCCGGCAACGAAGACCAGAATGGTGCCCGTGGTCGCGGCGCCTTTGTCCATTCCTCCCACGGCCAGCAGCCCCGGGATCACCACCAGCAAATAGGCGGCGGCGAGAAAACCGGTGATACCCGCCAGGCACTCGGTGCGCACGGTGCTCCCGCGTGCATGGAGTGCAAAACGACGTTCAAGCCAGCGCCCTGGTGCTGGCGAATTCACGGTATTGTCGGCCATTATCCGGCTCTCCTTCGGTATTATTGTGTGTTGTCCGGGGTTTCCCGGTAAGAAATCAGCGGATCGACAATCTGGCGCGTGCTGCCATCGGTCAGTCCAAGATCGGTCAAATGTGGCCCGGCATTACAGGCAAGGCAGGTTCCTTCGATGGCCTTAAAGACCCGATAAGGCGGTTCCCAGTCGGCAATCAGACTGCTGCGATCGCGCAGCGTCCTGAACTGCAGCGCCAGCTCGGCAGGTGGCAGTTCCGACAGCATGCCCGCAATCGGCATGGCAACGTGGGCAATCACGTCACCCTGTTGCGCCAGCGCCATGCCACCACCGCTGTTGATAAGCGTATTGGCAGCCAGCGCCATATCGTTCGGATCGCGGCCCAAAACCACCAGGTTGTGAGAGTCGTGCGAGTAGCTGGTGGCAATCGCCCCGCGCAGTTCCCCCCAGCCTTCAAGCAGGGCAATTTGCGGTTTTGCTGCATGACGGGCATGGCGATGCTGAACCCAGATCAGGCTAAAACCGTCCGGGATCTGCACGCACCCGTTGCGCACCTGCACATCTGTTTCACCCCAGCGGGTAAAGCGCGCGCCGCAGATGTGGCGCAAGCGAGCCACGCCATGGTTCGCGTTGCCAATGCGCATGTAAAAATCATCAGCGGTCAGGGCAGACAACCGTACGGTATCACGCGGCAATGTAAGAGGCGTATCAGCAACAGGTTCGAGCGTTGCTCCGTCCTGGGCAATCAGCTTTCCGGCGACGTAGACCTGGCGCGCCGTCAGTTTATCCAGCGAGTCAAACACCACCAGATCCGCGCGACGCCCGGCGGCAATCAGCCCAAGGTCGTTACGCTGCAGGCGAATGGCCGCATTGAGCGTTGCAAAACGCAGTGCGTCGGTGGCCGCTAATCCATGTTCAATCAGCAGGTTCAGCAGCGCGATGATCCCGCCTTTTTCCATGAGGATGTCTGGCGGAACATCATCGGTGCAAACCGTGATGTGAGACGAAAGATGGGGGAGCGTTTTCAGGGCGCTGACAATATCGGGCAGCAGATAAGGGTGCGAACCGCGGATCTCCAGCGTCAGCCCGGCACGCAGTTTTTCCAGCGCATCGTCAGCTGACGTTAACTCATGGTCAGAAGTCACGCCTGCTGCCAGATAAGCCTGTAAATCCGCACCGCTGAGACCGCGGGCATGGCCTTCAATCAGCTTTCCGCTGTCGAGCCCGGCCTGCATAATTTCAAGCATACGCTGGCTGCCATTAAGCACCCCGTGCATGTCCATCACTTCAGCCACACCGCGCACTTCCGGCCAGCCGAGCAGGGTGTTCATCTCGTCTCCGGCAAAATCCGCCCCGGACATTTCCAGGCCGGGCGTTGAGGGCACGCTTGAAGGCGCGGCGACCATCACCTGCAGCGGCAGATTGCGGCTGGCCTCAATGGCAAAACGGACACCGTCAATGCCCAGCACGTTGGCCAGTTCATGCGGATCCCAGAAGACCGCCGTGGTGCCCTGTGCAAGCACAATCTCCGCGTAGCGGGCGGGCATAAGATGGGAGCTTTCAAGGTGGACGTGGGTATCCATCAGCCCTGGCGACAGAAACTGGTTGTTCAGCGCGTGGGTCTCATGCGCGTCGTTGCGGCTGCCGCGCGGATGTACACTGGCAATCAGTGATCCCACGATACCAACATCCGCTTCGCGGATCTCACCGGTGACCATATCCACAATACGGGTATCGGTGAGCAGCAGGTCAAAGGGCATTTCGCCTCGTGCAGCCTGAACGGCGCGGCGTCGGGTTTCAGCAGTCATGCAATTAACAGTTCCAGCATCAAAATAATGACGCTACTCTATGCACACGGCAAACGTTTGCCCAGCTGATAAAATTTATCGCCCGATAACCCCGGGTTATTCTGTGACGCGTGTAATGGATAATCATGACGGAACCCTGGCAGCGCTTGCCCGCGCTCTCTCTTCGACAGCTACAGTATTTTGTCACTCTGGCGCAACTGCGTCATTTTACTGATACCGCCAGCAAACTGGCTATCAGCCAGCCGGCCCTCAGCAGTGCGTTGCGGCAAATCGAGACGGTGCTTGGGGGTAAACTGGTTAACCGGACCGCCTCGGCCGTGACGTTGACGGAGCTTGGCAATGCCATCCTGCCGCACGCGCAGCGGGTGCTCAGCGTGGCGCAGCTTGCGTTTGACGACATGCAGCAAATTGTTCAGGCGGGCGGCGAAGGAACGGTGCGTATCGGGCTGATCCCTTCCGTGAGTTCGCTGCTGTTCCCCTTGTTGCCCCGGACGCTCGCGCAGGCTTTTCCCCGCCTCAGGGTGGAATTTCACGATCAAACCAACGATGCGCTGGTGGCCCAGCTGCTGAAAGGGCAGATTGATTTCGGCATTGGTGCGCTCGATAACTCTGTTCCCGACAAGCTGAACGTGTTTCCCTTACAGGATGACCCGTTTGTCGCGGTTATTCACAGCGACGATCCGCTGGCCGCGTCGGCGCACCTGCCCTGGAAGCAACTGGCAGGGCGGGATATCGCCGTGTTCTCAAAAGGTAATATTCAGCGTCTGGTTGCGGCGCTCGCGGAAAGCCACCGTTTGTCGTTGCCGACACGCTATCAGGTGGACTACATCGAAACGTTGTATGGTCTGGTGCGCTCGAAACTCGCCGTGGCGATTTTACCGCAGCTCTATACCACGCACCTCCAGGACCCGCAGCTCAGGGTGGTACATCTTCAACAACCGGCCCTGGCCCGCACGGTGGCGTTAATGCGCGCCCCGCAGCCGCTTCCTCCGCTTATCGAATCCTGCTTTACGCTGATGGCCGACACGTTGCGAACGAAATGACCCGACACTTCTTTACAGCGTGATGGCGCATTGCTCGCTAAGATGACCGTCGATTCATCAAGAGGTCACAATGGAAAACCGCAAATTCAGTCGACTGCGCCGCTGGGCGCGGGAAGGGATCATCTTCTTTCTGCTCGCGCTGGCCGTCATGTGGGGCGTGGATCAATACCGCAAGCCCACACTCCCCGCCAGCTTTAGCGCTGCACCGATGCACAGCATCGACGGAAAGAGCCACGATATAACGGCACTCAGCCAGGAACACCCGCTGCTGATATACGTATGGGCAACCTGGTGCAGCATCTGCCGGTTTACGACGCCCTCGGTCAATACGCTGGCAGAACAGGGTGGCAACGTCGTGAGTATCGCCATGCGTTCCGGCGACGATGCAAAGCTGGCGCGCTGGGTCGACAAGAAACAGCTGGTCATGCCGGTGGTCAACGATGCCAACGGTGCGCTGTCACAGGCGTGGCAGGTGAGCGTAACACCGACGCTAGTGATCGTGTCGAAGGGGAAAGTGGTCAGTACCACTACGGGGTGGACAAGTTACTGGGGAATGAAGCTCAGACTGTGGTGGGCAGGGCTGTAAAGAGAGCCCCTCTTCCGGCGGAAGAGGGGCTGGATATTACTTCGCCAGAACTTCCTGTGCGGTACGCTCAACCAGCGACAGCAGGACTTTAATGTCCTCCAGGGTCACGGTTGGGTTCAGCAGAGTCAGCTTCAGGCAGGTGACGCCGTTATGCTCGGTCACGCCGACGTTAGCACGGCCGGATTCCAGCAGCGCATCACCAATTTTCTGGTTCAACAGGGCGATACCCGCGTCGTCCATCTGTACCTGTTCACGGAAGCGGAACAGTACGCTTGCCAGCTGCGGCTGCATAACCAGTTCCAGAGCAGGCTGCTCTTTCACGTAAGCCGCAACCTGCTGTGCCAGCGTAACACCGTGATCGATGATCGCCGCGTATTGTTCCTGACCCAGCGCTTCCAGGCTCATCCACAGCTTCAGCGCGTCGAAACGACGGGTCGTCTGCAGAGATTTGGACACCAGGTTAGGCACGCCAGCTTCTTCATCGAACTCAGAGTTCAGATAGGCCGCCTGATAGCGCATCAGCTCATAGTGGCGCGCTTCTTTGAGCAGGAACGCACCGCAGCTGATGGTCTGGAAGAACTGCTTGTGGAAGTCCAGAGTAACGGAATCCACCAGCTCGATACCGTCCAGGTAGTGACGATACTGCTCAGACATCAGCAGCGCGCCGCCCCAGGCCGCATCAACGTGTACCCAGATATTCTGTTTCGCCGCCAGTTCAGCAATGGCACGCAGCGGATCGATTGCACCTGCATCGGTAGTACCGGCAGTGGCAACAATCGCCAGGATCTGCTCGCCGTTAGCATTGCACTGCTCAATTTTCGCTGCCAGATCGTTGAGATCCATGCGCGAGAATTCATCCGTTTTCACCTGCACGACGGACTGGTAGCCCAGACCCATCAGCGCCATGTTCTTCTGCACGGAGAAGTGTGCGTTTTCAGAGCACAGCACGCGGATTTTACGCAGATCGCCAACCAGGCCGTCCTGCTGAACGGAATGACCCTGACGCGCGAAGAACGCATCACGGGCCAGCATCAGACCCATCAGGTTGCTCTGCGTGCCGCCGCTGGTGAACACACCGGCGTCGCCAGCCTGATAACCCACGCGGGTACGCAGCCATTCGATCAGCTTGATCTCAATGATGGTTGCGGACGGGCTTTGATCCCAGGAGTCCATGCTCTGGTTAGTGGCGTTAATCAGCACTTCCGCCGCCTGGCTAACCACCAGGCTTGGGCAGTGCAGGTGCGCCACACACTGCGGGTGATGAACGGACAGGCTGTCTTTCAGGAAGAACTCCACGGCGCGTTCAATCGCCGCTTCGTTGCCCAGCCCTTTCGGGTTGAAATCCAGCTTAATACGGTCGCGCAATTCCGCGACCGTTTTGCCCTGATACATCTCAGGCTGTTTCAGCCACTGCATCACAGCCTGAGTGCTTTGTTCAATCGCCTGCTGGTAAGCTTCAATGCTCTGTGCAGAGGAGAACAAAATTGGGTTTGAATCTGACATCGTGTTCAACAACTCCGGTTACGCCGGGCGAACGCCCGCAGCAAGCAGTGCCTGCTCGAATTTATCCAGGAAGACTTTCAGCTCATCATCGCTGATCAGCAGGGAAGGCAGCAGACGCAGAACAATACCGTTGCGACCACCGCGCTCCAGAATCAGGCCGGCTTCGAAGCACTTCTTCTGAATCAGTGCAGACAGCTCGCCATCACCCGGGTAGCAACCCATGTGGTCTGCCGCTTCGTGTGGCTTAACGATCTCAATCCCGATCATCATGCCCAGGCCGCGAACGTGACCGATAACCGGATAGCGTTTCGCCATCTCGTTCAGCTGGCCTTTCAGCCATTCGCCCTGTGCGGCCACTTTGCCCGCGATGTTCTGGTCTTTCAGGATTTTCAGCGTTGTCAGACCGGTTGCCATTGCCAGCTGGTTGCCGCGGAAGGTACCGGTGTGGTGGCCTGGTGCCCACGCGTCGAACTGTTTTTTGATGCCGAGTACCGCCAGTGGCAGACCGCCGCCAACCGCTTTAGACATCACGATGATGTCTGGCTCAATGCCCGCGTGTTCGAAGGCGAAGAATTTACCGGTACGGGCAAAGCCAGCCTGAACTTCGTCGAGGATCAGCAGAATGCCGTGTTCCTGAGTCACTTTACGGATGCGCTGCAGCCACTCAACCGGAGCCGGGTTAACGCCGCCTTCACCCTGAACGGCTTCAAGGATCACTGCCGCAGGTTTACGCACGCCGCTTTCAACGTCGTTGATCAGGTTTTCGAAATAGTAGGTCAGCGCTTTCACACCCGCCTCACCGCCGATACCCAGTGGGCAACGGTACTGGTGTGGGTAAGGCATAAACTGCACTTCTGGCATCATACCGTTAACCGCTTCTTTCGGAGACAGGTTGCCGGTAACGGCCAGTGCGCCGTGAGTCATACCGTGGTAACCACCAGAGAAGCTGATGATACCGCTACGACCGGTCACTTTTTTCGCCAGTTTCAGCGCCGCTTCAACGGCATCAGCACCGGATGGACCGGTGAACTGCAGGCAGTACTCTTTGCCCTGACCAGGCAGCAGAGAGAGCAGATATTCTGAGAACGCGTCTTTCAGAGGCGTAGTCAGATCCAGAGTATGTAACGGCAAGCCGCTGGTAATGACATTTTGGATGCTTTTCAGCACATCAGGATGGTTATGTCCAAGCGCAAGGGTGCCTGCGCCTGCTAAACAGTCAAGGTATTCTTTATTGTCTGCATCGGTGATCCACACGCCTTCTGCTTTAGTGATTGCTAAAGGCAGTTTGCGCGGATAACTCCTGACGTTAGATTCAAACTCGGCCTGACGGGCCAGATAGGTTTCGTTGCTTTTGTGGGCATCTACGGTGTCAATACGGACTTTATCCGTCATCATATCACTCCTACAACCGCCGCTTCGTTATGAGCAACGATTGAATAAAAAGTTAAAAAACAGATGGGGGCCTGAAAAAAACGCCGCCAATATAGAGCCTTTTGTCACGAGGCTCAATGGTTAATTTGTTTACTGTTTTATGACATGCGGTACGGGGGAGGGAATATCCTCATTTTAAGAATGAAAATTGCGCTTTATGCCAAACAAAAACAGCCGGTTACGCGTATTTTGTCAGGACTGTAAAAAGAGAGAAAAGTGTGTGACAAATCGTGCCATTGAGGGACGTTAAGGGGGGCAGATAGCCCCTTTAAGCGTATTATCTCGACATTACCTGCAAAATACCGGGGTCACGACAGGTTGTTTTTATTCCCGGACATAGCGGTTACAGGCTTCTCATTACATCTGATTGGTATAACAAAATCATGAAAGCGAGAAATCAACAGGCCTTGCATCACTGGTACTCTTCCCCTAATCTGCCAAATGTAAGTGAATTCTTACCAATGACTCGGGGTGCCCTTCTTAAATGAAGGCTGAGAAATACCCGTATTACCTGATCTGGATAATGCCAGCGTAGGGAAGTCAGATGCCTTCCCGGTCATCGCTTCTTCACGCACGGCAGGAGCGATACCATGCAGCCTGACCTGCTCGATTTACACGTTTTACATCAATTTCGAACCCGTTCCCCGCTTACCCACTGTATGACCAACGATGTGGTACAGACCTTTACGGCCAATGTGTTACTGGCGCTTGGCGCTTCTCCGGCTATGGTGATTGAAGCCGAAGAGGCTGAGCAGTTTGCCACGCTCGCAGATGCCCTGCTGATTAACGTCGGGACGCTGACGGCGCCGCGCGCCCAGTCGATGCGCCGGGCGATTGAGCGTGCAGTGGCAGCAGGGAAACCCTGGACGCTTGACCCGGTTGCCGTAGGGGCGCTGACGTTCCGCACCCGTTTTTGCCACCAAATCCTCGCCCTGAAACCGGCGGCCATTCGCGGCAATGCCTCGGAAATTCTCGCCCTTGCCGGGATGAGTGCGGGCGGGCGCGGCGTCGATACCACCGACACGGCGGCTGCTGCGCTGCCTGCCGCGCAGGCGCTGGCTTGCCAGACGAATGCCATTGTGGTGGTCACCGGTGAACGGGATTACGTCACCGACGGGCAACGCACCCGCACGGTCGTGGGCGGTGACCCGATAATGACCCGCGTGGTGGGAACGGGATGCGCGCTCTCGGCAGTCGTGGCGGCGAGCTGCTCGCTTCCCGGTGACCGGCTGGATAACATCGCCGCCGCTTGCGGATGGATGAAACGTGCCGGAACGGCGGCCGTCGCCCGGTCTGGTGGTCCCGGCAGTTTTGCCAGTGCGTTCCTCGACGCGCTCTACACTCTGGAGGAACGGGTATGAAACGGATTAACGCCCTTACCATTGCCGGTACCGACCCAAGCGGCGGCGCGGGCATTCAGGCTGATTTGAAAACATTCTCCGCACTCGGCGCATACGGCTGCTCGGTGATTACCGCGCTGGTGGCGCAAAATACGCGTGGCGTGCAGTCGGTTTACCGCATTGAGCCGGACTTTGTCGCCGCACAGCTGGATTCGGTTTTCAGCGATGTACGAATCGACACCACCAAGATTGGGATGCTGGCCGAGACCGACATTGTTGAAGCGGTGGCAGAACGGCTTAAACGTTACCAGGTGCAAAACGTGGTGCTGGATACCGTGATGCTGGCAAAAAGCGGTGACCCGCTGCTGTCCACTTCCGCCGTCGAGACGCTGCGAAATAAGCTGCTGCCGCAGGTGGCGCTTATCACGCCTAATCTGCCTGAAGCTGCTGCGCTGCTGGATGCGCCGCACGCGCAGAATGAGCGCGAAATGAAAGAGCAGGGGAATGCGCTCCTGGCGATGGGCTGCGGCGCCGTGCTGATGAAAGGTGGTCATCTTGATGATGAAGAAAGCCCTGACTGGTTGTTTACCCACGACAGTGCGCTGCGTTTCACGGCCCCGCGGGTACAGACCAAAAACACCCACGGGACCGGCTGCACGCTCTCTGCCGCGCTGGCGGCTTTGCGCCCCCGTCGTGACAACTGGGGGGATACGGTCCGCGACGCTAAAATCTGGCTCTCCGAAGCGCTGGCAAAAGCCGATACTCTCGAGGTTGGTCACGGTATTGGTCCGGTACACCATTTTCATGCCTGGTGGTAAGCCGTATACTGGCAACACACACCAGGCCTGAGAAAAACAGAGATGGAACAAGCGCATACCCGGTTAATCGACCAACTGAATGAACGCATTGCCGCCCCGGACAACACGCCGCTGTATCTGAAATTTGCCGAAACGGTAAAAAACGCGGTACGCAACGGGGTGCTGGAGCATGGGAATATACTGCCCGGCGAGCGCGATCTCAGTCAGTTAACCGGCGTGTCGCGCATTACCGTGCGCAAAGCGATGCAGGCTCTGGAAGCCGAGGGCGTAGTGACGCGTGCCCGCGGCTACGGGACGCAAATCAATAACATCTTTGAATACTCGCTCAAGGAAGCGCGCGGTTTTTCTCAGCAGGTGGTGCTGCGCGGCAAAAAGCCCAACACGTTGTGGGTGAATAAACGGGTAGTGAAATGCCCGGAAGAGGTGGCCAGCCAGCTGTCAGTGCCGCCGGAGAGCGAGGTCTTTTTGCTTAAGCGCATCCGCTATGTGGATGATGACGCCGTATCGATTGAGGAGTCCTGGGTGCCGGTAGGGTTGATTCACGATCCGGATGCAATTGGGATTTCCCTGTATGACTACTTCCGTAGCCAGAATATCTTCCCGCAGCGCACCCGTTCACGCGTCAGTGCCCGCATGCCGGACAGCGAGTTTCAGACGCATATCCGCATGGATGACAAAATCCCGGTGCTGGTGATCAAGCAGGTTGCACTTGATCAGCAGAACCGGCCCATTGAGTTCAGCATCAGCTACTGCCGTAGCGATTTATACGTCTTTGTGTGCGAGGAGTAACGCCTCGCGCCCTGGCGCGCAGTCGCCGCCGCGGTGGCTAACGACCCAGGCCGCCACTGCATTGCCAAGCGTAACGGCATCAGCCAGCGACCATCCTGCCGCCAGCCCGGCAAGCGTGCCACCGGCGTGGCTGTCGCCCGCACCGATCGTGTCGACGACGGTTGCGGGAAACGCCGGAACGTAGCCCGATTTATCACCCTCAAACCAGGCGGCACCGTCTTTATCGTGGCGAATAATCAGCGCAGAACCAAAACGCTGTAGCCACTGCGGGCCGAGTGTTTCAGCTTCCATGCCAAATCGTCCCGCTGCCATCTCGGCTTCCTGGCGATTAAGCGATACCATCGGCTTACAGGCCATGATCCGCGCCATCAGCGCATCAGGAATATCGGCAATGCGCGGCCCAAAGTCGATAAACGCGGTAATGTTTTCCAGGCCTTCCAGCCAGGCCGTCAGACGCTCTCCGCACGGTGACGCCAGCTGATAGCCTGAGAGGTAGACCAGGCTTTCAGACGGCACGTGCAGCGCATCCAGCCAGCGCTGTTGCCACTGGTTCTCCACGCCGCTAAACGACATAAAGGTCCGCTCACCGTCCGGTTCGACCAGCGCCAGACACCAGCCGTTGTCGCCCGTTTCTACTTCGATGACGCTGTGCAGATCCTGTTTGGCCATGGCGTTACGGATGATGTCTGCCCACACTCCGTGACCGACAGGGAGCGCGTTTTGCGCGGCGATCCCGAGCCGTTTCAGCGCAATAGCAATATTCAGCGCACAGCCGCCGATATTGACACCCTGTTGTTTGAGTTCGATATCACACCCGCGCCAGGGCAGGGCATAGGCGTCGGCGATCACGTCGATGACCGCAGCACCCAACACCGTGACCGGGCGAGTGGCGTGCAGTGTTTCAAGGCATGCAGCAAAAGCACTCATACGCCCTCCCTTTGCTCCCGGAAGTGCAGCAGTTTTTCACAGTAGTGGTTAAAGTCGAGGCGGTTTACGGCGTCGAGTTCCTCCTTGTACGCCGGGTCAATCGCCTGTACGCCGTGAAGCGCACCGCAGATTGCCGTCGCCATCGCGCCGATGGTGTCCGTATCACCGCCGAGGTTGGCGCACAAAATGGCGCAGCGGTTCGGGTCGGTGCCTGCCAGTTCGACCATCGCAATCGCCGCTGGAACCGACTCAAGCGTGCTGGTGCCCGCGCCAATAAGCTGGTAAACCTGCTCGCTGGCGGAATCGATGCCGTTGGCTTCACGCACGGTCTTAAGGGCGAGCTCAATCCGTGCCGCCAGCGATGCGCTGAAGGTGGTTGTTTTCGCTTCCTGTGCGTAGCGGGCAATGCCTGGCAGGGCATCGACGATGTTCTGCCAGCGTTCACCGTCAATGGCACGCGACACCGCCCAGGCTATCACCACCGCGCCGGCAATCGCGAGGTCGGATTTATGGGTCGGGCTTGAGGCCAGCGCCACCTCTGCGACAAAGTGCTCCAGACGCGTGGCCGGCAGCAGGCAGCCCAGCGGAGAGGCGCGCATCGCCGCACCGTTGGTGACGCCGTTGTTTTCCAGTTCACTGACCGGCTTGCCGTCACGAATGGCGTTAAGCGCAATCTTCGATGTCGGACCTAACACATTCTTGTTAAACGCATCGAACGACTCCGCCCAGTGCAGAATATGTTTGCCGATAACATCCGCGTTGATCTGCCCGTCGCATTCGATAATCGCATCCGCCAGGCATAACGCCATTGACGTATCGTCGGTGAATTCTGCCTGCTTAAAATAGCAGGCGGCGTTATTTTCAGCCGGTCCGGGTAAAAAACGGTCGATCCAGCCGAAGTGCGCTTTGACGCGCTTTCTCGGCCAAAGCTCCGACGGCATGCCCATCGCATCCCCTAACGCTTGCCCGTAAAGGGCACCGAGAACACGTTCTTGTTTCATTTAACTTCCCCTCGTGTCAGCGCGGTATCGCCTTCAACCACCTCAATTGCGGTGATCTCTTTGTCCGATTCGCGGAAAAACAGCATAAACAGCACGGCGATCACGGCAATCATGATCCCTCCGAATGCCCACATTCCGGCCCAGTTGAAGGTCAACCCATTCACCGGCTCTTTGTATGCGAACATTTTTTCCATCATCACGCCGCCCAGGCGGTAACCTAACAGGCTACCAAACCCCTGACAGCACAGCGTAATCAGGCCTTGTGCGGCGGTGCGCATATGCACCGGCGCTTTTTTATCCACGTAGATATACGCGGTCACATAGTAGAAGTCGTAACTCACGCCATGCAGCAAAATGCCGAGGAACAGCAGGGCATAGGTGAAGTACTGGTCGGCACCACCGTAAACAAAGAAGCCATAACGGATGGCGGCGGTGAGCAGGCCCAGCAGCAAGACCTTCTTAATACCAAAGCGTTTGGTGAAGAACGGTAGCGCCAGCATAAAGAAGATTTCGGAGAACTGGCCGAGCGTCATCCAGCCGGTGGCGTTTTTCATCCCCACTTCGGTGAGATAGCCGTTGGCAAAGATGTAATAGAAGGCCAGCGGCATTGCGAACAGAAATGAGCAGAAGAAGAACACCAGGAAGTTTTTATCGCGCAGCAGGATCAGCGCATCCAGCCCCAGCATGACTTTGAAATCCATCTTGCCGGTACTCTTCGGCGGGGTGTTCGGCAGGAACAGCGCAAAGACACCGAGCAGGGCGGAGCTGCCCGCCGTCATCAGCAGCGGAATATTGGTATCGGAAATGTCGTTATAGCCCATCATCTGCGGCAGGAAACCGCACGCCAGTCCCGAGGCGATCCAGCCGAGGGTGCCCATCACGCGGATACGCGGGAAATCAGCCTCCACATCATCCACATTGGCGAAGGCAATACTGTTGGTCAGCGCAATGGTCGGCATATAGGTCAGGGAGTAAATCAGCAGCAGCGGGAAAAAGGTGCTGAACTGGGTTTGCTGTGCGGCGAAGTACATCACGATGGCACCGGCGAACATCAGTACGGCCAGTACTTTCTGCGCAGCGAAAAAGCGGTCGGTCAATGAACCCACCAGAATGGGGGAGAGGATCGCGGCAATCGCGGTACAGGCATAAGACCAGCCAATTTCCCCGGCGGTAAAACCGCTTTTGCTCAGCCACAACCACAGCGGTACAAACCACGCGCCCCAGATAAACCATTCAACAAACATCATGAATGACAGTTGGACTTTCGTTTTCATTGTTTAATCCTGCATGTCAGAGAGGGTACGCCTTTAACATACCACTTAATAATACCTTTTAAATACCTTTGCGGTGATTGTTTGATCAATGTAACAGTTTTGTTGTACACGAATCGAGCCAGCAGATTGTGCTGAAAAAAAATGCAAATGGTGGAAAATCTGTTAAGTCGGTACCAGGCTTAGTCTGCCCATAATGCTATGGGTCTGGATAAACACTCACCGACATCACGTCGGGCTTACGGGAGCATCACATGACTGATATTGCGCAGTTGCTTGGCAAAGACGCCGACAGCCTTTTACAGCATCGTTGTATGACCATTCCAGCCGACCAGCTTTATCTGCCTGGCCACGATTACGTCGACCGCGTGATGGTTGATAACAACCGTCCGCCTGCGGTACTGCGAAATATGCAGACCCTCTATAATACCGGGCGACTGGGGGGAACCGGGTATCTTTCTATTCTGCCGGTTGACCAGGGCGTTGAGCACTCCGCGGGCGCCTCCTTTGCGGCGAACCCGTTGTATTTCGATCCGAAGAACATCGTCGAACTGGCGATAGAAGCAGGCTGTAACTGCGTGGCGTCCACCTATGGCGTACTGGCCTCCGTATCGCGTCGCTATGCCCACCGCATTCCATTCCTCGTCAAACTGAATCACAACGAAACCCTGAGCTACCCGACCGAATACGATCAGACGCTTTACGCCAGCGTAGAGCAGGCGTTCAATATGGGTGCAGTCGCGGTTGGGGCGACGATCTACTTTGGTTCTGAGCAGTCGCGTCGCCAGATTGAAGAAATTTCTGCTGCCTTCGAACGCGCGCATGAGCTGGGTATGGTCACCGTTCTGTGGGCGTATCTGCGTAACTCCGCATTCAAGAAAGACGGAGTGGATTACCACGTTTCTGCCGACCTGACCGGCCAGGCGAACCATCTGGCGGCAACCATTGGCGCGGATATTGTGAAGCAGAAGATGGCGGAAAATAACGGCGGTTATAAAGCGGTAAACTTCGGTTACACCGATGACCGGGTCTACAGCAAACTGACCAGCGAAAACCCTATCGACCTGGTGCGTTATCAGCTGGCGAACTGCTATATGGGACGTGCCGGGTTAATTAACTCCGGTGGTGCGGCGGGTGGCGACACCGATCTCTCCGACGCGGTGCGCACGGCGGTTATCAATAAGCGCGCGGGCGGTATGGGGTTGATCCTGGGCCGTAAGGCGTTTAAAAAATCGATGGCTGACGGCGTGAAGCTGATCAATGCCGTGCAGGATGTGTACCTGGACAGCAAAGTGACTATCGCTTAAGACTTTTTGTAAAACGCTGGCCGGGTCAGGCATTACCGCCGCCCGGCCACACTGTCAACGCAGAAGCTGGCAGTCCGGTGGCAGCCGGCACTGTAGCGCGCCCGGTAACACCTCAATGCGGAACTGCTTTCCGCTCAGCGGCTCTCCGTCAAGATTAAACGTCATGCCGTGTGGGGCATTCACTTCAAACCACGCGGATTTACCGGCAATAATATTCGGGCTCTCCTCTGGCTGGGTCAGGGTGGTAAACAGCGCAGGCAGCAGGCCATCACCCGTGAAAATACGCAGCTGTAACTGACCATCATTGATCAGCGCCTCCGGGCATAACTGCTGTCCGCCACCGGCCTGACGGCCATTACCGATACCAATCACCAGCGCATCACCCTGCCACTGAAAGTTCTCGCCGTGAATCTCACAGCGGTCCGGCTTCAGGGTATCCATACGCATCAGTCCATGGATCAGATACGAGACGCCGCCCAGCGCTGCCTTCAGCTTTTCAGGGGTTTCGCTGGTAATGCGCGTCCCGAATCCACCGGTCGCCATATTGATAAAACAGGTTTTTTCATTCACCTGAGCAATATCCACGGCGGTGGCTTTGCCAAGGATAGCCAGCTGCAAGGCTTTTCCCAGTTCTTCCGGGATCCCGGCGCTGGTGGCGAAATCGTTGGCCGTACCGAGCGGCAAAATGCCCATCACCGGGCGGTCGGTTGCAGGAAGATCTATCAGAGCGCCGGCAATTTCATTAATGGTGCCATCGCCCCCGCCAGAAATAATGGTTTCGACTCCGAGCTTCAGGCCTTCGTCGATATAGCGTGCCGCATCACCTTTTTCCCACGTCACTCGCACGTGTATACGCGCACCGTCTTCACGCAAATCCGTCACTGCCTGGCGCAACAAATCGTTGCCCGCACTTTTGCCATTGAGAATCAATAAACTGTCTGGATAGATTGCCATCCGCGCTGCTCCCTTTTTTAGCGTTAGTAAGAGTGTATAGCAGGGAGGAAAAAAGCGGGTAAGAACAGGATGAAAGGCAAAAAATAAGCCCGCGTAAGGGAGATTACGCAGGCTAAGGAGGTGGTTCCTGGTACAGCTAGCATTTATGGGTTATGTTTTTCAGCGGGGGGATAATACCCGTATTGAACGAAGCGGTATGTGATCCGATTCTAAGAATTATCCCAGCGCGAAAAAATTTCCCTGCTTGATTATTTACTGTGCGGGTTACGGGTACTTTCACCGTTGAAATTACGCATCAGCAGCGCAAACTCCAGCTCCACTTCTTCGGGTACCGGCAGCCAGACGGTATGGCCGTTGCCTGGCGCCACGTCAATTGCTTCGCCTTTACCGTTTTCCAGATGTTCCAGGGTGAAGTTCATGTTGCCCTGCGGGGTCATTAACTCCAGGCTGTCGCCTTTGGTGAATTTGTTCTTGACCGCAACGGCGGCCAGCGCACCTTTGCGCTCACCGGTAAAATCACCGACAAACTGCTGGCGCTCGGAAACGGAATAGCCGTGTTCGTAGTTCTGGTAATCGTCATGGGTGTGACGACGCAGGAAGCCTTCGGTATAACCGCGATGCGCCAGGCCTTCCAGGGTTTCCAGCAGGCTGGTATCGAACGGCTTGCCGGCAGCGGCATCGTCGATGGCTTTACGGTACACCTGAGCAGTACGCGCGCAGTAGTAGTAGGACTTGGTACGGCCTTCAATTTTCAGGGAATGCACGCCCATCTGCGTCAGACGCTCAACGTGCGCAATCGCACGCAGGTCTTTGGAGTTCATGATGTAAGTGCCATGCTCGTCTTCAAAGGCGGTCATGTACTCACCCGGACGTTTGGCCTCTTCAATCATGAACACGCTGTCAGTTGGCGCGCCGATGCCTAAGGTTGGCTCCACGTTGGTCACCGGGATAGGCTCATGTTTGTGGACGATATTGCCGATGTCGTCTTCTTTGCCTTCCTCAACGTTATATTCCCAGCGGCAGGCGTTGGTGCAGGTACCCTGGTTCGGGTCACGCTTGTTGATGTATCCCGAGAGCAGGCAACGACCGGAGTAGGCCATGCACAGCGCGCCGTGAACGAAGATTTCGATTTCCATATCCGGCACCTGCGTGCGGATCTCTTCAATCTCTTCCAGCGAAAGTTCACGAGACAGAATGACGCGGGTCAGCCCCATCTGTTTCCAGAATTTCACCGTTGCCCAGTTAACGGCGTTGGCCTGAACGGAGAGGTGAATATCCATCTCCGGGAAGTTCTCCCGAACCAGCATAATTAAACCCGGGTCCGACATGATCAGTGCGTCCGGTCCCATATCAACCACCGGCTTCAGATCGCGAATGAACGTTTTCAGCTTGGCGTTATGCGGCGCAATGTTGACCACCACGTAGAATTTTTTGCCCAGGGCATGTGCTTCGTTAATGCCGAGCTGCAGGTTCTCGTGGTTGAATTCATTGTTACGCACGCGCAGTGAGTAGCGCGGCTGGCCAGCATAGACGGCGTCAGCACCATAGGCGAAAGCGTAACGCATATTTTGCAGCGTTCCCGCCGGGGAAAGGAGTTCCGGTTTAAACATGTTTGTTCTCGTTCTGATGACAGGTCAGATCCGCATGCACCAGGTGCAGCGGTAAGGGGAGATCCCCCACTTTAAGGGCGGGCATTGTAGCGCTGAGGGACAGGGAGGTAAAGCGCCGGGTCGTACCATCGCTAACCCGGCCGGAGGCGTGTCGTCAGGTATTGTCTTTTACCGTCTGGCTTGAACCGTTAGTTTTGACCGACGCGATGCCTTTATCTCGCGACTGTTCCGAGGCATACATCTGGCTGCTGCCAATAACCTGATGATTCCCGGCCTTCAGATTGAAGTGGAATTTACCGTTGGTGGCCACTTTCTTCTCATAACGTTCATCAGAAGGGCTATTGGTGCGAACGGAGGCGATACCGTTTTCGGCGGAATTTTTGGTGGTGTAAAGCTCACTGGTCAGGATCGTTTCTCCGTTTCCTGCTTTGAGAACAAACCTGAACTGACCATCACTGCTTTTGTTTAACTCGAACCAACCAGACATAGGAACTCCTTGAACGAAGTGGAATTATCTGCACCAGTTATCAATAAGCGAACCGGTAATGTGAGTATGGTTGATTCTTCGTTGCTTTCCAGAAATGAAAAACCCGCCAGCAGGCGGGTTCGGTAAGCTAAATGCTCAGGCTATCCTGCAGGCATCGGCTTCCCATCGGTAGCCCACGCCATACACCGCGCGGATAAATGACTGCTCCGCGTCGAGGGCTTCCAGCTTGCGGCGCAGGTTTTTAATATGGCTGTCGATGGTACGGTCAGTCACGACGCGGTAATCATCATACAGACGGTTCAGCAGTTGCTCGCGGGAGAAGACCTTCCCCGGCTCGTGGGAGAGGGTTTTCAACAGGCGGAATTCGGCGGGGGTGAGATCCAGCAGCTTGCCGCGCCAGCTCGCCTGGAAGCGGCTTTCATCGACGATAAGTGGGCTTTCCGCATCCAGTACCTGCAGTTCACGATGCGGCTTACAGCGGCGCAGAATGGTTTTTACGCGCGCGACCACTTCACGCGGGCTGTATGGCTTGCAGATGTAATCATCCGCGCCAATTTCGAGGCCCAGCAGGCGGTCGATCTCTTCGATTTTCGCCGTCACCATTACCACTGGCACGTCTGAGAAGCGACGAATTTCCCGGCACAGGGTCAGGCCATCGGTTCCGGGGAGCATCAGATCCAGCAGGATCAGGTCCGGCGGCGTCTGGCGCACATAAGGCAGCACCTGATCGCCATGGCTGATAAGCGTGGGGGCATAGCTTGCCGCGCGTAAATAGTCGATCAGTAACTGCCCGAGCTTCGGCTCGTCTTCGACAATCAAAATGCGTGGCGTGTTTTCGTCAATCGGTAACTCGGTCATGCTTCTCTCGATAAATCCCGTTCCAGAGGTAACTCTACTGTAATGCTTACCCCGCCAAAAGGCGAATGGGCGGCGCGGATCGTGCCATTATGGGCCTCGACGATGTTTACGCAAATCGCCAGTCCCAGACCGGACCCGCCGCTGGCGCGATTGCGGGAGCCTTCGGTGCGATAAAATCGCTCAAACAGTTTTTCCAGCTGTGCATCCTGCACGCCGGGGGCGGAATCCGCAAAGGTCAGGGCAAAATGCCCGTTTTCTTGTTTGCCGGAAATATGCAGGCCACCGCCGCTGTCGGTGTAGCGCAGGCTATTTTCCAGCAGATTGTTGAACAGCTGCATCAGGCGGTCTTTATCGCCAAACACCACGGCGCTGTCAGGCAGTGAGAGATCGATTTTCAGGTTGCGGCTGGCGAAACGTTCGCGGAAGGCACCGCTTACCACCTCCAGCACGTTTATTACATCGACGGGCGCTTTCTGGTAGGCCAGCGCGCCTTCGTCCGACATGGAGAGCTGGTGGAGGTCATCGACCAGTTTGGTCAGCGTGCCCACTTCCGCCTGCAGCGAGGCGACCGATTCGGGAGTGAACTGACGCACGCCGTCCTGAATAGCTTCCAGCTCGCCGCGCAGCACCGCCAGCGGCGTGCGGAGTTCATGGGAAATATCGGCCATAAAATCGCGTCGCATCTGCTGGTTTTTTTCCAGGGTGCTGGCGAGCTGGTTAAAGTCCTGCGCCAGCTTACCGAGTTCGTCCTGGCTACGGGTATCGACGCGGGTGGAGAAATCCCCGGCGGCCAGCTTATGCGTCCCTTCCACCAGCCGTTTAACCGGCGCGAGCAGGCCACGGGCCAGCGGGAAGGTCGCGAGCGCGGCCAGCAGGGTGGAGAGCGCGACAATCAACCAGCTGGTGCGGCGCTGCTGACGATCAAAGTTGATATCGGTGTTGCGCGTCAGGCGTTCAACCGGCGAGGCGATCACCCAGCCGACGGTGGCGTTATTCACTGTGATCGCCCGCTTTGTGCCATCTGGCGGAATGGGCGCGCGCGGGCCAACCAGTACGCGCATATCCTGGTCTATCACCCAGAACTGGGTGCGCCAGCCGTGCGGCGGCATCCCGGGCCCCGGGCGATCGTCACCGGTATCATGCTCAAGCGAGCGCAGGATCTGGAATACGAAGCGGTCGTTATTGCGCAGAAAACGCCAGTTACCGTGCAGGGCATACTGATCGCTCAACGCATCGCTCAGCCCCTGTAAACGCTGTTCATTACCATGCTTGATGTAATCAATAAAACCCCGTTCGAAACTGACCCGCACGGCCCAGTGCATGGTGACCAGCAGCACGATACAGGTGGCAAATATCGCCACAAAGAGTTTACCGGTAATGCCCGGACGCCAGAATTTCATGGTGCACTCCTTTTGCCGTGTCGGATAACGACGTTCTTACGGGTATCATCCGGCACTCTGGCGAAGATGAACGCGGGCAGGGCGATAATCACCGCCATGCTGAGATAGGTATACAAAAAGACCTGATGGGCGACCGGCGTGTCGACGCTAAGATGATGCTGTCCGTACATGCCGAGCAGTAAACCGGCAAGGGTCACCCCTACGCTCATGGAGAGCTGCATGATCATCGACAGCAGGCTGTTTCCGCTGCTCGCCAGGTCATCCGGGAGTGCTTTTAACGTCAGGGTATTCATTGATGAAAAGCGCATGGAGTTAATTATGCCCTGGCAGAACAGCACCAGCGGCAGCGCGTAGTACCAGCCCAGCAGCGCCACGGCCATAAACAGCAGGCTCACCAGGGCCAACCCAAGCGTCGCGGCAACCAGAACGTGGCGATAACCAAAACGGTTAACCACCTGCACCACGATACGTTTCATTCCCATGCTGCCAAGTACCATCGGGATCATCATCAACCCGGCGTGAAACGGTGAAAATCCCATTCCAATCTGCAAAAAGACCGGCGTCATAAAGGGCAACATGCCGCTGCCGACGCGCCCGGCAAAGCTCCCGAACAGGCCCAGACGATAGGTGGGGTTTTTAAACAGATCGAGCGTGAACAACGCGCTCTCGTTACCTCTGGCATGCCAGAGGTACCACAGGATAGCGGTAATGCCGAGCGCCACCAGAAGGCCAAGCGTCAGGGCGGAAATCCCGAGGCCTTTTTGGCCATCAAGCGCGAGGGTGAGCATCGCCATCCCCGCCGCCAGCAGGATAAAACCCAGGAAATCAAAGCGCCGGGTCTGCATGGTGTAGTTAGGCATCAGCATCAGGGTGGCAATCGCGCCGATGATGCCCACCGGCAGGTTGATTAAGAAGATCCAGTGCCAGGAGGCATACTCCACCAGCACTCCGCCCAGCGCCGGGCCAAGCAGCGGGCCGACCTGGCCGGGCAGGGTGACGAAGGTCATTGCGGCCATGTACTGCTCGCGGGGCACAATCTTCATCACCGTCAGCCGCCCGACAGGCACCATCATCGCCCCGCCAATGCCCTGTAACGCGCGGGCCATCACCAGTTGATCCAGCGTATTCGCCTGGGCGCAAAACAGCGAGCCTGTGGTAAACAGCACGATGGCGGTGAAAAAGATATTCCGCACGCCCACTTTGTCCGCCAGCCAGCCGCTGGCCGGAAGCATAACGGCCACCGTTAATACATAGGAGACAATCACCATATGCATATGCAGCGGACTCTCCCCCAGGCTTTTTGCCATCGAGGGGAGGGCGGTATTGACGATGGTTGTATCCAGCGACTGCATAAAGAAGCCGAAGGCGACAATCCACAGCTGCCAGCGTACGTGACGTGGGAGGTCGGTCATTTATTCGGTTACCGTCGTTCTTTTTTTACGCGAAAAACGCACCCGCAGACGGTCAAAGAACAGATAGACCACCGGCGTGGTGTAGAGCGTCAGCAGCTGGCTCATCACCAGCCCCCCGACAATGGTGATCCCCAGCGGCTGGCGCAATTCTGAGCCGTCACCGCTGGAAATCACCAGCGGCAGCGCGCCAAACAGCGCCGCCAGCGTGGTCATCATGATCGGGCGAAAACGCAGCAGACAGGCCTGGAATATGGCCTCTTCTGGCGTCAGGTTGCCATTTCGCTGGGCGTCCAGCGCGAAGTCCACCATCATGATGGCGTTTTTCTTCACGATGCCAATTAACAGCATGATACCAATCAGCGCAATCAGGCTGAAGGGCGCGCCGAACAGCTCCAGCGCCAGCAGCGCCCCGACGCCCGCCGACGGCAGCGTGGAGAGAATGGTCAGCGGATGGACGTAGCTTTCATAAAGCACGCCCAGCACGATATAGACTGTCGCAATGGCCGCCAGAATCAAAATCACCTGCGAATTCATCGTCTCCTGGAACACCTGCGCGGTACCGGCAAAACTGCCGCGTACCGTGGACGGCACGCCAAGCTGGGTCATCGCACGGTTGATTGCATCGCTGGCCTCAGAGAGGGACGAACCGGCTGGCAGGTTAAAGGAGATGGTCGACGCCGCCGAAAGGCCCTGGTGGTTCACCGACAGCGGCGCGTTAGCCGGCTGCCAGCTGGCAAAGTAAGAGAGCGGGATCGCCTTACCGTCGTTATTAATCACAAACATTTTGTCCAGCGCGCTGATGTCCTGGGTGTAACGTGGGTCCACCTCCATCACCACCTTGTATTGGTTCATGGGCTGGTAGATGGTGGAAATCTCACGCTGGCCGAAGGCATTGTTCAGCAGGCTGTTGGCGGCATCGACGTTAATCCCCAGACGTGACATGGTTTCACGATTGTAGGTTAGCGCCATTTCTGCGCCGTTGTCCTGCTGATCGGAGTTAACGTCCGCCAGCTGTGGCAGGGCGGCCAGCGCCTTGCGGATCTTAGGCTCCCACTCGCGCAGGGCGGCTAAATCGTCAGAGAGTAACGTGTATTGATAGCTGGCGTTAGCCTGACGCCCGCCGACGCGGATATCCTGAACGGCCATCAAAAACAGATTAGCGCCCGGCTCTTTGGCGAGCTTCACGCGCAGGCGGTCGATAACCTGCTGGGCGGTTTCATTGCGCTCGTCACGCGGCTTCAGGGTGATAAACATCATCCCGCTGTTCACCCGCGAACCGCCGGTGAAGCCGGTTACGTTATCTACCGCTTTATCTTCGCGGATGATCTTCATAAAGTCCTGCAGCTTGCCGCGCATGGCCTGAAACGAAATACTCTGGTCTGCCTGGATCCCGCCCATCAGCACCCCGGTGTCCTGCTCCGGGAAGAAGGTTTTCGGGATAGTAATGTACATCCAGACGTTGAGCACGATGGTGCCAATCAGCACCAGGCCGACAATGCGCGTATGCCTCAGCACCCACTTCAGGGACTTACCATAGCTCTCCTGCATCGCCAGCAGGAAGCGACCAAACCCCTTACGGCGCGGCTGAGAGTGGGGCTTGCTGCGTTTTAACATCCAGCCGCACATCATCGGCGTAAGCGTGAGGGACACGATCAATGAAATACCGATGGCGACCGAGAGCGTGACGGCAAACTCCCGTAACAGCCGGCCAGGCAGGCCGCCCATCAGCAGTAACGGCAGGAACACCGCCACCAGCGACAGGCTCATCGACAGTACCGTAAAGCCCACTTCACGCGTTCCCTGCAGCGCGGCCTGCAGCGGTTTCATCCCCGCCTCCAGATGGCGCGAGATGTTCTCCAGCACCACAATGGCGTCATCCACCACGAAGCCGGTGGCAATCGTCAGCGCCATCAGCGACAGGTTGTTAAGGCTAAATCCGCACAGGTACATCGCCGCGAAGGTCCCTATCAGCGAGACAGGTACTGCCACCGCGGGGATCAGCGTGGCCCGGCCTGAACGCAGAAACAGGAAGACCACCAGAATCACCAGCGCAACGGAGATCACAAGCGTCTGCTCCACCTCTTCGAGCGAGGCGCGAATGGTGGGGGAGCGATCCTGGGCAATCTGCAGATCGATCGCCGCCGGGATGGTCTGCTGGAGTTCCGGCAATCTCGCGCGGATACTGTTCACCGTCTCAATAATGTTGGCTTCCGGCAGCTTGCGGATCATCAGCAAAATGGCCGGTTTAGCGTTGGTCATCCCGGCATTGCGCACGTCCTGCACCGAGTCGGTGACGCTCGCGACATCGCTCAGGCGCACCGCCGCACCGTTGTTGTAGTGAATGATCAGCGGCTGGTATTCCGCAGCGGTTTTCAGCTCATCGTTAGTCTGGATCTGCCAGCGGTGGCTACTGTTCTCGATGGCCCCCTGCGGTTTGCGCACGTTTGCATTGCTGATGGCGGAGCGCACATCGTCCAGTGAAACACCCTGGTTAAACAGCGCCTGCGGGTTTAAGCCCACGCGCACCGCGGGCAGAGAGCTTCCGCCAACGCTGACATCACCCACGCCGTTAATCTGGGCAAGAGTCTGCGCCAGTTGGGTGGAGGCGAAATCGTACAGCTGCCCCTGCGAATAGGTGTCCGAGGTAAGCGTCAGGATCATGATCGGCGCATCGGACGGGTTCGCTTTACGGTATGTCGGACGGCCCGGCATCCCGCTCGGTAGCAGGTTCTGCGCGGCGTTGATCGCCGCCTGCACATCGCGCGCGGCGCCGTTAATATCCCGGTCGAAGCTGAATTCCAGAATGATGCGCGTGCTGCCAAGCGAGCTGCTGGAGGTCATCTCGTTGACCCCGGCAATTCGCCCGAGTGAACGTTCCAGCGGTGTGGCAACCGACGAGGCCATGGTTTCCGGTGATGCACCGGGCAGCGAGGCGCTGACCATGATCACCGGGAAATCCACCTGCGGCAGCGGGGCCACCGGCAGCAGCCGGAAGCCCAGGACGCCGCACAGGGTGATGGCGAGTGAGAGTAAAATCGTCGCCACTGGGCGATAAATGAAGAGGGCGAAAAACTTCATTTACGCCTCCTCTTCACGTTTCGGGAAGCGGCTTTTCGTCCACAGCGCCAGACGGTCAAACAGCAGATAAATGACCGGTGTGGTGAACAGGGTCAGGACCTGGCTTACCAGCAGGCCACCGACCATACCAATCCCCAGCGGACGACGCAGCTCGGCCCCGACGCCGGTACTGAGCATCAACGGCAGGGCACCTAGCAGGGCGGCGAGCGTGGTCATCAGGATCGGGCGAAAACGCAGCAGGCAGGCCTGGAAAATTGCCTCGCGCGGCGACATCCCCTGCTCGCGCTCGGCGGCAAGGGCAAAGTCGATCATCATGATGGCGTTTTTCTTCACGATCCCGATAAGCAGGATGATCCCAATGATGGCAATCACGTCCAGCTCGCTCCCCGCCAGCATCAATGCCAGCAGCGCCCCCACGCCCGCCGTTGGCAGGGTGGAGAGGATGGTAATAGGGTGAATAAAGCTTTCATACAGCACACCGAGCACGATATACATCGCCACCACGGCCGCGACAATCAGCCAGATGGTGTTGCCCAGCGCGGCCTGGAACGCCAGCGTGCTGCCCTGGAACTGGGTCTGAATATCGGACGGGAAGTTCAGCGTCTTCTCTGCGGCCAGAATGGACTCCACCGCTTCGCCCAGTGAATAACCGTCCGGTACGTTAAACGAGATGGTGGTGGACGGGAACTGATCCAGATGGTTAATCGACAGCGGTGTGTAGCGCTCTTCCACCGTCGCGATGGCGCTGAGGGGCACGATGCCCCCGTCTTTGCTGGTCAGGCGCACTGAATCGAGCGCGGCCAGGCCGGGCGTGTTTTCCGTGTTGTGTTCCAGCACCACGCGATACTGATTCGCCTGGGTATAGATGGTGGAGATCAGACGCTGACCGAATGCGTTATACAGCGCATTATCCACGTCGGCCATGGTGATCCCAAGCCGGCTGGCGGTATCGCGGTTGACGTTCACATACGCCGCCAGCCCTTTGTCCTGCCAGTCGCTGCTGACGTCCGAGAGCTGCGGCAGGGCGTTGAGTTTATCCACCAGTTGCGGTACCCAGGTGCTGAGTGCATCAAGGGTGGTGGCCTGCAACGTGAACTGGTACTGGGTACGGCTCACCTGGGTATCGATGGTTAAATCCTGAATCGGCTGGAGGTACAGCTCAATACCCGGGACGCGCGCCACGGCAGTTTGCAGGCGGTCGATCACCGTTTGCACGCGGTCGTCGCGATCGTCAAGCGGTTTAAGGTTGATCTGCAGGCGGGCACTGTTCAGCGACGGGTTGGTGCCATCGACACCGACATACGAGGTCAGGCTCTCTACTGCCGGATCTTTCATGATGATCTCTGACACCTGCTGCTGACGCTGCGCCATGTTAGCGAAGGAGACCGTCTGCGGTGCCTGAAGCGTGCCCTGGATAATGCCGTTGTCCTGAATCGGAAAGAAGCCTTTCGGGATGAAAATCCACAGCATAACGCTGAGCGCCAGCGTACCAAGCGCCACGCCAAGGGTTGCCCATGGATGGTTAAGCACTTTCGCCAGCACCCGCCCGTAAGCGGCAATAATGCGTTCGAACATCCGCTCAGAGGCGCGCGAGAAGCGGTTTTGCTTGCGAAGGGAGGCGTGGCTCAGCATACGGGCGCACATCATCGGCGTGAGGGTAAGTGACACCACGGCGGAAATCAGAATGGCGACGGCCAGCGTCACGGCAAATTCGCGGAACAAACGCCCGACGATATCGCCCATAAACAGCAGTGGGATCAGTACCGCAATCAGTGAGAAGGTGAGGGAGATAATGGTAAAGCCGATCTCGCCCGCTCCTTTCAGCGCCGCGGCTAACGGTTTTTCGCCTTTTTCGATATAGCGCGAGATGTTCTCGATAACAACGATAGCGTCATCGACCACAAAGCCGGTGGCAATGGTAAGGGCCATCAGCGTCAGGTTATTTATCGAAAAATCGAGGAACACCATGACGGCAAATGTTCCCACCAGTGAGAGCGGCACGGCGACGGCAGGAATGAGGGTCGCCGGGACGTTACGCAGGAACAGATAGATGATCATCACCACCAGCGCAATCGCCAGCATCAGTTCAAACTGGGTGTCAGTCACGGACGCGCGAATATTGGTGGTCCGGTCAGACAGCACTTTCACGCTAACTGACCTGGGCAGGCTTTCAATCAGCTGCGGCAGCATAGTGCGAATGCTGTCTGCGGTTTCAATGATATTGGCACCCGGCTGGCGCTGGACGTTCATCACGATTGCCTGCTGTTTGTTGGCCCAGGCGCCGAGCCAGCTGTTTTCCGCACCTTGCTCAACGGTTGCCACATCGCCCAGACGCACCGGCGCACCGTTCTGGTACGCGACGATCAGCTGTCGATATTCATCCGCGGACTGCATTTGATCGTTCGCCGAGAGGGTCACGGCCCGGGTTGGGCCATCAAGCGAGCCTTTCGCCGAGTTGACGTTGGCGTTACTGATGGCGCTGCGGATGGTTTCGCTGGTGAGGCCCAGCGCGGCAATGGCCTGGGCATTGAGTTTCACGCGCACCGCCGGACGTTGACCCCCGGCAAGCGTAACCAGCCCCACGCCAGAGACCTGTGAAATTTTCTGCGCCACGCGCGTTTCGACCATGTCTTCGACCTGAGTCATCGGCATGGCGGAGGAGGTGACGGCGAGCGTCATGATCGGCGGATCCGCCGGGTTTACTTTGCTGTAGACCGGTGGGTTGGGCAGGTCCGATGGCAGCAGGTTGGTGGCTGCGTTAATCGCGGCCTGTACTTCCTGTTCGGCAACGTCGAGTGAGAGCGTAAGCTGGAACTGCAGCGTCACCACGGATGCTCCGCCGGAGCTTTGCGAGGACATTTGCTTCAGGCCAGACATCTGACCAAACTGGCGCTCCAGCGGCGCGGTGATGGCCGACGTCACCACATCCGGGCTCGCACCCGGATAAAGGGTGACCACCTGGATGGTGGGATAATCCACTTCCGGCAGCGCCGAGACGGGCAGGAAGCGATAGCCAATAATCCCGGCCAGCAGAATTGCCACCATTAACAGCGTGGTGGCAACAGGGCGCAGAATAAACAGGCGTGAAGGCCCACCTGTAGAGCTCGGGGGCATAACCTGCATCAGGAAGTCGCTCCCTGCTTAGCAGGCTGTTGCTGGCCTTCAACCACTTCGACTTTCGCCCCCTCGGTGAGACGATCAATACCGTCGGTAACCACGCGGTCACCTGCGGAAAGGCCGGCGCTGATCACCACCGTCTGGCTGTCCTGAATGCCGGTTTTCACCAGATGCTTGCTGACGTTATTCTCACTGTTAAGCACCCAGACAAAGTTCCCTTCGTTGCCCATCTGCAGCGCCGCCGTTGGGATAACGACCGCATTTTCCTGCGTTGCGACCAGCATCCGCGCATTCACGAACTGATTCGGGAAAAGCGCATCATCCTGATTGTTAAAGCGGGCTTTTAACTTGATGGTGCCGGTGGTGGTGTCAATCTGGTTATCCAGACTGAGCAGGGTGCCTTCGCTCAATTTTTGCGTGTTGGTGCGATCCCAGGCCTCCACAACCAGCCCTTTGCCGGCTTTTTGCGCATGAACCACGGTTGCGATGTCGCTCTCCGGCAGGGTAAAGACTAAATCGACAGGATGCGTCTGGGTGATGACCACGATACCGGTGGTATCGCCGCTGGAAATCTGGTTGCCAATATCAACCTGCTTCAGACCGACGCGGCCGTCAATCGGGGCGGTGATGCGGCTCCAGTCGAGCTGTAACTGTGCGCTGGCCACGGCGGCTTCGTCAGCTTTAAGGGTGCCCAGCGCTTCGCTGACCAGAGACTGCTGCGTATCCAGTTCCTGACGCGATACCAGGTTGGTTTTCACCAGTTGCTGGTAGCGTGCCAAATCGCGTCGGGCGTTCGCGAGCGTGGCCTTGTCTTTCGCGAGCTGGCCCTGTGCCTGCGCGAGGGTGACTTTAAACTGGCTTGGGTCAATTTCCGCCAGTAAGTCCCCGGCTTTAACCTGCTGGCCTTCCTGGAAGTGAAGCGCCATCAGCTGCCCGTCCACACGGCTGCGAACCGTAACGGTGTTGGCGGCGGTAATGGTTCCCAGCCCGGAGAGATAACGGGGCACCGCTTTATTTACCGCAGTAGCCGCCTGAACGGGAGCCAGCGCACCGCCGCGCATGCCGTGACGTCCGCCACTCGCGGGACGCTGTGATGGGCTGCTGGCACCTGCGGAAGTGTCAGAAGAGTGATTGTGCCAGAACCAGGCGGCGGCAAGAGCCACCACAATGATGCCAGCGGCGATTGCCCAGCGGGATTTGTTACTGCCTTTCATCGTTATACGTTCTCATCCTGAATACTTCGGGTAATGATACTAGTTTAGTCAGGCAACACGGCAGAAAAATGGAGGAAATATGGAAGACTGTCTGGATTTGTCTGATTGGCAGGGGGAGGGGCGCGGCGTGAGGCGGCCTTCAAATCGGCTCAATTGCCAGTGCATAATTTACCAGGAATATTCCCTGTCACCTGAAATATTCTTATTATTTATCTGCCGGGTGAGAAACGGAGAAAGATAACAATTGGTTTTATTATTTAATTTGTCTTTAGGAAAATTTCATTATTCATCATGTAAGGATCGGAATATTCTCTGTTATACCAATATTTTTCATCTTGTTATCAAATCATTAACAAACTAATGATTTTTTGCAATGTGACGTATTTATTTGATTTGAAATATGTTTTTGTTATTCCTTTCAATGCACCACTTTTGATTTGTATCAAAAAGCTAAAACAGTTTAAATTACCTAAAATTGCGATAATTATAGATTTTTATTTTAAAAATGTTATTTAAATGGTTTTATGTTTTTATTTAAGCGATCTCGTCATGAATGATTATGAGAAAAATCCTAACAGCGGAGGGTTTTTTCGTCATTCGATTGGTTGTCCTGAAACATAATTCAAATAATACTTTTTTGGCGCGGTAAATCCCGTTCGCATTTAAATGGAGCTTCCAGGTTATTTATTAAATGGCACCTGGCAGTACGTTTGTTCTCAGGAGATGAAAATGAAAAAATTATTACTGGTGGCCTCTCTGGTTTCTGTATTTGCTGCTGCAAATGCTATGGCTGATGTTACGGCATCTGCCACCGCATCATGGGATGCAACGGCCACGAAAGATACAACCAGCCTGCTGGTCGTGACCCCATTGAACTCGCTGACGTTCCAGTATGCAGAGGGCCTGAATGGGTTTAACACTCAGGATGGCGCTTTTGATGTGACGATTCAGGGACAGGAAAGTGCAACCGATTTTGAACTGACTGCTCAGGTCATCAGCAATACGCTGACCAATGCAAGCGGTGATGCATCTACTCTGAATGTGGGCGTGGCATGGAATGGTCAGGCGCTGTCTAACTCTGCCGAAACCGTTCTGGTGAATGCGGCTTCCACTTCAGGTCTGGAAAGCCTGCTGGCCGATGGAGCCTATAACGGCGCTGAGCGTGTAAGCGATCAGTCCAGCTTCAAATTCTCCATCGCTTCAGCGACTTCTGACGGTTCGACTGCTGTAACTGACTATTCTGCGCTGCCGGATGGTTACTGGACGGGTGACGTAAAAGTTCAGTTCAATGCAACCTGGACCACTCCAGCGTAATGAATATTAATTCGGGAGAGGCTCTCTCCCGAATTTCGCAGGAATGCACTGATGAAGAAATATTTGCCACTCGCAGCGCTGGCAGGGATGGTCGTATCCTTTTCCAGTCTGGCGATTAATGTGGGTGATATCACGTCGATAATGACGGCCGATCAAAACGCGTTATCAAAAGAAATTATCAACACCACTGATTCCGCCCGCTATGTGAGCGTTACCGTAAAAAGGCTCTCTTCACCGCTGCCTGACGGAACAGAAATGCAATTTGAAACGTCGGGAGAATTACTTTCTACACCGGCGAGCCTTATTTTACCCGGTGAGGCGAAAGATGTTTTTCGCTTTTTCTATAAGGGCCCTGAAGATGACAAAGAACGTTATTACCGGCTGCAGTGGGTTGACGAACCCGTAAGCGAAAGCGCATCGACTAAGGCTGGCAAAGCCGCGATTGCGACGGCGTCGGCAGAAATCGGGACAATTCTGGTCGTGGCGCCACGCAAGGAGCGATTCGAATACGGTCGTGACGGGGATGTCATCACCAACAAAGGCAACGTCTCGTTTCGGGTCATTGCTTACGGAGCCTGCAAAGAGGCGTCACAGGATCGGGGACGAGGGTGTCGCGAGCGTTATTACGTCATGCCAGGCACAAAACTAAGATTGCAGAAAAGCGATGTGTCAAACAGTCGCACCCGCATTGGGATTTGGCATGGCAAGCAATTTATTACAGTGAAGTAATACACGGCGTCATTTCCGGTACCAGTAATAAAAATACCGAAAAGTAAGGATGCGTATGTCTTTTAAATATCTTATAGGAGGGAGTTTATTACTCTCTTATGCGCTAACATCAGGGGTTGCGCATTCTGCACCGGTTAAGATTGGTAATTATGTTATTCCAGGGGCATTCGCGCGTTCTCTTGAACAGGGGATGACGGTCCCCGTTTATATCCGCTACCAGGAGACGGATACAAAAAGCCAACAAAAAATTGCTGATGCGGTCATCTCGCTGGTTGAGGGAAATATCGTTGTAAAATCCATTATGGTTGCCGATCTGCCCAATAACGCGGTGCTTTCAGAGAAAACGCGCGAGATGGTGGAAAAAATAGGCGATGCGAAATTTATCGACAATACCTCTCTTGCCCTTTCGCGAGACGCACGGCTGAAATTAAACGTCTCCTCTTTTCATCTGGAGATGATTGTCAGCCGGGATGCCCTGACTGAAGCGGTAGTCGCCCGCAGTTCATTGCTGGGACCGTCCAGCGTTGATCGACTGTCTACTGTGCTGAATTACAACTTTGGCACCTATTACAATGACTACCGCAATGGCAGCAGCTCTCGCAGTTATTTAACCCTGGATAACACCACCTCGTTGAGAGAGCACCACCTCAATATCAATGGCTCGGTCTATGGTATTGGCGAGAGTAACCGCTCCAGCAAACTGTATCGTGCCATGTATGAGCGCGATTATGAGGGTTATCGTCTGGCGTTGGGCATGCTCGACACCTGGAACGTTCAGTCGATCGCCAGCCTCAATGCGCTGAATGGCGGCAAGATCTACGGCGTCAGCTACGGCAATAAAGGCAGTACGGTGGTTGAAAACACCTCCCTGTCCTTGATCCCAATAACCATATTTTTACCGTCTGCCGGCGAAGTGCATGTGTTTCGTGATGGGCGCTTGTTAAGCGTTCAGAACTTCAACATGGGCAGCTACGAAATTGACACCAGCCGGTTCCCTTACGGTGTGTATGACGTCACGGTGGATGTCGTGGTAAATGGCCGGACGGTGAACACCCGCGTCAGTCGGGTGAATAAAATATTTGCCCGCCAGCAGGCCGCAGGCCTGCATGAAGTCGCATGGCAAATTTTTGGCGGTTCACTTGATTACGACCGCGTGAGTTATAAACGCAATCATTACCGTGATGCCGGCAGTGAACAGACCTGGATTGCGGGTGGTGCGGCCTCGTTAACCCTGGCAATGCTCTCCGGGCTAACCCTGAAAACGACAGGTTATGGGTTTGATGACAATGCCGTCAATGAAACGGACATTACTCTTAACGTCAACGAATATGTCAGCGTCGGGACACAAACGCTGGTGGCGAACGACGGAACATGGCGCAACGTCAGCAGCGCCAGTCTTAATGCTCCAGGCGGGTTTGGATCGCTGTGGGCGTCGCGGGAAGACAGCAAAATCGGTAACCGTCTGCCGGTGCAGGAGCGGGATAACTATTCGGTTGGCGCAACATTGAACCTGAGCCGGTTTATTCCGCACGGTGGCACGTTAACGGTCAGCCAGACCGAAAACCGCTATTCCGGTAATACCTACCGGAACCTGGATTACAGTACCACCCTCTATGCGGGACGGTACGCCACAGTGGGGTTACGGGCCGGGATACAGCGCTATTACTACAACAATACGAATGATGACGGACGTCAGGAACGCTATGTCAGCCTGGATTTATCGCTGCCGCTGGCCTCGTGGATGAGTGTCGGGGTTTCACGCGATCGCTACGGCGCAACACAGGGCAATATCAGCGCGCGTAAACAATTTGAGGATAGCGTCATTACGTCTGCAGGCATTTCCGCCTCGACTCGCCTGAGTGGAGAGCAGAACTACGACAACAATTACGCTGTAAATGGCAACCTGAGTTATGACACCCGCTATAACGGCGGGACGGTTTCGGTGACCCGTTCAGCGGACAACTCGACCAATATGAACTTCTCCTCTCAGGGTTCCGTTGCCTGGGCGGGCGGCGATTTTGGTCTGAGCAAAGAGCGACAGCGCTCGGGCATTATTGTGAAAACCGATCTTGTGGGTGCTGGAAAGCTGGCCGCAAAAATAAATAACCGAAATTATATTCTTAGCGGCAAATCGAGCTTTATTGCACTCCCGCCTTACGCGCAATACAAGCTGGAAATTATGAATGATAAAAACTCTGAAGACAGTTTTGACATTGTCTCGGGCCGTAAACAGGCGCTTAACCTTTATCCCGGTAACGTCGGCGTGGTGTCACCTGAGGTGAAAAGCATGGTGACCGTGTTTGGCCGGGTGCGATATCCCAATGGTGAACTGGCGTCAAATACGGACATCCATAACCACATTGGCAAAACCCGCACCGACGCGAAAGGTGAGTTCGCCATTGATATTGATAAGAAGTATCCCGTTATTACCCTGGTGTCTGCCAACGGTAATATCTGCGAAGCGGATTTAGATCTGGAAAAAGCCAGGGGCGCTGCGTGGGTAGGGGATGTTAAATGTGCACCGCAAACCACGATGGCGCAGAGATAATGCTATGAAAAAAAGTGCTTCCGTTTTTATTCCGCTCCTGTTTTTGGCGGGATTGATTCCCTTCACCGCAAGGGCACTGACCGCCTCATCGTCAGGGGCGATCAACAACACGTTTTTATTTATCGAGAACGACATTGACGGTGAGTATTTCATTACGCCGTCCGCGTTAGATCCCCGTTTCAGCGGGTCAAATACCTGGGTTAAATACGGTACCTCCCAGGTCAGCCTCGGTTACCTGGGTTATGTCATTTGGACTGCGCCGGCCAATAATTATCAGGATATGTGGATTGATAATTCGCCCATTGATGCTCCTTTCACAGGAATACGCTGCTACCGAGGTTCGCAGTGTCCGACGACGGGCTACATTGCCGGGCAGGGGGTGGATAACAATGGTTTTTACCACGCGCAGGTTGGATCCGTGGCGGGGGTTATTGGCGGAGCGTATGGCTTTGCTTCGCTGAGCAACTCAGCCTATGAGTATTTTCGTAATATGCCGACGGGTGGCAGCGAAACCTATGTTTTTAACCGCTGCTATACCTCGGTTAACTATGATTACGCCTCAGGACAACGCTGTAAGGATCAGACAACAGGTCGCTGGAATTACATCAATTACACGTTAAACAAGCGGGGACATCTGGCGCTGGAATCAACAAGTGCCTTTCAGGAGCTGTGGATCGCCAGTGATGGAACCCCAAGCATCACAAATGATTCCGGATCCTGTGAGCTGGGTGTCGTCAGTAACGTTGATGGCGTAATTTGTAAAATGGTGAGCTACAGCCTTGAGCAGACGCAAAATTTGACGGCATCGTTGACGTTCAGAGCGTATATCGATTCTGCTGCGTTGGGTTTTACCCCTTCCGCAACCACCGTGAAATATTCGGGAAATGGCTCGACATGGTATAACTTCAGCGCCTCGACGGCGTATTACAACGTCTTTTCGACATCTGGCCAGTATATCTATGTCTTTTTGTCGAAAACATTCCTTAAGAATCTGGTGGATGCAGGCGTCAGTATTACCAACAGCCAGCCCTTTACGTTTGCGTTTACGAATGCATTAACTCCGGAGTCAGGCTATTACCAGTTTACCCCCTCTTTGCAGCTCAATATTGTGCCGAAGGAGTATGGGATTAGCATTGTCTCATCGAATAATACGGCCTCTGCCAGTGGAAGCGGCACCATCGGAGATGACGCGCCGATCGAGATGGATTACGTCGTCACCGTATCGGGACCCCGTCAGGCTGACAGTATTACGGCCCAGGTTATCGGGGACAGCACGACAATCAACGATACCCCTTACTGCCTGTTTACGTCGGCCCAGGGGGGAATAAACGTGCCTGTCCCTGCCTATCTGCAATACAACACCGCGTCGGGAAGCCCTACTCAGGTGAGGAACAGCTGCAGTGAAAATGCCATTAGTCTGAACGATGCGTTATGGCAACAGGTGCCATGGGATGCCAACAACACGGATGATGGCAGCTTTTTCAGCACCAACTTAACGCTGCTGTTCCCGATGAATGATTCCCGCTCAGCACTGACGGTGGCTGGCGCTGACTGGGAAGGCGTGGTCAGCGCCAGTGGTGAAATCAAAGTCACCGCGAACTGGCTGGGAGTAACAAAATGATGCGCTGGCGGAAGGTCGCGGAGGGTGTGGTGGGACTCTGCATTGCGCTTTACACGCTTTCTGCCCACGCGCTATATCTGGACTCCACGATCTATGATATCCCCGCAGAGCGGTCGTTCATTAGCAAACGTATTTACAACGACAGCCACAAACAGAATGTGTACAGCATTTCGGCGATTAAAATCGACCGTCCAGGCCCGGGTGGGGAAAAGCGTCTGCCAATAGAGGACGGTGAGTTGCTGTTTACACCGCTCACGTTTTCGCTCGCCCCTGACGCCGGGGAGTATTTTAAGATCTTCTATCGCGGGCCCGAGGATGACAAAGAGCGTTACTACCGGATTCAGTTTCGCGAGATGCCGGTAACGCTGTTTGCTGAACGTCATTCAGGCAAAGCAAGTGAAGCTGTACCCGCTATTGCATTGGATACGATCCTGGTGGTCAGGCCCAGAAAGCTGACGCTAGGTTATACTCTGGATGAGCAAAAAGGGGCGCTGACAAATACCGGTAATACGTTTTTCAGGATCATCGTACACAAGGGATGCCAGTCAACCGATGACGAGGCGACGATGCGCTACCTGCTGCCTGGAGAGACCTACCGAAGCAGCGCGTTAAACACTAAAAATAAAAAATTCATCGTTGCGTTGAAAAAATATATACCGATAGGCGATGGTTGTTTTAAAAATAACAGTTAAAGTTTAAAGAAACAGTTCTTATATTGCTAACTGAACTCTGGGAATATATTCTGTACTGCGTGCTGGCATTGCCGCCGATAATAAAAGAGTTCCCGGATGAAAAAGATAATCAATGATCATATTGTATACGATTCAGAGACCAGAGCGCTAAGTGTACAGGGAGAAAGAGTGGTTCTGTCCGCTGCAACGGCAAGATTACTGGAGCTCTTTATTGCGAATAACCGCAAACAATTACATCGGGATCTGATTATAGAAGAAGTGTGGGGAAGGTATGGGTTGATCCCATCAGGTCACAGTCTGAATAAAAATGTCAGTATTTTGCGCAAAACGTTAGCAGAACTGGGAATGGATAATCTGATCGCAACTATCCCCCGAGAAGGATTTGTTTTTCAGGCGCAGATCGAAAACGTAAAAGAAGATGCGTTGCCGCATAGCATCACTGCATTAACCTCCGCCACCAAACCCGGGTTAAGGCGATACGGTAAAACGATCGTTGGCGGAATGTTAGGCATCAGCCTGGTGATATCTGGCTTTGTCCTTCTGCCAAAATTATTACGAGATACCGATGGTGTCGTGCATGTACAAAAATCCGGTTCCTGTGAAATATTTACGACAGATGATAATTCAGTTGAGAAAATATCCACTTTTTTGAATTCATCCCGATGGCAGCAATTCAAATCTATCTGTAAGGGAAGAAATAAGGTCATTGTATTTTATGATGACAATGGATTGTCTGCAGGTAATAAACTAAAGGAATCATTTTTCAGTATTTGTACGTTAGGCTCCCGGGGAGTTGCACATGCGTGCGAAAATTATGTATTTTAGTCTTGCCGTAGCGCTTGTTATCATTTTTTTGTTTTTATTTAAACGTCATGAGGTTCCGGCAGCGCTGGTATGCTCAGCGAAGAACCATCTTGTGCTCAATACGCAAAAAACAGGTATGCACATCGAAGGGGAGGTATTGCTGGTTTTCAGGATATCATCTGCTGAAGAGGGGGTATTGTCACAAGTGGGCGTGATTAATGTTAATGGGAAAAGCTACGCCATTAACCGTTCCACGATGCTTAAATTTTTAGGTAATGATAGTGACGGCTACATACGTACCCAACGGGTTTCTGTGATCAAAAATGATAATGATGATTTGCCTGATGAGATCACGGGATTAATTATGTCTAAGCAACACAACTTCTATTATAAAATAATGCATATTGTGCACAATGTGTACGGTATACGCGATTTGCGACGCACCCTGTTGGTGTGTCGGGCAGCGTAATCCTCAGAATAGGGTATCGTCTTATTCTGAAATAATAACCTATGTGTCGCAGTACTTATGGTTTTTTATTCTGTTAAAATTGGGTTTATTATCACTAAAGTTTGTCTGGATGTGAATATAAGCGCATAAGTTTGTACTCATTCCGGACCTCAGAATTCGCTACCGATACAGCAAGAATATTCTTATCATTTCCCCTGCGCTCAGTTTTGTTGCAAGGGGGATGAGCTACTACACATTATGCAATCTAAAGGCATTTTATTTGTTTTACCTTAAGTCTATGTGAATACCAGGTCAATTGTGAATACACTTTCCTGTTCGGGAAGGCTGCGTTTTACAATGAAAACGTGATGGTGATTATTATGAATAAGAAAAAGGTCTTCCTGCTCAGTTATGACATTTATCTTTTCGCCGGGCTTAGGGCTTTTTTGCCTAATCTGGTACTGGTCGACAGTCAGACATTTATATCAGAGTCAGACCTTTCTTTTCAGCAATACAACTCCTGTCTGTTAATTGTTGATAACCGGATGCCCTTTTTCCTGGTGAAGAAATGGCTACATCGTAACAGTAGCCAGTTTATCATGGTAAACAGCGTTGTTCTCAGGTTGAGCGAAAATGAGTGTATTAATCGAGGCTATGAATACAGTACCTCAATTGATGTAACACTGCATTATACGACCGTCATCGATATACTCACGCGTATACTGATGACCACCCCGCAACCGGAATCACGCGTAAAATCAGATGAGCTGGACGTTTTCGCGTTAACCGAATTTGAGGCAGACATGCTTAATGCCATGATGACGAAAGAGGGGCAGGCCGAATTCTGCCGGGCCAATTCATTGACCACAAAATCCCTGTATCGCTACCGGGATAAAATAACGCACAGGCTTGGTTTTAAAAATTTTATTGAATCTATTATTTTTCTTATCCGCAATGGTTTCCTGACTGAAAGGGATGTGGGGCAGAACAGTACGTTAATGCGCAAATCCACCGGGCGTAGTTATGATAATAATGATGCGGGGCGTCTGAGTCTGGCACTCAAAAATGATGAAATTTTACCTTATTATCAACCCGTTGTCGGTGCAGGTGGTGAACTGTGCGGTATAGAGATTTTGGCCCGCTGGCCATTAGGGCATAATTACACGATTTCGCAGCGAGAATTTATTCCGCTGGCAGAAAGTTGTGGTCTGATTAACGAACTCACCAGCTATTTAATGCATAAAGTTGCCAGTGACTTAAAGCAAAAGAGCAACGGGTTAAATACACCGCTGTTTGTGGCGTTTAATGTCAGTCCAACCACGTTAAGTAACCCGGTGTTTTATTGGGAGTGCCTCAATTTTTTAGAGCTGACAGAATCGTTACCGGTGAAGCTCATGATTGAGATTACCGAAAATCAAACGCTGGCCGTGACGCCTGCAATAAAAGAACTGATCCGTTCACTGCGTAATCGCGGGGTGATGTTTGCTCTGGATGACTTTGGTACAGGATACGCGAATTTATGCTATCTGAATGAACTCGAACTGGATGTCATAAAAATCGATAAGACCTTTATCAACGCTATACAGGCTGATAACCAACCGCTGCCGATGCTGGAATCGATTATTAATCTGGCGATGATTCTGGGGCTGCGTACCGTGGCGGAAGGGGTGGAGTACGCTTATCAGCGAGAGTGGCTTATCAGCAAACAGGTGGATTACCTGCAGGGGTATCATTTCCTGCCCCCGGTGCCGTTCGCTGATTTCCGGCGATTTGTCGAGCAAAGCCAGCCGACGACAAGAGAAGCGGCATGCAAAAAGGGCAGCGTGCTGCCAGGTAAAAAGGAAAATGTGCGTTTTAACGCGCTGTAAACGACGGAAGCCCTGCGCATTTCGAGGGCTTCCGTCGGGGCTTAACGGAACATCACCTGTGCCCAGCGGGCCAGACCTGCCGTTACGGAGCCAAAGTCATCGCCACCGGCAATCGGAATACCCGGAAGCTGTTCCGCCAGCGCTTTCTTGATAAGCGGTGAACGGGCGCTACCACCGGTCAGGTAAATCACATCCGGCTTCTCTTTGCCATTCTCCAGCGCCAGTTGCACCTGCTCGAGGATCCGCAGCAGCGGCTGGGCGAGTGCCGTTTCCAGCCCTTCCTGCGATATCGCGGTCGCCAGCTCATCACTGATAAAAGGTAATGAGACAGCGTGTTCAGCATGGTCAGAGAGGGCGATTTTGCTCTCTTCAGCGGTACGCACCACGCGATAGCTGAGACGCTGACGCCACACTTTATAGAGCAGGGCGACTTTATCCGCGTCCTGCGCGTCGCGTACCAGATCGTTCAGGAAGCGCCCGTTCGCGGTGCTGTAAAAATCACTCTGCGCCGGAACGTCGTTGATGGCGATGGCGTTCCACCAGGGCAGAATTGGCAGGGCAATGCCTTTTTCGGTTTGTCCGCCCATGCCGAGCAGCGGCATCAGGCTTTTAAATGCCAGAGCAATGTCCAGGTCGTTACCGCCTACGCGGCAGCCGCTGTGGCCCAACAGGCTGGTTTCGCGGTCACGACGCTGATGCCATTGTGGCCCCATCAGCAGTAAAGAGCAGTCGGTGGTGCCCCCGCCGATATCCACAACGAGCACGCGTTGCTCTTGCGTTAATGTGGCTTCAAAATCCAGCCCTGCCGCTACCGGCTCATACTGGAAGACCACGTCACGGAAACCGGCCCGGTGTGCGGCGCGCTCGAGGATCCCCTGCGCTTGCTGGTTAGCCTCTTCACCGCCCAGACCCTGGAAGTTGATCGGGCGACCAATAACGGCCTGCGTGATGGGATCGGGTACCTGGGTCTGCGCCTGGTTACGGATGTGCAGCATCATGGCGCACACCAGGTCTTCGAACATCGCCACCTGCTGTGGTTTTAATCCGCTGGCGCCCAGAAACGACTTCGGGGATTTAACGAAGTAAACCTCTTCCGGATCGTCAATATAATGGCCCAGCGATGAGAGGCCAAACTGCACGCTGGAAGGGGTCACGTCGATATCTTCGTCGCGGTTAAAACTGACCGCCCGGCGCAGCAGCGCCTGGGTTTCCGCCGCGGTAGCGGGAACCTGATGATGACGGAACAGCCATTCACTGACCGCTTCGCGAGTGGGTGCGCAGAGCATTGATGGCAGCAGCGTGCTCTCTTTTTCCATCTTCAGGAGCTGTGGTTGCCCGTTTTGCATAATGGCAACCGAACAGTTTGCCGTACCGTAGTCAAATCCAATAAACACGATTAGTCCCCATGCCAGTGAGAAGGGGCGAGACTTTAGCGAAATGTCTGCCTGGCGACAACAGGAATATGAAAGCAAGGCGAAACAAGGCCTTTCGGTTTATGCTGAGGGGAAAAAAAAAGGAGCGATGATGTATACCCTGACCTGGCAACCCCCTTACGACTGGCAATGGATGTTTGGTTTCCTTAGCGCACGTGCGGTAGCGGGCGTAGAGACCGTCACGGACCACTATTACGAGCGCAGTTTCGCCTGCGAGGGGCATCAGGGGATATTTCGCGTTACGCCGGACAGCCAAACCCCTACGCTTACCGTGACGCTCAGCCCGGGCTTGATTCCGGTTGCGCAGAGCTGTCTTGAGCGTATCGGGCGACTTTTCGATCTTGACTGCGATCCTCAGGCGATCCGCTCGACACTGGGGGATCTGGGGGCCGCACGGCCAGGCTTACGGTTGCCCGGGGCGATGGATGCCTGGGAGCAGGGTGTGCGGGCGATACTCGGGCAACTGGTTAGCGTGGCGATGGCGGCAAAATTGGCTTCCCGCGTTGTCGCCCTGTGCGGGGAGCCGGTTGAAGACGCCCCGGGTTATCTCTGCTTCCCGACCCCGCACGCGCTGGCCGCAGCGGACCCGCTGGCGTTGAAAGCGCTTGGAATGCCGGTAAAGCGGGCGGAGTCGATCGTTCATCTGGCTCAGTCTGTGGTGGACGGGACGTTTCCGCTTTCCCCTCCTGCGGATATTGAGGCGGGAATGAAGGCCTTACAGCAGCGGCCCGGGATAGGACGCTGGACGGCAAACTACCTGGCCCTGCGCGGCTGGCAGGCGAAGGACGTTTTTCTGCCGGATGATTATCTGATTAAGCAACGTTTTGCCGGGATGACGCCTGCGCAAATTCGGCGCTACGCCCAGCGCTGGCAGCCCTGGCGCTCGTATGCGTTGCTGCACATCTGGTATACCGATGGCTGGGCGCCATCAGTTGATGGCGAAATAGCTGGTATTAAGCAGTAGATCCAACGGCTGCGGCTCGGCGATGGTGTCGCCGTAAATAAAATCAATGCCGATGCCGGAGAGCGTGTCCATCATGATGGGCTGGTTACACGGACCGGCGATGGTTTTCATGCCCAGGCGCTGGGCGTGCCCCTGAACGATCGTCACCATCATCTCATCCATCAGGTTGCCATAAACATTCGTCACCATTTCCGTATCAAGCATCAGATAATCGGCCATATTGGCGCTGAGGTGGCTAAAGACGTTCATATCGCGTCCCACCTGGCTGAGCACGACGCGGCAGCCAGCATGGCGAAGTTTTTGCAGGCCCTGCTGCAGGTTCTCATCCGGGTTACATACCACGTCGGCAGCGATAACCAGATGCAGCAGACGGCCCGGCATGGGGCTCTTCTCCAGCAGGTCGACAAGTTCATCAACCAGCGTGACGCTTGCTAAACCCGCTTCAGACAGCGGAAGCGCGACCCCCATGCCTTTGTGGGCGACCTGTGCGGCGGAGGTGCGGAAAAACTCGTTGAAGATACGTCTGTCAAGGGCGTGCAACAGTTCAGGCTCCGCAAGTCCGGAGCGGAACGCATGCTCTTCCTGCACTTCGCCCTGGCTGGTCCACAGGCGTAATGAAATCAGCCAGAAGTTGCAGCTTTCCGGTATCCGTGGAGACGCGACGCTGCGGGCAATCATCATCAGATGATTGTCTTTAATCATGTGCCACTGCTCATCAAGCGACATCATGCTGCGCATGCCGTGGTCCCGTTCCTGCTGGGGTTCGTAAACCGTGACGACGCCGCGTCCGCTGTTTTTCGAGGCGTAACAGGCGATATCCGCCTGCGACATGATTTCTGAAGCCTGATGGTTATTTTCATCAATCAGAGTGATACCCGCGCTGGCGCCGATCCGGTGCAGACGTCCTTCCCACATAAAGTGATAGTCATTGATGGTGTTAATCAGGCGGCCGGTAATATAACGCGCGCTTTCGATATTGCAGTCCGGGAGCAACAACCCGAATTCGTCCCCGCCGAGACGAGCCAGCACGTCGCTGGAGCGGAGCATGGTCAACATTAATGACGAAAGCTCCCGCAGCAGAGCATCACCCGCCGCATGGCCTGCGGTGTCGTTGACGGCTTTAAAACGATCGAGATCGATAAACACCAGCGCATGACGCTGGCGTGTCTCCTGTACGGTCTGTAAGAGCCGTTTGAGGTGGTTTTCGAAACTGACCCGGTTTGCGAGGTGGGTGAGGGCATCGTGCGAGGCACTGTAACTGAGCTGACGCAGCATTTTGCGCGATTCCGTCACGTCCTGAATCACGATCACGGAGCCAATGTTTTGCCCGTCCAGCGTACTGAGCGGGGTGATGCTGTAGTGGATATCGTAGTTGCCGCCGGTACGGCAGTTCAGCACCACGTCCTGGTCTATATCGGAACGGGACATATCGCCGCTGTGAATATTCTCCATCAGCGGTCCCTTTTCACCAAAGGTGATGTGCAACACCTTCAGGATAGGCTGCCCGATAGCCTCGGTCTGCAGCCAGCCGCTCATTTTCTCGGCAACCGGGTTCATAAAGGTGACATTCATGTCGATATCGGTACACAACACGGCTTCGCCGATGGAATCGAGGGTAATATGCAAACGCTCTTTTTCCTGGAACAGCGCTTCGTTGAGCTGCTTCACCTCGGTCATGTCCATGTTGATGCCGAGCAGGCGTTCGACTTCACCCTGTTTGTTCAGTACCCGGTTCGCCAGAGAGCGTATATGGCGCACGCCTTCTTTAACACGAATGCGGAACTCAAGCTTAAACGGCAAACGTGAAATGAGGGAATCCCGGAGCACCTTTTCAGCGTGAGCGCGGTCTTCCGGGAGCATCGTTTCGTGCCAGAGCTGCCAGGTGGGCTTGATGTGCGGCGGGATCTCATACAGCTCAAACATCCGCTTATCCCAGCTGATAATGTCTGGCTCCAGATCCCACTCCCAGATGCCGATACCGCCCGCTTCGTTGGCGAGGGTGATGCGCTCCATCAGGCGTTTATTGACCCACTCGGTCTGCTTCAGGTCGTTAATATCTTCAATCTGGGCGATAAAATAGAGCGGTGAACCGTCGGTGTGGCGCACCACAGAGACGGCAAGCAGGGCCCAGACCACTTCACCATTGCGGGTGTAGTAACGCTTCTCAAGGGTGTAGGTGTTGATGTCGCCGTTGACCAGCTGCTCCAGCTGTTCGAGATCGGTATTCAAATCTTCCGGCCAAGTTAACTGTTGGAAGGTGAGGGCCTGAAGCTCCGTCTGGCTGTATCCCAGGAAGTTACACAGGGCTTTATTGGCCTGAAGCCACTGCCCCTCAATGCTGACCAGCGCCATGCCGATGGCGGAATACTCCATTGCGTTACGAAAACGCGCTTCACTTTCGGTGATATGTTTGCGTTCGGCGCGAAAGGCATACATCACCATGGTCATAATATTGGCCGGCAACAGCATCATCAAAAAGGGCAGCCAGGGCGCGTTTAGCGTCACCAGCAGGTTTTGCGGCGTCATGGATGCAGGGTTACGCGTCATGATCAGCGAGACCATCATCACGGTGACCAGAAACACCAGAAACGCCTCCATTCGTGGCAGGCGCACGGCGCTCCACATAAGCAGAACGATAACGCAGGTGAAGGGCCACGGCAGCCAGGTAATCGCCATCCAACTGAGAGCCAGCGTCACGGCCATGGTGGCGAGCGTTTCCAGCAGCAATTTTGGGTTGCGGTGACGCAGCAGATAATGTGGTTTAAACAGTAACCCTAACGGCACCAGCGCCAGCGCACCAATGGCTTCTGATAACACCCAGACGAGGAAATTACGCAGCGGCTCCGGACCCGGCACCAGAAGATACACCAGCACCCCGCCAACCAGCGGTGGCACCAGCGCACTGCCGATGGACAGACGGATCCAGTCATTCAGATTCTGCAGGGGGTTATACCACGGGAGCAGTTTACGCAGTAACACCGCGCCAATCACGGCTTCAACCACGTTGATAGCGGTATAGGTCGGGTTGATCGACGACCAGGAGAAAAGCATCCACGCGGCCAGGATATTGCCAAACGAGCAGGCCAGGGCGATACCCGGCCACATCTTTCCTGCATGGCGGTAAAAGGCCACCATCATGATGGCGGTAGGGAACCAGAGCGGGGCGAGCAGGGTGCCGAAGCGGGTCAGCTCCAGCGAAAATAAGGTAAAGATAAAGGTGACCAGGCCCAGACAGACAAGTCGCAATAAAGGATGTGGGGTGGTAACCAAAACCCGCTGGTATTGTTTATTCATTACCGCTTTATCCAGAGACGCCATGCCGTCAGGAGAGAAGTCCGGACGAGTGAATTTGATAATTTGGTTTATGCTAGTACAAACAATTTACAATTCATATGGCGACTGCTCATAATTTGACATCATAGACTTATTAAATAGTTACTCGGTAAAAAATCCCCGGCAAACGCTGAAAAAACGTGCGTTTAAATTTCACAAAGGGATCATTTCGTCGCTTTTCACCCTGTCTCGCAGAACCTGCGCTTTCGACTGGTATCATGCCCGCGAAATCCCTATAATTGCCGCGTTTGACGCTCCGGCGTCGTCCTTCCTTAACATCCAGGTTAATCAGGTCGCTAAATTTATGACTGATAAGTCTCATCAGTGCGTCATTATAGGCATCGCCGGCGCATCGGCTTCAGGTAAAAGTCTTATTGCCAGTACGCTTTACCGCGAACTGCGTGAACAAGTTGGTGATGAGCATATCGGCGTCATTCCCGAAGACAGCTATTACAAAGATCAATCCCATCTGTCGATGGAAGAACGCGTAAAAACTAACTATGACCATCCTAATGCGATGGATCACAGCTTACTGTTCCAGCATTTAGAAGCACTTAAAAGCGGCCAGGCAATTGAACTTCCCGTCTATAGTTATGTAGAACATACCCGTACGCAGGAAACGATCCGGATCGAACCGAAGAAGGTCATTATCCTTGAAGGTATTTTGCTTCTGACCGACTCCCGTCTGCGTGAATCAATGAACTTCTCGATTTTCGTCGATACGCCGCTGGATATCTGCCTGATGCGCCGCATTAAGCGTGACGTGAATGAGCGTGGACGTTCAATGGACTCCGTGATGGCGCAATACCAGAAAACTGTCCGCCCGATGTTCCTGCAATTCATTGAACCATCCAAGCAATACGCCGATATCATCGTGCCTCGCGGCGGTAAAAACCGCATAGCCATTGATATCTTAAAAGCGAAAATCAGCCAGTTTTTTGAATAAGCCGCGCGAATTGTGTACCGTTCAGGGATAACCTGGTTTTGCCCTGAGTCTTTATGGCTTCAGGGTACGATGCATGAAAGGAGAAAGTGCGATGCGTCTTTGTGATCGCGATATTGAAGCCTGGCTGGATGAAGGCCGTCTGTCTATTACACCACGTCCACCCGTGGAGCGTATCAATGGTGTGACTGTTGATGTGCGCCTGGGAAATAAATTCCGCACCTTTAGCGGCCATACCGCACCGTTCATCGACCTTAGCGGGCCGAAGGATGAAGTCAGCGCCGCACTTGATCGCGTGATGAGTGATGAAATCGTTATTGACGAGGGCGAAGCCTTTTATCTGCATCCGGGTGAACTGGCGCTGGCGGTGACCTATGAATCCGTGACGCTGCCTGCGGACCTGGTCGGCTGGCTCGATGGCCGTTCTTCTCTGGCGCGACTGGGGCTGATGGTTCACGTGACCGCGCACCGTATCGATCCAGGCTGGTCGGGCCGTATCGTGCTCGAGTTCTTCAATGCCGGTAAACTGCCTCTGGCACTGCGTCCAGGGATGATGATCGGTGCGCTGAGCTTTGAACCGCTAACCGGTCCGGCAGATCGTCCTTATAACCGCCGTCAGGACGCTAAATATCGCGACCAGCAGGGTGCGGTCGCGAGCCGTATTGATAAAGACTGATCGTTAGTCCACTGAGGATGCTATGAGAAGAGTTCTGACAACGCTGATGATTTTGCTGGTGGTTCTGGTTGCTGGCCTTTCGGCGTTAGTCCTGCTTGTTAACCCTAATGATTTCCGTGCTTACATGGTGCGGCAGGTCGAAGCGCGTAGTGGTTATCAACTGAAGCTTGATGGGCCGCTGCGCTGGCACGTCTGGCCGCAACTCAGCATTCTCTCAGGCCGCATGTCGTTAACCGCGCCGGGTGCCTCCCAGCCGCTGGTCTCTGCCGATAACATGCGTCTTGATGTGGCGTTGATCCCGCTCTTTTCACACCAGTTGCAGGTCGACCAGGTGATGCTGAAAGGGGCGGTGATTCAGCTGACGCCGCAAACTGAAGCCGTGCGTGACTCGGATGCGCCGGTCGCCCCGCGGGAAAATACGCTGCCCGACGAGCCGACGGATACGGGCTGGTCATTTGATATAGCCAAACTGAAAGTCGCCGACAGCGTGCTGGTTTTCCAGCATGAGTCCGACGAGCAGGTAACCGTCCGTAACATCAACCTGAAGATGGAGCAGGACGCCCATCATATTGCCTCGCTGGAGTTTAGCGGAAGGCTGAACCGCGATCAGCGCGATCTGAATCTGTCGCTGAACGCCAACGTGAATGCCTCAGATTACCCCCATCAGCTCACGGCGGATATTCAGCAACTGAACTGGCAACTGACGGGAGCCGATCTTCCTGCCCAGGGGATCACCGGTCAGGGAACGCTGCAGGCCGTGTGGCGCGAAGAGCAAAAACAGCTTGAGCTGGAAAACCTCAATCTGCAGGCGAACGACAGCAGTCTGACAGGGCAGGCGAGCGTCACGCTTGAGGAGAAGCCGAAGTGGGTAATGAATCTGCAGTTTGACAAGCTCAATCTGGAGAACTTACTTCCGCCTCAGCCAGCGGGTGCAACCGACGGGAACGCCGCTCAGAATGGGCAAAGCCAGCCGTCCAAGCCGCGTCCGGTCATCTCCTCGAGTCTTGATCAGCCAGACTATAACGGTCTGCGTGGATTCACGGCCGATATCTTACTGAAAGCTAACAGCCTGCGCTGGCGCGGTATCGATTTTACCGACGTGAGCAGCCAGATGTTTAACCATAACGGTTTGCTGGTGATCTCCGAACTGAGCGGCAAAATGGGCGCCGGACATCTTTCTCTGCCGGGCACGCTGGACGTGCGTAAAGAGACGGCCAGCGCCGAATTCCAGCCGCGTCTCGACAACGTTGAGATTGGTACCATCCTTAAAGCCTTTAATTACCCGATCTCCTTAACGGGCCAATTGACGCTGGCGGGTGACTTCTCGGGGACGAAGATTGATGCTGAGGCTTTCCGCCGCGAATGGCAGGGGCAGGCCCATCTTGATCTGAAAGATTCCCGTATGGAAGGGCTTAACTTCCAGCAGCTGGTGCAGCAGGCGGTGGAGCGCAGCAGTGATGTCAAAGCCCAGGAAAACTACGACAGCGCAACGCGCCTCGACAGCTTTACCACTGACCTGACGCTGGATAACGGGCAGCTCACCCTCGACGGAATGCAGGGAACCTCTTCACTCCTGTCGTTAACCGGTGAAGGTAAGCTGGATCTGGTGAAAGAGACGGCGGATACCCGATTTAACGTGCGGGTACTTTCCGGCTGGCAGGGTGAAAGTAAACTGATCGACTTCCTTAAAGAGACGCCGGTTCCACTCACTGTCTATGGCAAATGGCAGGCGCTGAATTACAGCCTTCAGGTGGATCAGATCCTGCGCAAACATCTGCAGGACGAAGCGAAACGTCGTCTGAACGACTGGGCGGATCGGAATAAAGATTCACAGTCAGGGAAGGATGTGAAGAAGCTGTTAGATAAGCTTTGATGCCCGAGCGCCCGGTAGCGCACATGCTACCGGGCAAAACAACTCACTAAACCTCATAGTCCAGTTCTTCTTCATCCCGCAGTGGAATGAGCTGCACCTTCTGTACACGGTGGCTCTCAACCTGCAACGTTTTAAGCAGATAGTCGCCCACCTGAACCTCTTCTCCCGGTTGCGGGATACGCTGCAAATATTCCATCAGCAGACCGGCAATAGTGTGGTATTCGCGTTTTTCATCCAGCGGCAGCGGCACATATTGCACCAGGTCTTCCAGCGGCATATGGCCGTTCGCCGTCCACGACCCGTCGGCATTTTTCTGGATGTCGTGGCGCGCATCAATCTCATCCACCTCGTTGGGCAAATTACCGGCGATGGTTTCCATGACGTCGCTGAGCGTGACCAGTCCTTCAACGGAACCGAATTCATCCACCACAAAGGCAAAGTGAGTGCGCGCGTTACGGAACTGCTCAAGGGCAGAAAGCAGCTGCAGTCCTTCAGGGAAGACCAGCGGCTGGCGCACCAGAGCGCGCAGATTGAGTGCTTCACCGTGCAGCTGCTGTTGCAGCAGGTCGATGACGTGCACCACGCCCAGCAACTCCTCTTCCTCTTCACCACCGGTGACAACCACGCGGGTGTGCTGGTTTTTATCCAGCAGGGCGCGAATGTGCTCCTCCGGTGCCGTCAGGTCGATATGCTCAATGTCATGCCGTGATGTCATGATGCTGCTGACCGTCCGCTGATTAAGATTGAGCACTCGCTCAATCATCAGTCGCTCCTGCGGATTAAAGATCAGCCCGTCACTGTGATCGGCAAGCATCGCGGCGGATTCCGCATCCAGTTCCGCATCCTCTTTTTTCCCGCTCAGCAGGCGCATGACCGTGTCGGCCGTGCGTTGACGTAACGTCTGATTCGCTGAGAGGAAGCGGCGACGGTTGAATATCGCCAGCTGGTTCAGCGCTTCAATCATTACTGAGAAACCAATGGCGGCATACAGATAGCCTTTCGGAATGTGGAATTCAAACCCGTCTGCCACCAGGCTAAAGCCAATCATCAGCAGGAAACTCAGGCAGAGAATAACAATGGTCGGGTGGCTATTAACGAACCGGGTCAGGGCTTTACTTGCCATCACCATCAGCGTAATGGCAATGATCACTGCGGCCATCATCACGGCCAGGTGGTCAACCATCCCGACGGCGGTGATCACCGAGTCCAGTGAGAAGACGGCGTCCAGCACCACGATTTGCGCCACCACAGGCCAGAACTTTGCCCCGCGTCGCTGGGTCGGGTTTTCACTGTCTTTGCCTTCGAGCCGCTCATTGAGTTCAACCGTCGCTTTAAACAGCAGGAACAAGCCACCGAAGAGCATGATCAGGTCACGGGCGCTGAAGCTCAGGCCGTGAACGGAGAACAGAGGCTGTGTCAGCGTGACCAGCCAGGAGATAGAGGCCAGCAGCAGCAACCGCATCACCATCGCCAAAAGCAGGCCCGTTACGCGAGCGCGGTCACGCTGAGAAGGGGGCAGTTTTTCGGCGAGGATGGCGATAAAGACCAGATTATCAATACCGAGCACCAATTCGATGACGACCAGCGTCACCAGTCCGGCCCAGATTGATGGATCGGCAATCCATTCCATAGTAATAGCAATACCTTCTGTTATATGACGAATGTCACACTTCGATCATGGATAAAGCGGCGGGAAATTGCAATGCCGGGCTGAGATTTCTCTTAATAAGGCCGAACAAAAAGAGAGCAATACGCTGGCGCTGTAAATAAGGTAATTACGTATATTTTATTACGCACAGTACATTTTAGGATATATCGCAATTAATGGTTTTTATTGTTGCTTTGTCAATATAAAGAAAATCCTAAAAGGTCAAAACTTTGCTCTTAATATTAATCTTAAAAACAGTTATTAGGACAGTTGTCTCCTTGCCTGCTATTAGGTTAGCTGCAACAATTCCTCCAGCATCAAATGTTAAATCTCCTTGTTGCTATTATTGTTTCGGTCTTCAGGAATGGTTATTGATTATCCGTCGGGCGTTTTTGCGGCTGATATATTTCCAGAAGACCTTGTTCAAGAGGGTGTCTATCCATAACACATTGTTTAGTCAGTGGATTGGTAACTGAAAGCCAAGGGCGGTAGCGTGCCTGAAAGCGTGTGAATCAGCCTCGATTATTCTGTCAATAGCCAATGGATGAATAAGCTTTTTTTAGGACTGATGCCAGTTATATTTCTATTTGATTAACTGCATGCTGAAACCCAATACGACCCGGCTTATTTTAAATTGCACAGGATAATTACTCTGCCAAAGTGATAAATAATCAATGATGAAATCCAAAATGAAATTGATGCCATTATTGGTGTCTGTGACCTTGATGAGTGGTTGTACGGTCTTTCCCGGCAGCAATATGTCAACAATGGGTAAGGATGTGATCAAGCAGCAGGATGCCGATTTTGATCTCGACAAAATGGTGAATGTTTATCCACTCACGCCACGTCTGGTCGAACAATTACGCCCACGTCCGAATGTTGCTCAGCCGAATATGTCTCTGGATCAGGAGATTGCCTCCTACCAGTACCGCGTGGGGCCGGGTGATGTCATCAACGTCACCGTCTGGGACCACCCTGAACTGACCACACCAGCGGGCCAGTACCGTAGCTCAAGCGACACCGGTAACTGGGTACAGTCAGACGGCACCATGTTCTATCCCTATATTGGCAAGGTACACGTTGCCGGGAAAACGCTCGCCGAAATCCGCAGTGATATTACCGGCCGCTTAGCGCAGTACATCGCCGATCCGCAGGTGGACGTTAATATCGCCGCATTCCGCTCGCAAAAAGCCTATATCTCCGGACAGGTGAATAAATCCGGTCAACAGGCCATCACCAACGTACCGCTGACCGTTCTGGATGCCATTAACGCCGCCGGCGGTTTAACCGACGGTGCCGACTGGCGCAACGTGGTTCTGACGCACAACGGCAAAGAGCAGCGCATTTCGCTGCAGGCGCTGATGCAAAACGGTGACCTGACTCAGAACCGTCTGCTCTATCCGGGCGATATTCTCTACGTACCGCGCAATGACGATCTGAAAGTGTTCGTGATGGGCGAAGTTAAGAAACAGAGCACCCTCAAAATGGACTTCAGCGGCATGACCCTGACCGAAGCGCTGGGTAATGCAGAGGGTATTGATCTGACCACCTCCAACGCCACCGGTATCTTCGTGATCCGTCCGCTGAAAGGTGAGGGCAGTGCGAAAGGCAAGATTGCCAACATCTACCAGCTGGATATGTCCGATGCGACGTCTCTGGTGATGGCAACGGAGTTCCGTCTCCAGCCATACGATGTGGTGTATGTCACCACCGCACCGGTTGCCCGCTGGAACCGTCTGATCAACCAGTTGCTGCCAACCATCAGTGGCGTTCGCTACATGACGGATACGGCGCGCGACATTCATACCTGGTAATCCGCGATGTTTAACAAAATTCTGGTGGTATGCGTGGGGAACATTTGCCGTTCCCCCACGGCTGAACGGCTGCTGAAACTCTACCAGCCCGAACTGACCGTTGAATCCGCAGGGCTGGGTGCGCTGGTCGGTAAAGGTGCCGATGAGCGCGCAACGAGCGTGGCCCGCGATCATAACCTTTCGCTCGACGGGCACATCGCCCGTCAGGTCACCGGCCGTATGTGCCGGGAGTATGACCTGATCCTGACGATGGAAAAACGCCATATCCATGCGCTGTGTGATATCGCACCGGAGATGCGCGGCAAGGTGATGCTGTTTGGTCACTGGGACAATGAACGCGAAATCCCCGATCCATATCGCAAAAGCCATGAGGCCTTCGAGGCGGTATACACCTTACTTGACCAGTCTGCCCGTCAGTGGGCGCAGGCACTGAAAGCTCAGCAGGGATAACAATGACAGAAAAAACAAAACCTTCTGCCGCCCCGACTTCGGGCAGTGATGAAATCGATATTGGTCGCCTGGTCGGCACCGTCGTAGAGGCAAAGTGGTGGGTGCTTGGGATCACCGCCGTGTTTGCCGCGGCGGCCGTCGTCTATACGCTGTTTGCGACGCCCATCTACAGTGCCGATGCGCTGGTGCAGATTGAGCAGAATACCGGTAACTCGCTGGTGCAGGACATTGGCTCCGCACTGGCGAACAAACCGCCGGCCTCCGATGCGGAAATTCAGCTGATCCAGTCGCGCCTGGTTCTGGGTAAAACCGTTCACGACCTCGGCCTTGATATCTCCGTCACCAAAAATACCTTCCCGATCTTTGGTGCCGGCTGGGACCGTCTGATGGGACGCAGCAACGACACGGTCAAAGTGACTGACTTTGTGCTGCCAAAAGGAAGCGCGGATCAGACCTTTACCCTGACGGTGTTAGGCCCGAAACAGTACCAGTTGACCAGCGATGCGGGCTTTAGCGCGCGCGGTGAAGTGGGGCAGATGCTGACGAAACAGGGTGTCAGCATGATGGTCAGCGCGATCCACGCCCAGGAGGGCGGTGAATTTACCGTGACCAAATTCTCCACGCTGGGAATGATTAACAATCTGCAGAACAACCTGACCGTCACCGAAAACGGCAAGGACACCGGTGTCCTGAGCATGACCTTTACCGGTGAAGATAAGGATCAGATCCGCGACATCCTCAACAGCATCACCCGTAACTATCTTGAGCAGAACGTTGAGCGTAAATCGGCTGAAGCAGCGAAAAGCCTGGCATTCCTCGCTAAACAGCTTCCGGAAGTCCGCGCCCGTCTGGATGATGCCGAGAACAAGCTGAACGCCTATCGTCAGGATAAAGACTCTGTCGACCTGCCGCTGGAAGCGAAATCCGTTCTCGACTCGATGGTTAACATTGATGCGCAGCTTAACGAGCTGACCTTCAAAGAGGCGGAAATTTCCAAGCTTTATACCAAGCGTCACCCGGCCTACCGTACGCTGCTCGAGAAACGCCGCACGCTGGAAGAAGAGAAGGCGAAACTCAACGACCGCGTCACTGCGATGCCTAAAACGCAGCAGGAAATCGTACGTCTGACCCGCGATGTGGAATCCGGACAGCAGGTGTACATGCAGCTGCTGAATAAACAGCAGGAGCTGAAAATTACCGAAGCCAGTACCGTTGGTGATGTGCGCATCGTTGACCCGGCCATCACCCAGCCAGGGGTGCTGAAGCCGAAGAAAGCCCTCATCATTCTCGGCAGCATTATTCTGGGTCTTATCCTCTCCATCGTTGGCGTGCTGCTTCGCTCGCTGTTCAACCGTGGAATCGAAAGCCCGCAGGCACTGGAAGAGAGCGGTATCAACGTCTACGCCAGCATCCCGCTGTCGGAGTGGCAAAAATCGCGTGACAGCGTCAAAACCACCAAAGGCGTTAAGCGTTACAAACAAAGCCAGCTGCTGGCCGTGGGTAACCCAACCGATCTGGCCATCGAAGCGATTCGTAGTCTGCGTACCAGTCTGCACTTCGCCATGATGCAGGCCAAAAACAATGTTCTGATGCTGACCGGTGTCAGCCCGTCAATTGGTAAGACCTTTGTCTGTGCCAACCTGGCGGCGGTGGTGAGTCAGACCAATAAACGGGTGCTGCTGATCGACTGTGATATGCGTAAGGGCTATACCCACGAACTGCTGGGTACCAATAACGTCAACGGGCTGTCGGAAATCCTGCTGGGCAAAGGTGAGATTAGCCAGAGTGCAAAACCGACGACGGTGCCGAAGTTTGACCTTATTCCGCGTGGTCAGGTGCCGCCAAATCCATCAGAGCTGCTGATGAGTGAACGTTTTAGCGAGCTGGTGGAGTGGGCGAGCAAAAACTATGACCTGGTGTTGATTGATACCCCACCAATTCTGGCGGTGACCGATGCCGCCATTGTGGGCCGCCATGCCGGCACCACGCTGATGGTGGCGCGTTACGCGGTGAACACGCTGAAGGAAGTGGAAACCAGCCTGAGCCGCTTCGAGCAAAACGGAATTGAAGTGAAAGGGGTGATCCTGAACTCCATCTTCCGTCGTGCGACCGGTTACCAGGATTACGGTTACTACGAGTACGAATACAAGTCTGACAGTCACTAATCGTTAGCTTTCGGGGAAGACCATGACTACACAACGCCCTTTAGTTTCTATTTATATGCCGACATGGAATCGTCAGCAGCTGGCGATCCGCGCAATAAAATCTGTGCTGCGACAGGATTACGATAACTGGGAACTGATCATCGTTGATGACTGTTCTTCCTCGTACGAACAGCTGCAAAAGTTTGTGACTGACCTTAACGACCCGCGCGTGGTTTACACGCACAACGAGATTAACTCCGGTGCGTGCGCGGTGCGTAACCAGGCGATTATGCAGGCTAAAGGCCAGTATCTGACCGGCATTGACGACGATGACGAATGGACGCCGAACCGTCTGTCGATCTTCCTGTCGCACAAAGCACAGCTGGTGACGCATGCGTTTTTGTATGCCAACGACTATGTCTGTCAGGGTGAAGTTTACTCGCAGCCTGCCAGCCTGCCGTTGTACCCGAAATCGCCTTACTCACGCCGCCTGTTCTATAAACGCAACATCATCGGTAATCAGGTCTTTACCTGGGCGTGGCGCTTTAAGGAGTGCCTGTTCGATACCGAGCTGAAGGCTGCGCAGGATTACGACATCTTCCTGCGCATGGTGATGGAGTATGGCGAGCCGTGGAAGGTGGAAGAGGCGACGCAGATCCTGCATATCAATCACGGGGAGATGCAAATCACCTCGTCGCCGAAGAAATTCTCTGGTTACTTCCACTTTTACCGCAAGCACAAGGACAAGTTCGACCGTGCCAGCCGGAAGTATCAGCTGTTTACCCTCTATCAGATCCGCAATAAGCGTATGAACTGGCGCACGCTGCTCACGTTGTTGTCCGTGCGTAACGGCAAGCGTCTGGCTGATGGACTTCGGGGGAAATAATGTTTCTGGAAGATTGCCGCGCTAACGGCTGGAGCCTGCGCCCGTGCTGCATGGTTCTGGCGTACCGCATTGCGCATTTTTGCTCGGTGTGGCGCAAGAAAAATGTTTTAAACAATCTCTGGGCAGCACCGGTGCTGGTGCTGTACCGCATCATTACTGAATGTTTTTTTGGTTATGAAATTCAGGCCGCTGCCACCATTGGTCGCCGTTTTACCATTCATCACGGTTATGCCGTGGTGATCAACAAATTCGTTGTAGCCGGTGATGATTTCACTATTCGCCACGCGGTCACCATCGGTAACCGTGGGCCCGACAGCCTGGCCTGCCCGGTGATTGGCAATAACGTCGAGCTGGGCGCGAACGTGGTCATCATTGGCGACATCACGATTGGTAATAACGTCACGATAGGCGCAGGGAGCGTGGTGCTGGACAGTATTCCGGATAACGCGCTGGTGGTGGGTGAGAAAGCCCGCGTGAAGGTGATCAAATGAACATTCTGCAATTTAACGTCCGTCTCGCAGAGGGCGGGGCGGCCGGTGTGGCGCTGGATCTTCACCAGCGCGCGCTGCAAAAAGGACTTCAGTCTCGTTTTATTTACGGTTATGGCAAAGGCGGTAAGAAAAGCGTCAGTCACGATAACTACCCGCAGGTGCATAAGCACACGCCGCGCCTGACTTCCGTGGCCAACATTGCCTTGTTCCGCCTGTTTAACCGCGATCTGTTTGGCAATCTTAATACCCTTTATCGCACCGTGACGCGCTCCCAGGGGCCGGTTGTGCTGCATTTCCACGTACTTCACAGCTACTGGCTGAATCTGGAAGAGGTGGTGGCGTTTTGTCAGAAGGTGCAGGCCCACAAACCGGATACCCGCTTCGTCTGGACGCTGCACGATCACTGGAGCGTGACCGGTCGCTGCGCCTTTACCGACGGGTGTGAAGGCTGGAAAAGCAACTGCCAGAAGTGCCCGACGCTGAGCAACTACCCGCCGGTGAAAGTGGATCGTGCCCATCAGCTGGTGGCCGGAAAGCGCCAGCTGTTCCGCGACATGCTCTCGCTCGGCTGTACGTTTATCTCCCCAAGCCAGCACGTTGCCGATGCCTTTAACAGTCTGTATGGGGCAGGGCGCTGTCAGATCATCAATAACGGTATCGACGTGGCGACAGAAGCGATTCTGGCCGAACTTACCCCGGTTGCAGAAACCCCGGGTAAACCAAAAATCGCTATCGTTGCGCATGACCTGCGTTACGACGGCAAAACCAATCAGCAGCTGGTGCGCGACATGATGGCGCTGGGTGACAAGATTGAACTGCACACCTTCGGCAAGTTCTCGCCGTTCGAAGGGGCTAACGTGGTGAATCACGGGTTTGAAACCGACAAGCGCAAACTGATGAGCGCCCTCAATGGGATGGATGCGCTGGTATTCAGTTCGCGCGTGGATAACTACCCGCTGATCCTGTGCGAAGCGCTCTCCATCGGTGTGCCGGTGATTGCCACCCACAGCGATGCGGCACGTGAAGTGCTGGAAAAATCGGGCGGGACCACGTTTGCGGAGCATGAGGTGCTGCCCCTGGTGCAACTGCCGAAGGCGCAGATCGCGCAGGCCGTTTTTGGCACCGACCTGGAATCGTTCCGCAACCGCAGCCGCAAGGCCTACAGTGGACAACAGATGCTGGAGGAATATGTCTCGTTCTATCAGAGTCTGTAGTTATCTGCTGCTGCCGCTGATTTACCTGCTGGTCAACGTCAAAATTGCCCAGCTTGGCGAAAGCTTCCCGATAACCATAGTGACCTTCTTGCCCGTTCTGCTTCTGCTGTATGTCGACAAAATCAACCTCAAGAAGCTGATGATGGCCTTAGGGCTGGGCGTGGGTCTGACGCTATTTAACTACATCTTTGGTCAGTCTCTGGATGCCAGTAAATACGTCACCTCCACCATGCTGTTTGTTTATATCGTCATTATTATTGGCATGGTCTGGAGTATTCGTTTCAAGGTTATTTCGCCACACAATTATCGGAAAATCCTTAGATTCTTTTATATTGCCGTTGCGTTAATTGTTATGCTTGCTGCACTGGAAATGGCGCAAATTATTTTGACCGGTGGCAGTAGCCTGATGGAGATAATTTCGAAATATCTCATTTACAGTAACAGCTATGTATTGAACTTCATCAAGTTTGGCGGAAAGCGTACGACAGCCCTCTATTTTGAACCGGCGTTTTTTGCTCTGGCACTAATCTCAATTTGGCTCAGCATCAAACAGTTTGGTATCAAAACCCCTAAGACCGATGCTATGATTCTTGCAGGAATTGTTCTGTCAGGATCGTTCTCAGGGGTAATGACATTTATCCTGTTTTACCTGCTGGAGTGGGCGTTCCAGTACCTGAACAAAGATGCGATTAAGAAAAAACTGCCGCTGGCGATTATCTCTCTGACAGTATTTATGGTTGGCGTGATATTTGCCTTCCCATACATCTCAGAACGCCTGGGAGATTTGGGAACCGAAGGCTCGTCATCCTATTATCGTATCATTGGTCCGCTGGTGATGGTGGGTTATTCCTTAACCCATATCGATGGTGTAGTAAGATTCGGCTCACTTTACGAATATGTTGCATCATTCGGAATCTTTAACGGTGCGGATGTCGGTAAAACCATAGACAATGGCCTGTATCTGTTAATTATCTATTTTTCGTGGTTCGCCGTACTGTTGACACTGTGGTATCTGTTTAAAGTTTTCAAAATGATGATTAACGCGTTTGGTGATAACCAGAACTTTCGCGTGCAGCTTTATCTGTTTACACCGGTGTCGTTGTTTTTTACCGGGTCAATATTTAGCCCGGAATATGCTTTCTTGATTGTCTGTCCGTTTATTCTGCGCAAAGCGCTTAATATTACGAACGTATGACGAAATGAGGTGATTTATGTTTCTTAGCGTCATTACTGTCGCTTTTCGTAATTACGAAGGGGTGGTAAAAACCTGGCGCTCGCTGCGCAACCTGGCGCGCGATCCAAGTCTCACCTTCGAGTGGATTGTGGTCGATGGCGGCTCGAACGATGGTACGGCGGAGTTTCTGGAAAAACTCAACGGTGAGTTCAACTTACGTTTCATCAGCGAGAAAGATAAAGGCATCTACGATGCGATGAATAAAGGCATCGACATGGCGCAAGGCCGTTATGCCATCTTCCTGAATTCCGGTGACGTATTCCATGAGGATGTGGCGTTATTTGCCCGTCAGCTGGCGCGCCAGAAAGAGGATGCGATGTACATTGGCGACGCGCTGCTCGATTTTGGCGATGGGCATAAAGTTTGCCGCAGTGCGAAACCCGGCTGGTATATCTACCACAGTTTGCCTGCCAGCCATCAGGCCATTTTCTTCCCGGTAAAAGGTCTGAAAAAACAGCCTTACGATCTGCAGTATAAAGTTTCTTCAGATTATGCGCTGACCGCCAGCCTGTATAAATCAGGTTACCCGTTCCGTCGAATTAAAGGGCTGGTATCTGAATTTTCAATGGGCGGTGTGTCAACGTCTAATAATCTGGAACTGTGCCAGGATGCCAGAAATGTGCAGCGTAAAATATTAGGCGTGCCGGGGTTCTGGGCGGAATTATCTTATTTATTACGTCTGCGTACCACGGGTAAAACGAAAACCTTATATAACAAAGCCTGAATATAAGGAAACGTAATGCAGGATCTTAAAGGTTTCTCCGTGCCGAAAGGCTTTCGGGGCGGGAGCGGTATTAAAGTGCAGTTGTGGTGGGCCGTACAGGCCACCTTATTTGCCAGGTCACCGCAAATACTGTACCGCTGGCGAGCTTTTTTATTGCGTCTGTTTGGCGCAAAAATCGGAAAAAACGTAGTCATTCGCCCGTCGGTAAAAATTACCTACCCGTGGAAATTAACGCTTGGGGATTATGCGTGGGTAGGGGATGACGCGGTGTTATATACCCTTGGCGATATTACGATTGGCGCAAATTCAGTGGTTTCACAGAAGTGTTATTTGTGCACCGGCAGTCACGATTTTATGAGTCAGCATTTTGATATTACCGCCACTCCGATTGTGATTGGCGAAAAATGCTGGCTGGCGACAGATGTTTTTGTTGCACCTGGTGTTTCTGTTGGCGATGGCACGGTAGTCGGTGCCCGCAGCAGCGTTTTTAAATCGCTACCGGCAAATAAAATTTGCCGTGGCAACCCCGCAGTGGTGATACGCGAACGCGTTGAAACTGATTAAATTCATAAGTAGAGGAATATAAACATGTCTAAAGTCGCTCTCATCACCGGCGTTACCGGACAGGATGGTTCTTACCTGGCAGAACTGCTGCTGGAAAAAGGTTATGAAGTACACGGTATTAAGCGTCGTGCTTCTTCATTCAACACCGAACGTGTGGATCACATTTATCAGGATCCTCATGCGGCGAACCCGAAATTCCATCTGCACTACGGCGACCTGACCGATACTTCCAACCTGACCCGTATTCTGCAGGAAGTGCAGCCGGATGAAGTGTACAACCTGGGCGCGATGAGCCACGTTGCGGTCTCCTTCGAATCTCCGGAATACACCGCTGACGTTGACGCAATGGGTACGCTGCGTCTGCTGGAAGCGATTCGCTTCCTCGGCCTTGAGAAGAAAACCCGTTTCTACCAGGCATCCACGTCTGAGCTGTACGGTCTGGTGCAGGAAATTCCTCAGAAAGAGACTACCCCGTTCTATCCACGTTCTCCGTACGCCGTAGCGAAACTGTACGCGTACTGGATCACCGTGAACTACCGTGAGTCCTACGGCATGTATGCCTGTAACGGCATTCTGTTCAACCACGAATCCCCACGTCGCGGTGAAACATTCGTTACCCGTAAAATCACCCGCGCTATCGCTAACATCGCACAGGGTCTGGAATCTTGCCTGCACCTCGGCAACATGGATTCCCTGCGTGACTGGGGCCATGCCAAAGACTACGTAAAAATGCAGTGGATGATGCTGCAGCAGGAAAAACCAGAAGACTTCGTTATCGCAACCGGCGTGCAGTACTCCGTACGTCAGTTCGTTGAGATGGCTGCCGCTCAGCTGGGTATCAAACTGCGCTTCGAAGGTACCGGCGTGGAAGAGAAAGGCATCGTGGTTTCCGTAACGGGCCATGACGCACCGGGCGTGAAACCGGGCGACGTGATTGTACAGGTTGACCCACGTTACTTCCGTCCTGCTGAAGTGGAAACCCTGCTGGGCGACCCAACCAAAGCACACGAAACACTGGGCTGGAAACCAGAAACGACTCTGCAGGAGATGGTTTCCGAGATGGTTGCCAAAGATCTTGAAGCAGCGAAAAAACACTCCCTGCTCAAGTCTCATGGCTACGAGGTTGCCATCGCGCTGGAGTCCTGAGAATGACAAAACAACGTATTTTTGTCGCGGGTCATCGCGGAATGGTGGGTTCCGCGATTGTTCGCCAGCTTGAACAGCGCGGTGATGTCGATGTGATTGTCCGTACCCGTGACGAGCTGAACCTGCTCGACAGCAAAGCGGTACAGGACTTCTTCGCCAGTGAACGTATTGACCAGGTGTATCTGGCGGCGGCGAAAGTGGGCGGCATTGTTGCCAACAACACGTATCCGGCGGATTTCATCTACGAGAACATGATGATTGAGAGCAACATCATTCACGCAGCGCATCTGCACAACGTGAATAAGCTGTTGTTCCTCGGCTCATCCTGTATCTACCCGAAAATGGCGAAGCAGCCGATCGCTGAGAGCGAACTGCTGCAGGGCACGCTGGAAGCAACCAACGAGCCGTATGCGATTGCCAAGATTGCCGGGATCAAGCTGTGCGAATCCTACAACCGTCAGTATAACCGCGACTATCGTTCGGTGATGCCGACCAACCTGTACGGACCGCATGACAACTTCCACCCGAGCAATTCGCACGTGATCCCGGCGCTGCTGCGTCGTTTCCACGAGGCAACGGCCGAAAATGCACCGGATGTGGTGGTGTGGGGCAGCGGTACGCCAATGCGTGAATTCCTGCATGTGGATGACATGGCGGCTGCCAGCATCCACGTAATGGAGCTGGATCGTGAGGTGTGGCAGGAAAACACCGAACCGATGCTGTCGCACATTAACGTCGGTACTGGCGTGGATTGCACCATTCGTGAGCTGGCGCAAACCATCGCGCAGGTGGTGGGTTACAAAGGCCGCGTGGTCTTTGACGCCACCAAACCGGACGGCACGCCGCGCAAACTGCTGGACGTGACCCGTCTGCATCAGCTGGGCTGGTATCACGAGGTATCACTGGAGCAGGGGCTGGCAAGCACCTACCAGTGGTTCCTTGAAAACCAGCACCGCTTCCGGGGGTAATGATGTTTTTAAGTCAGGAAGATTTTGCCACGGTAGTGCGTTCCACTCCGCTCATCTCAATTGATTTGGTGGTGGAAAACGAACGCGGCGAGTTCTTGCTGGGAAAACGAACCAACCGTCCTGCACAGGGCTTTTGGTTCGTGCCCGGCGGGCGCGTGCAGAAGGATGAGACGCTGGAAAATGCTTTTGAGCGTCTCACTCTGGCGGAACTGGGCCTGCAACTGCCGATGGCGGCAGGCCAGTTTTACGGGGTCTGGCAGCACTTCTATGACGATAACTTTTCGGGCACCGGTTTCACCACGCACTATGTGGTGCTCGGTTTTCGCCTGAAGGTGAGTGAGGCAGACCTGCGTCTGCCTGATTCTCAGCATGACGACTACCGCTGGCAGACGCCAGAGGCGTTGCTGGCCAGTGACAATGTGCATGACAACAGTCGTGCCTATTTCCTGGCCGATCGTCAGTCCGGAGTGCCGGGCTTATGAAAATTCTGGTGTACGGAATCAACTATTCGCCGGAGTTAACCGGAATCGGTAAATACACCGGCGAAATGGTCGAGTGGATGGCGAGCCAGGGACATGACGTGCGGGTCATTACCGCGCCGCCATACTACCCGGAATGGAAAGTAGGTGAGCGCTATTCAGGCTGGCGCTACCGTCGCGAAGAGGGTGCCGCGACCGTCTGGCGTTGCCCGCTGTACGTGCCGAAACAGCCCTCAACGCTGAAGCGGTTACTTCATCTGGGCAGCTTTGCCCTGAGCAGTTTCTTCCCGCTGATGGCGCAACGTCGCTGGAAGCCGGATCGCATTATCGGTGTGGTGCCAACGCTGTTCTGCACCCCAGGCATGCGCCTGCTGGGCAAACTCTCCGGCGCGCGCACGCTGCTTCACATTCAGGATTATGAAGTGGACGCCATGCTCGGCCTGGGAATGGCCGGCAAAGGTAAGAGCGGGAAGGTGGCGAAACTCGCCAGCGCCTTCGAGCGCAGCGGCCTGCATAACGTGGATTATGTCTCGACCATCTCGCGCTCAATGATGAACAAAGCGCAGGAGAAGGGTGTACCGGCGGAAAAAGTGATCTTTTTCCCTAACTGGTCTGAAGTGGCGCGTTTTCGCGACGTGACAGACAGTGACGCTCAGTCGCTACGCGCTCAGCTCGGTCTGCCTGACGACCAAAAAATCATTCTTTATTCAGGCAACATCGGCGAGAAGCAGGGGCTGGAGAGCGTCATCGATGCCGCACAGCAACTGAGCCATCAACCCTGGATGTTTGTCATCGTCGGGCAGGGCGGCGGAAAAGCGCGACTGGAAAAGATGGCCAGCGAGCGCGGCCTGACGAACGTGAAATTTTTCCCGCTTCAGTCTTACGAGGCACTGCCTGCGTTGCTGAAGATGGGCGACTGCCATCTGGTGGTACAAAAGCGCGGCGCGGCAGACGCGGTGTTGCCGTCCAAGCTGACCAACATTCTGGCAGTGGGCGGTAACGCGGTGATCACGGCGGAAGCCGAAACAGAATTAGGCCAGCTGTGCGACAGCTATCCGGGGATCGCCGTTTGCGTGGAACCGGAATCGGTCCCGGCGCTGGTCACTGGCATTGAACGGGCACTTGCCATGCCAAAAACGAACACGGTGGCACGTGAATATGCCGAACGCACGCTCGAGAAAGAGAACGTGCTGAGCCAATTTATTGCAGATATACGGGGATAAATCATGAGTCAAACCACTTTGTATCCGGTTGTGATGGCAGGTGGCTCTGGTAGCCGGTTGTGGCCGCTGTCCCGCGTGCTCTATCCAAAACAGTTCCTCTGCCTGAAAGGGGAGCTCACCATGCTGCAGACGACGGTTAACCGCCTGCAGGGTGTGGAGTGTGAAAGCCCGGTGGTGATTTGTAACGAACAACACCGCTTTATTGTCGCCGAGCAGCTGCGCCAGCTGAACAAACTCACAGAAAATATCATTCTGGAGCCTGCCGGACGTAACACCGCCCCCGCGATTGCGCTGGCGGCGCTGGCGGCCAAACGCAGCAGCCCGGATTGCGATCCGCTGATGCTGGTTCTGGCGGCAGACCATGTTATTCAACAGGAAGAGTCGTTCCGCGAGGCGGTACGCGCGGCTATTCCTTACGCCGAAAACGGCAAACTGGTGACTTTCGGCATCGTGCCGGACCTGCCGGAAACCGGCTACGGGTATATTCGTCGTGGCAATGTGACCCCTGGCGAAGGCGACAGCGTAGCGTTTGACGTGGCGCAGTTTGTCGAAAAACCGAATCTGGAAACCGCGCAGGCGTATGTGGCCAGCGGTGAATATTACTGGAACAGCGGGATGTTCCTGTTCCGCGCTGGCCGCTACCTGGAAGAGCTGCGCAAATATCGCCCGGATATTCTGGACGCCTGCGAGAAAGCGATGGCGGTAGTGGATCCGGATCTCGATTTTATCCGTGTTGACGAAGCGTCTTTCCTCGCCTGCCCGGAAGAGTCAATTGACTATGCGGTAATGGAACGCACGGCCGATGCCGTTGTGGTACCGATGGATGCGGGCTGGAGCGATGTTGGTTCCTGGTCCTCCCTGTGGGAGATCAGCGCTCATACCCCGGAGGGTAACGTCCATCACGGTGATGTTATCAGCCACAAAACGGAAAACAGCTATATCTACGCCGAGTCCGGTCTGGTGACCACAGTCGGCGTGAAGGATCTGGTGGTCGTACAGACGAAAGACGCCGTGCTGATTGCTGACCGTAATGCCGTGCAGGACGTTAAAAAAGTGGTGGAGAAGATCAAGGCCGATGGTCGCCATGAACACCATATCCACCGCGAAGTGTATCGTCCGTGGGGCAAATATGACTCCATCGATGCCGGTGAACGTTACCAGGTGAAACGCATCACCGTTAAACCGGGGGAGGGGCTGTCGGTACAGATGCACCACCACCGTGCCGAGCACTGGGTCGTGGTGGCGGGTACCGCCAAAGTCACGATTGATGGCGAAGTGAAACTGCTGGGCGAAAACGAGTCAATCTATATTCCGCTGGGAGCCACGCACTGTCTGGAAAACCCGGGGAAAATTCCTCTCGACTTAATTGAAGTGCGCTCCGGTTCGTACCTGGAAGAAGACGATATTGTCCGTTTCCAGGACCGTTACGGGCGGGTATAGCGCCGTCTCTAAAGCCGGATAGCGTTTCGCGCATCCGGCCTGCGAATGAATAAAAACAAATTTGCCTGTTAATCGGGCGGGCCAACTGTTGCCTGAAAAAGGGGTCATCATGGAAAAATTAACCTGTTTTAAAGCCTACGATATTCGCGGCAAGCTGGGCGAAGAGCTGAATGAAGACATTGCGTGGCGCATTGGCCGCGCATACGGCGAATATCTTAAGCCACAAACGATTGTCCTGGGCGGCGATGTGCGCCTGACCAGTGAGTCCCTGAAGCTGGCGCTGGCAAAAGGGCTGCAGGATGCGGGAGTGGACGTGCTGGATATCGGCTTGTCCGGCACCGAAGAGATTTACTTTGCCACCTTCCACCTCGGCGTGGACGGCGGTATCGAAGTGACAGCCAGCCATAACCCAATGGACTACAACGGTATGAAGCTGGTGCGCAAGGGCGCGCGTCCAATCAGCGGCGATACCGGTCTGCGTGACGTGCAGCGTCTCGCCGAAGCTAACGATTTCCCGCCGGTGAATGAAGCGAAACGCGGCAGCTATAAGCAGATCGACCTGCGTAAAGCGTACATCGACCATCTGCTGGGCTACATCAACGTTGCAAACCTGAAACCGCTGAAGCTAGTGATCAACTCCGGTAACGGCGCGGCCGGCCCGGTGGTGGATGCGCTCGAAGCCCGCTTTAAGGCCCTGAACGTCCCGGTAACCTTCGTTAAGGTCCATAACACCCCGGACGGCAACTTCCCGAACGGTATCCCGAACCCGCTGCTGCCGGAGTGCCGCGACGACACCCGTAACGCGGTCATCGAACACGGTGCCGATATGGGTATCGCCTTTGACGGCGATTTCGACCGCTGCTTCCTGTTCGACGAAAAAGGCCAGTTCATCGAAGGCTACTACATTGTCGGCCTGCTGGCGGAAGCGTTCCTCGAGAAGAACCCGGGCGCGAAGATCATTCACGATCCGCGTCTGTCCTGGAACACCGTGGATGTGGTGAACGCCGCGGGCGGCCAGCCGGTGATGTCCAAAACCGGTCATGCCTTCATTAAAGAGCGTATGCGCGAAGAAGACGCCATTTATGGCGGCGAGATGAGCGCCCACCACTATTTCCGTGATTTTGCCTACTGCGACAGCGGGATGATCCCGTGGCTGCTGGTGACCGAGCTGCTGTGTCTGAAAGGGCAGACCCTTGGCGAGCTGGTACGCGACCGCATGGCGGCCTTCCCGGCAAGTGGCGAAATCAACAGCAAACTGGCGCAGCCGGCCGAGGCCATTGCCCGCGTGGAGCAGCATTTTGCCCTCCATGCGCTGGAAATTGACCGTACCGACGGCATCAGCATGGCGTTCCCGCAGTGGCGTTTTAACCTGCGCTCTTCAAATACCGAGCCGGTGGTGCGCCTGAACGTGGAATCCCGCGCGGATACCGCGCTGATGGAAGCGCGAACGAAGGACATTCTGGCGCTGTTGAATCAGTAAATAGCTTTCCCCCTCATCCTGATGTGGGGTGAGGGGGCAGGTGTTGAACTAAAGGAACAACGATGACGAATCTAAAAAAACGCGAACGAGCGAGAACGAATGCATCGTTAATCTCCATGGTGCAGCGTTTTTCTGATATCACCATCATGGTCGGCGGATTATGGGTGGTGAGTTGGGTAAGCGGGCAATCCTTCTTCTACATGCATCTGCTCATGGCGCTGATTGCGCTGGTTGTGTTCCAGATGATCGGGGGGATGACCGACTTCTACCGTTCGTGGCGTGGTGTGAAAATGACCACCGAACTGATGCTGTTGCTGCAGAACTGGACATTAAGCCTGATCTTCAGCGCAGGGCTGGTGGCATTCAGCCATGATTTTGATAATCGCCTGGTGACATATCTGTGCTGGTATCTGATTACCAGCGTCGGCATGGTGGTATGCCGCACCCTGATCCGTTTTGGCGCCGGCTGGCTGCGTAACCGCGGTTATAACCGTCGCTTTGTCGCCGTGGCGGGGGATTTGCCGGTAGGGAAGGTGCTTCTCGATAGCTTCCGCAAAGAACCATGGTTAGGTTTTGAAGTGGTCGGGATTTATCACGACGCGAAGCCTGGCGGCGTGCCTTCAGACTGGGCCGGTAATTACGAACAGCTTATTGAGGACGCGAAAGCCGGCAAAATTCATAACGTCTACATCGCGATGCAGATGAAAGATGAATCCCGCATTAAGAAACTGATGCGTGAACTGGCCGATACCACCTGTTCGGTGATCCTGATCCCGGACGTCTTTACCTTTAACATCCTCCACTCCCGTATTGAAGAAGTGAACGGCGTGCCGGTCGTGCCGCTGTATGACACCCCGCTGTCGGGTATCAATCGCGTGCTCAAGCGCCTGGAAGATATCGTGCTCTCTTCACTGATCTTACTGCTGATCTCCCCGGTGCTGTGCTGCATTGCTCTGGCGGTGAAGCTGAGCTCCCCGGGCCCGGTTATCTTCCGTCAGACCCGCTACGGCATGGACGGTAAGCCTATCATGGTGTGGAAATTCCGCTCAATGAAGGTGATGGAGAACGACAAGGTCGTGACCCAGGCGACGCAGAACGATCCTCGTGTTACGCGGGTGGGGAACTTCCTGCGCCGTACCTCGCTGGATGAGCTGCCGCAGTTTATCAACGTCTTTACCGGTGGCATGTCGATTGTCGGCCCCCGTCCCCATGCCGTGGCTCACAACGAACAGTACCGCTCGCTGATTGAAGGCTACATGTTGCGCCATAAAGTGAAGCCAGGCATTACCGGCTGGGCGCAGATCAACGGCTGGCGCGGCGAGACCGACACGCTGGAAAAAATGGAAAAACGCATCGAATTCGACCTGGAGTACATCCGTGAATGGAGCCTCTGGTTCGATATCAAGATCGTCTTTCTGACCATCTTCAAAGGTTTCGTGAACAAAGCGGCGTACTAAGATGAGCTTACGTGAAAAAACCATCAGCGGCGCCAAATGGTCAGCGATGGCGACCATTGTCATCATTGGCCTCGGCCTGGTGCAGATGACGGTGCTGGCGCGCATTATCGATAACCACCAGTTCGGTCTGCTGACCGTCTCGCTGGTGATTATCGCGCTGGCCGATACGTTGTCTGACTTCGGCATTGCTAACTCGATTATCCAGCGCAAAGAGATCAGCCATCTGGAACTGACCACGCTCTACTGGCTGAACGTTGGGCTGGGGGTGTTCGTTTTCGTGCTGGTGTTCCTGTTGAGCGATACCATCGCCAGCGTGCTGCACAACCCCGATCTGGCACCGCTGATGCGTACGCTCTCGTTTGCTTTTGTGGTGATCCCGCACGGGCAACAGTTCCGCGCGCTGATGCAGAAAGAGCTGGAATTCAACAAGATTGGGATGATCGAGACCAGCGCCGTTCTCGCAGGGTTTACCTTTACCGTGGTCAGCGCCCATTTCTGGCCGCTGGCCATGACCGCTATCCTCGGGTATCTGGTTAACTCTGCCGTGCGTACGCTGCTGTTCGGCTACTTTGGTCGCAAGATTTACCGTCCTGGGCTGCATTTCTCTCTCGCTTCGGTGTCATCCAACCTGCGTTTTGGTGCGTGGCTCACCGCCGACAGCATCATCAACTATGTCAACACCAACCTCTCCACGCTGGTGCTGGCACGCATCCTCGGCGCGAGCGTCGCGGGGGGGTACAACCTGGCGTACAACGTCGCGGTAGTACCACCAATGAAGCTCAACCCGATTATCACCCGCGTACTGTTCCCGGCGTTCGCCAAAATTCAGGACGACACCGAGAAGCTGCGCGTCAATTTTTACAAGCTGCTCTCTGTGGTGGGCATTATCAATTTCCCGGTTTTGCTGGGGCTGATGGTGGTCTCGAGCAACTTCGTGCCGCTGGTGTTTGGCGAGAAGTGGAACAGCATTATCCCGATCCTGCAGCTGCTGTGCGTGGTGGGGCTGCTGCGATCCGTTGGAAACCCGATTGGCTCACTGCTGATGGCTAAAGCGCGGGTTGATATCAGCTTCAAATTCAACGTGTTTAAAACGTTCTTGTTTATTCCGGCGATTATCGTCGGTGGACATATGGCCGGCGCCATTGGGGTCACGCTTGGTTTTCTGCTGGTGCAGATCATCAACACCGTTCTGAGCTACTTCGTGATGATCAAGCCGGTGCTGGGCTCCAGCTACCGGCAGTACATTCTGAGCCTGTGGCTGCCGTTTTATCTGTCATTGCCTACCCTTGCGGTGAGCTATGGGCTGGGCATCGTGCTCACTGGCCATCTGCCGCTCGCGGCCATGCTGGCAATACAGGTCGCAGTAGGTGCACTGGCGTTTGGCGTGATGATTGTGCTGTCACGTAATGCGCTGGTGGTGGAGATGAAGCGCCAGTTTTGCCGTAACGAAAAAATGAAAACGCTGCTTCGCGCAGGCTAGTTATTTAAGAGGCCATTATGAAATTACTTATTCTTGGCAACCATACCTGCGGCAACCGTGGCGACAGCGCCATTCTGCGCGGTTTATTGGATGCGATTAACACCCTTAAGCCTGAGACTGAAGTGGACGTGATGAGCCGTTATCCGGTCAGCTCTTCCTGGTTATTGAACCGCCCGGTAATGGGCGACCCGCTCTACAGCCAGATGAAGCAGCACAACAACGCCGCCGGCGTGATGGGACGCGTGAAGAAAGTTCTGCGCCGTCGCTATCAGCACCAGGTGTTGCTGTCCCGTGTAACTGATACCGGCAAGCTGCGTAACATCGCCATTGCTCAGGGCTTCACGGATTTCGTTCGACTGCTGTCGGGCTACGACGCCATTATTCAGGTCGGCGGATCGTTCTTCGTCGATCTTTACGGTGTGCCGCAGTTTGAGCACGCACTTTGCACATTCATGGCGAAAAAACCGCTGTTTATGATTGGTCACAGCGTCGGGCCGTTTCAGGATCCGCAGTTTAACCAGCTGGCAAACTATGTCTTCGGCCACTGCGATGCTCTGATCCTGCGTGAGTCGGTAAGCCTCGATATGATGAAACGCAGTGAGATTGACACCTCTAAAGTGGAACACGGGGTGGACACCGCCTGGCTGGTGGATCATCAGGACGACAGTTTCCAGGCGAGCTACGCAGTGCAGCACTGGCTGGACGTGGCGGCGAAACAGAAAACGGTCGCCATCACCCTGCGCGAACTCGCGCCGTTTGATAAACGTTTAGGCACCACCCAGGCGGCGTATGAGAAAGCGTTTGCTGACGTGGTTAACCGCGTGCTGGACAGCGGATACCAGGTGCTGGCGCTTTCAACCTGTACCGGCATCGACAGCTATAACAAAGATGACCGCATGGTGGCGCTGAACCTGCGCAACCTGGTAAACGATCCGTCCCGTTATCACGTGGTGATGGACGAACTGAACGACCTCGAGATGGGCAAATTGCTCTCAGCCTGTGACCTCACCGTGGGCACGCGTCTGCACTCGGCGATCATTTCGATGAACTTTGGCACGCCGGCCATTGCGATTAACTACGAGCACAAGTCAGCCGGCATTATGCAGCAGCTTGGCATGCCTGAAATGGCCGTTGATATTCGTCATCTGCTGGATGGTTCGCTTGGCGCGATGGTGGGCGATACCCTGGGGCAACTGCCTGCCATCAATGAACGCCTGGCCGTCGCGGTGAAAGCCGAGCGCGAGAAGGGAATTGGGATGGTGAAATCGGTGCTCGACCGCGTCCGGGAGGGGAAATGAAGGTTGGTTTCTTCTTACTGAAATTTCCGCTGTCGTCTGAAACCTTTGTGCTGAACCAAATCACCGCGTTTATCGATATGGGATACGACGTGGAGATCATCGCCCTGCAAAAGGGCGATACACAAAATACCCATGCGGCGTATACGCAGTATGGACTGGAGGCGAAAACCCGCTGGCTGCAGGACGAGCCCTCAGGAAGAGTAAATAAGCTGCGCCACCGGGCCAGCCAGACCTTACGCGGGATCCATCGTGCGTCGACCTGGCGCGCGCTGAATGTTTCCCGCTATGGCGCGGAATCTCGCAACCTGATCCTGTCCGCCATTTGTGGTCAAACGGCGCAGCCGTACCGCGCCGATGTGTTTATTGCTCACTTTGGCCCGGCGGGCGTGACCGCCGCCAAACTGCGTGAGCTGGGGGTGATTGACGGTAAGATTGCGACCATCTTCCACGGTATCGACATCTCCAGCCGCGAAGTATTGAACCACTACACGCCGGAGTATCAGCAGCTTTTCCGCCGTGGCGACATGATGCTGCCCATCAGCGACCTGTGGGCCGGGCGTCTGAAAAACATGGGCTGTCCGCAGGAAAAAATCACCGTTTCGCGTATGGGCGTGGATTTAGAGCGCTTTACCCGCCGCCCGGTCAAGGTGCCGGGAAAACCGCTGCAGATAATCTCTGTTGCGCGTCTGACGGAGAAAAAAGGTCTGCACGTCGCCATCGAAGCCTGCCGCCAGCTGCGAGCGCGCGGCGTGGATTTCCGCTATCGCATTCTCGGTATTGGCCCGTGGGAGCGTCGTCTTCGCACGCTTATCGAACAGTATCAGCTGGAAGATTACGTGGAGATGCCAGGTTTTAAGCCAAGCCACGAGGTGAAGGCCATGCTGGATGAGGCGGATGTATTCCTGCTGCCTTCCGTGACCGGCGCCGATGGCGATATGGAGGGGATCCCGGTTGCGTTAATGGAGGCGATGGCCGTCGGTATTCCGGTGGTGTCGACCCTGCACAGCGGGATCCCGGAGTTAATCAAGTCTGATTACTCCGGCTGGCTGGTACCGGAGAATAATGCGATGGCCCTTGCGGATCGTTTAGCCGAATTTAGCGGCATCGACCAACAGGCGCTGGAGCCCGTTATCCACAACGCCCGACAAAAAGTTGAAGCAGATTTTAACCAGCAGGTGATTAATCGCCAGTTAGCGAGCCTGCTGCAAACGTTGTAACGCCGAGGTTGTATGCTGAAAAAGATTACCCGACGCACCTTTGTCTCTTCTTTATCCGTCCTGGCGGCTACGCCGCTGCTGTCGTCCCGCATTGCGCGGGCGGCAACCGGAAAGACGGTCTCTGTTAACCAGTACAATAACAACGACTGGATCGCCGCCTTTAAGCAGGCGTTTAACGAAGGCGACACCGTTGTTGTCCCTGCCGGGCTCACCTGTAAAAACATCAATACGGGCATTTTCATTCCTGACGGTAAAACGCTGCTGATCCGCGGTGCGTTAACGGGCAATGGTCGCGGACGCTTCGTGCTGCAGGAAGGCAGTAAAGTGATTGGTGAAGGTGACGGCCGCACGGAGAACATTACGCTGGACATTCGCGGTTCAGACTGTGTGATTAAAGGGCTGGCAATGAGCGGCTTTGGACCGGTGACGCAGATCTACATTGGCGGCAAAAAGCCGCGCGTCATGCGCAACCTGCTGATTGATAACATCAGCGTAAGCCAGGCGAACTACGCCATCCTGCGCCAGGGATTCCATAATCAGATAGATGGCGCGCGCATCACTAACAGTAAATTCAGCCATCTCCAGGGCGACGCGATTGAGTGGAACGTCGCCATTAATGACCGTAACATCCTGATCTCCGATCATGTGATTGACAACATTAACTGTACGAACGGCAAGATCAACTGGGGCATCGGCATTGGTCTCGCCGGCAGCACCTACGACAACGATTATCCGGAAAAGCAAACCGTGAAGAACTTCGTGGTGGCAAATATCACCGGCAGCAACTGTCGTCAGTTAGTCCACGTCGAAAACGGTAAGCACTTTATTATTCGCAATATTAAGGCCAAGAATATCACTCCTGACTTCAGCAAGAAGGCGGGAATAGACAACGCCACGGTAGCCATTTATGGCTGTGATAATTTCATAATTGATAATGTCGATATGGTCAATAGTGCCGGCATGCTGATCGGCTACGGTGTAATAAAGGGCGACTATCTCTCGATACCTCAGAACTTTAAGCTGAACGACATTCGCCTGGATAATCGCCAGCTTGCGTACAAACTGCGCGGAATACAAATTTCCTCCGGCAACGCCACCTCCTTTGTGGCCATCACCAACGTTGAGATGCAGCGGGCTACGCTTGAGTTGCACAACAAACCGCAGCACCTCTTCTTGCGTAATATCAACGTGATGCAGGAAGCTGCCGTCGGCCCGGCGCTGAAGATGAATTTCGACCTGCGTAAGGATGTCCGAGGCAAGTTTATGGCTAAAGATGAGACCTTACTGTCGCTGGCGAACATCAAGGCTGTGAATGAGAAAGGGCAGAGCTCCGTGGATATTGACCGCGTGGACCAGCAGGTGGTGAATACGGAGCGGCTGAATTTTGCGCTCCCGCACAGATAATCGACAATTGTCTTTTTTTGCGACTATTCCTGGCACAGAAACGCGATCTATTCAGATTACAACTACTGTTTTTTGTGATGTGGTCCCCTAACATCATATAAGAATCACGGCAAATCATGCTGGCGAAAACAGGTTAAAGAGCTATAATTCGTCAACCATTTTAAGGTGGAAGAAATAATGATTAATTTGAAAGCAGTCATTCCGGTAGCAGGCCTGGGCATGCATATGTTGCCAGCCACAAAAGCCATTCCTAAAGAGATGCTGCCGATTGTCGACAAACCGATGATTCAATACATTGTCGATGAAATTGTTGCTGCAGGGATCAAAGAAATCGTCCTGGTTACGCACTCCTCCAAGAATGCGGTAGAAAACCACTTCGACACCTCTTACGAACTCGAAGCGTTGCTTGAGCAGCGCGTAAAACGCCAGCTGCTGGCTGAAGTGCAGTCTATCTGTCCTCCTGGCGTAACCATCATGAACGTGCGTCAGGCGCAGCCGCTGGGTCTGGGCCACTCCATTCTTTGCGCGCGCCCGGTCGTGGGTGACAACCCGTTCATCGTTGTACTGCCGGATATCATTATCGACAGCGCATCTGCCGATCCGCTGCGTTACAACCTGGCGGCAATGGTGGCGCGCTTCAACGAAACGGGCCGTAGCCAGGTACTTGCTAAGCGCATGAAAGGCGATCTCTCTGAGTACTCTGTTATCCAGACTAAAGAAGCGCTGGAGACGGAAGGGCAGGTGAGCCGCATCGTTGAGTTTATCGAGAAACCGGATCAGCCGCAGACGCTGGATTCTGACCTGATGGCCGTTGGCCGTTATGTTCTCAACGCGGATATCTGGGCCGAGCTGGAAAAAACCGAGCCGGGTGCCTGGGACCGTATCCAGTTGACCGATGCGATTGCTGAACTGGCTAAGAAGCAGTCTGTTGATGCGATGCTGATGACCGGTGACAGCTACGACTGCGGTAAGAAACTGGGCTATATGCAGGCATTTGTGAAGTATGGCCTGCGTAACCTGAAGGAAGGTCAGAAGTTCAGAAGCCGGATTGAGAAGTTGCTGGCTAACGACTGATACGCATTATATTGCGTGGGCCAAATGTCGATGAACGACAGCAATCCCTCATATGGACGGTAAAGTCCTGGTGAGTGGGTGCTGTCGTTTTTTTTACAAATGATGATATATTACAGACAGTTATAGGTTGTCGTTTTGTTTCTTTACTTAACGATTTTTGCTTGTTTCTCCAGTCAATTAGGACGACAATTGTCATCACATTTGCGATTGGTCCGGTAAGCGATCTTTCTGGTTTTGATCGTAAAGACTCACACGTCTTGATTATTCTCAGTGCACTGGTAGCTGTAAAGCCAGGGGCGGTAGCGTGGGAAAATGCCTTTGCGGGTCTGGGTTACAATCTGTTCAATTGTAGCAACCTATATGTTGATATTTTCTGGTGAAAAACATGTTTGATAATAAAACGATTCTGGTAACTGGCGGTACAGGTTCTTTCGGTAATAAATTTGTCCGCATGACTTTGGAAAAATATAATCCTAAGAAAATTATTATTTATTCCCGAGATGAAATGAAACAGTGGGAAATGGCTAAACATTTCAAAGATGAAAGTCGTATCCGCTTCTTCATTGGTGATGTGCGTGATAAAGATCGCCTGTACCGTGCGCTGGATGGTGTTGATTACGTGGTCCATGCCGCAGCCACGAAAATCGTACCCACAGCAGAATACAACCCATTCGAATGTGTAAAAACCAACATCAATGGCGCGATGAATGTTATTGATGCGTGTATTGATAAAGGTATCGAGCGTGTAGTTGCACTATCGACTGACAAGGCAAGTAGCCCAGCGAACCTGTATGGTGCGACTAAACTGGCCTCTGACAAGCTGTTTGTCGCCGGCAATTCTTATTCTGGTGCCACCAAAACCCGCTTTGCTGTAGTTCGTTACGGTAATGTTATGGGTTCCCGCGGTTCCGTTATTCCTTTCTTCCTGTCCATTAAAGACAAGGGCGAACTGCCAATCACTGATGACCGTATGACCCGCTTTATGATCACCCTGGAACAGGGCGTTGAGCTGGTGTGGCATGCCTTTAATGATATGGAAGGCGGTGAGATCTACGTTAAGAAAATCCCTTCAATGAAAGTGACGGATGTCGCAACAGCCGTTGCGCCAGATGCTGCTCAGAAAGTGATTGGTATTCGTCCTGGTGAAAAATTGCATGAGCAGATGATTAGCGCTGAAGATGCTCACTACACCTATGAGTATCCTGAACACTTCAAAATCCTGCCTGCAATCCATAACTGGTGCGATTCTCCTGAACGTATTAAAGATGGCAAGCGCGTTCCAGAAGGCTTTGTTTACGAAAGTGATAGCAATGCAGAATGGATGAGCATTGAAGAGCTGCGTCAATGGATTGATGATAATCGTGAAAAAGTAGGCAATATCTAATGAAATTTATCCCCTATGGACGGCAGGATATCTCTGATGAAGATATCAATGCAGTAGTGGGCGTACTGAAGTCTGATTTCTTGACTCAGGGGCCATGTGTTCCACAGTTCGAGCAGGCCATTGCTGATTACGTCGGCGTTAAACACGCTGTTGCGGTAAACAGTGCGACATCTGCACTTCATATTGCATGCCTGGCACTGGGGCTGAAAAAAGGTGACTGGCTTTGGACATCGCCTAACACCTTCGTAGCTTCGGCAAACTGTGGGCTCTATTGCGATGCAAATGTAAGCTTTGTGGATATCGATCCGCAGACTTACAACATGAGCGTTGCAGCGCTAGAAACCAAACTCATTGCGGCGAAAGTTGAAGGCAAATTACCCAAAATCGTTGTGCCAGTGGCGTTTGCTGGACAGTCATGCGATATGGAAGCGATTTACCAGCTTTCGAAAGAGTATGGTTTTGCCATTATTGAAGATGCATCCCATGCTATCGGCGGCAACTACCAGGGGGCCAAAATTGGTAACTCCTGTTTTGCTGATATCACCATTCTGAGTTTCCACCCCGTTAAGATCATCACCACGGCGGAAGGCGGTATGGCGCTGACGAACAATGAAGCACTGGCTGAAAGCATGCAGCTTTTCCGCAGCCACGGCATTACGCGTGACGGCGATAAAATGACCAAAGCGTCTGAAGGTGCTTGGTACTACCAGCAGGTTGATCTTGGTTTGAACTACCGCATGACCGAACTGCAGGCAGCACTGGGTGTTACCCAGCTTAAGCGTATCGACGAATTTGTGGCGCGTCGCCATGAAATCGCAAAACGTTATCATACTGCGTTTGGGGGCATTCCCGTATCTACACCTCTGCAATCAGAGAGTGGTTACAGTGCGTTACATCTTTACCCGTTAACGGTAAAGGATCCTGCAATGCGCAAGCCATTGTTTGATCACCTGCGTGACAAAGGTATTGGTGTTAACGTTCACTATATCCCCGTTCATACTCAACCTTATTATGAGCAGTTAGGGCATAAAGCAGGAGATTACCCGGTCGCGGAGGACTATTACGCGCGTGCGATTAGCATCCCTATGTACTCCACCTTAACTGATGAAGAGCAGGATTACGTCATCCAGTGCATTCGGGAGTTCTTTTAAATGAACGTGGCAATCATTCCTGCGCGTGGTGGCAGTAAGCGTATTCCACGCAAAAATATTAAAGAATTTTGTGGGAAACCAATGATTGCCTGGTCCATTGAAGCCGCTCAAAAGAGCGGCGTCTTTGATCGAATCATTGTTTCAACAGATGATGAAGAGATTGCTAAGGTTGCACGTGAATATGGTGCGGAAGTGCCGTTTATGCGCCCTGCCGAGTTATCAAATGACTATGCGGGAACCATCCCAGTTATTCATCATGCCGCTGACTGGATCTTATCTCAGGGTATTAAGCCGGATTATGTTTGTTGTATATATGCAACAGCGCCTTTTATACAACCTGAAGATTTAGAAAAAGGTTTAGAACTTATCAAGAAAAAGAATAGTGATTATTGTTTTTCTGTCACGAGTTTTCCTTATCCCATTCAGCGCGCGTTGAAAATTAGTACTGATTACGAAATCAGCATGTTCGACCCTGAACAATTCAATGTCCGATCTCAGGATTTAGTTGAGGCATGGCATGATGCTGGCCAATTCTACTGGGGAAACATTGAGGCGTGGTTGATGGAGAAAGCTGTTTTCAAATCGCATGCAACTCCACTGCTCTTACCTAGAGAACGGGTACAGGACATCGATACTTTGGAAGACTGGCGTTTGGCCGAAATGATGTTTGAGATTAACAGAGTCAAAGATGAAAATCGCTTTTAGGGTCGATGCTTCTCTTTCCATTGGCTCAGGACATGTTGTTCGTTGCCTTACCCTCGCGGATGCTTTAAGAAAAAAAGGGGCACATTGTGTCTTCATCACGAAAGCACATCCTGGGAATCTAATAGAACTTATTAAATCACGATCGTTCGACGTGTTTATTATTCCCACAGGACCTGATTCCGGTGAAGAATATATCCAAAATGAAAAATTTTGGCTGGGTGGAACGCAACGCGATGATGCAATCAAGTCCATCGACCTTTGTAAGTCTAATAACTTTACTCCGGATGCTATGATAACGGATCATTACTCCTTGGATGATTCGTGGGAAAAAATTTTCCAATCTCATTTCCCTGAAGCAAAAATAATTGTAATTGATGATTTATGTAACAGGAAACATGAATGTTATCTTTTGATTGATTCAACGCTGGAGAGACAAAGCGTTGAATATAAACCCTTTGTTTCATCAGAATGTATTTTATTAATGGGTACTGACTACGCGTTGCTTAGAGAAGATTTTGCTCAATTGCGTTCTCTAGCCTATGAAAAACGCAAAAATATTGCTTCCCCCCGGAAGGTATTAATTACTATGGGCGGCGTTGATATAAATAATATCACTGGTGCGCTTCTTAAAAAGATTTCTAATAATATAGATACGCAAATAGATCTGATTACGGTAGTCCTGGGCGTAAGCTGTCCCCATAAAGATGAAATAATACGTATCGCTAAAGAGTGTAAGTTTAATGTTGAGGTATTAATAAATATTAATAACATGCCTCAGGTAATGCTTGAAAATGATATCGCAATTGGAGCTTTAGGCAGTACCACTTGGGAAAGAGCTGTTTTAGGACTACCTACAATCAACTTGGCCATTGCTGAAAATCAATTAGTTATAGTTGAAAAGCTCATCGATAAAGGCTTCATTGTATTCAGCGATACTGATTTTTCTGAAGAGGATTTATCGTGCGCCTGGCATAAGTTGCAGGATGAATATCAGGAACTGGTAGCCAGGTCTTTCGCGTTGTGCGACGGCGCAGGATTGCAGCGCGTAGTTACGTCTTTATGTAAAATGCAGGTTAATATCTAAGGAAGAACTATGACTAATCCGAACGTTAAAAAATTAAATTTAGTTAATATTGTTCATACCTCCAAAGGTGTCCAGGAAAGCGTTCGTCTTATCAGGAATGAAGATCAGGTAAGAAAATGGATGTATACCGATCACGTCATTTCGACAGAAGAACATGGCAACTGGCTTACACGCTTGAATACGGATAATAGAAATATTGTTTTTGTGGTTATCGAAAACGAAGAGCCCGTAGGTGTTGTGAGTGTAAATGCCATTGATAATACACATCAAAAAGCCGATTGGGCGTACTATCTTACTGCAACTGCGCGGTCAGGTGTTGGCGCAGTGCTTGAATTTTTTGTTATTGACTATGTTTTCAATGAACTCAACCTCAGTAAATTGAACTGTGAAGTTATTGAGCACAATGATGCAGTTGTTCGGTTACATGAGAAGTTTGGTTTTAAAAAAGAAGGTTTCAGAGAATCGAACATTTTAAAAAATGGCGAAAGGCTCGGTGTTCATTATCTGGGGTTGACGAAAGAAGGATGGGAAGCTATCCGTCAGGCTTTGAAAGATAAGTATTCGAAGATCTTCTCCCAATATGAAGTTATTATCTGAACGTTTTAATTAAAATGTATTTTGAGGTAAAAAATGAGTAGCATTTCTATTGACGGCCGCCAGATTGGGAAAGACTTTCCACCGTATATTATTGCAGAACTTTCTGCGAACCATAATGGTGATATTAATCGCGCATTTAAGATTATGGAAGAGGCAAAAGCTGCAGGTGCGGATGCGATAAAATTACAGACTTATCGCGCGGATACCATCACCATCGATTGTGATACAGAAGACTTCCAAATCCATGGCGGTTTATGGGATGGCCAAACGCTATTCAATTTATACAAAGGTGCCCAAATGCCATGGGAATGGCATAAGCCACTGTTCGAAAAAGCTAAAGAATTAGGCATAACAATTTTCAGTAGTCCATTTGATTTTACCGCCGTCGATCTGCTCGAGGATTTGGGTGCACCTGCATATAAAATAGCCTCCTTTGAAGCTATTGATATACCGCTTATAAAGTATGTCGCAAAGACAGGTAAACCGATGATAATCTCAACTGGAATGGCCGACGAACAAGAAATACTTGAAGCGATAACCGCTGCACGAGAAGGGGGCTGTAAAGAATTAGTCGTGCTGCAGTGTGTAAGTGGTTATCCTGCTCCAGCTGAAGAATACAATCTTGCAACGATACCCGATATGGCTGAACGGTTTGGTGTTATTGCCGGTCTATCCGATCACACTATAGATAACACGACAGCAGTAGCTTCAGTCGTACTTGGTGCATGTGTGATTGAAAAGCATGTCACGCTCGATCGTAACGGCGGCGGACCTGATGATAGTTTTTCATTAGAGCCTGCAGAATTAACAGCGCTGTGCCGAGATGCAAAAACAGCCTGGAAAGCACTGGGACGCGTTAACTACGAACGTAAAGAAAGTGAAAAAGGGAATGTTAAATTCCGTCGATCACTTTATGTGGTTAAGGATGTAAAAAAAGGTGAAAAACTAACCAGTGAAAATGTTAAGAGCATTCGTCCTGGATTTGGTTTAGCGCCAAAGCACTATGAAGAGGTGCTTGGAAAAGTTGCAAATCAAGATCTTAAAATAGGGACTCCACTTCAATTCAAATTTATTGAAAATTAGAATCATTTTTTATGAGAGCTATTTTTAATAAACTTTTCCCTCTCTCTTTAAGAGGGGGGGCATTAGCCAGTAAGTTTATCCTCATAATATTTATTAGCCATTATTATGACTTGTCAAACTTGGGCGAATATGCCTTAGTGGTTGCTGGGGTGAGCTATGTTGGCTACTTATTGGGATTTGATTTTTATACTTATTCTTCACGGAAAATAATTGGTGCACCAGAGACAAAACAAGCTTCATACTTAAAAAATCAGTTCTCTCTTTATTTTTTACACTATCTCTTAGTTATTTCATGTTTATTGATAGGTCTTATTATTTCTCCACCATGGATAAACTTAGCTATCATCTTTGTCACGCTAATTATCTTAGAACATTGCTCGCAAGAAGTTATGCGATTATTGGTAATATATGAACATCCATTGAGCGCAAATATTCAATTCTTTATTCGCAATGGACTTTGGGTATATATTTATATAATTTTTGTTTTCATCAATGATCATGTTGATTTTGATTATATATGGTTTTTTTGGATAGCAGCAGAAATCATAAGTTTGCTTTTTATTAGCATAATATTAAAAAAAACTCCTTTGCCATTGATACTCAAATCCGAAATTGATTGGAAGTGGATTATTGAAGGCATGAAAGTTTGTTTACCATTACTAATTTCCACGCTATCGCTACGAGGTATATTTACTGCTGATAGATATATTCTTGGCTTATACAGTAGTAAAGAGATAGTTGGGATTTATTCCTATTTCTCCAGTTTTTCGTCATCAATAATGGCATTCGTCGATGCCGGTGTTGTTATGCTTTTCTATCCGAAATTAGTAAAATATGCTAAAGAGGGAAAGAACGAAAAGTTTATTAATACAAAAAGAAAATTCCTTAAATATTTGATTTTAACTAGTGTTATTATATCATTTATTCTAATTTTGTGTGTGCCGTTACTTTCTAAGTACTCTGGGAAAAAAGATTTTTTAAATTCTTTACCTTTATTTTATGTGCTCTTATCGGGGGCGGTGATTTATTGTATATCTCTAGTCTATCATTTTGAATTATATGCAAAAAATAATGATAAGGCCATAATCACTTCTAGTGTGATCGCATTTTTCATTTCAGTTATTTTAATGTTTACTTTAGGTTCTCTTTATTCATCGCTTGGAATAGCTATAAGTCAACTTATAGGCATAATAATACTATTCTTGGCAAAATTTAAATTTTGCAAGACAGGGTGAAATGGCCGATTTAATATTTATTTCTGGAGTGCTGAATGAAAGTCATTTGGTTTACGTATCCTCATATATCCATAAGTTAAAAACAGAGCATGCTGAACATTTCAAACTATGCTACGAAAATAATAAGAGATTCTTGTCTAGTAGTAAAATTGATCCTGCTGTTATTGAGAAATGGTTAGGAAAGGTTGAGTTTGTTGAACAGGGTGAAATTGTACGTGCTGGTTCTTACAAAAAAATTATTCATATATTCATCGGTTCTGTAGGTATTAAACCAGCTATATTAATGCGTTTACACAATATTACCTCGTCTATTTCTAATGTTGTTATTGATGAAGGGATCGGTTCGGTAAATAGCGTTGATGCAATGGCAAAAGTTTACATGCGTGAACGAAGCCCTAATCTGATCAAAGCTTATCTATACGCATTTATCTACACATTCGTTAAAAGAGGGTTTCTTGCTAACAAAATATGGAAACTCTTCTATGGTCAAGAACCAAATAAAGATATTATTGACTTTATCAAAGATCACTGCGAGCCAAAAGAGATGGCTACGAATGGATATTTCCTTTTGTTAACGCAGCCTTGGGTCAAACTTGGTGTTCTGAATAATAAAGAATACGAGGATTTTCTAAAGCAACAAATAAATTTTTTAAATGCCTTAGGGGCTAAAGTTATAGTAAAAGCACATCCTTCAGAAGATTTGCATTTCTATAAAAATATTGGCGTTAAACTAGTTGACACATTGACACCGGTAGAACTTTGTTTTGACTATCGCAATTGCCGCGCCGTGCTTGGCTTCAACAGCACATCTCTTATTTTGCTAAATATAATTTATCAAGTTCCAACATTCAGACTAAGATTTGACAAACTAGATACTAAGGTGAGCTGTTCAGCTTTGCAGGAGTCGTTATTCGATAAGTATTCAAGTCCTCGCATGAGCCTAGCCGAGATTATAAATGTTTTGTAAGTGAGCGCTAATATGCCCATTTTTATTGTTTTTATTTTTGCCTTTTTAATATGGTGTTTAAATATAATAGGTATTGAATCATGGTTTTTGAATATTACATTCATAATTTCATGGTTATTGATTGTCTCATTATTTATAAGAAATAAAAAAGAAGAATCAGTCCTTAATATCATAATGATATACAGTATGAGTGTAGGGATTATTTGTTGCGCAATTGTTGAAAGTGGAGCATATCTTTCTGAAATTCGAATGTTTGGAAAGTTAAGTGGAGCAACAGTTCGTGTGGGATTTACAGCGTTAACTTTCTTATTAAGTGCGATAATGTTTACAGGAGCGCTTAATAAAATACTCCAGCCTACCTTCACAATGGATTTTATAATAAATAAAACGCTAAATTCCGCGATTCAATTTATAATGTTTGGTTCTTTTATAGGTCTTGCATTTTTATATTTAAAATATGGAACTCCAAACTCGAATAGTATTGATCGTTTCGAATATTGGAATACAGTAGCCCCATCCTGGGGCCGATATCTACAATTTATGTTACTCCAGTTTTCTTTTCTTTTAGGTATTAAATACACGGAAACAAAACATAAAAAATACCTGGCATTACTTATTGCCTCAATATTTATGCAATTCATAGGTGGTGAGAAATTTACGGGGCCTTCGTTATCAATATTGTTTTTTATGATACCTATAATGTATTATTCAAGAAATGATTTGATCACAATGTTATTTAAACCAAAAATTTTTATCTTTGTATTAATAGTATTAATTATTTTTATTCTCTCCACATATCTAAGTTATGCCGCAATTTATGGTAACCCTTCAGATGGGATTCGCTATTTACTTGAGAGGATAGCATTACAAGCACAGGTTTGGTGGGCAATCGATTCTGTGACAGACACGGTAAATCCTGACCTGAGTTTAATGTGGCTATTACGTAACGCTTTTGGTGTGGGTAGTAATGACAATATTTATGGTATGTATTATCTTATGCAGCAAATTACTCCACCGGATGTATTTAGTAGGTTTTTAGAGAATGGTGTGAGATTTACAATGGGTGCACCTGCAAACTATAACTTTTTCTTTGGTAGCGCATTAGGGCCGATTGTGGCGATTATTTTCGGCTTTGTAGCCGGTTTTGGCACATGGTTGATGAGAAATGCAATAATAATGAGAGACCTTTTGTTCGCTTTCATTGTGATTAAATATTACTATTTTATCATTCAAATTAGTATTATGTCGGATTGGTATTATTTCTTCTCGGCTAAATTTACTATTTTTACTATATTCATAATTTTCTACTGTTGTGTAATCCAAAGGGTTTATTTCAAGAAATGGATAACTACATAAAATTTTCTATTATTGTTCCAATTTATAATGTTGAATTGTTTTTAGAAGAATGCCTTGATTCCATAAAAAAAATAATGACAGAACAATGCGAATGTATATTGGTGAATGATGGTTCTACTGATAACTCAAAAGATATAGCCGAACAGTTTTGCAGGGCGAATATAGGTTTTCAATGTCTAAATAAGGAAAATGGTGGGCTTTCTGATGCAAGAAATTATGGTCTACAGCATGCCATAGGGGAATATATTATTTTTGTAGACTCCGACGATGTAGTCAGTCCAGTTTTAATTGAAGTACTTAATAACGCCTTGAAATTGAATGATGCGGATGTAGTCTATTTTAATTTCATAAAGTTTTTTAATAGCAATGATTTGAAAGAACTCGCTCAATGTGTCGAACATGTTCCAATTGAGTATGCTGGTCGCGAAAATTTGGCTCGGATGCCTAATTTTGCGTGGGCGCGGGTGGCTAAACGCAAAGTTTATGATAACAATAGGTTTCCGGTTGGTGTCATATATGAAGATGTATATACATCTCCTTACATAACACAACATGCAAGTGTTGTTGCTTTTATTGGCTCTCCTTTATATGGCTATCGGAAAAGATCCGGTTCCATTACAACTATATCTGCTGAAAAACAATTCGAATTGTTTGACGCTGTAAATTTGTTGAAGGAAAGATATGAATGTGGTGAAATTGATTTTATCTTCTACTCTACTGCATTGGTAAATTTATCTCAGTCGTGTGTTGTAAGCCTGGTTCGTATTAATAACCATCTTAAACGAGCAAAATACAGAAGGGTGATTAATCAAGAGTTTAATAAATTAACTTTTTGGGAAATTATAAAGAGTTTATCTAACTTTAAGTTTAAAATATTATCTATTGTATCAAAATATCCGATTGGTTTATATGCTATTGAAAAAATCCTGAGGCCAGTTGTTTTATTTTCTGATAAAAGGAATCACTGATGCCTCTTAAAATATTTACAGTTAGTCACAAAGAATATACATTCCCTTCGCATAATGCTTATACGCCATTGCAAGTGGGAACATCTAAAGAATCCATTGCTGAAAAAGCGTTGAGAGACTCTACAGGCGACAACATCGCCCTCCTGAATCCATCATTCTGTGAACTCACTGCTGCCTACTGGATCTGGAAAAACGTTCAGGAAGAAGTTGTAGGCCTTGCACACTATCGTCGCTATTTTGCCTCCTCCACGAGCAACCTGACGGTAAAAGGCAAGCGTATTGCGTCTCCTGAAGAAATGACCGAGATGCTGAAAAGTGCTGATATACTCGTAGCAAAGCCACGCAACTATTTCATCACCAGTATCAAAAGCCATTATATCCACGCTCACCATGAGTCCGACTATACTCAGCTGCGTGACGAGATTGTTTTGCAGCAGCCTGATTATGTCGCTGATTTCGACCGGGTCATGGAGGGGACTAAGATCAGCCTTTACAACATGTTCGTTTGTAAAAAATCATTAATTGATGAGTATTTTGCCTGGCTTTTTCCATTGCTGTTCGCGTTGGAACAAAAAATCGACTACCAAAATTATGATGCGTACCAAAAACGCGTATTTGGTTTTATGGCAGAAAGACTTTTCAATGTATGGCTTCATCATCAGCGCGGTCGGCTGATCATCAAATATATGCCAGTAGTCAATATTGATGGTGAGAACTTGCTTCTGAAGGGTATTGGATTATTAAAAAGACATTTTTGGGGAACAAAATGACAGTTGCTATTGTTGGTGCAGGAATCTCTGGGGCTGTTATCGCCAGGCTGTTAGCAGAGCAAGGAACATCATCCGTTGTTTTTGATAAGCGTTCTCATATTGCAGGTAATTGCCATTCTGAACGTGATCCGCAGACTAATGTTATGTTACATGTGTACGGACCCCATATCTTCCATACGGATGATAAAGAAGTCTGGGATTTCGTAAATGATTATTCAGAATTTATGCCTTATACAAACCGCGTAAAGGCTATCTACAAAGGCAACGTCTATTTGTTGCCTGTTAATCTTCACACGATTAACCAGTTTTTCAATAAAACGCTGCGCCCTGATGAAGCTCGCGCCTTCATCGAATCTAAAGCAGATAAATCTATTGTCGAACCACAGAACTTCGAAGAGCAGGCAATCAGCATGATTGGTCGTGAGCTTTATGAAGCTTTTTTCCGGGGTTATACGCGTAAGCAATGGGGCGTTGAACCGACAGAATTGCCGGCAAGTATTTTGAAACGTCTCCCGTTACGATTTAACTACAATGATAATTACTTCAACCACAAGTATCAGGGCATGCCTAAAGAAGGCTATACCGATATGGTCGCAAAGATTCTCGATCATGAATTGATCGAAGTGAGAACAGATACTGAGTTTTCTGCGGATGAAGGCGATGCCTACCAGCATGTATTTTGGTCAGGTGCGCTTGATGGTTACTTTAACTTTAGCGAAGGGCGTCTCGGGTATCGTACGCTAGATTTCGAAAAGTTTTCTGCTGAAGGCGACTATCAAGGGACGGCTGTTATCAATTATTGTGAGGAAGACGTCCCTTACACTCGAATCACCGAACATAAGCATTTTTCTCCATGGGAATCACACGAAAATACGACGTGCTACCGCGAGTTCAGCCGTTTGTGTACTGAAAAAGACGTCCCTTATTACCCAATTCGTATGGTAAAGGAAAAAGAGTTACTCAACCGCTACCTGGATAAAGCACAGGCGCTCAAAAACACTACCTTTGTTGGTCGCCTTGGCACATATCGCTATTTGGATATGGACGTTACTATCCGCGAAGCCATTGACGTCGCCAAAAAATATCTCGAATGCCAAAAAAATCAGGAGCCAATGCCTGTATTTAATATAAATCCTCGCTAATCTCAGGTGTTGTCATGGATACGGATAATTTTTTGAATAAATATAACCCGTTGCTATGTAAGTTTTTTCTGGCAGCCTCGGATTTTATTTTTTTTAATATCTCACTTGCGCTTTCTATAGGTTGTGTGTACTGGATCTTTAACGATCTGTATCGGTTTATACCGGATAATCAGTTGGAGATGCGTATCATCTCTCATGTCGTTTTGAGCGTGATCTGTGTGGGATGGTTCTGGATTCGGTTACGCCATTATTCTTATCGCAAACCATTTTGGTTTGAGTTAAAGGAAATCATCCGGACAATCGTTATTTTTGCCGTATTTGATCTGGCCCTTGTGGCCTTTTCTAAATGGCAATTTTCTCGGTATGTGTGGGTCTTTTGCTGGACCTTCGCGTTAATCTTGCTTCCATTTTTCAGAGCAATGACCAAACAGCTTCTGAATCGACTTGGTATTTGGAAGAAAAAAACTGTCATCATAGGAAGCGGAAGTAATGCTGTTGAGGCTTATTTCGCCTTACAAAGTGAAGAGATGTTAGGCTTTGATGTCGTTGCATTTTATGATGAAGAGTCTTCAGAAACGATGCTGCAGGGACTCCCTGTTCTGCATGATCCCAATATTCTTTGGGAAATGAAGAAAACCGGGGATATCCATTTCATTGTTGCCTTTGAAATGGAAAATAGTGATAAAACGATGAACTGGCTACGTGAATTGTCTAAAAAAGACTGTCGTTCCGTAACGGTTATTCCTTCGCTACGCGGCTTACCGCTTTATAACACCGATATGTCATTCATCTTCAGCCACGAAGTAATGCTGTTACGGATACATAATAATCTTGCAAAGCGAACCTCGCGCTTCCTAAAACGCACTTTCGATATTGTTTGTTCCTTACTTATCATCCTCATATCGTCGCCACTGCTTATTTATCTCTGGTACAAAGTCACTCGCGACGGTGGGCCGGCAATCTATGGGCATATGCGCGTTGGAAGGCATGGCAAACTTTTCCCCTGCTATAAATTCCGCTCTATGGTGATGAATTCCCAGGAAGTATTGCAGCAACTTCTTGATTCTGACTCTGAGGCTCGTGAAGAATGGGAACGCGATTTTAAACTCAAAAATGATCCTCGAATCACGCCCGTAGGTCGCTTTATTCGTAAGACCAGTCTTGATGAACTTCCTCAGTTATTTAATGTACTAAAAGGACAGATGAGTCTGGTTGGCCCGAGACCAATCATCTCGGAAGAGTTGCCTCGCTATGATGATAATGTGGACTATTATCTGATGGCAAAACCTGGGATGACGGGGCTGTGGCAGGTAAGCGGGCGTAATGACGTTGATTATGACACGCGCGTTTACTTTGATTCCTGGTATGTTAAAAACTGGTCGCTGTGGAATGACATTGCCATTCTCTTTAAAACTGTAAAGGTAGTTCTCCACCGCGATGGCGCATATTAATGCAGCACAGACTGCTATTTAATGCCCTTTAAGTTGAGTCTGAAGAGCACATCTATTGCTACCTTCTCGCCTTAAACCTGAGTTAACATGTTATTCACTTTACCCGCCGCTATCTTTACGGCGGGGTATCCACACCTGACAGGAGTATGTAATGTCCAAGCAACAAATCGGCGTTGTCGGTATGGCAGTGATGGGGCGCAACCTGGCGCTCAACATCGAAAGCCGTGGTTATACCGTCTCCGTTTTCAACCGCTCCCGTGATAAGACCGAAGAAGTGATTGCTGAGAACCCGGGCAAGAAACTGGTTCCTTTCTATACGGTTAAAGAGTTCGTTGAGTCTCTGGAAACACCTCGTCGTATCCTGTTAATGGTGAAAGCGGGCGCAGGTACCGATGCAGCCATCGACTCCCTGAAACCTTACCTCGAAAAAGGCGACATCATCATTGATGGCGGTAACACCTTCTTCCAGGACACCATTCGTCGTAACCGTGAGCTGTCCGCTGAAGGCTTCAACTTCATCGGTACCGGAGTTTCCGGTGGTGAAGAGGGCGCGCTGAAAGGTCCATCTATTATGCCTGGCGGCCAGAAAGAAGCGTACGAGCTGGTTGCACCAATTCTGACTAAAATTGCAGCCGTTGCTGAAGATGGCGAGCCTTGTGTGACCTATATCGGTCCGGACGGTGCGGGTCACTATGTCAAAATGGTGCACAACGGCATCGAATACGGCGATATGCAGCTGATTGCAGAGGCATACTCCCTGCTGAAAGGCGGCCTGAATCTCTCTAACGAAGAGCTGGCTGAAACCTTTACCGAGTGGAATAAAGGCGAGCTGAACAGCTACCTGATCGACATCACCAAAGATATCTTCACGAAAAAAGATGAAGAGGGTAAATACCTGGTTGATGTGATTCTGGACGAAGCTGCGAACAAAGGTACCGGTAAATGGACCAGCCAGAGCTCTCTGGATCTGGGTGAACCGCTGTCTCTGATCACCGAATCCGTATTTGCGCGTTACATTTCTTCCCTGAAAGAGCAGCGTGTTGCGGCATCCAAAGTGCTGTCTGGCCCACAGGCTAAACCTGCGGGTGACAAAGCTGAATTTGTCGAGAAAGTTCGCCGCGCTCTGTACCTGGGTAAAATCGTCTCTTACGCGCAGGGCTTCTCTCAGCTGCGTGCCGCGTCAGACGAGAACAACTGGGATCTGAACTACGGCGAAATCGCGAAGATCTTCCGCGCAGGTTGCATCATTCGTGCGCAGTTCCTGCAGAAGATCACCGATGCTTATGCGGAAAACGCGGGTATTGCTAACCTTCTGCTGGCGCCATACTTCAAGAAGATTGCCGACGAATACCAGCAGGCGTTGCGCGATGTGGTTGCTTATGCCGTTCAGAACGGTATTCCAGTACCAACCTTCTCCGCAGCAGTGGCGTACTACGACAGCTACCGCGCTGCCGTTCTGCCTGCGAACCTGATTCAGGCGCAGCGCGACTATTTTGGCGCGCATACCTACAAGCGCACTGATAAAGAAGGCGTGTTCCACACAGAATGGTTGGATTAATCTGATTCTGCCATTCCATAAAGCCCGGTAGCGATACCGGGCTTTTTTATCTTGTAAAATCCACTCAACTCACTTTAACGGAATAGACTGCGTGAAAATTCTAGTTACTGGCGGTGCCGGGTTTATTGGCTCCGCGGTTATACGACATATTATTAGCAATACTCAGGATAGCGTTGTTAACGTTGATAAATTAACCTATGCCGGTAACCTGGAATCCTTGCGTGAAGTAAGTGATAGTGAACGTTACGTTTTTGAGCATGCTGATATATGCGATAAAAATGCCATAGAACGTATATTTGCCACTCATCAGCCTGACGCGGTGATGCATTTGGCGGCTGAAAGCCATGTTGACCGTTCTATTACTGGACCGGCTGAATTCATTGAAACCAATATTGTTGGCACCTATGTTTTGTTAGAGGTCAGCCGTTCTTACTGGTCGTCACTGAACGGAGCAGCAAGATCTGCATTTCGTTTTCATCACATTTCAACTGATGAAGTCTATGGTGATTTGCCTCATCCAGACGAATATCATGAAGCTACTCCGTTGCCACTCTTTACTGAAAAAACGGCATATGCACCAAGTAGCCCTTACTCAGCATCAAAAGCTTCCAGCGATCATTTAGTGCGCGCGTGGCTACGTACCTACGGCCTGCCGGGAATTGTGACAAACTGTTCCAATAACTATGGGCCTTACCATTTTCCGGAAAAACTCATTCCACTTGTCATCCTGAATGCTCTGGAAAGTAAACCCTTACCCATTTACGGTAAGGGCGATCAGATCCGCGACTGGTTATACGTGGAAGATCATGCGCGTGCACTTTATACCGTTCTGACAACGGGTGTCGTGGGGCAAACGTATAATATTGGAGGGTACAACGAGAAGAAAAATATCGAGGTTGTACACACTATATGCGATCTGCTGGATGAAATCGTGCCCAAGGAACGCTCCTATCGGGAACAAATTACTTATGTTACTGACCGTCCAGGGCACGACCGCCGTTACGCGATCGACGCTCACAAAATCAGTGCCGAACTGGGCTGGAAACCGCTTGAAACCTTTGAAAGTGGTATTCGCAAAACCGTTGAGTGGTATTTGAACAATCAGAAATGGGTTTCTAATGTTAAAAGTGGCGCCTATAAAAGCTGGATTGATCAGAATTATGGGGAACGTAAGTAATGATTAAGCGTAAAGGTATCATTTTAGCTGGCGGATCTGGCACACGTCTTTACCCCGTCACGATGGCGGTAAGTAAACAATTGTTGCCGATTTACGATAAGCCGATGATCTATTATCCGCTATCAACACTGATGCTTGCTGGCATCAGGGACATCCTTATTATCAGCACGCCACAGGATACGCCGCGTTTTGAGCAACTGCTGGGTGATGGTAGCCAGTGGGGGCTGCGTCTGCAGTATAAAGTGCAACCGAGCCCCGACGGGCTTGCTCAGGCCTTTATCCTTGGCGAAGAGTTTATCGGAAACGACAACTGTGCACTGGTGTTAGGGGATAACATTTTCTATGGACATGACCTTCCGCGACTGCTTGAAGGGGCTGCAAGTCAGGAAGAAGGGGCGACCGTTTTTGCCTATCATGTCAGCGATCCGGAGCGTTATGGTGTTGTTGAATTTGACAAAGAAGGGACCGTAATTGGTCTTGAGGAGAAACCTCAACAACCCAAAAGTAATTACGCCATAACCGGTCTTTATTTTTATGACAATGATGTCATTGAGATGGCTAAAAGTTTGAGCCCATCGGATAGGGGTGAATTGGAAATCACCGATATCAACCGTCTTTATATGCAAGAGGGCAGATTGTCTGTCGCAATGATGAGACGAGGATACGCCTGGCTGGACACCGGAACACACCAAAGTATGATTGAGGCGAGTAATTTTATCGCAACGATAGAGGAGCGACAGGGACTAAAGGTTTCTTGCCCAGAGGAAATCGCTTTTCGTAGGGGATTTATTAATGCGGAACAACTTCTGCTGCTTGCAGAGCCACTTAAAAAGACGGGATATGGTCAATATCTGCTTAACCTTACCAAGGGATTAGTCTGATTTGAGTCAGTCCGCTATTTATCCATTTTATGGGTCTATAAGCGTTAAGTGCCCCACTATTGCTGGAAACCCGGTACTTCATGCTCTGTTGTGATAACGATATCTGTGGAGTCAACGTATTCTTCAGCCAGGCATGCACCTTGACAGTGAATTAGCATTAGCGATAAAAAACCACCAGTTATTCATTGTGGTGACCCTTAGATGTCACCAGAAACTCATACTGAAGAAGCCAAACGAATGAAAATAACCATTTCCGGAACAGGCTATGTTGGCCTTTCAAACGGTATCTTGATTGCGCAGAACCATGAAGTGGTCGCGCTGGACATCGTGCAGGCCAAAGTGGACATGCTTAATCAGAAACAATCGCCGATTGTGGATAAAGAGATCCAGGATTATCTTTCAAGCAAGCCTCTGAATTTCCGTGCAACGACGGATAAAGAAGATGCCTACCGCAATGCGGATTATGTCATCATCGCGACGCCAACCGATTACGACCCAAAAACGAACTATTTCAACACCTCTACCGTTGAAGCGGTTATTAAAGACGTTATCGCAATCAATCCAAACGCGGTGATGGTGATTAAGTCGACCATTCCGGTCGGTTTCACTAAATCAATCAAAGAAGAGCTGGGTATTGATAATGTCTTCTTCTCGCCAGAGTTTCTGCGCGAGGGCAGGGCGTTATACGATAACCTGCACCCATCCCGTATCGTAATCGGTGAGCGCTCTGAGCGTGCGGAGCGTTTTGCTGCTCTCCTTCAGGAAGGCGCAATCAAGAAAGATATCCCGGTGCTGTTTACCGATTCCACCGAAGCCGAAGCGATCAAGCTGTTCGCAAATACCTACCTGGCAATGCGCGTGGCTTACTTCAACGAGCTGGACAGCTATGCCGAGAGTCTGGGCCTGAATACCCGCCAGATCATCGAAGGGGTGTGCCTCGACCCGCGTATCGGCAACCATTACAACAACCCGTCGTTTGGTTACGGCGGCTACTGCCTGCCAAAAGATACCAAACAGTTGCTGGCGAACTATCAGGCTGTGCCAAACAATTTGATTTCAGCGATTGTTGATGCAAACCGTACGCGTAAAGACTTCATTTCCGATTCCATTCTCGCGCGTCAGCCGAAAGTGGTGGGCGTATATCGCCTGATCATGAAGAGCGGTTCTGATAACTTCCGCGCCTCTTCCATTCAGGGGATCATGAAGCGTATTAAGGCTAAAGGCGTTCAGGTAATTATTTATGAGCCAGCGATGCAGGAGGATGAATTCTTCCATTCTCGTGTGATTCGTGACCTGGATGCGTTCAAGCAGGAAGCGGATGTGATTATCTCTAACCGTATGGCGGAAGAACTGGCCGACGTGGCGGATAAAGTGTATACCCGCGATCTGTTTGGTAGCGACTGAGTCTCTGCTTAAGGCGCATAAAAAAACCGGCACTTGCCGGTTTTTTTGTTTTTATACTTTGTAGAAGTCGCGATACCAGTCAACGAAATTCTTCACGCCTTCTTTAACGGAAGTCTGCGGTTTGAAGCCAATAACGTCATACAGCGCTTTAGTATCTGCGCTGGTTTCCAGTACGTCACCCGGCTGGATTGGCATCATATTCTTTTCTGCCTCTATCCCGAGCGCCTCTTCAAGAGCCGTAATGTAATCCATCAGTTCAACCGGAGAGCTGTTTCCGATGTTATAGACGCGATAAGGCGCAGAGCTGGTTGCCGGTGAACCAGTTTCAACGGTCCAGTTTGCATCGGCCTGAGGGATAACATCCTGCAGACGGATAATGGCTTCGGCGATATCATCAATGTAAGTGAAGTCGCGCTTCATCTTACCGTAGTTGTAGACATCAATGCTTTTGCCTTCAATCATCGCTTTGGTGAACTTAAACAGCGCCATATCCGGACGTCCCCACGGACCGTACACGGTAAAGAAACGCAGGCCCGTCGTGGGCAGGTTGTACAGGTGGGAATAGGTATGCGACATCAGTTCATTGGCTTTTTTGGTCGCGGCATAAAGTGAGACGGGGTGATCGACCGAGTCGTCAGTCGAAAAAGGCATCTTGCGATTCAGACCGTAAACGGAGCTGGAAGATGCATACAGAAGATGTTGTACCTTGTGATGGCGACAGCCTTCCAGCACGTTGAGGTGCCCTACCAGGTTGGCATCTGCATAGGCGTGAGGGTTTTCAAGCGAGTAGCGTACACCTGCCTGTGCGGCCAGGTGGATGACGCGATCAAATTTCTCACGGGCGAACAGTGTGGCCATGCCTTCACGGTCGGCCAGGTCCAGCTTGTGGAAGGCGAAATTATCAGATGTCAGCAGATCCAGACGTGCCAGCTTAAGATTGACATCATAGTAGTCATTCAGGTTATCAATACCGACGACCTGATGACCTGCATCCAGGAGTCGTTTGCTGACATTTGCGCCGATAAAGCCAGCTGCACCCGTTACCAGAAATTTCATATCTTCCCTCATAAACATGTGTTCTTACTGATGCCATCACGCATCACATTGCGTCTATCATAGCGCGGCGGATGCCAGTTACATAACCCATCTTTCCGATTTAACTCATCGGATTCTTATAGAAAAATTCATAGCAACAGATACACTATGTGAACATGTTTATTTTTGCCCTTTATCATCTGTTAGGGATTGTATGACGCAGAACAACAATAACCTGGTCAGCAGAAGTAATGACCCGGAGCAAATTGATTTACTTGATTTAGTGCTGCAACTGTGGCGTGGAAAGTGGGTTGTTGGAGCTTTTGTTGCTGTATTTATCATATTGGCTGGGATCTACATCACCGTAGCAAAAGAGAAATGGACATCGTCCGCTATCATAGCCCAGCCGGATGCCGCACAGATTGCAACGTATGCAAATGCGTTGAATATTCTGTACGGAAGTGCCGCTCCTTCAATTTTGGATATCCAGACCCGTGCAATTGGTCGTTTTAATTCATCCTTTTCTGCATTAGCGCAGGCGCTTGAAAATCAGGAAATCCCGGAAAAGCTAACCATCGATTCCACGGTTAAGGGACAAGCATTTCCATTGACCGTCAGTTATGTTGGTGAAACTGCTGAAGCTGCGCAAAAGCAGCTTGCCCAGTATATTCAGCAGGTTGATGAACAGACGGCGAAAGAACTGACGCTTGACCTAAAAGATAACATTAAGCAGCAGATCACAACCCTGAACGACTCCCTGGAAAACCAGGAGAAAGTCTCTCAGGAGCAAAAAGATCTGCGAATCAAACAGATCACTGAGGCGCTTAAGAACGCTGAAGCGGCTAAAATCACTTCTCCACAGATTCAGCAAACTCAGGACGTGACGCAGGAAACTATGTTCCTGCTGGGCAGCGAAGCGTTAAAATCGATGATTGAAAACGAAGCGTCTCGTCCGCTGGTGTTCTCAGGAGCGTACTACCAGACCAAGCAGAACTTGCTGGATATCGAAAAGCTGAACGTTAACCCTGACACTATCCACGTCTACCGTTATGTGATGAAGCCAGATTTACCGATCAAACGTGACAGTCCGAAAAAGGCCATCACTCTAATCCTTGCCGTACTCCTTGGCGGGATTATCGGTTCAGGTGTGGTGTTGGGTCGCAACGCATTGCGGAACTACAAACCAAAAGCGTGATTCTCATCAGATAAAAAAACCGGGGAAATTCCCCGGTTTTTTTATTTATGTCTCTTACGTAGATTCTCAATCACCGCCGTCAAATCCAGCTCCTGATCCTGCAGCAGTACCAGCAAGTGATACATCAAATCCGACGCCTCGTTGGTCAGCTCCTCGCGGTCATGCACGGTCGCGGCCAGTGCTGTCTCAACGCCTTCTTCCCCTACCTTTTGCGCAATACGTTTAGTCCCGCTGGCGTACAGCTTAGCCGTATACGAACTTTCAGGATCCGCCGTTTTACGCTCAGCGAGTAACTGTTCCAGCTGATACAGGAACAGCCACTGGTGGCTTGCGTCGCCGAAGCAGCTGCTGGTGCCCTTGTGGCAGGTTGGGCCGATCGGATTCGCCAGTACCAGAAGCGTATCGTTATCGCAGTCCGGCGTAATGCTGACCACATTCAGGAAATGGCCAGAGGTTTCCCCTTTGGTCCACAGGCGTTGTTTGGTACGCGAAAAAAAGGTGACCTTGCCGCTGTCGAGCGTTTTTGCCAGCGCGTCCTGGTTCATATACCCCAGCATCAGCACTTCACCTGAGACGGCATGCTGTACAACCACCGGCAGTAATCCGTCAGTTTTTTCCCAGTCCAGCTGCGCCTGTTGTTGCTCTGTTAACATACCCTGATCTCCACGCCCTGGTCGGCCAGGTACGTTTTTAACTCACCAATATTAATAATCTGTTTGTGGAACACGGAGGCCGCCAGCGCGCCGTCAACGTTTGCATCGCGGAAGGCTTCGAGGAAGTGTTCCATGGTGCCCGCGCCGCCGGAGGCTATCAGCGGGACATGACAAACCGCGCGGACTTTTTTCAGCTGCTCAAGGTCATAGCCGTTACGCACGCCGTCCTGGTTCATCATGTTCAGCACAATTTCGCCTGCACCACGTTTCTGGACTTCCTGCACCCAGTCCAGCGTCTCCCATTGGGTTACGCGGGTCCGGTTTTCATCGCCGGTGTACTGGTTGACATGGTATTTACCCGTTGCGGCGTCATACCAGGTGTCGATCCCCACGACAATACACTGTACGCCAAAGCGATCGGCCAGACGGGTAATCAGCTCCGGGTCTGCCAAAGCAGGGGAGTTAATGGAAATCTTATCGGCACCAAAGGAGAGGATTTTTGCCGCGTCTTCCGCAGATTTGATCCCACCTGCCACGCAGAAGGGAATATCAATCACTTCTGCCACGCGCGCCACCCAGCTTTTATCCACAACGCGGCCATCGCTGGAGGCGGTGATATCGTAAAACACCAGCTCATCTGCGCCTTCTTCAGCGTAGCGTTTTGCCAGCGGGACGATATCACCAATGATTTCATGGTTGCGGAATTGCACGCCTTTCACTACCTGGCCGTCACGTACGTCCAGGCAAGGGATTATCCGTTTTGCCAGCATTGAATCGCCTCCGTCACAGTAAATTTACCTTCCAGCAGGGCTCGGCCCACAATCACGCCCTGTACGCCCGTTCCGCGCAGCGCGGCAATATCAGTGATATCACCAATACCGCCCGACGACTGGAAGGCCACCTGCGGATAACGTGCGCAGACTTCTTGGTATAAAGAAACGTTAGAGCCTGCCAGCGTGCCGTCGCGGGAGATATCGGTGCACAGCACGTGCTTCAGGCCAACGGGCAGATACCTCTCAACCAGCTCTTCCAGCGTCACCCCGGAGTTTTCCTGCCAGCCGCTGACTGCAACCTGCTTGTTACCCTGCTCGTCGATACGAACATCCAGCGCCAGCACCAGCGCGTCAGCGCCAAAGCGGCGGAACCAGGCTTTAACCTTTTCAGGATCGTTAACGGCAGTCGAGCCGACGACCACACGCGCCACGCCAGCGTCCAGCAGCGCCGCAACGTCATCTTCCGTACGCACGCCACCGCCTACCTGGACCGGCACATCTACGCCGGCCACCAGTTTTTTAAGAAGTGGGATTTGACGTTTTGTCGGATCTTTTGCGCCAGTCAAATCCACCAGGTGCAGCACCTGCGCGCCCTGGGCGGCATAATCCTGCAGACGTGGCAAGGGGTCGTTACCGTAGTCGCGTTGCTGCCCGTAATCGCCCTGATGGAGACGGACAACCGTGCCGTCGATTAAATCTAAAGCGGGAATAATCATTACATCTCCAGGAAGTTTTTCAGCAACTGTGCACCTGCGGCACCGGAGCGTTCCGGGTGAAACTGCACGCCGAAGAAGTTATCTTTCTGCACCGCCGCGGTAAATGCTTCGCCGTAATTGCACTGGGCAATGGTGTACGGATTTACCGGCATGGCGTAGCTGTGCACGAAGTAAAAATAGGCCCCGTCTTCAATGCCGCGAAACAGTCTGTCACCGGCTTTGGCATAAACACGGTTCCAGCCCATGTGCGGCAGAGGCAGACCGTGATCGGTCATTTTCGGCACGTCTTCGTCGATAATCCCGAGCAGATCAACACCGTTACTCTCTTCACTGCGTCGGCCCAAGAGCTGCATGCCCAGACAAATTCCCAGCACCGGTTGAGTACAGGCTTTGATGAGACTCACCAGCTCACGCTCGTGGATCTGATCCATCGCCGCCTGCGCTGTCCCTACGCCGGGCAGAAAAAGCTTATCGGCGCGCAGTACGACGTCCGGGTCGCGACTCACGTCCGGTGCATAGCCGTGACGGGCAATTGCCGATTTTACGGAGTTCAGGTTGGCGCATCCGGTATCCAGAATCACCACATTCATTACAGCACTCCTTTCGATGAGGGCAGGGCGTCACCTTCCACACGAATCGCCTGGCGAAGGGTACGGCCAAAGGCCTTGAACAGGCTTTCCACGCGGTGGTGGTCGTTCTTGCCCTTGGTCTTGAGGTGCAACGTCAGGCCCATGGTGTAGGACAATGAACGGAAGAAGTGTTCAACCATTTCGGTGCTGAGGTCGCCCACGCGCTGGTAGGTGAAATCCGCTTTGTATTCCAGGTGTGGGCGCCCGGAGATATCCATGGCGCAGCGCGCCAGGCACTCGTCCATCGGCAGCACAAAACCAAAACGGTTGATGCCGCGTTTGTCGCCGAGTGCCAGCTTCAGCGCTTCACCCAGCGCCAGGCCGGTATCTTCCACGGTGTGGTGATCGTCGATATACAAATCGCCTTTTACGGCGATCTCCATGCGGAAACCACCATGGGTCGCGATCTGGTCCAGCATATGGTCAAAGAAACCCACACCGGTGTGGATCTTGCTGCCGCCTTCACGATCCAGCCAGACCTTAACGTCGATTTGCGTCTCTTTGGTGTTGCGCTCAACGTGCGAGTAGCGGTCACGCTGGGTCAACTGCTCACCAATTTTTGCCCAGTTAAGGGTGGAACGGTCATAGCGCAGCCCGGAGATACCCATGTTCTCCGCCAGCGTAATATCGGTCATGCGATCGCCAATGACATAGCTATTGGCTTTATCCAGCACGTCATCCGCCAGGTAGCGTTCGACCAGCTTTACCTTAGGCTTGCGGCAGTCACATTCATCGGCAGGCAGGTGTGGGCAGATCAGCACCTCATCAAATTCAACGCCCTGAGAGGTCAGCACCTGCATCATCAGGTTATGCGGGCCGTCAAAATCCGCCTGCGGGAAACTGTCGGTACCCAGCCCGTCCTGGTTCGTGATCATCACCAGCTTATAGCCAGCTTTCTGCAGCTTGAGCAGTACCGGGATTACATCGGGTTCAAAAGCCAGTTTGTCGAAACGATCGACCTGAAAATCGGTTGGCGGCTCCGAAATAAGGGTACCGTCACGATCGATAAAGAGGGTCTTCTGGCTCATACTTTCTCCGCTTTCAGGGCGTCAATCACGCGCTGACTCTCTGCACGGGTGCCTACGGTAATACGCAAACAGCCGCTTAAGGATGGTTGTTTATTTTGGTCTCGTAAGATAATGCCCTGATCCCATAAAGATTTAAATACGGCACTCGACGCGGTAAAGCGTACCAGGATGTAGTTGGTTTCAGAGTCGAATACCTGCTCCACGCAGGGAATATCTTTCAGGGCAGTGATCAGATACTGCCGTTCTTCAAGAATTTGTGCCACGCGTTCGCGCATCGCCTTGATCCCCTGAGGGGCCAAAGCCTGCGCCGCAATGTCGGCAACCGGCGTAGAGAGTGGATATGGCGCAATCACTTTCATCAGCAGGTCGATGACTTCTTTATTGGCCAGCGTAAAGCCGCAGCGCAGGCCAGCGAGAGCGAAAGCTTTTGACAGCGTACGCAGTACAACCAGGTGCGGGTACTCCTCGAGCCAGCCAGCCAGCGTCGCCTGCGGGCAGAACTCAATATAGGCTTCGTCAGCCACCACCAGCGCTTTACCGCGCGTCATCTCCAGCAGGGTTCGAATGTCCTGCGGGTTGATAATCTGCCCGGTCGGGTTATTTGGACTGCAGACGAACACCACTTTCACTCCGTCAAGATTATCGGCAATCCCCTGCAGATCGAGCTGCCAGTCTTCCAGCGAAAGCACGTTACGGCACGCCACGCCAAAGGTTTCTGCGCTGACGCTGTACATTCCGTAGGTTGGCTGGCAGTACATCACCGCGTCTTTACCCGGTTCGCAGAAGGCTCGGATCAGCAGTTCAATGCCTTCATCTGCACCCCGGCTGACCAGCACCTGCTCAGGCTTTACGCCTGCGTACCGGGCGTAATTTTCGATAACCGTTTTCGGCTGGCATTCCGGATAGCGGTTCAGCGTTTGCTGCGACAGCTCGAACTGTACGGCCGTCGGGTATTCGTTAGCGTTCAGCCAGACATCACCATTGCCACCCAGACGACGAGCAGACTGATAAGGCGTCAGGCGACGGACATTTTCGCGGGCTAATTCTTCAATGCTCATGCTTGCTCCTTCAGGGCTGCAACGCGCAGCGTAACGGCGTTTTTGTGGGCGGTCAGACGTTCGGCGGCGGCCAGTGTCTCAATGGTGGAGGCCAGAGAGGCAAACCCCTCGCGGGACAGCTCCTGTACGGTCATGCGTTTCTGGAAATCCGCCAGCCCGAGGCTCGAACAGGTTGATGTATAGCCGTAGGTTGGCAGAACGTGGTTGGTGCCGGAAGCGTAATCGCCGGCGGATTCCGGTGACCAGTCGCCAAGGAAGACCGAACCTGCGCTGGTAATGCTGTCAACCAGATCGCGCGCATTGCGGGTCTGGATAATCAGGTGTTCCGGGCCGTACTGGTTGGAGATGGCAATGCACTGCGCCAGATCGCGCGCCACAATCAGGCGGCTTGCTGAGAGTGCCTGGCGTGCCGTGTCGGCGCGCGGCAGGTCGGCAAGCTGACGTTCAACGGCTTCACCCACGCGTCTTGCCATATCCGCATCCGGCGTCAGCAAAATAACCTGTGAGTCCGGGCCATGTTCTGCCTGGGATAACAGATCGGAGGCGACGAAGTCCGGCGTTGCACCGCTGTCGGCAATCACTAGCACCTCAGAAGGACCGGCAGGCATATCAATTGCGGCACCGTCCAGACGCTGGCTGACCTGACGCTTTGCTTCGGTCACATACGCGTTGCCCGGGCCAAAAATTTTGTCCACTTTAGGAATGGATTCGGTACCAAACGCCAGTGCGGAAATTGCCTGTGCACCCCCCACTTTATACACCGCCTGTACGCCACACAGTTTTGCCGCATAGAGAATTTCATCGGCAATCGGAGGCGGCGAGCACAGTACTACTTTCTGACAACCGGCGATGCGTGCCGGGGTTGCCAGCATTAATACGGTAGAGAACAGCGGGGCGGAACCACCGGGGATGTAAAGCCCCACCGACGCAACCGGACGCGTGACCTGCTGGCAGCGTACGCCGGGCACGGTTTCCACATCGACCGCCTGCAATATCTGCGCGGTGTGGAAGGTATCAATGTTTTTCACCGCGACGGCCATCGCCTGTTTGATCTCGTCACCGAGGCGGCTTTCCGCGTCCGTGATTTCCTGTTCGGTTACCTTTAAAGCGCCAACCTCGGTTTTATCAAACTTTGCGCTGTATTCCCGCAGCGCATCGTCGCCACGGGCCTTGACGTTATCAAGGATCTCGGCCACGGTGCGGGTGATGCTTTCTGAGGCGGAAATCGCCGGACGCATCAGCAGCGCGCGCTGTTGTTCTTGCGAACAATCGTTCCAGTTGATGATTGTGTTAAAGCTCATGGCCATCACTCCATCATCTTCTCAATTGGCAGCACCAGAATTGAGCTTGCGCCCAGCGCCTTCAGTTTTTCCATGGTCTCCCAGAACAGGGTTTCGCTACTGACCATGTGCATGGCGACGCGCTGCTGGTCACCGGCCAGAGGCAGGATGGTCGGGCGCTCTGCGCCTGGCAGCAGGGCAATGACCTCATCAAGACGTTCGGTTGGCGCGTGCATCATGATGTATTTCGATTCACGGGCCTGAATCACGCCCTGAATACGGGTCAGCAGTTTGTCGATCAGCTGCTGTTTCGCATCGGCCATTTCGCCGTCGCGCTGGATAAGGCACGCTTTGGAGCGGTAAATCACTTCCACTTCGCGCAGACCGTTCGCTTCCAGCGTGGCGCCCGTAGAGACGAGGTCACAGATGGCGTCAGCCAGACCCGCGCGCGGCGCCACCTCAACAGAGCCGTTCAGCAGACAGGATTTAAACTGTACGCCTTTCTGATCCAGGTAACGTTTTAACAGGTGAGGGTAGGAGGTGGCGATACGTTTGCCGTTCAGCGCGGCCGGGCCGTCCCAGGCTTCATCGACAGGCGTGGCCAGCGACAGGCGGCAGCCGCCGAAGTCCAGACGACGCAGGGTAAAATAGCGTGGATCTTCACCCTGAGCACGGCGGGTCAGGAGCTCTTCTTCCAGCACGTTTTCACCGATGATGCCGAGGTCAACAACGCCATCCATCACAAGGCCGGGAATATCGTCATCACGCACGCGCAGAATGTCGATGGGCATATTTTCAGCCAGGGCAATCAGGCGCTGGGTGTGCAGGTTGATTTTAATCCCGCAGCGGGCGAGCAGTTCGCGTGAATCATCACTCAAACGGCCTGATTTTTGAATAGCTATGCGTAAACGTGAGTTATCTAACATTCTGTTTTCCTCGTTAACCTGTTTTAACCTGTCTGAATTTGGTCCAAAAAAAAGCCCCCGGAAGAAGATCTTCCGGGGGCTTTTTCATGCGTTCATGCACCACTGGAAGATCCAAACGTCTTCCAGCACACATCGCCTGAAAGACTAGTCAGGATGATGGTGATGATGGTGGTGTTTAAATTGAACGCGTGTCATAAAATTCTCGATGAATGCTTATTCATTTGATGTCTTTTAACCTAAACCAGTTGTATGACTGATTGCAAGGGCTTTTTTTGATCATTAATTCATTTCATATTGACGCTATGAATTGTGTGTTCTGTCGGGCTGGCGTAGCCTTAAGAAAGACGAGTAAAAGTCAGGAGAATTCGCATGAAAAAGGTCGCGATTGTCGGTTTAGGTTGGCTGGGAATGCCGCTGGCGATGTCATTGGCCGCAAAAGGCTGGCAGGTGACCGGAAGCAAAACCACGGCGGATGGGGTAGAAGCGGCGCGCATGTGCGGTATTGACGGCGTCGAGTTGCGTCTGGAACCTGAACTGGTGTGTGATGCTGACGATCTGGACACGCTGATGAACGTTGATGCGCTGGTGATTACGTTACCTGCACGGCGCAGTGGCCCGGGCGAATCATTTTATCTGCAGGCGATGCAGGAGATTGTCGACAGCGCGCTGGCGCATCACATCCCACGCATTATTTTTACCAGCTCAACCTCGGTCTACGGCGATGTTGACGGCGTGGTGAAAGAGACCTCTGAGCGTCATCCCGTTACCGCGAGCGGTAAAGTGCTGAAAGAGCTGGAAGACTGGCTGCATCATCTTCCCGGCACCCAGGTCGATATCGTACGGCTGGCAGGTCTGGTTGGCCCCGGACGACATCCAGGGCGCTTCTTCGCGGGAAAATCCGCGCCAGACGGACAACATGGCGTCAATCTTGTGCATCTTGATGACGTAATTGCCGCAATAGAACTACTCTTACAGGCTCCAAAAGGTGGGCACATCTATAATATATGTGCGCCTTCTCATCCAGCGCGTAGCACGTTTTACCCGCTGATGGCACGCCAGCTGGGTCTGGTTCCGCCTGTTTTTGGTGAAGCAAAGGACGAAAGTAAAGGCAAAATTGTTGATGGCAATCGCATTTGTCATGAGCTGGGGTTTGAGTATCAATATCCCGATCCGCTGGTGATGCCGATGGAATAAGTTTCTCAGCGGAAACGATCGCACACCGGAAGGGGGCGAACATGAAACCGCTGCTGGATGTTCTTATTATTCTGGATGCACTGGAAAAAGAGGGGAGCTTTGCCGCTGCTTCGGCAAAGCTCTTCAAAACCCCGTCGGCGCTGAGCTATACCGTTCATAAACTGGAAAGCGATCTTAATATCCAGATCCTCGATCGCTCTGGCCACCGCGCCCGTTTTACCCGTACCGGACAGATGCTGCTGGAGAAGGGGCGCGACGTCCTGCATACCGTTCGCGAAATGGAAAAACAGGCCGTCAAACTGCACCAGGGATGGGAGAACGAACTGGTCATCGGCGTTGATGATACTTTTCCGTTTTCTCTTCTGACGCCGCTGATTGAGGCGTTCTATCAGCACCACAGCGTAACCCGGTTAATCTTCATTAATGGCGTGCTGGGCGATTCATGGGATGCCTTAACTCAGGGCAGGGCAGATATTTTTGTCGGTGCGCTGCATGAACCGCCCCAGTTAAGCGATTTCGGTTTCGCCCGGCTGGGTGTGCTGGAGCAGGTTTTCGCCGTCGCGCCACACCATCCGCTCGCGCAGGAGCCGGAACCCCTTAACCGGCGCACGATTAAAGGCTACCGCGCCATTGTGGTCGGTGACAGCTCGCGTCCCGACTGTGCGGCCTCCACGCAGTTGCTTGATGAGCAGGAGGCGATCACGGTGTTCGACTATAAAACCAAGCTGGAGCTGCAAATCAGTGGCCTAGGGTGCGGCTATTTACCCCGCTATCTGGCACAGCGGTTTTTAGACAGCGGTGCGCTTGTTGAAAAACAGGTGCTTGCACAAAGCAGCAATGAATCGGTGTGGGTCGGCTGGAATGAACAAACTGCGGGGCTGGCAAGTGCCTGGTGGCGGGACGAAATTTTAGCAAATAGTGCTATTGCTGCCGTTTACTCGCAAAGCAGCGTCGAGAAATCAGCCAGTTAGAAAAAAGAAAATCGCCCCGGGCGTTGCAAAGTATTGCCTTTTGTATCCGATGTGGGGCAAAATGCGCCGCTGCAACCAAATGAATAATCGACGATATAAAAGGCGTCGGTTATTTTTTTTTGCACGTATGAAACGAAACTAAAAACCAAGAGGCCGGGCTTCGTACCGGATAGATATTTACTAAAATCCGACAGTTGTTGTCGCTGAGGAATACAGAAATGGGGCAATTTTTCGCTTACGTGGCGGTTATCACCGTAAAGGAGAATAACTATGTCGCATAACGCAACTCCAAACACCTCTCGCGTGGAATTACGTAAAACCCTTACGTTAGTTCCGGTTGTTATGATGGGCCTTGCCTATATGCAACCAATGACGCTGTTCGATACATTCGGTATCGTATCAGGCCTCACAGACGGTCATGTGCCGACGGCTTACGCCTTCGCGCTGATTGCGATCCTCTTTACCGCGCTGAGCTACGGTAAACTGGTTCGTCGCTATCCGTCTGCCGGTTCTGCCTACACCTATGCCCAGAAATCCATCAGCCCGACCGTTGGCTTTATGGTGGGCTGGTCTTCGCTGCTCGACTATCTGTTCGCGCCGATGATCAACATTCTGCTGGCTAAAATTTATTTTGAAGCACTGGTGCCGTCGATCCCTTCGTGGATGTTCGTCGTGGCGCTGGTGGCCTTTATGACGGCGTTCAACCTGCGCAGCATCAAGTCCGTTGCGAACTTTAACTCCGTTATTGTTGTGCTTCAGGTCATCCTGATTGCCGTGATTCTGGGCATGGTTATCTTTGGTGTCTTCCACGGTGAAGGTGCAGGTACCCTGGCGAGCAGCAAGCCTTTCTGGTCTGGTGATGCGCATGTGATCCCGATGATTACCGGGGCAACCATTCTGTGCTTCTCCTTTACCGGTTTTGACGGCATCAGCAACCTGTCTGAAGAGACCAAGGACGCAGAGCGTGTTATCCCGCGTGCTATCTTCCTGACGGCGCTGATTGGTGGTCTGATCTTTATCTTTGCGACCTACTTCCTGCAGCTGTACTTCCCGGATATCTCTCGCTTTAAGGATCCGGATGCCTCTCAGCCAGAAATTATGCTCTACGTGGCGGGTAAAGCGTTCCAGGTTGGCGCGTTGATCTTCTCCACCATCACGGTACTGGCATCCGGCATGGCCGCGCATGCAGGCGTTGCACGTCTGATGTATGTAATGGGTCGTGACGGCGTATTCCCGAAAAGCTTCTTCGGCTACGTTCACCCAACCTGGCGTACGCCGGCGATGAACATCATCCTGGTCGGCGCTATTGCTCTGCTGGCGATTAACTTTGACCTGGTGATGGCAACTGCGCTGATTAACTTCGGTGCGCTGGTGGCGTTCACCTTTGTTAACCTGTCGGTTATTTCTCAGTTCTGGATCCGTGAAAAGCGTAATAAAACGCTGAAAGACCACTTCCAGTATCTGTTCCTGCCGATGTGTGGTGCGCTGACCGTGGGTGCGCTGTGGGTTAACCTGGAAGAGAGTTCCATGGTGCTTGGCCTGATTTGGGCGGGTATCGGCCTGGTTTACCTGGCGTGCGTCACGAAGAGCTTCCGTAACCCGGTTCCTCAGTACGAAGACGTTGCGTAAGAACTCAGTAAAAAAAAACCGGAGACCATCGCCTCCGGTTTTTTTTCGCCCAAAATCTGTCAGACGATTTCCTGCGCATACTGATACAGCGCTTTTAACAGCGCCTGCTTTTCAGCATTTCCTTCATACTGGCTATACAGCATCTCCAGCTCCTGCGCGTAGCTCTGCAGAAACTCCGGTGTAAACACATGACGACGATGCTGAAGCCAGCGCGCCTGTTCGGTTTCATCCAGCGTGCCAGGATAGTTGCGCGCGCGATAATTAAACATCAGTTTTTCGATACGTGCGTCCGCGAAGGTAATATCCAGCGCGGGTAAGTTACGCGGTTCGGTTTGCAGAACAATATTCATTGCCGCACGGTCTGCGTCGCTGAAAAAGCCGTTGTACAGCTGCGCATCGACGTTGTCTGACGGAACAAAGGGTTCGGCTTCGGCAAAGATCGCCACCGCTTTCTCACGCACCTGCGGGTTTTCACGCAGCACCTTGAGGTTATCCAGGCAACGCTGACGGTTAATCCCCAGCCTGTCGGCATCCTCTGCGCGCAGAGTATTGGCCTGGGCCAGGACCGGACATTTATTGATATGGACCAGTTTGACCGGCACCGCGGGCAGATCGCCGAGTTCATCTTTCGGGGTATAGAGCCGTTCGCGCAGCGTATCGCTGTCGAGATCGAGCAGCGGTGTAATATCACCGGCTAAATCCACCATAATCACGGCATTACGGTTATCAGGATGCCAGGCCAGCGGTGCGATCCAACTGGTATTGCCGCGCCAGGCGCCAAACATACCGGAGATATGTACCAGCGGTTTCATCTGCGGCACATCAATCAGCGTGGTGAGTTTGTGCTTGCTGCGGTGGGTCAGCAGATAGTCAAACAGCCGTGGCTGAGCGGCTTTTACCAGCTTTGCCATAGCAATGGTGGCGTAGACATCGGCCATCGCATCGTGGGCATTGCTGTGCTCAATACCGTTTGCACGCGTCAGGTGTTCCAGTCTGAAGCTCGGCAGCCCTTCATCATTCTCAGGCCAGTTGATGCCTTCCGGGCGCAGCGCATAGCAGGCACGCATAATGTCGAGCAAATCCCAGCGCGAGTTGCGGTTCTGCCAGCTCCAGGCATAAGGATCGTAGAAGTTGCGGTAGAAGATATTGCGCGTCACTTCGTCATCGAAACGGATGTTGTTGTAACCGACCACGCAGGTATTCGGGACGGTGAAGAGGTCGTGAATGCGCCGGGCGAATGCGGCCTCGTTCACGCCTTTGTCCCGGGCTTCCTGTGGGGTGATCCCGGTGACCATTACCGCGCCGGGCTGGGGCAGGTAGTCATCGGCCGGCTTACAGTAAAAGACCTCAGGCTCGCCAATGATGTTGAATTCGTCGTCGGTACGGATGGCCGCAAACTGTGCCGGTCTGTCCAGCGCCGGGTGGGTGCCAAAGGTTTCGTAGTCGTGGAACAAAAATGTAGGGCGCGCGGCTGAATCAGACACCAGTAATACCATCCTGTTAAAAAATGACGTCTCTATGGTAAACGATCGTGCAGGTCAGTCCGAATAAAAAGCGCCATCACCGTGCAAATTTGCGAGGCCGCTTCAGCGTAAAATCTGCTTTCTGTCACATTTTTTTGCAATTAAGCCAGGTAACGACAACAGAACTCCCGTAAAAAGGTCATCGATTTTTAATGACCTGAGGATATACCGTTGAAACGCCGTCTGTTTATTGCTGTTTCTTTACTCGCTTCGAGTGTCTCTTCTGCCTTCGCGGCCGATCCGCTGGATTTTTCGCCGCAGCCTCCGGCCATTCAGGCGGGCTCCTGGGTGCTAATGGATTACACGACTGGTCAGATCTTAACGGCGGGCAACGAACATCAACAACGTAATCCGGCGAGCCTGACCAAGCTGATGACGGGCTACGTTGTCGATCGGGCCATCGACAGCCACCGCATTACCCCGGATGACATCGTTACCGTTGGCCGCGACGCGTGGGCAAAAGGGAACCCGGTGTTTGAAGGATCGTCGCTGATGTTCCTGAAAGAGGGCGATCGCGTCTCGGTGCGCGACCTGAGCCGTGGTCTGATTGTGGATTCCGGTAACGACGCCTGCGTGGCGCTGGCGGATCACGTAGCGGGTGGTCAGCCGCAGTTTGTGAAGATGATGAACGACTATGTACAAAAGCTGAATCTGCGCGATACCCACTTTGAAACCGTCCACGGTCTGGACGCGCCGGGCCAGCACAGCTCTGCCTATGACCTGGCCGTGCTCTCCCGGGCTATCATTCACGGCGAGCCAGAGTTCTACCACATGTACAGCGAAAAGAGCCTTACCTGGAACGGGATCACCCAACAAAACCGTAACGGCCTGCTGTGGGATAAAACCATGAACGTTGATGGCCTGAAAACGGGGCACACGTCGGGAGCGGGCTTTAACCTGATTGCGTCAGCGGTTGACGGTCAGCGTCGTTTAATCGCGGTGGTGATGGGCGCTGACAGCCCGAAAGGGCGTGAGGAACAGGCCCGGAAGCTGCTGCACTGGGGACAGCAGAACTTTGATACGGTGCAGATCCTGCATAACGGCAAAAAAGTGGGAACAGAGCGTATCTGGTACGGCGATAAAGAGCAGGTTGAACTGGGCACCGACCAGGATTTCTGGCTGGCCTTGCCTAAAACAGAAGTTCCTAACATCAAAGCCAAGTACGTGCTGGATAAAAAAGAGCTGGAAGCGCCGATTGCGGCTCATCAGCGGGTAGGGGAGATCCAGCTTTACGACCGTGACAAAGTCGTGGCGCACTGGCCGCTGGTGACGCTTGAAGCGGTAAATAAAGGCGGCCTCTTCTCCCGTCTGAGCGATTATCTGCATCACACGCTGTAACGGCCTGCGTTAAAGCACATGAGCAGACTGGCGCGGTTGCGAGTCTGCTCACATAATAAACACTCCTCGTTTGCTGAACAGTTAAAACCTGCTTTATAGTGTATAAATATACAGTAATAAAAGGAGGCAGCATGGACTACAGCATCAAGCAGCAACAGAAACGTAAAATCGCCGGCTTTCATCTGGTCGGGCCGTGGGACAAAACGGTTAAACAGGGCTTCGAACAGTTAGTCATGTGGGTGGATGGACGTCACATTCAGCCGCTGGAGTGGGTTGCGGTTTACTACGATAATCCGGACGAGGTCCCGGCAGAAAAATTGCGCTGTGATACGGCCGTAACGGTCCCGGACGATTTTGTCATTCCTGAAAACAGCGAAGGCGTCATGATGACGGAAATCGCCGCTGGAGAGTATGCGGTGGCGACGGCGCGCGTTGAAAACCATGACTTCGCGACCCCATGGAACCAGTTCTTTAATTCCCTCTTGCAGGACAACAGCTACCAGATGGCCCCTAAACCCTGCTTCGAGCGCTACCTTAATGATGGTAACGCGGACGGTTACTGGGACATCGAAATGTATATTGGTGTAGAGCACAAAGCGGGTTAAGCCTGGTTATTACAGGGTTTTTCAGCCGGGTGTGATCCGCCCGGCTGAAAACACAGTACAATTGTGATTTGCCGTGTAGCTGGAGAGCGGGTGTGCGTCCCGACAAATCATTAACCCCTTTTGAAATTCGTCTGTACAAACACTACCGCGTGGTACATGGGTGCCGTATCGCGCTGGCCTTTGTGTTGACGTTTGTGCTGGTTCGTTTGCTGGATGTTCCTGAGGGAACATGGCCGCTTATCACGCTGGTGGTCGTGATGGGGCCTATTTCGTTCTGGGGGAACGTTGTTCCACGCGCCTTCGAGCGCATTGGCGGTACCGTTTTAGGCTCTGCCCTGGGGCTTATCGCGCTGAAGCTTGAGCTTATCTCGTTTCCGGTTATGTTGATCTGGTGCGGTGTCGCGATGTTCCTTTGCGGCTGGCTGGCATTAGGCAAAAGGCCCTATCAGGCGCTGCTGATTGGTATCACGCTGTCGGTGGTGGTCGGTGCACCGGCGGGGGATATGACGACCGCCTTGTGGCGAAGCGGGGACGTGATCCTCGGCTCACTGCTGGCTATGCTTTTTACCGGCATCTGGCCACAGCGTGCTTTTCTGCACTGGCGTATTCAGATGGCTAACTATGTCACCGCGTTCAACCGCGTCTATCAGGCCGGATTTTCCCCTAACCTGGTTGAGCGCCCCCGGCTGGAAAAACACCTGCAAACGATCCTCAACGATGTGGTCAGGATGCGCGGGCTGATTACTCCGGCCAGCAAAGAAACCCATATCCAGAAATCCATTTTTGAAGCCATTCAGACGGTAAGCCGCAATCTGGTATGCATGCTTGAGCTGCAAATCAACGCGCACTGGGCTTCTCGTCCCAGCCACCTTTTAATGCTCAACGCCCATACCTTAAAAGAGACGCAGCAGATGACGCAGCAAACGCTGCTCACCATCGCCCACGCGCTTTATGAAGGTAACCCGCAGCCCATCCTGGCGAACAGTGAACGTCTGAATGAGATCGTTGCGGAGTTGAAGCAGTTAATGAATGAGCGTCAGAGCGATAACGTCGCGGAAACGCCTATTCATGGTTATGTCTGGCTGAGCATGGAGCTGGCGCGGCAGCTGGAGCTACTGTCGCATCTCATTTGCCGGGCGCTGCGCAAATAAAGAGCAGCTATCTCCATATGTGACGCCTGCTGCTTCGATTCAGCATCAATTGGGGTTATGATAGCTTTAAACGATATACTCATTGTCATTCGCAGCCGCTGTCAGTAAGGTTATTGTTACAACGGTTGCTTTAACGAATCCGAATCTCACATTATCAGGGGTGTAAAAATGGAAACTACCAAGCCTTCGTTCCAGGATGTTCTGGAATTCGTCCGCCTGTTCCGCCGCAAAAACAAACTGCAGCGTGAAATCCAGGACGTTGAGAAGAAGATCCGTGACAACCAGAAACGTGTCCTGCTGCTCGATAACCTGAGCGACTACATCAAGCCAGGCATGAGCGTTGAGGCTATTCAGGGCATCATCGCCAGCATGAAGAGCGACTATGAAGACCGCGTTGATGACTACATCATCAAAAACGCTGAGCTGTCTAAAGAACGCCGTGATATCTCCAAGAAACTGAAAGTAATGGGCGAAATCAAAAACGGTGAAGCCAAAAGCGAGTAATCGCCGATGAATACAAAAAAGGCTCTCTGGTGACAGAGAGCCTTTTTTATTACGCAGTACGCGGCTGTAGCTGATAAATCCAGGCGTTGACCTGTGTTCCATCCGGCGTGGTCACATTGACCTCAACCCGATCGTAGCCGTCTTCAAATTCGTCCAGCATTGGCCAGTGTGCACTCAGGCTATCAGAGATAAACAGAAAGCCCTCCACGCGTGGGCCGTCCGGGTGCAGCACTATTCCCGGAAAATCTGCCGCCGCGCCCCAGGCACGTTCGTAAAACGTCCCGGTGACAAAACCGGCCTGCCATTCGCCACCGATGTTTTCAAGAATATGTGCATTCGCGTGACCCGGGCGTAGCGTGCCGTAGACAAACAGAGCGTTCATTTTCCCTCACCAGCAAAGCAAAAAGCCTGCTATAAAAGCAGGCTTTTTAAATTTGGCTCCTCTGACTGGACTCGAACCAGTGACATACGGATTAACAGTCCGCCGTTCTACCGACTGAACTACAGAGGAATCGTTGTGGAGGCTTATCTTAGCGGCGAAAAAAGTTTTGTCAAACCTGATCTTAGCGATTGGCGATCGATTGATGATTCTGTCGACAGTTTGTTGTAAATCCACACATCTTTTTATGGAAAATACTTTGCAGGTTTAGCATTTCTCCCCCATCATTTGAAATGGAGTTTCAACTTTCTCGTTAAGGTCCATTTTGAACGTCACTGCCCCCCTACGCCAGGCGATTATGCGCACGCCATGGTATGCAAAGCGTAAAAGCTATCGTGTTCTGTTCTGGCGTGAAATCACCCCCCTTGCCGTGCCTATTTTCCTGGAAAACACCTGCGTTCTGTTGATGGGGGTACTGAGTACCTTCCTGGTCAGCTGGCTGGGTAAAGAGGCGATGGCCGGTGTCGGGCTGGCGGAAAGCTTTAACATGGTGGTTATTTCTTTTTTTGCCGCCATTGACCTCGGGACGACGGTTGTCGTCGCCTTTAGCCTCGGCAAGCTCGATCCTAAACGTGCGCGCGAGGCTGCCCGACAGTCGCTGATGATCATGACCATTTTCTCGATCGTGCTGGCGGCGGTGATCCACTATTTCGGCAGGGAAATTATCGATTTTGTCGCCGGTGAGGCCACAAATGAAGTTAAAGACCTGGCGCTGACCTACCTGGAAATGACGGTTCTGAGTTATCCGGCTGCAGCCATCGCGCTGATTGGTAGCGGCGCGCTGCGCGGGGCGGGCAACACCAAAATTCCGTTGCTGATAAACGGCGGGATGAACATCCTGAATATTATTATCAGCAGCGTGCTGATCTACGGCGTCTTCTCCTGGGACGGGCTCGGGTTCGTGGGTGCCGGGCTGGGGTTAACGATTTCACGTTATATCGGTGCGGCCGCCATTCTTGGGGTGCTGATGGCGGGGATCACGCCGTCACTGCGCCTTACGCTGAAGAGCTATTTCCGCCCCTTTAACTTCGCCATTATCTGGGAAGTGATGGGAATTGGTATTCCCGCCAGTATTGAATCCGTGTTGTTTAACGGGGGCAAGCTGCTAACGCAAATGTTTGTCGCCGGGATGGGGACTGACGTTATCGCCGGTAACTTTATTGCCTTCTCCATCGCCTCCCTGATAAACCTGCCGGGCAACGCCCTCGGTTCGGCGTCGACCATTATCACCGGTAAACGGCTGGGGAAAGGGCAGATAGGGCAGGCGGAACGGCAGTTGCGGCACGTCTTCTGGCTGTCAACCATTGGCCTGACGCTGATCGCCTGGGGAAGCGCCCCCTTTGCCGGGCTTATGGCCTCTTTTTATACCCACGAAGATGATGTCAAAGAGGTCGTTAAGATCCTGATCTGGCTGAATGCGGCCTTTATGCCCATCTGGGCGGCTTCATGGGTTCTGCCTGCCGGACTGAAAGGGGCACGCGATGCACGCTTCGCGATGTGGGTGTCTATGCTCGGCATGTGGGGTTGCCGTGTGGTGGTGGGTTACACGCTCGGGGTCATGCTTGGCATGGGGGTAGTCGGCGTCTGGCTGGGGATGTTCCTTGACTGGGCGGTGCGTGGGGCGTTGTTCTACTGGCGTATGGTCAGTGGGCGCTGGCTCTGGAAATACCCGCGAATAAAACAGGAACCAACGATCACAGAATCAACAGAATGCCTGACAAATGCGCGAAGTGGAGAATAATTCGGCAAACAGTCAGAAATATGCATTCTGCCTTTGACATCATCGGGGAGCATCGATAATATGCGCCCCGTTCACACGATTCCTCTGTAGTTCAGTCGGTAGAACGGCGGACTGTTAATCCGTATGTCACTGGTTCGAGTCCAGTCAGAGGAGCCAAATTTAAAAAGCCTGCTTTTATAGCAGGCTTTTTGCTTTTCTGCGTTCTGAAAAGGTCCGATGCGACGGGCTTACAGCCGGGTCAGGCGAAACCGCCGCCCGGCACCCACCTGATATTTCTAGTGGTTAACCCCAACCGGCTTCGTCGCCTCAAGCAACCATTGCCGCGCGTCGCTATCGACCAACGGTAACAGGGCCTCACGCACCTGCTGATGATACTCATCCAGCCACTGTTTTTCCTGTTCGTTCAACAGCTGTAACTCGACCTGGCTCAGGTCGATCGGGATCAGCGTCAGTGAGGAAAACGTGCAGAATCCCGGACGGCTTTCGACAATCTCCACCTGGTTTTCAATGCGGATCCCATGGCTGTCCGCCAGATAATATCCAGGCTCGATAGTCATGATGGTGCCGGCCACCAGGGGCCACGGGTTAACCTTTTTGGCGAGACGATGCGGGTTCTCATGGATAAGCAACTGATGTCCTACCCCATGCCCTGTCCCGTGATCGTAATCCAGCCCCATTTCCCACAGCGGGCGACGCGCGAAGGCATCAAGCTGATGGCCCTGGCTGCCGGAGGGGAACTGTAAGGTTATCAACGACAGGAACCCTCTCAGTACGGCGGTATAGTGCAACTTCTGCTGTGGCGGCACGCTACCCCATGCCAGCGTACGCGTGGCGTCAGTGGTGCCGTTATGGTACTGACCGCCGGAATCATTAAGGTAAAAATGATGATGACCGATGGGCTTATTGCTGGCTTCGCTTGAGTGATAGTGGCACATCGCCGCATTACTGGAGGAGGCGGAGATGGTGGCAAAACTTTGCTCAATAAATCCAGGCTGCTGTTTACGGAACGCAAGCTGCTGCGCCTGCGCTTCCAGCTCCGTCAGCGGTTTTCCCGCCGCCTCACGCAGGGGGACTTCACGGCTTAGCCAGGCCAGGAAATTCACCCAGGCAGCACCGTCCTGGTGATGACACTCGCGATACCCGGCAAGTTCGACCGGGTTTTTAGTGGATTTCATCAGAGTGATGGGATCGGTTCGCCAGACTATTTCGCCCTCTGGCTCAATGGCAAAGCGCAGGGCGACCGGTGCGGAATCGGCATCAACCATCACCCGCTTGCCTTGTGACAGGCGCTGGCAGCGTTCGATAAAGGCATCCTGTGGCGCAATCCTGAACGCGTTTCTCACGCTCTCGGGTAGCTCGCTGAGCTTATTGTCGTTAACAAACCACTCCACGCTACCGTCACGGTCAAGAAGGGCAAAGGAGAGGGGAACAGGACTGGATGGAATGTCAGTGCCACGCACGTTCAACAGCCAGGCGATGTTATCCGGCAGAGTCACGGCCAGATAATCGGCATCGTGTGTGGCCAGCACGGCGGCAACGCGCTGGCGTTTGGCGAGGCTGCTTTCGCCACTGACCTCCACCGGCATTTCTCGAATACGTCCCGCCGGCGCGGCAGGGCGATCGTGCCATAAGGTATCAAACGGCGACTGACTGAGCGGAACCAGTTCACAGGGTGTTGCAGACAGTTGCCCGAACTCCGTATTGGTCATCAGCAGTGCTTCAAACCCAATACGCATGCCAGACCCGACGTTGGCTGTGAGCCATTCGGCCAGCGGTTCATTGTGCAGATGGTGGATTTCAATTTCATCCATATTGACCTGAAGGCGAGCCTGAACCTGATAGCGGCCATCGACAAACAGCAGCGCTGTGTTTTTCAGTATCAGCGCCAGACCTGCGGAGCCATCAAAGCCCGTCAGCCAGGCCAGCTTTTCATCGTACGGCGCGCAGTACTCACTCTGCCAGGCATCCGCGCGCGGCACGATCATGCCATCAAGATTGTTTTCCTGTAGCCATCGGCGCAGGGCCGATAAGCGCGATGGGGTGTGCATGGTTATTCCTTGTTCTGGTTAGCGGAATGGCGGCTCGTTGAAGGTACGTAATTTACGGGAATGCAGCCTGTCACCTTCCGCACGCAGCAAATCAATGGCGCGAATGCCGATTTGCAGATGTTCGGAGATTGCCCCTTCATAGAAACGGTTGGCCTGACCCGGAAGCTTAATTTCGCCATGCAGCGGTTTGTCGGAAACGCACAGCAGCGTGCCGTAAGGGACACGGAAGCGATATCCCTGTGCGGCGATGGTGGCGCTTTCCATATCAATCGCGACGGCACGGCTGAGGTTGAAACGCAGCGCGGAGGCGGAGTAACGCAGTTCCCAGTTGCGGTCATCCGTCGTCACTACCGTACCGGTACGCAGACGCTGTTTAACCTCTTCACCCGGCATACCGCTCACCTCTTTGGTGGCGTCATACAGCGCACGCTGCACTTCGGCGATGCTCGGGATAGGAATATCCGGTGGAAGCACAGCGTCAAGCACATGGTCATCTCGCAGATAGGCGTGGGCCAGCACGTAGTCGCCAATCAGCTGGCTTTCACGCAGGCCGCCGCAGTGTCCAATCATCAGCCACACGTCCGGGCGCAATACCGCCAGATGGTCGCAGATGGTTTTGGCATTTGACGGACCAACCCCGATGTTAATTAAGGTGATCCCCTGGCCGTCAGCGGTGATCAGGTGCCAGGCAGGCATCTGGTGTTTTTTCCACGCCAGGTCGGAGATGGCCTGCTCGGGTGCCTCGGTTTCCGCGGTGATCCAGATCCCGCCGGCGCAGGACAGCGCGATGTAAGGGCTATCCGGGTCGAGGATCTGGCTACAGCCCCAACGGACAAACTCGTCGACATAGCGGGTGTAGTTGGTAAACAGTACAAAGGGCTGGAAATGGTCGACGGGCGTCCCGGTGTAGTGTCGCAGGCGCGCCAGAGAGAAATCCACGCGGCGGGCATCAAAGTGCGACAGCGGTGAAAATTCTGCCGGGTGGTAGATACCATCCGCCGTCTCATCGCCAATCTGCGACAGCTCGGTGGTCGGGAAATGGCGCGTCAGCCCCGCGCTCATGGAGCGGTCAAGGGTTAATGCCGAACCGTCAATCACATACGGATACGGGATCTCATGCTGTGAGGGTTCAACGGCAATGTGCGCGCCGTAATCCTGATACAACAGCGTGAGTTGCTCTTCAAGATAAGGGCGGAACAGTGCAGGGCGGGTGACGGTGGTGCTGTAGCAGCCGGAGTGGGTAAAGCGTGCGTAGGCGCGCGTTTTCGGCGTGTTAGTCGCGCTGCCGTCCCAGGTGACGGAAAGCGATGGATAAACAAAAAGGCCCTTACTTCTGGCCTTTTCGTCGGGGAGTTTCCCTGTTTCGATATACTCACTGATGGCGCTGCGCAGCGCGTTGACGGACTGTTCATACAGTGCATCGAGTTTTTCCAGTGCCTGAGCCGGGGTCAGGCTGGAGCCCTTATTATTCATCTCTGTCTCCTTGTTCCACAGGTGTGCGACTCTACCCGATAGTATGTCACACGCCTGTGAAACAAAAGTGAGATCAGGTGTGGCTCGTCTCTTTCATCAAGAGCGCCGTCGCCGCTGACAGCAGGCAACCGGCCAGCAGATAAAGTGCCACACTGTGCCAGTTGCCGCCGGAGAAGGTCACCAGCGCGGCGGCAATAAATGGCGTAAACCCGCCGCCGACCACGCTTGCCACCTGATAGCCTACGCCCGCGCCGCTGTAGCGATAGCTCGCCCCGAACAGTTCGGTAAACATGGGCTGCTGCACGCAGACCACCATATCGTGGGCGATGTTAGCGAGCATGATGGCAAAGAAGACAATCCAGAAGATCGACTGTGCCTCCAGCGCCATGAAGAACGGCCAGGCGCTGAGGGTGCCAATCAGCGCCCCGGTGATATAGACGCGACGGCGACCAAACCTGTCCGCCAGCCAGGCGAAGCTGGGGATAGTCAGGCAGCTGATCCCGCCGACCAGCAGGCCAATGTTCAGGAACAGCTCGCGGGGCAGACCGAGATTTTGCGTTGAATAATTGAGGGCAAACGCGGTCACGATATACATCGTCAGCAGTTCGCACAGGCGCAGGGCGATAATTTTCAGAAAAGCGCCAGGATGCCGGACAAGCGCCTCCATCACCGGCAGCCGTTTTCTGGCAACGGGCGGTTCTTGCCGCTGTTGTTCGAACTCAGCAGATTCTTCCATGCCGTTGCGGATCCACAGGGCGGCGACAACCAGCACGATGCTGAAGATAAACGGAATACGCCAGCCCCAGCTCAGGAATTGTTCATCGGTGGTGAAGTGGCTCATCAGTGATACCAGCCCGGTGGAGAGCAGCAGACCTACGCCATAGCCCACCTGCACGCCGCTGCTGTAAAACGCTTTCTTGTTCTTCGGGGCACTCTCAACGGATAACAGCGCCGCGCCACCCCATTCGCCGCCTACCGCGAAGCCCTGAATGGCGCGAAGCGTAACCAGCAGCACCGGCGCCCACCAGCCAATGGTGGAAAATGAAGGGAGAATGCCAATCAGCGCGGTGGCGATGCCCATCATCCAGACGGTGAGCATCAGCATGCGTTTGCGACCGAGACGGTCACCGAAGTGGCCGAAGATCACTCCGCCCAGTGGACGAAACAGGAAGCCGACGCCAAAGGTAGCAAACGCGGCGAGCGTACCCATTGCCGGGCTAATCTGGGGGAAGAATTCGCGGTTAAACACCAGCGCGGCAGTAATGCCGTAAAGCAGAAAATCATACCAGTCGACGACGGCACCCGCGAAGCTGCCGAGGGCTGCGCGGCGGGCACGATTGAGCGAAGGTGTCTCCTCGTTGGGATGTGTGGAGGTGAGAGTGGAGTCCATAGTTGTCCTGTCTGCACGTATTTCTAATTATTGGTATAAGAAAAGGTCACTCACATAGCCACCGTCATATAAACGGAACGTATGAGACTACCGCGCCAGGGCGCGTGTGCAAACTGATTTTATTTCCTGATGGGTAATGCAAAGCGGCTACGCTATGCTTAGCAAATCAAGGTGCGACTGAGGAAGGGAATATGTGTCGTATAAATGTGTTGAGTTGTCTTGCTGCATTACTTATCAGCCAGAGCGTTCAGGCGGTAAGTTATCCTTTACCGCCGACAGGCAGTCGGCTGGTGGGCACTTCGCAAACCATTACCGTGCCGGATCACAATACGCTACCGCTCGAAGCGTTTGCCGCGCAATACGGGCAGGGTCTGAGCAATATGCTGGAAGCGAACCCGGGCGTGGATCCTTTTTTGCCTAAATCCGGTACGCAACTGGTGATACCCCAGCAGCTGATTTTGCCTGACACCGTCCGCGAGGGAATTATCGTTAATGCGGCAGAAATGCGCCTCTACTATTACCCACCGGGAAGCAACACTGTTGAAGTGTTACCCATCGGCATTGGTCAGGCCGGGCGCGAAACCCCGCGAAACTGGGTCACAGCGGTAGAACGTAAGCAGGAAGGCCCCACCTGGTCTCCTACGCCGAATACGCGCCGTGCCTATGCGGCAGAGGGGAAAACGCTGCCTGCATTCGTGCCCGCCGGGCCCGATAACCCAATGGGACTGTATGCGATTTATATTGGCAGGCTGTATGCCATTCACGGGACAAACTCCAATTTTGGCATCGGACTGCGGGTGAGCCAGGGGTGTATTCGTCTGCGCAATAACGACATTAAATATCTTTTCGATAACGTCCCGGTAGGCACCCGTGTGCAGCTTATCGATCAGCCCGTTAAAGTGACGACAGAGCCGGACGGCAGCCGCTGGGTAGAGGTGCATGAGCCGTTATCACGGAACCGGGCGGAATTTGAATCGACCCGGAAAGTGCCTTTGCCGATATCTGCCTCGCTGCGAACCGAGCTTGTCAACGAGGGGGTGGGCGCGGAACTGGAACGTCGGTCAGGGATGCCGGTTAAGCTCAGCAACTGAGGGCAATTTTACCAGCCGCAGAAAAGCAAAAAGCCTGCTATAAAAGCAGGCTTTTTAAATTTGGCTCCTCTGACTGGACTCGAACCAGTGACATACGGATTAACAGTCCGCCGTTCTACCGACTGAACTACAGAGGAATCGTGTGAACGGGGCGCATATTATCGACGTCAGCCGGCCTTGTCAAAGGGTGGATCAACGCCTTTTGATCGTTTGCTGACAAAATCAGCAAAATGGCGTTTTTGACGCCGGAATGCACCGTAATGGTGCGCACATACCCCTAATGGGGCAGATCATAAACTGCTGTTTCAGTAATAAAACCGCTGCTTATGATTAGCTTTCCTTATTTTCAGCCGCTTAGCGACAAATCAGACCTCTTCGTAAAACTGGCATTCATATTGCAAAACCCTATCAACAATGAAAAGCCAGTACCGGCACAGCATTTCGAACAGGGGGCAAAATGAACTTAAGACGACTGAAATACTTCGTAAAAATCGTCGATATCGGCAGCCTGACTCAAGCGGCGGAAGTGCTGCATATCGCGCAGCCTGCGCTGAGCCAGCAGGTGGCTACTCTGGAAGGCGAGATGGATCAACAGCTGTTGATCCGCACCAAACGTGGCGTGACGCCAACGGAAGCAGGCAAAATCCTTTATACCCATGCGCGCACCATCCTTCGCCAGTGCGAACAGGCGCAGCTGGCGGTGAATAACGTGGGCCAGACGCTGAGCGGCCACGTATCCATTGGGCTGGCTCCGGGAACGGCCGCGTCCTCTATTACCATGCCGCTGCTGCAGGCCGTCCGCGCAGAGCTGCCAGAAGTACTGGTTTACCTGCATGAGAACAGCGGTTCTGTGCTGAATGACAAACTTCTTAGCGGCCAGCTGGATATGGCGGTGCTGTACGACCGCTCACCGGTGGCCGGGATCACCAGCCAGCCGCTGCTGAAAGAAGATCTCTACCTTGTGGGCACCCGCGACTGTCCGGGGCAGAGCGTCGATCTGACGGTCGTAGCAGAAATGAATCTGTTCCTGCCGCGTGACTACAGCGCGGTGCGCGTGCGTGTAGATGAAGCGTTCTCCCTGCGCCGCCTGACGGCAAAGATTATCGGTGAAATTGATTCCATCTCCACGCTAACCGCCGCTATAGCCAGCGGTATGGGTGTGACCGTTCTGCCAGAATCCGCAGCACGTTCGTTGTGCAGCGCAGCCAACGGCTGGATGGCGCGCATCACCACGCCTTCCATGAGCTTACCGCTGTCGCTGAATATGTCCGCGCGCGGATCGCTGTCACCTCAGGCGCAGGCGGTAAAAGAGATTCTGATGTCGCTGGTCAGCAAACCGTCTCTGGAGAATCGTGAGCTGCAGCTGGTGAGTTGATATTCCATAAAAGCATAAGATGCTGGTTTTTATTATTTGTTCTGCAGGTCGGCTGACTCTAACAATAGCGTTATGTCAGATGCGCCGGAGTGAATCGTGAATTTCCAGCAACTTAAAATTATCCGTGAGGCGGCCAGGCGGGACTACAACCTGACCGAGGTCGCCAATATGCTTTATACCTCTCAGTCCGGCGTCAGTCGCCATATCCGCGAGCTGGAAGAAGAACTGGGAATAGAGATTTTTATCCGTCGCGGCAAGCGTCTGCTTGGCATGACGGAGCCGGGAAAAGCCTTGCTGACCATCGCTGAGCGGATCCTCAACGAGGCCAGCAATGTGCGTCGCCTGGCGGATCTCTTTACCAATGACGCCTCGGGCGTCCTCACTATCGCCACCACCCACACCCAGGCGCGTTACAGCCTGCCGCCGGTGATTAAAGTCTTCCGTGAACTTTTCCCTGACGTCCGTCTGGAGCTTATCCAGGGCACACCGCAGGAAATTGAAGTGCTGTTGCAAAACGGTGGGGCAGATATCGGCATTGCCAGTGAACGCCTGAGCAACGATCCGCTGCTGGTGGCTTTCCCGTGGTTTCGCTGGTACCACAGTCTGTTACTTCCCGTCGACCATCCGCTGAATCAGGTTACGCCCCTGACGCTGGAAGATATCGCGAAATGGCCGCTGATTACCTACCGGCAGGGTATTACCGGACGCTCGCGCATTGATGAAGCCTTTAACCGCAAAGGCTTAACGCCGGATGTGGTGCTGAGTGCACAGGACTCTGATGTAATCAAAACCTACGTCGAGCTGGGGCTGGGCATTGGTCTGGTGGCGGAACAGTCCGGTGGTGAACGCGAGACGGAGAACCTGGTACGACTGGATACGCGTCATCTCTTTGATGCCAATACCGTATGGCTCGGCCTGAAGCGTGGACAACTGCAGCGCAACTATGTGTGGCGCTTTATCGAACTCTGCAACGCCGGGCTGTCCGTGGATGAGATTAAACGTCAGGTGATGGAGCCAGAAGAAGTGGCGATTGATTATCAGATTTAAGCCCCTTATAGCACCCGTCCCCGTCGACAAGAAGCACAAGCCTGCAATTAAAGCAGGCTTTTTTATTGAAACCGTTTAATTTCCTGACCGCTTGTTCTCAAGAATACCCTGATGAATAACGATACCCTGTGACGTCATAAGATTGTCTTATATGGAAATATTTCTCATATTTCCATTGGGTTACATATAAGAATAAATAAAGAAATATGATTCTTTTAGATGAGGATAATATTCGCGTGCGGCAAAAAAGGGCTGAAAAGCCCCATAACACGCCGAGCGAAGCGTTAACTAAAAGGGTATTTTTTAAATGCCGCCTGGTTTTCGAAAACGTCGGCTACCGCTTGAATCTTTTTAAAATCCCCGGCGTTAACGACGTGAGGGATCATTGACTGAATAAATGTCCAGATAACCGTACTGGTGACAGCAACCTGATCGGCCACCGCGTTTTCCGGACGGGCTTCCAGCAGCGCGTTCCATTCCCGACAGGCAGCCAGCAGCTGGACGGTAATACGTTCTATCCACGGATTATGTTGTTTCTCCGCCGGGCGCAGATTGTGTTCGTACACATTTTGCACAGCTTTCTCCGCGGCGGTGAGGATAAAGCCCAGCGTCTGGAGATCGTTCGCCAGTGCATCCGGCGTCACGGGCAGGAGTCTCCGTTCAGGCGCGGCCTGAGCCTCAAAATAATTCAGTATGAGAGACGAGTCCATCAGACGTGTTCCATTTTCCAGAACCAGCGTTGGCGCTTTTACCGCAGGGTTAATCCGGGAAAATTCCTCAAATGTGCTGAATACGGACAACGGCTGGCTTTCAAACGCAACGCCATAAAGTTCCAGGGAGACCGCCACGCGGCGTACATAAGGAGAATCCATCATGCCAATCAGCTTTATCATGATTCCCGTTTTCCTGTCTGTGTGAAAAAACGCTTCATTGAAGATGATAAACAGACATTACAATAAATTCGTTGTGGCGAATATCATCAGTATCTTACGGCCTGAGTGAGTATTACTGACAGATTGGCCGGTTAGCGTTTATCAGATTCAGTGTATGAGGGCGTGGTTTCATGTCGGATTTTCCACCTATCGCAAGTTTGCGTAGTTTTGAAGCTGTGGCTCGCCTTGGCAGCGTAACGCTTGCGGCGAAAGAGCTTCACGTTACCCATTCCGCCATCAGCCAGCAGATTAAAGTGCTGGAGGAAATGGTGGGGGTGAAGCTGTTTATCCGTCATGGGCGAGGGGTGCAGATCAACGAAGAGTGGCGTCTCTACGCGTTACAGGTGCGCGAAGCACTGAATCATATCGCAGATGCCACCCGGTTAGTGCAGGTGAAACCGAGAATACTGGAACTGACGCTGGCGATGGTGCCGTCTTTTGGTTGTCACTGGTTGTTGCCGCGTCTGGCGCGGTTTCGGGAAAAATATCCACACATCACGCTGCGGATCCAGGCCAGTCTGACGATCACCCGCATGCAGCAGGAAGGGATAGATGTGGCGATACGCATGGGGAAAGGTAATTGGGAAGGAAGCGACTGCCATTATCTTTTTTCAGATGAACTGATTGTGGTTGCAGCACCCGGTTATAACGGCGGCGTCCTCCCGGTAACGCCAACTGAGGTGGCGAAGAGTAAAATCATATTCTCCATGGAGTCGTGGAAAACCTGGTGTTTCAATGCGGGACTGGAAAAAGATATTGTGCCCGGCGGGTTATGCATTAACGACTCAAATTTAGTCCTTGAGGCTGTCAGACTCGGTAAAGGTATCGCGCTGGAGCGTCGCTCTCTGGTACAGGATGCCATCACCCGGGGCGAGCTGGTCCAGCTTACCTCTTTCACTGCACCTTATCCCTGGCCTTACTGGCTGGTGACATCGCAGTTAACGGAAGCGAAACCGGAGGTGGCTCTCTTTAGTGAGTGGCTGGATGAGGAAGTGGCGACCTGGCGTCAGGTGACAGGGGCTGTGGAAAGTAACGGCTAACAGAAAGGCAAAAAGCCTGCTTTAAAAGCAGGCTTTTCAAATTTGGCTCCTCTGACTGGACTCGAACCAGTGACATACGGATTAACAGTCCGCCGTTCTACCGACTGAACTACAGAGGAATCGTGTGAACGAGGCGCATAGTATCGACCTCAGTTCGTCTTGTCAAAGGGGGAAAACGCACTTTTCGTTCGTTTGCCGACAATTTCAGCAAATCGCTGATTTTATAGCAAATTTGTGCTGAAATTACACAGCAAATTGCGCCGCCCGCAGGCGGCGCGCAGGATTAGAACAGTACGGAGTAGTTCAGACCAAACGTACGGCCACGGCCTTTATAAGTATACAGACCTGGTGCACCGTAGGTTGGGCTATACAGCCCCGGCGCACGCTGACCCCAGGCGGTGGTGTAGTCTTTGTCCAGCACGTTTTCCACGCTGAAGCTCACTTTACCCACCGGCAGGTCGTAGCTGCCCAGGAAGTCGACCGTGTTATAGCCATCGATCTTCTTACCGTCGGCATCAGACACGTCAAAGGTCTGCGTACTCTGCACGCGCAGGGTCCAGTCGCCCGGTGCCCAGTTGACCCAGGCGCTGGCTTTCGATGGGCTGGCGCTGTCTACCGTCAGCTTCTCCCATTTACCGTTTTCGCGGGTTTCAGACTTAATGGCGTTAAAGTTCGCGCCGGTGCTCCAGTCGCTGTCGGTGAAGAAATAGTCCACCTGGCCTTCAATCCCGTAGATACGACGTTTGTCGTCTTCCAGGTTGATGGTCATGTCCGTTTTGTTGATGGTGATGGTTTTATCCGAGAGCGAGTAGTACGCCGCAACCTGCGTGCGCAGGTTATCGCCGGTGTAGCGCCAGCCCAGCTCATACGCGTTAACCTTAATGCCGTCCAGCGTCGAGTCGTTCACGTTCACGCTGTTCAGCAGGCGATAGTGCCCGTCGACAAGCTGGTAAGTACCGGAGCCGTAGTACTTCGCCAGGTCCGGAATTTCGAAGCCCTGGGAGAAGTTAAACCACAGCTGCTGCTGTTCGGTCAGACGGCCAAGGATCCCGGCGTTGAACAGGAAATTGTTGTAATTGGTTTTCCCGCCCGGTACCGCATCAGCCGATGTGGCTTTCCCGTTAGCGATGGCCTGTTGCTGGGTATAACCAACGAAGTCATCCACCTTGTTTTCAGTGTACTGATAGCGCACGCCGCCGCTCAGGGTAATGGCATCAATGTCGTAGCTGGCCTGCAGGAACGGGGCGAGGTTGGTAATGCTGTAACCCGGGTAACGGCCCACGTTATAGGCGTTCTCCAGATCCATACCGCCGCTTGCTGCCGCTTTGTCCAGATTGAAGAACTGCTGGTTAGCGTCGAAGGTTTCGTGGTCAGCATCCACACCCCAGGTCAGCGTTAAATCATCCATCGGTTTGCTGTTCAGCGTCAGCTTGCCGCCGTAAAAATCGGTTTTCTGCTGCGACGCACCGATGCTGCTCACCACGCCTTTGGTCAGTGTCGGGAACGGGTAGTAGGTCAGGCTTTCGTCACGATAGTAAATCTGTGCGACCAGATCCTGGCCCCAGAAATCGGTGTTGGAGTACTGCAGGTTAATCAGATGCCGCTCTGTGCCCGGCAGGCGGTCAGAGTTCAGGTTGCCTTTATTGTAGGCTTTGGCATCACCCGTAACCGCGGAGAAGTTTTCCCCAAGGAACAGGCCGTGCTTCCCGTCGGACTCGCTCTTGTAGTATTGCGTCGTAAGCTGCAGCTGCTGGTGATCGTCGATGTTGAGGGTGCCTGTTCCCATCACATCCAGACGGTCGGAATATTGTAATCCGGTCTGGGTGTTATCAATAATCACCTCGTTGCCTTTGCCGTCGTACCAGCCGCCGTAGCGCTGATACGATACTGACAGCCGGCCAGAGGCATTGTCGTTGCCGCCGCTCACCGCGGCTGACACGTTCTCATCGTGATCGTTATGGCTGTTAAAGCCACTCTTTGCTCCGGTCTGGAACTCCACTTCGGTATCCGGCTGGCCTTTTTTGGTCACGATATTCACCAGACCGCCGGTACTGCCGCCGCCGTAGAGGGACGTGGCGCCGGAGATCACTTCGATACGGTCAATGTTGAACGGATCGATGGAGTCGAGCTGGCGGCTGTCGCTGCGGGAGGAGTTCAGGCGCACGCCATCCACCATCACCATCATCGAGCGGCCGCGCAGGTTCATACCGTAGTTGGTGCGGCCCTGGCTGCTGACGTCCATGCCCGGGATCAACTGCGCCAGGACTTCTTTAATCTCTTTTCCACCCTGAACCTGCTGTTCAATCTCAGCACGCTCAATAACCCAGGTAGTCTGCGCCATCTCCGCCACGCTGCGGTGCGCGCGGCTGGCAGAGACAACAATATTTTCTTCCTTTTGTTCTTCCGCCCACGCAGAGGTAGAAAGCATTGCAAGCAAGCAAGGATTTAAAACCCAAAGATGAGAACGTTTCATTGTTATGTAGTTCCTGAATGTGTGTGTCAGTACTCGGTGGTTCTTGCTAAAGATTGATAAACCTGGCTGCTGTCCGGGCGGGGAGTGCTTCGCCAGTGGATCACGCCAGGGGTGGTGGCCAGCTCAAACGGCTCGTCGTCGTGCGCGCGATTCAGAATTCGCGCGGCGCGCCAGGCCATCAGGCTGAGCTGGGGTTCGGCAATGCCAAGACGGTGCATCCCGGCATTCACGGCGAACAGGCGGTTGCTCTGCGGACCGTCCCATTCAAGGGTGAAATCATTGTTGATGCAGAAGGTTTCGTCGGCGTCCAGACGCAGGCGATGGGAGAGCGGTGCCAGAAACGCAGGCTGCACGGTGCGATAGCCGGTCGCGAAAATCACCACGTCGGTATCGAGTTGTTCACGGCCACCGTCGAGGTGATGCTGTAACGTCAGGCGCTTGCCGTTCTCCTGCTGCGCGATCGCGGTGACCGAGCGAGAGGGCAGCAGGTGTGCCCACGGTTTTTCCCGCAGCACTTCGAAGCGGTGATACATGGCGCGATAAATCGCCAGCAGAGACTCCGTGGTGATACCGTCGGAGGTCATCTTCTGCTCGTGCAGCATCTGACGACGCGCCTCTTCGCCAAGCGTGGAGAAGCTGTCTACATATTCCGGTGTGAAATACTCGTTGGCGAAAGCCGCTTCATCCAGCGCGTTATAATTGTTGCGTCGGGAAACCCAGTTCAGGCTCAGTGGCTGACCCCACTCCCCGCGGAAGATATTCAGAAACAGATCTGCACCACTCTGACCTCCGCCGACGACGGTGACGCGCTTGCCCGCTAAGTCCGGCGTGCGCAGCATCATCTCGCTGGCGTGGAAGCAGCTGTCATCCTGCGCCGGAGCGCAGTCAGGCAGGTTAATCTGTTTGCCAATTCCCACGCAGACGTGACGCGCCAGGAAGCGATCGCGCTGAGTCACCACGTCAAACAGACCGTTTTTTTCATCAAAACTGACCTGCTGTACCTGCTGGCTGAAGGACAGGTTGGTGAGGTTTTCCGCGGCCCAGCACAGGTAATCGGCAAACTCTTCGCGAGAAACGGTACGCTGCTCGGTGGTCAGAAAACGATAGAACTTTTTACGCTGCACCAGATAGTTAAGAAAACTGTGGCGATTGGTGGGGTCCACGGCGCTCACCAGATCTTTCAGGAAGCTGGTTTGCATATGGCAGTCCGGCACCATCATGCCAGGGTGCCAGGAGAAATGCGGCTTGCGTTCAAGAAACAGCGAACTAAAACCGTCCAGTCCCTCAGCCAGTGCGGCGATGCTGAGGTTAAACGGTCCAATACCAATGCCGATGAAATCATACGTTTTCATTGCGCTGACTCCTGGGAGACCAGAAAAAGAGGGTTATCAAGATCGGTGACATAATTCGGCAACATGCGGCTGCCGCCGTCGTGTTCGGAGAAGGTCAGTTTGACCGGGTTGAGGATCACGCGAATAATTTGCGGCTTAAAGAGATCAAACTTCGCAAAGCGTTCGGCGAGATCGGGATGTGCGGCCATATAGCGGCGCAATACCTCGGCCAGGATCTTGTAGAAACGGGTTTCGCTGACGCCGCTTTGCAGGGTAAGGCGTGAAATAAACCGCAGCACCGTGACAAAGTTACCGGTTTGCAGATCGTGAATGATGTAATCCGCACTCAGGCGCGCCGTGACGGACTTCACCTGTTCAGGCAGGCTTGCTGACTGCGGGAAATCTTCATCCACCAGGCGCATGTCCCCCTGGAAATCTTTCAGCAGGATGCGTTGCGGGATGGCGTCTTTCATCACCAGCGTCACGTTCTGGCCGTGGGCGATAAGCGCCACGCCATAGCGGCAGAGCAGGTGATAGAAAGGGATGACCGTCGCGTCAAAGAGCTTTTCCAGCCAGGTTTCAGCGGTCAAACCGGATTGGGCGATCCATGCGTCAATCAAGGGGCGTCCGGCATTATCGCTTTCCATCAACGCAGCCATCAGCACCGCTTCTTCACCCTGCTGAAGATAACAGGACGGATTTTCGCGCCAGATAACCCCCAGCATCTCCTGATAACGGTAAGGCGCTTTCGGCAGCGCGGCGTAACCCGGGTGGGAAAGATACCCGGCCGCGGGCTCGCCAAGCACCTGCGCGCCACAGCGAATAAGCGTGGCATCGCTGGCGAACTGCTGCTGTAACCAGCGTGAGGCCAGCGGGCCAGCGGCAATGTACTTACCCGGAATACCGCGATAGCAGGAGGTGTTGTAAATGGTCAGCGGCAGCTTGATGTCAAACGGCGTGCGGCGGCTGGCATTGGTGAGGGTACGCAACGATTGCTGCGCCAGGTACTCGTCGCCAAACTCGCCCAGCTCAACCATTTCGCCGCGCGCGAGTTGCGCCAGGAAATGGACAGCAATCTTTTGTTGCCACTGCCACGGATGCAGCGGCACGGGCAGCCAGTTATCATCAAGATCCAGCGCCTGCCAGCGGGCATCAAACCGGGCGCGCTCGGCGTTATCCATGGCGCTCGCCAGCAGAGTATTGATATCGCAATCAACATCGCTGCTCCAGACCAGGTGCGCACGTTGCACGGCGACCCAGTGCAGGCGAAAACGGCCACGGTATTCCGGGGCATACTGGCGTAGCGCATCCAGCCCCCAGCCGCGGCGTCCCTTGTTAAAGATAAACTTAGGATGGCCGCTCATCAGGCACTGTAATTCGTCCGGGTCGAGATGAATGAGCGCGTCAGCATCCAGCGTTTCGCGCGCCTGTAACAGCTGAATATCACCCCGCAGCGTGGCATAGAGATCTTCCAGATGCTCCGCGGTCTGCGCGTCGCTCATCTCCAGTACCGTCGCAAGCTGCAGCAGTGCAGTTTCTGCGTCCACTGCGTTACCGCTGACGGTGGTCAGGCTCTCGGGGTCGATATGCAGCCAGCCCCAGATCCCGCGCGTGGCCTGGAACTGCCAGGTCTCCGCGCCCATGGTGATTTGCCAGCGATTGTCTGCCAGCTGCCGGGCGCTCAGGGTGCGTTCATATTCCAGCTCGGCGAGGATCTTCGCCACCATGTCGCGGTTCACTTTCTGCCAGTACACGTTCACAGTCCCACCTCGCTGAAGAAGCGGTGACGCTGGTTCATGATGAGGCGCGAGCGTTTATGTGGGAAGTCGAACTCTTTTACGGTCTCGAAACCGGCAGACGAAAGATGGCGGAACAGGCGCTGGTTGTCGAAACGCGGCTCGGCAACGATGCGTGTTGTGCGTGGCTCATCCAGCCACAGATAATGGCTCAGACCGCGCAGCCAGCTGCGGATATACTGCGCGCCGCGCCAGTTTTCTTCCCCAACCAGCATGTGCAGGCCGCGGTCAAACGGCTGCCAGCGATAGTGACGGCCAATACGGTCTTCCGCCGCCCAGTAAATTTCAAAGTAGCCGAACGGCTGGTCATCAAAGCAGCCGATAAGCGGATAACAATAGGTCGAGTCGAGCTGACGGCGCAGGTAATTTTCCTGCTCCGCCTGCGGGCCGGCCATCTCCCAGAAGGCGTTAACGCGCGGGGTGTTCATCCAGCGGGTGAAACGTTCGCCGTCCTGCGCCACATCGGCCACGCGGAAACTCAGGGTGCGTTTAATCTGCGGGTCGTAACGGCGATAGACTTCGCCTTGCGGACGGTGAGGGCGCCGCGGGAAGTAAAGCTGACGGCTTTCATCGAACTGCATGCCGCTGTGGTTCTGGGGCCGTTCTCCCTGCAGCCACAGGGGCAACTGCCAGAACGTTTCGCGCGCCAGATAATCCCCGCTGGCAAGCGTAAACAGCGCCTGCGCCTGCGGTTCATCCTGCCAGGCAGACCAGGGGAGCGTGACGCCGGTCAGTGCCGGTGCGGCGATAAACAGCTGATCCAGCGCGTCGACTAACCAGCCTTCCGGGATACCACTCACGCGCTCAAGCACTGCGCTGCCGTCGAGACCTAACGTCAGGGGCAGAGTGTTCTCCGTTGCGGTGCAGCGAAAGCCATAGCCAGAATGGACGATATTCGCGTTTGCCATCACGCCTTCTCCTTGTAAAACGGGTTGCTAAAGTCGAAATAGATCACTGCCGGATCGGCGATGGTGTTTTCGTTGCGATCGTGCAGATAGCAGAAAAAGTTGCCTTTACAGTTCCAGGTTGGGCTGTCGAGCACGTAGTCGAGGCAGCGGGTCTGTTTCGCTGTTTTGCGTAATTCGGCCAGTGCGTCACGCACCTGCGCCATCAGGCTCTCTTCGCTGTCGAAACCGGCGGCGGCGAGGGCGGCAGTCACGGCAAGCGTTGAGTTCAGCAGCAGGTAGTAGGGGAAGTAGCGCAGCAGCTGGCTTTCGCCAAAACGGTTTTCCACATCATGTTCACCCGCCTCTTTTAGCCATTCATCGGCCCCTTCAGTCCAGGCGCTGCCCTGACAATCGCGGTAGATCAGCCCGACGGGGAAATCCTGCTGCATCTCAACGAGGATATTTTGCTGGTGTGCCAGCAGAACCAGGCCGTAATCCGCTTCCGCGCTAAACAGCGGAAGTAAGACGCGATCGCAATACGCCTGCACCCAGCAGCGCGCAGCCCCGGCAAGGGGTAAATCCAGGCGCTGGCTCAGACGACGTACCGCCGCAACCAGCAGACTGTCACCTCCGTCCGGTGCCGCCTGCGTCAGGCTCACCAGTACGTTGGTCTGGTTGTCTGGCGTCCCGAACAGCAGGTTCACGCGCAGGGCCATCAGGCTCTCTTCCTGGATGACGCCATTTTCATCACGCAGCCCCGCCCAGCCGTCTTCCTGCATAACACGCAGGGTCGGGTAGCGTGCCTGTAAGGTCTGCCAGCGCGCTGTCTTAGCCAGACGCGCCAGGCGCATACCGCGTTTAACCTCTTTCACCGACAGCGTGCGCACGGAGTTGGTCAGGCGCACGCTGAGGGAAAACTTGATCATGTCGCTGTTGGTTTCGCTGTACAGCGAGCGTGAGGAGCTGGTGGGCAGCCACTGTGCGCCCGCTTCGCCCAAATCCTGCAGATCGCCGTTAGCCACAAGACGCTGGCACCAGGCCTGACCCAGCAAATGCTCGGCCTGCCACGGATGCATCGGCAGCAGCCAGCAGGTATCGGTGAAGTGACCGAGGAGCTCAGGGGCACTCTGCGCTGCGAAGCGCAGCAGGCGTTCGCGAAGAGAGACGGCCAGGCTGTCGCCGGCAATCAATTCACGCTTAACCGCAAACCAGCGCAGCGGGAAGCGGGAGGCAAAATCAGGCAAATAGCGGCGCGCTTCACTTTCGTTAAACGGCTCGTGAGATTTGGGGGCCGGGTGAAACGCATGGCCCACCAGCAGCGCCTGTTCTGCTTGCGCAAAATTCAGCGGTTTGTCACGCAGGGTTGCCCAGTTGTGGCGCAAATCGATGGCCTGCCAGGTGTGGGCATGGCTTTCAAGGGCGCGTTGCTTAAAGCGAGCCAGCGTTTCGGTATCGAGTGAGCCTTTAACTGAAGGTTTTTCAAGAATTAAGTCAACCAGTTGCGTGAAAGTGACGGCGTCACCGCTATCGCTGTCGCGCTGGATAAGCATCGCCGGAAAGTGATACTGATGATGCTGAGTCGGTGAGAAATAGCGTACCGGAACCCGAATGGCCTGGGTTGAAGAGAGCGGAATATGAATCTGCGATAGCTCATCCGCAACGGTAGCGGGGAGATAGCGCCAGTCCTTCGTTTCACGCAACAGGGCGTTCAAAAAACACTGGGCCGCAACGTCTGTACCGGCGGAGCGGGGCAGAGTACGCATAGGTGTACCTCATTCCATGATTGATAATAATTATCGTTATGATATGCATTCTATTTACAGTCGCAACTATTTTTGCAATATTTGTTTTCATAAACTTCATGATTTCCACACATTTATTGACACTATGTTCACATTCTCATGCGCACTTACCCTGAAACACTGACGGAAAACCTCACCCCGAAAGCGAACTGGCCACTGGCGTTATGCGCCGGATTGTTAGGTATTGGGCAAAACGGGTTGCTGGTGATGCTGCCGCAGCTGGTCACTCTGACCGGACTCTCGCTCTCCGTCTGGGCGGGTCTGTTGATGTTCGGATCGATGCTCTTTTTACCGGCTTCGCCCTGGTGGGGACGCCAGAGCGAGCGGCACGGCTGTAAAAGTGTGATGCTGGCCGCGCTCAGCGGCTATCTGGCCAGTTTTGTCGTCATGGCGCTGGTGGTCTGGGCGATGGCCGCCGGGAGGCTGGATACCGTCTGGGGGCTGGCGGGGCTGGTCCTCTCGCGAACGCTTTACGGCCTGACGGTCTCCGGGCTGGTGCCTGCGGCCCAGACGTGGGCGATTCAGCGCGCGGGGCTGGAGAAAAGAATGGCCGCGCTGGCGACAATCAGCTCCGGTCTCAGTTGCGGGCGTCTGCTCGGCCCGCCGCTGGCGGCGATGATGCTCAGCGTTAACCCGGTGGCGCCGCTGTGGCTGATGGCGATCGCGCCGTTAATCGCTCTGCTGCTGGTGCTTCGCGAAGTCGCCGATCCGCCGCTGCCGCCGGTGGCGCATCAGTCGACCCGGCTAACCGCAGCAATGCTGCCGTTTCTGCTGCTGGCGCTGCTGCTGGCGGCGCTGGTGAGTCTGATGCAGCTTGGCCTGTCACCGCATCTTAGCCCGTTGCTGAACGGTAACGCCCGGGAGATTAGCCATCATGTCGCGGTCCTGCTGAGCCTGGCCGCGCTGGCCACGCTTGCTGCGCAGTTTCTGGTGGTTCGCCCGCAGCATTTCAGCCCGGTCACCTTGCTGTGCCTGGCGGCGGGGCTGATGGTTGTCGGCCTTGGGGTGATGTGTATTGCGGGTGTCGCGCTGTTCTACGTGGGGAGCGTCATCACCTCGCTGGGGGCGGCCATGGCGACGCCCGGCTATCAGCTACTGCTGAACGACAGGTTGACGACAGGGAAAGGGGCGGGGGTGATTGCCACCAGCCATACGTTAGGCTACGGCGTCAGCGCGCTGCTGGTCCCGCTGGTAACGCGCGTATCCGGTGAGTCGTCGTTAATCGTGGCCGCCTGGGGAATGGCGCTGCTGTTTTTGGCCCTGAGCGTAGGGGTATGGTCAGCTGAGCGTACCCCGGCCGGCAGGCGCTAGTGGACCTGACGGACAGACGCGCCGCCAGACTCTTCATGCTGCCTTAGACGCTTAAGCGGATCCTGCTGATAAAAGTGGCAGAAACGCTGCCACAGCGCCGGGAAACGCGGCGCGAAGAGCTCGGGTGCGCTGAAGAAATACTCTGACAGCACCGCAAAACACTCGGCGGGATCGGTCGCCGCATAGGCATCGATGCTGGCCGCGCTTTCACCCACCAGGTCGATTTCGTCCTGGATGTTATCCATCGCCGCGTGCAGATCGTGCTCCCACCCCGCGACGTCGCGAAGCGGGATCAGCGGCACGCCGCTGGCGCGATCGCCGTTGCGGGTATCCAGCTTATGCGCCACCTCATGAATAATCAGATTAAAACCGGACGCGTCGAACGAGTCCTGAATATCGAGCCAGTTGAGGATAATCGGCCCTTGCTGCCAGCTTTGCCCGGACTGCACCACGCGCTGGTTATGCACCAGCCCGATATCATCTTCCCACTCGTCATCCACCACGAACGGCGCAGGGTAGATCAGCACTTCGTGGAAACCGTCCAGCCACTCAATACCGAGTTCAAGCACCGGCAGGCAGAACAGCAGGGCGATGCGCGCACTTTTATGGGCATCCAGCTCAAACCCCTGCAGCGGGACCAGCCGCTTTTGCTGCAAAAAGCGATCCGCCAGCTGAATCAGCTTTGACTGTTCATCCGGCTGGAGACTGGCCAGCACGGGGATCGCCAGCGCGTCATCCCACGGCAGCGCCGCATGTTGACCAGCATCATTTGATTTCCAGGGCCACTTAATCATCGCTTTGCTCGCAAACTCGTCACGTGAACAAAATTGAAAGGTCAGGTTAACATGCCAAAGAACCCGGCATGAAGGCAACTATAAAACGTTGAGATGTCGGAATGGCAGAAGAGGCCAGCCTCTCCGCCATTATTCAACCACTTATCCCTTTTCCTTTCAGTGACAAGAATCCCATTGAGAAAACTAGGCGAGAAAAGTCGGTTTCTCTGTGATTATTTATTGTTGTCGAAAGTGAAAACGTTCTTCTCTCCATTGGCATAAGTCACCTGTAGCTAGGTGTTATGCAATCATTTGCCGGGCGGAGATCGCTAAGATCCGTATTGCCGGCAAGTGAAATCGTTCTGACATACGGTTCGACGAGATTTTTATTAATTGCAATCCATTTTTCGTTGCGACAGTCGTCGGTTGAGTTATTACAGAGGAAGGCAAAGTACGGGCTGTCAATCATCATACTGTACTGGCTGAGCTGCTCACCTCCTTTGATGAAGGTCTTTTTGCCGTTATTACCGCAATTTTCACATTGCATACGATCATCAACAGAGCCTGAGAGCACCACATTATACGGCAAGGGCACTGTCTGAGTCTTAAATTGAAAGTGATCTCTAGAGGTCGAGGTTTGCGTTTGTGCAAGACAACCAGCCAGTAATGTGGTTATCACAATGAACGGCAATGCTAGTACAACAGATTTTTTCGTGGAAACAGGTTTCCTCTTTTATAAAAGTCATTAATTTGTAACTAAATTATTGTTTCTTTCATCGTCAATCCTTCTTCTATAGAAAATGAAAATTTCAGAAAGCCCTATGTTTGCCGAAATAATTCAAAGTAGACGAGTTAAATAAATGGAAAGTCAAAGTATGAATAAGCAATCAATTCTTGCAGTAATTATTACGATGAGCATTACTCTTTCAGCACAGGCGGAGGAAGCATTGACGGGATGTGCTGCTAAACTGTATAACATCGAGCAGCAAATTCGCCTGGCGGAAACACACGAAAATAGCTATCGCGTCGATGGCTTAAAAAAAGCCTACGCAGAGGTCGTCGCAACCTGTACGGATGCCTCGCTCAAAAAAGAGCGTGAGGCTGACGTACTTAAAAAACAGCAAAAGGTTATCGAGCGGGAACTGGAACTTCAGGAGGCAAAAGCATCCGGACGTGCCGATAAGATAGCAAAAAAACAAGTTAAGCTCATAGAATCCAGGGCAGACTTGCAGGAGGCCGAAGCAGAGCTACAAAAATGAATGTTATCACGCTGAGTTAGTCTTATAAATCAGCAAAAAAATTTACTCCGTAGGGGATTGAGAATGCCCCTTTTAAGGAAGGCATTCTCACTTTAGCTTATAATATTAGCAATTCCATAGGCGATTTATGTGGTGTTTTCGTTAGCTTTTGATTCTTTACACCTCTTCTGATGACGATTTTGTTCTTGCTTATCGTGCAGAACTCGTGGCATTGGGGTCTATAGCGGATATTCTCAAGAGACTCACATATGATTTACAGACATATTTCTTCCTGACCCTTATAGCCAGCCGCGCTCTGCAAGAGAAACAATATCCATACCACCGATAACCAGGTGGTCCAGCAGGTGGATCTCAACCAGTGCCAGTGCTTGTTTTAGGCATTCTGTAATTTTCCGGTCGGCATTGCTGGGTTCTGCGAAGCCTGACGGGTGATTATGTGCCAAAACGACTGCGGCGGCATTATATTTCAGCCCGGCCTTAACCACCTCACGCGGGTGCACGGTGATACTGTTAATCGTGCCCTGAAACAGTATCTCGTGAGCCAGCAGATGATGCTGGTTATCAAGAAATATCACGATAAAGACTTCACGCTCAAGCGTGGCAAACTGCAGACGCAGCCAGTCACGCACCGACTGGCTGGACGTGAATGGCGTACCGGGTTCACGTAGTTGATTCTCCAGCAGGGTGATGGCCTCCCGGATAGTCTGCTGTGCGGATGGGGGTAGTGCGGTGGCAAACAAGGGGAGCTGGTGTTCCATAGCGGTCGGCCTCAGTCGATGATGTGCATGATGGCGTTGCATTCAGGATGTACCAGCGCATAATCCCGCAGCCGGTAGTAGTGCTCCGTCATGGCTCCGCATTCTGTACGGCAGGCGTGATGGCTGTACGTGATGAGGCAAGCTGCCAGTCCTGCAGCCCCGGCGCTCATTTCGCCACCGTTGCCGTTCATGGCGTTAAACAATCTCCACTTTTCATCGTTGTCGGCACCGGCCAGGGGTGCCATAAACGCACCACCGTTGCTCAGCGTGTAAAACTGCCAGATGCCTCCGCTGTAATCCTCACAGAAGCGGTGCATCCAGGCGAAAACTGTGGGCTCCAGGCTTATCCACTGCGGTATGCTGCCAAAGTGCTGTGGCCAGAAGGCGACACGCTGTTCATCGGGCACTGGCGTGCACACGATGCCGCCTGTCCCGGACTGCGGTGAGGTGAGAGTTTCTGTAACTGCACTGGTCAGGTTAAGAATATCGTTCATATGATTTCCTTTGTTATAGAGAGGGTTTGTTGAAGCGAAGTGACGGACAGGCCTGCGTATAGCCATCTTCATCACAGCGAGAGGGCCAGTAACCTTCGGGAGAGCTTAAGCTGCGCAGACTGAGTTCACCGGGGCGGTAAAGAAGGTGCGAACACCAGGCGTACAGGTCGTCGTCTGAGGCAGCGCGACGACCTGTCTGGTAGGTCGGGGGACGTGAATGTTCTGAGACCTGAATCACACCCCCGGGAATACGCGGCATTACTTTAAGTTTTCCAGAAGGCTTTCTGCCATTACCCACAGGGCCCGGTTGAGCTTCACGTCGCTGTCGATACCATTAACCCCGCGTGTACGGGCCCGTTTTCCCTTTGCTGTTCTGCCCGGCAGGCCACCTTTCATCAGGTTCTCCTGAATGCGCTGGCAGGTTGTCCACAGGTCGTTTCTCTCATCCTGCCAGCGGCGCGGAGAGAGGATTTGGGACTCTGTTACCGGCTGGTGCTCTTCACCAAAGCGGTACGTCAGCGCGGCCCTGGCAAACGCCTGCTGTGCCGGTGGGGGGAGTATCAGTGACTCCATGGCGTCCCGCTTCTCTTCCACCCGGTCAAATATCCCCAGCACCTCGTAAGCCCCCTCAATAACCTTCTCTACCACATTGCCCTTGTGCGGCACGCGCACCTCACCAAAGCTTTCGCCACAGACCAGACCGTTCTGACAGACAAAACGAAACAGGCCCGGCAACATCTGGTATGAGCTGGAGCCGTCATGACTGTTGAGGAGAATGATTTCCGGGACCTGTTTGCCGGTAATCTGACTTTCACGTCGCAGGCGCAGCATATGCTTCGTATGTTCACGTTTATCAGGGTTCCGCACGCGGGTCTGGCAGGCAAAGAACGGCTGAAATCCTTCGCGCTGAAGGTTATCGAGGAGGGTGATGGTGGGGATACAGGTATACCTGTCGCTGCGGGATGCGTGCTTTTCCTCACTGAAGATGCTGGGCACATAATGCACCAGTTCATCCCGGGTTAACGGTCGGTCACGACGGACAAGGTTGACTGCGCCAAAACGGCTGGTTAAACGCATGGATATCTCCTTTCTGAGAAACAAAAGAAAACGCCCCGCTCGGATGAGCAGGGCGTCGGAGGGTTGTGGTACTGATGTCGTGGCAGTTATCAGGGCAGGTTTGTCTGTTCTGTCCGGGCCGGAGCGGGGGCGTTCGTTGTTGCGGAAGCACCATGAATAATCATGTGTTTCGCCAGTGCCTGGTGCATGTCATTGATGCAATATGTGATGTAGAAGACATTAAACAGCACGGTATAAAAGGCGTTCATCTTTAGGTCGAAGCGAAACGTGTTCAGCGCATAGTGACGTAGCACCGTTCTGGCTTTAAAGGCCCAGACCACATACATGATGCCACTGGCCACTGAGAGTAGTCCGCTAAGCGCAAGCAGTATATCACCGGTTGAGTCATAGCCGTAGGGGTCAGGAGCTGCCATTGCACCCAGCTGGCGGCTGAGCCCGAAACAGACTGTCAACCAAATAATAAACATCTTGCCGTAAAGCGGGTAACCCGTGGTATCGCTAATGATATCTTGCTTTTTGTAGAGCCAGAGCAGGGGCCAGACTCCACAGGTGGCCATGCTGAGCAGGATAAAATGCAGCGTACGGGTATTGAGCCGCTGGCTGAGGGTATTGATGTCGACCATGGGATAATTTCCTTATCAGATAATGAATTTAAATATTAAGTGCAAAAGAAGTGGTTGCTCTTACTGCCAGTTAAAGGTATAGGGGCCCTTGCTCGTTTGAACCGTCAGCTCCAGCGGACGGCAACGGGTGAAGTTACTGTTACTCGGCGTGGTGAAAGAAAACGTTTGCCCGTAACCCAGACGTTTGTCCATGTTCTTGCCCCGACCTGCGATGGAAATCAGGCAGTTACCTCGGTTGAGTGTGAGCGACTTAATGGTGATGTCGTTTTCCAGACTGGTCAGGGTAAGTTGCCAGACGGGAAGACTCGGATTATTAATCAGATACGTTCCCTGTGAATTTACGGACAGAGGCGCTGTGTCAGCCAGGGCAGAGGCACTGATAATGAGCAGCGCGGCGGTCAGTACATGTTTAAACATGAGGGGCTTTCCTTTATGAAAAATATTTAAAATTCCAACCATTCTTGTATGGTATTGAGGTGGATTTATTCGCGTAAGGCACTACATCAGCTGTTTGCCAACCGTCATCAGACCGGCCAGCCAGCCGATACACTGAGGACCCGCAAGCCAGAACAGTCGGGCTTTTAACAGGCCGCCCATTCCGCCAGTGGTATAGACACTGTCCGGCATCAGCCACAGGCGCAGGAACGCGCCGACTGTCATACCGGCTCCGGGGCCGAGCGTCATCCAGAACAGATACCCCATCCCCTGTCCGAAACTGCGAATTTCGCCCGTGTTCCCGAATACGTTAAACAGGACAACCACAAGCGCGATGGCGAAGGCAATTGCGAAATATTTAAGAACAATCGTCATTCTGGTCAGTCCTTATTTCTGCACTGCAAAGCAGCTCTTTGCATGTTGTCCATAAAACGCGGCGGCACATAGCCATACTGCTGGTTTATTTTCTCCAGTTCCCCGTGGGTATATATCGTCTTAAGCGTATCCCAAATACAGTTGCAGACCGCGGTGGTTCCCCCACTGGACTTGCAGCCCCTGATAAACTCGCTTTCGTTCTTATCACCACAACCGCTGACGGCCAGAGCTGACATAAGAGTGAAGACCACTAATACGCCCCTGGGAGCTGTCGTCATTTTTAATTGCCTGTTAATCATTCTGTAAATATCCATATGTTTAGACATCTGTGTTCAGAGGCTGTCTGATTGCGCCACACCTTCCTGTGCAAGGGCATGGCTGATGTTGTTCACCACCGTATCCGGGTCGAGCCGGATTTCTGCCAGATGCTTACCCGCATCGGGTGTTCCCTGATAAACGTCTAGGGACGCGAAAGGTTTACCTTCATCGTTTGTCCCGGCAGATACTAGGTATGAGATATCACCGTTCCGGACAGTAAATTCCTGCAGGCTGATAACCTGATTGCTCTGGTATGCATACGAGGTGGCGGTGGCCGGTACGGAAATGTTCATTTCCTTATGTATTTCGCCGGTCTTTCCGAATGAATACGATACTGACGGGGTGATGATGCAAATCTCGACCTCTTTTTTGTGGCTAGCGGTCTGCGCATAGAAGACGGGCTTACCGCAGCGCTGGTGATGCGCTTGTATAAGTGCATCGGGCGTGGCGGCATTTACAGCTGACATCGATGCCAGCATTATTCCTGCACTTAACAGAATGGGGGTAGCGTGTTTCATGTTTTGACTCCTTTTGGTTTGATATGAGTCTCGGGAGAATGCTCTCTGAAGGTATGCATAACGTTGCTGATAAAGTGAAAATGCGGAAGCGCATTGATGAAGTCCTCCATGACGATAAGCGCGCTAGTCTCGTTGCGATGTTTGAAATTCTGCTCTGAGAGTGAGACAGAGATAATTTCGTCAAGGGAAAAAACTTGAATTACTTCCTTCCGGCAGGCCACCAGGTACCACTTTGCATGTGAAAAAATCAGCCGGTAAGGCTCAAGGTAGTCGTGATGAATACCCTTAACGAGCAGGCTGACCATCCGATGGTGGTAAATGCTTTCAGCAAGCCGCTGAAAGCAGTCCGGGCGGATCCCTGCAGGCTGATATACATGACCTATCAGACACGGAGATGTCCCATTTTCATTCATCAACAGCTGCATTAACTGGCGGCTCTGTGAGGGAATTAGTCGGGCAATTCCGGTGTTGCGGGCAAATGCCAGCGCGCCAGGAGTATGATCACGCATCGGGTTCGTTCGTAAACGCCAGAAGCCGTTATCACCAGTGAGATCCAGATGAAGCAGGCGCTGAGAGAAATCCCGGCGCAGTGTACGTTCGGATACGCCAAATTCGTCTGACAGAGTTTTCAGTGAAAGGGATTCTCCGGTAAGAAGCCGGCTGATAATAACTGACAGCCTGAGTGCCAGCCTGTCGTGTCGATGCGCAGGATCCGTGGCGCGCATATGCCCTCCGTAAATGAAAAATACTGAAATAACTCACGCGGTTATTATGCAGGACGTGATGGACAGGTTGTGACCAGCTATGAGAAAGACTGGTAGAAAAGATGATTTATTTTTCCAATTATAACTTTCTGAATTTAAAAGAAAGACTGCACCTTGTTCTGAAAGGGGACTGCAGATGGTCATATCCTGTCATTAATGAGGTCAGCAGATGAAGTTGGCAAGGCTAAAGGAGGCAGTTCTGCTGCATTGTATAAATCGCTTACTCAGTAAACACAACAAGATGCGCAGCAGAATGATGACAGCCAAATGGACATTATGGATTTTTTGTCCATGCCAGACTGCGCACCTGCAGTAAAACAGGGAGCGGGTTACCGTCCGTCTGCAGAGTATTTCCAGCAGCACGCATAAAAGAGGCCATCTCAGCTTCATGAGTATCATTTTCCCGGTTTTCAAAAAAACCAATGCCACAGCGCAGAGGCGGCATTCACTATGCCTTCGCGGATCGTTACCAGCGCTTCCCGGACGGGTTTTGGTAACGGAAATGCGTCCACTATCCGGCTGAGCAGCTCACTTAGCAGATCGCCAAAATCTTTTCGGGCGGTACTCTCTGCCTCTGTAGTCCGGTGTTCTTCCCTGACCTGACGAAACACGCCGCTACTGGCCTTCGGGGGGAGGGCAAATATCATGGTTTCAACCAGACGGGCCAGGTTGTAACCGGTTTTTGCCGACACCGCATGCACAGGATATGGGCAGGAGAACTGTTGTGAAATGGCTGCACTTCGGGCGGTCAGCGTCAGCAACTGGCCGGTGGAGGGCTGAGACGCTTCCCTGTCCCATTCCAGCGACGGTTCTGCTTTATCGGCCTGGTTAATGACGAATACAATGCTGCCTGGTGAGACATCGCATTTGAGCAGGAACCGGTGAAACGCCTCATCGGTCGCACAGGCCCGGTCATCTGCTTTGATCACCCAAAGAATTAGATCCAGCTTCGGTAGTTGTTCTTTATACAGTTGCTGATATTCACGGTCATAAATGAGAGATTCTCCTGCTCCGGGTAAATCAACCAGCGTCATGCGGCATCCGCCTGTATCGAGTGTGAAGCGAAGCGGTTCACGGGTACAGCCTTGTACATCGCTGACCGGACTGAGGGGCTGCTGAAAGAGAGCGTTACAGAGCGAACTTTTTCCACTCCCTGTTTTACCCATGATACCAATGACTGGTTCGTAATGGATGTGCTGCCGGATGCGGTTCAGTATCGTGCTGGAGAGTGTTTCTGGCAGGATAGACAGCTGTTGCTTTAGGGTATCAAGGCCCTGTTCAGTTTTATCGGACACATTAACCTCCATGAGTGAAAAAATAAAATGGAAGTATTTCTGCTTCCATTCTCACATAGGTAATATGGAGCTGAAATTTTTTTGAATTTAATTTTTCAAGGAGATGAACAGCTCATGTTGAGAGGACAGTTTGAAGTATGACAAAGCAGGTGCAACAGAACAGTTTTACGTTGTCTATTATATGAGGGTAGAGGGCTAACTTGAGAGTAAAAATAATAGGATTTCTGATGTAAAAACACATAATTTAAGTGCTTTCTTTCTTTTGTTGTATTTCATATAAACTTGAGTTGGCACTTGTCGGGTTGGTAATATATAAATATAGATATATTTATTAGTACCTGTGTAATTGTTATGTGTGCAAAATTAGATAATATAAAAAACAGTGAGCATGAACAACCTATAAGGTTGCGCCCTATGACATATCAATAAAACATAATCATATCACTTTCGGATAATGATCTGCAAGGAAGAAAATAATTTATTACTGCCTGTGTGTATCCTATTGAACAAACTCACTAACATAAGGTCTTTCATCATGAGCATCAATACTAACAGCTACGGCACACTGAATAAAAACCACGTTAAACGTATTCAGGATACTATCACTAAAGCCTTATGTGAATATCCCCGTGTAATGGTTTTGAGAGTAGACCTTCGTTTGCCTGAAATTGAAACAGGCTCATATAAGTCCGACTCAGGTATAGTCACCCGTTTCATTGTTTCACTTAAAGCACAGATTGAAGCTGACTTACTAAAAAAATTTAATGCAGGTAAACGTGTTCATCCTTGTCGTGTTCGTCATATCTGGGCAAGGGAGTTTAATGAATACGGTAAAAAACATTATCACGTGGCCTTACTCTTTAATCGAGAAGCCTATGCATATCCTGGGAGTTATACCAGCATAGATGGAGAATATACCCACAATCTCGCCATGATGATTATGGAGGCCTGGGTTCGAGCACTGGCGCTAAATACTGTGAATAATCATCAGCAATATTATCCGCTGGTAGAGTTTCCTGCCAGTTGTTACTACCACTTGAGTAAAAACAATAATGATTATACGGCACAGTTATCAAATGTCACTGACAGGTTAAACTATTTGGCCAAAGACTACAGCAAAGATAACTCTGATAGTCAGCGTAATTTTGGCTGTAGTCAATACTGATTTATTTCTCTACAGGCGAGAGGAATGTTATGGAGGTGTGCCAGGTTAATGATGAATAAATTTTTCCTAGTGTTCTGTCTTTCATTTAATTAGAATATCGGTAAATCGTCATGCAGATAAAAGAACCTGAAGATTGCTCAGTAATAATATGTCCGGAATGGGTTGCGTTTCGAAATTTAAGGATGTGGTGATAAATGGTTTTATAAATTAATTAAGCATGATTTGTTTCCGAATCACATTTAATCGGGTTGCTTATTGCCGTTGGTTCATAAGTGATGTCGATGGGGGAAATAACGTATATTTTTGTCATGAAAATGTCTTACTTTAATATCGGTTATGACGTGGAATTTTATTCCTAAGCAAGTTAATCCTGCTGGCTCGAAAGCCGCTATCTCGGTAGAGGGCCAGGTTTACATATCTGCTGATGACTGGAAAGACTCAAGGGCAGTATGAAAAACATACTAAAAAGATTTTCTACGTAAAAATTGTCTGGCTTCGATTGCTACAGTAGCAATCGAAGCCGGGAATTAATGAGGTAATGGTATTAAAATCGATGTTATTTTAACCTGCTTATCAGCCAAGGGAGTTGGGCCATCTTTCTTTCATTCGAAGCGCTCCTGCTTTCGATTTTTTTTGAGTTATGTTTACATTTTTCCGGGATATGCTGGGTGTTCAGAAGCCTGTGATATCCACCGGATAAGGTCGGCCATTAGTGTTAGCTGGAGACTGGGCGATAATAATATGGTCAGTGTAATTACACCCGGTAGGCAGTATAAACATGCCATTCGAAAGGTTGGGTGCGACATAAAGGGCACCATTTTTAATCGTCTGAATGACGCTGAAATACCCTTGGCTGATTAACTGGTTCAGAACAGGGGTGAGCTTATGCGTCCGCCTCAACCGGTGTGGTCCAAATTTCTCAAGATCATTTTTCAGAATGGCAAAACCATTATTTTGTCGTATCCGGTTTACAATCCAGTGGTACAGTTCTCGGACATCCAGCTCAAACTGCCAGCGTTCAGATTGCGAGTAGAATATCTGACTGGCCTGATTTAGGTACCAGTCCATAATGGTAATTGCTGACCCCATGGCTCCCTGTGAAACATATTCTGAGGTGTCATCATAAAAATACTGTAACAGAGCGGCTAATCTTAGGGTATTGGCACCTGATTTTGAGGCAATGTCCCGAATATGCTCCCATTCATTTCCGGCGGTAATTTTCTTTTCTGTTTCAGTCCGATTGTTTTTCCAGGATGTCAGGGCCCGCTCTGACAGTGCTAATGTTTTTTTTGGGGCATATGTATTGTCATTGAAACGGACTTTATTCTGCCTCAATAATTCATTGACTCGGTCATAAAAAATACTCAGCGCCTGCTCTGTGTTGGTAAAATCAGCATGTCCGTTACGGGAGCCAATGGTGCTTTCACACCATGCAAATAAAAATCGAGAAAGGAATCCACTGGCTCTGGCGGTATTGGTATGTTTTTTTAAATATTCATTGAACACTTCCGACTGGGACATCAGGGAAAATGTCAGGAGTGGTTTAATCTGGTAAACCTCTCCGTCCGCCCGGCGGAAATCAAACATTTCACTATCCCATGCTTTATTCAGAAGGCCCGGATTGTTTTTCAGGTAGCTTTTAAAAAACGTGATGGCTTCGTCAGAAATAAATCCAGCTTCCGGATGTTCACCGAGGCCTTCAACAAGTGCCTTCAGCGACGTGTCTTCATAAATAAAATTCGGGCGAGCTGGGCGCTGTGGTTCGTATTTCGCATGTTTTACAATTTCGCGCTCTTCATCTTCACCAGAATACCCTTTTTTAATGGCCTGCCGCAGATTGCTATTTAAGGCCTGATGTCTTATTTTCCATATGTTGTGTTCACGTCGGTAGGGAATAAGCTTTTCTTCATATTCACGCTTCATTTCAGCGGCGTAAGCATAAAGAGGTTTCATCACCAATTTATTGATGGTCGTTTTGCCTTCTCCCGATTCAGCAATGGTCATAAGGTAAAGTGAACACGGTTCCGGCATATTCGTATGTGGTTGAACGACATCTATTAGTGACTGGCAGGCGAGCGATGTGGCAGCCAGGACAACATTACCGACGAGCTCTACGGGGATGTGCGTAGACTCGTGCAAGGAACGGATAATATTCTCCAGCACAGTCGGGAAGGAGGCTACCGGATACGGTTTTGATATTTTTCCTGCGTGAGAATTTGTTAACACGGGCGTGATTTTCTGGCTGGCTTGGTAAATTTCGGGGGAAAGATTCATTTTTGTATCTCTGTTGTCCGGGACGTGGATGCCCGCAGTAAGAGAATAAAACAAAATGTCTGACAGATGAATGATATCACGCCAAAAATGGTGTTTGTTTTAATGGGGATTTTCATGTTCGTGGGTTCATGATTCGTTGGTGCAGTAACTCGAAGCCAGCCCGAACATACATCTCTTCTTGAAGCATTTTCAAACGATTTAGATTGTTTTCTTCAATACCGTTAGTCAATCTGCTGCTTATCGCATCGTGTATTGCTGTTTCAGCAGCATCCATCCCAGCTGCAACACACCTAATGTCAAGGGGGCCACTCTGTCTGAATTCAGAGAACCATCGTATTAACTGTTATCTTTTCTCAGATTTCAACACATGGTAGAAGCCGAGGGATAACTATTGTTTCATTTTCAGTTGCGGTTCTTTCTGGCAGATCGACTCCATGAAGCGGAACGCATAGCTTTCTTCAACACTGAGTGTTCGCCTAGGCATTAATCAGCGACAGACCCGGGAGGCAAAGGTAAGTCGACTGGAGGCGACAACCGGAGCGTTAGGTTATCTACACCATTTAGCTCCAGTATTTCTGATAGTCGTTGCTCTCCCGGCGAATCCAGCGTAAACACTACCGCCATCGTTGCCGGGAATGAGCTGATGACAGAAGGGGCATTGTCCTCTACTGTCCAGCTCACGGATAAGAGTTTTTAGGATCGCAGAAGCTACGTTCCACTACAGATATAGACTGAGCCCTGCCGGGTTTCCGCGAGACTTAGCGCTAAGTAAAAGGAGATCAAAATGACTTGAAAATCATCAAATTGTTACTCTCGGGAAATACGTGAGAGGGTGGCCAGTATGTTGCTGGAACAGTGCGATGAGTACCATTCTGAGCATGCGACTATCCATTCTATCCCGCCTAAAATTGGCTGCAGCACCGACACCGTATGAACCTGGATTCGTCATCGTGGGTGGATGCAGGCAGTAGTGAAAGCAGCCTCACCATCTCTGAGCGCGAACTTCTCAAAGAGCTGGAACGGGAAGTCCGGAACTATCTTGTAGCAAAAATATGAATCGCCACGGATAATCTAGACACTTCCGAGCCGTTGATAATACTGGTTTTCATATTCTGTCGGTGACATCTGATTGCTCGAACCATGCCGACGCTTACTGTTATAAAACATTTCGATGTAATCAAAAATATCGCTGCGGGCTTCTTCCCGCGTTCCGTAGATCTTTTTCTTTATCCGCTCGCGTTTCAGTAACTGGAAAAAGCTTTCTGCAACCGCGTTATCGTGACAGTTACCGCGACGGCTCATACTCCCTTCCAGGCCGTGTGATTTCAGGAACGACTGCCACTCATGGCTTGTGTACTGACTGCCCTGGTCCGAGTGAACCAGCACCGGTCTTTGAGGATTACGCCGCCATACAGCCATCAGCAGTGCGTTCAGGACAATGTCCTTTGTCATCCGGGATTGCATTGACCAGCCGATAATTTTGCGTGAGAACAGATCAACAATCACGGCCAGATACAGCCAGCCTTCGTGAGTCCTGATGTAGGTTATGTCCGTTACCCAACGCTCATCCGGAGCATCCGGATTGAACTGTCGTTGGAGCCTGTCGGGTGACACGATACTGGCCTCGCCTTTGCGTGCCCGAGGGCTCCGGTACCCGACCTGAGCCTTTATCCCGGCACGATTCATCAGTCGCCAGACTCTGTTCACTCCGCACTGTTGCCCGCTATCCCGTAAGTCCAGATGGATCTTGCGATAACCATAAACGCAACCGGACTCCAGCCAAAACTGTTTGATCTGTCCCGTCAGTCTCAGATCTACCTGGTGGTGCTGAGAATACGGTTGCTTAAACCAGGCGTAAAAGCCACTGGGATGAACATCCAGCACCCTGCAGAGCAGACGAACAGGCCAGCAACGGGAGTTGTCACGAATAAAGGCGTACCTCAGTCGGACAGCTTTGCGAAGTACGCCGCGGCTTTTTTTAATATGTCCCGTTCGTCAGTAACCCGCTTCAGTTCCTTCTGGAGTCGGCGGATCTCGGCCTGAGCATCTGACTGTTCTTTATTAGTGGATGAGTCCGGACCGTACTTCTTTATCCAGGCGTAAAGGCTGTGGGTGGTGATATCGAGACGTGTTGCAACGCTGGAAACAGAATGACCGCGATCAATAACCTGCTTGACTGCTTCAATTTTAAACTCTTCGGGATAACGTTTACCGCTCATGGGCACCTCTCTTTAAGTCATCTTAAATGACTCTGAGGTGTCTGTTAAACCCGTGGCGATTCAATATCCTGCGGCAGACTTTCGCTCATTATGTAAAGTCGGAGTTCGGCCGTTTGTGGAAAAGATACTGCCTCTACTGGTTCCCCGCAGCAGGATCTTTGGGGTCGGACCGGTTTACCATGAATTGGATTAACATACCATCAGCACCAAGAGCTGCGTCAGCATATCTCAGAACTTCGCATATGTAGCGTTCATCAGATACATAGACGTGTTCCCTGGGGTCATCGTAGGCTTGTCGAATGTCGTCGTCGATGGAGACGACGTTCGTAGTAGATGCGCTTAAGTAGACACTGTGGTCCCGTCGCCTGTACGGAATTATCCATCACTAGGACAAAGGCTCATAGCACACCTTACAAGCATACATACAACGGCTGAAGGAAGCTACGTTTCTGGCCTCCACGGGAAAAACACTGACTTGTATTAAAATGCAATGTCCGAAAGCATCAACAACCTTTAAAAGGCGGGGGACACCGTCTGCGCTGGAATACCGCGCAATGGTTGAACTGGCGACGCTGACGTGGTGGGAATGGTACAACATTCACAGATAACTGGAACGTCTCGGGCACATCCCGCCAGTTGAAGCTGAAAAAGCGAATTATGCTTCCATTGTAAACGGGGCTATGCCCCCAGAGATCACCGACTAGAAACTCTCCAACATAATCGGTGCTGTTGAGAATTGGGCATGAAGGCAACTACAAAACGGTGAGATGTCGGAATGGCAGGAGAGGCTAGCCTCTCTGCCATTATTCAATCATTTATTCCGTTTCCTTTCAGTGACAAAACTCCCATTGAGAAAACCACGCTGAAGAGTGGACTTGAGTGAACACGCTGTACCGGGCGGCAGAGTGTTGACAAAAGAGTTCAGGTAGATGTTTTCATCACTTTGCTCAGAATCAGTCTGTCCAGGCGCTGCGAAACTTGCGTACAGATAACCTCGACACTCTGATCCTGATGGTACACAGCATAGTGTAGCGCTTCAGGCGAAATATGCGCTGCGCTGGCTTGCGTGTCGGCTTTTGCTTTTATCGCCCTGGAGAGGGCATAGCGTGCCGCGTTTGCCCGCTTCTTATCGTAGTGTTTAAGTGCATCTATTTTTTGATGACACGCTTTCAGTCTTTCCTCTGGTGAAACTGCGGTAACCGGGGCGACCTCCTCTGCAACAGATGCTGGTGCTGCGGCGGCGACCGGCGGTGCCACCTGAACCGGTAGCTCACGCTTTGTCTGGCACGCCGTCAGGCCCACTGCCGCAATCAACAAAATAACAGTTCTCATGATGACCCTTGTGAGTGTAATGGGGGCAATATTTTACGCGATGCCTCCCGGTTCCAAATGTGTAATAAACGAATAGAACTGCACAGGAAGATTATTTTTAGATAGCGGACAGACGACCAGCTTATTCGCGATAATTGCTGGCAATAATCAGCGCTTATTGTCCGGTAGTCCGTATGGTTTGAAATAAAAAATGTTGCTACCGTTTAATTGTCAGTGCGGGGATATCTTGCTGACACGCTTATTTTTAAATGCATAACCCTGAATATCCAGTGTCTCACACACATTTATGGAGTGATTATGGTGTTAAAGAAAGTCGCGTTTATTGCTATTCCTCTGATGTTTTCCGCCTCTGCCCTGGCCGATCTTGGCGCAAAATGCTGCCCTTTCAGCGATGAAACCCTGAAAGAAGAGATTCGTCCTCTGGAGGGCTCTCTTGACAAAATTCTCCAGCTGGAAGGGGTCTCATATACCTGGAAAGAGAATAAAAGCCAGGATGTCGGCTTAATCGCACAGAATGTGGAAAAGGTCTACCCGGAACTGGTCAAAACGGAAGACGGGAAAAAACAGGTCGACTATCAAAAGCTGGTGGCCCCGCTGATTGAAGCCGTACGCGAGCAGCAGAATGAAATTAAGGCCTTAAAGGCTGATGTTGCACAATGTGCATTGAAAAATAAGTAATGAAACCCTGAGCCCGTCGACATCATGACGGGCTCAGGCAGATCGTTAGCGACGTTTAATCTTCCCGAGCGCGTCAATCAGTTGTGCCTTCTCCAGGTCAGAGAGCTGCTTATCGTCCAGCAACCGGGCCAGCGTGCGGTCCTGCTCTTCACCAAACCCACCACCGGTCAGGATTTGACGGCTAATCAGATTCAGGAGCGTATTATCCAGTTCCAGAATTTGTGCTCTGACTTCTTTCAGGGGACGGGGCTGCCACGCTTTTTCTGGCTGTAAACGCCAGCGGTCAAGGTAGCGATACTGGATATTTTTACTGATGGCCATCTGCGTCTGGACAAACGCGTCAATACTCTGCGGATCCAGCATGGCGTCACGGGCAGCGCTCTGCGCCTTCAGGAGCACATTTTTTTCCCGCGGGAGATCCTCAACGGGAAGATGGTTCGCCGCTTTATAGCCTGCCACATCCTTCATCACGTCGAACCGTGTATTTAAGGCCTCTGCCAGCTCAGGCAGGGTTGCGGCGTTTACGGACGTGGCCAGAGAAGAGCCACACATTAATATTGATGAAACCACGACAGCGAAATAGCGCACGGTTTTTCTCTCACAAATAATGGTTGGGAATCTATTATGGCAGCCTGTTTTTTACAGGCAATCCTTTATAACGTTAATAAGCGATGACAATTGTAAGCATTTCGGGTGATAAGGGGGTAAATAATTTATTCTATTCACTAAAGTCGTAAATAGTAGAAAGGTCTTTAAGGTTATTGCCAGATAAACAGATTGAACTTCCTGATAGCATAATAAAGAGCAATTTATACCACACGCAATGTGCGCTATCACGCGCCACTCAATATGACTCTGGAAATAAAATGAAAACGAATATTATTATGCGCAGCCTGTTAATTGCAGGGTTTAGCGCGACAGTCCCTTTTGCCTCTGCTTCTTATAACGGTTTTGACGCCCGCAGCACCGCCATGGGGGGCACCGGCGTGGCGTCGGCACACTTTGGCGTGGCGCCACTGGTCAACCCGGCCCTGCTGGCGACGTCGCGCTCGCAGGATAAAATCAGCCTGATTGCACCGTCCCTCGGCGCGCAGGTCAGCGATCCGGCCAACCTGATTGATGGTTTTGATGATGTCAAATCGGCCTGGGACAGGCTGGAAAGCGCCATTGGCACCGGCAATGAGGCGCAGGCCGCAGGCAAACTGGGGGATATGGTTGCTGGTCTTTCCGGGGAAAATGCGTACGCGAATGTCGGGCTGGCGATGGTGCTGGCGGTGCCGGATGATTCACTGCCCATCGCGCTATCCGTTAACAGCTGGGCGAAGGGCAATGCCCGTGCGCTGGTCAGTCAGAGCGATCTGGAGTACCTCGAAGGCGTTGCCAATGGATCTATTATTCCGGTGGAGGAGGATCTGGATAAGCTGACCTCCCGCGCTGAAGGGATGGCGGCGCTGGTCACGGAATATGGCGTGTCGATTGCCCATCCGTTTACCGTGGGGGATATTCCTGCAGGCGTTGGCATCACGCCGAAGATCCAGCGTATTGAAACGTGGAACTATAACGTTGCCATCAACAACTATGACAGCTCCGATCTGCGCGATGGCAACTGGCAGCACCAGACCATGAGCGCCAACATCGACGCCGGTCTCTTTGCCTCGCCGACGCCAGGCTGGATGGTGGCGCTTTCCGCGCAAAACCTGTTTGAGAACCGCGTGAAAACCCGAAAGGTGAACGGCTATCAGCCTGCTTTTGTGATCCGTCCACAGCTTACTGCCGGTACCGCCTGGCAAACCGGTCCTGTCACGCTGGGGGCCGATATTGACCTGACACCGGTCAGCAATTTCCAGTATATCGACAAAAACCAGTACGCGGCCTTTGGCGCGGAATGGCGCACCGCCGACTGGGTGCAGCTGCGGGCGGGCTATCGTCTTGATATGCGCGGCAACGACCGCCGCGTGGTGACGGGCGGTGTCGGGCTTTCCGCCGGTGAGGCCATGCAGTTTGACGTAACCGCCATTGCCGGACGCGACCGCACGATTGGCGGTGTCGCGCAATTTACCTTCTACTTCTGACGACTCAGGCCACCCGGTGTGGCCTTTTTTACTGCAGCGATCGCGCAGGGAGCCTATGAATAAAAAAACACGTGATGGAATAAAAGCCTATACGCCACTCTCACTGAAGCTGTACGACTGGTGGGTGCTTCAGGTTTCTAACCGCTATGCCTGGCAATGCGACACAAAGCGGCATCTTATCCCCCATTTCAGAAATAACATGAAAAATAACCACCTCGATGTGGGGGTCGGAACCGGTTATTACCTGACGTTTACGCCGGATCTCTGCGACATATCGCTGCTTGATTTGAACAGTTCCAGTCTGGAGGCGGCGAAGGCCCGCGTGGGCAGAAAGAGAATAAAAGCGTCCATATTGCATGATGTGTTCGACCCGTACCCACCGCATTTGCGCGAGCAATTTGATTCCGTGTCGATGTTCTATCTGCTCCACTGCCTGCCCGGCGAAATGCACGATAAAGCAGAGGTGATTGCCCACGCCAGTACGGCGTTAACGAAAGAAGGATGTTTATTTGGCGCAACCATTCTGGGTGACGATGCGGGTCATAATCGGTTCGGGCGAAAACTGATGCGAATTTATAATCAAAAAGGCATCTTTTCTAACCGCACCGACAGCGCAGAAGGATTAGCGTCTCTGCTCTCCCGCTATTTCGGTCATGTGGAGATCCTCATTGAAGGGCGAGTGGCGCTGTTTAAAGCCGAGCGCAAAAAAGAGGGTATGCTGGCCGAATAATTTCAGTTGATTGTCTTTTCACCGATGAATAAACAGAGAGGAACTCCTCTCTGTTTATTTCTAATCAGAAAGGCAATTCATGAAACCGTTATTTTATTTTTCGCCGCTTCGCAGGGCGATCCTCGTCACACTACTTGGCACCGCCGGTGCTTCCTCTGCCGCCACCCTCATCGAAAAAGACACCCTGATTGATGGTCGCTCCCCAGTAATGAAGACTATCAGGTTCAAAATGGCGCGACGCTAACCGCAAAGGATGCGGTTGCCGGTAACGTGACCATCTCTGACGGCCATCTGGTCATGGACGGTGGTCAGATTAATGATTACCTGATGCTGGACGCTGTCAGTACGGCAACCATTGATAATGCCAGCGTTAAGTTCGCCGCATTGATGGGGGACTCCCGGCTGCGGAACACGACGATTGAAACCCAGCTTGTTGTGTATGATGCTCAGTTAGCTGCGGCACAAGTCCGCATGCAGCAATTCGTGACGAATAATGCCGAGGTCATCGTCGAGAATGGCGTGATTGCCAATAACAACGAAATGTACACCGGAGCCGTTGATTTTGACGATACCAACGGCACGTTTATCGGTAGCACCATAAAGGGATATCAGTCCGGCATATCCCTCAACGGCAAGAACAAGGTTGGTCTGGATCATTCCAGCGTCTGGGCAGTAAACGGTCCTGCGTTTATGGCCCGCACCGGGACGCAGGATATTCTCCTGACAAATGGCAGCACCGCTGGCTCCGATACCGGTGAACTTCTGACCGCCAGAAAGGGCAGTGAGGTCTCCCTGTCGCTCAACGCCAGCCAGGCCGCAGGCACTGTCCGTGCGGAAGAGGGGGCTGTAGTGGACGTCGCGCTCCGCAACGGCAGCCACCTCTCCGGCAGCATGACCAACGTCAATGCCCTGTCGCTGGACAACTCCTCCCTCTATGAAATGACGGCGGATTCCGATATCAAATCCCTTTCCATGGCGGGCGGAACGGTGAAATTTGCCGCAGGCGAGGAGTACCGCACCCTGACGCTCGGTACGCTCTCCGGCAGCGGCCATTTTGTGATGAATGCCGATCTCCGCACGGGCGAAGCCGATCTTCTGGATATTACCGGCAGCGCCTCCGGGAAACATACCCTGCACGTGGCGGCCAGCGGTCGTGAGGCCGGTCGCGACGCGCTGACCCTGGTGCGAACCGGCGGCGGTGATGCTGAGTTTGCCCTGAATGGGGGGCGCCTCGACGTGGGAGCCTGGCAGCATACGCTGGTGCGTAATGGCAATCAGTGGGAGCTGGTGCAGGCGCCAGGTTCAACCTCCGCGTCTACCGATGCAATGCTGTCGATGGCGTCCGCGCCACAGTTTATCCATGAGTATGAAATGAACGTCCTGCGCTCGCGTCTTGACGATACCCGCACCCGGCCGCAGTCCGGCATGTGGGGCACTGTGCTGCACAGCCGCAGCGATGTCGACGGTGCCTGGGGTTCCGCCTACCGCCTGGAACAGAACGGCATGATGCTGGGCGGCGATAAGGTGACTTCTCTGAATGCAGGGGATCTCACCACCGGGGCCTGGCTGAGCCAGTCAACCGGTCAGGTTAAACATGCCCGCGGCGGCCAGAGCCGTGTCACCAGCTACGGTGGCGGTCTGTATGCCACGCTGAACTCGGCTAACGGCTGGTATACCAGCGGCTCCGCGCAGATTAACCATTTTGCCAACAAGCTGAGCGCCCGCATGAGCGATGGCGCAACGGCGCGTGCCGACTGGAACAGCTGGGGATACGGACTGGGGCTGGAAGCGGGTCGTCACATCACCCTGAGCGATGCCACGCGTCTGACGCCGTTTGCCGGGCTCGACGGCTGGATGACCCCGTCTGAGCACGTCAAACTGAACAACGGGATGACGGCGGAAACCGGCGACGGACGTTCACTGCAGGCGCAAGCCGGTCTGCGCGTGAGCACGCGTCTGGAGGCCGGTGAGGTGCAGGTCATGCCTTATGCGACGGCGGCCCTGCGTCAGGGGCTGGTCAAAAACGGCAGTACGCGCATTAACGAAACCTATGACTTTACCAACGACTTCACCGGAACGGGTGGGATGTTCACGGGCGGTATCAGCGTGAAAGTAACACCGTCAACCGAGGTCTGGCTGGATGCGAGCTACGCGAAGAGCGAGCATGTTGAGTCGCCGGTGGTGGGGAGTGTCGGCCTGCGCGTCGATTTCTAAGTTGTACCGCAAGCATGACCGGTTTGCCGGTCATGCTCGGGCTTAACCGCGGTTACGGTAACTCACCGTAACCTGATTACTCAGCACCGTTAACGGGGCGTCAAGACGCCCGCCCGCGACAGAATAATACTCGAAACGAAACGGCCCGCCTGCTGGCATACCGGCAGGCAGACGCTGCTCGCCGGAAAAACCGGACAGCGGCAGGCAGCGTGCCGCGCTGCACAGGCGAATGCGAAACCCCGGCGGGGTCAGCCCATGGGTCGCGATTTTCCAGTGTATGCGGGATGCCACAACTCCCGCAGGCAGGGGAGAGGCACTTTGCACCGGTTTGCTTTTCAGTACCTGCTGGCCGCGGGTCAGCGTGCCGCCAAAGCTCTGGTTGCTCCAGGAGCCGTCAGCCGCTATCGCCAACGGCGAAATCAGAAGCAGGACTACCCCTGCTCTCATCATCCTTTTCCTCCAATCAGATACGTCATCCGCACGTTGCGGGAGGTATTGATCTCCTGGCTGGACAGCACTGCCATCTGCGGGAAAATACGACGCAGGTAGCGGGACAGCATCAGGCGCAGGGCCGGATTGACCAGCAGCACCGGCGGTGCGCCTAATCCCTCCTGATGCTGCAGCGCCTGTTCGGTCTGCTTCATCAGGTTTTCCGCAATGCCAGGTTCGATGGCGCTACCGCTCTGGGTTGCCTGTACCAGAAGTTGTTCCAGCGACAAATCCAGCCCAATCAGTTGAATATCCCCGTCGCCCGGGAACCACTGTTGGGTAATAGCGCGGGAGAGACGTGCACGCACGCGGGTGGTCAGCTCGTCGGCATCGCTCTGGGCGGTGGCAAACTCTGCCAGCGTATCGATGATGGTCCGCATGTCGCGGATCGGCACGCGTTCGGCAAGCAGGTTCTGCAGCACCTTATGCAGCGTGGTCAGACTGATGACCGCTGGGATCAAATCTTCAATCAGCTTAGGAGACTGTTTGGTGATCTGATCGAGCAACTGCTGCGCCTCCTGGCGGCCAAACAGCTCTTCGGTATGGGTGCTGATAAGATGGTTAAGATGCGTTGCCACCACTGAACTCGGGTCAACCACCGTGTAGCCCAGCGTCTGCGCCAGTTCACGGTGAACTTCGTCAATCCACAGGGCAGGCAGTCCAAAGGTGGGTTCGGTGCACGGTGTACCTGGAACTTCACCCTCTGCACAGCCGGGGTTGATTGCCATCCAGCGGTCCGGCTGAACGTCGCCTGAACCAATCGTGACCCCTTTAAGCAGGATGCGGTAGTGCGTCGGAGCCAGATCCAGGTTGTCACGAATATGCACGGCAGGGGGAAGAAAACCCATCTGCTGGGCGAACTTCTTACGAATACCGCGCACGCGGGTCAACAGCTGGCCCTGTTGCTCATGATCCACCATTGGGATCAGGCGGTAGCCCACTTCCAGGCCGAGCGTATCTTCCATTTGAACATCAGACCAGGTCGCCTCGTTGATTTGCGCCACGTCATCTTCCGCAGCATCGGTATCGGCCTGTACGCCACCGCTCTTTTTCACATCGCCTTCGCGACCGCGCAGCCACCAGGCGACGCTCAGCAGGGCGGCAGTAAACAGCAGGAAAACAAAATTTGGCATGCCGGGGATCAGACCCAGCAGACCAATCACGCCCGCCGCCAGGACAATCACGCGTGGAGAGGTAAACAGCTGGCCCACCATCTGCTCGCCCACATCCTGATCGTTGGCGACGCGGGTGACCACTACACCGGCGGCGGTAGAAATCACCAGCCCCGGGATCTGCGCCACCAGACCATCACCGATGGTCAGCAGGGTATAGGTTTCCCCGGCTACGCCCGCTGACATGTCGTGCTGCATCACGCCGATCACCAGACCACCGATAATATTGATCGCCATAATCAGCAGTCCGGCGATGGCATCGCCGCGCACAAACTTGCTCGCACCGTCCATCGAACCGTAGAAATCGGCTTCCTGCGTCACCTCTTTACGGCGGCGTTTTGCCTCTTCTTCGCCAATCAGTCCGGCATTCAGGTCGGCATCTATCGCCATCTGCTTGCCCGGCATGCCGTCGAGGGAGAAACGCGCGCCCACTTCCGCAATACGCCCCGCACCCTTGGTGATCACCATAAAGTTAATGATGATCAGGATGACGAAGACGATAATCCCGATGGCGAAATTTCCGCCGACCAGGAAGTGACCAAAGGCCTCCACCACCTGACCCGCCGCTTCCGAGCCGGTATGGCCGTTCATCAGGATCACGCGCGTGGAGGCCACGTTCAGCGCCAGACGCAGCAGGGTGGAGAACAGCAGCACCGTCGGAAACGCCGAAAACTCCAGCGTATTTTGTGTAAACATGGCGACCAGCAAAATCATGATCGACAGCACGATGTTGAAGGTAAACAGCAGGTCCAGCACAAAGGTCGGCAGCGGCAGGATCATCATCGCCAGGATGGTCATGATCAGCACCGGCCCGGCCAGCACCTGCCACTGGGTTTCCTTCATGTTGGGTAATCGTAATTTGGTGGCGATATTGGCCATCACTCTCTACTCTCTTGTGCAAAATCCATCCCCACGGGAACGGGGAGATCTTTAGGTGTCAGCGGACGTAAGCCATAGCCTTTACGCCAGCGCTTAAGGCCATAAACCCAGGCCAGCACTTCCGCCACCGCGCTGTACAGCTCGGCGGGAACCGGTGTGCCGGGGTCACAATGGCGATACAGGGCGCGCGCTAGCGGCGGCGCCTCAAGCATGGGGACCCGGCTCTCTTCGGCCAGCTCGCGGATGCGCAGGGCAATTAATCCGCTGCCGCTGGCAACCACCACCGGCGCGCCCATGGCGCCGTCCTGATACTTCAGGGCGACCGAATAGTGGGTCGGGTTATTCACCACCACGTCGGCGGTGGGGACATCGCTCATCATTCGCTGCTGCGCCATCTGGCGCTGCAGCTGGCGAACCTTACTTTTAATCAGCGGGTCGCCTTCCTGATTTTTGAATTCGTCTTTGATTTCCTTCAGGCTCATGCGCAGCTTTTTAAAGTTGCTCCAGAGCTGGTAAACCACGTCGAACGCCACCATCGGGATCAGCGATAAAATAATGGCCAGCATGCAGCCCAGCAGCAGGGTGCTGATATCGCTAAGCGCCATGCCGAGCGGTTCAAACATCAGGCTGATAAACTTCGCTTTGTTAAACCACAGGAACAGTCCGCCGCCGACCGCTGCCAGCGTGACCTTCAGAATGCTCTTCACCATCTCCGACACCATTTGCCCGGAAAACAGGCGCTTGATGCCGCTCAGCGGATTGAGCTTCTTCAGGTTAAATTTCACGGCCTTAGCGCTTATGTTCAGGCCGCCAATGAGCGACGGCGTGGCGACGGCGGTGAGAAACAGCCCGCCGACGAACGGCAGCAGCGCCAGGAAGGCGATCCCCAGCAGCGATGCGGCGTGATGCAGCATCTGCTGCGGGTCGCTGACTAACAGCCGGTCAAACGTCAAACCGTTATGCAGCAGGTGCTGCAGCTGTTTTGCCAGCCAGCCCCCCGCGACCATGATTAACCCCCAGCCTGCCAGCAGCATGAGGAGGCTCGTCAGCTCGCGCGATCGGGGAACCTGTCCCTCTTCACGCGCTTTTTGCTTTCGGTGGGGTGTGGGGTCTTCTGTTTTTTCGCTGTCGTTTTGTTCTGACATACCTTTCGCCCGGCGGGATTAGAAGCCGAGAGACTCCAGCAGATCGTCCACCTGCTCCTGAGAGGCAACGACCCCCTCGGCACGGGTATCGATTTGCGGACCATTCTTCAGGTGCGCATCGCCCGTTTCAGCAATCGCATCGCGCTCGCTCATGTTTTCCACCAGCACGCTGATCAGCTCTTTCTCAACGGTCTCAATAACGTGCATCAGGCTTTGCAGCACCTGCCCGGTGAGATCCTGAAAATCCTGCGCCATCATGATTTCGGTCAACTGGCGGTTGGTTTGCTGGGTCACATCCGGCACCTGGTGAAGAAAGGTACGGGTGGCTTTGACCAGCTCGCGGGCGTCGTCCAGCGGCTGCGGATTTTCGAACCAGGCATCCCAGCGCGTGCTCAGCGCGGTGGCGCTATCGCTCAGCCCTTCCTGCAGGGGACGCGCCACTTCAACGCTTGTCAACGCGCGGTCGGCTGCCTGCGAGGTCTTGCCGACCACGTAGTTCAGGCGGTCGCGGGTGTTCGGAAACGCATCCGCCACCTCCATAATGGCCTGTTCCAGACCGAGGTTGGCCATGCTGTCGCGCAGCAGGCGGGTCAGTTGCCCGATGCGAACGAAAATCTCTGTGGCGTTATCCGCCTGCATGTTTAACGGGGTGTTCATAGGGGTTACCCGATTTTTTCAAAGATTTTGCCGAGCTTTTCTTCCAGCGTGGCAGCGGTGAACGGCTTAACGATGTAACCATTGGCACCCGCCTGAGCAGCGGCGATGATGTTCTCTTTCTTCGCTTCCGCGGTCACCATCAGCACCGGCATTTTTGCCATGGCCGCGTCGCTGCGGATGGTTTTCAGCAGCTCAAGCCCGTCGACATTTGGCATATTCCAGTCGCTGACGACGAAATCGAAGTCGCCTGCACGCAGTTTGTTGAGCGCGTCCTGACCGTCTTCGGCCTCGTCAATGTGCTTGTAGCCCAGATCCTGCAGCAGGTTTCGTACGATGCGTCGCATGGTGGCGAAGTCATCCACCACCAGAAAACGCAAGTTTTTATCCGACATGGGGAAATCTCCTTAATGTCATGAGTCGGTTTTAGATGAATTTTTATAGTGAAAACTGTCCAGCAGGCACTGGCAGATATCGTCAAGATCGACGACCTTTTTCGCGGCACCGAGGGCAATGGCTTCCCGGGGCATGCCGAAAACCACGCAGGTGGCTTCGCTCTGTGCGAGGGTAAACGCCCCGGTCTGGCGCAGGTGCAGCAGGCCGCGCGCGCCGTCAGCGCCCATGCCGGTTAACAGGGCGGCGCTGGCGTGTTTGCTGGCCTGACGTGCCACCGAGTCAAAGAGCACATCCACCGAGGGGCGATGGCGATTCACCGGTGGGGCATCGCTGAGCCTGACCCGGTAGCCGTTGTCGTGGCCGAGGATCTCCATGTGGCTGTCACCCGGTGCTATCAGGGCACAGCCCGGGCGTACCGGTTCACCATCCTGCGCTTCACGCACGGCAATCTGGCACAGAGAGTCGAGACGCTGGGCGAAAGAGTGGGTGAAACCGGCAGGCATATGCTGGGCGATGACAATCCCCGGCGTGCTGACCGGCAGCGGCATCAACACCCGACGCAGCGCCTCCGTGCCGCCCGTGGAAGAGCCAATGGCGATGATGCTCTGCTGACGTACGGGAATACCGGCGAGAACCGGTCGGGTGACGGGACTGTGCAGTGCCAGTTTTGCACGAGCGGCGACGCGGATCTTCTCCACCACCAGTTGGCTCCAGGTCTCGATATTCTCTGCCCCGCGGTGTTCTGGCTTGGGCAGAAAATCGACCGCGCCGTGCTCCAGCGCGCTCATGGTCGCTTTCGAACCTCGGGTGGTCAGGGAGGAAATCATAATGACCGGCATCGGGCGCAGGCGCATCAGGCGGGAGAGAAACTCCAGCCCGTCCATCCCTGGCATGTCGATATCCAGCGTCAGCACGTCCGGGTTGAGCTGTTTAATTAGCTCGCGGGCAATAAACGCGTCCGGCGCCGTGCCGACCATTTCCATATCAGGCTGCTGATTGACTACCGCACTGAGCATGTTACGCATCAGGGCCGAATCATCGACCGCCAGCACACGAATCGCCTTCACCGTGTGGCCTCCGTCAGTTCATACACCGACTGCCCGCGCAGGCGCAGCGGAATATGTGCGTGGTTAAAATGTTCCGAGTGGCCCACAAACAGCAGGCCGCCGGGCTTAAGCAGACGCGCAAAGCGCTGCAACAGGCGCTGCTGCGTCGGCGCGTCGAAATAAATCATCACGTTGCGACAGAAAATGGCGTCGAACGGCCCGGGTACGGACCACTTCTCGTCCAGTAAATTAAGCTGCTGATAGTGAATGGCGGAAAGCAGCTCCCGTCTGGCTTTCACCCACTCGCTGTTGTCGCCCGTGCCGCGCAGAAAGAAGTGACGCTTCTGCGCCAGCGTCAGCGCATCCAGATCGCTCAGCCGGTAAACGCCCGCTTCCGCTTTTGCCAGCACCTCCGTGTCGATATCCGACGCCCAGATGCGCGGCCCGGCCACCGACGCGCCCAACAGCTCGTGCAGCGTCATCGCGATAGAGCAGGGCTCTTCGCCCGTTGACGCGGCGGTACACCAGACGCGATAGCCCGACGCGCGCTGGCGCGCATGTTCCGCGAGGATCGGGAAGTGATACGCCTCGCGGAAAAAGGAGGTCAGGTTGGTCGTCAGCGCGTTAATAAAGTTCTGCCATTCCGGGTGTTCTGAGTGCGACTCAAGAAGGCCGATATAGTCGCTGAACGTGGCAAGACCCAGCGTGCGCACGCGACGGGAGAGACGATTAAAAATCATCTCCCGCTTTTGCGCGTTGACGACAATTCCGGCGCGCTGATAAATTAATTTCCCGACACGCTGTAATTCGCTGTCGGTCAAAGAAAGCGTATTCAGGGATAAGCGTGCAGAAGTGCTGATAATTTCACTCATAGAATAGGAGCAGACCTTAAACCGGTGTATTCATTATTTCCTGATACGCGCCGATCATTTTATTTCGCGCCTGCATACCAAAGCTGAATGAAATAGAAGACTTCTGCATCGCGAGCATCACGTCATTCAGGGCAATATCGTGACTTCCGGACATCCACTGCTGTGTTTTGCTCTTTGCCTCGACCTGGGTTTTATTTATTTCGTTAATACTGTTAAATAAAACGTCAGAAAAAGAGGGCGTGTCGCCGCGCGGAGACTGGAGGCGAGTAGACGCCCCGCCGACCTGCTGCGCCTGACGCTGAATTTGATCGAGTACGCCATGCATTAATGTTGCTGACATGTTCAATTCCTGGTAAATGAGATAAAAACCGCTGTTTGTTGCACATCTTTTAAACGTCGACAGCTTAACACGCGAATAAAAACCTCAGAAAATCCAATAAGCCGACAGAACTTTGAGCTTATTTATCCTTAAAAAAAACGCCTTTCAGACGATAATGCCCGCCTGAAAAATTCTTATATTTTTGAAATCGTCGACATCACTCTCGCGAATTTCGTGAGCTGACGCGCATCACCGATGCGTGCTATTTCATACAGGAATACGGCATGAGTGCCACACTAAATGATTTAACCAACAATCCGGCAGAGCGAATTAAATCAATACTGTCCTCACTTCGCAGCAGTCCGAAGCTTTTGCTGGTGATTTGCGGCGCTGCGGCGCTTTCCGTCATCATCGCCTTAATGTTCTGGGCAAAGGAGCCGGACTACCGGGTGCTGTTCAGCAACATCAGTGATGAAGAGGGCGGCGCGATTGTTGCGCAGCTCTCGCAGCTCAACGTCCCTTATCGCATTGATACCGCCGGTGGCGTCATCATGGTACCAGGATCCCAGGTACATGAAGTGCGGATGAAGCTGGCGCAGCAGGGGCTGCCGAAAGGCGGCTCGGTGGGCTTTGAACTGCTCGATCAGGAGAAGTTCGGCGTCAGCCAGTTTACCGAGCAGGTGAACTACCAGCGCGCCCTGGAGGGCGAGCTGGCGCGCACCATTGAAAATCTCGGGCCGATTCAGAGCGCACGCGTGCATCTGGCCACGCCGAAACCGTCGATGTTTGTCCGTGAACAGAAAAAACCGACCGCGTCAGTCACCGTGAACCTGCTGCAGGGCCGCACCCTTGACGACAGCCAGGTGGTGGCCATCACCCATCTGATCTCCAGCGCCGTCACCGGGCTTTCTGCCGAGAGCGTCACCATTGTCGATCAGCGCGGTAACCTGCTGACCCAAAGCGGCGTGCGCGGCTTGCAAACGGCGCATCTCAAATACACCAACGACATTGAGAGTGACTACCAGCAGCGTATTCAGCGCATTCTGGCCCCGCTGGTGGGGGACGAAAATATTCGCGCGCAGGTCACGGCGCAGATTGACTTCACCGAGCAGGAGCAGACGCTGGAGCAGTATCAGCCGAACAGCGAGCCTGAAAAAATGGCGATCCGCAGCCGTCAGGCGAGCCTCTCTGAGCAGGGCAACCGCCGCGGCGCAGGCGGCGTGCCGGGAGCGCTGAGCAATACACCGCCCGCACCGGCCACCGCACCGCTGACCCAGCCGCTCAACACCCCGGCGGATGACAATAAAGAGAAAACCACCGGTAACAGCGCCAACCGTGAGCCAGCCCAGCCGTATAACAACCGCAGTGACGAGACCACTAACTTTGAGGTGGATCGCACGCTAACCCACACCAAATCCAATACGGGACGTATTCAACGTCTCTCGGTGGCCGTGGTCATCAACCATTTGCCGCAGGGGGAAGAGGGTAAACCCGGCCCGATCGGTGAGGCGGAGTTGACCCGCATCAACGCCCTGGTGAAAGAGGCGATTGGTTACAACGCCGCGCGCGGCGACAGCGTCAATATTCTCAACTCCGCGTTTAACGGCGTGGTGGAAGCTCCGGTACCGCCGTTCTGGAAGCAGGAAAGTTTCTACGTCCTGCTGATGGCGATTGCTCGTTACCTGGTGATTGCGATTATCGCCTGGGTGATGTGGCGCAAGCTGGTCCAGCCAGCCTGGATCCGCCACCAGGAGACCACAATCCGTCGTCTGGAGATGGAGAAAGAGGCGCGAGAGGAAGAGATCGCGGCGAAAAAACGTGCTGCGGAGAAAAACAACCGCGACCGCGCCCAGATGCGGGTGGATACGGAACTCAATGGTCAACAGCTGCGTGAGCTGGCAGAGCAGGAGCCGCGCGTTATCGCCCTCGTTATCCGCCAGTGGATGAGTAAGGAGCCTAAATAATGAATGCCTCAGAAAAAAGCGCCATCGTCATGCTGACGCTGGGAGATGTCCTGGCGGCGGAGGTGTTCAAGCACCTCAACGCCCACGAGGTAAAGCAGATCAGTAGCTCAATGGTCAATATGGCGGGCTTTACCCACGACCAGATGGCAATGGTATTAGAACAGTTCAAGAAAGACTCCAGCGAATATGCCGCACTGAGTCTCAATACCAACGATTATCTGCGCAGCGTGCTGGTGAAGGCGCTGGGCGAAGAGCGTGCCTCCTCGCTGCTGGAAGACCTGCTGGATACCCATCAGGGCGGCAACGGCATTGAGACGCTCAACTTTATGGAGCCACAGTCGGTATTCGATCTCATTCGTGAGGAGCATCCGCAGATCATCGCCACCATCCTGGTGCATCTTAAGCGTAACCAGGCGGCGGACGTGCTGGGCAAATTTGACGACCGCGAGCGTAACGACATCATGCTGCGTATCGCCACCTTTGGTGGCGTACAGCCTGCCGCGCTGCAGGAGCTCACCGAAGTGTTGAACAACCTGCTCCACGGTCAAAACCTGAAGCGCAGCAAGATGGGCGGCGTGCGTCCGGCGGCAGAGATCCTCAACCTGATGAAGTCTCACCAGGAAGAGGCGGCCATCGAGGCGGTACGCGAATTCGACGGCGAGCTGGCGCAGAAGATTATCGACGAGATGTTCCTGTTCGAAAATCTGGTGGAAGTGGAAGACAGAAGTATTCAGCGCCTGCTGCAGGAGATCGAGAGCGAGACGTTGATCATCGCCCTGAAAGGGGCCGACGAGCCGCTGCGCATGAAGTTCTTCCGCAACATGTCCCGTCGTCAGGCCGAGCTGATGACCGACGACCTGGCCTCCCGTGGCCCGGTTCGTCTGTCGCAGGTCGAAGCCGAACAGAAGACGATCCTCAACGTGGTCCGTCGCCTGGCCGAGTCTGGCGAGATCCTGATTGGAGGCAGCGACGATGCCTACGTTTAAGGATACCCACGCCCAGGAGTGGCACAGCTGGCAACCTGAAAATCTGCTCGGGGAACCCCTGGAAACGCCGCTGCCGACGCTGGATAGCGCCCAGTCCGAGGCGCAGTTGAAAGCCGAGCTGGCACGCCTGCGGAAACAGGCGGAGCAGCAGGGCTTCGCGCAGGGACAGCAGCAGGGACAGGACGAGGGACGCAAGCAGGGCTATGAGGCGGGCCTTAAAGAAGGCCGTGAGGCGGGCCTTGCAAAGGGTATGGAGCAGGCGCGCGCGGATCAGCAGACGGTGCTGCGTGAAGCGGAACAGTGGGTCACTCACTTTAAGCTCGCGCTGGAGAACCTCGAAAGCCTGATCCCTGGCCGTCTGGTGCAGTTCGCGCTCACCGCCGTGCAGCAACTCTACGGCAACGCCAGCATGGTGGATAACCAGGCCCTGGTGAGCCAGATCCGTAGCCTGATGAAACAGGATGTGCTGCTCCACGGTACCTTTAAGCTGTATGTGAATCCGGACGCGTTTACCTCGGTTGAGCAGGCGCTGGGTGAGACGCTCACGGCGATGGGCTGGGAGCTGCACCGGGACGCGCACCTGGCGTCCGGCGGCTGCCGCGTGGTGTCACCTGATGCAGAGGTGGACGCCACTATGGAAACGCGCTGGCAGGCGCTCTGTCAGCTGGCTCGCGAGGAACTGTCGCAATGAGCGCGCAGCTAAAAAAATGGCTATCCGTCCTCGACCGGGTGGAAGAGAGACTGGCGCAGGTACCGGATTTTCGCCAGTACGGCAAGCTGACGCGCGCCACAGGCCTGGTGATGGAGGCGGTTGGGCTGAAGCTGCCGATTGGCGCGTTGTGCATCGTGGAGCGCCAGACGGAGCAGGGCATTATCCCGGTTGAAAGCGAGGTGGTCGGCTTCAATGGTCAGACGCTGTTTCTGATGCCGCTGGAGCACGTCGACGGCATCCTGCCGGGGGCGCGTATTTACGCTCTGCAAAACGACAGCCATGCTGGTAAACAACTGCCTGTGGGCCCGCATCTGCTGGGCCGCGTGCTGGATGCGCAGGGCCGACCGCTGGATGGTCGTCCCGCGCCGGGGAATCCGTCGGCGGGGCTATTTACGCCAACCCTCAACCCGCTCCATCGCGACCCGATTAAAAACGTACTGGATGTCGGCGTGCGCGCCATCAACGGTCTGTTGACGGTGGGGCGCGGCCAGCGCATGGGCCTGTTTGCCGGATCCGGTGTGGGCAAAAGCGTGCTGCTCGGCATGATGGCGCGCTTCACCACCGCCGATGTCATCGTGGTGGGGTTGATTGGCGAGCGCGGCCGTGAAGTCAAAGATTTTATTGAAAATATCCTCGGCGAGCAGGGGCTGGCGCGCGCGGTGGTGGTTGCCGCGCCGGCCGATGTCTCGCCAATTTTGCGTATGCAGGGGGCGGTCTATGCCACCCGCATCGCCGAAGATTTTCGCGATCGCGGCCTCAACGTACTGCTGATCATGGACTCCCTGACGCGTTACGCCATGGCGCAGCGCGAGGTGGCGCTGGCCATCGGCGAACCGCCCGCGACCAAAGGCTATCCGCCGTCGGTCTTTGCCCGCCTGCCTGCGCTGGTGGAACGGACCGGTAACGGCGTGAAGGGCGGCGGGTCAATCACCGCGTTTTATACCGTGCTGACGGAGGGGGATGACCAGCAGGATCCGATTGCCGACTCCGCGCGGGCGATCCTCGACGGACATATCGTCCTGTCGCGTCGTCTTGCCGAAGCGGGCCACTATCCGGCCATTGATATCGAAGCGTCGATCAGCCGCGCCATGACCGAACTGATCCCGCACGCCCAGTACCGCAAGGTGCAGCGCTTCAAACAGCTGCTTTCTGCGTATCAGCGCAACCGCGATCTGGTAAGCGTAGGCGCATACGTTAAAGGCAGCGACGCGATGCTGGATCTGGCGATCGACAAATACCCGTCACTGGAGGCGTACCTCCACCAGGCGATCCACGAACGCAGCGGTTATGACGACGCCGTGCATACCCTGTCCGGGCTCTTCCCGGACGTCAGGGACTAACCGGGAGGCGCCATGAAGGTAAACAACCCAATGACCCTGCTGCGTGACATGGCAGAGGAGACGCTGACAAAGACCACCCGCGCGCTGGGTGGCGTGCAGCAGCAGCTTCAGCAGGCCGTCGCCCAGCATGAACAGTTGCAGCACTACGAGCAGGAGTATCAGCAGTCCCTGCGTCAGGGAATGATGGGCAACGGCATGTCGGTGGCGGATCTGGTTAATCATCAGTCGTTTATTTTGTCGTTGAAGCAGGTGGTGAAGCAGCAGCAAGGCCATGTCGACGCCTGTGAAAAGGCGGTTGATAAGGTCAAACAGAACTGGGTGCAGAACAAGCAGCGCCTGAACGCGTTTGAAACGCTGATTGAACGCCGCGCGACGGCGCAGGCGTTGGTTCAGAGCCGACATGAACAAAAGCTGATGGATGAATTCGCGCAGCGTGCCGGACAAAAGAGAGAAAGGCTATGAACATTGATATTGCTGCCCTGTTACTGGGCGGCGGGGCGCAGGGCAAACCGAAAGCCGGGTTGCTGTCTGACGAGGATTTTGGCCCTGCACTGGAGGGCAAGCTGGCGCAGCTGTTTACCGGTCTGGATCCGCAGGCGCTGCCGGAGGCGATGCTGCCCGCCGGTATGCTGCCGGAACAGCTCACGGAGGTGACGGTGGGGAATGATGAGGAGATCGCTGACACGCTGCTGATGGCCCCACCGGGGCTGGCGGAGGCGCTGACGGGTGTGACCATCACAGAAGTTGAAGGGGAAGAAAGCCCGCAGTGGCAGCTACAGCAGCTGATTACCCGCAGCGTGACGGGCGCGGAGACAGCGGTGAAGCCAGAGCCTGGCAAGCCTGCGGTGGGCGAGAAGCCTGACGCGCAGGGCGGTAAAACGTTAACACCCCTCAGCGTGACGGAGAAATCACCCGCGGTGACGACGACGCCTCTGACGGCGCAGTCTGCGCCGGTCGCGAGCGAAACGGTCGCCACGCCAGAGATGTCATCAACTGCTCCGGTCAGTGCCGTGGCGCTACCTGCCGCCGTACGCACCAGCGTTGCCCATGCTCCGCAGCAGGTGGTTACCGTGAATCACCCGCCGGAAACGCCGGAGTGGAAGCAGTCGGTAAGCCAGCATATCGCTATCTTTAGCCGCAACGGCCTGCACAGCGCCGAGATCCGTCTACACCCTGAGGAGCTAGGTTCACTGCAAATTTCCCTGCGCGTTCAGCAGGATCAGGCGCACATTCATATCGTCAGCGAGCATTCTCACATTCGCCACGCCATGGAGCAGGCCATGCCTCAGCTGCGCGCCGCGATGGCGGAATCGGGGATTCAACTCGGTCAGGCGAACGTCAGCGACGAGGGACAACAGTACGCTGCGGCAGGTAAGCAGCGCGACAATACGCCGGGCGAGCAGCAGGCTCAGCTGGAGGGCGAAGGGCAGCCTGACGATGACGACAGCGTCCCGACATTATTAACCACCACGCCGGGAAATATATACGGAATTAATACCTTTGCCTGAAGTGGCGAATTAGCTTCAGGAATGAAATTTTATCACCTGATTATCAGGATGATTAAATGGACTACAATGTCCGCCATATTGACACGAGGGTAGTACGCTGCCTTCTCTTATTTATCAGGTGTACGTTCAATGAGTAATAAAAATAAAAAGGTCGCCAGCGGCGGAGGGTCTCGCTCGCTTCTGATGACGTTCATGTTTTTGACTGCCGTTGCGGCGTGCGGGTTTTCCGGCTACCTGTTCTGGGAAATGAAATTCGCCAAACCGGCAGGCGAGGTGGTGGAAGAAGAAGTGAAAACAGCGCCAGCGCCTGCGCAAGTCGAGCCGCTTTACGCCTCGATGAATACCTTTACCGTGAGCCTGAAGCCGACGGCGAATGAATCCGATCGGGTATTGTACCTGGGTTTATCTATTCGGGTGGCAGAGCAGAAGTCGCTTGCCGTTCTGGAAAAATATTTACCGGAATACCGCAGCCGCTTATTTATGTTGCTCACCCATCAGACCTATGAAGATTTAGCCACCGACGAGGGGAAACGCCGCCTGATTACTAACATTCAGAGCGAGCTGGATAAACCGCTGGCGTTTAACCAGTCCATTCGCGTCACTGACGTCCTTATTAACGAATTTATTCTGCGGTAATAATTATGGCTGACAGCTTTTTATCACAGGATGAGATCGACCGTTTACTGAACGCCGATGCTGAGAGCAGTAGCGATCTCAATAACAGCCGTACAGACGCAGGGATAAAACCCTACGACCCGCATACGCAACGCCGGGTTATTCGTGAACGTCTGCATTCGCTGGAAATTATTAACGAACGTTTTGCCCGTCAGTTCCGTATGGGGCTGTTTAACCTGCTGCGCCGTAGCCCGGATATTACGGCGGGAAATATTAAGATCCAGCCGTATCACGAGTTTGCCCGCAACCTGCCGGTGCCGACAAACCTGAACCTGCTGCACCTTAACCCGCTGCGCGGCACCTCGCTGATGGCCTTCTCGCCGGGGCTGGTGTTTATGGCCGTGGACAACCTGTTTGGCGGCGACGGTCGTTTCCCGACCAAGGCTGACGGGCGTGAATTTACGCCAACCGAACAGCGCGTGATCCACCGCATGCTGTCGATGGCGCGCGAGGCGTACGAATTTGCCTGGAGCTCGATATACAAAATCAAAACGGAGTACATCCGTTCGGAAATCCAGGTGAAGTTCACCAACATCACCTCATCGCCCAACGATGTGGTGGTCACCACGCCGTTTTCGGTGGAGATCGGCTCGCACCGCGGGGAGTTCAACATCTGTATTCCCTTCAGCACCATTGAACCGCTGCGAGAGCTGCTGAGTAACCCGCCGATGGACAACTCCCGGCAGGAAGATACCCAGTGGCGTGGCCTGCTGGCGAGCCAGATGCGGGAAACGGAGCTGGAGCTGACGGCACGCTTTGCGGATGTCGGTACCCGCCTCTCCCGCGTGATGCAGATGAAGAAAGGCGACATTATCGCGCTCGATAAGCAGGAGTTTATCGAAGCCAGCGTGGGTGGCGTACCGGTCTTCACGGCCCGCTACGGCGCGGTTAACAATCAATATGCCCTGAAGGTCGAGCAGATGATTCAGCCTTCATTACTATCATTAAACAAGGAGTAATTTCCCCATGAGCGATATGAGCACCTCATCGGGTTCTGACGATCAGTCCATTGATAATCTCTGGGGTGATGCAATGAGCGAACAGCACGCGGCGGGAATTACCGACACCATGGCTGCACCGCAATTTTCTGACGAGATGAACCTGATCCTCGATATCCCGGTAAAAATGACCGTGGAGCTGGGGCGTACCAAAATGACCATCAAAGAGCTGCTGCGCCTGAGCCAGGGCTCGGTGGTGTCGCTGGACGGGCTGGCGGGGGAACCGCTGGATATCCTGATCAACGGCTATCTGATTGCGCAGGGTGAAGTGGTGGTCGTTTCCGATAAGTTCGGCATCCGCATCACGGATATCATCACGCCGTCTGAACGTATGCACCGCCTGAGCCGCTAATGAACGCCACTGACTCCCTCCCGGCGACCGGCTCGGTGCTGATGACGGTCACCGGCGCGCTGGCCCTGATTATCCTGCTGATGGTGGCGATGGCCTGGGCTGCCCGCCGCAGCGGGCTGTCGCGTCGGCTCAACGATGCCCAGGGCAACATGACCCTGGTGGCGACCCAGTCGCTGGGGCCGCGCGAGCGCCTGGTGCTGGTGGACGTGGGCGAGCAGCGGCTGGTGCTGGGCGTCACCGCTTCGCAGATTACCTGCCTTGCGACGCAGGCGCGCCCGGAGCACGCCCCGCAAACCTCTGCGCCTGTGACCTTCCCGCAGATGCTGGAAAAGCTGCGCCAGAAATACCGTTCGGGAGGTGAGCAATGAACCGCCGCCTGCTGCTGGCGCTCGTCCTGATGTTGCCTGCCGCCGGTGCGCTGGCGGCCAACGGTGATATCACCCTCGGTAAACCGGCGGGGGAAGAGGGCTGGACGCTGCCGGTGCAAACCCTGCTGCTGCTGAGCGGGTTTACCTTTATTCCTGCCGTACTGCTGATGATGACCGGCTTTACCCGCATCATCATTGTGCTGGGGTTGATGCGTAACGCCCTCGGCACGCCCACCGCGCCGCCAAACCAGGTGCTGGTGGGGCTGTCGCTGTTTTTGACCTTTTTCGTTATGTCTCCGGTGTTCAGCCAGATCTATGAAAAAGCCTGGCAGCCGCTGCAGGAAAACAAAATCACCATGGAAGTGGCCCTCACGGAAGGGGTGAAACCGCTGCGTGCCTTTATGCTCGACCAGACTCGCGAAAGCGATCTGGCGATGTTTGCCCGTATCGCCAAAACCCCGGATATCGCCTCGCCGGAAGCGGTGCCGCTCAGCATTCTGATCCCGGCGTTTATCACCAGCGAGCTGAAAACCGCCTTCCAGATTGGCTTTACCATCTTTATTCCGTTCCTGATTATCGATCTGGTGGTCGCCAGCATTCTGATGGCGCTGGGGATGATGATGGTGCCGCCCACCACCATTGCGCTGCCGTTTAAGCTGATGCTGTTTGTGCTGGTCGACGGCTGGCAGCTGCTGGTGGGATCGCTGGCCCAGAGCTTTTACAGTTAGGAGAGACCCATGACCCCGGAAAGCGTAATGGTGATTGGCATGCAGGCGATCAAGGTGGGACTGATGGTGTCAGCCCCGCTGCTGGTGGCCGCGTTGGTCACCGGTCTTATCATCAGTATTTTGCAGGCCGCCACCCAGGTCAACGAAATGACCATGACCTTTATTCCAAAGATTTTGATGATCGTCGGCGTAGCGGTTGCGCTGGGACCGTGGATGATGAAAATCTTTATTGAATACACCCGCGCGGTGTTCGCCAGCATTCCTTTCGTGATTGGCTGATGGCCTTCGGACTTCCTCTCGACCAGCTCTACGGGCTGGTCAGTCACACTTTTTTTATCATGGTGCGCATTGCCGCGCTGTTGCACGTTGCGCCGATTTTCGGCGAGAAGGCGGTCAGCGCCCGCCTGCGCGCGGGCCTGGCGCTGTTGATTGCGATCCTGATTGGCGGCACGCTGCCTGATGCGCAGATAGGCCTCTACTCCTGGGAAGGGGTCTGGGTGATGGCGAAACAGGTGATTATCGGCGCGGCGATGGGGCTGACGCTGCAGCTGCTGTTTGCCGCCGTGCGCATGTCCGGCGAAATCATCGGCATGCAGATGGGCCTGTCGTTCGCCACCTTCTTCGACCCAGGCGCTGGCAACAGCCCGGTGATCTCGCGTTTTCTTAACCTGCTGGTGACGCTGCTGTTCCTCGCCTTTAACGGCCATCTCTGGCTGCTGGCGCTGCTGGCGGAAACCTTCCAGACGCTGCCGGTTGACGCCACGCCGCTGCACGCGGGCGGGTTTATGTATCTGGTGACTCACGCGGGGATGATCTTCAGTCAGGGGCTGATGCTGGGGCTACCCGTGATTGCGCTGCTGCTCTGCATTAACTTCATCCTCGGGCTGTTAAACCGCCTGACGCCGCAGCTCTCTATCTTTGTGATTGGCTTCCCGCTGACGCTGACCTTCGGCATGCTGTCACTGTTCCTGATTGCCGAAACGCTGGCACCGTTCTTTGAGCGCCTGATGGCCCTCGGGTTTGACACCCTTGATGGCCTGATTCAGGCGCTGGTCTGACCCTCAATTCATGCAGGCGATACGGGCCACGGTCTCCGTGCCGGAGGCGAGGACTTTGTCGTCCAGCAGGTAGACGGTGCTGGTCGCCTCTTCACCCGGTTTGATTTGCGGGAAGATATAATCGGTCACGTCTTCATCCGAGCTCTGGCCGCCGAGCTTGCGGTGCTGGCTGGTGACGGTCAGATGGAGCCGCTTGCCCGACATATCAACGTCGTAGCGCACTTCACGGTTGACGGCTTTCGGCAGCCCGTCGCGCTTGCCGTCTTTGAAGTGGCTGATGCTGCCGATATAGGTGGTATGCCCGTTGAACAGGCCGTCACGGTAAGAGCGGTAGATACCGCGCGCCAGCGTCGCGTTGTTATCGTCCTCAATAATGTAATACGAGGTCGGCGCAATACAGACCGCCTTATAGGGCGAGGTATAAAACCTGTACAGCGCCATGGCGCCGGTCCCGATAATAACTCCGCCAAGAAACAGCAGCGCGAGCGGGGATTTAATAGTGGCGAAAATAGAACGATTCGCAGTCATTCCCTGAATCCTTAAAGGGTTGTTGGCAGGCAATAAGCCCCTGGAATTTACTCATCTTTTCCGAGCCCGTGGTCACATACAGTACGGCTGCGGGCTTCTCGTCGGTACGGCGCGCCAGAACGTGGCGGGTATAGGTCTGCAGCGTGGATTCAATCAGCGCGGTCTGCGACTGTTTGTCTTGCTGAACCATCACCTCGGTACCGGGCGGCACGCCGGGGCCATTCCAGCGCACAAAGTGCACCGGCTGCGGGCTAAAATCTAAAATGCCGCGCAGGAGTAGCGCTATCACCAGCCCAACGAGCACGCCGCTGAGCGTGACGCAGCTCTTTTGCATGAGCGTGCTGCGGGCGCGCGGCGGGGCGGGTTCGACCGTCGGCGGCACCTCTGGCGCAACGGCCTGTTCGGGGGCTTCCTGCTGCGGGAGGTCTGGTGTCGGCGCTGCTGGCGCCATTTCGCTACCGCTCTCCCGCACCAGCAGGCGATAGCCGCTGCGCGTCACGGCGATGAGCGTGATGGCTTCCTGCAGGTTTAGCTGAGCGAACGCGCGGCGTAACTTGGTGATCATCACCCGCACGCTGTTGTCGGTGACCTCCACCCCGGCGCTGCGCCAGCCGATCTCCATCAGCTGTTCCTGGGAAAGTACTTCCCCATGAGCCTCCACCAGCGCGGCAAGGCACAGACATGCGCTTTGGGGAAGCGTGACGGTCTCTTGCGTATCCGTTCGGGCAAGCGTACGGCTCTGCAAATCCAGCGTCACTAACGATCCAATCGCGATATTGTTTAGCATAGTTATTTGATTCTTCTGGTGTATTGGGTATCGCTTCTGGCTAATGTAATTAATAGTAATGAATGCACGTTATTGCTAGCCGGGAGCCAGAGCGACATGCTTTTTATGTCTTACGTCATCTTTTTGCAACCATTATGTAAAAGCATCCTTAACACTTTTAAGGTTATTAATTGCGGTGTTTTAACCACACCAAAAATAACGTTATAAGCGATTGCGATTTAATCACATTAAAACCAATTGGTTACCATTTTAACTGCGCGTGAGCGGCGTCAGCAGCGTTGATAATGAGACGCTGTTATCACTTTTGGTTAATCATTTTTAATCTGTATAAAATTATTAATTGTGCCGGAAATGGCGGGGCGGCGGTTGCGCAAGAGGTCTGCGAATTTATACTGAGTAAAAAGCAGGTTATTGAATTAATTACACAGTATTCATTTTCTTTACAAGGATGACCGATGTTCTCTCTTAAGCGTTTTATGCATACGTCCGATATGCCGGCCATGTTTCCCGTATTTATCTGTCGTCTGGTGTTAGGTGTATTTTTCTTTTCTGCCGGGTTTAATAAATTATTTGTTCCTGAGAACCAGCTGCTGATGGTGGATACCCTGCACGATGCGGGGATCCCTTTCCCGGTCATTATGGCGGTGGTGGTGGCGTTCTTCGAGTGCAGCATGGGACTGCTGTTGACGCTGGGATTGTTCAGCCGCGTTAGCGCGCTGGTATTAATGGTCATCAGCAGTGTGGCGCTGGTCACGATTGGGATTTACACCATTCCACCCGGGCTGAATTTAATCTCATGGCTGAGCTGGCTGTTTTATCTGCCCGAGACGCTTTATATCGTGCTCTGCCTGTTCCCGCTGACCTGGGGCGGCACCCTTTGCAGCCTCGACGGCTGGCTGGTCAAACGTTGGCAGAAGGTCCGCAAAATTGTTTTTGTTGAGGGTTAACATAAGTGCGCGGTTATCAACGCTTTGAAGGGCATATTTCCTGATGCCTGCATAATAAAATAGCCCTGTAGAGGCAGCATTGTGCTGCCGTTAAAAGAACAGGCGCTGATGTTATGGTTTTTATTGTCATACTGGTCGTTATTTTCATTACCCTGGTGATCCTGGTGCAGGCTGGCGTCATGCCGTGGTTTATTCGCACGGAGGGGCAGCGTCTGCGCACGCAGGTTGATGTCCTGGCGACCCAGCTGCGCGAGCAGCTCGATCGTGTTGAAGCGCAGCAGCGTTCAATGGCCGAAAGCGTGGTCACCCTTAAAAGCTTCGCGCTGGACAAAAGCGCGCCGGGCGAGACAGATAGTGCCGAAGAGACGGGCAGCAGCCGTCAATTTCTCAATGCACTGGTCAAAGAGACGGGCGAACGTCTTGGCGGTCGCGCCTGGATTGTGGACGACACCGGACGCATCATCGGCGATGCCGCCGGTGCGCCGACGGTACAGTCCCTCAACGATATTAACCTGCCGATGGCGGTGCCGTTGCGTGCGCTGGTGGCCCAGTCGGATGGCGGGTTGCGACATACCCATTTTCGCAGCGCCAGCGGCGAGCATACGCTGGTGGTGATGCCCATTCCCGACAGGCCGTGGCTGCTTGCCATTGACGTGCCCACCCGACGAATGGGCGAGCGGCCGGGCATTCTGTTGCATAAGCCGTGGCCGCTGGCGGCCTTGCTGCTGGTCTCTACGTTGACCCTGCTTCGCAGCCTGAACCAGCATCTTTCCCGCCTCAACGAAGAGCTACCGTCGCAGCTGAAAACCGAGCAGGGCGCGCATTTGCCGCCGCTGATGCAGGAGATCGGCGAGCAGGTGAGCGCGATTGCATGGGCAGCCAGCACCATTGCCGAGGAGAATGAACGTCTGCTGCGGGTACCCGAAGCGAACGCCAATATGCTGGCCGTGTTGAGCGAAAGCGCCACGGGCGCGATCCGGGCAATGAACGCGCTACATGACGCCGCGCTGCACATTGCCGACAGCAGCGGCACGTTGGTGCAGCTGGCCAGCCGCGCCTACAGTTATTCCCTTCATAACGATGAGAGCGTGTTTGCCGTGGAGTCGCGCAACCTGGCGAGCCGCTGCGCGCGTTCGTCGAAAGAACTCCGGGCCCTTATTGACGATGCGATGATGCAGGCGCAAAGCGGGGCACCTTCGGTGACGCAGAATAACAGCGTGCTGATTGAAGAGGTTTACACGGTGGCGAACACCTTAATTCACCGCACGAGCGGATAATCTACGAGTATTTCATACTATGTTTTCTTCTCTTCAAAGCAGGGCCATTATGCTGGTCTCTGCTTTCTTTATTTTACTGACCCTCATTACCCTCTGGGTTGTTATGCACTTCATTGCGCCCGCGCTGCTGAAACATGAGCACCGGCGCGTGCACTATCAAATTAACGCGCACACCGCCGCCGTGACGCAACTGTTGTCGCGGGTACAGGCGCAGCAGCGCGTATTGACGGAAACCGTCGCGCAGCTCGACAGCGCGCAAATCGACCGTCTGCTTCCTGCCCTGGTTAACCAGAACGGTGACAGCATCCTGTTTGGCGGCGGCGTGTGGCCGCTGCCGGGGAAGCGCGAGCCGGGCGTGGAGAAATACAGCACGTTCTACGCCCGTGACACGCAAAATCAGCTGCAGCCGAACAGTACGTGGAATCAGCCGGATGCGGCTGCTTACTGGCAGCAGCCGTGGTTTAAGGCTGGGATGCGTGCTGCAAAAGGGCAATGTGCGTGGGCCGACGCCTATGTAGACGCCGCCAGCCCGCAGCCGCGAACCAACTGTGCGATGCCGATCTGGCGCGACGGTCAGCTGTGGGGCGTGGCGACGCTGGACGTGACGTTGGGCTTCTTTAATGAGCTTGCGCGCAAGATCGCAGAGCCGCTGCAGGGTGGCGTGCTGATTGTCGAAGCCAACGGCAAAATTATCGGCTACAGCCGCGCCAGCGACACCACGCCGCAGCTGAAAAATATTAACGACCTGCCCGGAGATGAAATCGCCCTTCTGCAGGAGATGCTGGCGCAGGGCAGCGGTGGCTACATCGAACGCACCTATGAGGCTGACGATGGCGAACACACTATCTTTCTCTCTCCGATTGCCGGAAGCCCGTGGTTTGTGGCAACCGATACCCAAAGTAGCTTGCTGAACCAGCAGACCCACAGCATTCTGCTGCGTCTGGGGATGGTGCAGATCCCGCTGCTGCTGCTGTTGGGAGTGGTTTTGATTCTGACCGTGCGCTTTATGATGCGTAATCTCCAGACCGTGAGCGACCGTCTGGCCGCGCTGTCCGCGGGCGGGGCCGATCTGACCCTGCGCCTGCCGCAGAGCCGTACACGCGAGCTGAACGCTATTGCCGACAACGTGAATACGTTTATGCGCTATCTGCAGGGGTTGTTACAGCAGGTTGGAGCGAGTACGCGCACGATTGCGGCAGCCTCTCATCAGATTGCAGAGGGCAACGTGTCGCTCTCGTCACGCACTGAAGAGCAGTCCGCCTCCCTGACGCAAACGGCGGCGTCGATGGAGCAGATTGCCGGTATTGTGGGCAACAACGCCGACAACGCGGCGGATGCCGACAGGCTGGCCACGCAGGCGGCCGCCGTGGCGCAGCAGGGCGCGACGCTGATGAATGCTGCGGTGGAAAAGATGAGTCATATTGAATCGTCATCCCTGCGCGTGACCGACATCGTCGGGGTGATCGACGGTATCGCGTATCAGACCAATATCCTGGCCCTGAATGCGGCGGTTGAAGCCGCGCGCGCGGGCGAGCAGGGGCGCGGTTTTGCCGTGGTGGCGGCAGAGGTGCGAAGCCTGGCCCTGCGATCCTCCAGCTCGGCGAAGGAGATCCGCGAACTGATTAACGACGCGGTGATCGGCGTGCAGGATGGTAGCCGTCTGGTGCAGGAGGCCGGGGAAACCATGAACGCGCTGGTGTCGTCGGTTAACGACGTTTCTGCCCTGATGGAGGAGGTCAAAACCGCCAGCCGCGAGCAGAGCGTCGGTATTGAGCAGGTAAACGTGGCGGTATGTCAGCTTGAAAGCGCCACTCAGCAGAATGCCGCGCTGGTGGCGGACGTGTCGACGGCGGCGAAGGCGATGGAGGAGCAGGCCGCGGAGCTGGAAAGCGTGGTGAACCGGTTTAGGGTGTGATGCGTGCGCGCTGTCAGTCTTGCCCGGCGGCGCTCCAGGAAGCAACGCAAATGTAGGCCGGGTAAGGCGAAGCCGCCACCCGGCACAAATCTGGAAGGCGCCTCGTCATCCTGGAAGTAACCTTATGTAATCCGTGGTTTACCCTTTTTTTTGTTTTCATCACTTCGTAAAGTGCCCGTGTTGCTGCAACATCCGCAACTGGGCGTGAGAACCTGAAAATACAAGGCGATACATTTTTGTATCGTACATGCGCACACGTCGTTACAATCATGGCGGCGCTGGCGGAGCAACCGTTAGGTTGGTCGGCTCCCTTGTATGTCGATTCTCACCTCCGTCAGCGCCACCACCTTTGAGCGTGAGAACTCGGGTGGTGGTTATATGAATATACAAGGAGACTTTCATATGACTATTCTTTCCACACTCTCTGAATCATCCCGCGTTAACTTTATCGAACAGCTCATTGCCTTACCGCTTCCAGCCTCTGCCGACCTTTTTGATGTGGTCGATATCTGTGCGGCATTCGCGAGCGCGTTGGTTGAGGTCGACAATATACGCGAACGCAACGCGCTCTGCGGGCGCTTGCTACACGCTCTGGATGAGCTGGAGCATCGTTGCGACGATGATCTGCCACCGCATTTGATTGAACAGCTCATTGCAGGGGACGCTGCGCCGTCATGTATGCCGGATAGCTGGCAGGATACGGCCACACCGGTTAGTTATGCGCAAGCGCTGGCACAGGCGATTCTGGGTAATACTCTGCCGCAGAGCGTGAATAAGGCATTGACAGGATTACTGCATGACATGGTGTATCTGTTAGCCGATTTTGTGAAGGAACCTTACCTGCACGCTTAAAAACAAAGCCGGGTGGCGGCTCCGCCTGACCCGGCCTACATTTGCTGTGCAAGCGCAGCGCCGCCAGGCAAGAAGATGATGCACACAAACAAAAAAGCCCTCCGCCAGGGAGGGCAACCGCGCGTGAGGCACGCGCGTAATGACAATGTAAGGTGGTTTGTTACAGATTAACGCAGCAGGGACAGCACGTTCTGCGGAACCTGGTTAGCCTGGGCCAGTACGGACACGCCTGCCTGCTGCAGGATGTTCGCGCGGCTCATGGCTGACACTTCCACGGAGAAGTCGGCGTCCTGAATACGGGAGCGCGCTTCGGTGGTGTTGATGATGTTGGTGTTCAGGTTCGCAATGATGGAGCTAAAGCGGTTCTGAACGGCACCCAGGTCGGCACGGAAGTCGGCAACCTGCGTGATAGCCGCATCCATGTCGGCCAGCAGACCGTCACCCACTGCAACCCCTGCTGCTTTCTTGATTACTGCGGCATCGCCATAACCGGCGTCGGCTTTAGACGTTGGATCGACTGCGCCAGTGGCATCAAGTTTAAATGATTTCACTTCACCCGCTTCATTGATTGCATAGAATGTATCCGCTGCTGCGCCAGTTGCAGAGAAGAACTGCATACCAGAGGCTGCTACATCACCGCCGAAGAGTTCGGTTGAAATCGCATCCATCTTCGCGGCATCAAGCTGCACTGGATTGCCACCAACCGTAACGCTTTCATCCGCATTCACAAGCTTAGCATCGGTCAGTTGAGTAGGTCCGTTCAGCAGCATGTCGGTATCGGCTTCACTCATTTCCTCCATTGCTGCGGAAGTCACGGCATCAATCTTTTGGAAGCCTGCACTGTTAGCAGTCCAGGTTACCTGAGTGAGATCGAGTTTATATAACTTGCCATCGTCTTTGTTCAGGACAAAGGCCTCATCGTCCTTGATATAAACCTCAGGAGCGGCGGTCGCAGCACCACCCGGCATAGCCGCTTTGAGCGCATCAATATCTGCGGCATCAATTTTCCATTTATCAGTACCACCACCTACAACCAATCCCGTGTCGTCAGTCGCTGCTTTCTGAGTGGCTTTACCGGTATAGCTACTACCTGCACCTGCGCCGTTGCCTGTACCGATTTTTGCGAAATCATCCATGAATTTATCCAGACCCAGGGTTTCCATGTCCAGTTTGTTCAGAGATATGTCAATGGTGTCTTCGTCTTTATCACCAATCTGAATGGTGATTTTATCCTTAGAGCCGTCAAAGACCTTCACGCCGTTAAAGTTGGTGGTTTCTGCCACACGCTGAATTTCTTCCAGACGGGTACCGATCTCTTTCTTGATGGAGTCCAGGTCGCTGGCGGAGTTGGTGCCGTTTTTCGCCTGCACAGTCAGCTCGCGGATACGCTGCATGTTTTCGGTCACTTCTTCCAGCGCGCCTTCGGTGGTCTGCGCCAGGGAGATACCGTCGTTGGCGTTACGTGCCGCCTGGGTCATACCGCGGATGGACGAGGTGAAACGGTTAGAAATTGCCAGGCCTGCCGCATCGTCTTTTGCGCTGTTAATACGCATACCGGAAGAGAGACGCTGAATAGCGGTACCCAGAGAAGACTGAGATTTGTTCAGGTTGTTCTGAGCCATCAGGCTCAGCGCGTTGGTATTAATGACCTGTGCCATTGTTATATCCTTCTAAGTGATAACAGTAATAAGTGATATGCGTTCGTTGTTGCGCATACTTCTTTCATCGGGGGGAATAAAAAAGACTGAATTATTTTTTTGTTTTTTTTATTAATGACGTGAAATAGCGTCAGGTCTGTCGCTTATTGTTTAAGTGGAGAGGGCTAATGGCGAAATAAACGCGCAAAACTGTCTTTACCTTTCTGCCATATTGTTCTGCCCCCTGTGAAAAATTAAACTTCCTTCTCTATTATCCGATGAAAGTAGCGTGAGCTATTTCATTTCTGGAGGAACATTATTATGGCTGGAACGAATTTTTTAGGCGTGGGGTCCGGACTGCCGTTTGATCAGTGGCTGGCGGATGAGCGCAAAGGTATTACGCAAAAACTCAATCCTTATCTGCAGAAGCAAACCACCTATAAAGGGCAGATTTCTGCGTGGGGCTCTATTTCCAGCGCGCTGAGCACGATGAAGGACAATCTCGGCAAGCTGGAAGATGAGGGATTTAACGGCGTCAGCGTGAGCGACAACAAAACCTTTAAGGCGACTGCAGGGCAGGGCGCGATCCCCAACAGCTACTCCATTGCCGTCAAACAGCTGGCGAAGGCGCATCAGCTGGCGGTTGAGAACGATACGCGCGATAAACCCATCGGCAACAGCGCGGCGAAAGTGACCATTACCCTGAAAGAGGGTGAAAAACCGCTGGAGCTGGACTTAGCGAAAGATGAAACCTCTCTCGATCAGATTGCTAAAAAGATCAACGAGCAGAAAGGCGACGTGGCCGCGGAAGTGATGACCATTGAGGACGGGACGCACAAGCTGGTTCTGACCTCGAAAAAAACCGGTGAAGCCGGGGAAATGAAGATCGAGGTGACAGGTAATGCGCAGTTAAAGGCAAAGCTTGAAGGTGCGGATGTCGAAACGGATTTCCAGAATGCCGAAATTATTCTGAATGGGAATTCCATTACTCGAAGTTCTAATACGGTTAATGATCTGATCACCGGCGTGACGCTTGAGCTGCGTGAAGTATCGGAACTGAAGGAATCTGGACTCGATCCAGACGACCCAGAAAACTACAAAACCGAATCTCTGACCATCACCGAAGACACCTCAAAGGTGAAAACACTGATTGAAGAGTTCGTCAAAAACTACAACAGCTACCTCACCACCGTCGCCGGTGCCACCAAATATACGGCTCCCGATCGTGACAGCAATTCGGACTCTCTGCCTCAGCCTGACCCTTCCAACGGCGCCTTGTTCAGCGACGGTTCCTTACGTCGACTGACCAGCGAGCTGAAAGCCACCGTGACGGGCAGCTATCCCGAGGTTGGGGATGTCATTCAGACGCTGGGTAAATTAGGGATTACCGTCACCTTTGACGGTAAGACCGGCGATGACCGAACCGGCACGCTGGGCACCCTTTCAATCGATAGCAAAAAGCTTGATGCCGCCCTGAAGGACAACCTGAAAGAAGTTGAGGCGCTGTTCCTCGGTAAAGGCGGTAAAGAGGGGATTAAGGACCGCATGGAGGGGATCTTTAATACCTATCTCGGGGATAAACAGTCGATCGAAAAGAAAGACGGCGTTATCGAAACCGCGCTTGAATCCCTGCGCGAGCAGGAAAAGCGTCTTGGTAAGCAGATCACGGCCGTTGAAAAACGCATTGAAGAGACCATGCTGCGCAGAGAGAAAGAGTACCAGCGTCTCGATAAGGCCATGAGCGATATGAACAGCATGAGCACCCGGTTGCAGCAGTCGCTGGCGGGGCTGGTTTAATCACTACTATCCCGGGCAGAGCGCTGCCCGGCAGGATTTGACGATGTACACTAAAACGGGCAACAGTGCCTATACCGCTGTCTCACTCGACAGCCAGATCGTTGGCGCGACGCCGCATCAGCTGATCGTTCTGCTGTATGACGGGGCGATTAACGCCATGAAGCGGGCGGAGATTTATTTCCAGTCGGGCAATATCGCCCGTCGCGGCGAGATGATCTCCCGCGCTATCAATATTATCGATAACGGCCTGCGCGCCGGGCTGGATCACGAGAAGGGCGGGAAAATCGCCGAAGAGCTGGAGAGCCTGTACGAGTATATTTCCCGTACGCTGCTGGAGGCGAATCTCAACAAATCCGGTGAAAAGCTGCCGCACCTCATTGCCCTGATGACGGGGATGCAGGAAACCTGGCAGGCCATCGCCCCGCAGCACAAGCAGGTGAAACATGGATAACGACGTGATGGCGCTGATTGATGAGTTGCTCATCAGCAACGCGAAGCTGCGTCAGCAGGCCGATGCCGGCGAGTGGGATGTGTTTCTTGACGAGTCCGTGGCGTACAGCATGGGAATGAGAACGCTGTGTGATATCGATTTAACCCAGCTGGCACAGCACACTAAAACGTCGGTCAGCGCCCGGCTGGCGACCCTCCTTGAGAACGATGCCCTGCTAACGCGCGCCATTCAGGGACGCCTGAGCATCATCAGCACCGAACTCTCCGCCATGCGCAAAACCAGCAGCGTGGCAAAATCTTACACCGCTGTTTAATTTACCCCTCACCCTAACCCTCTCCCCGTAGGGGAGAGGGGACTGTCAGCCCGTAGGCCCGCGCAAGCGAAGCGCCGCCGGGCAAAAAAAAAGCCCACCAGAGGCGGGCAAAAGAGGACAACGCAGACAGGAACGATCAGATACTGATGTTGTACTTGCGGCCCGCGGGCAGCTGGCTGGATTCCCCTGCGGGACCATAGAGCGTGTTAGCGTGGCCCACGTGGTCGATGGCCTTGCGGATATGCTGATTTTTCTTCATATGGCTTTGCAGCAGCGATTCCACCTTTTGATTCAGCGACTTTGTGTTGCGCACCTTCTCATGCACCTGCTGCCAGCTGGCAAACAGCTTGCCGAGCCCCGGGTAGGGGGCTTCCGTGCCGCAGCTCTGCTCCTGCTGACGGCGCATATCGTCGTAATACTGAATGGTCGACAGCAGCTGGTTTTTGTTATCCGCCAACACTTGCAGCGACACCGGGTTGATCTGCGTGCGGTTGAGCTGATTGACCTCTTCAATCATGATCGCCTCCAGCTCATCCAGAGACGTTTTCATCTGCGCGAGTATCGGGTAAAGCTTGTCCATAGGGGTCCTGCTTACGGTTAAAACTGAAACATGTCCTGCACCATCGCCTGAGCGATTTTCTCAGGCTCAATGCGCAGGGTACCTGCCGACAGCGCGGCGCGAAGCTCGGCGACGCGCGCGTAGTCCACGTCGCGGCTGTCGTCAGTCTGGATCTTTTTGGTCATTTCGCTCAGGGTGACGTTGGTGTTGTCGCGCTTGTCCGAACGTTTTGCCGCAGCGTCACTCTCCTGAGGCTGCGTGCGGGCGCGCAGATCCTGAGTTGGGGCGATTTTCGCAATCGGCGCGGTGGTCTGGCTGCTGTTGATGCTCATGGTGGTCCTCTCAGGGAAACATATTCTGTACTCACATATTGTCTTCATCGGTGATTCACAGAAAACCTAAAATTTATTGTTGTGAAATAATCATCACCTGCCCGTCAGCCCCCACTTTCCCACTCACGGTGCGCCCGCCAGCCGTTTTGACTTTGAGCAGGTCATCCACCGCGGCATTGTTGAGCGCCTTGCCCTGGCTGCGAATACGAAAGCCTGAACCGGTCGTCACCAGGTCGACCGTCTGTCCGGCGCGCAGACGCCACTGCTGGCGCAGCTGGTTTTCTAACAGCGGCTTACCGGCGTCGATGGCGCGAGTCAGGCGTTGGCCAATAATCTCATCGGCGTTAAAGATTAATCCCCCCGGCTGGTGGTCGAGACTGCCGCTAACCGGCTCGATATCGCTGCGCTGGACAATTGCCCCGCCGGGCAGGCTCTGGCTTGCCACCCACCAGGTGCCCTGCGCGCTGATGCGAACCGGCAGGAAATGGCGACGCGCGCCGCACTGCGCGAGCACGGTGCGTTTACCGGTCAGACGGCTGTTGCTTCCCACCAGGCTCAGCTCCGGGTTATCGCACACGGCGGCCACCTGCGCGGGTGAGGCGAGCAGGGTGACGGTGCGCACGATGTCGCTACCGTCTTCAGGCTGTGGGATCAGCGCATCCAGTTTAAGCATCAGCCGCTGCTTTGCCGTCTGGTCAGACGGTACGCTGGCTGCAGCGGATGCAGAACAGAGCAAAGCGGCCACCGCCGTGCTGATTATTCGGAGCTTCATCGTATTGCCTTAATCATATCTGTGATGGCTAAATTATATACGCAGGCACCTGGGTTTTATTGCTTCAAATAATGACACTTTTGAAGGTAATTAAATCTATCGTCACGTTAACGTTATTAGGATTATTTCTATTTCCCTAAATAGGCTTATTTCTGTCGGGTCTTCGCAGTGTGATATTTCACCAGCGCTGACTACACTATCGCAGTTTAAATAACGCAAGACAGGAGTGCTGTTGTCATGAATAAACTTGATGACGCCTTTCGCTTTCAACAGCAGGCGTTAGGTTTGCTGTCGCGCCGCCAGGATATATTGGCTTCGAATATTGCGAATGCCGACACGCCGGGCTACAAGGCGCGCGATATTGATTTTACTCAGCAGCTAAAAGCCGCCATGGAAAATAACACGATGGCGAAATCTCCCATGTCGCTGGCATTAACGTCACAGAAGCATATTGAAGGTAAAGCGATGCCGTTTGACGATGCGAATGTGCTGTATCGCATACCGGATCAGCCGAGTGCCGACGGTAATACCGTGGATATGGATCGCGAGCGCGTCACTTTCGCGGATAACGCCGTGAAATATCAGTCTGGACTGACGTTCCTTGGCGCGGATATTAAAAAAATGATGACTGTGCTCAGTCAGGGGTAATCAACGATGTCGCTCTTTAGCGTATTTGATATTTCGGGTTCGGCGATGGCCGCCCAGTCTCGACGCCTCAACGTCAGCGCCAGCAACATGGCCAACGCCGACAGCGTGGCGGGGCCGGACGGTCAACCCTACCGCGCGCGTCAGGTGGTGTTTTCCGTTGACGCGTCTGCCGGTCAGGAGATCGGCGGCGTTCAGGTTAGCGACGTAGTCGAGAGCAGCGCGCCGGACCGTCTGGTTTATGAACCGGGCAATCCGCTGGCGGATGAACAAGGGTACGTGCGGATGCCCAACGTCAACGTGATGAACGAGATGGTGAACACCATTTCGGCTTCCCGCAGCTACCAGGCCAACGTGGAAGTGATGAATTCCGCCAAAAGCCTGATGCTGAAAACATTAACCCTTGGTCAGTAAGGACGCATATGGCGGTCTCTTCGATTAACAACAATAACGGCGGTGCGGGTGGCACCGGCACCGGCAACAGCGCGGCGGATCTGTCGAACCAGTTTATGAACCTGCTGGTGGCGCAGATGAAAAACCAGGATCCCACCAACCCGATGGATAACAACCAGCTCACCTCGCAGCTGGCGCAGTTCAACATGGCCGCGGGCGTCGAGAAGCTCAACAGCTCCGTGGCGGGCGTGCAGGCGATGATGGTCCAGCTCGGCAGCATGAGCGCCTCCTCCTGGGTCGGACGCAGCGTGCTGATTGAAGGGGAGGCGAAGGTCTCCTTCGGCGAGCCGGGGATCGGCATCATGCAGGAAGGCGTGGAACAGCCGGGTAATTCGGACGACTTCCATTTTGTATTAGGGGGCGATGCCGAAACGGTGACCGTCACCTTGCACGACGGTGATAAGGCGTACACCGCAGAGCTGAAGAACGTGAAGCAGGGCATGAATACCTACAACCTCGACGACCTGGAAAACTTCAAGCCGGAGCCAGGGCCGCCGCGCGACAGGGAATACACCCTCTCCTTTGAAGCCAGCAATCCTGAGGGGGAAAACCCGGAAGTGTTTGGTCTGGTTCAGGATCAGGTTCAGGGCGTCACGATGGATCCGAGCGGACCGATTCTGCATCTGCTGAATAACGATCCGATTGGCATGGGCAAAGTTTTTGTCATTCAAAAATAGTCATTACTTTCTGGAAATTAATTATGGGTTTTTCACAAGGTCTTAGCGGCCTGAGTGCCGCAGCAAAAGCGCTGGACGTGGTGGGTAACAACATCGCCAACTCTCAGACCGTAGGGTTTAAAGCTGGCTCCGTCTCCTTCGCCGATATCTTTGCCGGTTCGACCGGTATGGGCGTACAGGTGGCGGGCGTCAACCAGGATATGGGCGACGGCGGGCTGATGAACGGCAGTTCCGCGCTGGATATGGGGATTTCCGGTCGTGGCTTTTTCCGCATGGTCGACCAGGCGGGCAGCGTGTTCTATGGCCGCAACGGCCAGTTTGAGCAGGACCAGAACGGCTTTATCGTCAACAAAACAAACGGGCTGTTTTTGACCGGCTATCAGGCGACGGACGGCGTGATCAACCCGGGCGCGCAGGTAGGGCCGATTCGCATTCCGAAGGACGACATGCCTCCGGCGACGTCAACCAAAGGCGACGTGACCGGCAACCTGAAGTCCGACGATAAAATTATTCCGGCGACGCCGGGCTTCTCTCCTGACGACGCTAACACCTACAACTACGTCAGCGAAGTGACCGCCACCGACAGCCTGGGGAATAAGCACGCCATTAAAGTCTATTACGTGCATACCGCAGAAGGTGAGTGGAAGGCACACGCTCAGGATTCCACCGCGCCTGGCGCGGGTGCGGATGAGTGGAGTGTGCAGACTCTTACGTTTGGGCCCGACGGCAAACTTACCGCGCCGGTGACAATGAACATCAAAGGGGGGGCTTACAACGGCTCAGCACCACTGGATTTGACGCTTGATCTGAATATTACCCAGAACGCCAGCGATACCCAGGTGATGCTTGGCGAGATTGACGGTCAGGCACCGGGTAAATTTAATAGCTACCAGGTCAGCGACACGGGCGAAGTGATTGCCATCTACAGCAACGGCAAGCGTCAGACCGTCGCGCAGGTGGTGCTGGCAGACTTTGCCAACGCGGGCGGCCTGGAGCAGCAGGGCAACAACCTGTGGGCGGAGACCGTGCAGTCTGGCCAGCCGTTCCTGGGTCCCTCGGGCACCGGCAGTTTCGGGGATATCACCGGCGGCATGCTGGAATCCTCCAACGTGGAACTGGGCGACGAAATGGTCAACATGATTGTCTACCAGCGCAACTACCAGTCCAACTCGCAAACCATCAAAACCCAGTCTGAAGTCCTGCAGACGCTGGTTAACCTGCGTTAAGGCTGAATGATGGATCGCGCTATTTATACCGCCATGAGTGCCGCCAACGCGGCGCTCAACCGCCAGGCGGTCACCTCAAACAATCTGGCGAACAGCTCTACCGCAGGCTTTCGCGCCCAGCTGGCGGCCTTCCGCTCGGTGCCCATTGAAGGGGAAACCCTGCGCACCCGCGCGTTGGTGGCAGAGTCGACACCGTTTCATGACACCACCATGGGGCCGATTACCCACACCGGTCGCAGCCTGGACGTGGCCTTGCCGCAGAATGGCTGGCTGGCGGTGGCGCTGGACGACGGCAGCGAAGGCTATACCCGCAACGGCGCCATTGAGGTGGATCAGGACGGGGCGCTGAGCATCAACGGCCGTCCGCTGATGGGCGATGGCGGGCCGCTGGAAGTGCCGTCGCAGTCTCACGTCACCATCGGCAGCGACGGCACCGTGTCGGCGCTCGGCATGGGTGATGACCCGACGATGCTGGTGCCCGTTGGCCGCCTGAAGCTGGTCAACGCCGAGATGAACGGCATGGTCCACGGCGACGACGGGCTGTTCCGCGCGGCGGGCGGCGAGATGCTGGCGCAGGACGAAACCCTGCGCCTGACGCCGGAGGCCATCGAGGGCAGCAACGTCAGCCCGGTGCAGGCCATGACGGCGATGATCGCCAACTCCCGCGGCTTCGACATGAACATGAAGGTGATCCGCACCGCCGACGAGAACGCCCAGAAGGCCAATCAGCTATTAAGCGTGAGCTAAATTCGCGCAAGGAGCCACAACATGATTCGTTCTTTATGGATCGCAAAAACCGGGCTGGAAGCACAGCAGCTCAATATGGACGTCATCTCCAACAACCTGGCGAACGTCAACACCAACGGCTTTAAGCGTCAGCGCGCCGTGTTTCAGGATCTGCTCTATCAAAACATGCGCCAGCCAGGCGCCCAGTCGAGCGAGCAGAACACCCTGCCGAGCGGTCTGCAGTTGGGTACCGGCGTGCGTCCGGTCTCCACCCAGCGGGTACACACGCAGGGCGGCATGAACCCGACCGGCGACGAGTACGACGTGGCTATCGAGGGTGAAGGTTTCTTCCAGGTGCAGATGCCGGACGGCAGCACCGCCTACACCCGCGACGGCCACTTTGCCAAAAGCCCGGACGGCCAGCTGGTGAATGCCGAAGGCTATCCGATTCAGCCGGGCATCGTGATACCGCAGGATGCCACCAAACTGAACATCGGCAGCGACGGTATCGTCAGCGTGAAGGTGCCCGGCCAGGCGGAAGAGCAGCAGATTGGCCAGCTGACGCTGACCACCTTCGTCAATAACGCGGGGCTCGAAAGCATCGGCGGCAATCTCTACAAAGAGACCCAGTCTTCCGGCGCGCCGAACGAGCTGAACCCCGGCATGGAGAGCGCGGGCACGTTGAAGCAGAGCTACGTGGAGATCTCCAACGTCAACGTGGCGGAAGAGCTGGTGACCATGATTCAGGTGCAGCGCGCCTACGAAATCAACAGCAAAGCGGTCTCGGCATCCGACCAGATGCTGCAGCGCCTTTCCCAGCTGTAATGTCCTCTCTCTGGCCGCTCGCGCGGCCAGACTTTTTATCGACACTGAAATGAAAATATTGTCTATGCACATTCCGGCAGCCGCGCTGCTGGCCAGCACGCTGCTGCTTAGCGGCTGCGCGCACATTATGCAAAAGCCCCTTGTTGAAGGCCCGACAACGGCAACACCATTACCGATGGCACCGGCAGCGACCGGCGGCTCACTGTTTCAGGCAGGGCAGGGGATGAACTACGGCTACCAGCCGATGTTCGAAGACCGCCGCCCGCGTAACGTGGGCGATACGCTGACCATCCTGCTGCAGGAGAACGTGAGCGCCAGCAAAAGTTCCTCCGCCAGTGCCAACCGTAATGGATCGGCCGGGATGGAATTGCTTGCTGTGCCGACGGGAGCCGGTAGCTGGCTGGGTGACGGGAAGGCGGATTTCAAAGCCCAGGGCACGAATGACTTCGCAGGCAAAGGCGGCGCGGCGGCGCGTAACACGTTTACCGGCACCATCACCGTGACTGTGAAAGAACTCCTGCCCAACGGCAACCTCGGCGTGGTGGGCGAGAAGCAGATCGCCATCAACCAGGGCACCGAATTTATCCGCTTCTCCGGCGTGGTGAACCCGCGCACCATCAGCGGCAGCAATACCGTGCCCTCCACCCAGGTGGCGGACGCGCGCATTGAGTACGTCGGCAACGGCTACATCAACGAAGCGCAGAACATGGGCTGGCTGCAACGCCTGTTCCTGAACCTTTCTCCTTTCTGATATGACCATGAAAAAAGAATCTATCCTGTTTTTTCTCAGCATCCTGCTGTATGGCATGACGCTGGCGGTGCCCAAAGTGGGGCACGCGGAACGTATTCGCGACCTGGCGACGGTGCAGGGCGTGCGTTCTAACTCCGTGATGGGCTACGGCCTGATTGTCGGCCTTGACGGTACGGGCGACCAGACCATGCAGGCGCCGTTTACCGGCCAGAGCCTGAATAACATGCTCTCCCAGTTGGGGATCACCGTACCCGCAGGCACCAATATGCAGCTGAAAAACATTGCGGCGGTGATGGTGACCGCCGAGCTGCCTCCCTTCGCGCGTCCCGGCGACAAGCTGGACATTGTGGTCTCGTCGGTCGGTAACGCCAAAAGCCTGCGCGGTGGTACGCTGCTGATGACCCCGCTCAAAGGGGCGGATAACCAGATCTACGCCATCGCCCAGGGCAATATTTTGATCTCCGGCGCAGGCGCGCAGGCGGGCGGCAGCCGCGTGCAGGTGAACCAGCTTAACGGCGGGCGCATCAGCGGCGGGGCAACCGTCGAGCGTGAAGTGCCGAACGATTTCGCGACCCAGAACATCGTGCGTTTGCAGCTGAACGAGACCGATTTCTCGCTGGCGCAGCAGATCAGCGACGCCATCAACCAGCGCTACAGCGGCGGGGCGGCGCTGCCGGAAGATGCCCGCACCGTGCGTCTGTTCGCGCCGCCGGACGGCCCGTCCCGCGTGCGTTTCCTCGCCAACATTCAGGACATCCCCTTGAAGGTGAACGTGCAGGACGCGAAGGTGATTGTGAATTCGCGCACCGGCTCGGTGGTGATGAACCGCCACGTGTCGCTCGATTCCTGCGCGGTGGCGCACGGCTCCCTGACGGTTGAAGTGATGCAGAACAACATCATCAGCCAGCCGGATACGCCGTTTGGCGGCGGGGAGACGGTGGTGGTGCCGCAGACGGATATCTCGGTACGCGACAGCGGCGGCTCGCTGCAGCACGTGCGCAGCAGTACCGATCTGAACGCGGTGATCCGCGCCCTGAACAGCCTGGGTGCGACGCCGAACGAGCTGATGTCGGTTCTGCAGGCGATGAAAAACGCCGGCTGTCTGCGGGCGAAGCTGGAGGTGAACTGATGAACGCCTTCGACAAGTTCGAACAACCCGCCTTTGACGTCCGCTCGCTGGACACGTTGAAACGGGAGGCCGGGCGGCAGACGCCCGGCGCGCTGAAGGCGGCGGCGAAGCAGATGGAGGGGATTTTCGTGCAGATGATGATGAAGAGCATGCGCGATGCCACCTTTAAGGACGATTTACTGAGCAGCCAGTCTTCAGAGATGTACACCGCCATGCACGATCAGCAGATCGCGCAAAACATTGCCGGGAGTGGTCAGCTCGGCTTTGCCGATCTTATCGTTCGCCAGCTGGGGGGCGAAAGCGATGTCCCGGTCGTCGCCCCGCCGGGGCGCGATGTTTTACGCCCAGGGCTGTCGTCTGCTCCCGCCACCGGCCCGCTGCGTCTGCCTGCGCCGGTGTCATTTGCCAAACCGGTCGAAGGGGCGCATCCGTTTATATCCCGTCTGCTGCGCCCGGCCCAGGCGGCTGCACAGCAGAGCGGGCTGCATCCCCATCTGATTCTGGCTCAGGCGGCGCTGGAGTCCGGCTGGGGGAAACGGGAGATCCCCGCGGCTGACGGCAGCCCGAGCCACAACCTGTTCGGCATTAAGGCCACGGGCGACTGGCGCGGCAAAACCACCGAAATCACCACCACTGAATATATCAACGGCGTGAAGCAGAAGGTGAAAGCCGCGTTCCGCGTCTACGACTCCTATGAACATGCGCTCTCGGACTACGCGAAGCTGCTGACCAAAAACCCGCGCTATCGCGGCGTGGTGCAGTCAGATTCAGCAGAGCAGGGGGCGAAAGCGCTGCAGGCGGGCGGCTACGCGACCGACCCGGCCTACGCGAAAAAGCTCATCACCATTATTCAGAAGGTAAAAGGCGATATTCAGCAGGGCGTAAATGCCTATAAAAACGATATCGACAAGATTTTCTGACAAAGATGTTTTAGAGAATTTTTGAATCACCGATGAAATAAAAAGAGCCATGAACTTTCTGGCCCGGATGCGAACCCGGGCCCGCAATCAGGGAATATCCAGAACGTATGAATAACCTATTTAATTTAGCCAGAAACGGCATCAGCGTGGCGCAGGCCGCGATCCGGGTAACCGGTGATAACCTGACTAACGGCATGTCCGGCAACTATAGCCGCCGCAGCCTGATTATCGGTGAGCTTGGCGGCATGTCGACTGCGCAGGGATTCTTTGGCTATGGCGCCCGCGCCAGCGGCGTAGAGCGTGCCTACGATGCCTTCGCCAACAACCAGCTGCGGGACTCGCTCTCCGGCTACGCCTCCTTCACCGGACGGATGGAACAGCTGGCGGATATCGATAACATGTTGGCGGACGAGTCGGATAACGTCTCGGTTTCGCTGGGCAAGCTGTTTAAGGATATGGCGACGCTGAGCGGCGACCCGGCGGATGGCCCGGCGCGTGCGGCGGTGTTTACCTCCCTCGACGTGCTGGCCAACCGCTATAACGCCAGCGCCAAACGTCTTTCCGGCCTTGAAAAAAGTACCAATACTCAGATTGAGCGCAGCGCCAAAGAGATCAACAGCTATACCGAACAGCTGGCACAGCTGAACAAACAGCTGGAGCGTCTGCAGGGGAACGGCGCGCCGCCTGCCGATCTGCTCGACCAGCGCGATGCGCTGCTGGAAGGGCTGAGCGAACAGCTGGGGATTACCGTCACCGAGGATCAGATCTCCGGTCGCGTGAGCGTCACGCTGCCCGATGGGCGTCCACTGGTCTCTGACGACACTGCCTACAAGCTGGAAACTTCTCCGTCGGATGCCGAACCCAACAAGATGATTGTGTCGTACGTGGATGCGAACGGCAAAGCGTCGCCGCTGGATGAAAACGCCATCACCAAAGGACGTCTGGGTGGGCTGTTCAAATTCCGCAACGAGGACCTCGTGGTCGCGCGTCAGGATCTGGACCAGATGGCCTTTATGATGGCGCACCGGATGAACAAGCAGAACGGCGAAGGGCTTACGGCTGAGGGTAAGTCTGGTGGCGATCTCTTCTCTCTGCCGGATATCAAAGCTATCGCCAACGCTAAAAACAGGGGCGGCGACGCGCTTGACCAGATCGCGGTGACCAATTTCAAAGAGGTGAAGTCGGAGAACTATGACATCAGCTTTGATGGCGCAAACTGGGTGGTGAAAGGGGCCGATGGTCGTATCGTACCTCTCGATCCCGCTGCACCAGCAGGAACGTTAAAGTTCGATGGTATCGAAATTACCCTTCCAACCCCTTCCACTGCCTTAGCGGGGGATAAATTCACACTCAACCCGATGGCGGGTGCAGCCGAGGGCATCAGCCGTAAGATAACCAGTGCGCAGGACTTTGCGGCTGCCGACCTGACGGGCGGCGAGGGGAATAACAAAAACCTCGAAAAAATGCGGGATATCCAGAAAGAAGCATTAATTGGCAATAACACGCTCAGTGAAGCCTATGCCAGCCTGGCAGGCAAAATCGGTGAAAGCGCCCGCGAGGTGAAGTCCTATGCCACCAGTGCCGAAAACGATTTACGCACCAAATATGACACGAAGCAGGCGCTCTCTGGCGTCAACATGGACGAGGAATATATCAACCTGGACATGTTCCGCCAGTACTACAACGGCAGCGCGCAGCTGCTGAAAACGGCGACCGCCATGTTTGATGCCCTGCTGGCCATCCGATAAGGAAAAGATGATGCGATTAAGTACGCTTTATATGTACAAGCAAAGTTCGGAAGCGATGACAAAACGCATGAGCCAAAGTAATGAGGCTTATCTGCGAATGTCTGCGGGTAAAACGCTGCTCAAAGCCTCGGACGACCCGACTGCCGCGACCGATGCAGTAAAACATCAGGACGCGCTGGCGAAGCTGGAGATGTACAGCAGCGTGCGCTCCCGCGCGCGCGGCGCGCTGGAGTTCCAGGACAATATTCTGAACGGCGTGGGGAATCTGATGACCACCACCCTGAAGGAAAAAATAGTGGCGGCGGGATCGGATGCCTATTCTGATGATGACCGCCGGGCGCTGGGGAAAGAGATTGAGGGGATCCGCGCGAATCTGCTGGATTTAGCCAACAGCCGTGACGCCTCTGGTCGCTATATTTTCAGCGGCTTTAAAACAGATAACCCAGCGTTTGATGATGCAGGTTCATATCAGGGAGGAGACGAAGCACGGAAACAAACCGTTGCCGACGGAACCGAGATGCAAACCGGCCATCTCGGCGATGAGATCTTCGATGACATTTTTGCGCTTCTCGACAAAGCCGTTGAGGAGCTAACAAAAGATGATATTGATTACGACGCTATGCGAGTCGCGCTTGAAGCTGCCAGTAAAGGCATCGACGCGGGCATCGACCGCCTTGGGAAAGCTCAGGCCGAGCTCGGCACCAATATGCAGCAGCTTGACGCTCTGGATCTCACCGGCGACGTGCTGATTAACGACACCATTGTCAAAGTGCAGGATGCCATCGGTGCCGACACCAGCATGCTGGTGACGCTGGTGTCGGAGTCGCAAATGTCCGAGCTGGCGTTCAACGCTTCAATGTACGTCTACAAAAATATGCAGAAGATGAATCTGTTTAATATGTGACGTCCCTGACCCTTTAATTTCCTTTTCTTCAGGCGCCACCGCGTACGGTTAAGCCGTGCGCGGCGGGTGAGAAACTATGTTAACGAAACTCAAAATTTACAGCGCAATCAGCCTTATTATTGGCCTGTTTGCGGTGATGCTGTTCGGCGTAACCGCTTATTCCGTCTATGACGCGGTCTCTAATAACACCAATTTTAAACGTATTGTCGTGGCCTCTGAAAATAACGACCAGATGCGCGATGCGGCCTATAACATCAGCGCCGTTATGGCCAACACCAACGGCCTGATGCTGCAGGCGGCGCTGGGTAATCCGGTCTCTGAGAACGTGGCCAAACATACGCTGAATGTAGTAAAAATTGCGCGCCGTAATATGGATGCCTTTATGGCGTCGCCGTTTAATACCCCGGAAGAGAGCCGTCTGGCCGCCGAGGTGAATACCGCGTTCAACGAGGTATATAAGGTTGCCGAAAATAAGCTGGGCTACCTGCAAAACCCGGCAGGGTATTCCGGTTCGCTGGAACATGATATGGAGCTGCGCACCGCGCTGCGTAATAAGGTTGATCGGTACAGCGATGCGAGCGGCAGATTGAGCCAGAGCTATATTGAAGCTTCCGAGCGCGGTTACCAGATCATGCTGGGCGTCGGGATTGTGGTGATGGTTCTGGCCGTCGGTCTGCTGTTCGCCATTCGTTTCTGGCTGCGCCACACCCTGGTGCGTCGTATGGAAACGACGGTAGAGATGCTGCGCCGCGTGGCGGCGGGCGATCTCAGCCAGGAGATTGAAAGCGGTAGCCAGAATGAAATCGGAAATATGCTGACCGAGCTGGAGACCATGCGTACCTCCCTGACCAGCACGATCCTCGGGATCCGCGACAGCGTGCAGCGTATCCACACCAACGCCCAGGAAATTGCCCACGGCAATAACGATCTCTCCTCCCGCACCGAAGAGCAGGCGGCGGCGCTGCAGGAGACGGCGGCCAGCATGGAGCAGATCAAGACCACCGTGCGCCAGAATGCCGACAACGCCCACGCGGCCCGCGAGCTGGCGGAAAGCGCCAGCAACAATGCCCATAACGGCGGCGAAGTGATGCAGAGCCTGGAGCAGATCATGGCGCAGATCACCACCAGTTCGCGTCAGATTGCCGACATCAATGGCGTGATTGACAGTATTGCCAACCAGACCAACATCCTGGCGCTGAACGCGGCGGTGGAAGCGGCGCGCGCCGGTGAGCAGGGACGCGGCTTCGCGGTCGTCGCGGAAGAGGTGCGTAATCTGGCAAAACGCAGCGCCGATGCGGCCAAAGAGATTAATCAGCTGATTAACACCAGCGTGAGCAACATTGATATCGGTTCGCGTCAGGTGGGGCAGGCCAGCACCGTGATGCAGGAGATCGTGACGTCCGTGTCGCAGGTGACGCAGATCATGGGCGAAATCACGTCGGCCTCGGACGAGCAGAGTGCAGGTATAAACCAGATTTCACAGGCGGTTAACGAAATGGATCTGGTGACCCAGCAGAACGCGGCCATGGTGGAAGAGGCGGCGATGGCGGCGGGCGATCTGGAGTCGCAGTCCGACGCGCTGGAGCGGCTGGTGGCGCAGTTCAGGCTGAACCAGGAGAGCACCGCGGCGAACGTGGCTGAAGAGCCTAATAAGCCACGGCGTCAAAAAGAGCCTGACCTGGCCCAGTGGGAAACCTTTTAATCTTATTAATTACCATCATTAATAGCGCTGTTTTTTAAAATAGCCCGTTAATACAAATGAAGTAACAGAATGCGCATTTTTATAAAGGCTTATTGCACTATTTGAATGCGCCATTTCACCGGATAATTCTCGCAGAGAATAGCAGGTGGAATGCAATCGTGGATGGTATTTATACGGCCGAAGGGCTGGAAGATAAATCGGTAGTCTGGTCTAAATATCACTATCTGGTGCGGCAGGAAGCATTGCGGTTACATAAGCGGCTTCCTGCCAGCGTCGAGCTGGATGATTTAATTCAGGCGGGTTCGATTGGTTTTTTAAGCGCAGTCGAAAGCTTTGACCCGAAAAAAGGGGTGACGCTCACCGCGTGGATCACCCAGCGGGTAAAATGGGCGTTATTAGATGAGCTGAGAGAAAGTGACTGGGTTCCGCGGCGGGTACGAACCCATACGCGTGAAATCGTCGCCATTATTCAGCAAATTGAGCAGGAAAAAGGCGGGGAAGCGACGGAAGCTGAAATTGCAGAGCGCATGGGCGTGTCATTGCAGGAATTTCAGCAGATGCTGGCGGATAATAACACCAGCCAGATGTACTCGGTTGACGAGCTGCAGGAAAATTATGCTGACAGCTGGGAAACAAGCGGTGACGATCATGAGCAGCTTAATCCGCTTAATGACACCATCAAGGAAAATTTGATGGAGCAGATCGCCGGGCATATTCAGTTCATCCCGGAGAGAGAGCAGCAATTGCTGCAGCTTTATTATCTTCAGGATGTGAATATGAAAGAGATTGGACTGATTTTAGGGATTACGGAAACACGCGTGAGTCAGTTGCACAGCCTGGCGGTTAAAAGGTTACGCAGTCGAATGGAATCGGCGTAGAGATAATTACAAGGCATTAACATTAATCCTGTTAATACAGTCTTTAATGCAGGTTTAATCATTGATATCAAGGTTTAATAAGGTTTAACAATCCTTTATTGATTTTTAAAATCAATGATTTAACTGTAATTCGTGGATTTAGAGAAATTTCTGTCGCTTGTTAGGAAAATACTTAGTGTTTATGATTTTGCCAGTTTTGTGATGCAGCCTCCTTTGGCATTGACATGATTGTCATTCATTTACTGAGGAAGATTGACTTACCTGAGTGAATATCAATGCCAAAAGACTCTCTGTATCAGTTCGAAAACGTTATCTGACTAAACTGACATGCCAACTGATGGCTAAATAACATTGGGAGTTTTCGCCTGTGTCTAATTTCGACGAGTACCTGCAAAATATTCATGATATTAACCTGTCCTATCTTCTGCTCGCCCAGCAGCTGATCCGCCAGGATAAATTTGCGGCGGGTTTTCGCCTGGGATTGTCTGAAGGGACAATTGATAACCTGAAAGAACTGTCGTTACCGCAGTTAATGAAGCTGGCGGCCACCAATCAGCTTATTTGTCGTTTGCGCGTTGATGATGAAGTGGTGATTGAAAATCTGACCAAAGATTCACGTATTGAAGCACTGCAGCAAATTCATACCGGCATTATTTTGTCGACCAATCTTCTTAACGCTTTAAGCGAAGAAGAAGCCATTACCGCTGAGGGGGCATAATTATGTGTGGTGAAAAAAGTCTGCTGCAGGAAATTGATGAGGTCAACATTGCCATGGGCTTGATTTCCCTTGGCGCAAGAATGCAGGTACTGGAGTCGGAAACGTCGCTGAGCCGTCGTCGTCTGCTTCGTTTATACAAAGAATTACGCGGCTGCCCACCGCCGAAAGGCATGCTGCCGTTTTCCGAAGACTGGTTTATGTCGTGGGAACAGAATATTCATTCTTCTATGTTCTACAACATTTACCTCTATTTAAAAAAGACCGAGCAGGGTCGCTCGATTGAAATGTTGATGAAGACCTATCGTCTTTATCTGGAGCAGTGCAGTACCTGTGCTGATGAGAAGCCGGTACTGGGGCTGACGCGTGCCTGGACATTATTACGCTTTATCGACTGCGGCATTATTTCGCGTAAAGCCTGCAGCGTGTGTGGCGGAGGTTTTGTCGTCACCACCGAGTTTATTAAAAACCCATTTACCTGCAGCTTGTGCAGCCCGCCGTCGCGTGCGCTGAAGAAATCCCAGGTGAATAACACCGGATTATTAAGGAACGCGATCTCGCCAGAAATCATGACGGCGTAATCCCTGACGGACAGCTGTGCGCAAGATGGCGTTTACCTGATGCCGGGACAACCGGCATCGGTCAAAAAAGTAAAAGGAGAGAGTGTGTTAGTTATTGTTGGCTATCTTGTTGTCATACTGACCGTTTTTGGTGGCTTTATTCTGTCCGGCGGTAATCTGATGGCGCTGTTTCAGCCGCTGGAGCTGCTGATTATCGGCGGTGCTGGCGTCGGGGCGTTCATTGTCGGTAACAACGTGAAATCCCTGAAGGCCACCGGAAAAGCGCTGGTGAAAGTTTTCGTGGGCAAGCGCTATAACAAAGCGGTCTATATGGACCTGATGGCGCTGATGTTCCTGCTGCTGTCGCAAAGCCGTGTTCACGGGCTGATGTCGCTGGAAAAGGATATCGAAGATCCGCAGAACAGCGATATTTTTAGCGCCTATCCCCGCCTGATGAGCGACCCGATGCTCGCCAATTTTATCCTCGACTACTTCCGCCTGATGATTGGTGGCAGCATGAATTCTCATGAAATCGAAGCCCTGATGGATGAAGAGATTGAAACCTGCGAAGAAGAGCTGGAAGTACCAGCCCACAGTCTGAATACCGTGGGCGATGCGTTTCCGGCCTTCGGTATTGTGGCGGCGGTGATGGGGGTGGTAAATGCGCTGGGCGCTGCCGACCGCCCGGCGGCGGAGTTGGGCATGCTGATTGGCCACGCGCTGGTGGGCACCTTCCTCGGTATTCTTATTGCCTATGGTTTTGTTTTGCCGCTGGCGACGCTGCTGCGTCAGAAAAGCTCCGATCAGGTCAAAATTCTTCAGTGTATCAAAGTGACGCTGCTCTCCAGCCTGAACGGCTACGCCCCGCAGATTGCGGTGGAGTTTGGTCGTAAAACTATCTTTACCAGCGAACGTCCGTCGTTTGAAGAGCTGGAAGAGCACGTGCGCGAGGTCAAATCTAACGCCACGCTGAAAACCAAAGCCTCGGACAGCGCCGCATGAAGAACGTCACGCCTGTCATCATTTCACGTAAGCGTAAAAAGAAGAAACATGCCCATCACGGCGGGACGTGGAAGATTGCCTATGCCGATTTTATGACCGCGATGATGGCCTTCTTTCTGGTCATGTGGCTGCTTTCCCAGTCCACGGACATGGAAAGAGAGCTGATTGCGGATTACTTCCGCATGCCGCTTAAGCCGTCGATGGCAAACGGTGATAAAACCAGCCTGAGCGACAGCGTCATTCCCGGCGGTGGGGATGACATCCTCAAGCGGCAGGGTGAAGTGTTCAAAGGGCAACTCAGCGCGATTGATAAGCACAAGCGCTTCGAAAGCCTGAAGCAGGCGAAAGAGAAGCTGCAGAAGATGATCGAAACCGATCCGCGGCTGAACAACTTTAAATCCAACATCCTGCTGAACCTCACCAACGACGGCCTGCTGATCCAGATCACCGACTCGCAGGACCGCCCGATGTTCCGCGTCGGTAGCGAACTGCCGGAGTCCTATATGAACGGCATTCTGCAGGCCCTGGTGCCGCTGCTTCAGGAGTTGCCCAACGCGCTGAGCCTGACGGGGCATACCGACTCGCTGCCGTATGCCGGGGGCGACGGCGGCTACAGCAACTGGGAGCTTTCCGCCGGGCGCGCCAACGCCGCCCGCCGGGTGCTGGTCCGCGGCGGGCTAAGCGATGAGCGCTTTTTACGCGTGATCGGCACCGCCAGCCGGATGCCGCTGGACAACTCGTCGCCTGAGAGCGCCGTCAACCGCCGCATCAGCATTCTGGTCCTCAGTCGCGCGAAAGAGCAGGAGATCCGCCTGGAGGATACCCAGGCCCAGCGCGCAGACAGCGTGCTGAACGATATCAATCTGCAAAACGTGCAGGGTTATACCGATGGACATGAATGATTTTTCGCAGATCTTTTTTACCGAGGCGGAAGAGCTGCTGGCCGAAATGGAACAGCTGCTGCTGCAGCTTGACGTCGCGGCGCCGGACCTGGAGCAGCTGAACGCCATCTTTCGCGCGGCGCACTCGCTGAAAGGGGGCGCGGCCACCTTTGGCTTCAGTGCATTACAGGAGACAACCCACCTGCTGGAAAACCTCCTCGATCAGGCGCGGGCAGGGGAGAGGGCGCTCAGTCGGTCAATCATCAACCTTTTTCTGGAATGTAAGGACATTATGCAAGCGCAGCTGGAAGCCTATCAGTCTTCGCAGGAGCCTGATGAAGCCCGTTATCGCTATATCTGTGAAGCCCTGAGGGAGATTGCCCTTGAGGGCCAACAGCCCGCGCCGCCAGCGGCAACCCCTGAACCCGTAGCACCGCAGCCCGTCAGCGCGGCGCAGGAGACGGAAACCTCGCTGGTGGTGACCCTGCATAACGTTGGGGAGCGCGAGCAGACGATGCTGCGCGACGAGCTGACCAATATGGGTGAGATTACGCACGTCGAGACGACGCCGGACAGCATGACGGTCACGCTGCTGACCACCGCCTCGGGGGACGATATCACCGCCGTACTCTGCTTTGTACTCGACAGTAAGCAAATTGAGGTGACCCCTGCAGAGCCCGTGACCGCACCTGCGCCAGAGCCGGAGCAAAAACCGGCTGCCGCGCCGGAGGCCGTCGCCAAAAAAGCGTCGCCAGCCTCGCGGGCGGCGAATCAGGAGTCGGGCAGCATTCGCGTGGCGGTGAGCAAAGTTGACCAGATCATCAACCAGGTCGGCGAACTGATCATCACTCAGGCGATGCTCTCCCAGCTGTCGCGAACCCTCGATCCGGCCAGCTACGATCTGCTGTCCGGCTGCGTGGCGCAGATGGAGCGCAACACCCGCGAGCTGCAGGAGTCGGTGATGTCCATTCGTATGATGCCGATGGATTACGTCTTTAGCCGCTTCCCGCGGCTGGTGCACGACCTGGGCTCCCGTCTCAATAAAGAGGTCGAACTGACGCTCAAAGGCGGGTCCGCCGAGCTGGATAAGAGCCTGATCGAGCGCATTATCGACCCGCTAACCCACCTGGTGCGTAACAGCCTCGACCACGGTATTGAAGAGAAAGAGGCGCGCGTTGCCAAAGGGAAACCGGTGACCGGAAACCTGACGCTCTCCGCTGAGCACCACGGCGGCAATATTGTGATTGAAGTCAGCGACGATGGGGCTGGCCTTAACCGGGAAAAAATCCTCGCCAAAGCCCGTTCGCAGGGGATGGCCATCAGCGACACCATGAGCGATGACGACGTGTGGATGCTGATCTTCGCCGCCGGTTTTTCCACCGCCGAGAGCGTAACGGACGTGTCCGGGCGCGGCGTGGGCATGGACGTGGTCCGACGCAATATTCTGGCGATGGGCGGCCACGTGGACGTGCTCTCGACGCCCGGTGCCGGAACGACTATCCGCATTATCCTGCCGCTGACGCTGGCGATCCTCGACGGCATGCTGGTGAAGGTGGGGGACGAGATTTACGTTCTGCCGCTGGGCGCGGTGATGGAATCGCTGCGCCCAACCGACGAGATGCTGTGCCGCTTTGTGGGTGAAGAGCGGCTGCTGCAGGTGCGCGGTGAATATCTGCCGCTGGTGCTGCTGCGCCAGCGCCTCTCGGTGGCGGGCGAAGCGCCTGCCGACGACGGCATTGTGGTTATCGTGCAAAGCGCGGGCTGCCGCTATGCGCTGTGGGTCGATCAGCTTATCGGCCAGCAGCAGGTGGTGGTGAAGAATCTTGAACATAACTACCGCAAAGTGCCTGGCGTCTCCGCAGCGACCATCCTCGGAGATGGCAGCGTGGCGCTGATCCTTGATGTGGTTGAGCTGTCGACGCTCAACGTTCCACAACCCCAGAGGGAGGGGGTAATAGCATGACTGTAGCAACCGCCAGTAAACCCACCGCCGCTGACGCTACCGCGCAGGAGTACCTGGTATTCCGCCTGGGCGACGAAGAGTACGGCATTGATATTCTCAAAGTGCAGGAGATCCGCGGCTGCGACCGCCTGACGCGTATTCCGAACGCGCCAAACTTTATTACCGGCGTCACTAACCTGCGCGGCGTGATAGTGCCGATTGTGGATCTGCGCGTGCGCTTTGAACTGCCTGACCCGTCGCAGGACGACAAAACGGTGGTCATTGTGCTCAATCTGAATGACCGCGTGGTGGGCATTGTGGTTGACGGCGTGGCGGACGTGCTGTCGATTGACGTGGATAACATCAAGCCGACCCCGGACGTGGCCTCGGTACTCTCCGGCCGTTACCTGCTTGGGCTGGGGGTGCTCGACAGCCGAATGATTATTCTGGTGAATATTGAGAGGCTGTTGAGCCGCGAGGAGATGGCGCTGGTAGAGTCGGCGGCCGAGTCATACATTGACGAACACCGTTGCGCATAGCACTTTCCGGGCGCATATCAGCGGCGAAGGTTGCCGCTGATGCATAACTCGCTATTATGAATGTTCGAGTTTCCAGAAAGCGCTAAGGATTGCCAGAAAGTATGCCCGTCAATTTCGACCTCAACGATCTTTACGCCTTCAGAGCCCTGGTGGAATACGGTAATTTCCGTATTGCGGCAGAATCTATCTGCATTTCTCAGTCTGCCTTAAGCCGCCGCATCGAAAAGCTGGAGGCGGCAGTGGGGGCCAAACTGTTCGACAGAACCACCCGGCGCGTGACGCTGACGCTCTTCGGGCAAACCTTTGCCGAGCGCTGTGGGGTGCTTCTGGAAAACGTGGAGTCGATGCTGGCCGATATCGACAAGGTGAGCGAGGAGCGCACCGGGCTGATCACCGTCGCCACTGTGCCTTCGGCTGCCTGTCATTTTATGCCCGAGGTCATCCGCCAGTTCCACAGCCGCTATCCACGCGTGCGCATTAAGCTTATCGACAGCAGCGCGGGGAATGTCATTGAGGCGGTGGCCAGCGGTCAGGCGGATTTTGGTATCTGTTTTGCAAGAAGCCTGCAGCCGGAGATCGCGTTCATTCCGCTGGTGGAGGATGTGTACGTTGCCGCATGCCGTCGCGATCATCCGCTGGCGGGGCGTAAGAATCTGACCTGGCAGGCGTTTTTTCAGCAGGATTACATCAGCCTGGATATCACCTCCGGAAACCGCAACCTGCTCGACCAGATGCTCGGCCACATCAAGCCCGAGCGTCCGGGGATCTGTGAAACGCGCCACGTCACCACGATGCTGGGGATGGTGGAGGCGGGGATTGGCATTGCGGCCGTTCCCGCGATGTCAATGCCGAACGCTGAACATTCGATTCTGACGCAGATCCCGCTGACCGAACCCGAAGTCAAACGCACTGTCGGGCTGATTCGGCGCAGCGGGCGTATTCAATCATGGATTGCCGCCGAGCTGGAAACGCTGATTACCGCGCGCTATCGCGCGGCGTAGCGACGGGGATCATCCCGGTAGCGGTTATCGTCTCCCGCGCGCTGGCTGACGCGAGGTAATCCAGCAGCGCTTTTGCCTCTGAGGGATGATCCGCGTGGGCCGTCACTGCACCGGCAAAACGGGTAATGTATTGCAGATTATCCGGGAGCTTGCCGACAAAGGTTACCCCCGGAACAGGCAGCAGCTCGCTCACCTGCTGGAGCCCGATGCTGTACTTCCCTTTTGCCACTTCCGACGCGACCGGGATCCGCTCAACCTTGTGCGCTTTTCCCGCAACCTGCTCTTCAATCCCCAGTTTTTTAAACAGCTGAGTTTGCACATACCGCCCGCTGGCGCTGTCGGAGTAGGCGATAGCGTTCGCCTTCAGCAGGGTCTGGCGCAGGGTGGCCTCCGTGGCGATATCCGGCACCGGCGAGCCTGCTTTCACCACCACGCCGACGGGCGAATCCGCCAGCTCAACGCGCGAGCCGTCTTTGACCATCCTGTCCTTCGCCAGATGCGCCAGCGCATCCCCGACCATAATCACCACGTCCGCTTTTTCTCCGCGCGCCAGGCGGTTGGGGATGGCCTGGGGCGTTTGTCCCATGGATGGCCCCGGGATCAGCACAATGCGGTCGCCGCTTTTGGCTTCATACTCTGGCGCGAGCTTTTCCAGGGCGGCTTTAAAACCGCCCGAGATCATGACGGTCACCTCCTGGGCCAGCGCCGCTGCGCTGGTTGCCAGCAATACCAGCCCGGTCAGTCCTGAACGCATAAATGTGTGCATATCATCCTCTCCGGATTAACGGGCTGTTTGCAGATGCAGCGCGCTGCGACGGTAGAGATAGAGCGTTGCCAGCATGGCACAGACCGCCGCGAAGCTCATCCAGTACCCTGGGGAGGCTTTGTCACCGGTGTACTCAATCAGCGCCGTCGAAATGACCGGCGTAAACCCGCCGAAGACAGCGGTAGCGAGGCTGTACGCCAGCGAGAAACCGGCCACGCGCACTTCAACGGGCATGATCTCCGTCAGTGCCGGGATCATCGCGCCGTTATACAGGCCGTACAGGAAAGAGAGCCACAGCAGCACGCTCAGCATCATGGAGAAGCTTGGGGACTGCGCCAGCAGAGTTAGCGCCGGGTAGCTGGTCGCCATCGCCAGAAGCGTCATGGCAATCAGTACCGGTTTGCGTCCGAAGCGGTCCGACAGCGCGCCGCCCACCGGCAGCCAGATAAAGTTAGAGATTGCCACCAGCAGCGTGACCAGCAGGCTGTCAGAGGCGCTCAGCATCAGCACTTTTTTGCCGAAGGTTGGTGCGTAGACAGTGATCAGATAGAACGCGGTGGTGGTCATCGCCACCATCAGCATGCCTGCAACCACAACCGGCCAGTTCGCCAGCAGGGTGGTAAAGACCTGACGCATCGCCAGCGTGTGGCGGCGCGCGCGAAACGCTTCCGTCTCTTCAAGCCTGCGGCGCAGGATAAAGATAAACGGCACGATTAAGCAGCCAAACAGGAACGGAATGCGCCAGCCCCATTCGCGGATGGCACTCTCTTCCATCAGTGCGTTCAGGGCAAAGCCCATTGCCGCCGCCACCATAATCGCCACCTGCTGGCTACCGGACTGCCAGCTGGTATAAAAGCCCTTGCGGCCCGGCGTGGCGATTTCCGCCAGATAGACCGACACCCCGCCAAGCTCCGCCCCGGCGGAAAAGCCCTGCAGCAAGCGCCCCATCAGCACCAGCAGCGGCGCCCACAGGCCGATGCTTTCATAGGAAGGGATCAGCACGATCAGGAAGGTTCCCGCCGCCATAATCGACAGCGTGACGATCAGCCCTTTGCGGCGGCCAACCTTATCAATATACGCGCCGAGCATGATTGCCCCGATGGGGCGCATCAAAAAGCCCGCGCCGAAGACGGCGAAGGTCATCATCAGCGAGGCAAATTCACTGCTCGCCGGGAAGAAGGTATGCGCAATGTAGGTGGCATAAAACCCGAACAGGAAGAAATCGAATTGCTCAAGGAAGTTGCCGGAGGTGACGCGAAGTATCGCGCCCGCTCTTGCGCGAACGGTTGCAGGTGGGGTTGAGGAAATCATCGTAGTCTCCAGTTTTATTATTGACGTGTTGTCCGTCTGTTTCTGAAAACTGGCTCATTAAACGGAAATTAATAAGCGCAAATCGCGCATGAACTGATGCGTGGTGTGCATCAATGACAGGACGTTGACCAGGATTTACGGTTCTAACAATAACTTAACAATTCCTTTGTTTTTCATTCACCGCATTCTGCTAAGTGGCTGATATCCCTGTTTTGTGACATTGCGCAGAAGATAAGCCAGGCAGGGCCTGGCTTATTCTATTCAGCGTAGCGCGTTCGCTATCGCGCTAAACATCAGCGACGCTTCCAGCGGCTGGGCGCTGAACGACGGTTCCGCCTGCGGCCAGGTGGACCACTGGACGATCACCAGGTTTTCCTTTTGATTCACCATAATCATCTGACCAAAAATCCCCAGCGCCCAGAGTGAATCTTTCAGAGAGTCCTGCACCGCTGGCTTAACGTCTGTGGCCGTAGCGGGCACCTCGTTGTTCCACCACTGATAGCCGTACAACCCTTTCGGGTGCGCCTTCGACACCGATCCCGTTGCCTGCGTCCAGTCTGCGGACTGCTTCACCCAGCCGTCAGGCAGGATCTGTTTGCCTGAGGGGAGCGTACCGTTATGCAGGATAAATTCGCCGAAGCGGCCCCAGTCTTCCAGCGTGGCGTTAAAGCCGTGGGCGCCGACGTCGTGCTGGCTCTTGCGGTAGGCATGCCATACGCCGTCGCTCGCCATCCCGTACGGTTGCCAGATGCTTTTCTCCAGATACGCCGCAAGCGTCATGCCGGTGGCGCGTTCAAGCACGTCCCCCAGTAGCCATGCGCCGCCCGAGGAGTATGACCAGTTTTCGCCCGCCGGATGTTCGCGATGTAACCCTTTCACCAGCGTGCGCACGCAGTCATAGGTTCCCGGTTTCGCTTCACATTGGGTCATCTGAGCGAAGTCTGATTTCGGATCGGTGTAGTCTTCATTCCACGCCACGCCGGAGGTGTGGGTGATGAGCTGTTTCAGCGTCACGCCGTCCCATGCGGTGGCTTTCAAATCCGGTTCGTATTGGGTGATGAGGTCATCAAGGGAGCGAATTTTTCCCTCTTTGATCGCGACCCCAACCAGCGCCGAGACCACGGATTTGCCCACGGAACGTGAGGTCCAGAGCGTGGAGTCGGTATTGCATTCACCCAGATATTTATAGGCCACTTTGCCGTTCTTCAGCACCAGCATACCGCTGACGTTCTGGCGTTTCAGGTAATCATGAAGGTTCCAGGTCTTGCCGTTAACCTGGTAGCGGGCATCGGTGAGTGGTTTGTCTGCCGCCAGCAGCGGCGTAGCGTTGCCGTGGCGGAACACGTCTCCCGCATAGTTGCGGTAGTCATTACGAAAGCCCACGACGCGGTCGGACTGGCTCCAGGTCAGCATGGTATGCGCATCCGGCAGTTTGGCATCGAAAGGTGCCGGACAGGTAGTGAGGTCGGTACCGTTGCAGGCCGCCATGACGGCGGGCGAGAGCAGGCTGCTGACAACCAGCGCCGCGAGCAGCGTGTGGTTTGTTTTGATTTTCATATTTATCTCGTTTGGCTCAGGAAGGACTTCAGTTTACGAACCCGCGGCCTATAATAAAAAACGCGTTATGGGGGAAAATCCCCCCGTAAATTAACGGGAGTGTGGTGTGGCGACATTGATGTATTCGTTTGCCCAGCTTGAGGCGTTCACCGCCGTGGCTGAGCACGGCAGCCTGATGAAGGCGGCCAGCAAGCTCGAAAAAGATCGCACCACCCTGCGCGATCTGATCGATTTTCTGGAAGACGGGCTGGGCTATGCCCTGTTCCTGCGCGAGGGACGCCACCTGCAATTAACGCCGGAAGGGGAACAGCTCCAGCGACAGGCGCACCTGCTGATGCGGCAGGTCAGGGCCTTTGAGGCCTTTGCCAGAGCGGTTCCGGACAGCGCGACGCAGGACATTTCCCTCGTTTACGATCCTTTCACTCCCCGGGATTTTCTGCAGGCGCTGATAGAAAACATGGCAACCCAAAACATACGCCTGAGCCTGACCAGTGCGTCGCGTGACGAGGCGGAAGCCATGCTGGCGAGCGGAGAGGCGGATTTAGGTATCTGCCAGGCGCGCAATCGCAGCGTAGGCAATGAGATGGAGTGGCGGGCGCTGGGAGCGATTGATATGGACTTTTACGCCGCGACCTCGCTTTTTTGCGAGAGTACATCGCCGCTTTCGCTGCTCGACCTCTCTCTGGTGCCGCAGGTCATCATGCATACGGCATCTGATGAGCCGGTTGCGCGTCGTTTGCAAATCTCCGGACATACCCTTTTTACAAATGATCTGGAAATGTTACGCGGTCTGCTGGAGCAAGGGTGCGGCTGGGGATTTCTGCCGACCCATTTTCAGGCGCAGCAGTGGAAAAAGGTAGAAAGGCTGCACACGGAAGTGGGCAGCCAGGGGATTAGTCAGACGATAGTGACCATCTGGAAGCCGGGCAGCGACAAGCGCGAGAGGATCAATGATACGTTGTCGCTGCTGCCGGCACTATGGAAACGCTCAGCGCTGTGAACACCCTTTGCACTGTTTGTTCTGGATTTGCTGGAAGAAATCGTTGCCTTTGTCATCCACCAGGATAAAGGCCGGGAAGTTCTCGACTTCAATTTTCCAGATGGCTTCCATACCCAGCTCCGGATACGCCACGCACTCCAGGCTCTTGATGCTGTTTTGCGCCAGTACCGCTGCCGGGCCGCCGATGCTGCCGAGGTAGAAGCCACCGTGTTTATGGCAGGCGTCCGTCACCTGCTGGCTGCGGTTACCTTTCGCCAGCATGATCATGCTCGCGCCGTGGGATTGCAGTAAATCTACATAGGAGTCCATACGTCCCGCGGTGGTCGGGCCGAGTGATCCAGACGCGTAGCCTTCTGGCGTTTTCGCCGGGCCTGCGTAGTAAATCGGGTGATCTTTAACGTACTGCGGCAGTTCTTCGCCATTATCCAGCAGTTCTTTCAGCTTCGCGTGGGCGATATCGCGCGCCACGATGATGGTGCCGTTCAGCGACAGGCGGGTGGAGACCGGGTGCGCGGAAAGCTGCGCCAGGATCTCATTCATCGGCTTGTCGAGATTGATGCTGACCACTTCGCCTTCCCCCTGTTGACGCAGGGACTCAGGAATATACTGGCCCGGATTGTGTTCAAGCTTCTCAATCCAGATCCCGTCGCGGTTGATTTTCGCTTTGATATTACGGTCAGCGGAGCATGAGACGCCCATGCCGATTGGGCAGGAGGCACCGTGGCGCGGCAGGCGGATCACACGAATATCATGGGCGAAGTATTTCCCGCCAAACTGTGCGCCCAGGCCGAGGTTCTGTGCTTCCTGAAGCAGTTCCTGTTCGAGCTGAACATCACGGAACGCCTGACCGTGTTCGTTACCTTCGGTGGGCAGTGCGTCGTAATAGCGCGTTGAGGCGAGCTTAACGGTTTTCAGCGTCGCTTCAGCCGACGTTCCCCCAATCACGAAGGCAATATGGTAAGGCGGGCAGGCCGCGGTACCCAGGGTACGCATTTTCTCAACCAGATAGTTTTTCAGCTTCGCCGGGGTAATCAGCGCTTTGGTTTCCTGATAGAGATAGGTTTTATTCGCGGAACCGCCGCCTTTTGCCATGCACAGGAATTTATATTCGTCCCCGTCGACGCTGTAGAGATCGATCTGCGCAGGCAGGTTAGTGCCGGTATTGACTTCTTTATACATATCCAGCGCGGCATTCTGGGAATAACGCAGGTTATCTTCGATGTAGGTGTTATAGACACCCTGACTCAGCGCGGCTTCGTCACTGCCACCGGTCCAGACGCGCTGGCCTTTTTTACCCATGATGATCGCCGTGCCGGTATCCTGGCAGGTGGGCAGCACGCCTTTGGCCGCGATTTCAGAGTTGCGCAGGAACTGCAGGGCAACGTATTTATCATTTTCGCTGGCTTGTGGGTCGTTAAGAATAGCGGCAACCTGTTTCTGATGCGAAGGGCGCAGCATAAAGGCGGCGTCGTGGAAGGCCTGCTGTGCCAGCATCGTCAGCGCTTCGGGTTCCACTTTCAGGATCTCCTGACCCTCAAATTCGGCAACAGAGACGTGTTCTTTGGTCAGCAGATAGTATTCGGTATCGTCGTGTGCGAGAGGGAAGGGGTTCTGGTAGTTAAACGGTTTGTTTGACATAGCGTATTGCTCCAAAAAAATAAAACCGCCGGAGAGGTAGCCCGGCGGTCAGGGATCAGAACATCATGGACATCCACGGATAACCAATCAGCAGCAGGGCCGCCAGGAAGATGGCACCAAAGATGGTGCCGAGGCGCCAGTAGTCTTTGGTTGGCAGGTAGCCGCTACCGTAGTAGATAGGGCTAGGGCCGGTACCGTAAGGGGTGATAATCCCCATGACCCCCAGGGAGGTCACCATCAGCAGGACGAACACCTCCATATTCATGCCCGGAATGGTAGAGGCGATGGTCAGCATCGCTGGCAGCAGCGCCGTGGTGTGTGCGGTGGTGCTGGCAAACAGGTAGTGCAGCAGGTAGAACGCCAGCAGCAGTACGATGGTGGCAACACCCGGTGAGATACCGCTCATCAGCAGACCGCCTTCTTTACCCAGCCAGCTAATGAAGCCCGTGGAGGAGAGGCCATCCGCCAGCGCAACCAGGGTGGCGAACCAGACGAAGGTGTTCCAGGCGGCTTTATTCCCGGTGATATCGTTCCACTCCAGCACCCCGGTCCACAGCATCAGACCCACGATTAACAGTGCAGCCATTGCCGGTTCAATCCACGCGGCGGCGAAAATCCACATCAGCAGCGCGCAGCAGACGAAAATCAGCAGCAGGATTTCGTTACGGGACAGTTTGCCCAGTTTTTCCAGTTCACGGGTCGCCCACAGTGGCACTTCGTTGTTCACTTTAACTTCAGGCGGGTAGAACCAGTAGGCCAGCAGCGGCATGGTCAGAATCAGCAGCACGCCCAGCGGCAGGAATGCGATAAACCAGGTGCCCCAGGAGATGTCGATCCCCACGGTGCTTTTCACCAGCGCCAGCGCCAGCAGGTTCGGTGCGAGGGCAGACAGGAACATTGAGCTGGTAATACAGGCCGCGGTGATCGCCACCCACATCAGGTAAGAACCAATTTTACGCGCGCTTGGATCGTTCGGTTTTGAACCATACAGCGGCGGCAGGTTAGCGATAATCGGATAGATGGTCCCGCCGCTACGCGCGGTGTTGGAAGGTGTAAACGGTGCCAGCAGCAGGTCCGCGAAGGTGATAGCGTAACCGAGCGTCAGGCTGCGACGACCCAGATATTTCACCAGAATCAGTGCCAGACGGCGGCCGAAGCGGGTTTTGTCATAGCCTGCGGCAAACATGAAGGCACCGAAAATCAGCCATACGGTAGAGTTACCAAAACCGCTCACGGCCCATTTAAAGGAGGCACCCGCCAGTTTGAATTTCGGGTCAGCCAGCTGTTCCGGGCTGAACAACACCCACTGGCTGCAGAGCGCAATCGCCACGACGCCGGTCAGGCCAATGACCGCGCCTGGCAGCGGTTCGAAGATCAAACCGACAATCACGCCGACAAAGATAGCGAAGTAGTGCCACGCGTAAGGAGGAAGCCCTTCCGGGACCGGAACAAACAGTAACAGCACGGCAACGACAACGGGCAATGCCATCATTAGCAGACGTTTTGCCTTTCCGTTGGATGCGTGACTCGCCCAAGGGGGCGTTACAGCAGTTTTTGTATTCATAGTTTCGCGTCTTAAGTTGTCAGGAATTCGGTTATGCGCTGAAATATTCATTTGCTTTCTTTAGTTTGTTTTTATTTTATTTAGTTGCTAAAGGTGCGCATTTGCTATTTCAGTAATAGCGATTTAACGCATTTTTGATGCGCTAAATTAAAAATTGATGATATTTATATATTGCGCTTTTGACTGTCTCGATGCTTGATCGCGATCAAAAAAATAGAATTGCGGGGGTGTTTTTGTTCAGTTGATAATAACCACTCTGGCGTATGTGGGTATTATTTATTTTTGATATGGATTTTACTCAATGTTGTTAACATTTCAAATAACCATTTTCATATAACTCTATGTTTTTAATGGTTTGTTTTTGTCTCTTGGGATCGTGAAAAGGTCATTGATACGTTAACAGTGTTTAAAGGATTGTGAATAGAGTAATTAATATTGCTAACACCAATGTGTTATTAATGTTATTGAAGGGATTAAATAGTTTTTTAACTAACGTAATGGCTTTAGAAACTAAAAAAATCATTATATTAGTATTATGACATCGGAATAAAAAATCGAAATAAAACTGAGCCCGATAACGAATTCTTAATTTTAAAGTTTGGAGTTTCTATTATGAGCACTAACGAACGTATTCTAAGCCCCTTCACATTACCGAATGGTACCGAACTGAAAAACCGTTTGTTAATGGCCCCTATGACGACCTGTACCGGTTATTACGACGGTACGGTGACCAGCGAGCTGGTTGAGTACTATCGCGCCCGCTCAGGCAGTATTGGTACCATTATTGTTGAGTGCTGCTTTGTTGACGATCTCGGTCTCGCCTTCCCGGGGGCGATTGGCATTGATAACGACGAGAAAATCGCCGGGCTGGCGAAGATCGCTGAGGCGATTAAGTCCAAAGGATCTAAAGCGCTGCTGCAGATCTACCACGGCGGCCGCATGGTTGATCCGAAACTGATCGGTGGCCGCACGCCGGTGGGGCCAAGTGCCGTTGCCGCGCCACGTGACGGCGCCGCCACGCCGGTTGCCCTGACGGGAGAAGAAGTCGAAGGGATGATTGGTAAGTTCGGTGAAGCAGTACGCCGTGCGATTCAGGCGGGTTTCGATGGCGTTGAAATCCATGGGGCCAACACCTATTTGATTCAGCAGTTCTACTCTCCAAACTCTAACCAGCGTGACGACGAGTGGGGTGGCAGCCGCGATAACCGCGCGAAATTCCCGCTGGCCGTGCTCGACATCACCCATAAAATGGTGCGCCAGTACGCCGATGACGCCTTTATCATCGGCTATCGCTTCTCCCCTGAAGAGCTGGAAGAGCCGGGCATCCGCTTTGAAGACACCATGTACCTGCTGGAAAAGCTGGCCGCGCGCGGTGTGGATTATCTGCACTTCTCCGTTGGCGCAACCCTGCGTCCTTCTATTGTCGACACGCAGGATCCGACCCCGCTTATCGAAAAATACCGCGCAATGCGTTCTGACACGCTGGCGCAGGTGCCGGTCATGGGCGTCGGTGGCGTGGTCAATGCCGCGGATGCGAACGAGGCGCTGGAACATGGCTACGATCTTATCGCCGTAGGCCGCGCGACCATCGCCTATCCAGACTGGACAGACCGCATCGCGGCGGGAGAAACGCTGGAACTGTTTATGGACAGCACCCGACGCGAAGCGCTAAGCATCCCTGAGCCGCTATGGCGTTTCTCGCTGGTGGAGGCGATGATCCGCGATATGAGCATGGGTGAATCGAAATTTAAAACGGGCATGTTTATTGAGAATGTTCGGGACGATAGCAACGAACTGGTGATTAACGTCAGCCTGGAGACCGACCGCATCGCCGACATTGAACTGGCTTCTGGCCCGACCCAGGACGTTGAGTTTGTCACCAGCTTCGAAGAGATCCGCACCCGTATTCTGGATGCAAACACCCCGCACGTGGATGCCATTACCGGTGCAACCAGCCAGAGTGAAGCGGTCAAAAAAGCGGTGTCTAAAGCCATGCTGAAATCCAGCAAAGCGCTGGCAGCCGAAGAGGGTGTCGACCCGAACGAGACCCGAAGCGTTGACGTTGTGGTGGTCGGTAGCGGTGGCGCGGGTCTGGCCGCAGCAATCCAGGCGCATGACGAAGGCGCAAGCGTGCTGATTGTTGAGAAAATGCCCTCCATCGGCGGTAACACCATTAAAGCGTCTGCGGGGATGAACGCCGCGGAAACACGCTTCCAGCGGGTGAAAGGAATTCAGGACAGCAAAGAGCTGTTCTATCAGGAAAGCCTGAAAGGCGGTAAAAACAAGAACAACCCGGAACTGTTGCGCCGCTTTGTGGAAAATGCCCCACAGGCGATAGAGTGGCTGGCGACCCGCGGCATTATGCTCAACGACATCACCACCACCGGCGGGATGAGCATCGACCGTACTCACCGTCCAAAAGACGGTTCTGCGGTGGGCGGCTATCTGATTAGCGGCCTGGTGCGTAACGTCAACAAACGCAACATCGAGGTCATGCTCGATACGTCGGTCAGCGACATTCTCTTCGAGAACGGCGAAGTCACCGGCGTACGTCTGACCACGGAAGAAAACGAAACCCTTACCGTAGCAACCAAAAGCGTCATTGTGGCTACCGGTGGTTTCAGCGCCAATAGCCAGATGGTGGTTAAGTACCGTCCTGACCTGGAAGGTTTCGTGACCACCAACCACAAAGGGGCGACAGGGGGCGGTATCGCGCTGCTGGAGCGTATTGGCGCCGGTACGGTCGATATGGGTGAAATCCAGATCCACCCAACCGTTGAGCAGAAAACCTCGTACCTGATTTCCGAATCCATCCGCGGTGGCGGGGCGATTCTGGTGAACCAGCAGGGGAACCGTTTCTTCAACGAGATGGAAACCCGCGATAAAGTCTCTGCACAGATTATCGCCCTGCCGGAGAAATACGCTTACATCGTCTTTGATGAGCATGTCCGCGCCAAAAACAAAGCGGCAGATGAGTACATCGCCAAAGGGTTTGTTACCAGCGCCAGCTCACCTAAAGCGCTGGCTGAAGCCCTGGGTATGGATTATCACGCTTTCCTGGCGACCCTGGAGCGTTACAACGGCTTTGTTGAAAAACAGCACGATGACGATTTTGGCCGTACGACCGCGCTGCGTGCACCAATCAACGAAGGGCCATTCTATGCCATTCAGATTGCGCCGGGCGTGCACCACACCATGGGCGGTGTGACCATTAACACCGAAACCTGCGTACTGGACAGCAACCACAACGTGCTGCCAGGGGCGTTTGCGGCCGGTGAAGTGGTCGGTGGTATCCACGGTGGTAACCGCATCGGGGGTAACGCGGTGGCAGATATCATTATTTTTGGTACGCTTGCCGGACATCAGGCGGCGATGCGCGCGAAAAGGGCGTAAGTCAGCCGTAAGGGTATGCCGGATACGCACCGTGTATCTGGCATTTCAACCAGGGAGCTTGCACCATGTCTTCTGACCACCGCGTCTACAGTTACTCCGCCGTTCTGATGGGATCGCCCATTCTCCTGAAGCTTTTCTCTCATGATGAAGCCCTCGCTTCTCGCGTTTTTAGACTGATTAAACAGTATGAAGACCTGCTGACCGTCAACCGTGCCAGCTCGCAGGTGATGGATATCAACCATGCTGCCGGCCAGCATCCTGTCACCGTCAGTCGCCCGGTTTTTGAGCTTATCCGCTGTGCGAAAGCGGCAAGCCAGCTCAAGGACAGCGCATTTAACCTGGCCATCGGCCCGCTGGTGAAACGCTGGAAAATCGGTTTTCGGGGAGATAGCGTTCCGCCTGCCGATGAAATCGCGTCGTTGCTCGCCATTACCCATCCTGAGGATGTGGTCCTTGATGAGGCCAGCAGCAGCGTGTTCCTGACCCGGGCGGGCATGGAGATTGATCTGGGGGCCATCGCCAAAGGCTATATCGCCGACAGAGTGCGCGATTACCTGCGTAAAGAGGGGGCTCAACTGGGGCTTATAAATCTTGGCGGTAATATCCAGACGCTGGGTTCACCGGAAGGGGGCTGGAGCGTGGGGCTCAAAAAACCGTTCGCCGGGGAGGCGCTGATCGGTACGATGACCGTAGAGAACATGTCGGTGGTGACATCGGGTACCTACGAACGCTTTTTTGAGCAGAACGGCAGGCGTTATCACCACATACTTGACCCGCGCACCGGCTATCCGCTGGATAACGAACTGGACAGCGTCACCATCATTTCGAAAAACTCCATTGATGGTGATATCTGGACCACGCTGATGTACGGCATGGGCGTCAGTAAAGGCTGTTCAGCGCTGCGTGCACGACCCGACATTGAAGCAATCTTCGTGACCAAAACAAAAGAAGTGGTGCTCTCTTCAGCGCACCACTTCCGCTTTACCTTGCTGGATAACAGCTACCGCGTTACTGACAGTACTGCTTGAGCAGTGCCGTCTGCTCGGGCTGCAGGCGATAGCGATACACCGGCCGCCCGGTGGCACCGTAGTGAATGCTGGTGAACAGGATGTTGATTTGCGCCAGCCAGATCAGGTATTTGCGACAGGACACGCGTGAGATATTGACCGCGTTTGCCAGATCATCGGTGGAAAACTCCGTCTCCGGGTGCGCATCAATCCACTGACAAATCGTACGCAGCGTTTGCGGCGTTAACCCTTTCGGCAGTTTTTTACTGTCCGCCAGTTCCGGCGCACCGCCGTGGATCAATCTGTCGACGTCGGCCTGCTCATAGTACTGATGCGATCCCATCAGGCTGTGCTTTGCCTTCCAGCCGTTCAGCGCCTCTTCAAAACGCGGGAACTGGAACGGTTTAATCAGATAATCCACCACACCGTAATGGATGGAGGTCTGGATGGTGGCGGCATCGGCGGCGGAGGAGATCATAATGACATCAATCGGCCGGCCTGAGGCACGGATGACGGGAAGGAGATCCAGCCCGTTATCCTGCTGCATATAGACATCCAGCAGCACCAGATCGACAGGCTGGCTGGGGTCGTTAATGATGGCCCTGGCCTGGTTGAGCGTGGAGGCGACGCCGCAGCAGCTAAAGCCTTCAACACGGTTGACATACAGACGGTTGAGGTCGGCCACCATGGCGTCATCATCGACAATTAACACATTTATCACGCGATATTCCTCTCGCTATCCCAGGGGATGTGAACAAAAAATTGGGTAAATACACCAGGCTCAGACTCGACGGTAATGTCTCCGCCCAGGTTCTGGATCTGCTGACGAGCAAGGAACAGCCCAACGCCGCGATTTTCGCCTTTGGTTGAGAAGCCCTTTGTAAAAACAGCCTCGAGCTGAGCCGGATCAATACCGGGGCCATCGTCGCTGACTTCGCAACTGAGCCAGCCATTCTGATAATGTAGCAGCAGGCCAATTTCGCCTTCCTGCTGTCCTTCCATCGCGTCGAGCGCGTTTTCAATGAGGTTACCCAGCACGGTAATCAGCACCGCAACCTGCTCTTCGTTGGCGGTATCCGGTATCTGGCACTCATCGGCCAGCGTCAGGGCGATCCCAGCTTCCTTAGCCCGGTTGATTTTACCCAGCAGGAACCCGGCTATCACCGGAGATTTAACTTTGCTCTGAATGGTACCAATATCGGTCTGATAATTATGCGCCGTCTGGATGATGTACTCTTCAAGTTTGTCGTAGCGCTTCATATGCAGCAGCCCGAGGATCACGTGCAGTTTGTTCATAAACTCGTGCGTATGGGAGCGCAGGGCATCGACATAATTGACCATGCCATCAATACGCTGCATCAGCTGGCTGATTTCCGTTTTATCGCGAAAAGTGGTGATGGCACCAATAACCCGCTCCTGGCTTTTAACAGGTACCATGTTGCACAGCAAGAGTCGCCCGTTGCAGCTGATCTCCTGATCCTTGCGTGCAATGCCGCTCTTCGAGACTTCCCGCAGGCTTGCCAGCAGGGGAGCACTGGCATTTTCGGTCTGTTTGCCGGAAGGCAGAAGCAATATTTCTCTGGCGGTGTGGTTAATCATCGTCACCCGGCCCTGAATATCCACGGCCAGTACCCCTTCGCGAAGCGACTGCAGCATCGCCTGCCGCTGTTCGAACAGCGCCGAGATCTCATACGGCTCAAGGCCGAACAGGATACGTTTGAGCACGCGAACCAGGCCCCAGATGGCCAGCGAGCTCATCAATATACTGAATAATATGGTCCAGATGGCGTTAAGCCGCCCACGGGCAATCTGATCTTCCACTTTTTTAAGGGAGATACCGACCACCACCACGCCGATCTGCTCGTGCTGGCTATCAAAGACGGGAGTGAAGACGCGAAGCGCTTCCGCGAGGGCACCCCGGTTAACGGCGACATGCTCCTTTCCTTCCAGCGCGGGCGTCAGGTCATCGCCGATAAAGTGCAGACCTAGCAGGGCTTCGTTCGGGTGCGAGTAACGAATACCGCGCATGTCGGTGACCACGGTGAACAGCAGGTCGTTGCGCCTGGTGACCGCCTGGGCGATGGGCTGAATAATATCCGCCTGGGGAGCCTGCATCAGACCGCGTTGAATTTCAGGACTGTCGGCCAGCGTTCGCGCGATCCCAAGGGCCGTATCCTTAACATCGTCGCGGGTGGCGCGGGTGATTTGGACGGAATAGAGCGCAAATACCAACAGCAGCACAGAACCGATAATCGCGCACACCATTAACGTGACCAGGGTGTTCAGTTTCATGGGGCGCTTGCGCGTCAGGGGGAAGGGCTGCAAATCGCTCATCAAAACTCCGCGATGATTAAGAAAGGGGTAATTATCGCCGATGACGCGCATTTCTTAAAGCCATGTAAAGGCATGGATTCGGTCCTCTTTTCGTGACCCTCCTCGCAGGTCACCTGTCTAAAACACTTTATAGTGTAGGGGTACTCATAATAAGGAGGTTGTTTATGAGCATTACGCTTACCGGTTCGGTCAAGGAAAGACGGCACGCCAGCACGATGAATATCGATAGATTGTCCACGCTGGACATGCTGAAAGTCATTCACCAGGATGATGCCCTCATCTCCGCTGCAATAACCCCATGTTTAACAACGATCGCCCGCGTGGTGGATAACGCCGCTGCGACCCTGAGTCACGGTGGTCGTCTGGTCATTGTTGGCGCCGGCCCCTCAGGCCGTGTCGCGCAGCAGGCAGCCGATGAGTATGCCCCGGGAAAAACGCCTGTGATCGCCATAACGGCGGGAGAGGAGGCGGGCAGCTACGAGCGCGGTGTCGCCGACCTGCAGGCCATCAAATTTGGTGAACAGGATATGATGCTGGCGGTCACCGTCAGCGGAAAAACACCGTGGGTCTGGGGCGCGATGCGCCATGCGTGGTCGTTGGGTTCCCCGGTCGCGGCTATTACGGATGACGCGCAAAGTGAAGCCGCACAGCTGGCGAGCATGGTGATTGCCCCAGAGCTTGGCGCGGACGCGATCGCGGGTTATATCAATACCAAAGCCGGGATCGCACAAAAAATGATCCTGACCATGATAACCACCGGCCTGGCGGTTCGAACCGGACGCGTATTCAGCAACCTGCGCGTGGATCTGGACGCCAGCAACACCAAATGGTCTGAACGGCAAATTGCCATCGTCATGGAAGCGGGGGGATGCACCCGGTCAGCGGCGAAAGCCGCGCTGGAGAGCTGCAACCATAACTGTAAAACAGCGGTGCTGATGGTGCTGACAGGGCTGGATGCCTGGAAGGCGCATGAACTGCTGGCGCAGAACAACGGCTTTATTCGTCTGGCACTGCAGGAAGCTCCGTAAAATTTCTCTGTTGAATAAAAAAAAGCCCGCGATGCGGGCTTTTATCATAGTGGGAAGTTAGAACTGGTACGTCATACCTACGCCAACGATGTCATCTGTAGAGATGCCGTTTGCTTCGTAGAAGCTTTCGTCGTTGTCCAGCATGTTGATTTTGTAATCAACATAGGTGGAGAAGTTTTTGTTAAAGCTGTAGGTCATACCGACGTCGATATAGTTAACCAGATCCATGTCGCCATGCTGGCCCTGTGGGTTACCCGCATTGCCAGGATAAGTCATGTCCTTGCCTTTGGAGTAAACCCATGCCAGGGACGGACGCAGGCCGAAGTCGAACTGGTATTGTGCCACGGCTTCAAAGTTCTGCGTCTCATCCGCAATCCCGGTATCGCCATATGGCGTCATATTACGGGTTTGCGCATACATCATCGCCAGATAAACGCTGTTGGCATCATATTTCGCGCCAACGGTCCACACTTCCGCAGTCTTACCGCCGGCGAAACGTGCGCTGTCTTGTATACCCTTCGCTTCCTGCTCATTGGTACGGTCAGAAGAGGAGTAGGCTGCGCCTAAGGTCAGGCCAGACAGATCGCCGGAGAAATCATAGCTAGTGGACATACCGAAGCCGTCACCGTTCTGGAAACGCACGTCGTCATGACCGTTCTTGGTCCCTTCCTGATCTTCTGTTGCGTCCTGACCTTCGTTTGCCCCCTGATACTGCAGCGCAAAATTCAGACCCTCAACCAGGCCGAAGAAATCGGCATTACGGTAGGTCGCCACACCGTTTGCACGGCCGACCATGAAGTTGTCGGTCCAGGTATAAGAATCGCCCCCAAATACGGGCAGCATATCGGTCCAGGCTTCAACATCATACACGACGCCGTAATTACGACCGTAATCGAACGAACCGTATTCGCCATATTTCAGGCCAGCGTACGCCAGACGGTTAAATGAAGTATCACCGGCACTTTCGGTATTATTGGCGTAAGTTTTATATTCCCACTGGCCATAACCAATAACATCGTTGGTGATTTGTGTTTCGCCTTTGAAACCAATTTGTACATAGGTTTCATCGCCATCATCCCCAGGGTGGTCAGAGAAGGTATGACGCGCATCGATCTTACCGTACAGATCAACTTTATTGCCGTTTTTGTTATACATTTCAGCTGCATGTGCTGCGCCAGCCATTAATAGCGCGGGTACGAGAATTGCCAGAACTTTTCTTTTCATTATATATTCCCTTTAAAGATAATTAATATGAATATATGTAATCACTCTCTGTCATTACAGAATTGATACTATTCTACGCAATGTCATTTTGGTTCAAAAATAAATGTAATTAAAATCGTAGAAATATTGCAAAAAATTTCTATCTGTCGCTTTATTTTTCTGGTGAATTAGAGTTTAGAATATATAGGAATAAATTATCATTAAGTATTTGGCGGCAGTATTATTTAATATCTCCAATTGATATTAAATATATTTCCTCGGGAATGCAGGGTACACGCGTCCCTGTCAGGACAAGCCGTGATAGCGGCGGGGAAAGTTGCTATTGTAGCCGTTTTAACAACAGGACGTGATGATGGAACTTACGCAGTGGCAGTCTCGCTTTGAGCGTTGGCTCGATGAAAACCACGCGACCCACGACGCCGCGCATGATATTTCGCACTTTCGTCGTGTCTGGATGACGGCACAAAAAATCATGGCGAACCAGGCTGTCGATTCACTGGTGGTACTGACCGCATGTTATTTTCATGACATTGTCAGCCTGCCGAAAAACCATCCCCAACGCAGCCAGTCATCACGTCTGGCGGCCAGCAAGACGCTCGACATTCTGCGTCGCGATTTTCCGGATTTCTCCTCTGAACGCTATGCGGCCGTGGAGCATGCCATTGAAGCGCACAGTTTTAGCGCCGGTATCGCGCCGCACAGTCTTGAAGCCAAAATTGTTCAGGATGCTGACCGGCTGGAAGCGCTTGGTGCTATTGGTCTTGCGCGCGTCTTTGCGGTATCGGGGGCGCTGGGCGTGGCGCTCTTTAACGCAGAAGACCCGTTTGCCGACGCACGCACCCTTAATGATCGCGCCTTTGCCCTCGACCATTTTCAGACCAAGCTTCTGCGCTTGCCTGATACAATGCACACAGACGTGGGGCGCGAACTTGCGCAACACAACGCCGATTTTCTCATCCAGTTTATGGCGAAATTAAGTGCCGAATTACAAGGCGACTGCCTGGGGCTGGATAGCCAGGTGCTGAGCCGCTTCCGTCGCAGTTTGAGCGAGTGAACTGTGGTAATCTGTTTCCAGTCTTTATTCTCCGGTTAAAAGAATGCAGGAAAATCGATCAGTGAGTGAGCCCGCGCCAGAGCAGGCTGAGAAATCAACGGCAACGGTGCAGGCTTTATTGCGCCAGCTGCTGGATATCTATGATGCTAAAACGCTGGCGAATCAGCTGGTGGCGCACGGTGAGAGCCACTGGAGCCCGGCAATCCTGAAGAGACTGCTGACCAGCGAGCGAGCAGGGCAGCGTCTGAGTGAGGGCGAGTTTCGTTACCTGCAAAACCTGCTTCCGCGTCCTTCAGCCGCGCACCCGAACTATGCCTTCCGTTTTATCGATCTGTTTGCCGGCATTGGCGGCATTCGACACGGGTTTGAGGCTATTGGCGGGCAGTGTGTGTTTACCAGCGAGTGGAATAAACATGCGGTCCGTACCTACAAAGCCAACTGGTACTGCGATCCCCATGAACACCGTTTCAACGCCGATATCCGTGATGTTACGCTGAGCCACAAAAGCGGCGTGAGTGATGAAGAGGCGGCTGAGCACATTCGCCAGTCAATTCCGGCCCATGATGTCCTGCTGGCAGGTTTCCCGTGCCAGCCTTTCTCGCTGGCCGGCGTGTCGAAAAAGAATGCCCTCGGACGCGCCCACGGTTTTGCCTGCGATACGCAAGGCACGCTGTTCTTTGATGTTGTCCGCATTATCGATGCCCGTCGTCCGGCGATTTTCGTGCTGGAGAACGTCAAGAATCTCAAGAGCCATGACGGCGGGAAGACCTTCCGCATTATCATGCAAACGCTCGATGAGCTGGGGTATGACGTAGCGGACGCTCAGCATATGGGCGCGGATGACCCGAAAATCATCGACGGTAAGCATTTCCTGCCGCAGCACCGCGAACGCATTGTGCTGGTTGGTTTTCGCCGCGACCTCAACCTGAAGGGGGATTTTACCCTGCGGGATATTCCCTCTTTATATCCTGCGCGTCGCCCAACCGTGGCCGACCTGCTGGAACCAGTCGTCGACGCGAAATTTATCCTCACCCCGGTGCTGTGGAAATACCTCTACCGCTATGCGAAAAAACACCAGGCCAAAGGCAACGGTTTTGGCTTCGGGATGGTTAATCCGAACGATCCGCACTGTGTGACGCGCACGTTGTCCGCTCGCTACTATAAAGATGGCGCAGAGATCCTGATCGACCGGGGCTGGGATAAAGCGCTGGGGGAGAAAGATTTTGACGATCCCGATAACCAGCGTCACCGTCCGCGCCGCTTAACGCCGCGTGAATGCGCTCGGCTGATGGGGTTTGAGACCCCGCAGGGTTATACCTTCCGCATTCCGGTGTCGGACACCCAGGCTTATCGGCAGTTTGGTAACTCGGTGGTCGTTCCCGCGTTTGCGGCGGTGGCAAAACTGCTGGCCTCCCGCATCAGACAGGCCGTGGCGTTACGTGAGAGTGAGGCCGTCAATGACGGATGTTCACAATAAGGCGACGCGCAGTAAAAACATGCGTGCCATCGGCACGCGTGATACCGCCATTGAAAAGCGGCTAGCCGGGCTGCTGACCGAGGCGGGGTTTGATTTCCGCGTGCAGGATGCCGCGCTTGCGGGCCGTCCGGATTTCGTTATCGATGCGTATCAATGCATCATCTTTACCCACGGCTGTTTCTGGCATCACCACGACTGCTACCTGTTTAAGGTTCCCGCGACGCGTACGGATTTCTGGCTGGAGAAGATTGGCAAGAACGTCGCGCGGGACAACCGTGACCTTAGCACGCTTCTCGCGCAGGGCTGGCGGGTGTTGATTGTCTGGGAGTGCGCGCTGCGCGGCAGATTAAGACGTACCGATGCCGACCTGACAGAACGGCTGGAAGAGTGGATCTGCGGCGGCGGGCAGGCCGCGCAGATCGACACCCAGGGTATTCACCCGCTTACGGTTTCTCCACCTCACACGGCGTAACAACCGGCTTCGCAGGAAGCAGATATTTCCCCAGCGTTACCAGCACAACGGCAAAGACAATCACGCCCAGCGCCAGCCATTCCACCGGAGATAACGTTTCGCCCGCAAAGCTGGTGCCCAGCAGTACGGCAACCACCGGGTTCACGTAAGCGTAGCTGGTCGCGATCGCCGGCGAGACATTGCGGATCAAGAACATATAGGCGTTAATGGCGATGACAGAGCCAAATAGAGCCAGGTAACCCACGGCCAGGAAGCCCGAAAGGTCCGGCATGGCTGTCAGTTTTTCGCCCGTCAGCGTTGAGGCAATCAGCAGCACAATTCCCGCCGCGAGCATCTCAATCGCGCCTGCCATCATGCCGGTCGGTAGCTCAATTCGTGAACCGTATACCGACCCAAATGCCCAGCTCATCGAGCCGATCAGGATAATCACTGCGCCCCACGGATTTCCGCTCAGGTTACCGCCGCTGTTGAGCAGGATGATCCCGGCAAGCCCGATCCCAATCCCTACCCATTCGAGCTTGCGGGTGCGGATGCCGAAAAGACGGCTAAAGCACAGGGTAAACAGCGGGACGGTCGCGACCACGACGGCGGCGATTCCGGACGGCACGTTCTGGTGCTCGGCGACCGTCACAAACCCATTCCCTATGGCCAGTAGCAGCAGGCCAATCAGAGCGGCATTGAGCATCGGGCGAAGCGGAGGCAGCTTATGGCCCCGTAACAGCAGGAAGGCCATCAGTAACACGCCCGCCGAGAGAAAGCGTACGCCCGCCATCATGAGCGGCGGCCAGCTCTCCACGCCGATACGAATGACAAAGTAGGTGGAACCCCAGATGATATACAGCGAAAAAAGTGCCCCAATGAGCGGTAGCAGTTGCCGGAAACGCATAATCCCTCGCGACAAAATGAAAAGGTCGCTGACAGTAAACGCCAAAACTATCGGCCTGGCGAGCCCTTTAATTGTGTAGTTGATGTGAATTTTTTGTTGACGCGAGGTGCCTGTTTCCGGGTTTACACTTTTGCTCCATACTATTCACTTAATTACCAAAAAAAGAAGGAATGAGATTTTGGCAGGAAGTAGCTTATTAACATTACTGGATGATATTGCCACCTTACTGGATGACATTTCGGTGATGGGAAAACTGGCGGCGAAGAAAACCGCCGGGGTTCTGGGAGACGATTTATCGCTCAACGCCCAGCAGGTGAGCGGCGTTCGGGCCAACCGTGAATTACCGGTGGTATGGGGCGTAGCGAAAGGCTCATTCCTGAATAAGGTGATCCTGGTGCCGCTTGCGCTGCTGATCAGCGCGTTTATCCCATGGGCGATCACGCCGTTGCTGATGATTGGCGGCGCATTTTTATGCTTCGAAGGCGCTGAGAAGATCCTGCACTCGTTCGCCGCACGTAAGAACAGCGACACGCCGGAAATGCGCCAGCAGCGTCTTGAGGCGCTGGCCGCGCAGGATCCTAAAACCTTCGAGCGTGATAAGGTGAAAGGTGCCATTCGTACCGACTTTATTCTGTCGGCGGAGATCGTGGCCATTACGTTAGGTATTGTCTCTGAAGCACCGCTTCTGAACCAGGTCCTGATCCTCTCAGGGATCGCCATTCTGGTCACGGTGGGGGTGTACGGGCTGGTGGGGCTTATCGTTAAGCTGGATGATATCGGCTACTGGCTGGAAGAAAAATCGAGCGCTATCGCCAAAGGTATCGGCAAAAGCCTGCTGGTGACCGCGCCCTGGCTGATGAAGAGCCTGTCAGTGGTTGGCACGCTGGCGATGTTCCTTGTCGGAGGCGGTATTGTGGTTCACGGTATCGCGCCGCTGCACCATGCTATTGAACATTTCGCCTCGGCGCAGGGCAGCATAGTGGCGGCGATTCTGCCCACGCTGCTTAATCTTGTGCTGGGCTTTATCATTGGCATTATCGTGGTTGGGGCCGTAAAACTGGTCGAAAAAATCCGCGGAACGTCGCACTAATTGTTACCTGTTGCGGGGTGCAAAAAGATCATTCCTCGTCTAAATTGAAAACGTTTCACCCTGATACAGGAGGCAGGTATGGTCTTTTTGGTCAGTGATGAAGTTAAGCCTAAGAAGGGCGGCCCACGTATGATTGTCACCGGGTATTCCAGCGGTATGGTGGAATGCCGGTGGCACGACGGTTATAGCATCAAGCGGGAAGCGTTCCGTGAAGATGAGCTTCAACCGGGAGACGGGCAGCGCAAGCGAGACAAGGCTTAATGACATAACGCCCGGCTTTGCCGGGCGTTTTTACCTTCCGTATCCGGCGTCGGGCAGTAATCAGGGAGTGTGTGTGCAGCGCGAGACCTTTGTTGTAAGACGCTCTTTTCTGCAATGGCTGCATATGCGTAGCAATCCGGGGTTGATTGTTAATCTCTGTTTTCTCATCGTACTGATATTTTCCACGCTCCTGACCTGGCGAGAGGTGGTGGTACTGGAAGATGCGTATATCTCCAGCCAGCGTAATCATCTGGAAACGGTAGCCACTTCGCTGGACCGGCAGTTACAGTACAGCGTGGATAAAATGCTGTTTTTCCGCAAAAGCATGCGTGATGCCATCCAGACGCCGCTGGCCTTTGATGTCCTGTATGAAGCGATTTCACGCTTTAACGCCTTTCGCACACGCCCCAGCTGGCAGCTCGCCGTTGATAAAAAACGCACTCTCCCCATTAACGGCGTGTCGGATGCGTTCGTCGAAAAAACCACGCTGTTGAATCGTGATCCTGAGCGTATCAGCAATGAAATTTCTGCCGCCCTCGAAGTGGGGTATTTACTCCGACTGGCGTCCTCGGTGGGGCAAAGTGAAGAGCGGGTTATCTATGCGTCACGCGCCGGGTTTTACCTTGCGACGGACACGCCTGAACAGACGAGTGATATTAGCCAGCGCTATTACTATCTGGTTACCCAGCCGTGGTTTACCCAGCAGTCTGAACGTAACAATCGCGCTCGCGCGGTGCGCTGGTTTATCTCCAGCCCGTCGCCCTGGACCGGTGGTGAACGGATGATCACGGCCAGCGTGCCGATCTATTTTGACCATTACTGGTATGGCGTTGTGGCGATGGATTTCTCATTGAAGACCATGAAACATCTGCTGGAAGAGGCAACGCAAGAGCGTACAGAGGGGGAATATCAGCTGTACGACACCCGGCTGAATATGATTGCCACGTCAGAAGAGGCCGGTAGCCTGGTGAACCGGTTTGACGAACGCGAAACGGCGCAGATAGCACACGCAATCGAGAACGATACCGGCGGGGGGATCCGCCTCGGAAGCCGCTTTATCAGCTGGGAGAGGCTCGATCACTTCGATGGTGTGATTTTACGCGTTCATACCCTGCATGAAGGCGTGAAGGGGGACTTCGGCAGTATCAGTATCGTGCTGGCGCTGCTCTGGGCACTCTTCACCGCCATGCTTCTTATCTCGTGGCTGGTTATCCGTCGGATGGTCAGCAATATGTACACGCTTCAGCACTCTTTGCAGTGGCAGGCCTGGCACGATCCGCTCACCCGCCTGAATAACCGTGGTGCCCTGTTTGAGCGTGCCAAAATGCTGTCGGAAAAATGTCGGCAGCAGTCGCTGCCGTTCTCGGTGATTCAAATCGATCTCGACCATTTTAAAAGCATTAACGATCGCTTTGGCCATCAGGCCGGGGACAAAGTGCTTTCCCATGCCGCGGGCCTGATTGGCAGCGCACTGCGCAAGAATGATGTTGCCGGACGCGTGGGCGGGGAAGAGTTCTGCGTGGTACTGCCCGGCAGCGGGCTTGAAGAGGCGAGGGGGATTGCGGAACGCATTCGCTCACGCATCAACAGTAAAGAGATCCTAGTGAAAAAGAGTACCACCGTGCGTATCAGTGCCTCACTGGGGGTAAGTAGCGCCCAGGAAAAGGACAATTACGATTTCGAACAGCTGCAGTCAGTGGCGGATGCCCGGTTGTATCAGGCCAAGCAGTGCGGGCGCAACCGGGTGTTCTGGCACGATCAGGATAAGAAGTGATCCAGCCCCTCCTGCCAGCCCGCGGGTCCGGGCTGTTGCGTGTGGTACACCCGGGCGGGGTTATCGTCACGTAACGTGATGCCCTGCCGGTTAATGCCCTTAATCACCACGGCGTAGTCCACGCTGTCCAGCAGCGGGGCATCATTTGGACCATCGCCGAGCCCCAGGGTGACCGGTACGATGCCTTCCCGCGCACGGTACTGCTCAATCAGCCAGTCAACCGCAACGTCTTTACCGCAGCGAGCATCCAGAACATGCCAGAAGCGGGCTCCCTGCAGGCATTTCAGGCCACACTGCGCCAGCGCCTCGTCAAATTGCGCCATTTTTTCATCGCTGTCGCGCCAGATGAGCGTAACGGAGGCTTCGTGTCGGCGCGCGAGGGTCGAACGATAGCGCGTCAGCCCCGTCCACTCGCTGATAACCCGTTCGTAGACGTCATCAAAGGTGGTGAATTTAAAGCCCCGCTGCTGGCGAATCTGGTCGATCAGCGGGCGAATGTCGCGGTGCGTCATCCCCCTGATGTGGCGTTGACCTGTCTCCCAGCGCACGTCGGGCTGAATCACCGCGCCATTCTCAGCTATGAATGGTAACCCCTCCAGACCCAGATCCTGCTGGATATCCAGCATTTCTGCCGCGGTCTTGCTGCTGCAGAGAATAACCGGCACCTGGTTATCCTGGAGGGTGTCCAGCCAGGGCATGGCCGGTTGCCACTCGTACGTATGAATATCGAGCAACGAGCCGTCGAGATCGGAAAAGATCAGCAGGCTATCCTGCAGTGAAGGCATAACGACTCCTGATAACTGACAAACTGCCACCTAAGAATATTCCTAAAAAAATTCCTAATGCTTAAGTGAGGCAAAAGGGTATCTCTCCTGCCAAACCCGCATTCGGCGCATGTTGTCCCTCATAACTAAATTTATTATGTACCAAATATTATATTCGCCATGAGAATATATGCTTGTCATACAAAATGGTTGAGGATAGTGTTTTGTGTACATCAGATTTCCTGGTGTAACGAATTTTCAAGTGCTTCTTGCATAAGCAAGTTTTGATCCCGGTCATCCCCATGACCGGGATTTTTTTCGTCCTAACGATTTGCTTCAGACACGCTAAAATCATGGATATCAAGCTCGAAGGCCTCCGCCAGTTCACGGTAGGTGTGATAATCCCTTCCGTTCACAATGACCCTGTCTGAATTGTCGTCTGAACGACGGACTTCTGACTCACTGATCTCATTGATGGCGGCCAGCAGGGCATCGACATCCACCTCAACCTCACGTTTGATGGTGTCGCTGTACTCTTTGTCGGTCTTCATTACGGGGTACCTCATTTTGCCGTCTCCAACCGTAAGTATAGACTGCGCACAAAAACGCCATTCACACCGGGCAGCGATGCCAGTTAAGGCGTTTTGTTCTACACTGGCTCAAAACCAGAGGAGGAACGTATGAAGGTCAACGATCGGGTAACCGTTAAAACGGACGGTGGACCGCGCCGCCCGGGTGTGGTCCTGGCAATTGAAGAGTTTAGTGAAGGCACGATGTACCTGGTATCACTTGAAGACTACCCGCTCGGCATCTGGTTTTTTAACGAACTGGGACACCCGGATGGCATCTTTGTAGAGAAGGCGCAATAGCATGGCGTCGGGTGGCGACTGGCGCGCCCGACACTGTCCACAGAAGCAAAAATCTCTGGCCAGGCCAGAGATCAAAGGTAGGGTGCAAAGGGTTTTTTTAGCGACTAACGCATGTTGACGAAAATCCCGTTCGTCACATTATCGGTGAGGCGTACCACGTGATAGATCACTTGCTTATTATGCGTTTTAATTTTCCTTTTAATATTTCCTTTATGTGACGAAACGGTTTTGGCTTTAATATTCATCTGGTCTGAGATCTGAATAGTCCCTTGCCCTGCCATCCACATTCGCAGCATGCTTGATTCAGTCCTGCTTAATGATAGGGTGGGTAAGTTAACCGCTCCTACATTTTTAACTTCTTTATTCAAATAATCACCCAGAATGTCATCCAGCGACTCTGGTTTAATCGATTTAGAACTGATCAATAAATTTTTACGAACCAACAAATACTCATCGAAATGGATATTCGCGATCGCCATAAAAACAATAAACAGGGTTTTTGGATGCTGATTAATGATTTGCTTAATGTGCTGACTGTTGGCTGGATCGTGAATGAAACAGTCCTCATTAATAAACACCACGCCTGGTTTAAGTTCGTCACAAGCGGCTGCGAGTTCGTCAACGGTGTGTGCATCGTTGATGTCTCTCTTTCTTACCCCTCTGCTTGCCAGGTACCCGGTTAACCCTAGCCGGGTGTAGCTGCATAAATCCATAATGATCGTTGACATGGCATACCCTCACTCAATGCGTAACGATAATTCACCATCTGCCTGAGAGCTCATAACAGCCATACGGGATGGAAAAAATTAATAAACCTGTGAGCATGACAAAGACTTTCAGGCGGACTCACTATCCCGTAAAGTTACGTATAATTTGCCAGGAATCTTCTTAAAGTAAAGTAAATATTAAGTATTGTGAGGTGGTTAGAAACAATTAAACCGCGTCAGATATATCCTGGAAGATGTTTTTCACGTTTTATTTTAGGAATATCCTCAGAAAGACAATATCAACTGTGAGGGCTATTATTTACGCGGTAGCTCACTGACAATATCTGCTAACAGATTGAATATCTCGCCGAATAAGTGCTCACAGAAGGGGGCGATAAGGGGCATCAGTAATGACATTAATAAAATACCGACCGTCAGCGTCAGCGGAAAACCAATGACGAACACTGAGAGCTGCGGTGCCATTCGGTTGAGTAAGCCTAAGGCGAGGTTCACGGTCAGCAGCAGGGTGATGATCGGCAGCGCCAGCATCAGGCCGTTCAGGAAAACAAGCCCGGCCGCACGCGTAAGCGCCAGAAACGCGTTGCTGTTCACCGGGTTTTCCCCAATCGGCAACGTATGGAAGGTATCCACCAGCATGGAGATGAGCCACAGATGGCCGTTGAACGACAGGAACAGCAGCATGGCGAGCAGATCGATAATGCGCGCCAGCACCGGCATGTTGAGGTGGCTACCGGGATCCACAAACGTGGCGAATGATAAACCCATTTGCAGGCCAATCAGTTCGCCGGCGGTCCGCACGGCCGCGAAGGCAAGCTGCATGGTAAAGCCTACGGCCACGCCAATCATCACCTGTTGCAGTGCAACCCACACCGCTTTCGCCGAGAAGATCGGAATATCCACGGGCGGGAGAGAAGGGGCGACGATAATGGTGATGATGATGCCCAGCCCCACTTTGACGCGCTTGGGTATCGTTTTCTCACTGAGAATGGGGGCCGTTGTAATCAGCGCCAGGATACGCAGCATCGGCCAGAAATAGACGCCAAGCCATTGAACCCACTGGTCACTGGTGAAGTGCAGCATCGTCGGGTCAGCCGATGATGTACGGCAGATTGGTAAACAGGTTGCGCATATAGTCCAGCAACAGGTTCAGCATCCACGGCCCGGCAACGATAATCGCCACGAACACGGCGATGATTTTTGGGATAAATGACAGCGTCATTTCGTTAATCTGCGTGGCGGCCTGCAGGATACTGATAATCAGACCGGTCACCAGCGCGACAAGCAGTAACGGCGCGGCAACGGCTATCGCGATTTTCATCGCTTCCGTGCCCATCATCATGACCGATTCTGGCGTCATTACGGCTCCTTAACTGTAGAAACTCTGCGCCAGCGAACTGACCAGCAGTTGCCAGCCATCGACCAGGACAAAGAGCATGATCTTAAAGGGCAGGGCAATGGTGGCCGGGGGCACCATCATCATCCCGAGCGCCATCAGAACGCTGGCGATCACCAGATCGATAATCAGGAACGGAATAAAGATGGTAAAGCCAATCTGAAAGGCCGTTTTCAGCTCACTGGTGACATACGCAGGCAGCAGAATACGCATCGGAACGGCTTCCGGTCCCTGAAGCTCGCCGGTATTGGACAGGCGGGCAAAGAGTGCCAGGTCCGCTTCCCGGGTCTGGCGGAGCATGAACTCCCGCAGCGGCTGAGCCCCTTTATCGAGCGCCTCCTGCATGGAGATTTTATCTTCGCTAAACGGCTGGTATGCGTCGGTATAAATCTTGTCGATAACCGGCGACATAATGAAAAAGGTTAAAAACAGCGCCAGACCCAGCAGTACCTGGTTAGGCGGCGCGGACGGGGTGCCCAGCGCATTGCGCAGCAGACCAAAGACGATGATGATTCGGGTGAAACTGGTCATCATCAGCAGGATCGCCGGAATAAACGTCAGCGAGGTGATGAAAACCAGCGTCTGCACTGGCAGCGACCAGCTTTGCCCGCCGCCTGCAAGAGGGGTTGAGACCAGACCGGGCAGTTGCGCGTAAACCGCAGGGGCAAACAGGCCGACGCCCGCAAGCGTAAGGGATAACAAACGGCGCATCAGGATCTCCCGGAACGCTTAAGCAAACTCTTCATGACGGACTGAAAATCCGCAGGGACTTCTGCGCGCTCGTCACCCGTTGCCGGGGCTGGCGGCAGTTTATGCAAGACGTTGATGCTGGAGGTAGTCACGCCCAGCACCAGCCGTGCATCTTCCACATCGACAACGACCACGCGCTCGCGTGGCCCCAGTGTCGTGCTGGCGCTGACCTTCAGACCGCGGGTGCCGGCGGTTTTACCCGCCAGGCCGAAGCGCTTCGCCAGCCATGCGGCGATAAGAATAAAGGCAATAATACCGAGCAACGCGCCACTCACCTGGAGCAGCGGAGAGCCGGGAACGGCAGAGGGCTGTGATATTGTTGCCTGGGTTTTCATGCTTAACGGCTCAGACGACGCATACGTTCAGATGGCGTAATAATGTCGGTGATGCGCACGCCGTATTTATCGGCAACCACCACGACTTCACCCTGGGCAATGAGATAACCGTTGATCAGAATATCCAGCGGTTCGCCAGCGAGACCGTCAAGGGCCACCACGGAACCCTGCGTCAGACGCAGCAGCTCTTTAATGGTCATGCGGGTGCGGCCCAGTTCCACGGTCAGCTTAACCGGGATATCCATAATCAGATCAATATCCTGCAGCGTACCGCTGACATCGCCGCCGCCGAGCTGCTGGAACACAGCATCCGCTGCACTTTTGGCCGGAGTCGTTTTTTGCTCGTTTAACGCGTCAGCCCACAGATCGTCCAGTGCTCCGCTGTTTTCATCGGACGGATTGTTCATGTCACTCATTTGGGCTGTTCCTCATTCAGCGAATTCAATATCGGGTTGATCAAGTGCTCAACGCGTAACGCATACTGACCGTTAATTGTGCCGTACTGACTTGTCAGCACGGGGACACCATCCACATGGGCAATAATGCGGTCGGGTTTTTCTATCGGCAAAACATCGCCGGGTTGTAATTTCAGGATCTGGGATAAGCGCAGCGGGATATCCGCGAAGCTCGCCACCAGCTCAAGCTGAGAATGCTGAACCTGACGCACCAGGTTTTCACGCCAGTTCTGATCTTCGTTGCGTGAGTTCTCCAGCGGCGGGTTGACCAGCAGTTCACGCAGCGGTTCGATCATGCTGAACGGCAGGCAGATGTTGAACTCACCGGTCAGGTTACCGATCTCCACATGGAACGGGGTATTAACAACGATATCGTTCGGGGAGGTGGTGATATTGGTAAATTTCACCTGCATCTCAGAACGTACGTACTCCACTTCCAGTGGGTTAATCGCTTTCCACGCGTCGCTGTAAGATTCCAGCGCCAGCTTCAGCATGCGGTTGATGACGCGCTGCTCGGTGTGGGTAAATTCACGCCCTTCCACTTTGGTCGGAAAACGCCCGTCGCCACCAAACAGGTTATCCACCGCAATGAACACCAGGCTTGGCGAAAACACCACCAGACCTGTGCCGCGCAGCGGTTTCAGGTGGATCAGGTTAAGGTTCGTTGGCACCGGCAGGTTGCGGGCAAACTCATGATACGGCTGGATGCGGATCGCACCGACCGTGATATCCGGGCTACGACGCAGCAGGTTAAACAGCCCCATACGGAACTGACGTGCAAAGCGTTCGTTAATGATCTCCAGCGCCTGTAGACGTTCACGTACTACGCGGCGCTGGGTATTGGGATCATAAGGACGAATATCGCTATCGCCGCCAATACCCGGTTGCGGATCATCGTTCTTATCGCTGTCGCCGTTAAGAAGCGCGTCGATTTCTGCCTGAGAAAGAATACTGTCGCCCATGTCGTTACCGCAGTATGAAGGCTGTATACAGAACGTCAGTGACTTCCTGCTTGGGTTGACCGTTTACCAGCGGGGTCGCCAGCGTCTGTTTAATGGCGTCGACCAGCTTTTGCTTACCGTCATCGGTAGCAAGCGTTGAGGCGTCCTGACGAGAGAACAGCAGCAGCAGACGGCTACGCACTTCAGGAAGATAATCATTCAGGCGCGCACGCGTGGCTTCATCTTTCAGGCGTAACGTAATACCCACATACAGCACACGATCCGCATCACCCAGATTCACGGTGAAGGTATCCAGTGGGAAGAATACCGGTGCCGGCGGAGGAGGCGGTTCGGCTTTGGCCGCAGCGGTAGAAGGTTCCTGCTGCATACGCCAGTAACTATAGCCCGCGGTAGCGCAGGCGGCGAGCGTGATTAACACCAGCAGCGGGATCCAGATGGAACGCTTGCTTTTTTTGGTGATCGCGGAGTCAGTCATCTGATACGAGCTTCCTGTTTCGGTACAGCTTAATAAGGTGATTATCCCGTGTCCTGCTGTCGTCAAAGCGTGGAAAAGACGGGGATAATCACGCTACCTCTGGCGTTTAGGCAAAGATGTCTACGGCACTGTTGCCACGCGCCGCGGATTGCAGGGCGGCAGGGGCAGGCAGTAACTCATCGCTCTCCTCATTAAAACCGCCGGTATTACCGGAACGTGAAGCCTGTTGCTGTTGTTGAGAGGAGGACTGCTGCTGTCCGGCAAAGCTCTCGCTGCTGACACTGCTTTGCGCGAGCTGAATGCCACTCTCAGCAAGCGACGTGCGCAGGACCGGCAGTGCAGCTTCCAGGGCCGCACGTACGTGGCTGTGCGCCGACACCATTTGCAGCTGTGCCTGGTTATCATCCAGTTTCAGGGTAATCTGGACCTGGCCCAGATCTTCCGGGTGCAGACGCAACTCTGCGGTCTGCTGGCCCTGTTTCGTGAACAACGTAATGTGCTGACTCAGGGATTGCTGCCACTCCTGGGTTCCCAACGGCTGGCTCAATACCGGTGCCGTGGCAACGGTTGCGGCAGCGTGGCTGGTGACGTTGCTGGAAATGACGGGCGCAAGCGTTGCGGTCGGGGCTGTTGAAGAGGGTGAACTGGCGAGATCCTGCTTCTCAGCGGCGGCGGCCACGATCGGGGTCGCCGGTGCGTTGACCGGTTGAGACGGATCGGCGTTTTGCGCCTGCGCCTGCGCCTGATAAGTCGACGCTTGTTGCGCTTTTTCATGGCCCGCCAGCAGGGTGCTCATGGACTGTTGACCTGCACCATTTTGCGAAAGCGCGGCAGCGTTCAGCGTTGATTTCGCCGTCAGGCCATTGCCTGTCGCGCCAGAGGCCACCGGCGTTGCCGTCTGCTGGTGGGGCAGCATCGCCATCAGCGCGCTCAACCCTGCCAGCTCTTCTTCGCTCAGCTCGCTTTTGCTGTCATCCTGCGTTTTCACCGCGCTCAGGGTCTTCAGGGCATCACCTTTTGAAACCGGCACCAGCCCGGAAACGAGGGTTTCCAGCGGGGTGGCTGCTGTCGGTTCATCGCCTGTCAGGGCTGGCTGACGCGAGAGCAAGTTGGCTATTTTGGCCTGCAGGGTGTTCTCTCCCCCGGCTTCCTGAGCAACTTTTGACAGCTTACTGCCGGCTGCTTTCAGGTCAGCCAGCGTCAGCGGCGCATCGTTGCCCTGGCCTGTTGCGTCAGTCAGGGAGCCTGCCAGCAGAGAAAGAAAGTCTTGTGCACCGTCGGTGCCTTTCCCTGTTTGCATGCCGCCCGACAGGTCGCTGTCGGTCATCAGCAGTTGTTGCAATGTGATCATTCCGGTTTCCTCATTGATGCGCGCTGGGCAAACTCATCCATTTTCTTCTGATCCAGACGGTTTTCCGCCAGGGTCGTTGCCGCGATCTGTCGGTCCTGTAAGGTCTGCCAGGCCTGCAGTCGCTGCTTTTTCTCGCGCCAGAAATTCAGCGCGGTGTCGACTTTCTGGGTCCACTGGTTAAGCTGCTGGCGATGCTGTTCAATCGCCTTTTCCAGCGTCTGAATAAACTGCTGATAGTTAATCCAGCGCTGGCTTCCAATGCCTTGTGTCATATCGGTATTGAGGTTGGTGCGATATTCATGCTGATAGTCGATTAACATCTTCAACTGCTCTTCAGCCTGCTGGCACCCGCGTCGCATTGCGCCAAGCTGCAATGCGGCATCATCAACTTCTTTCTCAGCCAGATCTTTCAGCGTTGATAACGCGCTGTTTTGCGCCATGACCTTCGCCCTCCACCTGTGTTACACCTGCGGGAAAATCAGATCCAGTGCCTGGAGTGAGTCTTCCCAGTCGGCGCGTTCAAAAATACCTTGTTGCAGAAACGCCTCCAGCTGCGGCCACAGGCTAATCGCTTTGTCGAGCATCGGGTCGCTGCCTTTGGCATACGCCCCCACGCTCACCAGATCGCGGTTGCGCTGGAAGCTGGAGAGGAGTTGTTTGAAGTTACGCACGCGGGCGTAGTGCTTCTCTGTGATCAATGCCGTCATTGCACGGCTGATTGATGCTTCGATATCAATTGCCGGGTAGTGACCGGCTTCGGCCAGACGGCGCGATAACACAATATGACCGTCGAGGATCGCTCGCGCGGAGTCGGCAATCGGGTCCTGCTGGTCATCGCCTTCGGTCAGAACCGTATAAAAAGCGGTGATTGAGCCGCCGCCGCTGATGCCGTTTCCTGCACGTTCGACCAGCGCCGGGAGCTTGGCAAAGACCGAAGGCGGATAACCTTTGGTCGCCGGAGGTTCTCCGATGGCGAGAGCGATTTCACGCTGCGCCATCGCATAGCGGGTCAGTGAGTCCATAATGAGCAGCACGTGCTGGCCGCGGTCACGGAAATCTTCCGCGATACGGGTGGCATACGCAGCACCCTGCATACGCAGTAACGGTGAGACATCCGCCGGTGCGGCGATGACCACCGAGCGGGCACGGCCTTCTGCACCGAGAATGTTTTCAATAAAGTCTTTTACTTCGCGACCACGTTCACCGATCAGACCCACGACGATGACATCGGCCTGGGTGTAACGTGCCATCATGCCAAGCAGGACGGATTTACCCACCCCTGAGCCGGCAAACAGGCCCATACGCTGCCCGCGGCCTACGGTCAGCAGGGCGTTAATCGGGCGCACGCCGGTGTCGAGGACATGTTCGATGGCGGTACGCTGAAGGGGGTTAAACGGCTGGGTGATCAGCGCGCCGGTTTCGGTGGTGTCCGGCGAGGGCAGACCGTCCAGCGGTTTACCGCTTCCGTCCAGTACGCGGCCAAGCAGGGCAGGGCCAAGCGGGAGCTGTTTCCCGCTTTGCAGTCCATCGCCGCTGATGTTTTTCGCATACACGCGCGCCCCGGGCAGGATGCCTTCAACTTCTTCAAGGGGCATCAGGAACAGGCGCTGGCCATTAAAGCCGACGACTTCGCTCTCAACTTCACGCGTCTCTAGTCCATCCTGACGCTCAATCACGCAGGTGGCTCCCAGCGGAAGCTGCAGGCCAGTGGCTTCCAGCACCAGGCCGGTGGCACGCGTGAGTCGTCCGTAACGGCGAACGGACGGCAGCTGCGTCATCTTCGCTTCAAAATTATCGAGCGTGTTGAGCCAGCGGGTGAGGCGTGCAGTCATCAGACGACTCCCGGTGCTGCCAGACGGCACAGTTCCTGCCAGCGGGTCGCAACGCTGGCATCCAGGTCACCTTCATCAGCAGAGACTTTGCAGCCTCCTTGATGCAACGACGGGTCGCCGCGCAGACGCCAGCCGTGCAGGCTCAGCGTCGCGCCCAGACTCTCTTCCACGCGCTGGAGGTCGTCCGGATGCACGCGCAGCTGCGGTTTCCCACTGAACAGCGGCTCCTGCTGAAGCAGGCCCTGAATTTGTTTAATCAGCGCGGTGTTGTCCACCGCCGGCGCGTGGCCGATCACCTGACGGGCGGCTTCCAGCGCCATCTGCATCAGCCTTGAGGCAATGACGCTGTCCAGCGCATCCAGCGTGTGCTGAAACTCGCTGACCAGCTGCTGCATACGGGCGTGAAGTGGAGCCTGTTGCTGGCGCGCCTGTTCAATGCCGTGTTCTAACCCTTTGGCCAGACCTTCCTGATACCCCTGATCGTGGCCTTTCTGACGTCCTTCGTTCAGGCCAGCCGTGTAGCCCTGCTCATGGGCCTGCATCTGCAACTGGGCCAGCATCTGCGCGCGCTGCTCTTCTTCGCTCAGCTCAGGCTGCTCGACGTCCGGGTCGCCCTCTTCGGGCGACAGCACGGCGGGTGTGAACTCTGACAGGGGAGGCGCCAGATCGTCGGGCGTCCAGCGCTTCCACGGCAGTTCATTAGACATAGGTGTCGTCTCCGCTGCCAATCACCATCTCGCCGGTTTCCGCCAGACGACGAACGATAAGCAGGATGGCTTTCTGTTCGTTTTCCACCTGAGACAGACGGACCGGGCCACGGTTGGCAAGGTCGTCGCGCAGGATATCTGCCGCACGCTGAGACATGTTGCGCAGGAACTTCTCGCGCAGCGGCTGCTCGGCACCTTTGAGGGCGATAAGCAGCGACTCGGAGTCCACTTCCTGGAGCAGGCGCTGGATGCTGCGATCGTCCACTTCGACCAGGTTTTCGAACAGGAACATCTCGTCGATAATTTTCTGTGCCAGCTCGCCGTCGAATTCGCGGACGGCGGTAATGACCGCCTCTTCCTGCTGCGTTTTCATCAGGTTGATGATCTCTGCCGCCGTTCTCACGCCGCCCATTTTGCTGCGCTTGAGGTTTTGGCCATCGAGCAGGTTGTTCAGCACTTCGGTCAGCTCCGCCAGCGCGGCTGGCTGGACACCACCGAAGGTCGCGATACGCAGCATCACATCGTGACGCAGGCGCTCTTCGAACAACGCCAGAATATCGGCCGCCTGGCCACGTTTGAGGTGGACAAGAATGGTGGCGATAATCTGCGGGTGCTCGTCGCGGATAAGGTCGGCGGCACTCTGCGGCTCCATAAAGTTGAGCGTCTCGATACCGCTGGCGGTATCGCGCGTTTCCAGAATGTCTTCCAGCAGGCTGGCAGCACGCTCTTCGCCCAGCGCCTTGACCAGCACGGAGCGCAGATAGTCGTTGGCGTTGACGTTGAGCGCGGCAAACTGTTCAGCTTCCTGCTCAAATTCAGACAGCACTTCCGTCAGCTGTTTGTTAGAGATCTGGCGTACGTTTGCCATTGCCGCACTGAGAATCTGTACTTCGCGCTGCGAGAGGTGTTTGAACACCTCGGCCGCACGGTCTTCGCCAATGGTCATCAGCAGGATGACGCTTTTATCGGTGCCTGAAAGCGTGTTACTCATGTTCGTTACCCATCCACTGGCGGATGACCAGCGCCACGACGCGCGGATCGTTATCTGACATTTCGCGAATGCGCTGGCTCATGACCTCGGCGCCCATACGCTGGTTAGCACGGCGTTGCTGCATCTGTTCGTCTTTGCTGAGGCGAACTTCAACCGCATCTTCCACTTCCTGACGGGTACTGACCTGTTCGCGCGCCGCTTTTTCAGCTTCAGCACGACGCTGGAGCTGAGGACGAATGCCCTTACGCCACAGCAGCCACGCGACAATCAGAACCAGCAGCCAGCGACCTGCGGACAGCAGCTGATCGATAAACGCCTGCTGTTGCCAGAACGGCAGTTCGCCACCTGACTCTTCAACCGAGTTGAACGGTGAGTTCACCACGTTGAGCGTGTCGCCGCGCTTCTCGGAGTAACCCATCGCTTCACGGGTCAGGTCTTCAATCTGTTTCATCTGCTCGGCGGTCAACGGCAACGGTTTGCCATCCGCCAGCGTCTTGTAGTTCACCACCACCGCAACCGACAGACGCTGTACATCGCCCACGTTCAGTTTGGTGTGGCGGATAGTACGGTCCACTTCGTAGTTGGTGGTTTCGTTACGACTGCTGGTACGCGGACCGGCGGTGCTGGCTGTTGATGTGGTCTGCTGACCGTTCTGCTGATTAGCCGGTGGCGTTGAGATTGGTGCCGCGTTAGCCGGTGCTGGCTGGTTAGACAATGCGCCTGGCACACCGCCTGGGTATGCGCCGCCAACCTGTTCGTTTTCATTGACCTGACGAGAGCGCATTACCGCCTGAGCCGGGTTGCCATTCGGGCTGTATTGCTCTTCGGTCTGTTCTTTATTAGAGAAGTCAATCTGCGCGGTAACCTGCGCATGCACGTTGCTGTTACCCACGACCGGGCCAAGGATGGCTTCGATGCGACGCTGCACGCGACTTTCCACATCCGCGGCATATTTCAGCTGCGCGTCATTCAGATCGCGGCCTGCGGTATTGGACTGGGTCAGCAGATGACCACTTTGATCAACCAGCGTCACGTTACCTGGCGGGAGACCGGCAACGGCGCTGGAGACCAGATGGGTCACCGCGCTGATTTGTCCTTCATCCATTGCACGGCCAGGCTGGAGGTTAACGGTGACGGAGGCCGACGGGGATTTCTGCTCGCGGACAAACAGGGAGGGTTTAGGCATGGCCAGGTGCACACGGGCACTCTTCACCGGACCCAATGTTTCAATCGTACGGGCCAGCTCACCTTCCAGCGCACGCTGGTAGTTCACCTGCTCGCTGAACTGGCTGATACCGAATTTTTCCTGATCCAGCAGTTCAAAACCTACCGCACCGCCTTTTGGCAGTCCCTGTTGCGCCAGGCGCAGACGAAGTTCGTGCACCTTATCAGCCGGTACCTCCAGCGCACCGCCGTTATCCGCAAAGCGATAAGGGATGTTCATCTGGGTAAGCTGGGTGACGATAGCACCGCCATCCTGATCGGAAAGGTTACTGTAAAGCGTGCGGTAATCAGGGCTTTTCGCCCACAAGACCATCGCTACAAGGATCGCAATTGCGGCAGCGCCTGCCACGATCAACGGGATTTTAGGATTCGCGCGAAGGCGGTTCATCCACTCGAGTGATTTATTTTGTGGCGCTGTCGATGCTGTTGCACTCATTGCGCACCTCTTAAATCCTGGTGGTTTACGTTATTCGTGTAGAGAAACAAAACTGACTCCCGGGTCGGCAAACACGACAAAAGTTCCATATTGATGGCCCTGCCATTATTTGATGATTCAGGATTTTCTATGCGTCAAATAACCTGGTTTTTTCACGCTATTTACCGCCATTATCTTATTGACAAGCTGTTAGTCTTGACCCCGTAAAAAACCATTCAGGGGAGAGTCATGGCTATACAGGGTATTGAAGGGGTGATCAGTCAGTTGCAGGCAACGGCGATGACGGCCCGTAATCAGAATGTGGCAGAACAACCGAGCATCAGTTTTGCAGGACAACTGCACGCCGCGCTTGACCGTATCAGCGATACCCAGACCGCCGCACGTACTCAGGCGGAGAAGTTCACCCTCGGCGAGCCGGGCGTGGCACTGAATGATGTGATGACCGATTTGCAAAAAGCCTCGGTTTCCCTGCAGATGGGGATTCAGGTGCGTAATAAGCTTGTGTCTGCTTATCAGGAAGTGATGGGGATGCAGGTTTAAGCCCCGTCGATCTTCGCTGGCAGCCTAAGCGCTTTAATGCCACAATATTTTTTTCTTCGAATGCAGGAAAGATGATGAAAAAAATAGCAATTGCTGGCGCGCTGCTGGCACTGACCGGGTGCGTTCAGGTGGATAACTATCAGGAAGTGATCAAACACCCCGTCCCGGCGCATCTGGCAGGGTACTGGCAGTCAAAAGGGCCGCAGAGCAAAATGGTGAGCCCAGAGGCGATTGCCACGCTGGTGGTGACGGAGGAGGGCGATACGCTGGACTGCCGTCAGTGGCAGCGCGTGATCGCTGTACCGGGTAAAATCATGCTGCGTTCAGACAGTTATTATAACGTCACCCGCAAGCTGGATATTTATCCGCTGGAGCGCGATGGCTCTGTTCTTGAGTATGATGGTATGGAGCTACAGAAGGTCGATCGCCCGACGGTAGAGTGCGCAGATTATCTGAGCAAAAATCCGCTTGAGAGTAAACTTCCGTAGTGCATGTTGCCGGGTGGCAGCTTCGCCTGACCCGGCATTCAATTCACGTCAGATGCTTTTACAACTACAACGCATCCTCAATCACCCACACACTGACGCTTCCACCTTTGCAGGTAAAGGTGCCTTCGCCATCCGCTGCGGTGGTGACCGTTTCTTCGCGATTGCCGAGAAAATCACGCCACGTTTTGTTGCCGTAGTTTTCACCCAGACAAATCACTTTCTCGCCGTCATCGCCATTCGACATCACCACCACACAGCCAGGATCGTCTTCGGTGCCGCTGCGGCTGAAGGCGATACAGTTTGGGTGATCGAAGAACAGCGTCTGCACGCCGTGGGCAAAACGCTGGCGGGCGAGGATCAGCTCGTGAAGCTGCTCGATGACCGGCATATCAATATGGTAGGTTTCGCCGTCACCGCCCGTATCGTCATAGCTGGCACCGAATAAATCCGGATAAAAGACGCTGGGCACTCCGTTTTCACGCAGCAGGATCAGGGCATAGGCCAGCGGTTTAAACCACGCTTCGACCGGCGCTTCCAGCGCCTGTAAAGGCTGAGTGTCATGGTTGGCAACCAGAGTTACCGCATGGAACGGATCGGCTTCGACCAGGGTGCCGGTAAAGATTTGGCTCATGTCGTATTCCCGACCCTGGCGCGATGCTTCGTGGAATTTCATCTGCAGGGGGGCATCGAACAGCATCGTCTTGCCATCGACCTGGTCAATATAGGCCTGCAGTTTATCCACTTCGTGGGACCAGTATTCCGCCACGATAAACAACGGTTGCGTTGCAACTTCCTGAACGTGTTCAATCCACTCCTTATAAAACCAGGCGGGAATGTGTTTGACGGCGTCCAGACGAAAACCGTCACAGCCAGTTTGTTCCATGACCCAGCGGGCCCAGTATTTGATCTCCTCGGTGACGGCATGGTTGCGAAAATCAATGTTTTCGCCCATCAGGTAATCAAAGTTACCCATCTCATCATCAACCTGGTCGTTCCAGCCTTCACCGGTGTAGTCGTTGACGATTTTAAAAATGCCGTCTTCATCGGGGTTTTCAATATGGTCGACGCCGCTGAAGCATTTGTAATCCCAGATAAACTGCGAATATTGCCCGGCACGGGCAGGGAAGGTGTAGCGTGTCCAGGCTTCACACTCAATGATCTCATCGTCGATCTGCGTGCGATCCTGTTCGTTGACGCGCTGAACGCGGACGGGTTCTTTCTCGTCTGCGCCCATTTTGTGGTTAACCACCACGTCAAGGAGGACGGCGATCTCATTACTTTTGAGTGCGTCGATGGCCTCCAGCAGCTGAGCTTTGTCACCGTACTTGGTGGCGACGCTGCCTTTCTGGTCAAACTCACCGAGGTCGAAGAGATCGTAAGTGTCGTATCCGACCGAGTACCCGCCGGATGCGCCTTTACAGGCTGGCGGCAACCAGATCATATTGATGCCGATTTCGTTAAGATTGGGGGCTAACGCCGTGACCTCTCGCCACAATTCACCGCCCGCAGGGTAATACCAGTGAAAACATTGTAACAGGGTGGGGTTTTTCATCGTCCGTGCTCCAGAAGCCGTTTGGCAGACTTCTGGAGTATGGATCAAGAATCGCTAATGTGAATTAATGATTCATCTCTCCGGGAAATAATATGTTGCCTGACAACTTCCCGTAGGTAACGTTAACGTTTTTTTGCTTGTTGGTTTGGGCAATAAGACCGCTCAACTCACTCATTCTTTCCTGCAACAAATCCTTGAGGAGGAGCTCATTCTGCAGCACCTGATTCAGTATCACCATCGCCTGATCCTGGATGTGTTTGCTGTCGGGCGGAAAAGGAGTCGTGCTGATCTCTTCAACCAGCGAAACGTATGCAACCTCCTGTTCGATGAGCTCATCCCATTTCCCGGATTGAGCAAGGCTCAGCATTGTATTGCTAAGCGCATAAAGAGCATGCCACTTTTTAAGGGATAAGCTGGAGTCGTTCATTAAAGTTAATCCTGCTTGGGAGTATAACCCGGGCCGATTTGCTTCCAGGCGTCGGAAATATTGAGCAGCAGAGCCTCGACTTCGGTAATCGCCTCGATGTCATTGCGCAGATTGGCATGTAACAAACGGCGTACCATATAGTCGTAAAGGGCAGAAAGGTTGCGGGGGAGTTCTCCTCCCACATCCATATTTAACCCAGCCTTAAGGCCATTTTCGATAATATTAATGGCCTTAGACAGGGCCTCTCCTTTTGCCGGGATGTCCCCCTGCTCAAGGAAAAGGCGCGCCCGGATAAGCGCGCTATGGATACCGTCGAACAACATGACAACCAACTGGTGCGGGCTGGCACTCAAGACAGCAGATTCAAGACCTACCTGCTGATAGGCTTGTACACCAGATTTGCTATACATATCGTTTCCTTTCTTACTTACTGCTGAACTGTTGGGTCAAATAAGTGGCCGTGCCATTGAATTTTGTGACCAGCTTATCTAAATCGTTAAATTGCTTTTTATAGCGCGCCATCGTGGCTTCAATCGTCAACTCCATCGCGTCATAACGTTTACCGATGGATTTGAGCGTGGCGTTAATGCCGTCCTTCGCATTCTGAATGACGCCTTCTTTACCTACAGAGGTGCTCAGCATGTCAGTCAGCGTATTGTTCATCTGGGTGGCGAAACCGGTGGTTTTACCATCCCCGACAAAATAGGCCTGCACGCCAGCCGGGTCATCCGTGAGGATCTTGGTTAATTTCTTATCATCAATTTTCAGGTTGCCAACCGCGCCGTCCGCGCCTTTGACCGGGTCCTGTGTGATGCCAAGTTGGGCCATAATGGCATAGGAACCGCTCTGCACATTGGTCAATAAAGCACGCAGATCGGATTGTACTCCGCGGATAGTACTGTCACCCATCAGTACGCCGTTATTCGAAGACTGGGCGGTTGCACCCACCGCAGGTGGCTCATATTTCGTCAATGAGGCAATGGTGGACTGCAGAGAGTTATAGGCAGTTACCCATTCTGTAATGGCTTTTTTGTTATCGTCTGTAGAGCGGGTTACGGTCAGGGTTTCATCGGCCGTGCTCTGTGCTTTCAGGGTTAATGTTACCCCTGGAATGGCGTCAGTGATGGTATTGGTCTGGCGGACAATCTGGATACCGTTGACGTTAACGACGGCATTTTGTGATTTCACCTGTTCGGTAAGTGCGCCACTGCCAATGATGCCTTTCAGCGTATCGTCGCCGGTCACTGTTACCGTCATATCAGAATCGGTACCGGTGGTTTTGGAGGTCAGCATCAGACGATAGTCGCCATCATCCGCTTTCACCACACTTGCCGAGACACCGCCGTTGGCAGCGTTAATGGCTTTAGCGATCCCGTTCAGGGAGGTATCGCCATCGGCCAGGGTTACCGTCAGTGGTTTACTGTCAGCGCCTGCCTGGGTAATGGTAATGGTTCGGCTGTTGGTGCCCGTGGTGCCACCTAACTGCTTAGTATTGCTGTCGATAGTGCCTGGCGTGGTCGTCAGCACCTGGCCTTTAGCAATCTTGCTGACGTTGACTGTCACATCACCAACGTTAGCGCCGGAGGTGCTGATAGCCGAAAATGCAGTATTGGTGCTGCTAATGGAGGTTGAGTTCCACGTATCTGTTTTTGCGAGCTTAGCAGCTGCGGTTTGCAGATTCGTCAGGGCGCTTTGTAATTTGCCGTAACCGGTAATCTGCGCGTCGTAGGTGGTTTTTTGCTTGGCAATAGCCGTCAATTTTGTTTCTTCTGCTGCCTGCAGCTTATCGTACAGATCTGACAGGCCGGGCATGCCCACCCCGAGATTACTGATAGTCGCCATGTAGTGTTCCTTCTTAATGGATGTTTCAGTCGTTTATCGGCCCGTTCGACGAAAAGTTTACGGCAAGCTTAAAAAATATATCGCTGAATAAGCGACCTAAATGACGCGTTTTAAATCAACAGGGTGCATGACGAAGAAATATACCGACGAGAATAAGACGGTGATTTTTTGCGTTAATCTTTTATTCATCATGCACTCTGTAGCCGCTTTAGCGTAAAATAAATCTTTATAAAACAAATAATTAAATATTTTCTTCGATATTTTCTAAAGTCTGCTGTTCGAGCGTCGATAACCTTGTTGACGGTGAGAGACGCCGTGAGTGTTAGGCACCGACCCTAGAAACCATTTTTGAAGGAATTAAAATTATGTCAGTTATCAATACTAACCTGTTGTCCCTGACCACTCAGAACAACCTGAACAAATCTCAGTCTTCTCTGGGCACCGCTATTGAGCGTCTGTCTTCTGGTCTGCGTATCAACAGCTCTAAAGATGATGCTGCGGGTCAGGCGATTGCAAACCGTATGAACTCTCAGATTAAAGGGATGACTCAGGCTGCTCGTAACGCCAACGACGGTATCTCTCTGGTTCAGACCGCTGAAGGTAACCTGAACGAGATCAACTCCAACTTACAGCGTATCCGTGAGCTGGCTGTTCAGGCTGCGAACGATACTAACGGTACCACTGACTACACCTCAATCAGCACTGAAATTACTCAGCGTCTGGGTGAAATCGACCGTATCGCTGGCGCTGCTAACTTCAACGGCAAAAAACTGCTGGACGGTAGCCAGACTGCTTCTCTGAACATCCAGGTTGGCGCAGGTACTGGTGCAACTGATAGCATCGCTATCACCACTGGCGCACTGATTGATGCTAAAGCTACCAGCCTCGACACTGGCCTGACCGGTACTATCACCGATAACAGCACTGCTAAAGCTTTCATCACTGCAGCTGACAACGCTATCTCTAAAATTGATACCGCTCGTTCTAACATGGGTGCGATTCAGAACCGTTTCGAATCTACCATTAACAACCTGAACAACTCTATCACTAACCTGTCTGCTGCTCAGTCTCGTATCCAGGATGCTGACTACGCAACTGAAGTATCTAACATGTCCCGCGCGCAGATCCTGCAGCAGGCTGGTACTTCCGTGCTGTCTCAGGCAAACCAGGTTCCACAGGCGATGCTGTCCCTGCTGCGTTAATAGACGCACTATCTTTAAAAAAGGTTGCTGGAAACAGCAGCCTTTTTTTTCACTATTTTTCCGTAAAATCACCGGATCGTAATCTGTAAAATAAGGCTGCATTTAGCAGCGTTTTCCCGCCATCACCCCCCGAAACACAGTGTTACTCTGCCTAAAATCTCCTTTTCCGGTCGTCTGACGACAGTTTACCGAAGAGTTATAAGATGAGTGAATTCGCACGTAGCCGGGCTATGCGTCAGTTTTATCGGAATGTGTTTACCCGATTCATTGATCTGCCAGAAGCCGATGTTATGCCCGCCAACATCACGGCCGAAATTTTCAGTTTTAAAAGCACTAATTTCACTGCGCTCGAGCCCATGATTCGTGTGGCCGAAACGGGGCTGGATGCTGAAAAGGATACGGCTTTAAAAGACATGCTATGTGCCATCGTGCTGGCAAACACCGCACTGGATGAGTCCGTCATTGGCGAAAAACAAACTCTTTCTGCCGAGATGAGTACCCAACTGACAGAATATATTGTGTCGGCGTTAAAAGCCGATGACAACATTCACTATCTTGTCGCCGCCATTCAGCTTCTGTTCCGCGTCAATGAAATCAGCTCAGCGTTATTTTTAATTAACAACAACCTTTCGCTGGTTAGCAATTCGGCACCTGTGCTGAAAATCCTGCTGTTGATCTGTTTAATGGAAAATGATTTCAACCAGGCGATGGTTGTTATCCAGGCTCTGACGGCAGACGCTGCATTAATCGGCGAAGATCCTATGGCCCTGTTGATGATTACCTGCGGCATCTACAGGCTGGGGGGCATACCCGATTCGTACATCGATTTTCGATCGCTTCATGTGAGCGAGCATGCGGTGGAAAATCAATCCTACGATTACTGGATCGCAAAAAGCACAGCTGCCAAAACAACGGTGCTAGTCACGTGCGACAGCGAGGATTATTTCGAGCACGCTGTGCCGATGCTCTATTCACTCTATGAGACCAATCGCGACGTCCTTGATGTGCATGTGCATCTAATTAACGGCAATGATGATGTTAAACATAGCCTGATGACCCTTCGCGAACAGCTACCTGAGCTCAACCTCTCTGCAAGCCATGAGCAAATAACCCGTAATGAGGACATGTCGGTAGTCCGTGCTGCACGTCGCCTCGTTTTCCTGCACCACGCACTGCAGGCGTTTAACACTCCCATTATTGCCATTAACCCTAATGTGCTGGTGCGTAAGCCGTGGTGTGAGCCAGAAACGGCGCTGTTGCTCCTGCAAACCGAATCCTCACCTTTCTGGGAAGAGGTTTTTGCCGGTTTTATTTACGCAAAACCCGGCGGCGTAGCGCAACGATATTTCGACCGCGTTGTGCCGTTCATCCATACCAACCTCGCCAGCGGCAATCATGCGCCTGGTCTGGAGCAAGTCGCACTCTTTTCCTGTCTGGACATGCTTTCGCCAGAAGACCGTCTGGCGATCGCGCGTGCCGAGCGTAGCGGAATACTCGATAGCCAGTCGGGTGAGGAGGCGTTCTGTTGGGTGGCAAGGAACACAGCAGGCCCATACCAGGAATATAAATCGTCGCTTATTCGCACGTATCAACGCTGAAGCATTTGCCCTGTGACCGTAAGAACAGAATCTGGAAAAAACGTGACGACACAGTACCCCTATTATCGGGTCAGCCCCGAGACCATTCATGCCGCTGCGGTGCTTAATCATCTGACCACGCCACTGCCTGCGTTTGCCCGTGTCATGGAGATTGGCTGTGGTTCAGCAACGCGTCTGATTATGCACGCATGGGCGCATCCTGAGAGTATCGCGCTGGGTATCGATATTGACGAAGAGGCGATCGAGAAGGGGCAGAAGTTTGCTGCCGAACTGGGATGTCACAATGTTGAACTGTTTGCTGCAGGATTAGGGGATTTGCTCGCCGCGGATTCGGGCGAGTTAGATTACATCATTATTCATCAGACCTTTGCTTTTCTTGGAAAAAGCGAACGGGAAGCGTTGCTGACATGGTGCCAGGCGCATTTATCTGCCAACGGCGTTATTGCCATTAAGTGGTCAGTACTGCCTGGCAGCATAGCGCGCATAACGTTGGGTGAAGCGTTACGGTTCCATCTTGATCGCGCAGAAGAGGGCAGCGACCTGCTGGCGTCAGCCCGCGCCATGCTGAGCTTTATGTTGCTCACGCTGGAAGAGGGTTCGCTGAAAAATGAAGTCCTTCTCGCTGAAGAAATGGATGATAACGCGCTCATTCTGGCCTATTTAAGCCCGAGTGACGGGGCATGCACCCTTGGGGATTTTAACGCACAGGCTGAACTCGCCGGTCTGCAGTTCCTGGGCGATTTGCTGCCACAGTCGGAACTGGGAAGCTTCTACAGTCCGAGAATCGAACAGTTACTGGGTGCCGTCAGCGACGGGGCAAGCAGAACCTTGTCACAGCAATATCTTGATTATGCCGTTCAACGCGAAGAACGCTTTTCCTTGCTGTGCCACCTAAATCACCTCTCGCCGCCGGTTCACCCGGATCTGAACCTCCTGAGAAACCTGCACTGGGCCGGAAGCTTTATGCCGATCGAACTGGATTCTGCAAAAGCGCCCCGCGTGTTCAGAAATAATAATGGACGGATCATGCGTACCGACAATGCCATTATTATCAGGATCATGGAGTTGTTGGGCAATGCCTGGCCTATGTCCTTAAGTTTCGAACAGCTTGTGCTCAATTGCCGGGCTCCTGAAACGCATGAGGATTATCAGGAGACGGTATGGGAAGCATTAAAAACGCTGTTTATGACCTGTGCTGACGGATTTTTCTGGAGTGCCACCCCAGGGGCATACAACGCTGCGCAAAATGGTGAGCTGGCACCGGTAGGGCTGTTACCACCAGAGCGTCCTGCGAACAATGTAAGCATCATGAACCTGTGGGGAGAGTGGGTTTCATTGACCCCTGCTGAGTGGAATTATTTGCGCTTCGAAATGGGGCATGCCGGGCAGACGAACTGGGAACTCTACTCTTCATTGAAAATTAAAGGGTTGCTAACCGGCTCGCCTGAGGCCTGGAAAAAGCAACTGCAGTGTTTTCTGCGTGCAGGCATGCTCGACGTACTAAAATCGCAACTTTCTCTGTTGTTGTTGCTTAGTGTCGATCAACAGCAGGGCGGAATGCTTATCAAGAGCAATGCCGAACCCGTATTAGCCGACCCGGACGTGGACGCTATCTACGAGCGCGCAAACAGCCTTATCCAAAAAGGCCGTTCTAAAGAAGCCCGCGAGTATGCTCGTGGGTTAATGGAAAAAAATCCAGACAATATTCACGTCCTTCGCTGCTATTCAAAAACATGCGTGCTGACCTCCGCCTGGGATGACGCGCTGGCGTCGCTTTGTAAACTGATGGGCTATTATTTCTCGAGCCTTGATATCTATTATGATCTTGCCACGGTGTTGCAGCGTAAGCGTGAATTCTACGGTTCACGGCAAATTGTCCGTACCTTGCTTCGTCTGAATAATAAAAATATTGATTACTGGCTAAGTCTGGCATCGCTGCATCACGCCTATGGCGATATGACATTAGCGGAAAAATGCTGCAGGGAGATTATGCGCTTCCAGCACCCGGGGCCCAGTTCACTTGGGCTCACCGGGATTGTATTGAGTGACAACCATAAAATGGCAGAAGCGCGCTATTTTATGGAAAAGGCCGTAGAGCTTAGCAATTATAATTTCGGCTACTTCAGTAACTTACTGTTTGTAATGAGCCACGACGCTAGCGTAACGGCCGAGACGTTGCTGGAAAAGCACCTTGAATACGGCCGCCGCGCAGCAACCTGGGCAACAGAGAGCGGGGTAAAACTGGTTCTCAATAATTCCAGAGAACCTCAGCGTAAGCTTCGACTTGGCTTTGTTTCAGGCGATTTGCGTAAGCATCCGGTGGCGAATTTTCTTCTGCCTTATTGGGATGCCATCAATCGTGAACAGTATGATTTGGTGGCCTATAGCACCCTGTTCCTTGAAGAAGATGACACGTATTGTCACCTTCGCCAGAGCGCAACGCTATGGCGTCAGGTTGATGCTATCAGCGATATTGAACTGGCGAAACTGATAGCTGAAGACGGGATTGATATTCTGTTCGATTTATCGGGTCATACAGCCTACAACCGATTGCCTGTTTTCGCGTTGCGTCCGGCTCCGATTCAGATCACATGGATAGGTTATCCGGGCACGACGGGTCTGAAAGAGATGGACTATATACTTCTTTCGGCGAGCCTGGCGCAGTCTCAGGAGCTTGAAAAACAGCTGGTGGAAAACGCGATGTTCGTTGCGACACGCAAGAGTTTCGAACCTCATCCTCTCAGTCCGGACATCAATCCATTACCTGCGCTGCGTAACGGTTATATTACCTTTGCCAGTTTTAACCGCTCTAAAAAAATTAACGATCAGGTGCTGAATGCATGGGCATCTATTTTGACGGGTTACCCTGAAGCCAGGCTGTTAATCGGTAACATGACCGATGCCGAAATGATTTCGGCCATGACAAAACGCCTGCAACAGCGTGGAATTTCTCGCGACAGATTGCTCTTCCGGGGACTCGTGGAAATGGATGAGTACCTCGCGATGCACCATGAGATTGATATTTTACTTGATGCATTCCCTTATAGCGGCGGAACGACGACGCATCATGGCGCCTGGATGGGCGTCCCGACAATCACCATGAATGGCCCGACCATACCGTGTCAGCAGGGCGTCGATATTATGCGTTCTTACAGACTGGAGCAGTTTATTGCGATTGATGAGGAAGATTATATTTCCAGAGCAATCGCCTGGGGGCAACGTATTCCAGAACTTGCTGAAATCCGACTGGGGATGCGAGACAGGATCCCCGTAGACCACGTGCCAGATTTTAATATTGCAGAAAACTTTGAACGGGCGCTGCGTGAAGCGTGGGGAATTTATTGTCGGGGAGAAGAGCCGCATGCGTTTCTCATCACTGAACAGCATTCCTGACTCGCAAGGGTTAACTAAGCCGGCCATGTGGGCAAAATTTAACGGTATCATTACCGAGGTAGGATATGAGTAAAATTTACGTAACCAGTCCATTCTTGCCCCCTCTGGAAGAGTTTATCCCTTATCTGGAGCAAATCTGGCAAAATAAAACTCTGACAAACGGCGGACCATTTCATCAGCAGCTGGAACAGGCTCTGGCGGAATATCTGGGTGTAAAGCACCTTTCGCTTTTTGCAAACGGAACGCTGGCGCTGCTGACGGCATTTCAGGCGTTGCGCCTGACTGGCGAGGTGATCACCACGCCGTATTCCTTTGTTGCGACCTCGCATAGCTTATTATGGAACGGATTAACGCCGGTCTTCGCTGATATCGATCCCCAAACCTATAATATTAATCCGGATCGCATTGAAGAATTAATTACGCCTAACACCACCGCAATTTTGCCTGTTCATTGTTATGGGATTCCCTGTGACATCGATAAAATTCAGAAAATTGCAGATGTGTACGGTTTGCGGGTTATTTATGACGCAGCACATGCATTTAATGTCCGCAAAAACGATATAAGCATTTTAAATCACGGTGATTTATCCGTACTCAGTTTCCATGCCACCAAAGTCTTTAACACCTTTGAGGGCGGGGCCATTATAAGTCACGATCTCAAAACCAAACAGCGCATCGATTACCTTAAGAATTTTGGCTTTGCTGGTGAAACCCGCATCGTGGCCCCTGGCATTAACGCCAAAATGAATGAGGTGGAAGCTGCATTCGGTCTTCTGCAGCTTAAACATATTGATAAAGCACTGGACGAAAGAAAGGCGATTTATCAACGCTACTGTGAAATGTTAGACGGGCTGGAAGGATTAACGTTTGTCGACGTACCCGACGATGTGAGCTGGAACCACGCCTATTTCCCGGTGCTCATCGAACCGCATTTCGGGATGAGTCGTGATGGGGTGTATGAGTTATTTAAAGCGGATGCCATTCTGACGCGTCGCTATTTCTACCCGCTCATCAGTTCATTTGCCATGTACAGAGGTTTCCCTACTTCGGCGGAAGAACATCTGCCCGTTGCGAATGATATCGCCGGAAAGGTGCTGTGCTTGCCGATTTATCCAGGAATGACGCTGGAAGAACAGGATCGGGTCGTGAATGCTCTGAAGCGTGCTTCCCTGGTAGGACAGGCGCAGGGTAACGAACCGACGCCAGTCACGGAGATTGCGGTATGAGCATGATGCCTACAGCGATGATCCTTGATGCAGGGTTTGCCTCGTTGCCATTACAGCAGGCCATAAAAGCCGCAGGGTTTCGAACGCTTGCCTGTAGCGGTAAAGCCCAGGATGCAGGGATGAAATATGCCGATGCGACCTGGGCGCAAAATTACGCTGTCAGCGAGGCGGTACTGGCCATTGCCCGCCAGGAAAAAATCACGGCGCTGTCGCCTGGTGTGACGGATGTTTCTTATCTTTCTGGCTGCCGCGTGGCGCAGGCGCTGGGCCTTCCCGGCTATGACTCTCCCGAGGTAAGCGATCTCCTTTTCCTCAAGGACCGCTTCAGGAAATGGGCCAGCGAGAAGGGATATCCTATTCCAAAAGCTGCCAGTAACGTGCAGGAGGCGCGTACGATGCCTTTCCCGCTACTGGTAAAACCTGTCGACGCATACAGTGGAAAAGGGATCTCATTGATTCATCAGCCAGATGAGCTTGATGAGGCGGTCAACGTCGCGCGTGCTGCGTCAGCGGGCGGACATTGTGTCATTGAAACGTTCTGCCAGGGGGCGCTGTATAGTCATTCGGCGTTTATTCGTGGGGGTGAAATCACTTGCGAATTTTTTGTCGATGAATATTGCACAGTCTATCCGTGGCAAGTGAACAGCAGCTGTCTGAGTGTCAATCTGCCCGAGTCGATGCGTGATCAAATCAGTGAATGTATGCAGGCCATTGTCAGCGACTTAGGCCTTGTCGATGGACTCTTACATACTCAACTTATTGCTGACGAACGGCAATTTTGGCTGATTGAAGTGACACGCCGCTGTCCGGGCGATCTCTATTCGAAATTGATTGAGCTTTCCACGGGCGTCGATTATTGCCGTGAATTTGTTGCGCCTTTCATCGGACAGACAAGTCACCTGGCGCACCGGCGTCCCGCACGTCGGCGCAATATTGCCCGTCATACGGTCTCTTCAACTCATCGAAGCCTTTTCTTCGGGTTTAACTGTGCGCCTCTGCCAGCCAACATCCTTCAGGCGATACCGCTTAAACAACCCGGTGATGAAATCGGCCCTGCGCCAGGGGATCGGGCAGGGTTAATTTTTGCTGAGTTTACCGATCTTGACGCCATGGCAAGCCACACGCCTCAGCTTAAAAACTATTTTTCTTTTTCTTCTTTGTAAGGACCGGACTATGAACAGGCCTCTATCTCTTGGGTTTATTGGCGGAGGGATCAATTCAGCAATTGGTCTGACGCACAAAATTGCCAGTCAAATGGACGGCCATTTCGAGTTGGTGACGGGATGTTTTAGCCGCGATAAAACGCTTTGCAAACAGACGGGGCTGGCATGGGGACTAAAGGATGAAGCCATTTATACGAATGCGGCGACCCTGCTGGAAGAGCAGCACGCACAAATGGATGCCGTTGTCATCCTGACGCCGACCCCGACCCATCGTGAAATTATTCTGGCCTGTCTTGAATACGGTCTTCCGGTTATCAGTGAAAAAGCCATGGTCGCCAGTGTGACGGATGCGCGCGATATCGCCCAGCGCGTGGCAGACATCAATGGACAACTCTACGTCACCTATAACTATACCGGCTATCCGATGGTACGCGAATTGCGTGAACGGTTACGTCGCGGTGAACTGGGGAGCATTCAGCATGTCATGGTGGAAATGCCTCAGGAAGGATTTATTCGTAGCCGGGAAGATGGCAGTGTGGCTCAGCCTCAGGAATGGCGTCGCGTTGATGGTGACATCCCGACCGTTTCCCTCGACCTTGGGGTCCATGTGCATCAACTGGTGGAGTTTCTGACGGATAAACGTGCCGAGGATGTCTATGCGATTAACAGCACGTTTGCGCGCGTCCCGAATGTTGTCGATACGGTGAATCTGGTTTCCCGTTACGACGACGATATGGTGTGTAATTACTGGTACGGCAAAGCGGCGCTGGGTTACCGCAATGGTTTGCGGATACGAATTTATGGTTCTGAAGGCAGCGCAGAATGGTTGCAAATGGAGCCTGAGTATCTCCATCTTGCTGATGTACATGGGAATATTCGCTTGATCGACCGAACGGCCGGAGACAATACGGTGGCCAACCAGCCCCGCTATTGCCGCTTCAAAGCAGGGCACCCTGCCGGATTCATTGAGGCATTTGCAAACTATTACGCCGATATTGCCGCCAGTTTACGTGGTGAACCTACGGGATACAGCCTCAGTTGCGATACGGCCGTCCGTGGGCTGGAATTTCTCGAAAAAGCGCAGCAGAGCGCACTGACGTCTGCCAAAGTCGAATTATTACGTTAATAACGGTTGTGCTGAGGACTATATGACATTACTGGAACAGTTACAGGGTTACGATAACGCCTTTTTTGAGAGCATCAACTCAATGCAAGCCAATGGGCTCCCGATTGTGCTTTATGGGGCAGGCTGTCTGGGGCAGATGACGGCAGAATTTATGTTCCGGGAAAACATGCCGCTCCATAAAGTCGCACTTAACAGAAAATATATTACAGAAGGGATGAGCTTCCACGGTCTCCCGGTTGTGGCAATCGAAGATCTCCTTGAACAACCCGGTGAATTCAACTGTATCGTGGCGTTGCAGTATGTTAGTGACGCGATGCAGGCAGAACTTCGGCAGGGGGGCGCCAATGTGCTTGTATTTGATCCTGCTTTTATCGGCGTCAGCACAACTCTCTGGTATACCCCGTCATTTTGTGATGAACATAAGGACCGTCTTGAACATCTGTACGCGAGCCTGGAAGACGATCGTTCGCGGGAAACGCTGGTCGCATTTCTTAAACAGCGTTTAACTGCTACCCGTGGCTATTACCAGGCGGTATACGAACCGGTACATTATTTCCCGTCAGATATTGTCCGCCTGCAGGATAACGAAGTGTTTATTGATTGCGGGGCCTACAATGGCGATAGCATTGGGGCGTTTATGCAAGAAGTGGCCCGTCAGCAGGTCGCGCAGCCAGAAAGCGTTATCGGCTTTGAGCCTGATGCCAGTAATTATGCTCAACTTTGTGAAAATACGCGCCAGTGGCCATTTTGTCAGCCAGTGCAAAAGGGCGTATGGGATGAAAACACCGTTCTCTCTTTTCAGTCGGGAAATGCACTCTCTTCACGCCTGATGGAACAAAGCACGAACACGGTGACCATTGAACTGGATAGCATTGATAATATTCTGCAGGGGCGCAAAGCCACCTTTATTAAAATGGATGTCGAAGGCGCTGAACTAAAAGCCTTGCAGGGCGCTGCAAGCACGATTCAGGACTGGAAACCTTTACTGGCAATAAGTCTTTACCATAAGCCGGAAGATCTCCTGACAATTCCTCAATATATTGCCTCTCTCAGTGCTGATTATGTGTTTTATCTGCGCGGACATCACCCTGAACTGGCCTTCGAACTGGTTTTATATGCTGTGCCTAAGTCACGGTATATAAAGAAATAGGCAAATAACCCCCCATTTTACCCACTATTCATCCAATTGAACGCCCTGCAGAATCGGATAATCATGCCGATAACTCAACTAACGCAGGGCTGTTTATCGTGAATTCACTCTATACCGCTGAAGGTGTAATGGATAAACACTCGCTGTGGCAGCGTTATGTCCCACTGGTGCGTCACGAAGCATTGCGCCTCCAGGTGCGTTTGCCGGCGAGCGTGGAACTTGACGATCTGCTACAGGCGGGCGGTATCGGGTTATTGAATGCAGTTGACCGATACGACGCTCTGCAAGGAACGGCATTTACGACTTACGCAGTTCAGCGTATTCGTGGTGCGATGCTGGATGAGCTGCGCAGCCGCGACTGGGTGCCGCGCAGTGTTCGCCGCAACGCGCGCGAAGTGGCGCATGCGATGGGGCAGCTGGAACAGGAACTGGGACGTAACGCTACGGAAACAGAAGTGGCGGAACGTCTTGGCATTGCTGTTGAAGAGTATCGTCAGATGTTGCTCGATACCAATAATAGCCAACTCTTCTCTTATGACGAGTGGCGAGAAGAGCATGGCGATAGCATCGAGCTGGTGACGGATGAGCATCAGCAAGAAAACCCGTTACACCATTTAATGGAAGGTAATTTACGCCAGCGCGTAATGGAAGCGATTGAGGCTTTACCTGAGCGCGAACAGCTGGTGTTGACCCTCTATTATCAGGAAGAGCTTAATCTCAAAGAGATTGGCGCTGTTCTGGAAGTGGGGGAGTCTCGGGTAAGCCAGTTGCACAGCCAGGCCATTAAACGTTTACGCACAAAGCTGGGTAAGTTATAGGTGATTGATTCACCTGAAAAATGCCGCACAACGTATTGACAACCAGGAGTTATCATGACGGTGCAGCAATCTAAAAGACGGCCTTTAAGCCGCTACCTGAAAGACTTTAAACACAGCCAGACGCATTGCGCCCACTGTAACAAGTTACTCGATCGTATCACGCTGGTTCGTCGAGGCGAAATCGTTAATAAGATCGCGATTTCACGCCTCGACACGTTGATGGATGAAGCAGCATGGCTCGAAGAACAAAAAGAGTGGGTGGCGCTTTGCCGTTTCTGCGGTGATCTCCACTGCAAAGAGCAAAGCGACTTCTTCGACATTATCGGCTTCAAACAATTCCTGTTTGAACAAACGGAGATGAGCCACGGAACCGTACGCGAATATGTCGTCCGCCTGCGCCGTCTCGGACAACATCTCACCGTGAACAACATCTCCCGCGATCTGCTGAAGACCGGCTATCTGGATGAGAATCTTGAGCCGTGGCTGCCTGCGACCAGCACCAACAACTACCGCATTGCGCTGCGCAAGTATGCACAATATAAGGTACAAATGCCGGGTGTGATAAAGCAGAAAGCCCACGCTGGAACAACTTCTGATATATATTAAAAAAGAATAAGATGTAGCGCAGTCGCCTTTGACCTTGCAGGTGATTTCTCTACACTACTCAAAAATTCCACTATATCGGGGTATTTATGAAATTAGCACTTCTGGGTCGTCAGGCGCTGATGGGTGTAATGGCAGTCGCGCTGGTCGCGGGTATGAGCGTGAAAACGTTCGCCGCAGAAAATCTGCTGAATAAAGTGAAAGAGCGCGGTACGCTGCTGGTCGGGCTGGAAGGAACCTATCCTCCGTTCAGCTTCCAGGGCGATGACGGTAAACTCACCGGTTTTGAAGTGGAATTTGCACAGGAACTGGCGAAACACCTTGGCGTGAAAGCCTCCATCAAACCGACCAAATGGGACGGTATGCTGGCATCGCTGGATTCCAAACGTATTGATGTGGTGATTAACCAGGTGACCATTTCTGACGAGCGTAAGAAGAAGTATGACTTCTCCACGCCGTACACCGTGTCCGGTATCCAGGCGCTGGTGAAGAAAGGTAACGAAGGCACCATCAAAACGGCCGCTGACCTGAAAGGCAAAAAAGTCGGTGTCGGTCTGGGAACCAACTATGAAGAGTGGCTGCGCCAGAACGTTCAGGGTGTGGATATCCGCACTTACGATGATGACCCGACAAAATACCAGGATCTCCGCGTAGGTCGTATTGATGCGATTCTGGTTGACCGTCTGGCCGCGCTGGATCTGGTGAAGAAAACCAACAATACCCTGGCGGTAGCCGGTGATGCGTTCTCTCGTCAGGAATCCGGTGTAGCCGTTCGTAAAGGCAACGACGACCTGGTTAAAGCGATTGACTCCGCGATTGCTGACATGCAAAAAGACGGCAGCCTGAAAGCCCTTTCTGAGAAGTGGTTCGGGGCAGACGTCACGAAATAAGTCTTTGACGTTAAAAAAAGGCGCTTTTAAAAGCGCCTTTTTTATTTCTTACGCGTCTGCGTGCATAATGAAAAATATCACCTTGAGTCTGTGTTACCGGAGAACCCATGTCACTACAGAATTTAACGCGCTTTCCCCGCCTGGAGTTTATCGGCGCGCCGACTCCGCTGGAGTATCTGCCGCGATTTTCTGACTATTTAGGACGCGATATTTTTATTAAGCGCGATGACGTAACGCCGATGGCGATGGGGGGCAATAAGCTGCGTAAGCTGGAGTTTCTGGCCGCTGACGCCCTGCGTGAAGGCGCGGATACGCTCATTACCGCAGGTGCCATTCAGTCTAACCATGTCCGCCAGACCGCCGCGGTGGCCGCAAAGCTGGGTCTCCACTGTGTGGCATTACTGGAAAACCCAATTGGAACGCAAGCAGAAAACTATCTGACTAACGGCAACCGTCTGCTGCTGGATCTGTTTAACGTACAAGTCGAAATGGTCGAGGCATTAACCGACCCGACCGCACAACTTGATGAACTGGCGACGCGTCTGGAAGCGCAGGGTTTTCGTCCCTACGTTATTCCTGTCGGCGGCTCGAATGCGCTGGGCGCGCTGGGGTATGTGGAAAGTGCGCTGGAGATTGCCCAGCAATGCGAGGGAGCGGTCAGCCTCTCTTCTGTCGTTGTTGCTTCCGGCAGTGCAGGTACCCACGCAGGGCTGGCCGTTGGTCTGGAGCAATTATTACCCGATGTCGAGCTTATTGGCGTGACGGTATCGCGTAGCATCGCGGACCAGAAGCCGAAAGTGGTCACCTTACAACAGGCGGTGGCAGAGCAACTGGCGTTGAAGGCAACGGCTGATATCCAGCTCTGGGACGACTATTTTGCACCAGGCTACGGCACGCCTAATGAAGAGGGGATGGACGCGGTGAAATTGCTGGCGCGCCTCGAGGGTATCCTGCTTGATCCCGTGTATACGGGCAAAGCGATGGCCGGTCTTATCGATGGCATTGAACAGAAGCGCTTTAAGGATGAAGGGCCGATTTTGTTTGTTCACACCGGCGGGGCACCTGCGCTGTTTGCCTACCATCCTCATGTCTAAAATCAGGTCGAAAAATAATAATGCAAGAAAGTATTCAACTGGTTATTGATTCCCTGCCGTACCTGCTTAAAGGTGCGGTATTTACGTTACAGCTCAGTATTGGCGGGATGTTCTTCGGTCTGGTACTCGGGTTTGTGCTGGCCTTAATGCGTATGTCACCCGTCTTACCAGTACGCTGGGTGGCACGTTTTTATATCTCTGTGTTTCGCGGCACGCCGCTTATCGCCCAGCTCTTTATGATCTACTACGGTTTACCGCAGTTTGGTATTGAGCTGGATCCGATCCCGGCGGCGATGATTGGTTTGTCGCTCAATACGGCGGCATACACCTCTGAAACGCTGCGTGCGGCAATCTCGTCCATTGATAAAGGGCAGTGGGAAGCGGCGGCCAGTATCGGTATGACGCCCTGGCAAACGCTGCGCAGAGCCATTCTGCCTCAGGCGGCGCGTGTGGCGCTTCCACCGCTCAGCAACAGCTTTATCAGCCTGGTGAAAGACACGTCGCTGGCGGCCACCATTCAGGTACCGGAACTGTTCCGTCAGGCGCAGCTTATTACCTCGCGCACCCTGGAAGTGTTCACCATGTATCTGGCGGCCTCGCTGATTTACTGGGTAATGGCGACGGTGTTATCCGCCTTGCAAAACTATTTCGAAAACCAGCTTAACCGCCAGGAGCGTGATCCAAAATGAGTGCTATCGACGTTAAAAACCTGGTGAAAAAATTCCACGGTCAAACGGTGCTCCACGGGATTGATCTGGAGGTTGAGCAGGGCGAAGTGGTCGCCATTATCGGCCCGAGTGGTTCCGGGAAAACAACGCTGCTGCGCAGCATCAACCTGCTTGAACAGCCTGAAGAAGGCACGATTCGGGTGGGGAACATTACGATTGATACCGGCAAATCCATCAGCCAGCAAAAAGGTCTGATTCGCCAGTTGCGCCAGCATGTGGGCTTTGTTTTCCAGAACTTCAATCTCTTCCCACACCGGACGGTGCTGGAGAACATCATTGAAGGTCCGGTCATTGTAAAAGGGGAAGCCAAAGAGGACGCGACGGTTCGCGCGCGCGAGTTGCTCGCAAAAGTCGGGCTGGCCGGTAAAGAAACCAGCTACCCGCGCCGCCTGTCAGGTGGTCAGCAGCAGCGTGTGGCGATTGCCCGCGCGCTGGCGATGCGTCCGGATGTGATCCTCTTTGATGAACCGACCTCTGCGCTCGACCCTGAGCTGGTGGGCGAGGTGCTGAACACCATCCGCCAGCTGGCACAGGAGAAACGCACAATGGTTATCGTTACCCACGAGATGAGCTTCGCTCGTGACGTGGCGGACCGCGCCATTTTCATGGATCAGGGAAGGATCGTGGAGCAGGGGCCGGCAAAACACTTATTTGCCAACCCACAGCAGCCGCGAACCCGTCAGTTCCTTGAAAAATTCCTTATGCAGTAGAATTTTTGCACTAATTTGCTCCAGAAAATTCATCTGGGGCAAATTATTCTCCCCCTGCGCCCGACACCGTGTTTTTTTATTCCGCTCAGGCCCAATAAACCTTATCAAACGTAAAGTTAATTGTGCTGTTGCCGATATTTTGTAGTTAGAAATAAGTTTTATGTGTTAGGTTATATTCACCATAATAATGAATATCATTTCAGAGGCTTCATTTAGTAAGTATGAAGGATTCAGACTTTTTCACCTGGCGACGGGAATGCTCCCTCCGGTTTCAGAAATTGACCTGTGCCGACGAGGTATATCAGGAACTTCAGCGACAAACTCAGGCGCTAGAATTCGATTATTACGCACTCTGCGTACGCCATCCCGTGCCTTTTACGCGGCCTAAGATTTCTGTGCATACCACTTATCCGCCACAGTGGCAGGCGCAATATCAGTCGAAGAATTATTTCGCCATTGACCCGGTGTTAAAACCGGAGAATTTCATCCAGGGGCATTTACCCTGGACTGACGAATTATTCGCGGATGCTGAGGAATTATGGCATAGCGCACGGGAGCACGGCTTACGTACAGGAATAACGCAGTGTCTGATGCTGCCGAATCATGCTCTCGGTTTTCTGTCGGTTTCTCGTACTAGCATGCTGGAGAGCCCGTTAGACCACGAGGAAATAGAGCTGCGGTTACAACTGCTGGTGCAAGTGGCCTTAACATCGTTGATTCGATTTGAAGATGAGATGGTGATGCCGCCTGAGATGAAATTCAGCAAACGTGAACGGGAAATTCTTAAATGGACCGCGGAAGGGAAGACGTCGGCGGAAATTGCGATCATTCTCTCTATCTCAGAGAATACGGTTAACTTTCATCAGAAGAATATGCAGAAGAAATTCAATGCGCCTAACAAGACGCAGATCGCGTGTTACGCGGCGGCGACCGGGCTTATTTGAGTAGAGAATACGTTCTGCGTGTCAGACGAGGCAACGGCTGAATGCACCGCATCCAGCCGTTTTTTATTACTGGCGGTAGGCTTGTTTAATTTGCTTAACGGTGTTGGCAAATACCGCGGATTCAGCCTGGTCTTCCATCTGCGCGATTTGTTTTTCCATTTTAATGATCACACGACCGGCGTCAGCCTGGCCCATCGCCTGTAGCATCAGCGTTAGCAGCGATTTCAGGCAGTTTACTTCCTGTGCCAGTTCCTGGTTATTCTCCGCAGTGGCAAATTCAGGTGTGCTCATTTATTTTCCTCATTATAAAACGGCGCTCGTGCGCGACGATGAAAGTCAAGGCGGCGGAGTATACCACAAGGCGCAGCAAAAAATGCAGCGGTTGTTTTTCGTACTTTTACACTGGATGTTTATTTGCGTAAACAACGCGTGCCGCTAAACTGTACGGCGTTAATAGCGACGAATTGTTTATACCCGGTTCGCTTGCCGTTAATTATTGTTACAAAAATTTAAGAACTGTTTTTTTACGGACTCAGGCGACAGGTTTTTTGTAACTTTTTGAATACAGATGCTTAAAAAAAGCTGCACAAGCCCTGGCGGCGCGGGCTCTCTTTCCACGTTCTGTACAGCCTAATTTCCAAAAACGAGAGCGAAATCGAATAGCCGATTTTTTAACGTTTTAATCTTGTGAGGAAAACCGTTAATATAAACCAAATTATCACTCAGTAGCGTTATCCCTATTCTGGAGACATTTCCTTTGATCAACGTCCTTCTTGTTGATGACCACGAACTGGTGCGCGCAGGGATACGACGCATTCTTGAAGATATAAAAGGTATTAAAGTTGCTGGTGAGGCTTGTTGCGGCGAAGATGCCGTAAAATGGTGCCGCACTAATTCGGCCGATGTGGTGTTGATGGATATGAACATGCCCGGTATCGGTGGTCTTGAAGCAACCCGCAAAATCGCGCGTACCTTTGTTGATACAAAAGTCATCATGCTGACCGTGCATACTGAAAACCCGCTGCCCGCGAAAGTGATGCAGGCGGGCGCTGCCGGTTACCTGAGTAAAGGTGCCGCGCCGCAGGAAGTTGTCAATGCTATCCGTTCCGTGTTTGCCGGACAGCGTTACATTGCTTCCGACATTGCTCAGCAGATGGCCCTGAGTCAGATCGAACCCGAGAAAACGGAATCGCCGTTTGCCAGTTTGTCCGAGCGTGAATTGCAGATTATGCTGATGATCACCAAAGGTCAGAAGGTAAATGAGATCTCGGAACAGCTGAATCTTAGCCCGAAAACGGTGAACAGCTATCGTTATCGCATGTTCAGCAAACTGAACATTCATGGTGATGTTGAACTGACTCATCTGGCCATCCGGCATGGTTTATGTAATGCGGAGACGTTGTTAAGTCAGTGAGTGATGTGTTCGATTCAAAAGCATTTCTGAAAACCGTAACCAGCCAGCCTGGCGTCTATCGTATGTATGACGCTGGCGGTACGGTTATCTACGTGGGGAAAGCGAAAGATCTCAAAAAGCGCCTCTCCAGCTATTTTCGCAGTAACCTTGCCTCCCGCAAGACCGAAGCACTGGTCGCACTCATACAGAATATTGATGTTACCGTCACGCATACCGAGACGGAGGCGCTGCTGCTTGAGCATAACTATATTAAGCTCTATCAGCCGCGCTACAACGTGCTGTTACGCGATGATAAATCCTATCCGTTCATCTTCCTGAGTGGCGATACGCACCCCCGGCTTGCTATGCACCGCGGTGCAAAACATGCCAAGGGTGAATATTTCGGCCCGTTTCCCAACGGCTATGCCGTACGTGAGACGCTGGCGCTGCTGCAAAAAATCTTCCCTGTTCGCCAGTGTGAAAACAGTGTCTATCGCAATCGCTCGCGCCCGTGTCTGCAGTACCAGATTGGCCGCTGTCTGGGGCCATGCGTTGCCGGGCTGGTGAGTGAAGACGAGTATGCGCAGCAGGTCGAGTATGTGCGCCTGTTTTTAGCCGGGAAAGACGATCAGGTATTAACGCAGCTGATCGCCCGGATGGAGAAAGCCAGTGCAGCGCTGGAGTTCGAAGAGGCCGCGCGGATCCGCGACCAAATCCAGGCGGTGCGCAGAGTCACTGAGAAACAGTTTGTCTCGAACACCGGTGACGATCTCGACGTGATCGGCGTTGCCTTTGACGCCAGCATGGCCTGCGTGCATGTGTTGTTTATTCGTCAGGGTAAAGTGCTCGGGAGCCGCAGCTATTTCCCGAAAGTGCCGGGGGGGACGGAGCTGGGTGAGGTGGTTGAAACCTTCGTCGGGCAGTTCTATCTGCAGGGGAGTCAGATGCGCACGCTGCCATCGGAGATCCTGCTTGATTTCAATCTCGACGATAAAACGCTGCTGGCGGATTCGCTGTCAGAACTGGCTGGTCGTCGGGTTAACGTGCAGACCAAACCGCGCGGTGACCGCGCGCGTTACCTGAAACTTGCCCGGACCAACGCGGCGACGGCGCTTACTACAAAACTGTCCCAGCAATCGACGGTCCACCAGCGTTTAACGGCACTGGCTACGCTCCTGAAGCTGCCGGAGGTTAAACGGATGGAGTGCTTCGACATCAGCCACACGATGGGCGAGCAGACCGTGGCCTCCTGCGTGGTATTTGATGCTAACGGCCCGCTGCGCGCGGAATATCGTCGCTATAACATCACCGGGATCACGCCGGGTGATGACTATGCAGCCATGAACCAGGTGCTGCGCCGTCGCTACGGTAAAGCCATCGAAGAGAGCAAAATCCCGGATGTGATACTGATTGACGGCGGGAAAGGGCAGCTCGGGCAGGCGAAAGCGGTCTTTGACTCACTTGATGTGAGCTGGGATAAAAACCATCCGTTGCTGCTGGGCGTGGCAAAAGGGGCCGATCGTAAAGCCGGTCTGGAGACGCTCTTCTTTGAACCGGAAGGGGAGGGCTTCAGCCTGCCGCCGGATTCTCCGGCACTGCATGTTATCCAGCATATCCGCGATGAGTCACACGATCACGCCATCAGCGGGCACCGGAAAAAACGGGCGAAGGTAAAAAACACCAGTACGCTTGAGACCATCGAAGGCGTCGGGCCAAAACGCAGACAGATGTTGCTTAAATATATGGGCGGATTGCAAGGATTACTCAATGCCAGCATGGAGGAAATTGCAAAAGTGCCGGGTATTTCGCAAGCGCTGGCAGAAAAGATCTACTACTCGTTGAAACATTGAGGGCTCTGTAGCAACATAGAGCTAAATTTTACTGACAACAAACAGTTACCGTCATTATGCAATTTAATATCCCTACGTTGCTCACTCTTTTTCGCGTTGTGCTTATCCCGTTCTTTGTACTGGCATTTTACCTGCCAGTCGTCTGGGCCCCTTTTGCCTGTGCACTGATTTTCCTGGTGGCTGCGGTTACGGACTGGTTTGATGGTTATCTGGCACGCCGCTGGAACCAAAGCACCCGCTTCGGTGCCTTCCTCGACCCGGTCGCCGATAAGGTCATGGTCGCTATCGCGATGGTGCTGGTGGCTGAGCACTACCACACGTGGTGGGTAACGCTGCCTGCAGCAACCATGATTGGCCGTGAGATCATCATCTCTGCACTGCGTGAGTGGATGGCGGAGCTGGGTAAGCGCAGCAGCGTCGCGGTATCGTGGATTGGTAAAGTGAAAACTACCGCGCAAATGGCCTCGCTGGTCTGGATGCTCTGGCGTCCAAACGCCTGGGTTGAGTGGGCGGGGATTGGGCTGCTGTGGGTTGCTGCGGTACTGACGCTGTGGTCTATGCTGCAATATTTAAACGCTGCCCGTGGCGATTTGCTTGATCAGTGATCGTTTCGACGTAATTTTCAGCAAACGATCCGGGGATGCAAAAAATAACGTTGACTCATACCGTCATATCAGTAGAATGCAACGCATCGAACGGCGGCACAGCTAGCCGGACGATAATGAAATCAAGTGGTTAGAAGTTAACTTGATGACATGCGGGAATAGCTCAGTTGGTAGAGCACGACCTTGCCAAGGTCGGGGTCGCGAGTTCGAGTCTCGTTTCCCGCTCCAGATTAAAGACATGCGCAATAGCGGGTGTCGCGTAAAAAAGTTTTACGGCGCGTTAGCAAAGCGGTTATGTAGCGGATTGCAAATCCGTCTAGTCCGGTTCGACTCCGGAACGCGCCTCCACTTTCTTCCCTGGCCGGATGGTGGAATCGGTAGACACAAGGGATTTAAAATCCCTCGGCGTTCGCGCTGTGTGGGTTCAAGTCCCACTCCGGCTACCATGGGAAAAAGCAGAATAATCAAAGCAATAAGCAGTGTCGTGAAACCACCGAAAGGTGGTTTTTTTGTGCCTGTTTTTCGCCGTATACCATAGTTTCACCCTTCAACTTCGCCACAATAAGAGGGCAATCATGCCCAACAATGGCCATTAGCGATAGGATCTGTCGGCGTCGGTCGTCAGCTGCGAAATCACGGTTTAAATACTGATGGCGCTGTCTCTCTGCGTCACCCGGCCCAGAAGGGGCCTCTAAACCGGGTAACGCAGTCGCACTACCAGGCGGTATGGTACAGCTCGCTAATATCTGCCAGGCTCGCTTCCCGTGGGTTGCCGGCAGTACAGACATCATCATATGCCGCCTGGGCCAGCATCGGGATATCTTCTTTTTGTACTCCAGCCTCACGCAGATGGAGCGGGATGCCCACATCGTGATTAAGCCTGAAGACGGCATCCACGGCAGCATTGCGCGCGTCCGTAAGGCTCAGTCCTTCAACCTTCACGCCCATCGCCCGTGCAATATCGCGGAATTTATCGCCGGTAAAGTCAGCGTTGTAACGCATGATATGAGGCAGCAAAATGGCATTCGCCACGCCGTGCGGTGTGTCATAAAAAGCACCCAGCGGGTGCGCCATACCGTGAACCAGCCCCAGGCCAACATTGGAAAAGCCCATGCCGGCAACATACTGGCCCAGCGCCATCGCCTCGACGGCATCTCGATCGCCCTTGACTGAATCGCGCAGTGCACCGGCAATAATCTCAATCGCCTTGATGTGTAGCGCATCGGTCAAGGCCCATGCGCCCCGGGTGATATACCCTTCAATCGCATGGGTCAGCGCATCAACGCCGGTTGCTGCTTTCAGCACTGGCGGCATACCGTCCATCATATCTGCATCGATAAAAGCGACCTGCGGAATGTCGTGCGGATCGACGCAAACAAATTTACGCCGCTTCTCTTCATCAGTGATCACGTAGTTAATGGTCACTTCAGCCGCTGTTCCGGCTGTAGTGGGAATGGCCAGAACGGGTACGCTGGGGTTACGGGTTGGGGGCAGGCCTTCAAGGCTACGAACATCCTTAAACGCCGGGTTATTGCTGATAATACCGATTGCCTTACAGGTATCCTGAGGCGAGCCGCCCCCGATAGCGATAAGGTAATCTGCGCCGCTGTTCTGAAAAACACCCAGCCCTTCCTGTACTATTCCGATTGTCGGGTTAGGAAGCACGCCGGAGTATATTTCCCAGGCCAACCCCGCTTCGTCCAGCTTATCCGTGACCTTCGCCACCACGCCACACTGTATCAGCGTCCTGTCGGTGACAATCAGCGCTTTTTGATAGCCGCGACGCTTTACCTCATCGCAAAGCATCTCTGTCGCGCCCCGGCCAAACCAGGCCGTTTCGTTCAAAATCATTCTTTTCGTCATGGCATTTCTCCTGTTTGCTATGCGATGTCATTCTTCAATGCGCAGTCCGTAGGTTTTGAATTTTTCCAGCACAATGGCGATAGCATCGTCATCCAGTACCGGGACCGGATCCGTTATTGCCAGCGTGCAAAGGTACAGTTGTGCCAGTACTTCAACTTCATGCGCCAGCCACAGGGCTTTTTCCAGATTTGCTTCACAGGCAATTAAGCCGTGGTGCTGTAACAGCGTTGCTTTGCGGTTCCTGAGGGCAAAGGCGACATAGTCGGACAACTCGCGTGTCCCAAATGTGGCATATGGCGCGCAGGGTATGGAATTACCGCCTGCGGCAGCAATCATGTAATGAATGGCCGGGATAGGGCGGTTAAGAATAGACACGGCGGTACAGTGCACCGCATGGTTATGCACCACCGCCTGCGCATCCGGACGCGTCTGGTACGCGGCCATATGGAAACGCCACTCGCTGGAAGGCAGTTTGCCCTGTTCATGCTGACCGTCGGCATCAATATAAACGATGTGTGACTCCGTCAGTTTTTCATAGGGGATCCCCGTTGGCGTTATCAATATCCCGTCCTGATAGCGCACGCTGACGTTGCCAGCCGTGCCCTGATTTAGCCCCAGGCGGGTCATTTCCAGGCAGGTATCAATAATCTGCCGCGCCAGTCTATTTCGTTCCATTTGTTACCTCTCTTGATGATCTAAAGCACCAGCAGAACAAGCCTGTTGTCCTGATGAATTAACCGTATATTTGCGCACCATCTTTATAGGGAATAACGCTAAAAAAAATCCGGTGGTTTCACTTTGTGATCACCGTCAATTAATAGTCTGGAATTGATCCTTATTCAATTAATTCATTTCGGTAAAAATGACCGATTCAGAAGATTTTTATTCAAACAGTCGTTTTGATGATTTTTACCGTGAAAATGCCCGTTTTCGGAGTAATACATTAAATCGGTCACTGGGGTTGTGGTTTTTCATGTTTATTTTCCCCGATGGGGGTTGTTTTTATTAAATTTAAAGTGATAACGATCACATAAAGATATCGCGTTGCCGTTAAATGTGATTGTCATCATATTCGCCCTCCTTTTTTACATGAAAATGCATTCACGAGATCATTCCGATCGCCAGATTCGCGCCAGTAAGAGTAAAGCACCTTATTATTTTTACCGTCTGGCAAGAAAGGAAAGTCACATTCTGACGCTTCTGACTAACGAGGGTGTTATGGGAAATACAACAATACCAACGCAGAGTTTTCGTGCGGTCAATGCCGGGCAAGCCCAGCGTTACATTATTCCTTTCGCGTTACTCTGCTCACTGTTTTTTCTTTGGGCAGTCGCTAATAACCTGAATGACATTTTACTCCCACAGTTTCAGCAAGCCTTTACCCTGACAAACTTCCAGGCTGGCCTGATACAATCTGCGTTCTATTTCGGCTACTTTGTCATTCCAGTTCCTGCCGGGATACTGATGAAAAAACTCAGCTATAAGGCAGGTATTATTACCGGGTTGTTTTTATATGCCATTGGCGCTGCATTATTCTGGCCTGCGGCTGAGTTAATGAATTATACATTGTTTCTTGTCGGTCTTTTTATTATAGCGGCGGGGTTAGGTTGCCTTGAAACTGCTGCTAACCCCTTTGTGACAGTGCTGGGGCCAGAGAGTGGTGGTCATTTCCGTCTTAATCTGGCGCAAACTTTTAATTCTTTTGGCGCGATTATTGCCGTTGTGTTTGGACAAAGCCTAATTTTGTCTAACGTGCCCCATCACTCTCAGTCGGTACTCGATAAAATGACGCCAGAACAGCTAAGCATTTATAAGCATAGCCTGGTGTTATCCGTACAAACGCCTTATATGATTATCGTGGCAATTGTATTGTTGGTCGCCCTGCTGATTATGTTGACCAAATTTCCGGTCCTTCAGAGCGATAATCACGTCGACGGCACACAAAGCACATTTTCTGCCTCTCTTTCCCGTCTGGTCCGTATTCGTCACTGGCGCTGGGCGGTGCTGGCGCAGTTCTGCTATGTCGGCGCGCAAACTGCCTGCTGGAGCTACCTGATCCGGTACGCTATTGAAGAGATCCCCGGCATGACGCCAGGTTTCGCCGCCAACTACCTGACCGGCACCATGGTGTGCTTCTTCATCGGTCGCTTTACCGGTACATGGCTAATCAGCCGCTTCGCACCGCATAAAGTACTGGCCGCTTATGCCCTGCTTGCCATGGTGCTATGCCTGGTCTCCGCCGTATTCGGCGGCCATTTCGGCCTACTGGCGCTAACGCTGTGTAGTGCATTTATGTCTATTCAGTACCCAACCATTTTCTCCCTTGGGATTAAGAACCTGGGTCAGGACACCAAATACGGCTCGTCATTCATCGTCATGACCATTATCGGCGGCGGGATTGTGACGCCGGTCATGGGCTTTGTCAGCGATGCTGCAGGCAATATCCCAACAGCAGAACTGGTTCCGGCAGTGTGTTTTGCCGTCATCTTCATCTTTGCCCGTTTCCGTTCGCAAGCGGCAACGAATTAAACCTGTATCCGAAAACGTGAGGGATCTGTCATGAAAAAAATCAGCTTACCGAAAATAGGTATCCGTCCGGTGATTGATGGTCGTCGTATGGGGGTTCGTGAGTCTCTGGAGGAGCAAACCCTGAATATGGCCAACGCCACCGCCGCGCTGCTCACTGAAAAGCTTCGTCACCCCAACGGCGAGCAAATTGAATGCGTCATTGCTGGCGGTTGCATTGCGGGGATGGCCGAATCTGCCGCCTGTGAAGAAAAATTCAGCAGCCAGAACGTCGGCGTGACCATCACCGTGACGCCGTGCTGGTGCTACGGGAGCGAAACGATCGATATGGACCCCATGCGTCCGAAAGCCATCTGGGGTTTTAACGGGACTGAACGTCCGGGTGCCGTTTATCTGGCCGCCGCGCTGGCTGCACACAGCCAGAAAGGGATTCCGGCATTCTCTATTTATGGTCATGATGTCCAGGACGCCGACGACACCTCGATTCCCGAAGATGTTGAGGAAAAACTGCTGCGCTTTGCGCGTGCCGGTTTAGCCGTCGCCAGTATGAAAGGGAAAAGCTATCTCTCCATTGGGGGTGTGTCGATGGGGATTGCCGGTTCCATCGTCGACCCTAACTTCTTCGAATCCTGGCTGGGGATGAAGGTACAGGCAGTTGATATGACTGAACTGCGCCGCCGCATTGATCAGAAAATCTTCGATGAAACCGAACTGGAAATGGCGCTGGCCTGGGCGGACAAAAACTTCCGTTACGGCGAAGACCAGAACGCGCAGCAGTATAAGCGTAACGAAGCGCAGAACCGTGAGGTGCTGAAAGAGAGCCTGCTGATGGCGATGTGTATCCGCGACATGATGCAGGGCAACCCAGCACTGGCGGAAAAAGGGCGGGTGGAAGAATCGCTGGGCTACAACGCCATTGCGGCAGGCTTCCAGGGCCAGCGTCACTGGACCGATCAATACCCGAACGGCGATACCGCCGAAGCGTTGCTTAACAGCTCCTTTGACTGGAATGGCGTGCGTGAACCCTTTGTCGTCGCGACCGAAAATGACAGCCTCAACGGCGTGGCGATGCTAATGGGCCACCAGTTGACCGGCACAGCACAGGTGTTCGCCGACGTGCGCACCTACTGGTCTCCAGACGCGGTAGCGCGTGTGACCGGTCAACCGCTCAGCGGTCTGGCTGAGAAGGGTATTATCCACCTGATCAACTCCGGCTCTGCGGCTCTCGATGGCTCATGCAAACAGCGCGGCAGCGATGGCAAGCCAACGATGAAGCCATTCTGGGACATTAGCCAGCAGGAGGTTGATGCCTGCCTGGCGGCCACCGAATGGTGTCCGGCGATACATGAATATTTCCGCGGCGGCGGTTTCTCTTCTCGCTTCCTGACGGAAGGCGGCGTGCCGTTCACCATGACCCGCGTGAATATCATCAAAGGTCTTGGCCCGGTTCTGCAGATTGCAGAAGGCTGGAGCGTGGAACTGCCGAAAGAGATGCACGATCAGCTTGACGCCCGTACCAACTCAACCTGGCCGACCACCTGGTTTGCGCCACGTCTGACGGGTAAAGGTCCCTTTACCGACGTTTATTCCGTGATGGCGAACTGGGGGGCAAACCATGGCGTGCTGACCATCGGCCACGTTGGCGCAGACTTCATCACCCTGGCATCAATGCTGCGAATTCCGGTCTGCATGCATAACGTGGAAGAGTCGAAGGTCTATCGTCCTTCCGCCTGGGCTGCGCACGGCATGGATAGCGAAGGCCAGGATTACCGCGCCTGTCAAAACTATGGCCCGCTGTACAAACGTTGAGTAAACGTCTTTGCCCGGTAGCGTATGTTTACCGGGCCTGTAAAACACCGAATTGCAGGCCGGATAAGCGACACGTTAGCCGGCGACGTTTCAGGAGTTGCTATGAAACAAGAGGTTATTCTGGTTCTCGACTGCGGAGCGACCAATATCCGGGCCATTGCCGTTGATCGGCAGGGCAAAATTATCGCCCGTGCCGCTACGGCAAATGCCAGCGACATCGCCATAGAAAATAGCGCCTGGCACCAGTGGTCTCTCGAGGCCATTATGCAACGCTTCGCGGACTGTTGCCGCTCGCTGAAGACGAGTCTGGCAAACTGTCGCGTTCGCGGCGTCACGGTGACCACCTTCGGCGTTGATGGCGCGCTGGTCGATGAGCACGGCAGGCTGCTCTACCCAATCATCAGCTGGAAATGCCCACGCACTGCCGAAGTGATGAAAAATATTGGCCGCTTGCTGTCACCTCAGCGGCTTCAGGACATTTCCGGCGTGGGGGCATTTGGCTTCAATACGCTGTATAAGCTGGTGTGGCTAAAAGAAAATCACCCGCAGCTGTTGGAACAGGCACACGCCTGGCTGTTTATCTCGTCGCTGATTAACCACCGTCTGACCGGCGAATTCACCACCGACGTTACTATGGCAGGGACCAGCCAGATGCTGGATATTCAACAGCGCGATTTCAGCCATGAAATTTTGCAGGCGGCGGGTTTGCCGCATCGGCTCTTCCCACGTCTGGTGGAAGCCGGTGAGCTCGTCGGTAATTTACAGTCTGATGCTGCCCAATGGCTTGACCTGCCCGCCGGTATCCCGGTGATTTCCGCCGGACACGATACCCAGTTTGCGCTGTTTGGTGCAGGTGCCGCGGCGGATGAACCCGTCCTCTCCTCGGGAACATGGGAGATCCTGATGGTGCGCAGTGCACAGGTCAACACGCCGCTGCTCAGTCGCTACGTCGGTTCTACCTGCGAACTGGACAGCCAGCCAGGGCTGTATAACCCTGGCATGCAGTGGCTGGCATCCGGCGTACTTGAATGGGTACGTAAACTGCTTTGGACCGAAGAGACGCCCTGGCAAACGCTGATTGAGACAGCCCGCCGCATACCCATGGGGTCCGAAGGGGTGAAAATGCACTGTGATCTCCTCGGCTGTCAGCATGCAGGCTGGGAGGGCGTCACACTCAACACCACACGCGGTCATTTTTATCGCGCTGCGCTGGAGGGCCTCACCGGGCAGCTGGCGCAGAATCTGCGCACGCTGGAAAAGATCGGTCACTTCAATGCGACTGAACTGCTGCTGGTCGGCGGTGGCAGCCGTAACATGCTGTGGAACCAGATCAAAGCCAATATGCTCGGCATCCCCATCAAGGTACTTGATGATGCAGAAACCACTGTCGCGGGGGCAGCCCTGTTTGGCTGGTACGGGGTCGGAGAATTTACGAGCCCGGAACACGCCAGAGCGCAGATGCATCATCAGTACCGCTACTTCTTTCCGGAAACCGAATCTGCACCGATCGAGGGAGTTTGAGATGTTAAAAACGATTTCACCGTTAATATCACCTGAACTACTGAAAGTCCTGGCCGAAATGGGCCACGGCGATGAGATTATTTTTTCTGATGCCCATTTCCCCGCCCACAGTATGGGGCCGCAGGTTATACGCGCCGATGGGCTAAAGGTCAGCGAATTGCTGCATGCGATTATCCCGCTGTTTGAGCTCGACAGCTACGCGCCGCCACTGGTGATGATGGCTGCGGTTGAGGGTGACTCCCTCGATCCCCGTGTTGAGGCTCGCTATCGCGATGCGCTTTCACGTCAGGCACCCTGTCCGGCAATTACCCGCATTGACCGCTATGCGTTTTACGCACGTGCCAAAAAATCCTTTGCGATCGTTGTCACAGGGGAGTGTGCTAAATACGGGAATATTCTTTTAAAAAAGGGGGTAACGCCGTAATCTCATGCCGGTGCGCCCGCCAGCGCGGGCGTATATCGAATGATGGGTGAGAAAAAATGAAAGAGGCACGTCAGCAAACGATAATCGACCTGTTGATTCAGCATCATAGTCTGACGACGGACGTTTTATCCACCCAGCTTAACGTCAGTAAAGAGACCATTCGCCGCGATCTCAGCGAACTGCAGGCGCAGGGAAAAGTGCTGCGCAACCACGGGCGGGCGAAATATATTCACCGGGAAAACCAGGACAGCGGCGATCCTTTTCATATTCGCCTTAAGAGCCACTTCACGCATAAAGCGGATATCGCCAGAGAGGCGCTGGAGTGGATTGAAGCCGGGATGGTCATTGCTCTGGATGCCAGCTCAACCTGCTGGTATCTTGCGCGTCAACTGCCTGACATCGATATTCAGGTCTTTACTAACAGTCACCCCATCTGCCTGGAACTGGGCAAACGTGAACAGATTCAACTTATTAGCTCCGGCGGTAAACTCGAGCGTAAGTATGGCTGCTACGTTAACCCCTCGTTGATTTCACAACTCAAACTGCTGGACATCGACCTGTTTATCTTCTCCTGCGAAGGGATAGACAGTCATGGAGGGTTGTGGGATTCCAACAGGGTCAACGCTGGCTTCAAATCGCTGCTACTCAAGCGCGCTTCTCAGTCTTTATTGTTGATAGATAAGAGTAAGTTTAATCGTTCAGGGGAGGCCCGAATTGGGCACCTGGATGAGGTAACGCATATTGTGTCTGACACACAACTGAATGAATCAGGGCTGAGACAATAAGCCACCTGACACATTATGACGCAATTAAGTCTATTAGGGATGTGTTTGTTCGCGATAGCGTTAACGTATTATTCATTCCGTATAAGGTTTTTAACGCGGGGAGGGTAAATAAAAGATGTTAGCAGCACAAATAAGAAGGGGATTACCCTTAAACAAGGGCATCTACAAGAATAGCCATACATTCTGAGTAATTATAAATATTTCTTAGCCGCATCCAGAATTTCCTGAGAAGTCAGCTCCCTGTCCGACGCCACATAAACCACTTCATGATCGCCGGTCAAAGAAGGAAAACCTGCGGACATTATCTGCAGGTTTATCGTTTCACCATTCGGATATTCCTGCCGTATGGATGTAATACCCTTAAGCACGGTGACAACATTGCTCGGTTTACCATTGAAAAAGACGATGACTTTCTTCATATCTCACCTTGTTGGTCGTTATCTGCTTAAGCACCTTCTCTGTGAAGGCGAGGGGGATCAGGACGGCGCGAAAATTTTTGTCTGGCTATCAGGCCTGTCTGCGAATGTCATCGTCGATTTGCAGAAAATGCATTTAGCGCCATACGGATTTTTTTCAGACACATCAAAAATCGACGTTCTGTATTGGGAGCCATGACAACATGGGCATCTGAAGTGAATATTTAAGTTGATATCATTTACCTTTTTTAACATTAGCGGTATTTAATTTTCGAAAAAACGTTGCATTTGTACTTTCTTTGGTTTTTGCAATCATTCGGAAATAAAAGCAAGCAATCATCTTCGTGAACGTGTATGGTGACAGTCGTTTAAATCAGGAGATGCCTATGTCAGGACGTAAAAATACACAATTCCGTCGCAATTACTTAGTAAAATGTCCATGTCCAAACTGTTCAAAAGACTCTGAGCATAGTTTCAGCCGTGTACAAAAAGGGGCTCAACTTGTCTGCCCACACTGCAGCACTCTTTTCAAAACCGCTCAAAAATTCTAAAAATGCATTTGCCAGATGATGAATTTGCGTCTTTACAGACGATCTCATTTGGCAAAGCAACATTGAAGAAGTGATGCTTTTGGAGGTTGCCTGACCTCTTACGCACTTTGATATTTTACAAGCAGCTCGCTTCTGCTTTAAGACTCTTCGTGCAGCAGACCTGCACTTCATCACATCGGTCAGCACACTCTTTCTACGAGAAAAATATGCTGACCTGTTGCTCAGAAAAAGCCTTCTAATCCAGGACCCGTCTACTCAGGAAAAATCCATCATCGTGATCGCGGGTCCGTGATAACTTTATCTATCGCAAAGTATTACGCTTGCAGCAGCAGGGCCTTTTTCGCCACTCTGGATAGCAAATTCGACCTTCTGGCCTTCAAAGAGAGTTTTAAAATCATCGCCCTGCAGAGCAGAAAAGTGCACAAACACATCTTTGCTGCCATCGACAGGAGAGATAAAACCGAAACCTTTATCTTCGTTAAACCACTTAACCAAACCTATAATTCTTGAAGACATGCAGACTCCTTGTGAGTATTTGAAATGCTAAGAAACGTATAATATTAAACGTATGGACTCAAAAGGAGGGGATATCAGCGATAGCGCCTGGTTATGAGGACTGCCGGGTAAAATTTTTTACGCTCGTGTGTGGATTAAACCAACGACTTCATTAATGCATGAGGAGGGAGAATTAGCAATTTTTATTTTAGCCTTCCGGAAGGCTTACATAAAAAGTGTCACGCTGCATTAGCTTAAAATTAATTTGTGTGTATAGTTAATGCATGTTTTCTAAGAGGATCTTATTTGTCTCGTAAAATGACAGGAATTGTCAAAAGTTTTGATATGCACAGTGGCAAAGGCCTAATCATCCCTTCAGATGGTCGAAAGGACGTTTTTCTCCACATTTCAGCCTTTAATAACAACGAAAAAGAAACGCTCCTTCCCGGGATTCGCGTTGAGTTCTGTCGTATCAACGGACTCAGCGGACCGATGGCCGCAAATGTCTATCTTTCATAAATAATCAGCGAAGATGTTAATAGCGGTAAATTGAATCAACCGCGTCGCATCGCCTGACATATATTTACAGTTATGCGCGACATGCGTATGACACGCGTATGAATTACACTCCGCCTAAATAGGCTTTTCTTACCTCCTGGTTTCCCAGCAACTCCTCGCCGCTGCCGCTGAGGCGAATTTGCCCGTTGACCATGACGTAGCCACGGTCAGAAAGCTTCAGAGCATGATGCGCATTTTGCTCTACCAGAAAAATGGTCATGCCGTTGCGAGCCAGCTCGCGCAGCGTCTGGAAGATCTGCTTAACCACTATGGGCGCCAGACCCAGGCTGGGTTCATCCAGCAGTAGCAGTTTAGGGCGGCTCATTAGCGCGCGGGCGATGGCAAGCATTTGCTGTTCTCCGCCGGACATGGTCATGGCTCGCTGTTTACGGCGTTCTTTGAGGCGCGGGAACAGCTCAAACATGCTCTGCATATCGTCGGCGGCAAATTGATTGCCGACAGGAATGGTCCCCATCAGCAGGTTCTCTTCAACCGTCATATCCGGAAAAATACGGCGCCCCTCGGGTGCCTGCGCTATGCCGCCGGAGGCCACATAGTGGGTAGATTTATGGCTGATGTCTTCGCCGCAAAACAGGATCTGCCCGTTACGAATACGCGGTTGGCCAAAAATAGACATCAGCAATGTCGATTTACCCGCGCCATTCGCGCCGATAAGCGCCACCGTTTCCCCTTTATGCACTTCGAGGGATACCTGCTTCAGCGCCTGAATCACGCCATAGAACACATCCACCTCGCGAAATGCCAGCAGCGGCTCATTCATAGGGTGACCTCGCTTTCATCGGTGCCCAGATAGGCGGCAATCACCTTTTCGTCATGCTGGATCTGCTCAGGTTTCCCCCGGGCAATCACATCGCCATGGTCGAGCACAATAATGTCGTCCGATATTTCCATCACCATCCCCATGTCGTGCTCAATCAGTAATACCGTTATGCCGTGGTTGTCGCGTAGAAAACGAATAATGTTACTCAGCTTATGTGTCTCTACCGGGTTCAGCCCGGCGGCGGGTTCATCCAGACAGATCATTTCCGGGCCGGTACACATGGCCCGCGCGATCTCCAGGCGCCGTTGTTGACCGTACGACATCTCGCCCGCCAGGCGGTTGGCGCACTCCACAAGATCGACCACCTCCAGCCAGTAAAAGGCCCTGTCCAGCGCGTCGTTTTCCGCCCGTCGGTACGCTGGTGTATTGAATACGCCGGCCAGCAGGTTGCGATTGACGCGCATGTGCTGGGCCACGAGCAGGTTTTCCACGACCGACATCTCGCGAAAAAGACGAATATTTTGAAAGGTGCGCGCAAGTCCGGCGCGGTTCACCAGGTGAGTGCCGCCGAACATTTTGTAGAACAGGCGTTGTCCAAACTGCGCAGGGTGGATCCAGTCCCCTGGCTGGAATTTTTGCCCGAGGATCTGAATGACGTTGGTCGTCTTATTGTGCGTATTAAAGAAAATATTGCCGCCGGAAGCCTTATAGAAACCGGTCAGGCAGTTGAAGACGGTGGTTTTTCCCGCGCCGTTTGGGCCAATAAGCGCAGTAATTGAACCGCGCTGCACGTCCAGGTTGACGTCGTTTAACGCCTTGATCCCGCCGAAATGCATCATAAGATGTTCAACGCTTAATATCGTTCCGTTCATGGCGCTACGCCCTTACGCACGGCAAACCCGCTGCGGTTAATGCGGATCAACCCGCGTGGACGCCAGATCATCATCACCACCATCAGCATGCCAAACAGCAAAACCCGGTACTCGGCAAAACTGCGCAGCAGCTCCGGCGTCACCGTGAGCACAAACGCCGCCAGCACCACGCCAAGCGTTGAGCCCATACCGCCGAGCACCACAATCGCCAGGATCAGCGCCGATTCAAAAAAGGTAAACGATGTCGGGTTGACAAAGCCCTGATAAGTGGCAAAAAACACCCCGGCGATGCCAGCAGTCGACGCACCCAGCGTAAAGGCCGAGAGCTTGACCAGCACATGATTTAATCCCATTGAGCGACAGGCGATTTCATCCTCCCGCAGGGCTTCCCATGCCCGACCAATCGGCATCCGCGTCAGACGATGCTTGATATACAGCACCAGCATCACCACCAGGAACAGGACCGTATAGATAAAGATAAACTTCATGTTCGGGTTGTAGGTCAGATGGAAAAATTCGTGAAAGGGCACGCCTCCTTCTTTGGCACGGCGGCCAAACTCCAGTCCGAAAAAGGTGGGAGGTGGGGCAGAAACGCCGTTCGGGCCACCGGTGAAGGTCAGCCAGTTGTTGAGGATCAGGCGAATAATCTCCCCAAAGCCAAGCGTGACGATCGCCAGGTAATCACCGTGCATGCGCAGCACCGGAAAGCCGAGCAGGGCGCCGGCCGCGGCAGCCATAATTGCCGCCAGCGGCAGCATGCTCCAGAATCCTAATCCCAGATACTGATACCCCAGCGCCAGCCCGTAAGCGCCGATGGCATAAAAAGCGACATAACCGAGATCCAGAAGCCCGGCCAGACCGACCACAATATTCAGCCCGAGACCGAGAAGCACGTAGATAAGCCCAAGAATGGCGACGGTGAGAACGTACTTGGTGGCAACAAAGGGAAAGCAGATCGCAAGGGCGATAATCAGCGGGATTATCCAGCGCATGCGGCTTTTGTATTCCGGCGGCCGGACATAAACCCCCGCGCTGTCGGCTTCAAAACGTGCCTGGAAACGTGCACCCGGAGCGGTGCCTAAAAAAGCGCTCAGCAGAAAACGGCCCAGCATCACGATGCCGACTATCCATGCGAGCCGCTGTCCGGCGAAATTAAAGCTGTATCCGTCCAGCACCACGCCGGCAATCGGGCCAAAAATTATTAACGCAATCAGCCCGGAAAAAATGGCGTCCAGAATGCAGCGCTTAAGCGAAAAGCCGTGAGAGGTCATCGTATTCTCCTTCACACTTTGGCGACAATCGGGCGGCCAAGCAGACCCTGAGGACGAAAAATCAGGATCAAGACCAGCAAGCCAAACGAGAACACATCTTTATAATCTGAGTTCACCATGCCGGAAAATTGCGCCTCGGCGACGCCCAGAATCAACCCGCCGAGCATCGCACCGGGCAGGGAGCCAATCCCGCCGAGCACCGCTGCGGTAAACGCCTTGATGCCAATGACAAATCCGACGTAGAAATCGAAGGTGCCGTAATTCATGGTGATGAGCACACCCGCCAGACCGGCCATCGCCGCGCCAATCACAAAGACCAGCGAAATGATTCTGTCGGTGTTAATGCCCAGAATGGAGGCCATTTTGCGGTCCTGCTGCACCGCACGGCACATCCGCCCAAGCCGGGTATTGTTGATTATCCATGTCAGCAACAGCATGCCGGCGAACGAGGCAACCAGAATAAACACTTTGGTGTAGGTTATCTGAACGAATCCCTCACCAATATGCAGGCGAAGTACGCCATCCAGCATCGTGGGCACCCCTTGCTGACGTGGCCCCTGGCTCAGCTGCGCGTAGTTTTGCAAAATCAGAGACATCCCGATGGCGGAGATAAGCGGTGCCAGACGGGTAGAGTTGCGTAGCGGCTTATAGGCAATGCGCTCGATAGTCCAGCCGTAAACACCGGTCACCACAATCGTGAAGATCAGCGTACCGAGGATAAGCAACGGGAACGACTGCAGGCCGAAGAAGGAGAGCAGCGCCAGGCCAATGGCGCAGAGGTAGGCGGAGATCATATACACTTCGCCGTGGGCGAAATTAATCATACCAATGATGCCATACACCATGGTGTAGCCGATGGCGATTAATCCATAGACGGAGCCCAGCGTTAAGCCATTTATTAACTGTTGCAGGAAGAATGTACTCATCATAGCGCGCTCGTTATTTTAAGCTGCGCGGCACGCGCAGCCTGATGTTTATTACGCGCCGACAGGCGAACCTGCCGGCGTTGAGCGTGACTCCGTCCCGTTACTGAACTTCCTTATATTTTCCGTTATCGTCCCACTGATACACCACGTAGTCAGACACTTTCAGATCGCCTTTGCTGTCCCAGGCTTTTTTGCCCATAACCGTGTCGACGGCATTGGCTTTCAGCCATTCGCTGGCTTTGGCCGAGTCTTTACCGCCCGTGGCCTTGAAGGCCGCAGCAATGGCCTGAACGGAGGCATAAGAGTAGAGGGTGTAACCTTCAGGCTCGAATTTACCGGCGCGGAATTTCTCAATGACCGCTTTCCCATCCGGGATCAGCCGCGGGTCCTTACCAAAGGTCATATAAATCCCCTTGGTATATTGTGGCCCACCCGCCGCGGTCACCATCTCTTCGTTGACGATACAGTCGCCGGAGAAGAATTTCGCCTGTACGCCCTGTTCACGCATCTGGCGAACCAGCGGGCCGGCTTCAGGGTGACAACCGCCGAAGAACACCACATCCGGCTTTTGCGCGCCGATTTTTGTCACCAGCGCGTTAAAGTCTTTCTCACCACGGGATAAGCCCTCATACATCACATCCTGAACCCCGCGCTTCGCCAGCGCAGCTTTGGTGGCGTCTGCCAGCCCCTGACCGTAGGTGTCTTTGTCATGGATGATGACCACACGTTTGGCTTTCAGCTTATCGATAATGAAATCGCTGGCGACCTGGCCCTGCTGGTCATCGCGACCACACATGCGGAACATATCGGTCATGCCTCGTTCGGTAATGAGCGGGTTGGTCGAGCCGGGGGTAATGGCAAGGATCCCCGCGTCGCTGTACACCTCGGAGGCGGGCATTGTGGAAGAGGAGCAGAAATGGCCGACCACCGCGTTGACTTTATCCTGGTCGACCAGACGGTTGGCGACGGCCACGGCTTGTTTCGGCTCGCAGGCATCATCCCCCTGAACCAGCTTAATCTTCTCGCCGTTAATGCCGCCTGCGGCGTTAATGTCTTCAGCGGCCTGCGTTGCACCGTGCCAGTACTGATCGCCATAGGTGGCGTTTGGACCGGTAAACGGCCCGGCCACACCAATGACAATATCTGCATGCGCAGAAAATGCCGTCACCAGACAACCGGCCAGCACGATAGAAAGGGGAGTTCTGATAAATTTCAGCGACATTATTATGTTCCTTAGCAAAGAGGTTTTTGCACCACGGCGTAAACCCGGACGCCGACGGCGCAGCCAATCCAAAAACACGAGCAAGAACAAAATGCACTAAACGAACAAGATCCAGACAACGCCTGCGTAATACGGCGAGGTTTCCCTGCGCAGGTTCGCGCGAAGAACATTAAGCAAAATCGTTGCCAGAATGGTTAACCCATTGAGCGGGTTGTGACATGTTTGAGTATAGAGTGCGGTGATATGGCACCTTGTGGGACGCGATGAAATTACAGCGGAGATCACATATCGTTAACAACAAAGCCCATAAGTTGTGCAATGGTCACGATTTGCACGTTTTTGCAGCAATAAAGACCTAAACTTCAGATAGGAAAGCCGCGAGATATGTGTCAGGATCTTTTCCTTTTTTATCAGGAGTGTCAGCGATGACTGAAGGCCCATTGAATGAAAGCGAAATGGCGTGGCTTGAAGAGACATTAATGTCTTACGGTCATGACGATGCGTCCGTGATTGACGTGTCTGAACTGGACGGCATGCTTACCGCAGTCCTTTCCGGCCCTGTTGTCGTTGAGCCAGATACCTGGCTGGTGGCGGTGTGGGGTGGCGAGAAATACATTCCGCGCTGGAAAAACGATCGTGAAATGCACCGTTTTATCGATCTCTGCTTTAAGCATATGAACGACATTGCTGAGCGCCTGAGCGAATACCCGGATCAGTTTGAGCCGATGTTTGGTTACAACGATGTCGACGGCGAGAGCTATACCGTTGTTGAAGAGTGGTGTTATGGCTATATGCGCGGTGTGGCGCTGACGGACTGGTCAGCCTTACCGGAAGCGCTGAAGGCCGATCTCGATGCGATTGCGCTGCACGGTACAGACGAGAACAGCGAGAAGCTGGATGAGCTGAGCGAAGACGAATATAAAGCCAGCATTGAGAGCATTCAGCCTGCGGCTCTGCGTTTGTACAATTACTGGGTGGACAACCCACAGCAGCCGGAAGCAAAAAAACCGATTGTTAACGGCACAAAGGTTGGGCGTAACGATCCGTGTCCGTGCGGCAGCGGGAAGAAGTTTAAGAGCTGCTGTTTGCACTAATAAAAAGGGGCTGATTTCAGCCCCTTTTTTTGTTAACCCACTTCCGGCAGCATCCCCGCGGCTATCAAGCACTGCACCAGAATAATCATCACTCCGCAGGCAAACACCATGCACAGCAGCGGTTTGCCGCCCATGACGCGGTACCCTTGCTGAGGATGCTGCTGGCGGCTCTTCCAGGCCAGCAGGGAAGGGAGCAGCAAGGCCAGCACGGATAACGCCACACCTGCATACCCCAGCGCCATCACGAACCCACGCGGGTAAAACAGCGCGAACGCCAGAGGAGGCAGGAAGGTGACTGCCCCCGTCTGTAAGCGTCCTGCGGCAGTATTGCGACGCTGGAACAGATCGGCCAGGTAATCAAACAGGCCGAGCGCCACGCCCAGGAATGAGGTGGCCAGCGCCAGGTCGGCAAACAGATGGACCGCCAGCTCAACGGGCGGGGAGGTGACAACCTCGCGCAGTGCCAGCAGAAAACCGTTCAGGCCAGCGTGTTCCGCCATCAGCCCGGTAAAGGTCGACGCGTCAATGCTCCCCAGCGTCACCAGTTGCCAGAAAATATAGGCAATCAGCGGGATGGCGCTCCCCACCATAAAGACGCGGCGTAGCTTAAGGATATCGCCGTTCATATAGCTCACGATGCTGGGTACGCTGCCGTGGAAGCCAAACGAGGTGAAAATAACCGGGATCGCGGACAGCGCCAGCCCTTTTTCCAGCGGCAGCGTCAGCAGATTAACCTTGTGAACATGCGGTGCCAGCAGAACCAGCATCACAATCAGGAACAGTATTTTGGCGCTGAACAGAAAACGGTTAAACAGATCGACCAGCGAAGTCCCCACACAGACCACCCCCCCGCCAATAAGCGCAAAGAAGATAACGCCCGTTGAAGGCGTGATATCAGCGTCGAACCAGTCGTTAACGCTGGAGGCGATTAACTCCCCGGCGCCGCTGATATAGGCTGCGGTCAGGGCGTACATCAGGAACATCATGCTAAAGCCGGTTATCCACTGGCCATAGCGTCCCAGGTAGCGTGCCGCAAGAGAACCCAGGCCGGTATCCGCGGGCACATGCTGATAAACCTCAAGCAACAGCAGGGCGGTGTAGCACATCAACGCCCAGAGTGTGCCAAGGAGCAGCAGTGTCATTCCAAATCCAACGCCTGCGGCAGCCAGAGGCATCGCCAGCATTCCTGCGCCAATCGTCGTTCCGGCGACGATAAAAATACTTCCCAGGGTTCTGTTTTTCACGCATTCCTCTACAACGATTCGTAATCGCGACAAATTCTGCGGCGCAGAGTAAGGGAAAAGCCCCGCTTCGTCAAATGACCGTTACAGCAGGTGTAATGAATTATTTACGATATTTTTCGACTTTAAGTAATTTATCCGAACCTGCCCCTTTGGGAGGGGATATCTACTTCGTAAGGGCACTATTTTTGCCGAAAAATCAGGCGTAATTTAAACAATAACTATAAGTTTTCAAATAAAGTGAGGGCAGATGGCGGGAAAAAATCCCTTTACCGCGGCGTGGAGCCGGGGCGGTAATTTACTGTGCCATGGTCACTGGATAATCAGCTGGCAGAACCAGGCCCTGCAGCTTCCTGAATCGCGTCGTGAAAAGGATATGGGCACCTGGGCCATTTATTCGATCATCGATCCTGAGGACGACACCTTTGCGCAGGGGCTAAAAGAAGATGAGTGGATCATCGAAAACGTAGACTGGCTGACAGATGTTTTTTTTGACGCCGGGATTCCGCTGGAGACGGCTAACTACCGGTATTTTTACCAGGCGGTCAATGCGCAGGACTGGCGGTGTACAAGCTGTGCGGGGTGTATGTAAATCTGTGCGCGGAGAATAAAAAGTGCGGCGCTGAAAACAGCACCGCAGCAATATTATTTCTGTGTATCAAGGGTAGAAAGTTCTTTATCGATAAAGTAAAGACCTTCGCCTGTTTTCCCCACCAGAGACAATTTATCCAGCACGGATTTAAACAGTTTCTCTTCTTCGTGTTGCTCTGCCACGTACCACTGCAGGAAATTAAAGGTCGGATAATCCTGGCCGATCATTGCCGCATGAACCAGTTCGTTAATTTTTTGCGTAATCAGCTGCTCGTGCTCATAGGTCGCACGGAAGAGCTCATCAAGCGAATTATACTCGGCAAACGGGGACGCAACGTTATCGATGCGCGGCAGGCTGCCCGTGTCAGTCAGATAATCAAACAGACGCTGCATGTGGGTCATCTCTTCCTGCGCGTGGCGGCGCAGGAAGGCGGCAGCGCCTTCAAAACTGTGGTAGCTGCACCAGGCGCTCATCTGCTGGTAGAGAAGGGATGAAAAAAGCTCAAGGTTCATTTGCGCATTGAGCTTGTCGATCATTTCAGTTTTCAGCATGGTGACGCTCCGGGTTATTAATTCTGGTTCACAATGAGCGACACTATAATTTGTTATTTAATTATTTGCAAAACGTAAAATAATTATTTCTTTATTTAAAATACGAATGGGAATAAAACGCATTGCCGATTTTATATTTTATTAATGAGAATTGTTTTTGTTCGTAATGAAATACACTGCCAGTCAATACTGGCAGCACAGATTAATACCACGGGTTATTTGCTTTAGGGTTTACGGCAAAGCCCATGCATTTATACTGGATCGTCACGCTCTCATTGAGACACAGAGAGCCGCTGGTCAGGGTGCAGGTTTTAATGGGCTGGCCATAGGCTGAGGCGGTGGCATACCCCATGCTCTGACACGCTTTAGCTGCGGTGCCGTTATTAACATACTCATCGGAATAGGCGTTTTGCAGCATTGCTTGCCCGTAGTCGAGGCGGACGATGCCGTTTGGCGCGTCCAGGGCGCTGACCTCAGCCTGGCGATTAATGTTACAGCCCGCCAGCAGCAGGATCGTACCGGCGACGAAGACTCTTTTCATGGTTCGCTCTGAGTGAGTGGAAATACGTTATCGTACCTGCAGATGTGAGTCGCAATGCGAGGAATAGCCGGGCAATCTGCGCTTTCTCTTTGCGACGGGCCGTTTAGTCGGCCAGGCTGTCAAAAATGGTTTTAAACTTAAGATGATGCAGGCGAAACAGCGCAATAAGCTGCGGGTCAAAATGGCGGCCGTCACCCTCCAGAATGATTTTGCAGGCTTGCTCGTGAGTGAATCCCGGCTTATAGACCCGCTTTTGCCTCAGGGCATCATACACATCGGCCAGCGCCAGTATGCGGGCTTCCAGCGGGATCTGTTCTCCCCGTAGCCCCTGCGGATATCCGCTGCCATCCCATTTTTCATGATGGAAATGGATAATATTCTCCGCAACTGCGCCCAGCTCTAAGCCCTGAATAATCCGCCACCCTTTCACGGTATGAAGTTTCATCTCGGCAAACTCGTCCTGGGTCAGCGGGCCTTGCTTACGCAGAATACGCTCCGGCACGGCAATTTTTCCGACATCGTGAAGTGAGGCAAAATGTTCTATCTCACGGGTCATTTTGCGCGAAAGCCCAAGCTCACGCGCCATTAAGCCGCAATATCGGGCGACGCGCTGAATATGGCTGCCGGTCTCGTCATCGTGCGCGCGGTTTACCTTCTCCAGCGCCTGCACCATATTGCGGTTAACCATCCGGTTCTGGCGTAAATGGCGACGCATCATGATCAGCATACCGATGCTGAACAGGGCCACGATCAGCAAAATCACGCTGATAATCTTCAGCGTGTTTTTAGAAAAATCGGGTAAGTAACTCTGCTCATCCTGACGTTCTATTTGCGTGCGGTATTCTGACAGGCGATGAACCTGAGTCAGCAGATGAAAGAGTGGATGCTGCGGATCCACCCAGGGGCCAATAATAAATTCAGAGCGGGTGACCCCCGCGACTTTCAGCACCCCGCGAAACAGTTCGTTGCCGCGAAGCGTGGACTCCAGCGAACTGAGGTCGCCCAGAATATAGTCAATCTCATCGTTCTCAATCGCGTCGATAAGACCGTCAATGGTTGGCCGGGTCACGATGATCACATCGCTGCCAAAACGCTGGCGTAAATAGGCTGCGGCAAACGAACCGTCGATTACGCCGACGCGCTGGCTGCGAATACTCTCTTCGTTCCACAAGAAGGGCTGACTGCTGCGATTGTAATAGGCGTTGTGCCAGGCGATGTCGGGGCCGATACGACCCTGTGCATGCGCACTGTCGCTTCGATCAACGATATCAATCAATCGAACCGCCCACTGCTGTCGCGGAAGACTCGAATAGTGATCGATAAAATTGACATCAACCTTCATGCCCAGTAAATCGCGCATGTCGTTAATCATATCAATGGCTGTGCCGTGGTAGCCCTTGCTGTCCCGCCAGATAAGCGGGGCAAAATTCTCGTTTTTGGGCAGGTTGATCTGCAGGCGGTTATGCGCGATCCAGGTTCGCTCCTCCTCTGACAGGGTGATACGGCTTAGCAGGTAATTGCGCTTGCTCTCCTCCAGCATCGTGTTGATTTCGCCGTTGCGATACCAGGTGCCAATCAGCGCATTGATTTTATCCCGCAGGGGAAGCAGGTCAGGGCTGAAGGCGAGGACGACAGGAATGCGTAGCTCAGGAAAGGGCCGGGAGACCAGATAATAGCGCTGGGTATTCTCCATCTCCGGAGCGTCATTAATATAGAAATCAGCCTGGTTGTCGCTCAGTAAGCGAAAAGCCTCGTCGCTGGTGGCGACGAGACGCAGAGAACGAAATTTAAGGTCGGGATAACGTTGTTGCACGCTGTCGAGCGTCGCGTCGTCTTTACGGAACAGCACCCGGGCATGGCTGAGCTGTTCGGCAGTTGTCACCGTCATCGTTGGGCTGGCGGCCACCACGTCGTTATCAAACAAACGTGCTGAGAGAATTTTGGTTCTGGCTCGCTTCTCCGTGCGCAATACCCCGGCATACACGCCATACTCATTTTGTGCAAAACGCTGGCTAATATCGGCTCCGGAGAGCGGCCGCAGCTGCAGCTGCGTACCCGCCTGTTTATTGATGGCCTTAATCAGTTCAGGATAAAAACCCTGCCACTCTCCTTGCGGTGTGCGCCAGAATTCGAAGTTGTTAGCATCAAAGATCCAGACCGGTACAGGCTCTTCTGCCCGGGCAGGGGGGCAAGCAAGCAACAGACCCGTCAACGCGAGTAGAAAGAGGGAGCGAAGCATCCGGCAGCGCTGATTCACAGGTCAACCCCATACGGTTTTAGCGTGTACTTTTGCAGTCTAGCTAACGGGCTGAAGCGGCAACAGGTTTGCTTTAACTTTTTAATGCACGTTTGGCGTACGGTCTCATTCTCGCTAAATTGTGAACCCGCCTTTGTTTTTTAAAACAACCTTTCATTTAATTTGAAAGGTTGTTTGTTTGATAGTAGGGTGAACAGGTAAAGGTATCCATAGCGGGATCTCCCGCCACGCATTCAGGAGAGATGAAATGAAAATTGCACTGATGATGGAAAACAGCCAGGCCGCGAAAAACCCAGTGATACTGAAAGAGTTGAAAACGGTAGCCGATGAAAAAGGGTTCCCGGTTTATAACGTGGGCATGAGCGACGAGAATGACCATCACCTGACCTATATCCATCTGGGGATTATGGCGAGCATTTTACTGAATGCGAAAGCCGTTGATTTTGTTGTGACCGGCTGCGGTACGGGGCAGGGAGCATTGATGTCGCTGAACATCCACCCGGGCGTTATCTGCGGCTATTGCATTGATCCTGCGGATGCGTTCCTGTTTGCTCAGATTAACAACGGTAACGCGCTCTCCCTGCCGTTTGCCAAAGGCTTCGGTTGGGGGGCAGAACTGAACGTTCGGTTTATCTTTGAAAAAGCGTTCACTGGTCGAAATGGTGAAGGTTATCCGCCCGAGCGCAAGGAGCCGCAGGTGCGTAACGCTGGTATTCTGAACCAGGTTAAAGCGGCGGTCGTGAAAGAGAACTATCTGGATACGCTGCGCGCAATCGATCCCGAGCTGGTGAAGACGGCCGTTTCGGGTCAGCGTTTCCAGCAGTGCTTCTTTGAGAATTGCCAGGACAAAGAGATTGAAGCTTTTGTTCGCGGGATCGTAGGCTGACGCTTTCAGGTGCCGTGAGCCCCACTTTTCAGGTTTGGCACGAAGAATAAAATTGTGATGCGCGTCACAAAAATATTGATTTTTGGGACGATGGTCATATTATAAGCACATTGACAATAAAGTTGTATAACAAGTTAATGGAGCTACCTGATGAAACTTCGCAAAATCCTGAAAAGTATGTGGGCTAACTACTGCAACACTTTTAAAGATGTGCCACCGGGCGCAATGTTCTGATGAAAAAAACCTGCTTCGGCGGGTTTTTTTGTGCCCGTAAGCGACGAGAGGGAGATGAATGGGCCTGCGTTTTGTTACTATGGCGGCCTTTAAATAAGGAGAAAGCCCCATGTCACAAAACCTGAGCGCCGATCAGGAGCTGGTGTCTGACGTTGTCGCCTGTCAGTTAGTTATCAAACAAATCCTTGATGTCCTGGACGTTATTGCGCCGGTTGAAGTGCGCGAGAAGATGTCCACGCAGCTGAAAAATATCGATTTCAACAGCCATCCCGCTGCGGCTGACCCGGTCACGCTTCGCGCTATTCAGAAAGCCATCGCGCTGATTGAACTGCGATTCACGCCGCAGGGCGAGTCTCACTAAAGCCCGCCTGACGCTAAAAAGGGCGACCGTTTGTCGCCCTTCGCTCACCTTAAAAGAACGTCTGTACCAGCAGATAGCTCGCCGCACACGCGCAGCTTACGCCAATTAATCCCGGCAGAATAAAGCTGTGGTTAATGATAAATTTGCCGATGCGGGTTGTACCCGAACGGTCAAAGCCGATGCAGGCTAAATCGCTTGGGTAGGTCGGCAGGACAAAATAGCCGTAAGAGGCCGGGAAAAAGGCGATCAGCATTTTCGGGTCGATTCCCAGCATCAGCCCCATAGGCGCAACGGCCGTCAGGGCTGCCGCCTGGCTGTTCACCAGCTTTGATACCAGGAACAGCACGATCGCGTAGGTCCACGGATGGCTTTTCACCACGCCTTCCAGCGCCAGCTTTAACTCATCAAGATGCGCCTGGAAAAAGGTATCGCTCATCCACGCCACCCCGAACACCGAGAAGATCGCGACCATACCCGCCTTAAACACCGCGCCGTTAGAAATGGCAGACGCATTGACCTTGCAGGCCATCAGCATTACGGCACCGGCAATTAACATCATCATCTGGATGACAAGGTTCATCGACAACGCCGTCATTTTTCCTTTTATCTCAAATGCAGGGCGCAGGTCAGGGAATGCCCCCAGCAGGACAACCACGGCAATGCCGGCGAAGAAAATCCACGTGGACCAGTAGGCCTGTTTTGGAAAACGTTGATTCATTAACGTTTCCGTCCCGCCGTAGATGAATTCACGCTGCTTCGGATCTTTGAGCTTTTCCTGAAACTCCTTATCGTCCGCTAACGCTTTCCCACGACGCAAACTCCACAGCGCAGCAATCGCCACACCGAACAGTGAGGCAGGAACCGAGACGGCGAGAATTTCCAGTATTCCCCACGCGTGGCCGAGCCCATGCTGCGCGCCCAGAATGGAGACCAGTGACACAACGGCCACGGAGACCGGCGAGGCCGTAATTGCCATCTGCGATGCCACTGATGCCACGGCCATTGGGCGTTCCGGGCGGATCCCTTTTTTCAGGGCGATATCCGCAATGATGGGAAACATGGTGTACACCACGTGTCCGGTCCCGCAGAGAAAGGTCAGCATCCAGGTGGTAAAAGGGGCGAGAAGCGTGATGTGTTGAGGATGTTTGCGCAGCAGGCGCTCAGCAAATTGCATCATGACGTTCAGGCCGCCTGCGGTCTGAAGCGTTGCGGCACATCCAATGACGGCGAGAATGGTCAGCATCACGTCAACCGGCGGTTTGCCGGGTTGCAGACCAAAGACAAAACATAAAATAAAAAGGCCAATACCGCTTATCAACCCAAGCCCCATGCCGCCGAAACGCGTACCTGTCAGCAGGCAGAGGAGGATGACAATAAACTCAATGGTGATCATGATGCTCCCTCGTCAATGATAATGTAATTAAATAAATCATTACATGTTGTGTGGTTAATCATTGAGAGCGAGATCTGATTTGTTAAATCTTAGCAAAAGCAGAAGGTTGGCGACGAGAAGGGGAACCTGCTCCCGGTAGGCCGAAAAGCGCGCCTGGCAGGGAGCAGGAAAAATGATCAGTGGTGCTGTACCGTCACAAGGTCAAGCAGATGACGGTCGGTTTGTTCCGGACATAAACCCGCCTGCTGCGCGTTATGGATTTCGTCCGCCAGCGTTTTAAGCAGCATGCCGTCCTGCTGTTGCGCTTTATCCATATCGCGTAAGAATTTAAGGGTTTTGGTGTCGTGTTGTGCTCTGGCTTCATCGGCCAGCTTGTTAAGCGTGCTGCAACGCTGTTCGTACTGTTCCAGTGTTTTCTCAAACAATTCTTCCAGAGAAGAGTAGTTATCGTCGATCGTATCAAGCGCTTTTACGGTTGGGTTCGCCCCTGCGGCTTTCATGAAGTTAAAAACACGCATCATATGGGTGACGTTGCTTTGCGCCTGGCTGCGAAAAAAAGTGGCGGAGCCATTGAGACTGTTTTCGGAACACCACGAGCTGATATGCAGGTGCAGATTCGAGGCATAGAACTCGAGGTTCAACTGGGCATTGAGTTTTTGCATCATCGTTTGGGTAGTCATACTCATATCCTTATTGACTGTGGGACGTGATGTCCGCGGCTAACCTGACCCGGCAGGCACATATAATGGAATGCAGAAATGGCATTTCTGCGGCGACAAAAGTCGATCGAATATTCACTTCCTGTGTTCGATATAAATAAGCATACCCTTGTATTCTGTCTAAGAAAACTCTTAATTAGGCTGTGTTTACCATACATTACAAAATTTAATATAGTACAGAAATGAAAACAGGTGGATATAAATTAACACATTAATAACCAATTGATTTTTATGTGTTTGTGTATTGTTTGTCTCGTTTTTTCAAGAGTGAAAATATTAAGGCAACAGAATCTTCTGTGACGATGTGAAAAACAGATCAATCAATCAGGATATATTTTGAGGAATAAAATTGCGCTAAATCAATTTATCGCAAAAAGGCGAGTATGTGATCGCTGTGCAAGATTGTTCTTAATGATTGTGTAAAAATGAAACACTGTTTTATCTTGTTTCAATCATTGAGGTCTATGATGGCAAAGGTTGCGGTGCTGTTGGCACCCGGTTTTGAGGAAGCAGAGGCGATTATCACCATTGATATTTTGCGCCGGCTGAACATCGACGTGGAAACTCTGGCCTGCGCGCAGTCGCGTGCAGTGATCAGTTACCATAACATTCCCATGGTGGCAGACAGCATCTTATCAGAACGCAGCGATTCGCTTTACGATGCGATTGTTCTACCCGGGGGACCGCAGGGCAGCGCAAATCTGGCCGCGGATCCGCAGGTTATCCGTTTTATTTCTGCACATGACGCGCGCGGAAAACTGATTTGCCCTATTTGTTCAGCAGCGGCGCGCGTGCTGGGGGGAAATGGGCTGCTTCGGGGGCGTCGCTACGTCTGCTCCGGGGATTTATGGGAGACGGTAAAAGACGGTGAATATGTGGATGCACCGGTCGTCCAGGATAAAAACCTGCTCAGCGGCAAAGGTCTTGGTCATGCGTTTGACTTTGCGTTGGCCCTGGCTGCTCGACTGTTGGGTGACGAAACGCCCGTTCGCGATCACGCTGACCACATCTATTACGCCTGGTAAATTTCCCGCCGGATGCTAGAGCGTCCGGCACTCAGGGACTTCTTAGCTGATCTTATGGATAATTCTGCTTAACCCCGTTTCATTTGTCCGACAATTCCTGCCGTTTTTATGTCATTTTCCGCTGAATTTATGTACGCAATTACTGTAATTCTGCGGTGTGATGGCGCTCTCTTATGGATGATTAATTTCCCGCTAAAACTATCACCAGCAATAACGCTTATGACGAGGTAAGCGCTAATGCCTTGTTTTAAGTCCGATTAAATAAGAAGCACGCAAATATTCCCTACAGAAAAGAATGCTAAAGCTGGAGTTTACCATGCACAAATTTACTAAAGCGCTGGCGGCCGTTGGTCTGGCTGCTGTTATGTCACAATCCGCTATCGCAGAGAATTTAAAACTCGGTTTTTTGGTAAAACAGCCAGAAGAGCCGTGGTTCCAGACTGAGTGGAAATTCGCCGATAAAGCCGGAAAAGATTTAGGTTTTGACGTCATTAAAATCGCCGTCCCTGACGGTGAAAAAACCCTGAACGCCATCGACAGCCTGGCGGCCAGCGGTGCGAAAGGTTTCGTTATCTGTACACCCGATCCAAAACTGGGATCGGCAATTGCGGCTAAAGCGCGCGGTTACGACATGAAGGTTATTGCCGTTGACGATCAGTTCGTCAATGCCAAAGGCAAGCCAATGGACACCGTGCCGCTGGTAATGATGGCCGCGACCAAAATTGGTGAGCGCCAGGGTCAGGAACTCTATAAAGAGATGCAAAAGCGCGGCTGGGATGTAAAAGAGACGGGCGTCATGGCCATCACGGCTGATGAGCTGGATACTGCACGTCGTCGTACTACCGGTTCCATGGACGCTCTGAAAGCCGCCGGCTTCCCGGAAAAACAGATCTATAAAGTTCCTACCAAATCCAACGATATCCCCGGCGCGTTCGACGCCGCGAACTCAATGCTGGTTCAACACCCGGAAGTTAAACACTGGCTGGTGGTCGGTATGAACGACAACACCGTGCTGGGTGGCGTGCGTGCGACAGAAGGTCAGGGCTTCAAAGCTCCGGATGTTATCGGTATCGGCATCAACGGCGTTGACGCCGTCAGCGAACTGTCCAAAGCGCAGGCGACCGGCTTCTACGGCTCTCTGCTGCCAAGCCCGGACGTACACGGCTACAAATCCAGTGAAATGCTCTACAACTGGGTGACCAAAGGGGCTGAACCGCCGAAATTTACTGAAGTGACCGACGTGGTGCTGATTACCCGCGACAACTTCAAAGAGGAACTGGCGAAAAAAGGACTGGGCGGTAAGTAATACGCTGTGATTGCGCCCCTCATTCACCATGAGGGGCCTGACGTACACACTACAGGAATCACGGAGACGTTATGCGACAGTCTGATCCGTATCTCTCATTTCGCGGCATCGGGAAAACGTTCCCCGGTGTTAACGCGCTGACCGATATCAGTTTCGACTGCTATGCCGGCCAGGTTCATGCCCTGATGGGTGAAAACGGCGCGGGGAAATCCACGCTGTTGAAAATCCTCAGCGGCAACTATTCCCCTACGACCGGCACACTGGCCATTCGTGGCGAAGAGGTGGCTTTTGCTGATACCACGGCGGCGCTTAATGCCGGGGTGGCCATTATCTATCAGGAACTGCACCTGATCCCAGAGATGACCGTGGCCGAGAACATCTATTTAGGACAGCTCCCGCACAAAAGCGGCGTGGTTAATCGTTCGCTACTTAATTATGAAGCAGGGCTGCAGCTTAAACATCTTGGGCTGGACGTCGATCCTCAGACGCCGCTGAAATACCTCTCCATCGGCCAGTGGCAGATGGTTGAAATTGCCAAGGCTCTGGCGCGTAACGCCAGAATTATTGCCTTTGACGAACCCACCAGTTCGCTTTCCGCACGTGAAATCGAAAACCTGTTCCGCGTGATCCGGGAGTTGCGCCAGGAAGGCCGCACGATTTTGTATGTTTCGCACCGTATGGAGGAGATATTTGCCCTGAGCGACGCCATCACCGTGTTTAAAGATGGCCGCTATGTGCGCACCTTTAGCGATATGGCGCAGGTGAACCATGACCAGCTTGTCCAGGCGATGGTCGGACGCGATCTGGGGGACATTTACCACTGGAAACCGCGTGAGTACGGCCCTGAACGCCTGCGACTGGATAATGTAAAAGCGCCGGGAGTACGCATGCCGGTTTCGTTATCGGTACGCAGCGGTGAAATCGTCGGGCTGTTCGGCCTGGTGGGCGCCGGGCGTAGCGAATTAATGAAAGGGTTGTTCGGCGGCACGCGCATTACCGAAGGCGTGGTGTCTATTGACGGCGCAGCGGTGGATATTCAGAAGCCCGCCCACGCGATTAAGGCAGGCATGATGCTCTGTCCGGAAGATCGCAAAGCGGAGGGGATTATTCCGGTGCATTCGGTGCGTGACAACATCAATATCTCCGCCCGTCGCAAATTTATTCGCGCAGGATGCCTGATCAACGATAGCTGGGAATCGAGCAATGCCGATCACCACATTCGTTCACTCAATATCAAAACGCCGGGACCGGAACAGCTGATCATGAATCTTTCCGGGGGGAACCAGCAGAAGGCCATTCTGGGCCGCTGGCTGTCGGAGGATATGAAGGTCATTTTACTGGACGAACCGACGCGCGGTATCGATGTGGGGGCAAAACACGAGATTTATAACGTGATCTATGAACTGGCAAAACGCGGCGTGGCGGTGCTCTTCGCCTCCAGCGATCTGCCTGAAGTGCTTGGCGTCGCCGATCGCATTGTCGTCATGCGTGAAGGGGAAATTGCCGGTGAATTGCTTCATGAACAGGCGAATGAACAACAGGCGTTGAATCTCGCCATGCCTAAAGTCAGCCAGGCTGTCGCCTGAGTAAGGAGTTAATGATGTCCTCTGTTACTACATCCGGAGCGCCAAAGTCGGCGTTCAGTTTTGGCCGAATCTGGGATCAGTACGGCATGCTGGTGGTCTTTGCCGCCCTGTTTGTCGCCTGTGCGATCTTCGTTCCTAATTTTGCCACCTTTATTAATATGAAAGGGCTGGGGCTGGCCATTTCCATGTCCGGCATGGTGGCCTGCGGTATGCTGTTCTGTCTGGCCTCGGGCGATTTTGACCTGTCGGTGGCCTCGGTTATTGCCTGTGCCGGTGTCACCACGGCTGTGGTAATTAACATGACGGAGAGCCTGTGGATTGGCGTGCTGGCGGGTCTGTTACTGGGCGTGCTCAGCGGTCTGGTGAACGGCTTTGTCATTGCTCGTCTGAAGATTAACGCCCTGATCACAACGCTTGCGACCATGCAAATTGTGCGAGGTCTTGCCTATATCATCTCTGACGGTAAAGCGGTGGGGATTGAAGACGAGCGCTTCTTTACCCTCGGTTACGCTAACTGGCTGGGGCTGCCAGCGCCAATCTGGCTGACCGTGGCCTGTCTTATCCTGTTCGGGTTCCTGCTCAACCGGACCACGTTCGGCCGTAATACCCTGGCTATCGGGGGCAATGAAGAAGCCGCACGTCTGGCCGGTGTGCCGGTGGTGCGTACCAAGATTATTATCTTTGTTCTCTCCGGGCTGGTCTCTGCAGCCGCAGGGATTATTCTGGCGTCGCGAATGACCAGTGGCCAGCCAATGACCTCTATCGGTTATGAGCTGATCGTCATTTCAGCCTGTGTTTTGGGGGGCGTTTCCCTGAAAGGCGGCATCGGAAAAATCTCATATGTGGTGGCCGGTATCCTGATCCTGGGGACGGTAGAGAACGCCATGAACCTGCTCAATATTTCGCCGTTCTCTCAGTACGTCGTTCGTGGCCTGATCCTGCTGGCAGCGGTGATATTCGACCGTTACAAGCAAAAAGCGAAGCGTACCGTCTGAGGTTTTTCCTATCTTTATATTGCTCAACTAATAACCTTAGCTGACCCCCGAACCGCCTCGCCAGTTTTGCTGGCGGGGCGGTTGTCAAATGGCGAGCGACGTCACACTGTCTATACTTACATGGCTATGAAAGAGGTAAAGGCGTTTACCTCTCGTAAACCGTAAGGAGGAATAGGGTGGCTGACTTGTTAACTGCACCGCCTGTACTGCCCGGACACTATGCTTTCTTTTTTGATCTCGACGGTACGCTCGCCGAGATAAAGCCGCATCCTGACCTGGTGGCGATCCCCGCCACGGTTCTTCAGAAGTTGCATCAGCTCTCGCAGATGACTGAGGGAGCAGTGGCATTGATATCAGGGCGCTCGATGGCCGAACTGGACCAGCTTGCCAGGCCTTATCGCTTTCCGCTGGCCGGTGTACACGGAGCGGAGCGCCGCGACATCCATGATCAAACGCATATCGTTTCACTCCCCGACGCATTAATCCAGGCGCTACAGGTACAACTCTCGTCTGCGCTGGCAGAACTGCCCGGTACGGAGCTTGAAGCCAAAGGGATGGCTTTTGCCCTGCATTATCGCCAGGCGCCGCAGCACGAAGCGGCTGTGCTTGCGCTTGCGACCGCTATAGCAAATGCACATCCGGAGCTGGCGCTGCAGCCGGGTAAATGCGTGGTGGAGCTTAAACCTAAAGGGATCAATAAAGGCGCGGCGATTGCGGCGTTTATGGCGACACCGCCTTTTAACGGCAGGACGCCCGTTTTTATTGGGGATGACCTGACCGATGAGGCAGGGTTTCGTGTGGTGAATCAGGCCGGAGGGATCGCCATCAAGGTCGGGCCTGGTGAGACTGTCGCCGAATGGCGTCTGGCGGATGTCGCCAGCGTCTGGCAGTGGATATCTGACATCGCTAACCAGCAACAACAACAAATAGCGCAAAACAAAGGGGGAAACCATTATGGGTCGCTTAGTCGTCGTCTCTAACCGAATTGCACCGCCTGATGATAAAAAATCCAGTGCAGGTGGCCTGGCGGTTGGGGTATTAGGTGCCTTAAAAGCCGCCGGTGGGCTGTGGTTTGGCTGGAATGGTGAAATCAGTGAAGAACAGAAACCGCTCAAGAAAGTGACGCGCGGAAATATTACGTGGGCGTCGTTTGCGTTAAACGAAAAAGATTATGACGAGTATTACTCGCAGTTCTCCAATGCTGTGCTGTGGCCAGCGTTTCACTATCGTCTGGATCTGGTTAAATTCCAGCGCGAGTCCTTTGAAGGCTACACGCGGGTGAATTCGCTGCTGGCGGATAAACTGCTGCCTTTAATCGAGGAAGACGATATTTTATGGATCCACGATTATCACCTGCTGCCCTTCGCCAGAGAGTTGCGTAAAAGGGGAGTGAATAACCGGATTGGCTTTTTCCTGCATATTCCGTTCCCGACGCCGGAAATCTTTACCGCGCTGCCGCCGCATGAAGAGTTGCTGGATGCGCTGTGTGACTACGATCTGCTGGGGTTCCAGACCGAGAATGATCGACTTGCGTTCCTCGATTCTGTGTCCGGCAAAACGCGAGTGGTGACCAAAGGGGGGAAAACCCATACGGCCTGGGGCAAGATATTCCACACTGAAGTGTATCCCATCGGTATTGAACCTGAAGAGATTGCCGAGCAGGCTTCCGGTCCGCTGCCGCCCAAACTGGCGCAGCTTAAGAATGAACTCAAGCACGTGAAGAATATTTTCTCGGTGGAGCGTCTTGATTATTCTAAAGGGCTGCCGGAACGTTTCCTGGCGTATGAAACGCTGCTGGAGAAGTATCCGCAGCATCACGGTAAAATCCGCTATACGCAGATAGCGCCCACCTCGCGCGGTGAAGTGCAGGCTTATCAGGATATTCGTCACCAGCTGGAGACGGAAGCAGGGCGCATTAATGGCCGCTACGGTCAGTTGGGCTGGACGCCGCTCTTTTATCTCAATCAACACTTTGACCGTAAGATCCTGATGAAAGTGTTCCGCTATGCGGATGTCGGGCTGGTTACGCCATTGCGGGACGGGATGAACCTGGTCGCGAAAGAGTACGTCGCCGCCCAGGACCCCGCCGATCCGGGTGTGCTGGTGCTTTCCCAGTTTGCCGGGGCCGCCAATGAATTGACGTCTGCGCTTATCGTCAACCCTTACGATCGTGACGACGTGGCGAATGCCCTCAACCGTGCGCTGACGATGCCGCTCACGGAGCGTATTTCCCGCCATGCCGAGATGATGGAAACGATCCGTAAGAACGATATTAACCACTGGCAGGCGCGTTTTATTCGCGATCTTCGTGATATTGCGCCGCAGAGTAATGAAGGCCATCTGCAAAAAAAGATCGCGACATTCCCTAAACTCGCCTGATTTTCCTCTGGGGGTTTAACGACCCCCAAGAGGCACTAATAACACATCCACCTGGCTTGACGCCACAATCGATTTCGCCGCACAGGCTGCGCGAGAAAAAAAGCTGTGGTTATGATTCCCGCATATTACTAAATCAATATTCTGCTTACTGCATATGCTGAGAATATGCGCATTAAGCTCCCCTGTCGCAATAATGGTGTCATATATAGGATATTGCGCCTTTTCTACCAGCTCTCGCATAAATTGCTGCGTTTCTTCCTGTAAGACCTCACGAATATCTTCCAGCATGGGGGCAGCCAGTTGATTATACATCTCAGGCTCGGCCGCGAGGGTGATCAGGCTGATACGGGCATTATGCGGTCTGGCAATGGAAACCGCCCGGGCGATGAGTTCATGGCTTTCGGGCGAAACCGCAACAGAAACAAGAAGATGGGAGTAACTCATAACGCACTCCTTAGGTGTCTGAAAGACAGCGTCTTAGTCACCATTACCGCGATTTCACCGGATCTGCAAGAGGTGAATACGACATAAGTGTGAAGCTAATCATAATTATTCATTAATTATTCTTATAAGAAGAATAACGGGAAAACGTGCCTAAATGAAAAAAATTAACAACTTAACCTGAATCACACTTTTTTACGTTTCCGGTGTTAAATCGTTTTAATGCGTTATAAACACATTTCTAATGATTACCATGTGAAACAATTGTTATGGGCGTTTTGCATAACTACATGTTTTTTATAGGTAATGAAAATGTGACCTTACGATGGATTCGCTGTGACGCGCATCCGGTCGCTGACACGTTTCGAACAGCACATGTCATGCCACTTCTGCTCATACTCCTGCATGAGTATTCGCCCATAAAGAATAGAAAACAGTGTCGATCGTTCAAAAAATAACCAATTTACAAGTCATACTGATGGATTTATGGGAGATATTCACTTAAATTGTGTGACGTAGATCACATTTTTTTTAAATTTGGGGGTGGCTGCATTGTATGTGTCAAAACTGACGAGTAGAGTTTGCGTCGAATTAGGAAAAATCTTAGTTATTTGTAAGAAATGATAAAACGTGTAAGAGACGTAACCGCGTTTCAGCTGTTGCGCGTTTCAATGAATACAAACCTAAATTCGACTATGCATTTAGCCTTTTCTTTTTTATACCGGGTGATTTCCCGGCGACATCACGGGGTGCGGTCTTTCCGCATAAAAATAATAGTTGGTTATTCGGGATGGGAACAATGCATACATCCGAGTTGCTAAAACATATCTATGACATCAATTTGTCGTATTTACTGCTCGCGCAGCGTTTGATTAGTCAGGACAAGGCGTCCGCGATGTTTCGTCTGGGTATTAATGAAGAAATGGCAACCATGCTGGGTGGGTTAACCCTTCCTCAAATGGTTAAACTGGCGGAAACAAACCAACTGGTTTGCCAGTTCCGTTTTGACAATCCTCAGACTATCACGCGTCTGACGCAGGATTCCCGTGTTGACGATCTTCAACAGATCCATACCGGTATTCTTCTTTCCACTCGCTTGCTTACCGAAATCAGCCAGCCTGATGACGCAGCCCGTAAGAAAAGGGCCTAGCAATGAGCGAGAAAAGCATTGTTCAGGAAGCGCGTGACATACAGTTAGCAATGGAGCTGATTACGCTCGGTGCTCGTTTACAAATGCTGGAAAGCGAGACTCAGCTGAGTCGTGGTCGCCTCATCAAATTGTATAAAGAGTTACGTGGTAGTCCCCCGCCGAAAGGAATGCTGCCGTTTTCAACGGACTGGTTTATGACCTGGGAACAGAACATTCATGCCTCCATGTTCTGTAATGCCTGGCAGTATCTTCTCAAAACCGGTTTGTGTAGCGGCGTTGATGCCGTGATCAAAGCGTATAAACTTTACCTTGAACAATGCCCGCAGCAGGACGAGGGTCCTTTGCTGGCGCTCACCCGCGCATGGACGCTGGTGCGTTTTGTTGAAAGCGGAATGCTTGAGCTGTCGCGCTGTAACTGCTGCGATGGCAATTTTATTACCCATGCGCATCAGCCTGCAGGCAGCTTCGCCTGTAGTTTATGCCAGCCTCCATCCCGAGCAGTAAAAAGACGTAAACTTTCCCGGGAAGCTGCCGATATTATTCCACAACTGCTGGATGAACAGATCGAACAAGCTGTTTAACCCGAACGTGTGGGCAAGATTCCAGCAGCGGTAAGCAATTACCGCTGCTTTTTTTTACCCCGCAAACGGTAAACGCTGCGAGCTGAACATCCTTGCCATAGTCACTAGCGGAAGGATGATGTCGTGCTTATCTTATTAGGTTACCTGGTAGTTCTCGGTACAGTTTTCGGCGGTTACATGATGACCGGCGGGCACCTTGGAGCACTCTATCAACCGGCTGAACTTATTATCATCGGCGGCGCAGGGGTAGGGGCTTTTATCGTTGGTAATAACGGTAAATCGATCAAGGGCACGCTGAAAGCTATTCCACTGCTGTTCCGTCGCTCTAAATACACCAAAAGCATGTATATGGATCTGCTTGCGCTGCTCTATCGTCTGATGGCGAAGTCGCGTCAGCAGGGCATGTTCTCGCTTGAGCGGGATATTGAAAACCCGAAAGAGAGCGAAATTTTTGCCAGCTACCCGCGCATTCTCGCTGACGCAATGATGCTGGATTTCATCGTCGATTACCTGCGACTGATCATCAGCGGCAACATGAACACCTTCGAAATCGAAGCGCTGATGGACGAAGAGATTGAAACGCACGAAAGCGAATCCGAAGTGCCGGCAAACAGCCTGGCGCTGGTGGGCGATTCCCTCCCAGCGTTCGGTATCGTCGCGGCGGTGATGGGCGTGGTACACGCGCTGGCCTCGGCGGATCGTCCTGCGGCAGAGTTGGGTGCGCTGATTGCGCATGCGATGGTGGGCACCTTCCTCGGTATTTTGCTGGCGTATGGTTTTATCTCTCCGCTGGCCAGCGTTCTGCGTCAGAAAAGCGCGGAAACGACCAAAATGATGCAGTGCGTGAAGATCACGCTGCTCTCTAACCTTAACGGTTATGCGCCACCTATCGCAGTTGAATTCGGCCGTAAAACGCTTTACTCCAGCGAGCGCCCGTCGTTTATCGAGCTTGAAGAACACGTGCGCGCGGTGAAAAACCCAAACCAACAGACGACAACTGAGGACGCATGAAAAATCAGTCCCATCCGATCGTCATCGTAAAAAAACGCAAGCACAAGGGGCATGGGCACGGCGCGCATGGCTCCTGGAAAATCGCGTACGCCGATTTTATGACCGCAATGATGGCATTCTTTCTGGTGATGTGGCTCATCTCCATCTCCAGCCCGAAAGAGTTGATCCAGATTGCCGAGTATTTCCGAACGCCGCTGGCGACCGCCGTGACCGGTGGGCAGCGAATCTCTAACAGCGACAGCCCGATCCCTGGCGGCGGCGATGATTACACCCAGCAGAAGGGTGAGGTGAAGAAAGAGCCGAACATCGACGAGCTGAAAAAACGCATGGAGCAAGCGCGCCTGAAGAAACTGCGCGGCGATCTCGATCAGCTGATTGAGGCGGATCCTAAACTGCGTGCCCTGCGACCACACCTGAAGATCGATCTGGTGCAGGAAGGTTTACGTATACAGATTATTGATAGCCAGAATCGCCCGATGTTCAAAACGGGCAGCGCGGAAGTTGAGCCATACATGCGCGACATTTTGCGCGGCATTGCGCCAGTGCTGAACGGTATTCCTAACCGTATCAGCCTGTCTGGACACACGGATGACTTCCCGTACGCCACGGGTGAGAAGGGATACAGCAACTGGGAGCTTTCTGCCGATCGTGCCAACGCCTCGCGTCGCGAGCTGGTGGCAGGTGGGCTTGATGATGGCAAGGTACTGCGCGTGGTCGGCATGGCATCAACCATGCGTGTCACTGACCGCGGGCCGGATGACGCCATCAACCGTCGTATCAGTCTTTTAGTGCTGAACCAGCAGGCGGAGCAGGCCATCCTGCACGAAAACGCCGAAAGTCAGAATGAGTCACTGGACGATTTAAAACAGCCTGGGGCCGTTCCTTCGGCTGCCGTTCCAACATCGCCACCAGCCAATCCGAGGTGATAGCGTGAGCATGGATATTAGCGATTTTTACCAGACATTCTTTGATGAAGCCGACGAATTGTTGGCCGATATGGAGCAACACTTGCTGGATTTGGTGCCTGAAGCACCGGACTCCGAGCAGCTCAATGCCATCTTCCGTGCGGCGCACTCGATTAAAGGCGGAGCCGGAACGTTTGGATTTACCATCCTGCAGGAAACGACCCATTTAATGGAAAACCTGCTGGATGAAGCACGACGCGGTGAGATGCAGCTCAATACCGACATTATCAACCTGTTTTTGGAAACCAAAGATATTATGCAGGAACAGCTCGACGCCTATAAAAGCTCGGCAGAGCCTGATGCCGCCAGCTTTGAATACATCTGCAATGCGCTGCGCCAGCTCGCGCTGGAAGCCAAAGGTGACGCAGCCGCAGCCGTTGTTCCGGCAGCCAAACTGAGCGTTGTCGATGCCGTTACCGCACAAGAGGCGGCCCCGGCCGCCGCTGCGAGTAAAGTGCGCGTGGTGCTGTCTCGCCTCAAAGAGAACGAAGTTGACCTTCTTGAAGAAGAACTGAGTAACCTGGCGAAATTAAGCAACGTGGTGAAAGGCAAAGACAGCCTGAGTGCGACGCTGGAAGAGGGGATCAGCCAGGACGATATCGTGGCGGTCCTGTGCTTTGTTATCGAAGCCGACCAGATCGCGTTTGAAACTGAAACGGCGGCGGTTGACGTGCCAGCGGCAGTGGAAGAGGTGGCGGTTGTTCCTCAGGCGGCCGCGCCTGCCGTTGCGCCTGCGGCGCCGGTATTGAAAGCGGTGCCAAAAGATGCCGCCGCGCCAGGCCGTGGTGAAAAACCGGCCGCGCGCTCCAGTGAATCCACCAGCATCCGCGTCGCCGTCGAGAAAGTTGACCAGCTGATTAACCTGGTGGGTGAACTGGTGATTACCCAGTCGATGCTGGCACAGCGGTCTAACGAACTGGACCCGGTGACCCACGGCGATCTGATTACCAGCATGGGGCAGTTACAACGTAATGCCCGCGACCTGCAGGAATCGGTGATGTCCATCCGTATGATGCCGATGGAATATGTCTTCAGCCGCTTCCCGCGTCTGGTGCGTGACCTGGCCAGTAAACTGAATAAACAGATTGAACTGACGCTGATGGGCAGCTCCACCGAGCTTGATAAAAGCCTGATCGAACGCATTATCGACCCGTTAACGCACCTGGTGCGTAACAGCCTCGACCACGGTATCGAACTGCCGGAAAACCGCATTGCCGCCGGAAAATCCCCGGTCGGGAATCTGATCCTCTCCGCCGAACACCAGGGCGGGAACATCTGCATCGAAGTGACCGATGACGGTGCGGGCCTGAACCGTGAGCGCATTCTGGCGAAAGCCATTTCGCAGGGAATGGCGGTCAACGAAAACATGACTGACGAAGAAGTGGGCATGCTGATCTTCGCGCCAGGCTTCTCGACCGCAGAGCAGGTGACGGACGTTTCCGGCCGCGGCGTGGGAATGGACGTGGTGAAGCGTAACATTCAGGAGATGGGCGGCCACGTTGAGATCAAGTCTAAGCAAGGTTCCGGCACCACCATTCGTATCCTGCTGCCGCTGACGCTGGCAATCCTCGACGGCATGTCGGTGAAAGTGGCGGACGAAGTCTTTATTCTGCCGCTGAACGCAGTGATGGAATCGCTGCAGCCGCGTGAAGAAGATCTGCATCCGCTGGCGGGTGGCGAGCGCGTTCTTGAAGTGCGCGGTGAGTACCTGCCGCTGGTCGAATTGTGGAAAGTGTTCGAAGTGGATGGCGCGAAAACCGAGGCCACGCAGGGGATCGTGGTGATCCTGCAAAGTGCGGGTCGCCGCTACGCGCTGCTGGTTGATCAGCTGATTGGCCAGCACCAGGTGGTCGTGAAGAACCTCGAAAGCAACTACCGCAAAGTGCCAGGTATTTCTGCCGCCACTATTCTGGGTGACGGTAGCGTGGCGCTGATCGTTGATGTGTCGGCGCTTCAGGGATTAAATCGTGAACAACGTGTGGCGTACACAGCCGCCTGATTAAGTAGAAGGTAATAACATGACCGGTATGAGTAATGTAACGAAACTGGCGGGCGAGCCATCAGGGCAGGAATTCCTGGTATTCACTTTAGGCGATGAGGAGTACGGCATCGATATCCTGAAAGTGCAGGAAATTCGTGGTTACGACCAGGTTACCCGCATCGCGAACACGCCTGCCTTTATTAAAGGTGTCACCAACCTGCGCGGCGTGATTGTGCCTATCGTTGACCTGCGCGTGAAGTTCAGCCAGGGTGACGTGGACTATAACGAGAACACCGTGGTGATTGTCCTGAATCTGGGGCAGCGCGTGGTTGGGATCGTGGTGGATGGCGTATCTGATGTGCTGTCCCTGACGTCCGATCAAATCCGTCCGGCGCCGGAGTTTGCGGTCACGCTGTCTACCGAGTATCTGACCGGGCTGGGAGCGCTGGGTGAGCGTATGCTAATTCTGGTGAATATTGAGAAGCTGCTGAACAGTGATGAGATGGCGCTGCTGGATATCGCGACGAATCACGTGGCGTAATGTTTCTCTAAACGGTTCTGTGAGGCTTTCGTGGAACCGTTTCGTTCAGTCGGGCATTTCGGTTATCTGATTCGCCCGCTGCGGTGAACGTATTAAGGGGGCTATTGCAGCCCCCTTATCTTATTCACTTACTGCAGACGTAGTATTTTCTGCTGGTCTTAAGGTGAACGAAACCATTCCGCCAACCCGTTACGCTTCCTGCTCTACCAGCTCAGTCTCCGCTTCACGCGCCCCTTCATTTTGCGACAGCATCGCAGTCGCAATACCGTTACCCAGCACGTTAATCGCTGAACGTCCCATATCCAGGAAATGATCGATCCCCATCAGCAGCAAAATACCCGCCACCGGAATATTGAAACTCGGGATGGTTGCCGCCAGCACCACCAGCGACGAACGAGGCACCCCCGCAATCCCTTTTGAAGCCAGCATCAGTGTCAGCATCAGCACGGTCACTTCGGTGAAGCTCAGGTGAATATTGTACGCCTGGGCGATAAACATCGAGGCGAAAGAGCAATACACCATAGAGCCCACCAGGTTAAAGGAGTAACCGATCGGCAGAACAAAGGAGGCGATATTGCGCGAGCAACCAAAACGCTCAAGCTGTTCCAGCGTTTTTGGATACGCCGCTTCTGAACTGCTGGTGGTAAACGCCACCAGCACCGGGTCCTTCAGCATGCTGACCAGGCGGAACACCTCTTTCTTCAGCACCATATAACCGACGGCCAGCAGCACCATGCAGGTGAGAAGGATTGCCACGTAGTAGCCGCCAATAAAGGAGGCGTAGTTCAGCAGAATGCCCAGACCCTGAGTGGCAATCACAGATGAGATGGCGGCGAAAATGGCCAGCGGGGCGACGTACATCACGTAACCCGTCACCTTCAGCATGATATGGGAGACCACATCCAGCGCGGCCACCAGCGGGGCATTGAATTTTTGCCCCAGCGACGCGCCGGCGATACCGAAGAACATAGAGAAGACCACAATCTGCAGGATTTCATTGTTCGCCATCGCACCGGCGATACTGGTCGGAATGGTATGGGACAAGAACGCTTTCAGCGTCATCCCCCCCACCGCAAGGCCGGTGTCTACCGCCTCTTTCGGGATAGCCAGGTTCAGGCCGCTGCCCGGACGCTCCAGCGTGACGATAAACAGTCCCACCAGAATGGAAAGCACGGATGAGCTAATAAACCACACCATCGCTTTGCCGCCCACGCGACCAATGGTGGAGGTTTCACCCAGTTTCATAATGCCCACGGTCAGCGTGCTGAAGACCAGTGGCGCAATAACCATTTTAATCAGACGCAGGAAAATATCGGTCAGCAGCGTGATGTTATCCGACCATGCTTTGATGGCATCCGCAGAGGCATACTCATGAATCGCCGCCCCTGAAAGAATACCCGCCAGCATGAATATCACGATGAAGAGTGTGAGTTTGTTTGCACTTGCCACGAAAAAAGACCCTCTATGCGCTTTGGTTGCCGTCTGCGCCGATGTATATAGATTTTTTATTACGACGCAGGAAATTATTCGGCACATAAATTGAAGTAAAGCGGAGGGAGATACAACTAGTTTTTAATTTTTATTAATTTTGTTGTTAATGCCTCGACGATATATTGTGATGCAGATCACATTTCGATGGATATATCCTCTGCGTATACGAGAAATAAGGCATTCACAAAGTATTAACATCCTGTTTTATAAATAAATATTCAGTCAATAAGCCATCAGTCTTGCCCTCCGCGGCGCGGGTGGTCGAAGCGGTATCCATAAACTAAATTCTCAATAACCCCCGGAAGAGGAACGTTAAGTGGGGCTAACATCTTGAACAGCAAAAATAAAATGTGGCAAGCGAACGGAAATGTCTTCTGGAGGGTGGTAAATGAAAAGAAAACTCCTTTTGATCTGTGCAGGCACGTTGCTGACGGCGACAACAGCCCAACAGGCGCTGGCGGTGACCAGCAGCGGTACTATTGGCGCGACGTTAACCCTGACGAACGGTTGTCTGATAAACGGCTCGCCCACGCAAAATGGCATTAACTTCGGGACCCTGGATTTCGGCACCCATCCCGCAACGTTTTCCACCCTGACGACGCAGTTGACCGGTGCCAGCGGCGGTAACACGTTCACCATTCAATGTACGACCGCCAGCTATACGGTGGCGATCACCGGGAATACCAACTCCACCGCGCCGGGTACCGTCGTGGGAACGCCAGGCACGCCTGCGCGCTATCTGGTCAACACCACCAATGCTGCACAGGGTGTGGCTTACAGCCTGTATAGCGACAGCGGATTTAACAACGTCGTTGCCAACAACGCGGCACTGCCAATAGCGTCAACCGCCGGGGGCATCGACAGTTACACACTTTACGGGCGAATTACCGGGGGCGGTAACAGCGTTACGGTCGTTCCGGGCACCTACACCGACACGATTAACGTCAGCGTCACCTACTAGTTTCACGCAGCCATGAAGGCATCCATTTTGCGTCTGCGCAACAGCGCGGAGGGGATCGTGCACCCTTTGTACGCGCTGATCGTCTGCCTGATGCTGGTGCCTGCGGCGGGTGCTGTGACGTCACAGTCATTTAAGGTCAGCGCGACCATTGTGCCCGGGTGCGCGGTATCCACGGGCAGCGGAGGAGTTTTCGGTACGCTCGATTTCGGTACCCACAACGGGGTGGAAAGTGCCCCGGTGAGCACCAGTTTTGTGCCTAACGGGGCCTTGTCCATCGCCTGCACGCCTGGCGTGGCGCTGAGTATGAGCATTAACGGCGGACAGAATTACTCCTCCGTTCGGCGTATGAAGCGCTCAGGGGGAACGGAAGTGGTGGGATATCGCCTTTACAGCAGCAGTTCGCTGGCGGCGAACAGCGAAATTGGCGTCAATCAGGCAATACCGGTGACCTATACCAACAGTAATAACATTGCGCTGCCGCTTTTTGGCGTGGCGCTGCTGACCGGGTTTAGCCCGGCAGGAACGTATTCTGATCAGCTCACCGTGACCTTGTCATGGTGATAAAGGGAGACAGTCGATGAAGCCATTTTTCAGACACCTTTGTCTGGTGAGTTTGTTGGGGGGAATGGCTGCGGCGACAGGCCAGGCGCAGGCGGCGGCAACCATTCTGTTGTGGCCCATCGATCCGTGGCTGTCAGCGGATGCCAAAGCCACTGAATTATGGATCCAGAATCAGGGGAACAGCGCAACGACAATGCAGGTCCGCATTGTGCGCTGGAAGCAGGAGGGCGGTTATGAACGCTACTCCGCACAGCAGGATGTGGTGGCCAGCCCGCCCATCGTCACCATTGGCAAAGGCAGTAAGCAGCTTATTCGTCTGATTAAGCAGGGTTCGGTGCCGCTCGGCGTTGAACAGGCCTACCGCATTATTGTGGATGAAATCCCCCAGCCGGATGCCAAAGCCGAGCCGGCCATTGGCCTGAAATTGCAAATGCGCTACTCCATTCCTTTGTTCGTTTATGGGCAGGGGATCCCGACCCTCAAAGAGGGGGCGCATCATGCGCTGGTGGAGACCAAAAATCTGAGCTGGCGGGTGACGCAGGAGAAGGGACATCCTGCCCTGGAGATCCGTAATCAGGGGGATGTGCACGTCAAACTCAGCCAGGTGGAGCTGGAGCAGGGCGGGCAGAAGCGGACGGTTGCAGACGGATTACTCGGGTATGTTCTTGCGGGCAGCACCCGCACCTGGTCAATTCCGGTCGGAATAGGTCAGCCAGACCGGCTGAGCGCGCAGATTAATGCCAGGGATACGCAATGGCAGTCGACGCCCGTCAACTGAAACCGGCGATGATGATCCTGCTCTGCGTCAGTACCAGCACCTGGGCTGAGCCCGGCGATGACAGTTTACCGCCGCCGCCTCAGGCTCAGGCGTTGAACGGCGAAGCGGTCTTTCAGCTCTCGATTGTGTTGAATCACTACGACACCGGTATGGTGGTGCCCGTGACGCAGCGCGAGGGGGCATTCTTTATTTCCAGCGCCGACCTGCTGCGGGCAGGGCTTCCGCCGGAGCATGTGCCTGCCGGAGACGTGAACCTTTCTACCCTGCCGCAGGTGCGCGTAGAGTACGACAGCGCCGCGCAGCGTCTGCTGCTGGGCGTTCCGGCCGACTGGGTCGCCTCACGCGTGACCCCTTTCAGCGGACAAATGTCACAAAGCAAACCACACTTCGGGCGTGGAGCACTGCTCAATTACGATCTCTACACTAACCATACGGAACATGTCGGCGGACAGGCCTCGCTCTGGCATGAATTCCGCTACTTCAATGAGAACGGCTCCTTTTCTTCAACCGGCTATGCCCGGGAAAATTTCACCGGAAACGACGGTCAGCAGGAAGGGTATGTGCGCTATGACACGACGCTTCTGATGACGAACGAGGACGAGGCCACGACCTGGACCGCCGGGGATGTGATCAGCGATGCCCTGAGCTGGAGCACCAGCGTGCGCATGGGCGGGATCAGCTACGGGCGGGATTTCTCCCTGCGTCCTGACCTCGTGACCTGGCCACTGCCAGAGTTCTCGGGCGAAGCGGCGGTTCCCACCTCGGTGGATCTCTTTATCAATGGCTATCGTTCCGGCTCGACCCAGCTTCAGCCGGGACCGTTCACCCTGACCAATCTGCCCTATATCAACGGAGCAGGGGACGCGGTACTGGTCACCACCGATGCGCTGGGGCGCCAGGTGAGTACCACGCTGCCGTTTTACGTCACCAGCGAATTGCTGAAACAAGGCCTGAGCGACGGGGCGGTGACGCTCGGCAGCCTGCGGCGTAATTACGGCATCAAGAATTTTGACTACGGCCCGGCGGCGGGTAGTGGGTCGTATCGCTATGGCGTTACGGACTGGTTGACGCTGGAGGGCCATGCCGAAGGGGCAGAAGCGCTGGCGCTGGGCGGGATGGGGACGGTGATTAAATTGGGTCGGTTTGGCGTCGTGAATACCGCGTACTCTCAAAGCCGCATGCGTGGAGATAATGGCGGGCAAATCAACTGGGGCTATCAGTACAGTACCAGTGAATTTAGTGTAGCGACACAGCATACGCGGCGCGATCGCGACTTTGGCAACCTCGCCCTCTACGACCAACCGACGGTCTATGACGAAAATGACCGGCCCATCGCCAGTTTTAGTCGCAACACCGACCAGTATTCTCTCACCTTTAACCTGGGCGAGTATGGCAGTCTCGGTGCTGCCTGGATCGGCGTGGAGAGCTTTGACAACCAAAAAACCGAACTGCTGAATCTCTCCTGGAGCCGCAATTTGTGGGGGGCGAGCAGTATTTATCTGGCTGCAAGCCGCGATCAGCAGCGGGGAGACTGGACGGTGGCCATGTCGCTTCAGGTGCCGCTGGGAGAGCGTGACAGTGCCGCCGTAACCTATGAAAACACGCCAGATGCCGGCAGCACGCAGCGTATCAACTACAACCACTCCATGCCTTCCGACGGTGGCTTTAGCTGGAACATGGCATGGGCCAACCAGTCGAAAGCCAATGATTATCAGCAGGGAACGCTGGGCTGGCGCAATAACAACATCGAACTTCAGGGCGGTGGTTATGGCGAAAGGGACATGATGACCTGGTGGGGAGAGGCGATGGGCGCGGTTGTGCTGATGGACGGCGAGCTGTTTGCGGCAAACAAAATCAACGATGCGTTTGTGGTGATCAGCACCGACGGTCACCCGGACGTTCCCGTCAGTTATGAAAACCAGCCGGTCGGCAAAACGAACAATAACGGCTACCTGCTGGTCAGCGGGGTATCGGCTTATTACCCGGCCAGTTATCGCATTGATACCCTGAATCTGCCCGCGGATACCCGGCTGAAAGAGACAGAGCGGCGGATCGCTATTCGCCGCCACAGCGGTTATCTGGTCGATTTCCCGATGGAGCAGGAGCGGGTGGCAAGCGTCATTCTGCATGACAAGCAGGGGCAGGCTATTCCGGTAGGCAGCCAGGTTCGACGTGCCTCGCGCAACAATGCGGTGGTGGGGTATGACGGCATCGCCTGGCTGGAAAATCTCAACGATGTGAACCCGCTTGAGGTGATTACGCCAGACGGAAAACACTGCTCGGCCACGCTGACCGTGGGGGCCAATCCGGAACATAAACTGCAGACATACGGACCGCTGATTTGCCGGGAGGAACGGTGAAGCGCTTACTGCTGTTGATGCTGCTGCTGTTTTCCGGCGGCGGCTGGGCGGCGTGTACCGTCAGTACGGTAAATGCGTCATTTGGTAGCGTCACCTCGTTCGCGCTCAGCGGAACCGGGGAGGTCGAAACCACCGGCAGGCTGATTGTGGCATGCGACGCCGTGCTCAATCTTCTGACCAACGACTCGGTGACGCTGAACTACACCGCCGCGTCGGTTTCAGGCAACAGCCGTGCCACCATGAAACGCACCGACAATGCGGCCATCACGGATGTGATCCCCACCCGGTTGTGCGGGTTAACGGGGTGTTCGGGCAACAGCGAAGTGCAAATCAGCAAAGCTTATACCTGGAGCGGCAACACCCTGCTGGGATTACTGGGGTCAAAACAGTACAGCATTCCGCTTTATTTCCGCACCGTTGCCGGACAAAACGTCACGGCCGGGCCCTATCAGGTGCTGCTCACCTTCAGCATCAACTACAGCGTCTGTTCCGTGGGCGTGCTGGGCCTTTGCACCCTTCCCCAGACAGGCACGGCGACCACCAGTATTCTTCTCAACATGACCGTCACCAACGACTGCAGCGCCATGACCACGCCGGACGTCAACTTCAACAGTGCGCCGCTGGTGCAAAGTTTCCCCACCGTCTCGCAGGCGATTGCCGTCACCTGTACCAAAGGAAGCACTTACACTATCGGAATTAATAATGGTGCCAACGCGCTGAATAATGTTCGCCGCATGGTGAGCGGCAGTAACTACATGAGTTACGACATTTATAAAGAAGCCACGACCAACCGCTGGGGTGGCAGCGGTACCGAGCGCTGGACCAGCGCAACCTCCTCGCAGGTCAGTACCGACGGTTTATTGCGAACCTACAACTACACTGCCAAAGTCCTTACCAGCCAGTCTACGCCGCCTGCCGGCACCTATACCGATACGCTGATCGTTGACGTTGCGTTTTAACCCCGCGCTTTTCCCTTTCTCAAATGTAAAGTTCCTGTAGTCAGTGCCGATAACACCGTTAATAAATCTATGAGAAGGTGTTGTATGTTGAACCGTATCCGCGTTGTCACAATGCTTATGATGGTGCTGGTCATTTTCGCACTTCTTCAGCTTACCTCCGGCGGGCTTTTTTTCTCGTCACTTAAACAAAACCAGGACAGTTTCGCCGCCTCGAACGATCTCCGCGTACAGCAGAGTGAACTGACGTCGACGTGGGATCTGATGCTGCAAACGCGTATCAACCTGAGCCGCTCTTCCGCCCGCATGATGATGGATCCAAATAATCAGCAGAGCAGTGCGAAAACGGAACTGCTGAAAAATGCGCGGGCGACCCTTGCTGACGCCGCGAAACACTACGACGCCTTTAAGAAAATCACGCCACAGCCTGCCATGGCGCAGGTGAGCCAGAATATCGATGAAAAGTACAACGCCTACTATGCCGGTCTGACGGAGCTTATTCAGTTCCTGGAAAGCGGTAACATGGACGCGTATTTCGCGCAGCCTACCCAGGGGATGCAAAACGCCCTCGGTGCGGCACTCGGGGAATATGCCAAAGCCAGTGGCGACCTGTATCACTCGGCCTTTACGCAAAGCCAGAATGATTACCGCTTTGCCAAATGGCAGATGTCCGTCATGGCGCTGGCGCTGGTCATCGTGCTGGTGGGCGTGTGGTACGGCATTCGCCACATCCTGCTTAATCCTCTCGGTCGCGTCATTGCCCACATTCGCGAGATTGCCGGTGGTGACCTGACCAAAACGCTGACCGTTTCCGGGCGCAATGAAATTACCGAGCTGGCAAACAGCGTTGATCATATGCAGCGCTCGCTAATTGAGACCGTCGCCAACGTGCGTAACGGATCGGAAGCCATTTATACCGGTACCAGCGAAATTGCGATGGGCAACAACGATCTGTCGTCGCGCACCGAACAGCAGGCGTCGGCGCTCGAAGAGACCGCCGCCAGCATGGAGCAACTTACCGCGACCGTGAAGCAGAACGCGGACAACGCCCGTCAGGCCTCACAGCTGGCGGAAAGCGCGTCCGAAACGGCGCAGCGAGGCGGTCGCGTGGTGGACGGCGTGGTGAAAACCATGCACGAAATCGCCGACAGTTCGAAGAAAATCGCCGACATCATTAGCGTTATCGACGGCATCGCTTTCCAGACCAATATCCTCGCCCTCAACGCCGCCGTTGAAGCCGCACGTGCGGGCGAGCAGGGGCGCGGGTTTGCCGTGGTGGCCGGGGAAGTGCGCAACCTTGCCAGCCGCAGTGCCAACGCGGCGAAAGAGATCAAGGCCCTGATTGAAGACTCCGTTTCCCGCGTCGATACCGGCTCCGTGCTGGTAGAAAGCGCAGGGGAAACCATGAATGACATCGTGAATGCCGTTACCCGCGTAACGGACATCATGGGTGAAATCGCCTCTGCGTCGGATGAGCAGAGTCGTGGTATCGACCAGGTCGCTCTGGCGGTATCGGAAATGGATCGCGTGACACAACAAAACGCCGCGCTGGTGCAGGAGTCCGCTGCGGCGGCCGCTGCGCTGGAAGACCAGGCAAGCCGTCTGAAGATGGCCGTCTCGGCGTTTCGTCTCGCTTCACTCGCTGGAAACACGGTCACCCCGCAAGCAACGTATCTCGCGCCTGCCGCAGCAGCGGCAGCGACCCGTAAACCTGCAGCGACGACCGGACATGAAAACTGGGAAACATTTTGACTGACATTTAAACCGCGGCTGCTTGCCGCATGATGGGAGCGTGGATGTTAAATCGTATTCGTATCTCGACCACACTGTTTTTGATTCTGATCCTTTGCGGTGTGTTGCAGGTTGGCAGTAACGGGTTGTCTTTTTGGGCGTTTCGCGATGGCTATCAGAATTTGCAGGAAGTTGAGGCGAGTAACCAGCAGCGCGCCGCCGTGGCACAGACGCGCGCCGTACTGTTGCAGGCAAGCACGGCGCTGAACAAAGCGGGAACCTTAACCGCCCTGAGTTATCCGCCGGATGACATCAAGGCGTTGATGGTGACCGCGCGCGACAGCCTGAAGCAGGCTGACGCGCAGTTTAACGCCTTCGCGGCACAGGACGCCGGCAGCGCGGAAGTGAAAGCGCTGAAAGTCGCGATGAAGAAGCGTTTTGATCAGTGGCACAGCGACCTGGATCACCAGGCGACCTGGCTTGAGAACAACCAGCTCTCGGACTTTATGACCGCGCCAGTCCAGGCGTCCCAGGCGGCGTTTGATGCGAGCTTTAATGCCTGGCAGCAGAACATTAACCAGTTTGTCCAACGCGCCGGGAATGACAGCCGTAAAAACTACCATATGTCAGGCGTGATTTTTGCTGTGGTGGTGATTCTGGCGGTACTGCTGACCGGCGGTGCCCTGTACTGGTCGCGCAGAATGATTGTGCAACCGCTGGCGATCGTCAGCAGCCACTTCGACAGTATTGCGAAGGGTAACCTGGCGCGTCCGGTGGCGGTGTACGGCAAGAACGAAATTTCGGCGATTTTTGCCAGCCTGAAGGCGATGCAGGGCGCCCTGCGGGAAACGGTCTCCGATGTGCGACAGGGCAGTTATGCCATGCACACCGGGATCTCGGAGATTGCGGCAGGCAATAACGATCTCTCGTCGCGCACCGAGCAGCAGGCAGCTTCGCTGGCGCAAACGGCTGCCAGCATGGAGCAGCTCACCGCGACGGTAAGCCAGAACGCGGATAACGCGCGTCAGGCGTCTGACCTGTCCAGACAGGCGGCGATGACGGCGAAGAAGGGGGGCGATCAGGCCTCTCACGTGGCCAGTACCATGCAGGACATTGCCGCCAGTTCACAGAAAATTGGCGACATCATCAGCGTGATTGACGGTATTGCGTTCCAGACCAACATTCTGGCGCTGAACGCGGCCGTTGAAGCGGCACGCGCCGGTGAGCAGGGGCGTGGTTTTGCGGTTGTGGCCGGTGAAGTCCGTAATCTGGCGAGCCGCAGCGCCAACGCCGCGAAAGAAATTAAAGGACTGATTGAAGAGTCCGTCTCACGTGTCCAGCAAGGCTCTGCCCTGGTGGACACGGCGGCGAAAACCATGCACGAAATCGTCACCTCCGTTACGCGGGTTAACGACATCATGGGCGAGATTGCTTCTGCGTCCGATGAACAGCGTCGCGGAATTGAGCAGGTGGCCCAGGCGGTAAGCCAGATGGATCAGGTCACGCAACAAAACGCCTCGTTAGTGGAGGAAGCGGCAGCGGCAACCGATCAGCTGGCCAGCCAGGCGGATCATCTGACCGGGCTGGTCGCGGTATTTAATGTGAAAGAGCACGTTGAAGCAGTAACAGAAGTCGGGCGGTCGCAGGCCGTGCCAGTTGTATCCTGAATGTAATTAAGAAGGCGCTATGACATCACCAATGCCCCCAGGGCAAACGTCATTACTGTTGCAGATGACACAGCGCCTCGCGCTGTCCGACGCGCATTTTCGTCGGATATGTCAGTTAATCTACCAGCGTGCGGGGATTGTGCTTGCCGATCATAAGCGAGACATGGTCTACAACCGTCTGGTGCGGCGCTTGCGTACGCTGGGGCTGGACGATTTTGGTCGCTATCTGAGCATGCTCGAAGCGAACCAGAACAGCGCAGAGTGGCAGGCTTTTATTAACTCGTTAACCACCAACCTGACCGCATTTTTCCGTGAAGCTCACCACTTCCCGGTCCTGGCGGAGCACGCGCGTCGCCGCAGCGGGGAGTATCGCGTCTGGAGTGCGGCCGCCTCAACCGGGGAAGAGCCGTACTCGCTGGCGATCACCCTTGCCGACACGCTGGGCATGGCGCCTGGACGCTGGAAAGTCTACGCCAGTGATATTGATACCGAAGTGCTGGAAAAGGCACGCAACGGCGTGTATCGCCAGGATGAACTGAAAACGCTGTCACCTCAGCAGTTGCAGCGTTACTTCATGCGCGGGACCGGCCCGCATGAAGGCCTGGTGCGCGTGCGCCAGGAGCTGGCGAACTGTGTCGAATTCGCGCCCGTTAACCTGCTGGATAAGCAGTACAACGTGCCGGGGCCATTCGACGCTATTTTTTGCCGTAACGTCATGATCTATTTTGATAAAACGACGCAACAGGACATTCTGCGTCGGTTTGTTCCGTTGCTCAAGCCTGACGGTTTACTGTTTGCCGGGCACTCGGAAAACTTCAGCAACCTCGTGCGTGAGTTTAGCCTGCGTGGGCAAACGGTATATGCACTGAGTAAGGAAAAAGCATGAGTAAAATCAGGGTGTTGTCTGTCGACGATTCTGCGCTGATGCGCCAGATCATGACTGAAATTATCAATAGCCACAGCGACATGGAGATGGTGGCGACAGCGCCTGATCCGCTGGTAGCGCGGGATTTAATTAAAAAATATAACCCCGACGTGTTAACGCTGGATGTCGAAATGCCGCGCATGGATGGCATTGATTTCCTGGAAAAATTGATGCGCCTGCGGCCCATGCCGGTGGTGATGGTCTCATCCCTGACCGGAAAAGGATCTGAAATTACCCTGCGTGCGCTGGAGTTAGGGGCGGTGGATTTTGTCACCAAACCTCAGCTTGGCATTCGTGAAGGGATGCTGGCGTACAGCGAAATGATCGCCGAGAAGATCCGCACCGCGTCACGTGCGAAGCTTGCCGCGCACAAACCGATGGATGCACCGGTAACGCTGAAGGCCGGTCCTTTACTCAGTTCGGAAAAACTGCTGGTGATTGGGGCGTCAACCGGGGGAACAGAGGCAATTCGTCATGTACTCCAGCCATTGCCGCTTTCAAGTCCGGGTATTCTGATCACGCAGCATATGCCACCAGGCTTTACCCGCTCGTTCGCCGAGCGTCTGAACAAGCTGTGTCAGATCAGCGTGAAAGAGGCGGAAGACGGTGAGCGCGTACTCCCCGGCCATGCGTATATCGCACCGGGTGACAAGCATATGGAGCTGGCGCGCAGTGGCGCTAACTATCAAATCAAAATTCATGACGGGCCGCCGGTAAACCGGCACCGTCCGTCGGTGGATGTGCTGTTTCATTCGGTGGCGAAACATGCGGGGCGCAACGCCGTTGGGGTGATCCTGACGGGGATGGGTAACGACGGTGCCGCCGGAATGCTTGCAATGCACCAGGCTGGCGCCTGGACGATTGCGCAGAATGAAGCAAGTTGTGTGGTGTTCGGCATGCCGCGCGAGGCCATCAATATGGGTGGCGTGAGCGAAGTGGTCGATCTTAGCCAGGTAAGCCAGCAGATGCTGGCGAAAATCAGTGCCGGACAGGCAATACGTATTTGACTCAGGAGTATTATTTTATGGCGGATAAAGAGCTTAAGTTTTTGGTTGTGGATGACTTTTCCACCATGCGTCGTATCGTACGCAACCTGCTGAAAGAGCTGGGCTTCAACAACGTTGAAGAAGCAGAAGACGGCGTTGATGCGCTGAACAAACTACAGGCGGGCGGGTTTGGTTTTGTTATCTCCGACTGGAACATGCCAAACATGGACGGTCTGGAACTGCTGAAAACCATCCGTGCGGACGCGGGAATGGCGTCATTGCCGGTTCTGATGGTGACCGCAGAAGCGAAAAAAGAGAACATTATTGCCGCAGCACAGGCGGGCGCTAGTGGCTATGTTGTGAAGCCGTTCACTGCGGCCACCCTGGAAGAGAAGCTCGGTAAGATCTTCGAGAAACTCGGCATGTGAGGTGTTGGTTATGATGATGCAACCTGCTATGAAACCCGTTGAAGAACACTCGCCCAGCGATATCATTGCCCGCATCGGCAGCCTGACACGCATGCTGCGTGACAGCCTGCGTGAACTGGGGCTGGACCAGGCAATTGCCGAAGCGGCGGAAGCCATTCCGGATGCCCGCGATCGTCTGGACTACGTTGTGCAGATGACCGCTCAGGCGGCTGAACGTGCGCTGAACAGCGTTGAAGCGTCACAACCGCATCAGGATGCGATGGAGAAAGGCGCGAAAGCGCTGACCAAACGCTGGGATGAGTGGTTTGAGAATCCAATCGAGCTGGCGGATGCCCGCGAGCTGGTCACGGATACCCGTCAGTTCCTGGGCGATGTGCCGGACCACACCAGCTTTACCAACGCGCAGCTGCTGGACATCATGATGGCGCAGGATTTCCAGGACCTCACGGGCCAGGTTATCAAGCGCATGATGGATGTGATTCAGGAAATTGAACGTCAGCTGCTGATGGTGCTGCTGGAGAACATTCCGGAACCGGCCGCTCGTCCAAAACGCGAGAACGAAAGCCTGCTCAACGGTCCACAACTCGACGCCACCAAAGCGGGCGTTGTGGCAAGCCAGGATCAGGTAGACGACCTGCTGGACAGCCTTGGTTTCTGATTGAGGTGATGACCCTCAGGTTGCGCGCGCAACCTGAGGGTATGCCGCTTAATTTTGGGTGCATAACGCTGGGGTGGCTGGCCCTTGCTCACGCCCTACTTGCTGACAGTGTTGCCAAACGCTATCTCAAATTTTTTTGCCGTTTTTTACTCATCACCCGATTGCTCCGACGCTGAACTGGCTAAAAGAACCCGGTTATTGGGTTTTTTCAACCCATTGATGAAGGGTCAGGCTGGCATGATACCCGTGACTAAATGGGCTGCGAGCAGGCACTGTGGCAGAAGAGAACGACGACAAAACGGAAGCCCCCACACCCCACCGACTAGAAAAAGCGCGTGAGGAAGGGCAGGTCCCCCGATCCCGAGAACTGACATCCCTGCTGATCCTCATCGTAGGCGTGTGCATTATCTGGTGGGGTGGGGAGGCGCTCGCCCGCAAACTGGCGGGAATGCTCTCGGCTGGCCTACGTTTTGACCACAGTATGGTCAACGACCCTAACCTGATCCTCAGCCAGATAATCCTGCTCGTTAAAGATGCCATGCTTGCGCTGTTGCCCCTGATTACCGGCGTCGTGCTGGTGGCGCTGGTCTCGCCCGTGATTCTGGGCGGTCTGGTGTTTAGCGGGAAATCGCTGCAACCCAAGTTTTCGAAACTGAACCCGCTGCCGGGGATTGCGAAAATGTTCTCGGCGCAAACCGGTGCGGAGTTGCTTAAAGCGATTCTGAAATCGGTCCTGATGGGCAGTACCGGCGGTTTTTTTCTGTGGCACCACTGGCCGGAAATGATGCGCCTTATCAGCGAATCGCCGTTAACCGCGATGAGCAATGCGCTGAACCTGGCCGGGCTCTGTGCCCTGCTGGTGGTGCTCAGCATTATTCCCATGGTGGGTTTTGACGTTATCTTCCAGCTTTACAGCCACTTCAAGAAACTGCGCATGTCTCGTCAGGATATTCGGGATGAATATAAGCAGATGGAAGGTGACCCGCACGTGAAAGGGCGTATCCGCCAGATGCAGCGTGCTGCCGCCCGTCGACGGATGATGGAAGATGTGCCAAAAGCCGACGTCATTGTGACTAACCCGACACACTATTCCGTTGCGCTGCAGTACGACGAAAACAAAATGAGCGCGCCGAAAGTGGTGGCGAAAGGGGCGGGGCTTATCGCCCTGCGTATTCGTGAAATTGGTACCGAAAACCGGGTGCCCATACTCGAAGCGCCTCCGCTGGCGCGAGCGCTGTATCGCCATGCGGAAATTGGACAACAGATCCCAGGACAACTCTACGCCGCGGTGGCGGAAGTGCTGGCCTGGGTATGGCAGTTGAAACGCTGGCGTCTGGCTGGCGGTCAACGGCCTGTGAAACCTGAGAACCTTCCGGTGCCTGACGCGCTGGATTTTATGAACGAGAAGGACACTGATGGCTAATCTGGTGGCAATGTTGCGCCTGCCCGGCAACCTGAAATCGACGCAATGGCAGATCCTTGCCGGACCGATTCTCATCCTGCTAATTCTGTCGATGATGGTCTTGCCGCTTCCGGCGTTCATCCTCGACCTGCTTTTCACATTCAACATTGCGTTGTCCATTATGGTTTTGCTGGTGGCGATGTTCACCCAGCGCACCCTTGAGTTCGCCGCATTCCCGACCATTCTGCTGTTTACCACCTTGTTAAGGCTGGCGCTGAACGTGGCGTCAACCCGTATCATTCTGATGGAAGGTCATACCGGTGCTGCTGCGGCGGGTAAAGTGGTTGAGGCATTCGGCCACTTCCTGGTCGGCGGTAACTTTGCCATCGGTATCGTGGTGTTCGTCATTCTTGTCATCATCAACTTTATGGTTATCACCAAAGGTGCCGGACGTATCGCGGAAGTGGGCGCGCGTTTTGTGCTTGACGGGATGCCGGGCAAGCAGATGGCCATCGACGCGGATCTGAACGCCGGGCTTATTGCCGAAGATGAAGCCAAAAAGCGCCGCTCGGAAGTGACGCAGGAAGCTGACTTCTACGGCTCAATGGACGGTGCGAGTAAGTTTGTTCGCGGTGATGCCATTGCGGGCATCCTGATCATGGTGATTAACGTGGTCGGCGGCCTGCTGGTGGGCGTGCTGCAGCACGGCATGGACATGGGCCACGCGGCGGAAAGCTATACGCTGCTGACCATTGGTGACGGTCTGGTGGCTCAGATCCCGGCGCTGGTCATCTCAACGGCGGCGGGGGTTATCGTGACCCGCGTCAGTACCGATCAGGATGTTGGCGAGCAGATGGTCGGGCAGCTCTTCAGCAACCCGCGCGTGATGCTGCTGGCCGCCGCGGTGCTGGGCCTGCTCGGTCTGGTGCCGGGAATGCCAAACCTAGTGTTCCTGCTGTTCACTGCGGCATTGCTGGGCCTTGCCTGGTGGATGCGTGGCCGTGAGATGACCCCGGCAGCGGAACCTGCTCCGGTAAAAATGCCGGAGAACACGCAGGCCGTGGAAGCGACCTGGAACGACGTTCAACTGGAAGATTCGCTGGGAATGGAAGTGGGGTATCGCCTCATCCCGATGGTCGATTTCCAGCAGGATGGCGAACTGTTGGGCCGAATCCGCAGCATCCGTAAAAAATTCGCCCAGGACATGGGCTTCCTGCCGCCGGTGGTTCACATCCGCGACAATATGGATCTGCCGCCTGCGCGCTATCGTATTCTGATGAAAGGCGTAGAGATTGGCAGCGGTGATGCTTATCCAGGCCGCTGGCTGGCCATTAACCCGGGCACCGCGGCGGGTACGCTGCCGGGCGAGCAAACCATCGACCCGGCCTTTGGCCTGGCTGCCATCTGGATTGAAAGCGCGCTGAAAGAGCAGGCGCAAATTCAGGGCTACACCGTGGTGGAGGCGAGTACCGTGGTGGCGACCCACCTGAACCATCTGATTGGACAATTCTCGGCAGAGCTGTTTGGTCGTCAGGAAGCCCAGCAACTGCTCGACCGCGTCACGCAGGAGATGCCGAAGCTGACGGAAGATCTCGTGCCAGGCGTCGTGACGCTGACCACGCTGCATAAGGTGCTGCAAAACCTGCTCGAGGAAAAAGTGCCGATCCGCGATATGCGTACCATTCTGGAAACCCTCGCCGAGCATGCACCGTTGCAAAGCGATCCGCATGAACTGACGGCGGTGGTGCGTGTGGCACTGGGACGGGCGATCACGCAGCAGTGGTTCCCGGGCACCGGGGAAGTGCAGGTTATCGGCCTCGATACGCCGCTTGAACGTCTGCTGCTGCAGGCTCTGCAGGGCGGTGGAGGGCTGGAACCTGGCCTGGCCGACCGTCTGCTGGAGCAAACACAAGAGGCGCTGGCGCGTCAGGAGATGCTGGGTGCGCCACCGGTTCTGCTGGTGAACCATGCGCTGCGTCCGCTGCTGTCGCGCTTCCTGCGCCGTAGCCTGAACCAGCTGGTCGTGCTGTCGAATATGGAGTTGTCGGATAACCGTCATATCCGTATGACGGCGACGATCGGAGGAAAATAATGCGTAAGTGGTTATGGATCTTACTTTTTCCGCTGGTGGCCCAGGCCGCCGGGGAAGGGACCTGGCAGGCCAGCAGTATTGGCGTGACCCTCAGCAATCGCGGTGTCGCCATGTCTTCGCGACCACTATCACCGACTGAGCCGGTGTCCGGTCTGATGACCCTGGTGGTCTGGAACTACACGCTTATTGGCCCAACGCCTGCCGGGCTTCGGGTTCGGCTGTGCTCCCAGACACGCTGTACGGAAATTGACGGAGCGAATGGCACCACTCAGGCCTTCAACGGCGTGCCTGCTGTCGAACCTTTGCGCTTTATCTGGGAAGTGCCGGGCGGCGGACGCCTGATCCCTGCGCTGAAAGTTCAGCGTAATTCCGTCATCGTCAACTACCGCTAATACCCCGCCTTCTGCGTCAGCCATCAGCCATTTCTGATGGCTGGCTCGCAAAAAAATGACCTCCTCTTTTGATGTAAGAGAAACGCTGTTTTATAAATCAGTGACACGCGTAACGACACTCTTTGCATTTTTGCCAGCCGCTTGCCGGTGATGGCAAAAACAGAAAGGTATCACCAGGTCGATACTCTTACTGTAGCCGTGTAATAACTCCCGGATCAGATTTTGCTTACAGGGAGTCTCCCAAAACTGAGTAGGGTTGACGGCAATGAAAACACGAAAAATTGGACTCGCAAATTATCTTGCTTACGGGTCAGGCGATTTCCTCGGGGCGGGAACCACCGCCCTGACGGCGGCCTGGCTTTTGTATTTTTATACAACGTTCTGTGGACTCTCCCCGATTGAAGCAACCTTCATCTTTGCCGCCGCAAGGGTACTGGATGCCGTCGTCAGCCCTTTGATGGGCTTTTTGACCGATAACTTTGGCACGACCTGGCTCGGCAAGCGCTTCGGTCGGCGTAAGTTCTTTATTCTGCTGGGGATCCCGTGCGTATTCAGCTACTCCCTGATGTGGGTGGGGGAGATGAGTTTCTGGTATTACCTGCTGACCTATCTGGTGTTCGATATCGTCTACACCATGATTCTGGTGCCGTACGAAACGCTGGTGCCGGAAATGACCGATGACTTCAAACAGAAAACCCGCTTCTCAGGTGCCCGTATCTCGATGGCGCAAATGTCTGCCATCCTGGCCTCATTCCTGCCGGGGATCCTGCTCACGCATTTCGGCAAAGACAACGCGGTCTCCTTTTTCTATGCAAGCCTGGTCTTCTCCGTTCTGTGCGCGCTGATGCTGATGCTCGTCTGGTTCTTCACCTGGGAGCGACCGCGGGAAGAGTGGAGCGAAGCCGCCCTGCGTGCCGAAGAGGAGAAGAAGAAACTGTCGCTCGGGCAGAGCCTCAACCGCCTGTTTGTGGAGTTGAGCTCAACGCTGCGCGTGAGAATTTTCCGTCAGCATCTGGGGATGTACCTTGGCGGGTATATCGCCCAGGACGTCTTTAATGCCGTGTTTACCTACTACGTGGTTTTCGTGCTGATGCAGGAAGCATCCATGGCCTCCAGCCTGCTGGGCACGATGGCCATCTTCCAGTTTATTGCGGTTATCGCCATGATCCCGCTGTGCATTCGCTTCGGACCCGCGCCGTCCTATCGAATGGTCGTGGTGCTGTTTGGCCTGGCATCGCTTTCCTACGCCGTGCTGTATTACGCGGGCCTGAGTGATATCTACTCTCTGTTATTGCTGGTCTCTGCAGTTGCCGGTCTGGGACGCGGTGGGATCAACTATGTGCCGTGGAATACCTACACCTACATTGCTGATGTCGATGAAGTGATCACCGGCCAGCGCCGCGAAGGGATTTTCGCCGGCATCATGACGCTGACCCGCAAAGCCTCGCAGGCGGGGGCGGTAATGCTGGTGGGCATTGTGATGCAGATGTCCGGCTTTGTCAGCGGACAAAAGACCCAGCCCGCGGAAGTGAGCCACACCATTCTGCTGATCCTGAGCGTGGGAACGCTTCTGGTTCTGTTCTGCGGCTTCCTGGTCTCGCTGCGTTTCAAACTCAATTTGCACACCCACACCACGTTGCGTGAAGAGACCGCCAAAATGCGCGCGTCTGGTCGCGCCATTCCTGAGAGTGCGACACCAGAAGCCCGCGCCACCGTGGAGATGCTGGCCGGTATGCCTTATGCGTCGCTGTGGGGCAATAACAACATCGGTTATCTGAATCGTAATAAGCCTGCGGCACCTTCGCTGAAGGGGCGCGCGGTACTGAATTCGACATACAACAGAGGTTAAGATAATGAAAGTTTGGCCGGTCAAACACAGTCCACTCCTGCGTCAGCCTGCGCATTTCATCGCCCGGGACGAGCTGAAATCGCTGATTGAAAAGGTGACACATAACCTCGTTAATATCCACGATACAACAGGTGAGTTTTTACTGCGCCTGGACGACGGGCGGGTCATTGACACCAAAGGATGGGCAGGCTGGGAGTGGACCCACGGCGTGGGGTTATACGGTATCTGGCAGTATTACTGCCAGACGGGCGACGAAGCGATGCGTGACATCATTGACCGCTGGTTTGCCGATCGTTTCAGGGAAGGGGCGACCACCAAAAACGTGAATACCATGTCACCGTTCCTGACGCTGGCATATCGTTACGAAGAGACCAGAAACCCGGCCTGGCTGCCGTGGCTGGAAAGCTGGGCGGAGTGGGCCATGAATGAGATGCCGCGCACCGACCATGGCGGCATGCAGCACATCACCCTGGCGGAAGAGAATTCTCAGCAGATGTGGGATGACACGCTGATGATGACGGTTCTGCCACTGGCGAAAATCGGCAAACTCCTTAATAAACCGGAGTACGTTGAAGAGGCGGTGTATCAGTTTCTGCTGCACGTGCAAAACCTGATGGATCGTGAAACCGGCCTGTGGTTCCACGGCTGGAATTACGAAGGCCACCATAACTTTGCGAAGGCACGCTGGGCACGAGGCAACAGCTGGCTGACCATCGTGATCCCGGATTTCCTTGAGCTGGTGGATTTGCCTGAACATAACGCCGTTCGCCGCTACCTTGTGCAGGTGCTGAACGCGCAGATTGCGGCCCTCGCCAAATGTCAGGACGATAGCGGCCTGTGGCATACGCTGCTCGACGATCCGCACGCCTACCTTGAGGCGTCAGCCACGGCAGGCTTTGCCTACGGTATTCTGAAAGCGGTGCGTAAACGCTATGTCGGCGCGGAATATGCTGAGGTGGCGGAGAAAGCGATTCGCGGCATTGTGGAAAATATCTCGCCGGAAGGGGAGTTACTGCAGACGTCGTTCGGTACGGGGATGGGCAGCGATCTGGCGTTCTATCGCCAGATCCCACTCACGTCGATGCCCTATGGACAGGCCATGGCAATCCTGTGTTTAACGGAATACCTGCGCAAATATTTTTGAACATAAAAAACCCGGCGATGGCCGGGTTTGTTTATTACATGCGCTCTATGGTTTCGATACCCAGGGTATCCAGACCCAGCTTCAGGGTCTTCGCCGTCAGCTGAGCCAGCTTCAGGCGGCTGTTGCGGACCGCTTCGCTTTCCGCAGACAGGATAGGGCAGTGTTCGTAGAAACCGGAGAACAGACCCGCCAGATCGTACAGGTAAGAGCACATCACGTGCGGGGTACCGTCACGTGCGACAACGGCCAGCGTCTCTTCAAACTGCAGCAGACGTGCCGCCAGCTGGGCTTCGCGATCTTCGGAAATGATCACCTCAGCATTGTCCAGCGCGCTTTCATCGATACTGGCTTTACGGAACACGGAGAGCACGCGGGTGTAGGCATACTGCATATACGGCGCAGTATTACCTTCAAAGGCCAGCATGTTATCCCAGTCGAAGATATAGTCGGTGGTACGGTTCTTGGAGAGATCCGCATACTTCACTGCACCGATTCCCACGGCGTTGGCGAGTTTTTCCAGCTCATCGGCAGGCATATCCGGATTCTTCTCGGCCACCAGACGGCGGGCGCGTTCCAGCGCTTCGTCCAGCAGGTCGGACAGCTTCACGGTACCGCCCGCACGGGTTTTGAACGGCTTACCGTCTTTACCCAGCATCATGCCGAACATATGGTGTTCAAGCGGCACGGAATCCGGCACGTAGCCTGCTTTGCGCACGATAGTCCATGCCTGCATCAGGTGCTGGTGCTGACGGGAGTCGATGTAGTACAGCACGCGGTCCGCATGCAGCGTTTCGTAACGGTATTTCGCACAGGCGATATCGGTGGTGGTGTAGAGATAGCCGCCATCCTTTTTCTGGATGATCACGCCCATCGGTTCACCTTCCTTGTTTTTATACTCATCAAGGAACACGACCGTCGCGCCTTCGCTCTCAACCGCCAGGTTTTTGGCCTTCAGGTCAGCCACAATGCCAGGCAGCATCGGGTTATAGAGGCTTTCACCCATCACATCGTCACGGGTCAGGGTAACGTTCAGACGGTTATAGGTGAGCTGGTTCTGGGACATGGTGATGTCAACCAGTTTGCGCCACATCTCGAGGAAGTACGGGTCACCGCCCTGCAGTTTTACCACGTAACTGCGCGCGCGCTCGGCAAAAGCGTCGTCTTCGTCGTAGTGTTTTTTAGCTTCGCGGTAGAACCCTTCCAGGTCTGCCAGGGCCATCTCACCCGCGTTTTCCTGCTGCTGTTTTTCCAGGTAAGCAATCAGCATCCCGAACTGGGTACCCCAGTCGCCCACGTGGTTCGCGCGGATCACTTTGTGTCCGAGGAATTCCAGGGTACGCACGGCCGCGTCACCGATAATGGTGGAACGCAGGTGCCCTACGTGCATCTCCTTCGCCACGTTTGGCGCTGAGTAGTCAATCACCACGGTCTGCGCTTCTGGCTGGGAGACACCCAGACGGTCAGATTTCAGCGCCGCGTCAACGTGGCGTGCCAGGAAAGCAGGCTCAAGGAAGATGTTGATAAATCCAGGGCCGGCGATTTCAGTTTTGCTGGCAATACCGGTGAGATCCAGATGAGTCAGCACCTGCTCGGCGAGTTGTCGCGGCGGCATACCCAGTTTTTTAGCCACTGCCATCACGCCATTAGCCTGATAGTCGCCAAACTGTACTTTTGCTGACTGACGAACCTGCGGTTCGCAATCCGCAGGCGCACCTGCGGCAATCAGTGCCTGACTGACTTTTTCGGAGAGAAGAGCCTGAATATTCACCTGGATACCTTACATTTTTGATGCGGGCAAATAACCGCCCGCGCCAGTTAAAGAATTTAGGGCGGGAGTATACTGCAAATGCCTTCTGGCGTCAGCATTGCGGGGGCCGAAGATTGCTCAGAATCCAGGCTAAGAAAGCATGCATAAACATGCAGTCGTAAAAACCGCTATTCAGAGGTTGGTCGAAAGAGGGCAACAGAGTAAATTAGCGGCTTTGCGACACGATAAGAGGCTGACGTATGGCGAACTGGCACTCCATTGACGAACTGCATGATATTTCCGCAGATTTACCGCGCTTCACCCAGGCGTTCACAGAACTTGCCACCCGCCTTGGTCTGGATATTGCGCCGCTTAAGGCCGATCACATCTCCTTGCGCTGTCATCAGAACGCAACCGCCGAGCGCTGGCGTCGCGGGTTTGAACAGTGTGGCGAGTTACTCTCAGAGAACATCATCAACGGTCGCCCCATCTGCCTGTTCAAACTGCAAGAACCGGTTTGCGTGGCTCACTGGCAGTTCAGTGTGGTCGAATTGCCCTGGCCGGGTGAGAAACGCTACCCGCATGAAGGCTGGGAGCATATCGAAATTGTCCTGCCGGGTGAGCCCGAAACGCTGAATGCTCGTGCACTGGCGCTGTTGTCTGACGAGGGTCTGAGCAAGCCTGGCATTTTTGTGAAAACAAGTTCCCCGAAAGGCGAACGTGAGCGTCTGCCTAATCCTACTCTGGCCGTCACTGACGGACAGGTTACCGTGAAGTTCCATCCCTGGACGATTGAACAGATTGTTGCCAGCGAAGCATAAGATGTGACCGTACGCTGAGACCGGGCGTAGCCTGCGTGTCATGATGGTGCGTTAAGTGGATATTAAGGAGGATGTAATGGCTCTGCTGGAGATTTGTTGTTACAGCGTGGAGTGTGCCGTCACCGCGCAACAGCACGGGGCTGACCGCATTGAACTGTGCGCCGCACCCAAAGAGGGTGGGTTAACGCCTTCATACGGGATGCTGAAGTCTGCCCGTCAGGCTGTCACCGTTCCGGTACACCCGATTATTCGTCCTCGCGGCGGCGATTTCTGTTACACGCCGGGTGAGTTCAGTGCCATGCTTGAAGATATCACTCTCGTTGGCGATCTGGGATTCCCCGGCCTGGTTATTGGGTTGCTTGATGAAGACGGCAATGTCGATCTGCCGCGCATGCGTCAGGTCATGAACGCGGCAAAAGGGATGGCGGTCACTTTTCATCGCGCGTTTGATATGTGTAAAGATCCCCTGCAATCCTTTGATATTCTTGCTGAACTTGGCGTGGCGCGGGTCCTGACATCGGGTCAGCAGTCCTCTGCTGAAAAAGGACTGCAATTAATTACGGAACTAAAAGCACATTCCGGTGTTCCAATAATAATGGCGGGTGCGGGAGTGCGTGCCAGCAATATGGAACTGTTTTTAAACGCCGGGGTAGAGGAGCTTCACAGCTCTGCGGGCAAATGGATGCCATCGCCCATGCGTTATCGCAACACAGGGTTGTCAATGTCGACGGATGCTGAAGCGGATGAGTACTCACGCTACGGTGTAGAGGGAGAGTCGGTTGCGGTAATGAAATCGATGATTGAACGTCATCACGTGTAGCAACGTACCGATTTTTACCGCGCATCATGTCGCCCAATATGATGCTTGCTTGTACCAGGCCCCTGCAATTTCAACAGGGGCCTTTTTTTATGCCCCCTCACCCTAACCCTCTCCCCAAAGAGGAGAGGGGACAGTACGGTGCGGTCTTTTCTCCCTCGCCCTTTGGGAAGAGGGCCGGGGGGGGAATCTACGGTTTCGTCGCGATCAACACCGCGCGCATTGGCGCAGGATACCCTTCGACAGTCTTGCTGTGGTCTGCCGGATCGAGGAATTCCGCCAGCGATTCGGTGATCATCCAGTCGGTGCGACGCTGTTCTTCAGTTGACGTTACGCAGACATCGGCAATACGGACATCCACAAAACCGCATTTCTCCAGCCAGTTTTTCAGCGCCGGCGCGGAAGGGATAAAGTAAACGTTCCGCATCTGCGCATAGCGATCGCCCGGCACCAGAACGGTATTTTCATCACCCTCTACCACCAGCGTTTCCAGCACCAGCTCGCCGCCGCTGACCAGCTGATCTTTCAGCTGCCACAGATGTTCGAGTGGGGAGCGGCGGTGGTACAGGACCCCCATCGAAAACACGGTGTCAAACGCCTTCAGGGCAGGGAGCTGCTCAATACCCAACGGCAGCAGGTGCGCGCGCTGGTCGTTACCCAGCAATTTACGCACCGCTTCAAACTGGCACAGGAATAGCTGCATAGGGTCAATCCCCACCGCCAGATGTGCCCCTGCGCCAATCATGCGCCACATGTGGTAACCGCTGCCGCAGCCAACATCCAGAATGGTTCGCCCGGTCAGGTCGGAAAGGTGAGGCAGCACGCGATCCCATTTCCAGTCAGAACGCCATTCTGTATTAATGTTAACGCCGTAGAGTGAGAACGGACCTTTGCGCCACGGCATCAGGTTACGCATCAGCGTTTCAATGCGGTTTATCTGCCCGGGCGGAAGCGGCGTTTCGCTTTGCGCGGTAACGCTGTGGAGCAGATCCAGACGGTGTGGGGTCAGTTCCGGCAGAAACTCCACCGCGTTGGACCACTGCTTTAACAGACCATGCTGCTGATCCCGCTGCCAGGCAGCAATTTGTGCAGGCAGCGTCTCCAGCCAGTGGGAGAGGTGGTTTTTGGCAATCAGCTGATAGAGATTACTGAACTCGATCATGCGATGTCCCCACCTTTCAGCGCCACCAGTGAGCCGAAGTTGAAGCACTGGAACCACAGTTCGCTGTGCTCGAAGCCTGCCTGACGCAGGCGTGCTTTATGGGTTTCGACGGAGTCCGTCAGCATCACGTTTTCGAGCATGCTACGTTTCTGGCTAATTTCCAGTTCGCTATAGCCGTTGGCCCGTTTGAAGTCGTGGTGCATATTGAACAGCAGCTCACCCACTTCGGCATCTTCAAAGCTGAATTTCTCGGACAGCACCAGCGCGCCACCGGGTTTCAGGCCTTTATAAATTTTGTCCAGCAACAGCTGACGGTCTTCAGGCACCAGGAACTGCAGAGTAAAATTCAGAACCACCAGAGACGCGTTATGGATGTCGATATCACGGATATCACCTTCCACAACCTCGACTGGCGTCGGGGCTTTATACGCGTCGATGTGGCGACGGCAGCGTTCCACCATGGCCGGGGAGTTATCGACGGCAATGATTTTGCAGCCTTCATGGTGAACGTTACGACGAACAGACAGCGTTGCCGCGCCGAGCGAGCAGCCCAGATCATACACCTGCGTGCCGGGTTGAACGAAGCGCTCAGCCAGCATGCCGATCATAGAGATGATATTGGAATAACCGGGAACAGAGCGCTGGATCATATCCGGGAAGACTTCGGCTACCCGTTCATCAAAGGTCCAGTCGCCCAGGCTGGCGATAGGCGCGGAAAAAAGCGTGTCGCGATCTGACATAACGTAAAAATCCGGGAAAAATAAAGTGGCGTATTGTGCGCTAATGGAAGGAGAAAACCAACTCCCACGGCATATACCAAAGGTTAGCCAGCACCATCAGCAAAAGCGAACACCAGGTCGCGCTCATGCCGGAACGGCGCCAGCGGAATAAGCGATGGTGAAAGCCGTAATAATGCATTAACCGGCCTGCAATCAGAAGCAGGCCGCAGACGTGCACCATCCAGGTTTCCGCGCCGTTCATTTCCATAAACAGCAGCAAAATTAACGCAACGGGGATGTACTCAACCGCGTTACCGTGAATGCGGATAGCGCTTTGTAACTCAGAAAAACCGCCGTCACCGTAAGAAACACGGTACTGCATCCGCAGGCGCACAACATCAAATGAAAACTTAATCAGCAGTAATGCACCTAACACCGCATACAGCGCGCTGACCATACTAACTCCCTGTTTTTGGCAGATGGCACCTTCCTATGATAGGGGCTGATATCAGAAAAGAGAAGATTGTTGTGGGATAGAAGGGGCGCTGCCTACAGACGGAACCGCAGCCTGCAAGGCCTGCCAGAGAACATCGACCAGTTCGGGGGCGTGAGCGATATCCGGCGTATGGAGAAAGAGATACGGCGTGGTGGTTTGCTCCCATTTTGCTAATTTTTGCAGCCAGACGGCGAACATCTCCTGGTTTTGCTGCATATTATCGCTGCCGATAAACCTGACCATCGGGTTTTGCGCGGTGACCACGGCGTGAACAGGCACTCTGGGCTTTTTACGCTGGGCATCAATGATGGCCTCGTTATGCGGGATGGCGCTGTGCACGGGGCGGCTGTCGAGAATCACCCGGTTCACCCCGCGCGCATGTAAGCCACGGTTAAGCGCCGTTTCAGCCTCTCCCTTGGCAAAAAACGCCGCATGTCTCACCTCAACGCCATAGGTAAAGTCCTTGGGCAGGGTATCAAGGAACTGCCATAGCGCAGGCAGGTCACGTGGGCTAAAGGTGGCCGGAAGCTGCAACCAGTACTGACCGATGCGGTTCGCCAGCGGTGACATCCGGCCAAAGAACTCGTCGGTCAAATCACCGCAGTTTCGCAGCGCAGCGGTGTGGGAGATCGTCGCCGGAAACTTGAAGCAGAAGCGGAAATCATCGGTCGTCTGGTCGCGCCAGCGCTCAACAATCTCTGCTCTGGGTAGCGCGTAGAGGGTGGTATTGCCCTCGACGCAGTTGAAATGACGGGCATATTCTTCAAGGCTGGTAATACCCAGGCGCACCCATTTCGGGTGCGACCACTGGGGCAGGCCAAGGTAGATCATAGGGCGCTTATAATGTCGTCCGTGCTACGCACGCGGCCAATGCGCGGGAAGATGTGGGTCATACTGCCCTGGTGCTGCTCCGCAGACGCTGCGCTGCATGCATCTTCAGCAATCACCAGGTTAAAGCCCAGTTCCCAGGCGTTTCGGGCGGTGGATTCCACGCCAATGTTGGTGGAGATCCCACAGAGAATCAGGGTGTCGATACCGCGCCGACGCAGCTGCAGCTCAAGATCGGTGCCGTAGAATGCGCCCCACTGGCGTTTGGTCACTTCGATATCGCTGTCCCGTTTGCCGAGCGAAACCGGATAGGTCCACCAGTTTTCAGGTAGTGAATGTGCTGCAACCTGAGCATCGACAGGCTGTTTTAAGGCCTCAGCGAAATCCGCTGACCAGCCAACGCGCACCATGATCACAGGGGCACCGCTGGCACGGCATTTTTCTGCCAGACGCGCGGCGCGGCTGACAACATCTTCGGCGCTGTGCGGGCCTCCGGCAAACGGCAGGATCCCTTCCTGTAAATCAATCACCACAAGCGCGGTTTTGCGGGCATTAAGTGTTAACATGGTAACTCCAGTGAAATGAGTCGCTTCCGCTACACCTTACGACGTAATGACCTGTTATCGGTCGGATAATTTTGTTAATTTTTGTGAGAATACGCAATAAGCGCGCAGCAAACGACCGTCTGGCCGTGGTTCGCTCTTATCGTCTGGCGGAATTTCCAGTATAATAGCCGCCTTTTTTCATCCAGTTGTGACATACAGAAAGCTGCGACATAGTAGCCTGCATTCCAGGCGACATTTAGCCTGCGGCTAATTAAGGGATATCTCATGCGTACAGAATATTGCGGGCAGCTGCGTCAGTCCCACGTTGGACAGCAGGTAACCCTGTGTGGTTGGGTCAATCGTCGTCGTGATCTTGGGAGCCTTATCTTCATCGATATGCGCGACCGCGAAGGTATCGTTCAGGTGTTCTTCGACCCAGATCGCGCAGATGCGTTGAAGCTGGCTTCTGAGCTGCGTAATGAGTTCTGCATTCAGGTCACCGGCACCGTACGTGCGCGTGACGAGAAAAACGTTAACGCAGACATGGCGACCGGCGCAATTGAAGTGCTGGCGTCGGATCTGGTTATCATCAACCGTGCTGAAGCGCTGCCGCTGGACTCCAACCACGTCAACACTGAAGAAGCGCGTCTGAAATACCGCTATCTGGACCTGCGTCGTCCGGAAATGGCTCAGCGCCTGAAAACCCGTGCGAAAATCACCAGCCTGGTGCGTCGCTTTATGGATGACCACGGTTTCCTCGACATCGAAACCCCGATGCTGACCAAAGCCACGCCGGAAGGCGCGCGCGATTACCTGGTTCCATCCCGTGTACACAAAGGCAAATTCTACGCGCTGCCACAGTCTCCTCAGCTGTTCAAACAGCTGCTGATGATGTCCGGCTTCGATCGCTACTATCAGATTGTAAAATGCTTCCGCGACGAAGACCTGCGTGCTGACCGTCAGCCAGAATTTACCCAGATCGATGTGGAAACCTCCTTCATGACGGCCGAGCAGGTGCGTGAAGTGATGGAAGCCCTGGTGCGCAGTCTGTGGAATGACGTGAAAGGCGTGGAACTGGGTGATTTCCCCATCATGACCTTCGCTGAAGCTGAACGCCGCTACGGTTCGGACAAACCAGACCTGCGTAACCCGATGGAGCTGGTGGACGTTGCAGACCTGGTGAAATCCGTTGAGTTCGCGGTATTTGCCGGCCCGGCTAACGATCCAAAAGGTCGCGTGGCTGCCCTGCGTGTACCGGGCGGTGCGGCGCTGAGCCGTAAGCAGATTGACGATTACGGCAACTTCATCAAGATCTACGGCGCGAAAGGTCTGGCCTATATTAAAGTGACCGAACGTGCGAAAGGTCTGGAAGGCATTACCAGCCCGGTGGCGAAATTCCTGAACGCGGAAATCGTGGAAGCGATCCTCGAGCGCACCGGCGCACAGGATGGCGACATGATCTTCTTTGGCGCAGACAACAAGAAAATCGTTGCTGACGCGATGGGCGCGCTGCGTCTGAAGCTGGGTAAAGACCTGAGCCTGACGGACGAGAGCAAATGGGCTCCGCTGTGGGTAATCGACTTCCCAATGTTCGAAGACGACGGTGAAGGCGGCCTGACCGCAATGCACCACCCGTTCACCTCGCCAAAAGACATGACGGCGGCAGAGCTGAAAGCGGTACCGGAAGATGCGGTAGCAAACGCGTATGACATGGTTATCAACGGCTACGAAGTGGGTGGCGGTTCCGTGCGTATTCACAGCGGCGAAATGCAGCAAACCGTGTTTGGTATTCTGGGAATTAACGAGCACGAACAGCGCGAGAAATTCGGCTTCCTGCTGGACGCCCTGAAATACGGTACGCCGCCACACGCGGGTCTGGCATTCGGTCTTGATCGTTTGACCATGCTGCTGACCGGCACCGACAACATTCGTGATGTTATCGCCTTCCCGAAAACCACGGCTGCGGCATGTCTGATGACGGAAGCCCCAAGCTTTGCCAACCCGGCCGCGCTGGCTGAGCTGGGCATTCAGGTGCTTCCGAAAGCTTCAAAAGAGATTTCGGAGAACGAATAATATGCAGTATAAGCGTCCCGTTTCGGTTCTGGTTGTCATTTATGCAGAAGATACGAAACGGGTGCTGATGTTGCAGCGGCGCGATGACCCTGATTTCTGGCAGTCGGTTACCGGCAGCCTGGAAGAGGGGGAGACCGCGTCGCAGGCCGCCGCGCGCGAAGTAAAGGAAGAGGTCACCATTGACGTTGCTTGCGAGCAACTGACCCTGAAGGACTGTCAGCGCACGGTGGAGTTTGAAATTTTTAGCCATTTACGTCATCGCTATGCGCCGGGTATTGAGCGCAATACGGAATCGTGGTTCTGTCTCGCGCTCCCCCATGAACGGGAGATCGTGTTTACCGAACACCTGACCTACCGCTGGGTGGATGCGGCGGATGCCGCTGCACTGACCAAATCGTGGAGCAACCGGCAGGCGATTGAAGAATTTGTAATTAACGTAGCCTGAAAAGGCGCGCTCTTTGAGGAAATTTTTATGGCAGGTCATAGTAAGTGGGCCAACACCAAACACCGCAAAGCGGCACAGGATGCCAAGCGCGGTAAGATCTTCACCAAAATTATTCGTGAGCTGGTTACAGCGGCACGTCTGGGCGGCGGCGATGCGGCGTCTAACCCGCGTCTGCGCGCGGCAGTGGATAAAGCCCTGTCCAACAACATGACGCGTGACACCCTGAACCGTGCTATCGCACGTGGCGTAGGCGGTGATGAAGACGCGAACATGGAAACCATCATTTATGAAGGTTACGGTCCTGGCGGTACGGCGGTGATGGTTGAATGTCTGTCCGACAACCGTAACCGTACCGTAGCGGAAGTGCGTCATGCCTTCAGCAAATGCGGTGGTAACCTGGGCACTGACGGCTCCGTGGCCTATCTGTTCAGCAAAAAAGGCGTCATCTCCTTCGAGAAAGGCGACGAAGACGTAATCATGGAAGCGGCGCTGGAAGCCGGTGCAGAAGACGTTGTGACCTATGATGATGGCGCAATCGACGTCTACACCGCGTGGGAAGAGATGGGCGCGGTACGTGACGCGCTGGAAGCGGCGGGTCTGAAAGCCGACAACGCTGAAGTCTCCATGATCCCGTCAACCAAAGCGGACATGGATGCGGAAACGGCACCTAAACTGCTGCGTCTGATCGACATGCTCGAAGACTGCGACGACGTGCAGGAAGTGTATCATAACGGTGAAATCTCTGATGAGGTTGCAGCGACTCTCTGATGAGAGCGTATAAACCGTTTACGGGAGACGCGTGATGTCGATTATCCTCGGGATTGACCCCGGCTCGCGCGTCACCGGTTATGGCGTCATCCGGCAGGTAGGGCGCCAGTTAACCTACCTTGGCAGCGGCTGTATTCGGACCAAAGTGGACGATCTGCCGTCGCGCCTGAAGCTAATCTATGCTGGCGTGTCGGAGATCATCACCCAGTTTCAGCCCGACTTTTTTGCCATCGAGCAGGTCTTTATGGCGAAAAACGCCGATTCAGCGTTAAAACTGGGTCAGGCACGGGGCGTCGCCATTGTTGCGGCGGTGAATCAGGATCTTCCGGTGTTCGAATACGCAGCCAGACAGGTTAAACAGACCGTCGTGGGGATTGGTAGCGCGGAGAAAAGTCAGGTGCAGCATATGGTGCGCACGCTCCTGAAGCTTCCCGCGAATCCGCAGGCAGACGCCGCCGATGCGCTGGCGATAGCCATTACCCACTGTCATATAAGCCAGAACGCGATTCAGATGAGCGAATCGCGGCTTAATCTGGCGCGAGGCAGGTTACGATAATGACAAATCAGGCTGGATGTTTATCCAGCCTTTTTTTATTATGTCGGCAGTTAATTTCTTCCAGAACGCAGGAGCGTCACGTGATAGGCAGACTCAGAGGCATCATCATTGAAAAACAACCCCCGTTAGTGCTGCTGGAAGTCGGTGGCGTGGGCTATGAAGTCCATATGCCGATGACCTGCTTCTATGAGTTGCCGGACGCGGGCAAAGAGGCGATTGTCTTTACCCAGTTTGTGGTGCGTGAAGATGCCCAGTTGCTGTATGGCTTCAACAACAAACAGGAACGGATGCTGTTTCGCGAGCTGATCAAAACCAACGGCGTCGGGCCGAAGCTGGCGCTGGCTATTTTGTCCGGCATGTCCGCTCCGCAGTTCGTCAATGCCGTTGAGCGCGAAGATCCTGCTGCGCTGATTAAACTCCCGGGTATCGGCAAGAAAACTGCGGAGCGTCTGATTGTCGAGATGAAAGACCGCTTTAAAGGTCTGCATGGCGATCTGTTTACGCCTGCCGCTGATCTGGTGCTTACCTCGCCGGGCGCGCAAGCCTCTGACGATGCTGAACAGGAAGCGGTTGCTGCGCTGGTGGCGCTGGGATATAAACCTCAGGAGGCCAGCCGGATGGTGAGCAAAATTGCCAAACCGGATGCCAGCAGTGAAACCCTGATTCGTGAAGCGCTACGCGCGGCATTGTGAGGTAAAGGATGATTGAAGCAGATCGCCTGGTATCGGCAGGCACCCTTCAGGCAGAAGACGTGGTGGATCGCGCCATCCGCCCGAAACTGCTTGATGAGTATATTGGCCAGCCGCAGGTTCGTTCTCAGATGGAGATCTTCATCCAGGCGGCAAAACTGCGCGGCGATGCACTCGATCACCTGCTGATTTTTGGCCCCCCCGGTCTGGGGAAAACCACGCTGGCGAACATTGTCGCCAATGAAATGGGCGTTAACCTGCGCACAACCTCTGGCCCGGTGCTGGAAAAAGCGGGCGATCTGGCGGCAATGTTGACCAACCTTGAACCGCATGACGTGCTGTTTATCGATGAGATCCACCGTCTGTCGCCGGTCGTGGAAGAGGTGCTCTATCCGGCGATGGAAGATTACCAGCTGGACATCATGATCGGTGAAGGTCCGGCAGCACGTTCCATCAAAATCGATCTGCCTCCGTTTACCCTGATTGGCGCGACGACGCGCGCCGGGTCATTGACCTCTCCGCTTCGCGATCGTTTTGGTATCGTTCAGCGTCTGGAGTTCTATCAGGTTGCGGATCTTCAGCATATCGTTGGCCGCAGTGCCCGCTATATGGGGCTGGAGATGAGCGAGGAAGGGGCGTTTGAGGTAGCGAAGCGCTCCCGGGGGACGCCGCGTATTGCGAACCGCCTGTTGCGTCGCGTACGTGACTTTTCCGAAGTAAAGCACGATGGCACGATCTCGGCTGAGATTGCAGCGCAGGCGCTGGATATGCTGAATGTGGATGCCGAAGGCTTTGACTACATGGACCGTAAGCTGTTGCTGGCGGTACTGGATAAGTTCTTTGGCGGTCCGGTCGGACTGGATAACCTGGCGGCAGCGATTGGTGAAGAGCGCGAGACAATTGAAGATGTGCTTGAGCCGTATCTGATCCAGCAGGGTTTCTTGCAACGTACCCCGCGCGGTCGTATGGCAACGGTGCGGGCGTGGAACCATTTTGGTATTACCCCGCCAGCGATGCCGTAGCAGAGGTTCCCTCTCCCGGGTGGGAGAGGGGAGAGGCGATCAGCTTGCAGGCTTCTTCATCATACTGAAGATAAACAGCAGCGCCGCACACAGCACCACAGACGGGCCGGCAGGGGTATCGTAGAACGCCGAGAAGGTTAACCCTCCCGTTACCGCAATCATCCCGATGATAACCGCGACACCGGCCATTTGCTCCGGCGTACGGGCAAAACGACGCGCAGTGGCCGCGGGGATAATCAGCAGGGAAGTGATGATCAGCGCGCCGACGAATTTCATCGCCACACCAATCGTTAACGCCGTCACCAGCATCAGCAACAGCTTCACGCGCTGCAGCTTCACGCCGTCGACAAACGCCAGATCCGGGCTGACGGTCATCGCCAGCAAATTACGCCACTGCCAGAGCAGAATACCCAGCACGACCACCACACCAGCGGCGATGGAGATCAGATCTTCAGGCGTCACGGCCAGCAGGTCACCGAACAGGTAGGCCATCAGATCAACACGAATGTTCGACATCAGGCTCACGACCACCAGACCCAGCGACAGGGCGCTGTGGGCCATAATACCAAGCAGCGTATCGATGGCGAGGTGAGGGCGTTTTTCCAGCCATACCAGCCCTGCGGCCAGCAGCAGCGTAACCACAATCACCGCGTAGAAGGGATTCACGTCCAGTAACAGGCCAAAGGCAACGCCCAGCAGAGACGCGTGTGCCAGCGTATCGCCAAAATAGGACATTCTGCGCCACACCACAAACGAGCCCAGTGGGCCCGCGGCGCAGGCAAGCATAATCCCGGCCAGCCAGCCGGGCAGTAACAGTTCAATCATGAGTGTCCATTTCCCCGGCGCAGGACAATTCGTCCCTGTAAATCATGGCGGTGATTGTGATGATGGCGATAAATTCCCAGCTGCTCAGCGCCGCGAGGGCCGAACATGGAGATGAATTCAGGGTGCATTGACACCACTTCCGGCGTGCCGGAACAGCAGATGTGATGGTTAAGGCACAGCACTTCGTCGGTCTTGGCCATCACCAGATGGAGATCGTGGGAAACCATCAGCACCGCACAGTTGAGTTCGCGGCGTAGCTGGTCGATTAAATCGTAAAGTGCGACCTGACCATTCACGTCCACACCCTGCGTCGGCTCATCCAGCACCAGAAGCTGTGGGCTGCTCAATAGGGCGCGGGCAAGCAATACGCGCTGGGTTTCACCCCCGGACAGTTTCTGCAGCGGGGCATCGATCAGATGGCCTGCCTGCACGCGTTTCAGCGCCGGAAGAATATCGGCTTTATGTGTCCCGGGGCGCAGACGCAGGAAGCGGCTAACCGTCAGCGGCAGTGTGGCGTCGAGGTGGAGTTTTTGCGGCACATAGCCGATGCGTAATTTTTCCTCACGGCGGATAACCCCTTCGTCAGGTGTTACCAGACCCAGCACCACGCGCACCAGGGTGGATTTCCCTGCGCCATTGGGGCCGAGCAGCGTCAGAATTTTGCCGGGTTTCAGATCCAGCGACACGTCAGAGAGGACGCGGCGTTGGCCAAATGAGACCGAAATATTGTCGAGAGAAACCAAAGTTGTCATGTCAATTTAAGCTTGCAGAAGTCAACGAATGTTATAATATCACATCCCACGCATTCATTACGATGATTAGTCGCATTATGTTACATAAAAATACGCTTCTTTTCGCAGCATTATCCGCTGCCCTTTGGGGTTCAACAGCACAAGATGTTAACGCTGCTGTTGTCGCTTCGCTTAAACCGCTCGGTTTCATTACTTCCGCGATTGCAGATGGGGTTACTGACACCCAGGTTCTGCTCCCTGATGGGGCTTCCGAGCATGATTATTCCCTGCGTCCATCTGATGTAAAACGCTTACAAAACGCGGACTTAGTTGTCTGGATTGGTCCAGAGATGGAAGCGTTTATGCAGAAGTCGGCAAAACAGGTGCCGGGCGAAAAACAGGTCGCCATTGCCGAACTCCCGGGCGTGAAACCGTTGCTCATGAAAGGGGCTGACGACGACGGTGATGAACATGATGCCGGACACGCCGACGGCGAAAAAGGTGATGGGGATCACCATCACGGCGAGTACAACATGCATCTTTGGCTTTCCCCAGAGATAGCGCGGCTTTCGGCGGTTGCAATCCATGACAAATTAGTGGAACTTATGCCGCAAAGTCGAGCCAAACTAGACGCCAACCTGAAGGATTTTGAGGCACAATTAGCCGCAACCGATAAGCAGGTGGGTAATGAGCTCGCACCGTTGAAAGGAAAAGGGTATTTCGTTTTTCATGACGCCTATGGCTATTACGAGAAACACTACGGCCTGACCCCGCTGGGGCACTTTACCGTCAACCCTGAAATTCAACCTGGTGCGCAGCGTTTACATGAAATCAGAACACAGTTGGTTGAGCAGAAAGCGACATGCGTTTTTGCTGAGCCACAGTTCAGGCCAGCGGTCGTAGAAGCCGTGGCCAGGGGAACATCCGTGCGCATGGGAACCCTTGACCCGCTAGGAACGAATATCCAGTTGAGCAAAGCGAGCTATTCGCAGTTTCTCAGCCAACTGGCGAACCAGTATGCGAGCTGCCTGAAAGGAGATTAACGAGGAAGTGAATACGTGCAACAGATAGCCCGCTCTGTCGCCCTGGCATTTAACAATCTGCCTCGACCCCATCGCGTTATGCTGGGGTCTCTTACAGTTCTCACGTTAGCGGTCGCCGTCTGGCGGCCCTATGTTTACCATCCGAGTTCTGCACCAATCATCAAAACCATTGAGCTTGAGAAGAGCGAGATCCGCTCTCTCCTCCCTGAGGCCAGTGAACCTATCGACCAGGCGGCTCAGGAAGATGAAGCCATCCCGCAGGATGAGCTGGACGATAAAACCGAGAATGAAGCGGGGATCCATGAATATGTCGTTTCGACGGGTGATACGTTAAGCAGCGTTCTGAACCAGTACGGTATCGACATGGGAAACATCAGCCAGCTGGCGGCGGCGGATAAAGATCTTCGTAACCTGAAAATTGGTCAACAGCTCTCCTGGACGTTAACCGCTGATGGCGATCTGCAACGCCTGACCTGGGAAATGTCCCGTCGCGAAACCCGCACCTACGATCGCACTGCAAACGGTTTCAAAATGACCAGTGAAATGCAGAAAGGCGACTGGGTGAACAGCGTGATGAAAGGGACCGTAGGCGCAAGCTTTGTCTCCAGCGCGCGCGATGCGGGACTGACCAGCGCCGAGATCAGCTCGGTAATCAAAGCCATGCAGTGGCAAATGGACTTCCGCAAACTGAAGAAAGGCGATGAATTCTCCGTTCTCATGTCCCGTGAAATGCTTGACGGCAAGCGTGAGCAGAGCCAGCTGGTGGGTGTGCGTCTGCGCTCTGATGGCAAAGATTACTACGCCATTCGTGCCGAAGACGGTAAGTTCTACGACCGCAGCGGTACCGGGCTTGCGAAGGGCTTCCTGCGCTTCCCGACGGCTAAACAATTCCGTGTTTCATCCAACTTTAACCCGCGCCGTCTGAACCCGGTCACCGGGCGTGTTGCGCCGCACCGTGGCGTTGACTTTGCCATGCCGCAGGGGACCCCTGTGCTGGCTGTGGGTGATGGCGAAGTGGTGATTGCAAAACGTAGCGGTGCAGCCGGGTATTATGTCGCGGTGCGTCATGGTCGTACCTACACCACCCGCTATATGCACCTGCGTAAGCTGCTGGTTAAGCCGGGACAGAAAGTGAAACGTGGCGACCGTATCGCGCTCTCCGGGAATACCGGACGCTCTACCGGGCCGCATTTGCACTATGAGGTGTGGATTAACCAACAGGCAGTGAACCCGCTTACGGCGAAACTGCCGCGTACCGAAGGCCTGACAGGTAAAGATCGTTCCGATTACCTGGCGCAGGTGAAAGAGGTGATTCCGCAGCTGCGCTTTGATTAAGCCCTCTGTTTTGTGAAAAAGCCGGCCTCAGTATGTGCCGGCTTTTTGTTTTGTGCGCGAGCGGCTGCCTCGCTACACTATCTGAATGAAATTTTGCGTCACCAGACCCTGGAACCAGCATGGAAACCCAAAAAAACAATATTGAGTACATTCCTGAGTTTGAAAAAACTTTTCGCCACCCGCGCAACTGGAGTGCCTGGCTTGGCGTTTACGCATTTGCGGGGATTGCGATGTTACCTGCCTCGGTTCGCGATCCGGTACTGGGAAAAATAGGCCGCCTGGCGGGCCGGTTTGGTAAAAGTGCCCGTCGCCGTGCGCAGATTAACCTCCTGTACTGTTTCCCGGAGAAGAGTGACGTCGAGCGCGAAGCGCTGATTGACGACATGTACACGACCGCGCCTCAGGCCATGGCAATGATGGCCGAACTGGCGCTCAAAGGGCCGGAGAAAGTTCAGACGCGTGTTGACTGGAAAGGGCTGGAAATCATCGAAGAGATGCGCCGCAACAACGAGAAGGTGATTTTCCTCGTTCCTCACGGCTGGGGTGTGGATATTCCTGCAATGCTGATGGCGTCACAGGGGCAGAAAATGGCGGCAATGTTCCATAACCAGGGCAATAAGATCTTTGATTACGTCTGGAACACCGTGCGTCGCCGTTTTGGTGGCCGTCTGCATGCGCGTAATGATGGCATCAAACCGTTTATACAGTCCGTGCGTCAGGGCTACTGGGGTTACTATCTGCCGGATCAGGACCACGGCCCCGAGCACAGTGAGTTTGTGGATTTCTTCGCGACGTATAAAGCCACGTTGCCGGCGATTGGCCGCCTGATGAAAGTCTGCCGTGCGCGCGTCATTCCGCTGTTTCCGGTATACGACGGGAAAACCCATCGCCTGAGCATTGAAGTGCGTCCACCGATGGATGATTTACTGACGGCGGACGATCACACCATTGCGCGCCGAATGAACGAAGAGGTCGAGATTCTGGTGGGACCGCATGCTGAGCAATACACGTGGATACTGAAGTTGCTCAAAACGCGTAAGCCCGGTGAAACAGAGCCGTACAAACGCAAAGAGCTTTACCCGAAGAAATAAGCAGAAATAAAAAAAAGCCCGCTTCGAAAAGAGCGGGCTTTTTAACAGGGGCGTACTTACTCGACGGTCAATACGCGAGTGGTATTGGTCGAGCCGATGGTGCTCATCACGTCACCCTGAGTCACAATCACGATATCACCGGAGACCAGATAGCCTTTGTCGCGCAGCAGGTTCACGGCGTCGTGGGCAGCCGCGACACCGTCGTTGGTGCTGTCGAAGTGAACCGGCGTGACACCGCGATACAGCGCCGTCAGGTTCAGCGTACGCTCGTGGCGAGACATGGCGAAGATGGGCAGACCGGAGCTGATACGAGAGGTCATCAGCGCGGTACGGCCAGATTCGGTCATGGTGATAATCGCCGTTACGCCTTTCAGGTGGTTAGCGGCGTACATGGCAGACATCGCAATCGCTTCTTCCACGTTGTCGAACTGCACGTCCAGACGGTGTTTAGAGACGTTGATGCTTGGGATCTTTTCAGCACCCAGGCAAACGCGTGCCATCGCGGCTACGGTTTCAGCAGGGTACTGGCCGGCTGCGGTTTCTGCAGAAAGCATTACGGCATCGGTACCGTCCAGCACGGCGTTAGCCACGTCCATCACCTCTGCACGGGTCGGCATTGGGTTGGTGATCATGGATTCCATCATCTGGGTTGCGGTGATCACGGCGCGGTTAAGCTGACGTGCACGGCGGATCAGGGCTTTCTGGATCCCCACCAGCTCAGGGTCGCCAATTTCCACGCCCAGATCGCCACGGGCAACCATCACCACGTCAGACGCCAGAATCACGTCATCCATCGCGTCCTGATCGCAAACGGCTTCCGCACGTTCCACTTTAGCAACGATTTTGGCATCACAGCCCGCATCACGTGCCAGACGGCGCGCGTAGTTCAGGTCTTCGCCACAGCGCGGGAAGGAGACGGCCAGATAGTCAACGCCAATCAGCGCAGCGGTCACGATATCCGCTTTGTCTTTATCGGTCAGCGCTTCGGCTGAGAGGCCACCGCCAAGTTTGTTAATGCCTTTGTTGTTTGAGAGCGGGCCGCCGACGGTGACTTCGGTGAACACCTTCATCCCCTGAACTTCCAGCACTTTCAGCTGAACGCGACCGTCGTCGAGCAGCAGGATATCGCCAGGCACAACGTCAGCCGGCAGACCTTTATAGTCGATCCCAACTTTTTCTTTATCGCCTTCGCCTTTACCCAGGTTGGCATCAAGCAGGAATTTATCACCGATATTGAGGAAGACTTTACCTTCTTTGAAGGTTGAAACACGAATTTTTGGACCCTGCAGGTCCCCGAGGATAGCAACATGACGGCCAAGTTTGGCCGCAATTTCACGCACTTTGTCGGCACGTAATTTATGGTCTTCTGGCGTACCGTGAGAGAAGTTCATACGCACCACGTTGGCACCCGCGGCGATAATTTTCTCGAGATTGTTATCGCGGTCAGTGGCCGGGCCTAAGGTGGTTACGATCTTGGTTCTGCGAAGCCTTCTGGACATGTAATACTCCGTTGACTGAAACAACTTTGGTGTTGCGTGAACATTAAATCGGCCTTCATCTGCTGCAAGGCAACAGAGAGAGGACCGAATGCCGTAAATCGTTACATCGTAGTTATTAAACTATTTAGGGAACATCGCTTTTCATAAGCAATTCTTTATCAAAACGCGATTCCTTAAGCGCTTCCTTGACACGCTTCAAGTTATCTCTGAATTTTGCGCCACGGCGCAGGGTGAAACCGGTTGCCAGCACGTCAATCACCGTGAGCTGCGCCAGACGGGAGACCATCGGCATATACATGTCGGTGTCTTCCGGGACGTCAAGGGTGATGGCGAGCGTTGCTTCTCTTGCCAGCGGCGTGCCCGCCGTCGTGAGGGCAATAACCATGGCATCGTTTTCACGCGCCAGTTGCGCCAGCTCCACCTGGCTTTTGGTGCGCCCGGTGTGCGAAATGAGTACCACGACATCATCTTCACTGCAATTCATACAGCTCATGCGTTGCAGGACAATGTCATCGGAATAAATGACCGGGACGTTAAAGCGGAAGAACTTATTCATGGCGTCATGCGCCACGGCCGCCGACGAGCCGAGGCCAAAGAACGCAATGCGCTTGGCCTGGGTCAGTAAATCCACCGCGCGGTTCACGGAATTCATATCCAGGGACTGGCGAACGTGGTCCAGCGTAGCCATGGCCGACTCAAATATTTTCGCCGTATAGGCATCAACACTGTCGTCTTCATCCACATTGCGATTAACATAAGGCGTGCCGTTTGCCAGACTTTGTGCAAGATGCAGTTTAAAATCAGGAAAGCCGCGCGTTTCAAGGCTACGGCAGAAGCGGTTAACCGTCGGTTCGCTGACGCCTGCCTCCTGCGCCAGAGCGGCGATGCTTGAATGAATCGCCTGAGCAGGAGCGGCAAGAATGACTTCGGCCACTTTTCGCTCGGATTTGCTAAGGTGTTCCAGTTGGAACTGGATTTTTTCCAGCATGTTCATTGTTAACAGGGCGCTCATGGGTGGAAACGATTTCATTAATTCATGAAATCATGATTCGATTTAGCCGATATTACCCCTGTGGCTTCCATAAAGGGTAACAGTCGACAAGATAATGTTGTTGTTTTTTTTCATTACTTGATCGGTGTCGGGTTTTGTTATGACCCTGTAGTTCAAAGAATCAACGCTTTTTGCGTGATTCCGCCACCACACGCGTCTGACGGCGAAAAAATCGCGGTATCGCACGCGAGGTTAAGCGCTAATGGTTTCGGGAATGACGTAAAAGCAGTACAGTGCAACGTAATAAAATTACAACGATACCTGGCAGAAGTACCAGGTGATCCAACTGAGGAGAATGACATGGCGGTAACGCAAACAGCCCAGGCATGTGACCTGGTCATTTTCGGCGCGAAAGGCGATCTTGCACGCCGGAAATTGCTGCCTTCCCTGTATCAACTGGAGAAAGCGGGCCAAATTCATCCGGATACGCGTATCCTGGGCGTTGGGCGCGCCGACTGGGACAAGGAAGCTTATACCAAGGTCGTACGCGAGGCGCTCGAAACTTTCATGAAGGAAAAGATTGATGAAAGTTTGTGGGATACCCTGAGCGGACGTCTTGATTTCTGTAACCTGGACGTGAACGACGTCAGCGCGTTTAACCGTTTAGGCGCGATGCTGGATCAGAAAAACCGTGTCACCATTAACTACTTCGCCATGCCACCAAGCACTTTCGGTGCAATCTGCAAAGGTCTGGGCGAAGCGAAGCTGAACGCTAAACCGGCACGCGTGGTGATGGAGAAACCGCTGGGGACCTCTCTTTCAACCTCCCGCGAAATTAACGACCAGGTCGGCGAGTACTTCGAAGAGTGCCAGGTCTACCGTATCGACCACTATCTCGGTAAAGAGACGGTACTGAACCTGCTGGCACTGCGTTTTGCCAACTCCCTGTTTGTGAATAACTGGGACAACCGTACCATCGACCATGTGGAAATCACCGTGGCCGAAGAGGTAGGTATCGAAGGCCGCTGGGGTTACTTTGACCAGGCCGGTCAGATGCGCGACATGATCCAGAACCACCTGCTGCAAATCCTTTGCATGATTGCCATGTCTCCACCGTCTGACCTGACGGCGGACAGCATCCGTGACGCTAAAGTGAAAGTGCTGAAGTCACTGCGTCGCATCGATCGCTCAAACGTGCGTGAGAAAACGGTACGCGGCCAGTACACCGCAGGGTTTGCTCAGGGTAAAAAAGTGCCGGGCTACCTGGAAGAAGAGGGCGCCAACAAGGCGAGCAATACCGAGACGTTTGTGGCGATCCGCGTGGATATCGATGACTGGCGCTGGGCGGGCGTTCCGTTCTACCTGCGTACCGGTAAACGTCTGCCGACCAAATGCTCTGAAGTGGTCGTTTACTTCAAAAACCCTGAACTCAACCTGTTCAAAGAGTCCTGGCAGGAGCTGCCACAGAACAAACTGACCATTCGTCTGCAGCCAGACGAAGGGGTGGACATCCAGATCCTGAACAAAGTGCCGGGCCTGGATCACAAACATAACCTGCAGACCACCAAGCTGGACCTGAGCTACTCCGAAACGTTCAATCAGACGCACCTTGCCGATGCTTACGAGCGTCTGCTGCTGGAAACCATGCGCGGTATCCAGGCGCTGTTCGTGCGTCGCGATGAAGTGGAAGAAGCGTGGAAATGGGTCGACTCCATCACTGAAGCCTGGGCCGCGGATCAGGATGCGCCAAAACCGTATCAGGCGGGCACCTGGGGGCCTGTCGCGTCCGTCGCGATGATCACCCGTGATGGCCGCTCCTGGAATGAGTTTGAGTAAAATAATCAGCTGCCTCTTAGGTGTTATTTTACCGGTAACATGATCTAACACAGCTCGTGGCACAATTTATAAACTTTTAAGCTCCGCGTGGATTCACCCGCGGAGCTTTTTTTATTACACTGCCGGAAGTGATTTTGCCCCTGAGCTCCGGACAGCAAGCGTTTCAGCGTTGTTAATAATCGCCAGCGACTTTGTAAACTCCCGAGCCCGGACAGATAAATTAGAGGAGCTTTTATGAATCCGACATTGTTACGCGTAACACAACGCATTATTGAGCGCTCGAAAGAGACCCGTTCTGCCTACCTCGCCCGGATTGAACAGGCTAAAAGTAATACCGTTCATCGCTCACAACTCGCCTGCGGTAACCTGGCGCACGGTTTCGCCGCCTGCCAGCCCGACGATAAAGCCTCGCTGAAAAGCATGCTGCGTAACAATATCGCCATCATTACCTCCTACAACGACATGCTTTCTGCGCATCAGCCGTACGAAGTGTATCCGGAGATCATCCGTAAAGCGCTGCACAGCGTCAATGCGGTAGGCCAGGTCGCGGGCGGCGTGCCGGCCATGTGCGACGGCGTGACGCAGGGTCAGGATGGGATGGAGCTCTCTCTGCTGAGCCGCGAAGTGATTGCGATGTCGGCCGCAGTGGGCCTGTCTCACAATATGTTTGATGGCGCGCTGTACCTCGGCGTGTGCGATAAAATCGTCCCGGGGCTGGCCATGGCAGCGCTGTCGTTCGGTCATCTGCCTGCGATCTTCGTGCCGTCAGGTCCGATGGCAAGCGGCCTGCCAAACAAAGAAAAAGTGCGTATCCGTCAGCTGTATGCGGAAGGTAAAGCAGACCGTCAGGCACTGCTGGAAGCGGAAGCCGCCTCCTACCATGCGCCGGGTACCTGTACTTTCTACGGTACGGCCAACACCAACCAGATGGTGGTGGAATTTATGGGGATGCAGCTTCCTGGGTCCTCTTTCATTCAGCCGGATGCGCCACTGCGTAAGGCCCTGACTGAAACAGCTGCCCGCCAGGTAACGCGTCTGACCGGTAACGGCAACGCGTGGATGCCGCTGGGTAAAATGGTCGACGAGAAAGTGATCGTCAACGGTATCGTTGCGCTGCTGGCAACCGGCGGTTCAACCAACCACACCATGCATCTGGTGGCGATGGCGCGCGCGGCGGGCATCCTGATTAACTGGGATGATTTCTCTGATATCTCGTCTGTGGTGCCACTGATGGCGCGCCTGTACCCGAACGGCCCGGCTGACATCAACCACTTCCAGGCTGCCGGTGGCGTGCCGGTGCTGATGCGCGAGCTGCTGAAAGGCGGTCTGCTGCATGAAGATGTGAACACCGTGGCGGGCTTTGGTTTGCAGCGTTATACCCATGAGCCGTGGCTCAATAACGGTGAGCTTGACTGGCGTGAAGGCGCCACCGCCTCGCTTGACGCACAGGTTATCGCCACCTTTGAACAACCTTTCTCTCGTCATGGCGGCACCAAAGTGCTCAGCGGTAACCTGGGGCGTGCGGTGATGAAAACCTCTGCCGTACCGGAAGAGAACCAGATTATCGAAGCGCCGGCCGTGGTGTTTGAAAGCCAGCATGACGTTTTGCCTGCGTTTGATGCCGGTCTGCTCGACAAAGATTGCGTCGTTGTGGTGCGCCATCAGGGGCCAAAAGCGAACGGGATGCCAGAATTACATAAACTTATGCCGCCACTTGGTGTATTATTGGACCGCCGTTTCAAAATTGCGTTAGTGACCGATGGACGCCTCTCTGGCGCATCAGGTAAAGTGCCTTCTGCCATCCACGTGACCCCGGAAGCTTACGACGGCGGTTTGCTGGCGAAAGTTCGTGATGGAGACATGATCCGCGTCAACGGTCAGACAGGTGAGTTAACCCTGCTGGTGGATGACGCTGAACTGGCGGCACGTAAGCCACATATTCCTGACCTGAGCGCATCGCGCGTGGGAACCGGACGCGAAATGTTTGGCGCGCTGCGTGAGAAACTCTCCGGTGCGGAGCAGGGCGCAACCTGTATTACGTTTTAAGACGACTTGATTTTATCGATCTGGCGAGAGAAAACTCTGATGAAAAACTGGAAAACAAGTGCAGAAGCAATCCTGACCACTGGCCCTGTCGTGCCGGTAATCGTGGTGAACAAGCTGGAACATGCTGTCCCGATGGCGAAAGCCCTGGTCGCGGGTGGTGTTCGTGTTCTGGAAGTGACTCTGCGTACCGCCTGCGCGATGGACGCTATTCGCGCTATCGCCAAAGAAGTGCCGGACGCGATCATCGGTGCGGGTACCGTACTGAACGCACAGCAGCTGGCTGACGTGACCGAAGCGGGCGCGCAGTTCGCTATCAGCCCTGGCCTGACCGAGCCGCTGCTGAAAGCTGCAACCGAAGGCACGATCCCTCTGATCCCGGGTATCAGCACCGTATCTGAACTGATGATGGGTATGGATTACGGCCTGAAAGAGTTCAAATTCTTCCCGGCTGAAGCTAACGGCGGCACCAAAGCGCTGCAGGCTATTGCGGGTCCATTCTCTCAGGTTCGCTTCTGCCCGACGGGTGGTATCTCTCCGGCAAACTACCGTGACTACCTGGCGCTGAAAAGTGTCCTGTGCATCGGTGGTTCATGGCTGGTTCCTGCGGATGCGCTGGAAGCAGGCGACTGGGATCGCATCACTAAACTGGCTCGCGAAGCGGTTGAAGGCGCGAAGCAGTAAGCGAAGACAGTATGAAAAACGGGCCTGCTGGCCCGTTTTTTTTATCCTGCAACCTTCACGTTCGCGGCGGCTGTTTTGGCTCTTGCCACAGCCTCATCCACGTTTTCACCGGTCGCTAGCGCCACGCCAAGGCGGCGCGTGCCGTCAATCTCCGGTTTCCCGAACAGACGAACCTGCAAGCCTGCACCCATAGCCCCTTCGACGTTATCAAAGGTGACGTTCTGGCTGGTTAATTGCGGCAGGATCACCGCCGAAGCCGCCGGGCCGTACTGACGAATGCCGCCAACGGGCAGGCCGAGGAAGGCGCGCACATGCAGGGCGAATTCAGAAAGGTCCTGTGAAATCAGCGTGACCATCCCGGTATCGTGCGGGCGAGGGGAGACTTCACTGAAAATTACCTCGTCGCCGCAGACAAACAGTTCCACGCCAAACAATCCGTAACCGCCCAGCGCCAGAACCACTTTACGGGCAATTTCCTGCGCACGTGCCAGCGCCAGGTCGCTCATCTGCTGCGGCTGCCAGGACTCACGATAGTCGCCATCTTCCTGACGGTGGCCAATCGGATCGCAGAAATGGACGCCATCAACGGCGCTGACCGTCAGCAGCGTGATTTCGAAATCAAACTTTACGACGCCTTCGATAATCACGCGACCGGCACCGGCACGTCCTCCCTGCTGGGCATACTCCCACGCCTTATCCAGAGTGCTGCTGTCGCGGATAAAGCTCTGTCCTTTACCGGAGGAACTCATGACGGGCTTAATGATGCACGGGTAGCCAATTTCGTCGACAGCCTGCAGGAAAGCGGCTTTATCGCCGGCAAAACGGTAGCCTGAGGTAGGTAAGGCCAGCTCTTCAGCCGCCAGACGACGAATGCCTTCGCGGTTCATGGTGAGTTTGGCCGCTTTTGCGCAGGGCACCACGCGCTGGCCTTCCTGCTCAAGGGCGATCAGCGTATCGGTGGCAATGGCTTCAATTTCGGGTACCACGAAATCCGGTTTCTCCTGCGTAATCAGCGTACGCAGGGCATCGCCATCCAGCATATTGATCACATAAGAACGGTGGGCGACATGCATGGCAGGTGCGTCAGCGTAACGATCCACTGCAATGACTTCCACGCCCAAACGCTGGCACTCAATGGCGACCTCTTTACCCAGTTCGCCCGATCCTAACAGCATCACACGCGTCGCCGCAGGTCGCAGCGCGGTTCCTAAACGAGTCATAACAATCCCCCTGAAAAAGTTGCGCGCATTATAAACGTAAACGTTTGCGTCTGTCTTGTTCAGGGCCCAAGAGCGGTTAAGAAATTTGCGCTTCTTTAGCCGTGGCAGACATTTCCTGACGCCTGCTCGCTTACGCTGGGAGACATATTCACCGTTAAGTGAGGGAAACCATGTCAGGCTGGCTAAATCAATTGCAATCCATGTTGGGGCAGAAAACGTCGTCATCCGGCGAGCAGGGGCTGAGCAAACTCCTGGTGCCGGGGGCGCTTGGCGGGCTGGCTGGACTGCTGGTTGCCAATAAATCCTCGCGTAAGTTACTGGCAAAGTATGGTACCGGCGCGCTGCTGGCGGGCGGCGGCGCTATTGCGGGTACCGTACTGTGGAACAAATACAAGGACAGAGTGCGGACCGCGCACAGCGACGAACCCCACTTTGGTGAGCAGACCTCGCCGCTGGATCTGCGTACCGAACGGCTCATCCTGGCGCTGGTGTTCGCGGCGAAAAGCGACGGGCACATTGATGACCAGGAACGATCGGCGATTGAGCAGCAACTGCGTGAGGCCGGTGTCGAAGAAAGGGGCAGAGCGCTGGTGGCGCAGGCCATCGAACAGCCACTCGAACCGCAGCGTCTGGCGCAAAGCGTGAAAAATGAGGAAGAGGCGCTTGAACTCTATTTTCTGAGCTGTGCCGCCATCGATATCGATCACTTTATGGAGCGCAGCTATCTCAATGCGCTGGGTGATGCCCTGAAGATCCCACAAGATGTCCGGGACGGGATCGAGAAGGATATTCAGGAGCAAAAACGGGCGTTACAGGGCTAACTGCCGCCGTCGCAGCCATGTTTCGCTTGCATCATGCGTGGGTTTTGCCAACCTTATAGGGTGTAAAACTCAAAAGAATGATGACATGCCACCGAAAGCCCGACGTACTCCTTATGCGATCACCACGCATGGCGATACGCGTATAGACAACTATTACTGGCTGCGGGACGACTCCCGTTCCCGGCCAGAAGTGCTCGACTATCTGCACGAGGAAAACGACTATGGCCGCAAGGTCATGTCCAGCCAGCAGGCGTTGCAGGACCAGCTGTTAAATGAAATGGTGCAGCGTATCCCCCAGCGCGATATTTCCGCGCCCTGGACCAAAAATGGCTATCGATATCGCCATATCTACGAACCTGGCAACGAGTACCCTATCTACCAGCGACAGTCGGTGTTATGCGCCGAATGGGATGAGTGGGACATCCTGCTGGATGCCAACCAGCGCGCCGCCCACAGCGAGTTTTATACCCTCGGCGGCATGTCCATCTCCCCCGATAACACCATTATGGCGCTGGCGGAGGATTACCTCTCCCGTCGTCAGTACGGTTTGCGTTTTCGCAACCTGGAAACCGGTAACTGGTATCCGGAAATGCTGGATAACGTTTCGCCTGACTTTGTCTGGGCGAATGATTCCGAAACGGTCTACTACGTCAAAAAGCATGCCTCCACGTTGCTGCCTTACCAGGTGTGGCGTCATACCGTTGGGACGGATTCTGCTGACGACGAACTGGTTTACGAAGAGAAAGACGAAACGTTTTATGTCAGCCTGCACAAAACCTCGTCCCGCCACTATGTGATTATCTTCCTGGCCAGCGCCACCACCTCTGAAGTTCTGCTTCTGGACGCCGAGCTACCTGATGCGCAGCCGCTGTGCTTCCTGCCGCGGCGTAAAGATCATGAATACAGCCTCGATCACTTCCAGCACAGCTTTTACCTGCGCTCTAATCGGGAGGGTAAAAACTTTGGCCTCTACAAAACCAAAGTACGCGATGAACGCAAGTGGGAAGTGTTAATCCCCGCCCGGGAGCAGGTGATGCTCGAAGGGTTTACGCTGTTCACCGACTGGCTGGTGGTTGAGGAGCGCCAGCGGGGGCTGACCAGCCTGCGGCAAATTAACCGCAAAACGCGGGAAGTGATCGGGATTGCGTTTGACGACCCGGCCTATGTTACGTGGATAGGGTTTAATCCTGAGCCGGAATCGTCGCGTCTGCGCTACGGCTACTCGTCTATGACCACGCCCGATACGCTCTTTGAGCTGGATATGGACACCGGGCAACGTCAGGTGCTTAAACAGTCCGAAGTGAAAGGGTTCGATTCCGACAACTACCGAAGCGAACACCTGTGGGTTACCGCCCGTGATGGCGTCGAGGTGCCGGTCTCGCTTGTTTATCATCGGGCGCATTTCCAGAAAGGTAAGAATCCGATTCTGGTTTACGGCTACGGCTCCTACGGCTCAAGCATGGACGCTGATTTCAGCAGCAGCCGGTTAAGTCTGCTGGATCGCGGTTTTGTGTTCGCCATTGCGCATGTTCGCGGCGGCGGGGAGTTGGGACAGCACTGGTATGAAGACGGGAAATTCCTGAAAAAGAAAAATACTTTCAATGATTATCTCGACGTCTGCGATGCGTTGATTGAGCAGGGCTATGGCGATCCTGGGCTTTGCTTTGGTATGGGCGGCAGCGCGGGAGGATTATTGATGGGGGCCGTCATCAATCAGCGTCCCGAACGCTTTAAAGGGATTATTGCGCAGGTGCCGTTTGTCGATGTGGTAACGACCATGCTGGATGAATCCATCCCGCTGACGACCGGAGAGTTTGAAGAGTGGGGCAACCCGCAGGATGAGATCTACTATCGCTACATGAAAGAGTACAGCCCGTACGACAATGTGGAAGCGAAAGCGTATCCGCACATGCTGGTGACCACCGGATTGCACGATTCACAGGTGCAATACTGGGAGCCTGCAAAATGGGTGGCGAAACTGCGGGAACTGAAAACCGACGACAACCTGCTGCTGCTGTGCACGGATATGGACTCCGGTCACGGCGGGAAATCGGGACGATTTAAATCTTACGAAGGCGTGGCACTGGAGTATGCGTTTTTGATTGGCCTGGCGCAGGAGACGCTGCCAGGCCGTGCGGAGCGTTAAGCTTCGCCAAGATAGTGCTTAAGCGTTAAACGCAGTTCCGGGCTCATCTTATCGAGGTTGTTATAGAGCCAGCGCAGATAGCCCGGATCTTTATCCGCAATATCGGAAACCGCCCGACCGCGGTATTTGCCAAAGGTGAAGGTAGTCAGCAACGCCGGACGCCCGGTAATGGTCGCCATATCATCAGGAGTCCAGCCGGAGTTATTCATAATATCAATGAGTAACGCGGCGGTGATGTAGCAGTCATACAAGGCGCGGTGGTGGTGCAGACCCTCCGGCGTTCTGACGCTCAGCTTACGGGATTTGTACAACGCCATATTGCTGTACTTAATCCCAGGCCAGAGACGACGCGCCAATTTCATCGTGCAAATCCATTCTCCGGGCATGTCGGGGAGCACCCGGCGGTCAAAACTGGCGTTGTGCGCGACGTACCACGGGCTACCGTAATAGTGGGGTATCACCTCTTCTATCCACGGTTTGTCCGCCACCATCGATTCTGTAATGCGATGAATAGCCATTGCCTGCGGGCTGATCGGGCGATCGGGACGTACCAGATGGCTCATTGGGTTGACTATTTTTCCATCAATCACGTCGACAGAAGCCACTTCCACTATTCCGCCCTGAAGATCGCAGGTTTCGGTATCGATGACGCGCAGCATTGAACTCTCCTGAGCCTAAAACGCCTAGCCTAAAGGAATGATATCGCCTTGCCAACCCTGTCTGCCAAGAGATCCGGTCAATAGCAGTTCACCTTTGTCCGCGCGGACGATCAACTGACCTTTTTCATCCCATAACGCGCTGCCGCCGCGTGCGTTCGCCATTAACACCGCAATGGCATATTTGTGTGCGAATCGCTGCAGAGTACTGATGGACTGCCGCCAGCGGCTATCTCCCACTGACTGGCAGCTGGTAAACAGCGTCGCCTGCGGGTCGAGATTTGGCGAATCAGCATGTGCATCGATGATCGTCAGCTGTTTATCACCCGGGATCAGGCTTGCACCGCGACCCTGAGGGTAGCGCAGGATGTTATGGCGAGAAGGGGTAAACAGGGCAAGGCCTTTCTGACGATGGCCATTCACGTCGAGCGGAAGCCCGGCAATAATAGTAATCCGGTATAATTTCGCGGCGTTTAGCAACGGGGCCAGCTGTTTATCATCGGGAGGGGCGGGGAGCGTCGTTGTCCCTGGGCCAGTTAATGAGAGCTCCGGGAATACCAGCAAATCGCACTGCTGTCGTGCCGCTTCGGCAATGAAACGGAGATGGTGCGCGACATGTTCATCTACACTGTGGTGCAGCCCGGCATACTGGGCCGCAGCAATATTCCATTGTGACATCGTGACTTCCTTTACACAGAGTCGCAGTGATTTAAGAATACACCTAATTTAATAAGGGTTTTCTTATCCTGCCATATTCCGCGTAAGGAAGTGTAACGACTCGTTAAGCTTATTTAACTTTAGGTTCGTACGGTAAACGAGAGAGGTTAACTGAGGCGAGACGATGCGCAATTAAGCGTTCGCGAAACCAGTCGCGCAGATGAGCAGGTTGCTCACGTTCAACCACTTCAGCCACGATGGGCATGTTGTAACGCTCTTTAAATGCGACGCCAGCGGCAGCGAGATCGACATTCACTTTATCCATCTCGTCCTGAGGAAGGGCGGCCAGATTGATCTTCATTACCTTCTCCTTTTTAGACGGCGGCAACGTTACCGCGATTGCTCGACGATGACAAGCAGAGGTGGGATGATCCTCGACTCGCTTATTATACAGAGTTATTCTTTGCCATACAGGCATAACAAAAAGGAATGATTGCGATGGGTTTATCCTCTTCCCGCGCGGCAGGCGCACTGGTCTTTTTGGCCTCTTGCGTGATGTCACCCTCCGTGCTGGCGCACGCTCACCTTAAACAACAGACTCCGGCAGCAGATAGCCTCGTGACGGCACCGCGCACGCTGACGCTGACGTTTTCAGAAGGTATTGAGCCCGGTTTTAGCGGTGTGGTGGTGACGGATGCACAAAAGCAGACCATCAGGACCGGTGCCGTTAAACGCGACGAGAAAGACAAGACGCAGCTGAATGTGTCGCTGGATCGCGAGTTGACGCCCGGAACCTACCAGGTTGACTGGCATGTGGTGTCGGTAGACGGCCACAAGACAAAAGGCAGTTATCACTTTAGCGTGAAATAGCATGCTGGCGATGTGCTACGTAGGGCTGCGCTTTCTCCATTTCGGCGCGTTAATGCTTATTTTTGGCAATGCGCTGTATAGCGTCTGGTTTGCTCCTTCCTCTCTGCAGCGGCTCATGTCCCGGCGTTTTCAGTCGCAGCAGAGAATGGCGGCGTTAATCAGCCTGGTGACAGCGCTCCTGATGTTTACGCTTCAGGGTGGGTTAATGGGGAATGGCTGGGGCGATGTCGTCAACCCCGACATCTGGCGTAGCGTGCTGGGGACGCAGTTTGGAAGCGTCTGGCTGTGGCAAATTATTCTCGCGGTCCTTACTGCCGGTACAGCATGGCTGGCACCGCATAAAGGCTCACGGCTGTTACTGCTCGCCATGGGACAGTTCATCCTGCTGGCGGGAGTAGGGCATGCGACAATGAACGAAGGCGCGGTGGGCGCATTACAACGTCTTAATCACGCTCTTCATGTGTTATGTGCTGCAACCTGGCTTGGCGGATTACTGCCGCTGCTGTTTTGCATGCGTCTGGCGAAAGGGCAGTGGCAGCCTGCCGCAATCTACACCATGATGCGCTTCTCACGCGTGGGGCATTACGCCGTAGCAGGCGTGGTGCTTACCGGCGTTTTCAATGCGTTGTTTATTCTGGGTATCGATATTCCCTGGCTGGCCCGTTACGTGCAATTTTTGTTGTTCAAATGTGCGCTGGTGGCTTTGATGGTGGTAATTGCGCTGGCAAATCGGTATTTTCTGGTGCCACGGTTTCGTGCGCAAAGCGGGCGAGAACAACAAATATTTATCAGAATGACACAAGCAGAAGTGGTGCTGGGTGCGCTGGTGCTGGCTACAGTCAGTCTGTTCGCAACCTGGGAACCCTTCTGACAAGGTTAACTATCCTATGAAAAAGACACTACTTTCTCTCATCTTGCTGGCCTGCACGGGGAGTGCCCTGGCCGCACCACAGGTCATTACCGTCAGCCGTTTTGAAGTGGGTAAGGACAAATGGGCGTTTAATCGTGAAGAGGTGATGCTGACCTGCCGTCCGGGGCACGCCTTGTATGCGATTAACCCAAGCACGCTGGTGCAATACCCTTTAAATGATGTCGCAGAGCAGCAGGTCGCCAGCGGCAAAAGCAGTGGACAGCCAATCAGCGTTATTCAGATTGATGATCCCGCGCATCCAGGGCAGAAGATGAGCCTGGCACCGTTTATCGAGCGTGCAGACACGCTTTGTTAATCTTCGGGTTTCCAATAAAAAACCGCAGATGCTTGCGAAAGCACTGCGGTTTTTCACTTTTAATGATGCTCATACGCTTTTTTTCCGGCCGCTTTAACTGAGGACTGGAAAACCTGGCGTCGTCATCTATTCTTAAAAGGCAAGGCGACTTAGCCTGCATTAATGCCAACTTTTAGCGCACGGCTCTCTCCCAAGAGCCATTTCCCTGGACCGAATACAGGAATCGTATTCGGTCTCTTTTTATCTGATTGAAAGCAAACGATTTATTCCTTTCACTGGCTCTTTCAGAAGGGACACGTTCAGTGATCCGCCTTCAACCATATCACAAAACGGCAGGCGTAAGTCCAGCCCTTTTTGCCGGTTTTGTTAAATTTTTGTGCAGAGTTGAAGAAAGCTCTCAGCGCGCTTAAAAGCGTGATTTTACCTCAGCCTCAATGCAGTCAAGCAGTTCAAAGCGACGGCGATATTCCGCCCGTTTTTTACTGGCGATATCTTCCAGGGATTTACGCTCCATCTGTAACGGCAGTTGCCAGCAGAAGGGGGAGATTTTCTTACCGTCCAGACTCGCCCAGAATTCGTCATAGCTGGCATGGAAATGACGGCCTTTGCTCAGGCGGTAACGCAGTGCGCGGAAAACGTGCCCCTCATCACCGACAGCAAAAATCGCCCGGACGGATGAATGTGCGGCCAGCTGGAAAACAACTTCCATCAGCACGCGTTTTGGAAACAGGCCATGGCAGGCGCGGGTCGCCAGTTTAATGGCGTCATGCGAGACGTTGCGACGTGGCCCCTGAAGCCCACCAATCACCAGCACTCGCTGCCCGTTGCTGCGGGCGACGCTAAACGTCAGGCTTGCGAGCACGGTATTCTCGCTGTCGCGCAGCCACAGCGTGCTTTCACCTTCCCGCTCGGCTTTGCCGGCAGAGGAGGCACTCACGGTATACGTCGCGTCGTTTTTTGCCTGAAATTGCACTATCGTCTGCTCTTGCGGGCTGGTCAGCGCGTTGGCGAGGGTGATATTTTTCAGGCTATCGACCCAGTGATAATGGCTGATGATAGCGTCAGCCCGATCGCCGGCCGTCAGGCCACGCATCAGATACTGCCGATGGGTTTTACTCGGTAAGGTAATTTGAGAGGCCAGCAGACGGTCAAAATCATCACGTCCTGAGAGCGTTTCCAGCACGCGATGGGTGGAAGACCAGAACAGGAGCGAGCGCAGCAGGAACTTCAGACGATACTCGCGCTTCTGCCAGATTGGACCCGGAACGCGTTTTCCTTTCACCAGCTCGGAAATGATATTTGTGCGATGCGGATAGAACACATCGTTGTGCAGGTGCATATTAGACACGTTAAGACCTCTCGTTTAATTCATGCCTTATTCTAAAGAGTCAGCAAAAAGGGATTAATAGCGCGCGGATCTTTATTTCCATTTGGTTTACCGTTCGTTTGGCTTTGTGAATGCTGCGCGTGTCAGCTGCAATTTCTGCTGCGTCTATACTTAAGCAAGGAGGTTTTATGTATCAGCGAATCGATGGTGGGAAGTGGCGGCACGTCTGGGTTGTCAGCGACATACATGGTTGTTTTCAGTGGCTCATGGATGAACTGAAACGCCGGCATTTTAATCCTTATGAGGATTTGCTTATTTCCGTAGGGGATGTAATTGACCGTGGCCCTGACAGTATTAAATGTTTACAGCTCATGAATGAAAAATGGTTTCGTGCAGTACGGGGCAACCATGAACAAATGGCTATCGACAGCCTTGATAATAATGATTTTGCACTCTGGACAATGAATGGCGGAATTTGGTTTACCCGCCTTGAGCACACACAGCAGCAGCTGGCGCTGACGTTACTTAATGCGTGTCGGGAACTGCCGCACATTATTGAGATAACCTGTGCAAACGGTTTGAATGTGATTGCTCACGCTGACTATCCCGCAGCGGAATACCGCTGGCAAAAACCCGTAAGCGCCCAGCACGTACTATGGGATCGCGACCGGCTGATGGGGTTTATGGTCGGGAAAGGGCAGGGGATCGGCGGTGCGGACCATTTCTGGTTCGGACATACGCCACTTGACCGGCGGTATGATTTTAATAACCTGCACTATATTGATACCGGCGCCGTTTTCGATGGTTACTTTACGCTGGCGCAGCTTCAGTAATAAATAACCCGCCTTCGGGCGGGTTCTCTTTAGGTCAGGCAAGACGCATGACCCAGGCATCGGATTGACTATCGTAATGCTCACGGTAAAGGACTGAGTGTTCTCCATCAAGTATTGCCGGTACGCTGGTATCGGCGTCCCAGGCATCCAGTTGCATGCACAAATCCGGATCGGATTTGCAGGGAATACTTAACGTTCGTTCGCCCTGTGCTTCGCCGCGCAATTCTGCGTCGTCGATTTCGAAAGCGCCAATACGCACGCTGGTTTTCGTCATATTGCTCTCCGGGTGTGTTATCAAAATCTGGTATGACCAGTATGGGCATCCATTTTTGATCGTAGACAAGGAGAGCAAAATCGCCAGTAAAAAAATGCGCTTTTTTCAGCCGGTGCGATCGTTACCGGTAAACAATCGCCCATCACGAACCAGCTCTCGCGGATAGCTGTTTTTCAGACGTGAGCCTACCTTTTTCGCCAGCCCTAACGGATAACCCTGATAGGTCACTACCACTTCATCATGCGATGGCGTGTTGTCCGGATATACATCACGGCCCCGGTACCACTCTTCGGCTTCCTGGTGCGTCAGGGCGAACGTATTCTCGCTGCCGGCGAGGGCGATAACAGCCTCATGCTGCCAGCGATAGCCTTTATTGTGCACTTCCGCCAGGCGGATCCCGATGCGGGAAAAACGTACCTTGCCGATAAGCGGCTCAATATTTGCCGGGAAAAGCCAAATCTCTTTATCGCGAATCCAAAGATGGCATGTTTCATCCCAGGCCAGCCCGACCTTAGCGGCGGCGGTAGTGACTTGCTCCGCCTCACGCCTTTTCATGGGGGCGAAGGGGAAATTGCCGACCTTAAACGTCGGGGCTGGCAGTGGCTCAACCGCCTGCGTTTTACGCAACCGTGCGACAAAAAAACCTTCGCAGTCATAAATCTGGGGGAAAACGTGCAGAAATCCTTCAGGCGTGACGGCTTCATTGGCTGAAGCGAACAAGCCGTTTAACGGCAGGAACTCGACGGCATCAGGGTATTGCGCCTTGAGCCACAGACAGACGTCCTCGTTCTCGTCACGGTTTAAGGTGCAGGTCGAATAAACCAATGTGCCACCGGGACGCAGGGCATGGAAGGCGCTGTCGATCAGTTCGCGCTGGGTGGCGGCAATCTCAAGGTTACTCTCCACAGACCAGTTTTTTAACGCATCAGGATCTTTACGCACCACCCCTTCGCCGGAGCAGGGCGCGTCCAGCAGGATGGCATCAAACGCTTCTGGCAGGGCTGCGCCAAATACGCGGCCATCGAAGTGCGTCAGGGCAACGTTATGGATCCCGCAGCGGCTGATGTTAGCGTGCAGAACTTTTACGCGACTGGCTGAAAACTCGTTGGCGAGAATGGCCCCGCGATTTCCCATCCTGGCGGCAATTTGCGTGGTTTTGGAGCCCGGCGCGGCAGCGACATCCATGACGCGTTCTGGCGTATTATCATCCGCAAACAGGGCGGCAACCGGCAGCATCGAGCTGGCTTCCTGGATATAAAACAGACCACTCAGATGTTCTGCGGTACTGCCCAATGGCAACGACGCTTCGTCATCCCGTTCAATCCAAAAACCTTCTGCACACCATGGTACTGGCGTCAGTTGCCAGTTATACGGCGAGACCAGCGCCAGAAAATCGGCGACGCTTATTTTCAGCGTGTTGACGCGAATACTCCGGCGCAACGGCCGCTGACAGGCGGCGATAAAATCGTCTAACGAGAGGTGAGAAGGAAGCGCCTCGCGCATCTGCGCCAGGAATTGTTCAGGAAGAAATACGGAGTTTTGAGCCACGTGCACACCACAGGGAAAAGTTCAGGGGCGCAGTGTAACATAAAGGCTCCGGTGCGTTGACACCGGAGCCCTGAGATTAACGCGGCAGGGCAGTGCCCCATTCACGCCACTCTTTCGGCTCGCTTTCGAGCAGCAGGAAGTGTTTGCCCGGTTGCGCTTTCGGCGCCAGCGGCGTCCCCGGTGGTGTAGCGAAAGCAATACCGCCACGAATGAACTGGTTGAAGGTGCCGGTTTTCACCACCCCGCCCGTCAGACCGAAGTCCAGTGAATAGCCGGAGGCCAGCCAGAACACCGAGTTATTACGCACCAGGTGCTGGTAACGATCGCTGATGCGTAATGCCACCATCACGCGGTCAGAGAGCGTACCGAGCGTCAGGCCCGTCACTGTACCCACCTCAATCCCGCGGAACAGCACCGGTGTGCCGATGTTCAGCGAGCCTGCTTCCGGCACTTCCACCACAATGCTCAGGCCATCCAGATAGCGAGAGTCAGTGATCGTGGCTTCCTGCAGTTCAAAGTCACGGCGAGCATTCCCTTTACCGGGTTCGACGTTGATATAAGGCTGCAGGATAGTGTCGAGGTGCTCAACGCCAGCGGCCGAAATCTGTGGCGTCACCACCGAGAAGCGGGAGCCTGAGCGGGCGAAGGTTTGAACATATTCCGGGTAGAGCACGGCGGTGGCCTGCACCTCGTTACGGGCGGTGATAAGCGTCAGCTTCTGGATCTGTCCGATATCAATACCCAGATAACGGATGGGCATCCCTTCCGCCAGCTTCCCTGCATCAAAAGCATGCAGGGTAATCTGTCCGCCAACGGCACGGGCAGCGGTTTCAGACGGGAAGAGAATACGCTTATCGCCTTTGCGCAGGTTTGCACCCGCACCGCTGAGGTTATCGAAGCTGATCGCTCCGCGCAGCGCACGTGAAAGCGGGGAGGTCTGCACGGTCAACCCGTTACCGTTAAGCTGCACTTTCGCACCACCTTCGGCCCAGAACACGCTATTCGGGGTGAGCAACTTGCGATACTCCGGTTTGATATGCAGTTCGATATCAAACGCGTCCGCATGAGGGCGTACGGCAATCACTTCCCCGACCTCAAACTTCCGGTACAGCACGACGGAGCCAGCCTGGACATCAGGAAGCGTCTCGGCGCTTAGCGTCAGTGTCGTGGTTGGGAGATCGCTCATGCTGTTTTCAATCGCTTTGTCCAGGTTGGCATACAGCGGATAACTGTCGCGCACCGGGCCTTTATTGCCCGGTAAAATGCGGATCCCGCCGTTAACCCATTCGCTGGCGCTGGCACCGAGGAACTCAACGCCGTCGAGGCCAACCTTCACGTCGACGCGGCTGTTCACCACAAATTTACTGTCGCCATGGACAAGGTCGCTGTATTGCGGATCGATAGCCACCGAGAAGCTCACGCCGTTTTCAGAGAGCGTACGCTCCAGTACCTGGCCCACCTGGACACCATGCAGAATCAGCGGCTGGCCGGCTTCGATACCGTAACTTTCAGGCGCGGTCAGTTTTACCGTTACGACGCCCGGTTTTTGAAGTAGCGCTTTATCTGCCGGCGCAACAACGAAACTGTTGCTGGGTTGACCTTCACCGGGGATCAGTTCAAACGTATTGCCGGTCAGAAGATTGCTCAGGCTGGTATCGTTCAGAGACAGTTTTGGGCTGCGCATCTCGATGCGCGTTTTTTCACGCAGGAGATCAACCACGCTCGGGTCGACGGTCATCTCACCGGTCACGGAACCGCCTGGATTGAGCGTCATTTTGGTGAGCTGCCCAACCTGCAATCCCTGATACATAAGCGGTGTGGAACCCGCTTTCAGCCCTTTAGCATCGGGCAGGGCGAGTTTGACGATCACGCCGCGCTGGCTGTGCGCCAGGTCAGCATACAATCCGAAGGTATCATCTGCCGTGGCCGGGCTGGAGTTTTCCGGAGAGTCGAAGGCAACGGCGCCGTTGACCAGTGCGGCCAGGCTCTCGAGCTTCACTTTGGCACCGCTCAGGCTGAGGTCAGCATCCACGCCGGAGACGTTCCAGAAACGGCTGCCTTTTTTCACCAGGTTAGTGAAGCGGCGATCGATTAACACATCAATCGTCACGCCCTGTTTATTCGGGTTGATGGCGTAATCATAAACGCGACCTACCGGAATTTTACGGTAATAAACCAGTGAGCCACTGTTGAGGGAACCCAAATCCGGTGCCTGCAGATGGATCATCAGATCGCCGTTATTCAGTCGGTATTTTGGTTGGGTATCCAGCGCAACAAAGTGATCCTGCGGTTCACCTTTACCCGGCATCATGCCGATGTAGTTACCGCCAACCAGTGCATCCAGCCCTGAAACACCCGCCAGAGAGGCCTTAGGCGTTACCAGCCAGAACTGCGTTTCGCTGCGCAGCGCATCCTGCATATCGGACTTAATGCTGGCGCGGACCTGAATTTTATTCAGCCCTTTTCCAAGGCTGATGTCCTGAACGGTACCCACCTCAACCCCCTGGAAGCGGACAGGGGTTCGCCCGGCCACAATGCCGTCGGCAGACTGGAAGTCAATGGTGATGGTGCTTCCGCGATCTTCATAGCTCGTCCAGATAAGCCAGCCTGCAATCATCAGGGCGATGACAGGCAGCAACCAGAATGGAGAAATGCGGCGTTTTGTTTTAATTCTCGCTTCAGTCGGCGAAGCGGGCGTTTCCTGACTCATGTGCATCCCAAAGTAAGCGGCTATCCAGCCATTCCACAGCAAGAATAGTCAATATCACCGCGGAGCCGAAATAAAAAGCTGCGGGTCCCATTGTAAAAGCTAATAACTGGTCGCGATTGATCAGCGACATCATCAACGAAATCACGAACAGATCCAACATCGACCAGCGGCCAATCCAGGTGACGAATCGCAAAAGCAGAATTCGGGTACGTAAACCTTGCTCACATTTGAAGTGAATACTCAGGAGCAGGGTAAACATCACCACCACTTTGGTAAACGGCACCAGAATACTGGCGATAAACACAATTGCCGCCACCCCCACGTTGCTGTGGGCGAGAGAGATGATCCCGGAGAGGATGGTATCCTCCTGGCGCCCACCATTCACGTAAATGATGGAAATCGGCAGCATATTGGCCGGGATCAAAAAGACCAGCGAGGCAATCAGCGCGGCCCAGCATTTTTGCAGACTGTTGTTGCGCCGCAGTCTCAGGGGAATATGACACCGCGGGCAACGGCCACGTGGGTCGGGCAAGCCAGTATAGTGACACCCCAGACAGACCCGGAGACTTTCATCCGGTCGCGTGGCCGGGCGCTGAGGGTAAAAGCGCTCCCAGAGCTGTTCGACGTTCAGATGAATGAGTGTGAGGATGCTGAGCAAGACCAGGCAAATAAATGCAAAGAGTCCGACCCCGGGCTGCAAGAATGCATAGTCCTGCACTTTTATGGACGCCACGCCGACGCCCACCAGGTAGATATCCAGCATGACCCACTCTTTCAGTTTGTCCAGCATCAGCAACACGGGGCGGAGATTCATCCCCAGAATGTTACCAAACCAAAGATAGGCAATGGCGGCGACCAGCACCAGCGGCGCGCCGACCGTACAGAACAGCACCATGGCGGCGGTGAGCGGGTCACCCTGGCGCGTCATCTGCCAGATCCCCTGCAGTACGTTGGCATCAATACGCACACCAAGCAGGTACAGCTTCAGCAGCGGTTCGCCCCAGGCAAACGGCATAAGAAGCAGCATGGTGATGGCCATCGCGGCGAGACGGGTCAGCGACCAGTCGCGTCCGTCGCGAATTTTAGCGTCGCAGCGGGGGCAAAAAGCACTTTCATGCGATTTCATCTTCGGCAACATAAAAAGCGTATCGCACTGCGGGCAACGCTGATAATGTGCACGAGGCAAAGCTTCGCTTACCGTATGGACAGTTATCTTTTTTGTCGGCGTAATTTTGGTTGTTTTTAAGGCCATCAGCTGCGCACAAATAAGTATTGTTGAACGTTATATTAACTCATGAACGGATTCATCTTGAGCATGAGCGCATTTAATGCTTATTTTAATAGGCTATGCGGTAATTTTGTAAGACAACTAAGTGATTGAATAATGAACAAAACAGAATTCTACGCGGATCTTAACCGCGATTTTAAGGCATTGATGGCGGGTGAGACCAGCTTCTTAGCCACTCTGGCAAATACTAGCGCATTGCTGTTTGAACGGCTATCAGACGTTAACTGGGCCGGCTTTTACCTTCTGGAAGGTGAAACGCTGGTGCTTGGCCCATTCCAGGGGAAAATTGCCTGCGTGCGTATTCCCGTAGGACGCGGTGTTTGTGGTACAGCGGTCGCGACTAATCAGGTACAGCGCGTCGAAGACGTCCATGCGTTTGACGGACACATTGCCTGTGACGCAGCCAGTAATTCTGAAATCGTTCTGCCTCTGGTGGTAAAAAATCAGATTATTGGCGTTCTGGATATCGACAGCACGGTCTTCAGTCGCTTCACAACCGAGGACGAACAAGGGCTGCGCGAGCTGGTGGCGAACCTCGAAAACGTTCTCGCCGCAACCGATTATCAAAAATTCTTTGCGAGCGTAGCAGGATAATCAACGGATAACGTAGCATTTACTGATAGCGTCATTATAATGACGCCTGTTCATGCCTGCGCTTGTTGGCAACGTCCGTTGTAATCAGGAAATTTCATGGAAAATCAACCTAAGTTGAATAGCAGTAAAGAAGTTATCGCATTTCTGGCCGAGCGTTTCCCACAGTGCTTCAGTGCTGAAGGTGAAGCTCGTCCCCTGAAAGTCGGTATTTTTCAGGATCTGGTGGCACGCGTTGAGGGGGAAATGAACCTCAGCAAAACTCAGCTTCGTTCCGCCTTACGTCTTTATACTTCGAGCTGGCGTTACTTGTACGGTATCAAAGCGGGCGCGACGCGTGTTGATCTTGACGGCAACCCTTGTGGTGAGCTGGACGAGCAGCACGTTGAGCACGCACGTAAACAGCTGGAAGAAGCCAAAGCACGCGTTCAGGCACAACGTGCAGAACAGCAAGCGAAAAAACGCGAAGCCGCAGCGGCAAACGGCCAGGAAGAAGCGCCTCGTCGTGAGCGTAAACCACGCCCAGCGCCGCGTCGTAACGATAATAACGATCGCAAACCGCGTGCTGACAAACCTGCAGCTAAAGCCCCGCGCGCCCCTCGTGAAGAGCCGCGCCATACGCCGGTTTCTGACATTAACGCCCTGAGCGTGGGTCAGGCACTGAAGGTGAAAGCGGGTAACAACGCAATGGACGCCACCGTACTGGAAATCACCAAAGATGGCGTTCGTGTACAGCTGACTTCTGGTATGTCAATGATTGTACGCGCAGAACACTTGTTGTTCTGAAACGGAGGCCAAGCCTGGCATGAACACTTTTTTTAAGCTCACCGCGTTGGCGGGCCTGTTTGCTATAACGGGCCATGCTTTCGCAGTGGACGATATCACGCGTGTTGATCAAATTCCGGTCCTCAAGGAAGAGACGCAGCACGCGACGGTGAGCGAGCGTGTGACCTCACGCTTCACTCGTTCGCACTATCGTCAGTTCGATCTCGATCAGGCCTTTTCGGCCAAAATCTTTGACCGCTATCTGAACTTGCTGGATTACAGCCATAACGTACTGCTCGCCAGCGATGTCGGGCAGTTCGCTAAGCGTAAATCCGGGGTGGGTGACGAGTTGCGTTCAGGCAAGCTGGATCTGTTCTACGATCTCTATAACCTGTCGCAAAAGCGCCGCTTTGAACGCTATCAGTATGCGCTGAAAGTGCTGGAACGTCCGATGGACTTCACCGGCAACGACACCTTTAATCTGGACCGCAGTAAAGCGCCCTGGCCGAAAGACGAAGCCGAGCTGAATGCGCTGTGGGATGGAAAAGTAAAATACGACGAGCTGAGCCTTAAGCTGACCGGCAAAGATGAAAAAGAGATCCGTGACACGCTGACGCGCCGTTACAAATTCGCTATTCGTCGTCTGGCTCAGACCAACAGTGAAGATGTTTTCTCACTGGCGATGACCGCTTTCGCTCACGAAATCGATCCGCATACCAATTATCTCTCGCCTCGCAATACCGAACAGTTTAATACCGAAATGAGCCTGTCTCTGGAAGGTATCGGTGCGGTGCTGCAGATGGACGATGATTACACCGTGATCAACTCAATGGTCGCCGGTGGCCCGGCGTCGAAAAGCAAAGCGATAAGCGTAGGCGATCGCATTGTTGGTGTGGGTCAAACCGGACAGAACATGGTCGATGTAATCGGCTGGCGTCTGGATGATGTGGTTGCGCTGATCAAAGGCCCGAAAGGCAGCAAAGTTCGCCTTGAAATTCTGCCAGCCGGTAAAGGCACCAAAACCCGTATCGTTACCCTGACGCGTGAGCGTATCCGCCTGGAAGACCGCGCGGTGAAAATGTCGGTGAAGACCGTGGGTAAAGAGAAGGTGGGTGTTCTGGATATCCCGGGCTTCTACGTCGGGCTGACTGATGATGTAAAAGTCCAGCTGCAGAAGCTTGAAAAGCAGAACGTGAGCAGCGTCATCATCGACCTGCGCAGCAACGGTGGTGGGGCGCTGACCGAAGCGGTTTCACTGTCCGGGCTGTTTATCCCGTCTGGTCCGGTGGTTCAGGTGCGCGATAACAACGGTAAAGTACGTGAAGATGCCGACAATGATGGTGTGGTCTACTACAAAGGCCCGCTGGTGGTCTTGGTCGATCGCTTCAGTGCTTCCGCGTCTGAAATCTTTGCCGCCGCTATGCAGGACTATGGCCGTGCGCTGATTGTCGGTGAGCCGACATTTGGTAAAGGTACCGTACAGCAGTATCGTTCTCTGAATCGTATCTACGATCAGATGCTGCGTCCGGAATGGCCTGCACTGGGTTCGGTTCAGTACACCATTCAGAAATTCTATCGTGTGAACGGTGGCAGTACGCAGCGTAAAGGCGTGACGCCGGATATCATGATGCCGACAGGCACGGAAGAGACTGAAACCGGCGAGAAGTTTGAAGATAACGCATTGCCGTGGGATAGCATTAACGCCGCGACCTACGTGAAAGCGGGTGATATGACGCAGTTTGGTCCTGAACTGCTGAAAGCGCACAACGATCGCATCGCCAAAGATCCGGAATTCCAGTACATCTTGAAGGATATTGCTCGTTTCAATGCCCTGAAAGATAAGCGGAATATTGTTTCTCTCAACTACGCTCAGCGTGAGAAAGAGAACAACGAAGATGATGCAACGCGTCTGGCGCGTATCAACGATCGCTTCAAGCGTGAAGGTAAGCCTCTGCTCAAGAAACTGGACGATCTGCCAAAAGATTACCAGGAGCCGGATCCTTACCTCGACGAGACGGTGCATATCGCTCTTGACCTGGCGAATCAGGAAAAGGCGAAGCCCGCCGTGCAACCCGCACCGGCAAAATAATCCCCCAACAGGCACAAGAAATTGTGCCTGTTTCTTTTTGTTCCGCATTCTCCCGTCAGGCAAATTTCCAATTGTGTAAAGTTGTGTCTTTCTGGTGACTTACGCCCGATGGATGCTTGAAAATAGCCGTAATACCCATACGATGTGGGTAATCGCATAGTGCGCTTTGTTAAACTGAGGTTAAAAGAAAATTATGATGCGAATCGCGCTCTTCCTGCTCACCAACCTTGCGGTGATGGTGGTTTTCGGGCTCGTGCTAAGCCTGACAGGAATTCAGTCGAGCAGCGTTCAGGGTCTGTTGATTATGGCGCTGCTGTTTGGTTTTGGTGGCTCATTCGTTTCACTCCTGATGTCGAAATGGATGGCACTGAAATCGGTAGGTGGTGAAGTCATTGAGCAACCGCGTAACGATATGGAACAGTGGCTGATGAATACCGTGGCTCAGCAATCGCAGCAGGCGGGTATCGCCATGCCGCAGGTGGCCATTTACCACGCGCCAGATATTAACGCCTTTGCCACAGGTGCCCGTCGTGATGCGTCGCTGGTTGCCGTCAGCACCGGGTTGTTGCAGAACATGAGCCGTGACGAAGCCGAAGCGGTTATCGCTCACGAAATCAGCCATATCGCGAACGGCGACATGGTCACCATGACCCTGATCCAGGGCGTAGTGAACACCTTTGTTATCTTCATCTCCCGTATTCTGGCGCAGATCGCGGCAGGCTTTATGGGCGGGAACCGCGATGAAGGGGAAGAGAGCAACGGCAACCCGCTGATCTATTTCGCGGTTGCGACGGTACTGGAGCTGGTATTCGGTATTCTGGCCAGCATCATCACCATGTGGTTCTCCCGTCACCGTGAGTTCCATGCGGATGCTGGCTCGGCGAAACTGGTTGGCCGTGAGAAGATGATTGCCGCGCTGCAGCGTCTGAAAACCAGCTATGAACCGCAGGAAGCGACCAGCATTATGGCATTCTGCATTAACGGTAAATCAAAATCGCTGAGCGAGCTGTTTATGAGTCACCCGCCGCTGGATAAACGTATTGAAGCGCTGCGCAGTGGTGAATACCTGAAGTAACGCTAAGAAGAGCAATGAGCCGGGCTGGAGATATCCGCCCGGCTTTTTTTATGCCTGTACTCTGGGCTGGGTAATGCGCAGCCCGCTGATGATGGCGGCGAGGGTGGCAAGGGCGCCTGCGGTGAAAAGTGCAATGTGGTTGCCATTTTGCCCGGCAAGATTAAACATCAGCGCGACCAGGGCCGCGCCGGTGCTTTGTCCCAGCAGACGTGCGGTGCCCAACATACCGCTGGCACCACCGCTGCGATGGCGCGGCGCTGAGGTGATGATGGTGTGGTTGTTAGGCGACTGGAACAGACCGAACCCTGCACCGCACAGGATCATGCGCCAGATGATATCCAGATCGGTGGGTGATGAGGGGAGTAGTGCGAGTGCGAACAGCCCCGTGGCCATGACGGCAAGCCCCAGCGCGCCAAGCAATCCGGCGTGGACGCGCTCAATCAAATACCCTGCCAGCGGCGCCATTACCATCGTCGCCAGTGGCCACGGCGTTAACAGCAGTCCGGTCTCGACTTCAGTACGTCCCACCACACTTTGCAGGAAGAAGGGCAGAGAGACCAGGGCCAGCATCTGAGCGCAGAATGAGCAAACAGAAGTACAAATCGAGAGAGAAAAAAGAGGAATACGCAGCAGGTCGACAGGCAATAAAGGGACAGGGAGCGCGAGCTGGCGGCGTACAAAGAAGAAGCCAATCACCAGCAACGCAATGAGCTCCGCGGCGGTAAGTAAAAGGGACTGACCTTGTGCAAAGCCGCTCAGGGCAGTAATCAGCAGGCCAAAGGTCAGGGCATTCATCACTGCGCTGATGAGGTCAAAGCGCGGCATCGTGCTTTTGGGACCGTTCGCGGGAAGATAGCGCAGAGCAAAGAAGAGGGCCACAATACCCAGCGGTACGTTAATGGCGAATAACCACTGCCAGGACGCGACAGAGAGTATGGCCGCCGCAAGGGTTGGCCCGGCCGCAGACGAGACGGCGACAATAAACGAGTTTATCCCCATACCGCGTCCCAGATGACGCTGCGGATAGATTAAGCGGATCAACGCCGTGTTGACGCTCATCAGTGCCGCCCCCCCAAAACCCTGCGCTATGCGCGCAAGCGTCAGAGTATGCAGCGAATCAGAAAGGGCACAGAAAAGGGAAGTAAAGGTGAACACCAGCAGGCCGCATTGATACACCCGTCGGTAACCGAACATATCGCCCAGGAAAGAGAACGAGAGCAGTGAAACCACGATCGCTATCTGGTAGGCATTGACTATCCATATAGAACTGGCAGGGGAGGCATGCAGGTCGCTGGCAATGGTTGGCAGGGCAACGTTAGCGATTGCACCGTCAAGGACGGCCATTGAAATACCGATAACAATTGTGGCGATAGCGCCATACCGCTGGGGCAAAGGCAGGCCATCGGACAGGTTTTTTTCCATTAGGGATGAAAAGCTCAGTGTGAAATTATTCTCAGGGTAACTATTTTAGCATCGTTATTTCAGTTTTATGTCGCAGATTTGTAACGAAGTAAACGAGGATCGATTGCAGGTAACATGACGGGAATTTATAATAAAAACCGGTTCTGATTTTTATAAAACACTCTCTATGAGGTGGTAAATGGCAATTGCAGATTTGGATAAACAGCCAGATTCTGTTTCTTCCGTGCTGAAGGTGTTTGGCATCTTACAGGCGCTCGGAGAAGAGCGTGAAATTGGTATTACAGAGTTGTCGCAGCGTGTGATGATGTCGAAAAGCACCGTTTATCGCTTTTTGCAAACCATGAAGTCACTGGGTTACGTCGCACAGGAAGGCGAGTCTGAAAAGTATTCTCTGACGCTGAAACTGTTCGAGCTCGGAGCCCGTGCGCTGCAAAACGTGGATTTGATCCGCAGCGCAGATATCCAGATGCGTGAGATCTCTCGCCTGACCAAAGAGACTATCCACCTGGGGGCACTGGATGAAGACAGCATTGTCTACATCCATAAAATCGACTCCATGTACAACCTGCGCATGTATTCACGCATCGGTCGTCGTAATCCGCTTTACAGTACCGCGATTGGCAAAGTGCTGCTGGCGTGGCGCGATCGCGAAGAAGTGAAGCAGATCCTCGAAGGCGTGGAATATAAGCGCAGTACTGAACGCACCATTACCAGCACTGACGAGTTATTGGCCGTGCTCGACAAAGTACGTGAGCAGGGGTATGGCGAAGATAACGAAGAGCAGGAGGAAGGGCTGCGCTGTATCGGTGTGCCGGTATTTGACCGCTTTGGCGTTGTCATTGCCGGGCTGAGTATCTCTTTCCCGACCCTGCGCTTTTCTGAAGAACGTCTGCATGAGTATGTGGCGATTCTCCATACAGCCGCACGCAAGATTTCTGAACAAATGGGCTATAACGACTACCCGTTCTGATCCTTACGGGCACAAAAAACGCCGCACACAGTGCGGCGTTTTTTATCAGTATCAATCGGGGTGATTAGCCGTTATCAATGACGACGGATGTTTTACGCAGAACCGGGCAGTTGGTTAAACCAATGATCCCGCTGTCTGAATGAATATATTGTGCCGTGCTCATGCCCTGCGCGGTCATGTATTTGCATTGAATCCCTAATCCAGCGGCGTTTTCGGTGCTTCCCACAAGCACGCCATAGCCGGTTAACAGAAGGCCAACCCATACTACGGCCAGTGCAATAATTGTACGAATGATTAAATGCATCATTGCCTCTTTATCTTTGTTGTCATGCAGTAAGCCTAAACGGTTTACTCTATGAAACAAGTGCATGATTCTGAAAACGACCAGATGGCGGTACAGTTAGTCCTTGTTTAAGATAGCCGTGATAACCTGGTTATATCGGGCCTTTAGACGGAGTGTGGAGTGAAAAAAATACGCTGGGTGATTCTGATTATTGTGCTGGTAGCCTGTGTGGTGTTGTGGACGCAGACTATCAATGTGATGTGCGATCAGGATGTACAGTTTTTTAGCGGCGTTTGCGCAATCAATAAGTTTATTCCGTGGTAACACGCATTTTTTCTCAAGGTGATTTCCTTCCTTCGCACCAGTGGTAAGATAGACGTTTTTATTGAGGTGGTGAAATGGGTGAGTTACTGAATTCAGGGCTGCTAAATATGGCATCCCTGATGATCTCGTTGGTTGTTCTGCTGGTGGGGCTTGTCATTTGGTTTTTCGTAAACCGTGCCAGTTCCCGTACAAACGAGCAGATCGAACTGCTGGAAGCGCTGCTTGACCAACAAAAACGTCAGAATGCGCTGTTACGTCGTCTGTGCGAGGCTAACGAACCAGAAGAGAAAGCGTCGGCGAAAGACGCGGTTGCTGAAGACAACACTGAGCAGGATGACTTTATCCGCCTGGTGGCTGAGCGTTAATTTGTCTTATCCGGGAGGTGGCTGTGGTCTGGAAAAATCCCTGGTATGACCCCTCCCTGAAACATCACACACCGAACGGTTTTCGTAATACTGACCCCGTCGGGCATCAGCCCGGTGACGTTGATCGCTGGCGAAAAGCGCGCAAAGAAGCTGGCTTACCCCGCCCCCCGGCAAACGGATATGAGGACTTTATCCGCCAGTGGTGGCAGCCGGCAACGCTTAAGCAGCCGCAGGAAAATGGGGTATGGTGGCTCGGACACGCAAGCCTGTTGTTGCACATTGATGGCAACACCCTGCTGACCGACCCCGTTTTTTCTCGCCGCGCCTCTCCCTTACCTTTCCTCGGACCACAACGTAAAACGCCTCCCGCTCTGTCTGTCGAACAGCTCCAGCAGCTCGATGCAGTGGTTATCTCCCATAATCATTACGATCATCTGGATGACGCGACCATTCGCCGGATCCTTAAACGCTTCCCCGACGTCACTCTGTTTGTTCCCCTAGGTCTGGCAGTCTGGTTTCGCCGCCGGGGGGCAAGACGCATTGTTGAGCTCGACTGGTGGCAGAGTTTCACCTGGCAGGGGATAACGCTGTCCGCCGTACCAGCGCAGCACTGGAGTATGCGCACGCTCTGGAACCGCAATCGCTCCCTGTGGTGTGGCTGGGTGTTTGAAGGGCGGCATCATCGTTTCTGGTTTAGCGGCGACACGGGCTATTCACCTGAACTGCTGCGAATACCGGAAAGGCTGGGTAAAATTGACGCCGCGGCGTTGCCCGTTGGCGCTTATGCACCACGGTGGTTCATGGCCATACATCATATGGATCCGCAATCTGCCGTTGCGTTGTGGCAACAGTTGGGATGCCCACTGGCGTTTCCCATTCACTGGGGCGTGTTTGAACTGGCTGATGAATCGCTTGATGACCCCGTGCGAGAGTTAACTGCAGTCCTCGATAATTTAGCACCGGTTAATAATTCCTTCAGGATACTGAAAATTGGTGAATATTTATCCTTATAAACGAAGCGCTGGATTGTTGCATATATTCTGTATGTCTAAGGTCTAAAGAATGTTTTATTTTTATCGAAACGTTTTGCTTGCCTTGTTTTGATGCAGAGTCATAAAAATTTCATTATTTTGGTGCATAACATTCTTTATTAGCTGGTGCTTTTTAATACAGTTTAGCGTGAAGGATTAACATTGTATTTCCACTGTAACAATACAGGGGCGTTACAATGATTTAAGCATAAGTTTTCACAAATTGTTCTAACTCAATCAATGTAGGGGTTTTTCTTAGCGGGTTGCTGGACGCACTGGAATGATTGAGCTATGTTAAAAAAGTCTTAGATAACAGCGGTTGTGAAAGCAACGGCGAGTCTGTGTAAGTGAGCAGGGCTGTCCATATGTCATGCGCATAATTGTGCAAAAGCATACCGGCACAGTTCGAATTTGTGCGGCGGATCGAGACATGTTTAAAAATGGCTTGCCATATTAAACATAGTGTGTGATAACACGTTTTGGGTCAAACGAGGTACAGTTCTGTTTATGTGTGGCATTTTCAGTAAAGAAGTCCTGAGTAAACACGTTGTCGTTGAATACCGCTTCTCTGCCGAACCTTATATTAGTGCCTCATGCAGTAATGTCTCAGTTTTATCTCAGTAATGCCTGCGGGCTAAGAAAACACTCTAAGGAATTTTGCAAATGGCAAAGATTAAAGGTCAAGTTAAGTGGTTCAACGAGTCTAAAGGTTTTGGTTTCATTACTCCTGCTGACGGCAGCAAAGACGTGTTCGTACACTTCTCTGCAATCCAGGGTAACGGCTTCAAAACTCTGGCTGAAGGCCAGAACGTTGAGTTCGAAATTCAGGACGGCCAGAAAGGCCCAGCTGCAGTTAACGTAACTGCTATCTGATCGAACCACTGCTGACTGAAGCACGTTGTACTTCACTCTCAGACATAAAGCCTCGCATATAGCGGGGCTTTTTTATGTGCCTTATCTTTCAAAATATTACCATCCCCGCTCTTGTTAGTAACTTGTTGCAAAGCTACGAGGTTAGTAGCACTGTTTTCCCTCCCTCTGGCCGTCTTTTCCCGTTAAATCAGGGCGTTGTTTAACAGTCCTGGGGTTCAGGTGAAGAAGAAAATGATAACGACCGCCGGCAATTTCACGCCGGCGCGTTTTGCGCTGCTCTGTTTAGCCATTTTTTGCAGTCTGGCGTTTTTACTGGGCCGCGTTGCCTGGCTGCAAATTATTAAACCTGACAACCTGGTCAAGCAGGAGGATATGCGATCGCTGCGCGAACTGCCGATTGATGCTCCCCGCGGAATGATCATGGATCGTGAGGGCCGGCCGCTGGCGGTCAGTGTCCCAGTCAGGGCCGTGTGGGCCGACCCAAAAACGGTGCTGGCAAAAGGGGGCGTGGGCTTTGACGATCGCTGGCAGGCGCTGGCGAATGCGTTACATCTCTCCCTGAACACCCTGTCATCACGGATTAATGCGAATCCACAGGGGAGGTTCATCTACCTTGCCCGGCAGGTGGATCCTGCTCAGGCAAAATGGATCGATAAGCTGAATTTGCCGGGTATCAATTTACGCGATGAATCACGCCGTTTTTATCCTGCCGGGCATGTGGCGGCAAACCTGATTGGTTTCACCAATATTGACGGTCAGGGTATTGAGGGGGTAGAGAAAAGTTTCAACACCCAGCTAACAGGCAAGCCGGGCGTCCGCCAGGTCAGGGAAGACCGTTACGGTCGCGTGGTGGAGAATCTGACGGAAGTCGCGCCGGTGCCTGCGCACAATATTCAGCTCAGTATTGATGAGCGCCTGCAAACCATCACCGAAGATGCGCTAGATAACGCAGTGGCCTGGAACAAGGCGGAGTCGGGGGCATCAGTGCTCATTAATATCCCCACCGGTGAAATCCTCGCGATGGCGAGCTATCCGGATTTCAACCCCAATAACCGCCAGGGCGCGACAATAGACGATTTTCGTAACCGTGCCATCAGCGATACGTTCGAGCCAGGTTCAACCGTGAAGCCGCTTGTGCTGATGACGGCATTGCAACAGGGGCTGGTGCAGCCTGACAGCGTCATTGACACCCATCCGTATATGCTTGACGGGCACCGCATTCGGGATGTGGGTTACTACCCTGAACTCTCGATGACCGGGATCCTGCAAAAATCGAGCGACACCGGCGTATCGCGCCTCTCGCTGGCGATGCCTGTTCAGCACCTGATTGATACCTACCGGAACTTTGGTTTTGGTACAAACACCGGGCTTGGCTTAACCGGCGAGAGCGCCGGTCTGTTACCCCAGCGTAAATACTGGAGCCAGCTCGACAGGGCGACCTTCGCCTTTGGCTATGGTCTGATGGTCACCCCCCTCCAGCTGGCGCACGTCTATGCCACCATCGGCGGCTTCGGGCTGGAACGGCCCCTCTCAATTACCCGTATCGATCCACCCGTTATCGGGCACAGAGTCATGCCGGAAGAGATTGCTCATCAGGTCGAGCATATGATGGAGAGCGTTGCGCTGCCGGGCGGGGGCGGCGTTAAGGCTGCGGTACGTGATTACCGTGTGGCGGTGAAAACCGGTACGGCGAAGAAAATCGATGATAGCGGCAAATATGTCGATAAATACGTTGCCTATACCGCGGGCGTCGCGCCTGCCAGCGATCCGCGTTTTGCGCTGGTGGTCGTGATTAACGATCCTCAAAACGGGGCGTACTATGGCGGCGCCGTCTCCGCACCGGTATTCAGCGAGATTATGGGTAACGTATTGCGTCTTGAGAACGTCAAACCCGATGGTCTGGCGCCTGATTCCTCGCACCTTATCGTCATGCGTTAACCCAGGCGTTTTATACCGGGGCGAATAGCGGTACACTTCGCCCTTTGATTTACGCCCCGGAGCTGCCATGTCCTTCAGTTGTCCCCTTTGCCACGCGCGTCTGACGCGATCAGAAAAAAGTTATGCCTGTCCGCAGGGACATCAGTTTGATATGGCAAAAGAAGGCTACGTGAATCTTCTGCCGGTGCAGCATAAGCGCTCGCGCGATCCGGGTGACAGTGCTGAGATGATGCAGGCACGTCGGGCATTTCTCGACGCCGGGCACTATCAGCCACTCAGAGAGGCCGTCGCGCAATTGCTGGAAGATAATCTGACTGACAGTGCAGCAGGCGTGCTGGATATTGGCTGCGGCGAAGGGTATTACACCGCGCGGTTTGCTGAGGTTGCACAAGAGAAGGGCGCGCAGACATTTGGTCTGGATGTTTCCAAAGTGGCTATCCGCGCGGCGGCAAAACGCTACTCCGGCGTGACGTTCTGCGTGGCATCGAGCCACCGGCTGCCGTTTGACGATGCCAGCATGGATGCGGTTATCCGCATCTATGCGCCCTGTAAGGCGCAGGAGCTGGCACGCGTTATCAAACCGGGCGGATGGGTCATTACCGTCACGCCAGGTCCCCGACATCTGATGGAGCTTAAAGGGCTTATCTATGATGAGGTTCGGCTGCATGCGCCACATTCTGAGCAACTGGCGGGCTTTACGCTGAAGCAGGAGCAGACGCTGGCCTACGAGATAAACCTGGCAGGGGAAGAAGCTGTAGCGTTGTTGCAGATGACGCCATTTGCATGGCGGGCGAAACCGAACGTGTGGGAAACCTTAGCGGAGCAAACAACGTTTCGCTGCCAGACGGATTTCAGTATCCACTGCTGGCAGCGCGAAGATTAACCGGCGAAGTGTGCCCAGAGGATCTGGGCACCAATGCCAATCAGCACGATACCGCCCAGGATCTCGGCGCGTTTGCCCAGCAGAGGGCCAATAAACCGGCCAACCATCATTCCCAGCGTCGACATAATCAGCGTGGCACAACCAATGGCCAGCGCGGTCGCAATAATATTGACCTGCAGGAATGCCAGGCCCACGCCGACGGCCATGGCGTCGAGACTGGTGGCGATGGCAGTGGTCACCAGCAGCCAGAAACCGTGGCGGTGCTGCGGCTCGTCTTCCTCATCGCCATTGCCGCGAAAACCTTCAATCACCATTCGCCCCCCCAGAAATACGAGCAGCACGAAAGCGATCCAGTGGTTCCACTCCAGTATGAACTGGCTTGCCAGCATACCAAGACCCCAGCCGATGAGCGGTGTCAGCGTTTCGATAGCACCAAAGATAAGGCCTGTGCGAAGCGCTTCAGAGAATTTGGGTTTGTGCAGCGAGGCACCTTTACCGATGGAAGCGGCAAAAGCGTCCATGGACATACCGAAAGCAAGAAGAAGGGTTGCGGAGATATTCATTAAAGCGTCCAGACCGGGAGATATCCATATGACACATCACTGCCCCCAGTAAACAGCAGTTGATGTATCTATGGTCTCGCCTGACCGCCTTGCACAAATCTGTGCGGCAAACGGTCCGTACGTGCCACGTTTTTCAACGAGTATGTTGACACGTACATTTCCTGCGAACAGGAAATCAGCTACTCCCCAACGACGGGCGCAACCTTAACATATTTTGAGAATATAAAACAACAATGGAACGGCATTATTTCGTCAAGGCGTTGATAACGATTTTCATTTAGATTTATGCGTGAAAATAACGTTAATAAATATAAGAGAAATGACAGAATGGAATATAGCTTTGGCTATATCAGGTGCGCAAAATAAACGCAGAATATAGCCAAAGCTATGTGGTTAACTTACTGAGTTTTAAGCATAAGTTTGTATATTCTTTCCAGGTCGTCAATATTCTTGACCCGAATAAGCAGCCGGCGTTGCTCTAATTGCATCACCAGTACACCGTCTTCCGATAAATTCATCTCTTTAATACGGTTATATTCTATCCATACATTGGCAAAGAAAAATCCGCGGCTTTTAAAAATGATTTTCGGAACACGGATCCAGAACAGATAAATCGCCATTAATGCCAGCGCACATAATAACCATGTGGTTAATATTGCACCATGACCGGTCACGTTGTTGTAAATTAGAATGACGATGAGACCGGCGAAGATAAACGCATCCACGCGGCCGCGTCGCAGAAGGGGCAGGGAGAGCAGCGTTTCGCCGTGGCGGCGGGGCATGATGAACTCGTCATAGATCGCATATGCCAGAAGGGCCACAATAAACAAAACCAGTACGATGTCCGTGACAGTCATTCATCCTCCAGATAAAAAAACCGGGGGCAAGCCCCCGGCGTATTACGTGATGTCTTACAGGCCCAGCAGACCGACAGCGTAGCCCGCGATACCGATGACGAAGAAGCCAACAATGATCCACAGCGGGTTAACTTTCTTACGCAGCAGCCACATACAGGCGAAGGTCAGCAGCAGCGGTACCAGACCCGGCATCAGCTGGTCCAGAATCGTCTGCACGGTGGTAACACGGGTCTGACCATCCTGACCGGTGATGGTGGACACCACCAGCGGGATGTTCACGTGCGTCCACTTGTTAACCAGTGCCCCCATGACAAACAGGCCGAGGATTGACGCCCCCTCAGTCAGTTTCTGCAGGAAGCCGCCGCCCATATCCTTAACGATGTCCACCCCTTTACGGTAACCGTAAGCCACACCGTAGTAACGGGTCAGCAGACGCACCGCGTTGAACAGGATGAAGAACAGCAGTGGCCCAAGCAGGCTTCCGCTCATGGCGATACCGGCACCCAGCGCCGCGAAGACCGGACGCACGGTACCCCAGAAGATTGGGTCACCGACGCCTGCCAGCGGGCCCATCAGACCGACTTTGATACCGTTGATGGCACCATCGTCAATCTCTGCGCCGTTTGCACGCTGCTCTTCCATCGCCAACGTCACGCCCAGAACCGGAGCCGCCACATAAGGATGGGTGTTAAAGAATTCCAGGTGACGCTTAATCGCCTGACGGCGCGCTTCGTTGTTTTCCGGATACAGGCGTTTGATAGCCGGTACCATGGAGAAACAGAAGCCCAGCGCCTGCATACGTTCGAAGTTCCATGAACCCTGAAACAGGTTAGAACGGATGAACACGCCACGAATATCACCCGGAGTGAGTTTTTTCTCGGTGGTAGTTTTTGTCATATCAACCATTTCGCTCACCTGCTAGTCCAGTTCGTTATCGAGATCGTTATTACCAGCAGCCTGCGCTGGGGCACCCGCAACGCGGTTATATTTCGGGCTGAGCTGGATGTAGAGAATCGCCATCACTGCACCAATCACACCCAGCGCAACCAGGTTGAAGTTGGTGAACGCAGCAGTAACGAAGCCGAGGTAGAAGAACGGCATCAGGTAGCCTGCGCGCATCATATTGATAACCATCGCATAACCAACCACCACAATCATACCGCCTGCGATGTTCAGACCGCCGGTGACCACTTCTGGAATGGCGTTCAGCATGCTCTGTACTTCACTGGTACCGACGGAGATCGCAACGATAACGGCCGGGATCGCGATACGCATCGCCTGCAGGAACAGGGACGAGACGTGGATCCAGGAGAGCGCCGTCAGGTTGCCATTTTCGGCCGCCTTATCCGCCGCGTGCTGGAAGGCCACGGTGATAGTACGCACGATGATGGTCAGTACCTGACCTGCTGCTGCCAGCGGGATGGCCAGGGCAATACCTGCACCGATACTCTGGTGACCGGCAATAACCAGAACCGTAGAAATGATGGACGCCAGCGCGGCATCAGGCGCAACTGCCGCACCGATGTTCATCCAGCCCAGAGCAATCATTTCCAGGGTACCACCGATGATGATCCCGGTTTTCATATCACCCAGAACGGCACCAATCAACGTACAGGCCACCAGAGGGCGGTGGAACTGAAATTCATCAAGTACGGATTCCATACCCGCAATACACGCGACGATGAACACCAGCACAATCTGAAGAGTGGTAATCTCCATTGTACTTCTCCTATTACATAAGCTTTATGTGAAAAACCGGCGCGGGCTTATTTCCCAACTTTACCGATCAGATCCATCATTTTCAGTTTCTGATCCGTGGAAACCTTACGGGCTTCCAGTTCGATACCGCGTGCATTCAGCTTGTTGAATGCCTCGATATCTTTCGCATCGACTGAAATGGCGTTGTTGACCTGCGTTTTGCCCTGACGGAATGCCATACCACCAATGTTTACGGAGGTAATTTTCACGCCGCCTTCAACCAGGCGTTCAACGTCTGTCGGGTTTGTGAACAGCAGCATCACGCGCTCGCCCGCATATTTCGGGTTGTTATAAACGCGGATCATTTTGGCGACATCCACCACGTGCGCGGTAACGCCAGGAGGAGCAACCTGTGTCAGAAGGGTTTTACGTACGGTATCAGCAGCAACTTCATCGCTGACGACAATAATGCGTCGAACGTTGGTCTCTTTGGTCCAGCGCGTTGCCACCTGGCCGTGGATTAAACGGTCATCGATACGGGCAAGGCCGATCACCATGTAATCATTCGGGCCCATGGGCTTCGCCGGGGCTGCGGCTTTTGGCGCCGCGGCCACTGGAGCAGGCTTCTCAACCGGTTGTGCTTTCAGCGCTTTCACGCCTTCGCGACCGGTTTCAACTGCCAGAGCGACCAGTTCATCAAAACTCGGATTGTCGTCGCGTGCCATGAAGGTTTCCACCAACATGGGGATATTCACCCCGGCGACAACTTCATAATGCTCTTTATCGACGACAATGCGGCTGGCAGCATTGAACGGACTGCCTCCCCATGTATCAACGAGAAACAGCACGCCTTTGCTGGTATCCAGTTTCTGCAGTTGAGCAGTGTACTTCTCAATCAGCGTTTCAGCGTTTTCACCGGGAACGAAATCGATCCAGCCGACGTTTTCCTGCTCACCCAACAGCATCTCTGCTGTTTTGAGTAACTGCTCTGCAGCCCAACCATGTGTGCCTATGACAATAGCAATGGTCACTTGCTACCTCCTTTTATTATCATTAATACGCCTGCCAGGCAGTCGCACTGTGAATCGTATCTGGCCAACCGAATCGATTCAGAAAAGGGTTAGAGTTAAAAAACTAAGACTTCCGCGAATTATTTTAGATAGTGAAAAAATAATTTATGTGATGAAGATCCGTAATTTAGCTATGGGTTACAGAATTATCTGTAAGGTAAAGCAGCTGTGTTACAGATCTTTGCAAAGGAACGTAAATCTTTGCTAAAAACGCATTGTCTCTGATATGTTTAGCCTCCGTTTAATTGTTCAGGAGTATAGGGCTACAGCCCACTATATGGACCGTCACCGACGTCAGTCATCCTCCAGGCCATTCCGCGCCTGTTTCACCGGCGATCCTCGCCACGTATCGACTCTGTCTGCCTCTGTTTTGCCCACGTTGAGTGGGGCACCGTTTGGTCATTCCGTTAGCAGGAGCGTTTCATGGAATTCTTAATGGACCCGTCAATCTGGGTGGGATTGCTCACGCTGGTCGTGCTTGAGATTGTTCTCGGCATTGATAACCTGGTGTTTATTGCCATCCTTGCGGACAAACTGCCGCCAAAACAACGTGATAAAGCGCGTCTGATCGGCCTCTCTCTGGCACTGGTCATGCGTCTGGCACTGCTGTCCGTGATCTCGTGGATGGTTACGCTGACGAAGCCGCTTTTTTCCGTCATGGATTTCACCTTCTCCGGCCGTGATTTGATCATGCTGCTCGGGGGGATATTCCTGCTTTTCAAAGCGACGACAGAGCTTCACGAGCGGCTGGAAAATCGCCAGCACGATGATGGACACGGTAAAGGCTATGCCAGCTTTTGGGTCGTGGTACTGCAGATCGTGGTGCTTGATGCGGTCTTCTCGCTGGATGCGGTGATCACGGCTGTTGGCATGGTGAACCACCTCCCGGTGATGATGGCTGCGGTGGTTATCGCGATGGCGGTGATGCTGCTGGCATCTAAGCCACTGACGCGCTTTGTGAATCAGCATCCGACGGTCGTGGTGCTCTGCCTTAGCTTCCTGCTGATGATTGGTCTGAGCCTGGTGGCGGAAGGTTTTGGCTTCCATATACCAAAAGGCTACCTGTACGCAGCCATTGGCTTCTCGATCCTCATCGAGCTGTTTAACCAGATTGCACGACATAACTTTATCAAGCAGCAGTCTACCCAGCCGTTGCGTGCGCGTACGGCTGATGCGATTCTGCGTCTGATGGGCGGTCGCCGTCAGGTCAACGTGCAGAATGACAATGAAAGCCGTAACCCGGTTCCCGTCCCGGAAGGGGCATTTGTGGAAGAAGAGCGCTATATGATTAACGGCGTGCTCTCCCTGGCCTCCCGCTCGCTGCGTGGCATCATGACCCCGCGCGGTGAAATCAGCTGGGTCGATTCCCGCCTGAGCGTTGATGAGATTCGCCAGCAGTTGCTCTCTTCACCGCATAGCCTGTTCCCGGTATGCCGGGGTGAACTGGACGAGATCATCGGCGTGGTGCGTGCGAAAGAGATGCTGGTGGCGCTGGAAGAGGGGATTAACGTCGAAGCTGTCGCCGCCGCATCACCGGCGATTGTGGTGCCGGAAACGCTGGATCCTATCAACCTGCTTGGCGTCCTGCGCCGCGCACGCGGTAGCTTTGTTATCGTCACCAATGAATTTGGTGTGGTGCAGGGTCTGGTGACGCCGCTCGACGTGCTTGAAGCCATTGCCGGTGAATTCCCGGATGCGGATGAAACCCCGGAAATTGTCTCCGACGGTGACGGCTGGCTGGTGAAAGGCACCACCGATCTGCACGCGCTACAGCACACGCTGGGTCTGGAAAACATCATCAACGATGAAGAGGACATTGCGACTGTGGCTGGGCTGGTTATTGCCGTTAACGGACAAATCCCGCGGACCGGCGATATCATTGAACTGCCTCCGCTGCAGATCACGATAATCGAAGCGAATGACTATCGCGTCGATATGGTGCGCATTGTTAAAGAGCAGTCAGCCCACGACGAAGAAGAGTAACTGAGCCTAGCGTAACGGCATCAGCGGAACGATATGCCCGTTACGCGGTGCTGGCGGAGACGAACTCTCCGCCAGCCATTGCGGAAATTCCCTAAGCGGCATAGGCTGCGCAAACAAAAATCCTTGCAGTACCTCTACCCCGTGATGACGCAAATACCGCGCCTGCTCGGGCGTTTCTACCCCTTCAGCCACCAGCTCAATGCTAAGCCGTTGTCCGAGCGCAATGATGATGTCCGTCACCGTGGAGTTCACGGCATCAGTGCCGATAGCGCTGGTAAAGGACTTATCAATTTTCAGCACGTCCGGATGCAGCTTTTCCAGCCACGAGAGAGAGCTATTGCCGGTGCCAAAATCATCAATGGCCAGCTTCACGCCCTGACGGTGTAACTCTCTTACAATGCGATAATCCACGTCCTGCAGCGCGTCACGCTCCGTCAGCTCCACAATTAGCTGCTGGGTGGGATGCGCGCTGAACCAGTAGCGGTTCAGGTCCTGAATGAGCGTTCCATGCCGGAAATGGCTGGCGGCGGCGTTAATACCAATATGGAAGCCGGGCGTTGACGGAAAATAGCCAATCTGACTCACCGTTTCGTTAATGACGTAACGTGTGAGGGGGATAATCAGGTTGTGCTCTTCGGCGAGCGGAATAAAAACGTCCGGGGAGATCCATCCCTGACGGGGGTTGTTCCAGCGCAGCAGGATCTCCACCCCCACGCATTTCTGCGTGCGGGCATTCAGCAGCGGCTGGCAAAACAGCTCGAATTCACGTGCGGCCAGGCCAAGGTTAATTTCCCAGGTAAAGCTCATGCGGTTCGCGGTCGCAAGCCAGGCGACGTAACCCATCAGGAGACTGAGCATCAGCGCCAGCGGCAGCTGAGAGGGCAAATATATCAACGCCAGCTCGCTGGCTCCCGGGCCACTGACGGTAATGGTGAACGGGAAATGGCTGGATTGCTGGCGCAGAACCCTCTCATCATCGTTTATTGTCAGCGAGTCGGAGACATTTTCACCGTAGCGCAGGTATTTATCCCCCACGGTCAGGGCCACGTCGGTGATAAGCGGGCGCTGTGGCTCCAGCATCAGGCGAGTGATGAGATCGATATTCACAATCTGCATCACACCATCTTCTCCGCTATCAGAAACCGGATACCACTGGATCAGGATCGGGCTTCCCTTAAGCAAGGATTTGTCGGTGGAGAGCACCAGCTTTGTTTCGGCGGACGGCAGGGCAGGCTGAATCTCTCGCAACGGGACGTCGCGATTGCCGAAAATACTTGAACAGTAAAGGATACCGTCTTTGACCAGTGCAATTGAGCGCACCGTTTGCAGTGAGGCTGCCTGTTTTCGTAACACTAAATGCGCCTGAGAGCAGGGCGCTCCGACCAGTGCCAGCAGCGGACTGCGCCCTTTTTCCAGCGGCAATAAGACGTTATCCAGCACGTTGACGGAGTGCGCCGCAAAGTTCAGGGTGTTTTGCTGATTTACGTTACGCTGTGAAATAAAGCGTATACCCAGCGTAATGATGAGCGTAAAAAGCGCAACCATCACGCAGACGATGACGCGTTTTCGGCGATACTTTTTTATGATCCTCTGTGCTGTTTGCATGGGAGGCCGCCCAATACGCCTTCAGCACCAAAAGCCGAGGCAACACAGCAAGTGTAGTGGGGAAATATTAAGTCGACGAGAAAGGGATAAAAATTCGCCCATCCGTGGAAGATGGGCGAGAGAGGCGTTGAGGCGAAACGGTTAGTCGCACTGCACCTTTATCGCCAGACCGCCGCGGGAGGTCTCACGATATTTGGCGTTCATGTCTTTACCGGTTTCGTACATGGTCTCGATAACCTTGTCCAGCGAAACGCGTGGCTCGCTGGTACGGCGCATGGCCATACGCGTGGCGTTGATCGCTTTTACCGACGCGATAGCGTTACGTTCAATGCACGGTACCTGCACCTGACCCGCAACCGGATCACAGGTGAGACCGAGGTTATGTTCCATACCGATTTCAGCCGCCACACAGACCTGCTCCGGGCTGGCGCCCAGCAGTTCTGCAAGACCGGCCGCGGCCATAGAACAGGCCACGCCCACTTCACCCTGACAGCCCACTTCAGCGCCAGAGATAGACGCATTCATCTTGTACAGCGCACCAATCGCCCCTGCTGCCAGGAAGTAGCGAATGTAGATATCAGGCGTTACGGGTTCAATAAAGTGATCGTAGTAGGCCAGTACCGCCGGAACGATACCGCACGCGCCGTTCGTTGGTGCAGTCACCACCCTGCCACCCGCGGCGTTTTCTTCGTTCACCGCCAGCGCAAACATGTTCACCCAGTCGACCACGTTCATCGGGTCGTTAGAGAATTTGTCTGTGGTGACCAGCATACGGCGCAGCGCAGAGGCGCGACGCGGTACGCGCAGTGGCCCAGGCAGTACGCCTTCGGTGTTCATGCCGCGATCGATACAGGCCTGCATGGTTTGCCACACGTTCGCAAAATAGTCTTCAATTTCTTTTTTGCTGTGCAGCGCCAGTTCGTTCTGCATCACCATGCCGGAAAGTGACAGACCGGTTTCATGGCAGTAGTCCAGCATCTCTTTGGCGGACTTGAACGGGTAAGGTACGTTCACATCGCCCGTTGTATCTTTGCCGAAGTGTTCCTCATCAACGATAAAACCACCGCCAATGGAGTAATAGGTTTTGCTGTAGATCACTTTGTCGCCGTTAAAGGCGTGGATCTGCATACCGTTTTCATGCAGGGAGAGGTTATCGCTACGAAAACGCATGCCGTCATCATGCGGAAAATCCACTTCATGCTGACCGTTTGCCAGCAGCAGGCGGCCGCGCGTTTCCACGTCGCGGATAAATGCCGGAATGGCATCAATATCTACGGTATCCGGCATATTGCCCGCCAGACCCATAATAATGGCGATATCGGTGTGGTGGCCTTTACCCGTTAATGACAGTGAGCCGTAAACATCCACGGCGACACGGGTAACGCTTTCCAGTAATCCTTTTTCGACCAGATCATCGACGAACTGTTTACCGGCCTTCATCGGGCCAACAGTATGGGAAGACGAAGGGCCAATTCCCACTTTGAACATGTCGAATATACTAATCACTTTCACACTCCTGACAGGGTTACCGGGGTTCCAGTAACGATGTTATAACTGCGCATAGTGTAAGAGGGAAGACCGACCTCGGCTTAACTATTCACATGAATTAAACTAATGGTTAACGATGGTTTTGCTAATAGCGCGACGCCGATCGCAAACCTGGCAGAAGAGGGTGGAATGTAAAGTATAGTCAAGGCTTCAGGCCGATTTGCAGCGCCAGTTCACGAATGATGCCCGCCGTCATGCCCCAGACAAAATAATGCTGATACCAGGACAACCACACCCGGTGCGCATGACCCCGACGCTGGATATCCAGCGGATGATAACGCCCGAGCCGAAGGGCCTCTTCCAGCGGCATCTCAAACACCGCAGACACTTCATCGACGCTGGCGTGATATTGCAGATCCGGTGGGATAATGCCGACCACCGGTGTGACCTGAAAACCGGTCACGCTGTCGACCGGCGGCAGCACGCCAATGATCTCAACCGCTTCAGGCGGAATGGCGACCTCTTCCTGGGCTTCGCGCAGCGCGGCAGCAATCAGCGAGGCGTCAGAACTGTCCACGGCGCCGCCCGGAAAGGCGACCTGACCGGCGTGCTTACGTAAATGTGGCGAACGCTGGGTGAGCAGCAGGCCCGGCTGCTCACGACGGACCACCGGGATCAACACCGCGGCCTGACGTTGATTCAGGGCTTCGCGGCTCACGTTGGGCCGCAAAAGCTGAAAGCGCGACAGAAAATCATCCAGCGTCAGGTTCTCTTTATCCACCCGTCATTACTCCAGTTGTTTCAGGATACGGTTAACTTTATCAAAGGTTTCCTGATATTCCGCATCGACCTGGCTATCAGCAACAATTCCGCCCCCTGCAGAACAGTACAGATTCCCGTTACAGGCGGTCAGCGTTCGAATGGTGATGCTGGTATCCAGCGTACCGCAGAGACTGATATAGCCAATGCTGCCGCACCAGGCGTTTCGACGATGCGGTTCCAGCTCATCGATTATTTCCATTGCCCGCACTTTAGGCGCGCCGGTTATCGAGCCCCCCGGGAACGCGGCGCGAAGCAGATCGCAGGCCGTGCGCGAGGCGGGCAGTTGCGCGGTAATGGTGCTGACCAGGTGATGCACCGCGGGGAACGGCTCGACGACAAACAGTTCAGGGACACGCACGCTTCCCGGTACAGCGACCCGGCCAATGTCGTTACGCATGAGGTCGACAATCATCAGGTTTTCAGCGCGATCTTTTAACGAGGCCGCCAGTTTTTCCGCCTGCTGGCGGTCGGCAACAGGATCGGCCAGCCGGGGAAGCGTGCCTTTAATCGGTCGCGTCTGAATAGTGCCATCGGCAAGATGAATAAAACGCTCGGGCGAGAGGCTCAGGATAGCGCCCTGTTCCAGGCGCAGAAATGCACTGAACGGTGCCCGGTTACTGGCGTTGAGGCGGGTAAATGCCTGCCACTCATCGCCTTCACAGGTTGCCTGAAAACGCTGGGCAAGGTTGACCTGATAGCAATCACCGCTCTGCAGATAGCCCTGAACCCGCTCAAACTTCGCGGCGTACTCCCGCGCGGTCATGTTGGCGCGCCACGCAGAGGTCAGGTGGAAATCCGCTGTCGCGACGGGGACCTGTGCCTCAAGCCAGGCAAGCCGGGCGGACACATCCTGATGGCTGAGCAGAGAGACCGCCTGCTTGTGGTGATCGACGATTATTGCCCAGTCGTAAAGCCCCACCGCCATATCCGGCAGCGGAATGTCGTCCTGTGCAGTCTCCGGCAAGGTTTCGAAGCGGCGACCTAAATCATAGCCGAACAAGCCCAGCGCACCTCCCTGGAAGGGAAGGTCGGGATTTTGCGGAACGGTTAAGCCCAGCGCGTCCAGCGCCTGCTGAAGTAATGACAGCGGATCGTCCGTTGACTGCGTTTCGCCCGTCGTAGTCACATTCCCTAGTGTTATCAGGGTCTGCAGAGGGTCGGCGACCAGAATATCAAAGCGGCTATAGGGATGATCCGCATAACCGGAGTGCAGCAACATCGCAAAAGGAAGATGGCTGAGACGGGCAAACCAGAATTCCGCGGCGTCTGAACGCCAGGGTAATGAAATGACTGTAGGGGGTAACGGGTTCATGTGTGGCATACTACCGGGCAGCGTGAAATAATTAGCGCGGATAATTTAGCAGGAGTTGACAATGTTTGCAGGTTTACCTTCTCTGAGCCATGACCAGCAGCAGAAAGCGGTTGAGCGTATTCAGGAACTGATGTCCCAGGGGATGAGCAGCGGACAGGCGATCACGCAAGTTGCTAATGAACTTCGCGCCACCCACACCGGCGAGCGGATCGTGGCGCGTTTTGAGGATGATGAAGAGGAGTAATCCGGCTTAAACCGCCGCGATAATCTTAATTTCGACTTTGTATTCCGGCTTCATCAGCGTCGCCTGTACGGTACACCGTACGGGCGCATGTCCCGCCACAACCCAGGCATCCCAGGCTTTATTCATCGCCGCAAAATCGTCTTTACTGGCAAGAAAAATGGTCGCATCCAGAATGCGTGATTTGTCGCTGCCTTGCTTTTCCAGCACGGCGTCAATCTGCGCCAGCGTATTCGCCGTCTGTTCGAAGGCATCTGCGTCGAGATTTTCCGGTACACCGGTGTAGTAGAGCGTCTGGTTATGGATGACCACATCAGACCAGCGTGCTTCGGCATCAATGCGCACAATTGTCATAAACGTTTCCTCGTTATTTTCATGTCAGTCGGCAAGACTGCCATATTGTGTTCCCCTCGTCACTATTTGGGGTGGCACTGGAGAGGATGGGCTGACATAATCCCTGTGCAAAAATACAGTGAGAGAGCAACGTGGCAGACGATTTTTCCCCAGAAGGTCAGTTAGCACAGGCGATTCCCGGTTTTAAACCGCGTGAACCCCAGCGGCAGATGGCGCATGCCGTGGCCCGCGCAATCGACACCGCGCAGCCGCTGGTGGTGGAAGCCGGTACCGGCACGGGCAAAACCTATGCCTACCTGGCGCCAGCTCTGCGGGCTAAAAAGAAAGTGATCATCTCCACCGGGTCTAAAGCGCTGCAGGACCAGCTTTACAGCCGCGATCTGCCCACGGTCGCCAACGCCCTGAAGTATAAAGGTCGCCTGGCGTTGCTGAAAGGCCGCTCCAACTACCTCTGCCTTGAACGGCTTGAGCAGCAGGCGCTGGCGGGCGGTGATCTGCCGGTGCAGACGCTCAGCGATGTCATTATTCTTCGCGCCTGGGCCAATCAGACGGAGGAGGGGGATATCAGCACCTGCGCGAGCGTGCCGGAAGACTCTCCCGCCTGGCCGCTGGTCACCAGTACCAACGACAACTGCCTGGGGAGCGACTGCCCGCTGTATAAAGATTGTTTTGTGGTGAAAGCGCGTAAAACCGCCATGGACGCGGATGTCGTGGTGGTAAACCACCATCTCTTCCTTGCCGATATGGTGGTTAAAGATAGCGGCTTTGGCGAACTGATCCCGGAAGCGGACGTGATGATCTTCGATGAAGCCCACCAGCTTCCTGACATCGCCAGCCAGTATTTTGGCCAGTCGCTCTCCAGCCGCCAGCTGCAGGACTTAGCGAAAGATTTCACCATTGCCTACCGCACCGAGTTAAAAGATACCCAACAGCTGCAGAAGTGTGCTGACCGCCTGGCGCAAAGTGCGCAGGATTTTCGCCTGCAACTGGGTGAGCCGGGCTATCGCGGTAATCTGCGTGAGCTGCTGGCAGACAAAAATATCCAGCGCGCGCTGTTGCTGCTCGATGATGCCCTTGAGCTCTGCTACGACGTGGCGAAACTATCGCTCGGCCGTTCCGCACTGCTGGATGCCGCCTTCGAGCGCGCCACGCTCTATCGGGCACGCCTCAAACGGCTGAAAGAGATAAACCAGCCGGGGTTCAGCTACTGGTATGAATGCACCTCCCGCCATTTCACACTGGCTCTGACGCCGCTGACGGTGGCGGATAAATTCAAAGAGGTGATGGCGCAAAAACCGGGAAGCTGGATCTTCACGTCGGCAACCCTTTCGGTGAATGACGATCTACACCACTTTACCGGGCGTCTGGGGATTGAGGAGGCGGAGTCGCTGCTGCTGCCCAGCCCGTTTGATTATGAAAAACAGGCGTTGCTCTGCGTTCCGCGTAATCTGCCTCTGCCTAACCAGCCCGGCGCGGCGCGCCTGCTGGCGGCAATGCTCAGGCCGATGATCGAGGCCAACAACGGCCGCTGTTTTATGCTCTGCACCTCCCACGCGATGATGCGCGATCTGGCGGAGCAGTTCCGCGCCACCATGACTTTGCCGGTTCTGCTTCAGGGCGAGACCAGCAAAGGGCAACTGTTACAGCAGTTTGTCAGTGCCGGTAACGCCCTGCTGGTAGCCACCAGCAGCTTCTGGGAAGGGGTGGACGTGCGGGGAGATACCCTGTCGCTGGTGATCATCGATAAACTGCCGTTTACCTCACCGGACGATCCGCTGCTGAAGGCACGTATGGAAGACTGCCGTTTGCGCGGCGGCGATCCTTTTGATGAGGTCCAGCTACCGGACGCGGTGATCACCCTTAAACAAGGGGTAGGGCGCCTGATTCGCGACACAGACGACCGCGGCGTGCTGGTCATATGCGATAACCGGCTGGTGATGCGCCCTTACGGTGCGACCTTCCTTGCCAGCTTGCCGCCCGCGCCGCGCACGCGGGACATTAAACGCGCGGTTCGCTTCCTGGCAAACCCAACGGCGGAGTAATTTGCCCGTGAGTATGCTAAGATGCGCGCCATTTTGTGACTGACCATTGCGAGAGCGCGACGACTGATGCGAATTCTGGCTATTGATACCGCGACAGAGGCCTGTTCTGTTGCTCTGTTGAACGACGGTGCTATCTCTGCTCATTTCGAAGAGTGCCCACGAGAACACACCCAACGCATTCTGCCTCTGGTTAAAGAGATTTTAACCCGTGGCAACACCACCTTAACCGACCTCGACGCACTGGCCTTTGGCCGTGGCCCCGGCAGCTTTACGGGCGTACGCATTGGAATTGGCATTGCGCAGGGGCTGGCGCTGGGCGCAGAACTGCCGATGATCGGTGTTTCCACGCTGGCAACCATGGCGCAGGGCGCATGGCGCATGACCGGGGCAACGCGCGTTCTGGCGGCTATTGACGCCCGAATGGGGGAAGTTTACTGGGCAGAATACACCCGCGATGAAAACGGCATCTGGCACGGTGAAGAGACCGAGGCAGTCCTCAAGCCGGAAGCGGTGACTGAGCGGCTGAAACAGCTGTCCGGCGAGTGGGCGACAGTAGGCACCGGCTGGCCGGCATGGCCAGAGATGGCTAACGGCACCGGGATCACGCTGACAGACGGCAACATGCTTCTGCCCGCCGCAGAGGATATGCTTCCCATCGCCTGTCAACTGCTTGAGGCGGGCAAAACCGTGGCTGTTGAACATGCGGAGCCGGTTTATTTGCGAAACACCGTCGCGTGGAAGAAACTTCCGGGCCGGGAATGAATCTCAGTAACAGGAACTGAGAAAAAGGAGTCGCATCATGGCGGTTCAGACTAACGTTGTACGCCTTTTTATGGCAGGCGCAGTGGCCATAGCACTGAGCGGATGCGTTTCCGTTCCTGATGCGATTAAGGGCAGCAGCCCCACGCCACAGCAGGATCTGGTTCGCGTGATGAATGCGCCTGAGCTTTACGTCGGCCAGGAAGCGCGCTTTGGCGGCAAGGTTATCGAGGTGCAAAACCAGCAGGGGAAAACCCGTCTGGAGATTGCCACCGTTCCGCTGGATAGCGGTGCGCGGCCCATCCTTGGCGAACCTTCCCGCGGGCGTATTTATGCCGACGTTGGCGGTTTTCTCGACCCGGTCGATTTTCGCGGACAGCTGGTCACCGTCGTCGGCCCGATTACCGGTTCGGTAGAGGGCAAAGTCGGCAACACGCCGTATAAATTTATGACCATGCAGGTCAACGGGTATAAGCGCTGGCGGCTGACACAGCAGGTCATCATGCCACCTCAGCCGATGGATCCGTGGATGTGGGGTCCACATCCTTATCGTTATGGCTACCCGGGCTGGGGCTGGTATAACCCGGGGCCTGCACAGGTTCAGACAATCGTTACTGAGTAACTCCCTGTAATTGTTAGAAAAGAGACAGCGGCTCAGCCGCTGTCTCTGTTTTTTACGAATAAAACGAAAAAAAAGAGTGACGCGCTTCGCAACCTTAAATCTGAACAATTAATAAACTGGTACGCTGAGTTAATATAATGTTAACAAACTGTTTATTATCGGGGTTGTGATGACGACGAACACTCATTTCAGAGGTGATGCATTGAAGAAGGTTTGGCTTAACCGTTATCCCGCAGATGTTCCTGCCGAGATCAATCCTGACCGTTATCAATCCCTGGTTGAATTGTTTGAACACTCGGTAAGGCGTTACGCAGACCAGCCTGCTTTTGTGAATATGGGCGAGGTCATGACGTTCCGTAAACTTGAGGAGCGTAGTCGGGCGTTCGCCGCCTATCTGCAGGAAGGGCTGGGGCTGCAAAAAGGGGACCGCGTCGCGCTGATGATGCCGAACCTGCTGCAATACCCGGTGGCGCTGTTCGGTGTCCTGCGTGCCGGGATGATTGTTGTCAACGTTAACCCGCTGTATACGCCGCGGGAGCTGGAGCATCAGCTAAACGACAGCGGTGCCGCCGCCATTGTGATTGTCTCTAACTTTGCCCACACGCTGGAAAAAGTGGTCGACAAAACCCAGGTCAAACACGTCATCCTGACGCGTATGGGGGATCAACTCTCAACCGCCAAAGGGACACTGGTTAACTTTGTCGTCAAATACATCAAACGTCTGGTGCCGAAATACCACCTGCCGGACGCGATCTCCTTCCGCAGTGCGCTGCAGGCGGGCTACCGCATGCAATACGTTAAACCGGAAGTGGTATCAGAAGACCTCGCGTTTCTGCAGTACACCGGCGGCACAACGGGTGTGGCTAAAGGCGCCATGCTGACCCACCGTAACATGCTGGCAAACCTTGAGCAGGTGAATGCCACCTACGGACCGTTGCTGCACCACGGAAAAGAGTTGGTGATCACCGCGCTTCCGCTTTATCACATCTTCGCGCTGACCATGAACTGTCTGCTGTTTATTGAGCTGGGCGGTCAAAACGTATTGATCACGAACCCGCGCGATATTCCGGGGCTGGTGAAAGAGCTGGCGAAATATCCGTTCACCGCCATGACCGGGGTGAATACGCTGTTTAACGCGCTGCTCAACAACAAAGAGTTCCAGAAGCTCGATTTCTCCACGCTGCACCTCTCTGCGGGTGGCGGTATGCCGGTTCAACAGGCCGTTGCCGAACGCTGGATGAAACTGACGGGTCAGTATTTGCTGGAAGGCTATGGCCTGACGGAATGCGCCCCGCTGGTCAGTGTGAACCCGCACGATATCGACTATCACAGCGGAAGCATTGGCCTGCCGGTTCCGTCGACCGAAGCCAAACTGGTTGATGATGACGATAACGAAGTGGCACCAGGTGAACCGGGCGAACTCTGTGTCAAAGGGCCGCAGGTGATGCTGGGCTACTGGCAACGTCCCGATGCGACCGATGAAATTATCAAAGACGGCTGGCTGCACACCGGTGATATTGCCGTGATGGATGAAGAGGGCTTCCTGCGTATTGTCGATCGTAAGAAAGACATGATCCTGGTTTCCGGTTTCAACGTCTACCCGAATGAAATCGAAGATGTGGTGATGCAGCACAGCGGCGTGCTCGAAGTGGCTGCCATAGGCGTCCCTTCCGGGAGCAGCGGCGAGGCGGTGAAGATTTTTGTGGTCAAAAAAGACCCTTCTCTTACGGAGGAGGCGCTGATCACCTTCTGTCGTCGTCAGATGACCGGCTACAAGGTGCCGAAGCTGGTTGAGTTTCGCGAGGAACTGCCGAAATCGAATGTCGGAAAGATATTACGACGAGAATTACGTGACGAAGCCCGTGGCAAAGTAGACAATAAGGCCTGAGCTTCACGCTAATCGCCCAGACGCCGGTTAAGCCGGCGTTTTTTATGGGCGCAAACAAAAGAGAATCCGTTTTGAATTACCAGATGATCACGACCAACGACGAGCTGGCTTCGCTGTGCGAAGTGACGCGCGACTTTCCTGCCATTGCCCTGGATACCGAGTTTGTCCGCACCCGGACCTACTATCCGCAGCTGGGGTTGATTCAGATGTACGACGGTAAACACGTGTCGCTGATCGACCCGCTCGGCATTACCGACTGGACGCCGATGCGTGACCTGCTGCTCGATACTGCGGTAACGAAATACCTGCACGCAGGCAGTGAAGATCTGGAAGTCTTTCTGAATACTTTTGGCGTCATGCCACAACCGTTGATTGATACACAGATCCTCGCGGCCTTCAGTAATCGACCGCTCTCATGGGGCTTTGCCGCCATGGTTGAGGAGTATACGGGCCTGACGCTGGATAAAAGCGAATCCCGCACCGACTGGCTGGCACGCCCATTAACCGAGCGTCAACTGGAATACGCGGCGGCAGACGTGTTTTACCTCCTGCCGATTGCCGGCCAACTGATGAAAGAGGCGGAAGCGTCAGGCTGGTTGCCCGCCGCGCTGGATGAGTGCCGAATGACGCAGCAGCGTCGTCAGGAAGTGGTTGATCCGAAAGAGGCCTGGCGCGATATCAGTAACGCCTGGCAGCTGCGTACGCGTCAGCTGGCGTGTCTGCAGCTGTTAGCGGACTGGCGTTTGCGTAAAGCACGCGAGCGCGATCTGGCCGTTAACTTTGTGGTACGCGAAGAACACCTCTGGGCGGTCGCGCGGTATATGCCGGGCAGCATGGGCGAACTGGACAGCATCGGGCTTTCCGGCAGCGAGATCCGTTTCCACGGTAAAACCCTGCTTGCGCTGGTGGCAAAAGCGCAGGAAATGCCGGACGAAGCACTGCCGGAGCCACTGCTGAATCTCATGGATATGCCGGGCTATCGCAAGGCGTTCAAGGATATCAAAGCGCTGGTGCAGGACGTCGCGACGCAAAGCAAACTGAGCGCGGAACTGCTGGCGTCACGCCGTCAGATTAACCAGCTGCTGAACTGGCACTGGAAGCTGAAACCTCAGAATGGTTTGCCGGAAATGATGGCGGGCTGGCGCGGGGAATTGATGGCCGATCGCCTGAATACTGTGCTGGAAGGTTATCCGCGATAATGAAAATGCCGGGTCATGCTGACATGCCCGGCACATTTCCCCGGCGGCATACGCTTACCGGGGATACACAATCCCGAACTACGGACGTGACTCTTCGGCTTCCGGGAGCGTAACGTTCAGCTCCAGAATCGAAATATCCCCGTCTTTTTGCTCCAGCTGCACCGTGACCATCTCCGGGTCAATCTGCACATACTTACAGATCACTTCCAGGATGTCCTTACGCAGCTGCGGCAGGTAGTGTGGCTCGGCGTCACTACGACGACGCTCTGCAACGATGATTTGCAGTCGTTCTTTTGCGATGTTGGCGGTGTTCTTTTTCCGCGAGAGAAAAAAGTCCAGTAATGCCATAACTTATCCTCCGAACAGGCGTTTGAGGAAACCTTTCTTCTCTTCTTCAATGAAGCGGAAAGGACGTTCTTCTCCCAGCAGACGGTCAACGGTATCCGCGTACGCTTTACCTGCATCTGCCATTGTATCCAGGATCACTGGCTCGCCCTGGTTAGAGGCGCGCAATACGGATTGATCTTCCGGGATCACGCCGACCAGTTTGATGCGCAGGATCTCCAGCACGTCTTCCATGCTAAGCATGTCACCTTTGTTCACGCGACCCGGGTTATAGCGGGTCAGCAGCAGGTGCTCTTTAATGGGTTCTTCGCCATTTTCCGCACGACGCGATTTGGAGGCGAGGATCCCCAGAATACGGTCCGAGTCACGCACGGATGAGACTTCAGGGTTGGTGGTGATGATGGCTTCATCAGCGAAGTAGAGTGCCATCAGGGCGCCCGTTTCGATGCCGGCAGGGGAGTCACAGACAACGAAGTCAAACTCCATTTTTTTCAGCTCGTCGAGCACCTTTTCCACGCCTTCACGGGTCAGGGCGTCTTTATCACGCGTCTGAGAAGCCGGAAGGATGTAGAGGTTTTCGGTGCGCTTGTCTTTAATCAGCGCCTGGTTCAGTGTGGCGTCGCCCTGAATGACGTTCACGAAGTCATAGACCACGCGACGTTCACATCCCATGATCAGGTCGAGGTTACGCAGACCGATATCGAAATCGATAACGACGGTTTTCTTTCCCTTCTGGGCCAAACCAGTAGCGATGGCCGCGCTGGAGGTGGTCTTGCCAACGCCTCCTTTACCCGAAGTAACAACAATAATGCGTGCCATAGAAATTCCTTGTTAAAAAGGGATCAATTCAACGGTTGAACGGTCAACGCGTCGTCTGCCAGTCGCAGACGAGCCGCTTTGCCATAAAATTCGGCTGGGATCTTGTCGCTCAGCCAATATTCACCTGCGATGGACACCAGTTCCGCCGTCAGATGAGTACAAAATATTTGTGCATCCCTGTCACCACTTGCACCCGCGAGCGCACGCCCACGCATCATACCGTATACGTGAATATTGCCATCTGCAATCAGCTCTGCGCCAGCGCTGACGTGGCTTGTAACAATCAGATCACAGTTTGGTGCATAAATGCGCTGACCGGAACGAACCGGCACATCAATCAATCGCGTTTTTGTGACAGGTGTAACGTTTTGCACCGGAGGAGGGGGCGTTTGGACTGCCGCAGGGGCAGGACGCGCGGCTTTTTCTTTGCCTTCGGTCAGAATGGGCAGACCCGCACGGTCAATTTCTGCTTTTAGCTCAGCATCTTTGCAGCCGCTGATACCGACGATACGCAGCCCGGTCGCGGCCACGGCTTGCTGGAGAAGTTTCCAGTTAACCGGTGCATCCAGACCACTGACATTCACGACGACGGGGGCATGTTTCAGAAAAGCGGGAGCCTGCGCAATTTTGTCTTCTAACGCCTGACGAATAACCTCGGGTTTTGCATCATGCAAATGTACCACTGATAAGGTGAAGCTACTGCCTTTAAGCTCGATTGGCGTGTTTGACATCCTGGCCTTACTCAATTTGCTATTAACCGCAACACCGCCGTTGCGATATTCCGAAGAGTATCAGGCATGTTATAGTCAGGAGTATATTGAGGCAAGCAACCACCCATTAATTCAGAGTAAAAACATGTTTTGTGTGATCTACAGAAGTACAAGTCGTGACCAGACCTATCTTTATGTCGAAAAGAAAGACGATTTTTCGCGCGTACCTGAAGAATTAATGAAGAACTTTGGCCGACCTCAGCTGGCGATGCTGCTGCCGCTGGATGGCCGTAAGAAACTGGTCAACGCCGAACTGGAAAAAGTGAAAACCGCATTAGCGGAGCAAGGCTATTATTTACAACTCCCGCCACCACCCGAGAATTTATTAAAACAGCATCTTGAGGTGAACGGGAAAAAATAGTCCCGGCTGTTTTCGGGGTTAACACATCAACCGTTTAGGGGTCGTACATGTATCAACATCATAACTGGCAAGGTGCATTACTGGATTATCCCGTCAGCAAAGTGGTCTGCGTAGGCAGTAACTATGCCAAACATATTCAGGAGATGGGCAGCGCGACGCCAGACGAGCCGGTCCTGTTCATCAAGCCAGAAACCGCGCTGTGCGACATTCGCCAGCCGCTGGCGCTGCCGCAGGGGTTGGGGTCGGTGCATCATGAAGTGGAGCTGGCCGTGCTGATTGGCGCGACGCTGCGTCAGGCCTCCGAAGAGCATGTGCAAAAGGCGATTGCCGGATACGGTGTCGCGCTCGACCTGACCCTGCGTGATGTTCAGGGCAAAATGAAGAAAGCGGGGCAGCCGTGGGAAAAGGCCAAAGGGTTTGATAACGCTTGCCCGATCTCCGGTTTTATCCCGGTAAGTGAATTTACCGACGATCCGCAGAACACCCCGCTCAGCCTGAAGGTTAACGGCGAGATCCGCCAGCAGGGCACCACGGCAGATATGATCCATAAAATTGTGCCGCTGATTGCCTACATGAGCCGCTTCTTTACCCTGAAACCGGGCGATGTGATCCTCACCGGTACGCCAGAAGGTGTCGGCCCGCTGCAGGCCGGTGACGAACTGGACGTCAGTTTTAACGGTCTGTCACTGAAAACTCGCGTGCTGTAAAAGCATCTTGCCGCCTGAAGAGGGCGGCAAAACTTGCAACAACGTGCCAGACTCGTTATAAGGTGCGCTCTCTTTTGACGTGTGGACATCCTGATGAACAACATTCCTTTCTGGCAAAGCAAAACTCTCGACCAAATGACAGACGTGGAGTGGGAATCGTTGTGTGACGGTTGCGGGCAGTGCTGCCTGCATAAACTGATGGATGAAGATTCGGACGAAATCTATTTCACCAATGTTGCCTGCAAGCAGCTGAACATCAAAACCTGCCAGTGTCGCAACTATGAGCGTCGCTTCGAGTACGAGCCGGATTGCATCAAGCTAACCCGTGAGAACCTGCCTACCTTCGAATGGCTGCCGCATACCTGCGCCTATCGTCTGCTGGCGGAAGGCAAAGACCTGCCAAAATGGCACCCGCTGCTGACGGGCTCCAAAGCGGCGATGCACGGTGAACGCATCTCTGTGCGTCATATTGCGGTGAAAGAGTCAGAGGTACAGGACTGGGAAGATCACATCATGAATCATCCCAACCGTGGATAAGAAAAAACCCGCCGAGGCGGGTTTTTTTTACCTGCCAAACAGGTCGCGTTTCTTGGGTTTGAACGGTTGTGCGATGAGCACCAGCAGCGCCACAATGAAGTAGGCCACAAAAATCCCCACCAGCCACTGCGGCATCTCAAGGCTCAGGAATTCCCACTGGCGCACAGAGCAGTCACCGGAAGCAACAAACACCTGCGGCAGCCATTTATCAAGCGGCAGCCAGCTCGGGAAGCGGGCGGCGAAATCACAGGTCATAAAAGGTGACGGGTGCAGTTGCATCATGGTGTGCTGCCAGGAGAGCTCAATACCTTTCCAGGCGCTGTACAGCCAGATGGCAATTGCGGCATAGCGTAACGGCGATTTAGGGGCAATCGCACCCACCAGACCCGCACCCATAATGCCGAACAATGCACAGCGTTCGTAAATACAGAGTACGCAAGGCTGAAGTCCCATCACATGCTGGAACCACAGCGCGACCATTTCCAGCGCAAAGGCGGTCAGGGCCATTAACAACCACGCTCCGCGACCGCGAGAGCACTGGTTTAAAAATCTCAACATAATCATTTCCCTGGAACATGCTTAGAAAGCGCAGTGTAAACGAATTCGTTTTTCGCGCCACCTGTACCTGACGAAATAAAACGTAATTGGATGTTTATCGTGCGAAAAGGTAAACGGGCAGCAAGCTGCCCGATATATCAGGTTTACTGCGCGGCAAGTATACCCGCTTGTATCAACCATTGCGTACAGGGAATAAGGGTAATTTTGACGCAAAGCAATCCTACAAGCGTGAGCACCAGCGTATAGGGAAGCGCCATCCAGACCATTCGCCCATAAGAAAGACGTATGAGTGGAGCCAGCGCAGAGGTCAGCAGGAACAGGAACGCCGCCTGACCGTTGGGCGTCGCCACCGACGGCAGGTTGGTCCCGGTGTTAATTGCCACCGCCAGCAGTTCGAACTGTCCGGCGCTGATGACGCCTTGCTCCATGGCCGTTTTGGCCTCGTTGATGTAGACCGTGCCAACAAACACGTTATCCGAGATAGACGACAGCAGCCCGTTAAACAGATAAAACAGCGAAAGCTGAGCATCCGGTGCCGCCTGCAAGACAAAGGTAATGATCGGCGCGAAAAGCTTCTGGTCGATGATCACCGCGACGATCGCAAAAAAGACGGCCAGCAGGGCGGTAAAGGGCAGGGCTTCCGTAAAGGCTTTGCCGATCGCATGCTCATCCGTCACGCCGGTAAAACTGGTGGCGAGAATAATCACCGACAGGCCAATTAAACCGACTTCGGCAAGATGAAACGCCAGCGCGGCGATAAGCCAGACGCCAATGACGCCCTGTGCAATAAGACGTAGCGTCTCCTGACGCGTCCGCTGGCTACGGCTTTGCTGGTCGAATTTCTGCAGCTCCTGACGCACGGGCGCCGGAATATGCGCACCATAGCCAAAGAGGCTGAATTTCTCCACGACTACACAGGTCGCCAGACCGCACACCAGAACCGGTATGCTCACCGGTGCCATTCGCAGGAAGAAATCACCGAAATGCCAGCCCGCAGCTTTAGCAATAATCAGGTTTTGCGGTTCACCCACCATCGTCATCACGCCGCCCAGGGCGGTCCCGACGCCGGCATGCATCATCAGGCTGCGCAGGAAGGCGCGGAACTGTTCCAGCACCTCGCGGTGGTCATTATCGACCTGGCTGTCATCAAGCAGGTCATCGCCGGGACGTGAAGAGGCCACCCGGTGATAAATACCATAAAACCCGACCGCGACGCTTATCACCACGGCGACCACCGTCAGCGCATCCAGGAAGGCTGAAAGAAATGCCGCAGCCACGCAGAAAGCCAGCGACAGGAGCGTTTTTGAAGGAATGCTCAGCAGCAGGCGGGTAAAAATAAACAGCAGCAGCTGTTTCATAAAGTAGATACCGGCCACCATAAACATCAGCAGCAGAAGCACTTCAAGGTTTGAGGCCAGTTCTGCTTTTACATGCTCGGCGCTGGTCATCCCAATGACAACCGCTTCAATGGCCAGCAAACCGCCAGGCAGCAGGGGATAGCACTTCAGCGCCATGGCCAGGGTGAAGATAAACTCCGCGACCAGCAGCCACCCGGCAATAAACGGGTGCACAATAAAGATGAGAGGATTAACAACCAGGAACACCAGAAGTATCAGCTTGTACCAGTCGGGAGACTGGCCTAAAAAATTGCGCCACAACGCGCGCCCAAAAGAAATTTCCACGACAGACGTTCTTCCCCGTGAAGTAAAACAAAACATCAGTATACGCAAAAATCACGGTCTGGAGGGGGATTCGGCTGCAATGTAAATTTCATAAAAATGAAACGGCGATCCCTCTTTTCTCTCACTGCTGCGCTATCTGCCTCTGCGAGCCTCTGGTATGATGAGTGCAATTTGCTAAAGCTGTGTAATGGAAATCTCACTATGGTCATTAAGGCGCAGAGCCCGGCGGGTTTCGCGGAAGAGTACATCATTGAAAGCATCTGGAATAATCGTTTCCCTGCAGGGTCCATTCTTCCGGCTGAACGCGAACTCTCTGAACTGATTGGCGTCACTCGCACCACGCTTCGGGAAGTGCTCCAGCGACTGGCGCGTGATGGGTGGTTGACGATTCAGCATGGCAAGCCAACAAAAGTAAACAATTTCTGGGAAACCTCCGGGCTGAATATTCTTGAAACGCTGGCGCGCCTCGATCATGAAAGCGTGCCGCAGCTGATTGATAATCTGCTCTCCGTGCGTACCAATATCGCCACCATCTTTATTCGTACGGCTTTCCGTCAGCACCCGGAAGATGCGCTCCAGGTTCTGGCCAGTGCCAACCAGGTGGAAGATCATGCGGATGCGTTTGCTACCCTCGATTACAACATCTTCCGCGGCCTGGCGTTTGCCTCCGGTAACCCGATTTACGGCCTCATCCTTAACGGCATGAAAGGGCTCTATACCCGTATCGGTCGTCACTACTTTGCCAATCCGGAAGCCCGCAGTCTGGCGCTGGGCTTTTACCACAAGCTGAGCGAGCTCTGTTCCACCGGTCAGCACGATCAGGTGTATGAAACCGTGCGCCGCTACGGCCGCGACTCAGGTGAAATCTGGCACCGGATGCAAAAAACACTGCCGGGTGACCTGGCCATCCAGACCCGCTAAAAGAAAAAACCTCTCAGCTGAGAGGTTTTTTTTCGCCCTGACGCGGGCGTTTCGGTTCAGGCCGGCACTACAGCGTATTCATCCGCGTCGGGCAGCGCTCCAGCAGCTCCACGCTACCGTCTTCATTCTGCTGCTCCAGCAGCACGTCAAAGCCCCACAGACGATGCACATGCTTCAACACCTCTTTACGCCCTTTATCCAGCGGGGCACGGTTGTGCGGGATGTAGCGCAGCGTCAGAGAGCGGTCACCGCGCAGATCTACATTCCATACCTGAATATTGGGTTCAAGATTGCTCAGGTTGTACTGGGAAGAGAGGCGAGAGCGGATCTCCCGGTATCCCTCTTCGTTATGAATCGCTGAAATTTCCAGGAAGTTGTTACGGTCATCATCCAGCACGGTGAAGAAGCGGAAATCGCGCATGATCTTCGGCGACATAAACTGGCTAATAAAGCTCTCATCCTTGAAATCGCGCATCGCAAAATGAAGCGTTTCCAGCCAGTCCGAACCGGCAATATCCGGGAACCAGTATTTGTCCTCTTCCGTTGGCGACTGGCAGATACGTTTGATGTCCTGGAACATCGCAAAGCCGAGGGCATACGGGTTGATGCCGCTGTACCACGGGCTGTTGTAAGGCGGCTGGAACACCACGTTGGTATGGCTGTGGAGGAATTCCATCATAAACCGTTCGGTGACTTTCCCCTCGTCATACAGATGGTTGAGGATGGTGTAATGCCAGAATGTCGCCCAGCCTTCGTTCATCACCTGCGTCTGTTTTTGCGGATAGAAGTACTGGCTGACCTTACGCACAATGCGCAGGATCTCACGCTGCCATGACTCCAGCAGCGGCGCGTTCTTCTCCATAAAGTAGAGCAGGTTTTCCTGTGGTTCAGACGGGTAGCGGCGCGCCTCAGCGACAGCTTTCTCTTCTTCACGCTTAGGCAAGGTGCGCCACAGCATATTCACCTGGCTTTGCAGATACTCTTCGCGGCTTTTCTGCCGGGCTTTCTCCTCCTGCAGGGAAATTTTCTGCGGCCGTTTGTAGCGGTCTACGCCGTAGTTCATCAGCGCATGGCAGGAGTCGAGCAGTTTCTCTACTTCATCGACGCCGTAGCGCTCTTCGCAGTCGGTAATGTATTTACGGGCGAAGATCAGGTAATCGACGATCGAGCTGGCGTCCGTCCAGCTGCGGAAAAGATAGTTATTCTTGAAGAAAGAGTTGTGCCCGTAGCAGGCATGCGCCATCACCAGCGCCTGCATGGTAATGGTGTTCTCTTCCATCAGGTAAGCGATACACGGGTTGGAGTTGATGACGATTTCATACGCCAGCCCCTGCTGGCCGTGTTTATACAGCCGTTCCGTTTCGATAAATTTTTTACCAAACGACCAGTGCGGATAATTGATCGGCATCCCGACGCTGGAATAGGCATCCATCATCTGTTCGGAGGTTATGACTTCAATCTGGTGAGGATAAGTATCCAGGCGATAGAGTTTTGCTACCCGGTCGATTTCAGCGAGGTAGACATCCAGCAACTCAAAGGTCCAGTCGGGTCCATCGCTGAGACGTGTGTTGTCCTTGTTCAGGGAATCAATAGTAGCCATTAGCGCGCCCTCGTTGTGGGTGCTCTCTCTGTCTGGAGAGCCTCCTTTCAAGCATAGATCAACGTGTTAAAAAGCGTGCTGGAGCAGAAATTTTTTCTTTACGATTTCCCGTTTTCAATACGGTAAAAAAAGCGGTTCACGCAGAGTTTTATGCTGGTTAAAAATAACGCGCAGCAGGAGATCCCAAATAAGTCCTTTCCCCGCCAGTAGGGGAAGATGTGAGATAAGTCACCATAAAAAAGTCGTATGTTGAATAATATTTTCAACTAGGTTATCAATCTGTAATTAGAAGATTGTTCTTTTGCACATTATGGAGTGGCTATGCGTGTTGTCATACTGGGAAGTGGTGTGGTTGGCGTAACCAGCGCCTGGTATTTAAGTCAGGCGGGGCATGACGTAACCGTTATCGATCGTGAGCCAGGCCCTGCGCTGGAAACCAGTGCGGCGAATGCCGGGCAAATCTCTCCGGGCTATGCGGCACCGTGGGCGGCTCCCGGCGTGCCACTGAAGGCGATTAAATGGATGTTCCAGCGCCATGCACCGCTGGCCATTAGCCTCGACGGCACGCAGTTCCAGCTTAAGTGGATGTGGCAGATGCTGCGCAACTGCGACACCCGCCATTACATGGAAAACAAAGGGCGTATGGTGCGTCTGGCGGAATACAGCCGTGACTGCCTGAAAACCTTGCGCGCCACCACCGGCATTGAGTACGAAGGCCGTCAGGGCGGTACGTTGCAGCTGTTCCGCACGGCGCAACAGTACGAAAACGCCACCCGCGATATCGCCGTGCTGGAAGATGCCGGTGTTCCGTACCAACTCCTCGAGGCCAGTCAGTTGGGACAGGTTGAACCGGCGCTGGCGGAGGTGTCCCACAAACTGACGGGCGGCCTGCGTTTACCCAACGATGAAACCGGCGACTGTCAGCTCTTTACCCAGCGTCTGGCGCAGATGTGCGAGCAGGCAGGGGTAACATTCCGCTTTAACACGTCCGTCGATAAATTGCTGTCGGAAGGCGGTAATATTTACGGCGTGAAATGCGGCGAAGAGGTGATTAAAGCGGATGCCTACGTCATGGCCTTTGGCTCTTACTCCACCGCCATGCTGAAGGGCATTCTGGACATTCCGGTCTATCCGCTGAAGGGGTACTCCCTGACCATCCCGGTGAAAGAGGACAGCGGTGCACCCGTCTCCACCATTCTGGATGAAACCTATAAAATCGCCATTACCCGTTTCGACAACCGTATCCGCGTAGGCGGCATGGCGGAGATTGTCGGCTTCAACACCGAGCTGCTGCAGCCGCGTCGTGAAACGCTGGAGATGGTCGTGGGCGATCTCTTCCCACGCGGCGGTTTTGTCGAGCAGGCCACGTTCTGGACCGGTCTGCGTCCAATGACGCCAGACGGCACGCCGATTGTGGGCCGCACCCCGTTCAAAAACCTGTGGACGAATACCGGACACGGCACCCTCGGCTGGACAATGGCCTGTGGCTCAGGTCAGCTGTTGAGCGACTTGATTTCCGGGCGCACCCCGGCAATTCCGTTTGACGATTTAAGTGCCGCGCGCTATCAATCTGGGTTCACCCCCTCGCGTCCACAGCACCTGCACGGCGCGCATAACTAAGGAGTTGTCATGTCCCGTCCTGTTCTGGCTCAGCTGGACTTGCAGGCCCTGAAGGATAACCTGCAGATTGTTCGCCGTGCTGCGCCAGGTTCACGCGTCTGGTCGGTGGTGAAAGCGAACGCCTACGGCCACGGTATTGACCGCATCTGGAGCGCGCTCAGCGCGACCGACGGTTTTGCGTTACTGAATCTGGAAGAGGCCATTCTGCTGCGCGAGCGTGGCTGGAAAGGCCCTATCTTATTGCTGGAAGGGTTCTTCCATGCCGACGATCTGCCGTTGTTGGATAAGTACCGGCTGACCACCAGCATTCACAGCAACTGGCAGGTTAAAGCCTTGCAGGACGCCAGACTGCATGCCCCGCTCGACATTTATCTCAAGGTGAACAGCGGCATGAACCGCCTGGGCTTCCAGCCCGAGCGGGTACATACGGTATGGCAACAGCTGCGCGGCATCAAGAATGTGGGCGAAATGACGCTGATGGCGCACTTTGCCGACGCGGAAAAACCCGATGGCATCGCCGAGGCGATGGTGCGGATTGAGCAGGCGGCTGAAGGTCTGGCGTGTTCGCGCTCGCTCTCTAACTCGGCGGCCACGCTGTGGCACCCGGAGGCGCACTACAGCTGGGTACGCCCGGGGATCATTCTGTACGGTGCGTCACCGTCAGGGCAGTGGCAGGATATTGCCAACAGCGGCCTGAAACCGGTGATGACTCTGCGCAGCGAAATCATCGGCGTACAAACGCTGAAGGCCGGTTCCACGGTGGGCTACGGCAGCCGTTACCGGGCGACAGGCGAACAGCGAATTGGCATTGTGGCGGGAGGCTATGCCGACGGCTACCCGCGCATCGCTCCGACCGGCACGCCGGTGTGGGTGGATGGCGTTCGCACGGGTACCGTGGGGACGGTCTCAATGGATATGCTGGCGGTAGACCTCACGCCGTGCCCGCAGGCGGGGATTGGTTCACCGGTTGAGCTGTGGGGAAATGAAATTAAAATTGACGATGTGGCCGCTGCTGCAGGGACCGTTGGCTATGAGCTGATGTGCGCTCTGGCGCCGCGCGTACCGGTTGTGACGGTGTAACTATGCGATGTGCCGGGGGGCGATAACGCCTTCCCCGGCCAGTAAGACATGTCACCTAAACTACTCTGACTCTTCTTCCATCGGCCTTACGCCGACTTTGCGTACCGCGTTATCTTCTTTCTCGGCCACCGTCCAGATCATCCCGGCAAACTCGACCTGGTCACCGACTACGGGTGCTGCGCCAAGCAGTTGCTGGATGATTTCCCCCAGCGTTTGCTGCTTATCGCGATACTCCAGCCCTTCATCCAGACCGTAAATCAAGGCAACATCTGCAAATTTGGCGCTCGCTTCCAGAATAAAATCGCCGAAGAAACGCTGATCCAGCGCCACCGGTGGCGACTGGCTGAACAATTTACCCAGCGCGGGCAGGTCGCGCTCGCGGCCAATCACGCACAAAATATCCCCTTCACGCAGACGGGTGCTGCCGGTAGGGTGAAGCAGAACATTGTCGCGGAACAACGCGGCAATCCGCGTTTCGGCGGGCATATGCAGATCGCGCAGCGACGCGCCCACGCACCATTTGTCTTCGCTAAGCTGATACACAAACTGTTCCCACGGATTTTCCGGATGAATATCCAACCCGACGCGGGAGACGGGCCAGCCAACGGGGGGGATCACCACTTTTGCCTTTTTCGCCGCCCAGCCGAGTGACGTGCCCTGGAACAGGAGTGAAATCAAAACAACGAAGAATGCGACGTTGAAGAACAGTCGGGCGTTATCGAGACCCGCCATCATCGGGAACACGGCAAGGATAATCGGCACCGCGCCGCGCAGACCCACCCAACTGATAAAGATACGCTCGCGCAGGTTAAAGCCGCGAAACGGCAGCAGGCCTGCAAACACCGACAGTGGACGGGCGAAGAAGATCATCCACGCCGACAGCATCAGCGCCGGTACGGCGATAGGCAGCAGGTCTGAAGGGGTAACCAGCAGGCCAAGCACCAGGAACATGCCAATCTGCGCCAGCCAGGCCAGTCCGTCGAAGTTCTGCAAAATGGCGTGACGGTTGCGAATAGGGCGGTTACCCATCAGGAAGCCGCAGAGGTAGACGGCAAGAATGCCGCTGCCATCCAGCGCGGTGGTGACGGCAAAAATCAGAATGCCCCCGCTCAGCGCCAGCAGAGGGTAAAGCCCGGCGGGAAGTGAAATCCGGTTGATCATCTGCTGCAGCAGATAGCCGCCGCCGAGGCCAAGAATAATCCCCAGACCAAACTGCTGCAGGATATGCCAGGCAAACATCCAGCTCAGCCCGCTTTCGTGCTGCTGGATCATCTCAATCAGCGTGATGGTGAGAAACACCGCCATAGGATCGTTACTGCCGGATTCAATCTCAAGCGTGGAGCCAACACGTTCGTTAAGCCCTTTACCGCCAAGCAGGGAAAAGACCGCCGCCGCATCGGTTGAACCGACAATAGCGCCAATCAGCAAGCCTTCCATGATATTGAGATGGAACAGCCAGGCGGCCATCATCCCGGTCAGGCCGGATGTGATTAATACGCCTACGGTCGCGAGCGACAGCGCCGGCCCTAAGGCGACGCGGAACGAGCTCGCCTGAGTGCGCATCCCGCCGTCCAGCAGGATCACTGCCAGCGCGAGGTTACTCACCATGTAGGCGAAAGGGTAGTTATCGAAAGGAATACCGCCGATGCCATCGATGCCAGCCAGCATGCCGATAGCAAGGAAAATAACGAGAATAGGTATGCCGAGACGCGATGAAAATGAACTTAATAATATACTACAGGTTACAAGCACAGAACCCAGAATGAAAAGGCTGATTATCGCTGCGGCATCCAATGTTGTCTTACTCCCACCTCAATGTTAACGCTGTTACTAAAACCCTAACATATTAACCACGGCAACAGCGTTTTATTAAGGGGTTTAACGGCTTTTTTATGCCTTTATGACCGGATGACCGCTTATTGTTAACCGACTGCCTGAATCATCATGTATCAGGGACGCATGTGCCCCCAGCGCAAGGGTTACGGTTTGTTGCTCATGGCCAAAATCCAGACCGGTGATAACCGGGATATCGAGACGGGAACGGATGAAATCAACCATCGTTTCAAGGGAGTAACCGGCGTCGTAATCATTGGGTGCCGCACCGCTAAAACTGCCCAGCACAATTGCTGACTGACGTTCAAGGATCCCGGCATGATAAAGCTGCAATAACATGCGCTCGACGCGGAACGGATGTTCGTTAATATCTTCCAGCACCAGAATACCGTCTTCGATGTCCGGCAGCCACGGCGTACCGATGAGCGAGACCAGCATTGCCAGGTTACCACCCCAGAGTTGGCCTTCACAGGCCCAGTGCGGCCCCTGGCCTTGCCACGTTATGCTGTAGGTTGGGTTTCGCAAGGCGCGCCAGAAATGCTCAAGGGTAAATGCATCGAGCGCCGGCGCACCAAAATTTCCGGCCAGCATCGGGCCGCTGAAGGTTATGACGTTATGCAGCGCCAGCAGCCCAAGCTGGATCACCGTGAAGTCGCTGTGGCCGCATATCAGCAGCGGATCCTGCTGTTGACGCTGTGCCAGACCTTGCCAGTCAATACTCTCCAGTAACCGGCTCGCGCCATAGCCCCCCCGCACCGCAAGCACGATCCGATCCTCACCCTTCAGGTTCACCAGGCTGTTGATATCATTCAGTCTCTGGGCCTCGGTTCCGGCAAAACGCTGCTGGCGGCGAGGGATAATCGTCTGATTTTCTACCTGGTGGCCGAAGCCCAGTAAGCGCTGAACGCCCCGTTGTGCCGCGTCCTGATTGATGCAGTAGCCCGACGGTGCGATAAGATGAAACTGAGACATGGCAATTCCTTGCTGAATGAGAAACTAATTGTCTATATCATGCCGCTTATACGCTGCCCGCTTCAAGGGGCGGCGCACTGCGATGACCGGCTATAAGGATAGATGACGTGAAATTGAGATGGTTTGCTTTTTTGATTGTGTTGCTTGCGGGCTGTAGTTCCAGACATGACTATCAAAATCCGCCCTGGAACCCGGAAGTGCCGGTGAAACGGGCCATGCAGTGGATGCCGATCAGCGAGCAAGCCGGGAAGGCATGGGGCGTCAGTCCGCGTCTTATCACCGCGATCATTGCCGTTGAATCCGGCGGTAATCCCACGCTTGTCAGCAAATCAAACGCAGTGGGGCTGATGCAGCTCAAAGCGTCTACCGCAGGTAAAGAGGTCTACCGCTACATGGGCTGGAGCGGTCAGCCGTCGACCAGTGAGCTGAAGAACCCGGAGCGTAATATCTCCATGGGGACAGCCTATCTCAGCATTCTGGAGCATGGCGTACTGAAGGGCATCGACGACCCGGAAGTGATGCAATACGCGCTGGTGGTCTCTTACGTCAACGGGGCCGGGGCGCTGTTGCGAACCTTCTCCTCTGACCGTAAAGAGGCGATAGAAGAGATTAACGGCATGGACAAAGATGAATTCGTTGAACATGTGGCTAAAAATCATCCGGCACCACAGGCTCCGCGTTACATCTGGAAAGTACAGAAAGCGATGGATGCCATGTAATGCCGCAGGCGGGCGGCGGTCACGCTGCCCGTTTTCCTCACAGAACTTTATTCGCACGTTCCCGTGCTTCGCGCTCCAGTGCAAAGATAATGCGCTGCAGTTCGCGCTCTGAACCGGGTCCGACGTTCAGGAAGCGGAAACTCAAACGTGGCGTGGTAATCGTTTCGTTTTTGCTGTCCACCACCTTACGCTCGCTGATGGCAATCAACTGGGCATCAAAATAAAACCGTCCCCAGCCGGCCATATCCAGTTCAATTTGCGAGAATCGCATGCCTTCGACCAGTCCGTCAGGTTTCGGCGTATCCATCAGCGCGCCCATACCGCCCAGCGACAGGTCGAAGAGGCGGAAGCGGAGCTCTTTTTTGTCCGGCATTTTAGCTTTACAAAAATAGGCAGGGTGAAGGGGGGCGCTGATGCGGAAATATTCCCGGCGCTGTACAAACCACAGATTGGCAGGCAGCGGTGTGACAAACGCGGGAAGACCCTGGTATTCGCTCATCTCAAGGCGCGGGAGCACAAATTCCACTTTTGCACCGTGGGTCTCTGCCATCACCGCGAGTTTCTCTGCTTTCAGTGCGGCGCGGTTTTCATACTCCTGACTGCCCAGATCGATAACCAGTCGCTCCTGCGAGACGTCGAGGATCTTGCTGATGAACTGATTGTTTGACCAGCTGATGCGCAGCGGCACTTCACCTTTTTGCAGGTCACGCAATACCCCTAATACAGCCAGCGGATTTTGCTTGAGGAACTGCTCACTGTAATTACTCACGCCGGATGGCTCCTTGATAGATGACAGACTGTCTTTGCGTTATCGGCACTGCACAATGAAACTTAATACAAACCGATGAGTTTTTTTTCAGATTGCAGAGAAGATAAGTCGGTGAGATGAAATTAGTTTTCCAGGGATGACCTATACTTAAGTTACCTGCGCAGAAGGTTTTCTGCGCATGCATTAAACCTGCAAGAGGGCATCGCTATGGGTATTATCGCCTGGATTATCTTTGGTCTAATTGCTGGCGCTATCGCTAAACTTATCATGCCGGGAAATGATGGCGGCGGCTTCATACTGACGTGTGTGCTCGGTGTCGTGGGGGCGGTTGTAGGCGGCTGGCTGGCGACGATGTTTGGCTTTGGTGGCAGCATCAGCGGTTTTGACCTGCACAGTTTCCTGGTGGCTGTCGTGGGTGCCATTGTGGTGCTGGGCATTTTCAGGTTACTGCGACGGGCATAACTTCACTAAAACGGCTCTCAAGGAGGGCCGTTTTTTTACGTGCATATTGATTTGCTAATCGAAATGATAATAATTGTCGTTCCTGATTACATTTAATCACAAGACGACTTTATGAACCCCTCTCGTTTCACGTTATGCGCGTTGGCAGGAGCCGTGACGCTGGCATTGCAGGTACAGGCGTTTGCCGAAGAATCAACCATCGTAGTCACGGGCTCAGAGCAGGGCAGCGTACTGCCCGACTGGACGAACAGCGCAACCAAATCAGCCGTTGCCGAGAGTAAAACCCCGCAGGTGATCAATACCCTGTCGGCACAGGAAATCGATAAGCGTCACGCGAACTCCGTGAATGAGATCCTGCGCTATGCACCGGGTGTGTCGACCGAGGTGCGCGGAAACACCTCCTACATGAGCGAATATAAAATTCGCGGATTTACCGTCGATCAGGAGTTCTACAACGGGCTGCAGTTACCCTATAACGTCACCGGCAATACCAAAGCCCGTATCGATCCGCTGTTGGTTGAAAGCGTTGATATTCTCAAAGGTCCCTCATCGGTACTGTACGGCGGTGCCTCGCCGGGTGGGCTGGTGAATATTCAGAGTAAAAAACCGCAACAAGCCGCCCGGACCGAACTGGGTTTTAACACCGGCAACCGTAACCTGAAAGAGGGGTATCTGGATTCGACCGGGCAAATTGCCGATAGCGACTGGAACTACCGTCTGCTGGGGAAAGCGACGGAGAGTGACGATCAGCCGCACACCTCCCGGTATGAAAACTACCTGGTTGCGCCGTCTGTCACCTGGCAACCGGACAACAAAACGCGTCTCACCCTTGATGCGCTGGCGCAAAACTCCCCAAGCCTGACGCCGTCTAACCCGCTACCGCTCGCCTGGCTGCGTTCGAAATATGCGGGCAAGCGGGATTATGCCGGCGACGAATGGAGCGGGTTTAAACAGCGCCAGTGGATGCTGGGTTACAGCTTTGAACATGAGTTTGACAGCGGCTGGGGCTTTAACCAGAAGGCACGCTATTTTGACATCGATACCCACCAGCGCAGTATTTATGCAACCGGGCCGGGCAGTGAAGTCAATCAGCTTAACCGCTTTGCCTACACCACGGATGAAGATCTCCGGAGCGTCAACATTGATAATCAGGTGACCAAAACCGTTGCGCTGGGTGAGTGGAAACACCATCTGCTGGCCGGGTTTGATTACCAGAAGCTGAATTCCCACTTCCACTACCGCTATGCCTCGACAACACCGGGGATTGATATGCGCAATCCGGACTATTCACAGGTCCATGAGGATGCGCTGGGGCTGTATACCGCGCAGAAAAACCGTCTGAGCTATCAGCAGAATGGGTATTACCTGCAGGATCAGGTGGAGTTTGGCGGCTTAAATCTGTTGGGCAGCCTGCGCTATGATGATTATCGCTCCGTCACCACCGATTATCTGCATAACGGCGACAAGGCGTGGGTATCGCAGGATCGCGTTACCAAACGACTGGGCGCGCTCTACGCCTTCGACAACGGTCTCTCTCCGTTTATCAGCTATTCAGAAGGGTTTGCCCCGGTCTCGCCGCAGGGAACCCTGACGGCGAAAGAGGTCAAGCCGACCACCAGCAAGCAGGTGGAGGGCGGGGTGAAATATCTGCTGGCAGAGTACGCCACCACCTTTACCGCCTCGGTATTTAGTATTCGCCAGAAGAATGTCGTCACCTCCGATCCCGGCTTCCTGAACTATCGTCAGACCGGCGAAGTGGAGTCTAAAGGGGCGGAGTTGTCTGTGATTAGCCGTCCGACAGACAATCTGAACCTGATTGCTAACTACGCATACACTCACGCCATCAATACGCAGGACGATAAGTATCAGGGCAAACGCCCTACGCAGGTGCCGGAAAATGCATTCAACCTGTGGGGGGATTACACCTTTGAGAATACGCCACTGAAAGGATTGATGCTGGGGGCCGGGGCGCGCTACACCGGGCCGATGGAGATTTCACCGGCGAACGACGCGGGTAAACTCGGTGGCACCACGCAGTACGATCTGGCGGCATCCTATCGGATGGGCGAAATTCTGCCTTCGCTTGAAGGGCTGACCCTGAAAGCGAGCGCGCAGAACATCTCCAATAAAGAGACGTTGACCTGTTACGATGCGACCAACTGCTGGATTGGACGTGACCGAACCTATCAGTTAGGCGCGAGCTACAGCTTCTGACGCCCTGTTAAACCCCGTAAGACGGCCCATTCACCCTCTCCAGGTGGGAGAGGGTGAGGGAATGAGGCCGCTTTATTGCGCCGTACTTTTCGCCGGTGCGACAGCATCGTTTGCCGCCGGCTGATTCTCCGGCACGCTGTCGCACGGTTTCTCTTTCGGACAGACCAGATCCAGCATTTTCAGCGTCACGCCGTTGCTCCAGCCGAAGCCATCCTGCAGCGGATATTCACCGCCACCGCCCCCTGTACCGGTACTCGAAACGTCATACTTCTCTACCAGCTTCTGTTCGCGGTCATAGGTATGCTGAACATTTTTCAGGAAGCGCCAGGTCACATCCATTGCCACCTTATCCTGTCCGTAATTCTGCAACCCTTCCGTCGCCACCCATTGCAGCGGTGCCCAGCCGTTAGGTGCATCCCACTGCTGGCCGCTGTTGATGGTGGTGGTGGAAATGCCGCCCGGTTTGAGCAGGCGTGACGATGCCGCTGCAGCGACCTTATCAGCGCGATCCTGCGAAGCCGCCTTCACATAGAGCGGATAAAGTGCGGCTGCCGTAAGCTGATTACGCACCTTTTTACTCTTAAGATCGTAATCCGCGTACCAGCCCTCTTTATCATTCCACAGATGGCTCTCGATCGCTTTCTGACGCTCGGTCGCCAGCGCGTCATACTTGCTGGCAGCGGAGGTATCGCCGGATGCCTGGCTTGCCCTGGCCAGCAATTTTTCCATCTTAAACATCAGGGCGTTAAGATCGACAGGCACAATGCTGGTGGTGCGGATCGTGCCCAGTTTTTGCGGATCGTCCATCCAGCGGGAGCTAAAGTCCCACCCCGAGGCGGCCGCTGAGCGTAAATCGCGGTAGATCTCCGTGGCCGGTCGGTTAGGATTGCTTTTAGCGGTGGTAATATCATCGAGCCAGGATTCAGGACGCGGCGTATCGCGGTCATCCCAGTAGCGGTTGAGCACTGAGCCATCGTCCAGCTTCACCACACGTTTGTTAGCTTGTCCGGCCTGCAGCGTGTCGGCCCCCTCCATCCAGTAGGCGTACTCTTTCTCCATTTGCGGACGGTATTTTTTCAGCGCATCGCTGTCATGGGTCGCCAGCAACTCGACCATCAGCGCGAAGAACGGAGGCTGGGAGCGGCTCAGGTAGTAGCTGCGGTTGCCGTTCGGGATATGTCCCCAGCTGTCCAGCTCGTAAGCGAAGTTGTCCACCATATCGCTGATTTTGTCCCAGTGGCCACTCTCAGCCAGCCCTAACATGGTGAAATAACTGTCCCAGTAGTAGACCTCGCGAAAACGTCCGCCAGGCACGACATAGGGTTTAGGCAGCGGCAGAAGGGAATCCCACTTATTACTCGCTTTATCGGTGGTGCGGGTCAGTACGGGCCAGAGGTCATCAATGTGTGCACGCAAACTTTGCCCGACAGGCGGAACGTATTTTTCACCCTCCGCTGGCAGCGTAAAGTTCATTTCCACAAAGTGCTTCAGATCGAAGCCAGACTGGGTGCGCTGCATACGATAATCCGCCAGAATCATCAGCGGATCGCTTTTCGGCACGGCGTCAGCAAAGGTCTTTTGATCGGGAAACAGTTTGGCACTTTGCACATCATTAAAGAGAGGACCAAGTAAAATATCGGGGGAGCTTGTCTGGGTGGTGAGGTGTTCTTCCGCATAACCCCATGTTGTCACACCGAGTAACGCGCCGCCCAAAGCCAGGTGCAAAAGAGCAGGGCGTAGTGTACGAGGTCTTATCATCGGTTCATCTCCTGTATTCGCTGAGCAGCGTTGCCGCTGTTATCAATCACCTGAAAACCTTAGACGAATATTGGCCGCTTCGCGTGTCGAATATCCCATTTTGCGCATAACCAGACAATTTACCGTCTGGTTATGCGCCGGAAGGAATTGGGGGAATTTGCTATCTAGTTGAAAGGTAATTATTTTTTATGATAAATAATTATATTGCTTTTAATTTAATCAATGGGCGCAAATCATGGCGCGATAATAATATGCGCGGAATGCTCTTTTATTCCGGAATAGCGCCAGGTGCTCCCTTAGCACGCCCCATAATTAAATCGCGAAAGGCGACTGGCAAAAAATACGTATCGCTAACGCCTGGCTCAGACCTCTTCCGGGGTCTGGCTGGTCTCGCGCAACGTGCCCGGTGCATGCCCAATAATGCGCTTAAATGCCCGACTGAACGCGGCCAGTGAACCGTACCCCAGACGCAACGCGACGGTTTCAATGGGCTGATTTTCGTGGCGGATGTACTGAATGGCCAGCCGCATCCTCAGTTCGCTGAGATATTTTGCCGGTGTGGTTCCCGTGGCCGCCAGAAAACGTTCAGCAAACACGGAGCGGGAAGTGCCCGCTTCTTTCGCCAGATCCGCCACGCTCCAGTTCAGGCCTGGCTGCTGATGCATGGCGTAAATGGCCCGGCTCAAACGCGGGTCGCGCAATACCTGCACCCAGCCGGTAGCTTTGCCGCAGCCTCCTTCAACCCAGCCACGCACGATCAACGCGGCCACCACGTCGGCAAGTCGCGCGAGGATCCCGGCGAATCCGGCCTGGCGGGTCATTGATTCCCGCTCCATCGCTGCCAGCAGCGGATGAATTTCCGGCCATGTGGACATCAGCCGGCTCACCATCATCACTTCCGGCATCGCCTTGATCAGCGGTTGCATCCCGCCCAGTTCAAAATCCATGCATCCACTGAAGATGATGGTGTTCTCGCTTTCCGGACACGGCTCACAGGTGATCGCGCAGACCGAACCGCAGATAGGCTCGCTGGGGAATGCACTGACCGGGGTAATGCTGGCGTGCTCGTCAGAGAGCAGGGCATGGGCGTTGCCGTTCGGGATAAAAAGGGCGTCGCCGCCATTCAGCGTGAAGGTGGCACCACTCTCCATACGCAACAGGGCGCTGCCGTGGCTGACAAAATGGAACTGGGCTTTGCCGGGCGCCTGGTGAAACGCCACGCCAAACGGCGCGCTGGCCTCAATTCGACGGTATTTCACGCCCGACAGGCGCATGCCGCGCAAAAGTTCGCTGATCAAATCGGGTGACTGAGCGGTCATGACGCAACTCCGGACGAATAATCAATAAGTGGAGATTATATGTCATAGATCGTCCAGGGTGAACCCACTATGCTTTTGCGACAGTTGTCACATTTTTATTACGGGAGAACAACAGATGAATTCATGTGTCGTGGCGAGAGAGGCGGTCACGCCTGCAAAACCCGCCTGGCGAGCCGTCTACTCACTGGGGCTTGGCGTATTCGGCCTGATCACAGCAGAATTCCTGCCCGCCAGTTTGCTGACGCCGATGGCCGCGAGCCTGGGGGTGTCCGAGGGGATGGCCGGACAAGCGGTGACGGCCACGGCGCTGGTGGCGCTGGTCACCGGGTTGCTCATCACGCCGGCCACCAAAAATATCGACCGTCGCTGGGTATTGATGTTCTTCTCGGTGCTGCAGATCATCTCCAGCCTGCTGGTGGCTTTTGCGCCCACGCTGCACGTCCTGCTGATGGGCCGGCTGTTGCTGGGTGTGGCGATCGGGGGATTCTGGGCGATGTCGACCGCCACGGCGATGCGCCTGGTGCCTGCCGATAAAGTGCCGAAAGCGCTGGCGGTGATATTCTCCAGCGTCTCGATTGCGACGGTGGTGGCGGCGCCGCTGGGAAGCTATCTGGGTAGCCTGATTGGCTGGCGTAACGTCTTTATTCTCTGCATTCTGCCGAGCATGCTGGCGCTGCTGTGGCAGCTCTGGGTACTGCCGTCCATGAAGCCGGAAAGCAGCGGTAGCCTGAGTACGCTGTTCCGCGTGCTGCGTCGTCCGGGGATGATTGGCGGCATGCTGGCGACCATTCTTATCTTCAGCGGCCACTTTGCCTTCTTTACCTACCTGCGTCCGTTCCTTGAAACGGTGGGGCAGGCGAGCGTGGAGAGCATCTCGCTGATCCTGCTGGGCTTTGGGATTGCCAACTTCATCGGCACCTCCGTCGCCGGGCATCTGCTGGCGCGTAACCTGCGCCTGACGCTGGCACTGGTACCGTTCGCGATGGGCGTGCTTGCTCTCACCATGGTGGCGTTTGGTCATCTGGCGATGCTGGACGGGTTACTGGTCGCGCTGTGGGGCTTTGCGTTTGGTCTGGTACCGGTGGGCTGGTCAACGTGGCTTGCCACCACCGTGCCGGATGAAGCCGAAAGTGCGGGTGGTTTGCTGGTGGCCTCTATCCAGCTGGCGATAAGCGCCGGTGCGGCAGTGGGTGGTGCTGTATTCGACCTCAACGGTGCCAGCGGCGTCTTCGCGGGCAGCGGTTTCCTGCTGGTGACAGCCATGGTAATTGTGTTTATGGGCGTGAAAGTCAAAGCAGAGTGACGAACGCGTGCCCGGTCAGCGAAAGGCTACCGGGCAGCGACACCCACTCAGAGTGGGAACGGGGGGAAGGTTACAACCCTTTCTTATCCATCAGCACCGCCAGATCCACCAGACGGTTTGAGAATCCCCATTCGTTGTCATACCACGCCAGGATCTTCACCATTTTGCCGCCAATCACGAGGGTGGAGAGCCCGTCGATAATTGACGAGCGCGGGTCGCCCTGATAATCACTGGAAACCAGCGGTTCATCGCTGTAACCCAGAATGCCTTTCAGGGGGCCACTGGCAGCGGCTTTCCGGAAGGCGTCATTCACCTCCTCGGCGGTAACGTCACGGCCCAGGGTTACCGTCAAATCCACAATCGACACCACCGGAACCGGCACGCGCAGGGAATACCCGGTCAGTTTACCGTCAAGTGAGGGGATCACTTTCCCCAGCGCTTTCGCCGCACCGCTGGAGTAAGGCACAATCGACAGGGCTGCCGCACGTGCACCGCGCAGATCCTTCTCTGGCTGATCGTGCAGTGCCTGACTGTTGGTATAAGCGTGCGTGGTGTTCATCAGGCCATGCTCAATCCCGAACTGCTGATGCAAAACCTGAGCGGCGGGGGCCAGGCCATTGGTCGTACAACTGCCGTTACTCACTACGTAATGCTGAGCCGGATCGTACTGTTCATGGTTGACACCCATGACCACCGTCAGGTCATCGTTTTTGCCGGGGGCGGAGATGATGACGCGCTTAGCCCCACCGTGCGTGATATGCACGGCTGCTTTTTCCCGCTCCGTAAAGAAGCCAGTGGCTTCAATAACCACGTCAACGCCGGCGTCACGCCACGCGATATTCGCCGGATCGCGTTCGCTAAAGACGACAATCCGCTGGCCATCGACCTGCAGTGCCCCGTCCGCGGCTTCAACGGGAGCCGGCAGCATGCCGAGAAGGGAATCATGTTTGAGCAGATGGGCGAGGGTTTTGCTGTCCGTCAGATCGTTAATTGCCACAATCTGCACATCCGGGTTACCCAGCGCCGCGCGCAGGAAATTACGTCCGATACGGCCGAAACCGTTAATGCCGACCTTAACCATAGTGCACTCCTTATCTCTGTTGTCTGGAGTCACTGTAGGCGTCAGGCCGGATGGCGTAAACGACAAAAAAGGATCACATTATGCCATTTTGCGACAGTGGAAGCGCTGACGATACTCGCCAGGCGTGAGGTGGAGTTGTTTCTCAAAGACGCGACGCAAATTGATGCTGCTGCCAAACCCGCTCTGCTCAGCAATGCGTTCGAGAGGGTCGCTGGTCTGTTCAAGCAGTTGCCGGGCGGCGGCAAGGCGTGCTTCGGTGACATAACGCGCCGGAGAGGCGCCTGTTTCACGGGTGAACACGCGGGTGAAATTGCGCGGGCTCATCGCCGCTTTTTGCGCCAGATTTTCCACGCACAGGTCAGCGGTCAGGTTCTCCAGGATCCAGGTTTGTAGGTCGCTTATCGGGCCGGAGGTGCCGGGCTGCTGAAGATTATAGCGACTGAACTGCAGCTGCCCGCCGGGGCGGCGCAGATACATCACCATATCCTGCGCCACCTCGCGAGCGAGGGTAAAACCGTAATCGTCTTCCACCAGCGCCAGGGTCAAATCAAACCCGGAGCTAACCCCACCGGAGGTCCAGATGGGACCGTCCTGAATATACAGCGGGCCACCTTCCACATGGATGGCCGGGTACTGGGTTTGCAGGGTCTCCAGCAGCCGCCAGTGGGTGGTCGCCCGGCGTCCATCAAGCAGGCCGGTCTGGGCCAGCAGCATCGCGCCGCCGCAAATGGAGGCTATCCGCCGCGCGTGTGGCGCAGCGAGATGCAGCCAGTCCACCACCGCCGTGCTCTCCTGCTCGTTCATTCCGCGGCCGGTGATAATAATCGTATCAAGCGGTTCACGCGGATCCAGCTCCGGCAGGCGATAATCCGCCAGCAGATTCAGGCCGGACTGGCCGTGGATCACCTGGTGAGGCTGGGTGGTGGCGATGATAATGCGGTAACAGGGATGGGCTAGGCCTTCCGGATGCAGCCGGTTCGCCTGCATCAGAATGTCTGCGATACCGGCGGCTTCAAACAGCATGCCGCCGTCAGGGACGATAATCAGGATCTTCTTCATGTCCTGAAAAGTACCTTTATTGCAAAATAAGTCAAGTTGCGAACGAGAGGGAGATCTCGCGCTGCCCGCGTTTCTGGCAAAGCAAAGCGATATAAGTTCTTTGTTATTTCAGGCGTTTTCCCCGATCGTCAGGGCATTCTCTCTGGCGAAACGGCGTCTGAAGGCATGGGTAAACGAAGCTCCCTCTATTTACATCCGCAACAACGCGATCAAATTCACCACCTCGCCTCGGGGTTTTTGTGGCGAAGCGAACTGCCCACGTGGATCGTCATCATCACCCTTTACAGTGGCTGGTTTGCCACGCTGGCGTACTGGAAAACGCTGGGATTGCTGCCCGCTACGCTGCTGCTCATCGGATTTACCACCTGGTATATGTCACTCCAGCATGAACTGATCCACGGCCATCCCACACGCTTTGCCTGGCTTAACGCGCTGTTTGGCACGCTTCCGCTGGCGGTGTGGTATCCGTATGGTCTGTACCGGGACTCTCATCTTGCCCATCATCGCCACGATAGCCTGACGATCCCGGTGGATGACCCGGAGTCGTACTATTTTACCGAGGAGAGCTGGGCACGCTTTTCGCCCTGGCACAAGCGCGTGATCCATGCACGGAATACCTTCTGCGGCCGGCTGTTGCTGGCACCGCTGCTGGATATTCTGCAGACCCTAGCCAGCGCCGTGACGGCGTTTCGCCATCTTCACCTGCGCGCAATGGCAATGTGGCTCGTCCACGCGTCGCTGCTGGCAGCGCTGTTTGCCTGGATGATGCACAACGGTTTCTCGCCCGTCTGGTTTGTGCTGGCGGTAAGTTATCCGGCGCTGGCGCTGACTAAAGTGCGCTCCTTTTATGAACATCGAGCGGCGGATGATCCGCTGGCGCGTTCTGTCATCAACGAAGCAGGGCTGTTCTGGCGGGTGCTGTTTTTGAATCTCAACTACCATTCCATTCACCACGATTTACCGGGCGTTCCCTGGTATGGGTTACAGACAATCTACCACCAAAACCACGAAGCGTACCGGCAGCGTAACCATGGCTTTGTGGTCAGGGGCTACGGCGAATGGCTACGCCAGTTCTTGACCCGGCCAGTGGCGGTCACCGCTCATCCCGGAAAACAACAAGAGGAAGGATATGAATAACCTGCTGGCGTTTCCCATGTATGCCGTGGATCGCGCCGACACTCGCGCGCTCTGGCTGGCGGTGCAACAACTTCTGGTCGACCGGGGCGTGTACGTCGAGCGTGTCCCCGGCTGGCCGGAATCGGACCTGCTGATCCACTGGCAGCAGCCAGAGCTTATTCTCAGCCAGACCTGCGGCTACCCGCTGGTCACGCAGCTCCCGGAGGTGCAGGTGGTGGGCTGTTTTCACTACACGGCAGCGGGATGCGAAGGGAGTCACTACCGCAGTTTTCTGGTGACGCGTGCGGAGGAGCGGCATCTTACGCTGGCGGATTTCCGCGGACGTCGGGCTGTGTGTAATTCTCCTGACTCGCAGTCCGGCTATCACGCGCTGCGAAAAAAAGTGGCACCGTGGGTGACCAGCGCCTCTTTCTTTTCGCAAACGTCATTCAGTGGCAGCCACCGTCAGTCGCTGATTGACGTCAAACGCGGGAAGGGGCATATCGCCGCTATCGACTGTGTCACCTGGGCACTGCTGCAGCGTCATGAGCCGGAAACGTTGGCGGGTCTGACGTTGATTGACCAAACTCCGCTGACGCCGGGCCTGCCCCTGATCTCCGCAGGCGCTACTTCACCCACGACGCTCAATGCCATCCGCGATGCACTGACGACGCTGGTCAGCGCAGCGGAATACCGTGCCGTTTGCGAGGCGGTACTCATTAACGGTTTCAGCGTGGTTGAGAGGCAGGGCTATTCTCAGTTGCTGAACAACGTCGTTCCCGAAGCGTTCCTACATTACATATAGGCTTATGAGGTGTATCTCTCCATTTTGTAAATAAGAATTGTCTTTAAAAGTAGTCATGGGCGTAAGTAATTGATAAGATAAAGTTGCAATAAAAACCATTCTAATGTTGATTATTATATTTTGTGAGGGACTATGCCAAGCAGTATTATACTTAATCTTGATGCACCTGAATATAAAGATGACTTTCACTCAGCAGATGAGAACAATGAGCAAAGTGAACTATGGCAACAAGATGCTAACATTCGATTGATTTCTTTATTAGATAAAATGGGTAGAGAGGCTAGAAAATATAAAAAAGAGCATGAATCGAGATGTACGCAATATCCCAGTAAACTGCATAGCTATCATCATGCAATTTTCGTTAGTGGAGCCAGAGGAACCGGTAAAACTGTATTTTTACGTAATGCACAAGCAATCTGGTCTAAAAAGGGGAAAAGTCAAAATGATACCCCTAACCTTCACTTTATAGATGTTATCGATCCTACTCTGTTAAACATTGGTGACAGATTTTCTGAGGTCATTATCGCTTCGGTCTATGCTTCTGTAGAAAAAGTATTAAGGAGGCCTGAAAGTAATCAATTACATAAAGATAATTTCTTTGAAGCTTTAAAAAAACTCTCTGGTTCACTTGGGGAATCAGCAGAGCTAAATGAATTAAGAGGAATAGATAGGATTCAGAAATACCGCTCTGGAATACATATTGAACGCTATTTTCATGAGTTTTTAATTGCAAGCGTAAATTTATTAAATTGTGATGCATTGGTATTGCCGGTCGACGACGTTGATATGAAAATTGATAACGCATTCGGTGTTCTTGATGATATCAGATGCTTATTGTCTTGCCCATTAATACTTCCTCTGGTGAGTGGTGATGATGAATTATATAGACATATTACCACAATGCAATTTGAAAATGCCTTAGCAGCAGGAAGAATGTCAACGAGAGTTAAAAATGCCGCAGAGCAACTTTCTTCAGCCTATCTGACCAAAGTTTTTCCATTCCACGATCGCTTGCCATTGCTGCCGGTTCAGCAACTCCTGCCAAATTTAGTGATAAAATATGGAATGCAGCAGATAAGCTATCCGGGTTATGAAAAACTGATCAAAAGTGTATTTTATCCACTTTGCAACGGTAACGAACGTAGTACCATTTGGCCGCAGCCCGATAGCGCACGTACCGTTTCGCAACTTGTCAGATTACTCCCTCCTGAAGAACTTTATTCGAGTAAGGAAAAATCAGAATCTCTGTGGAGTAACTTCTTTGTCTGGGCTGAAGATCGTCGAGATGGCATTGCAATCACTAATGCTGAATCGTATCTGAAAATTATGGAAATGTCCTCAGCCAGTCAGCTAGATTTTCACAATTTATCGGCGTTTAATCCATTATTACAAAAAGAACGATATACCTGGGCCGATAAGGATTTTTATTCTCAGCAGTATGCCAAAATAAAAGAGCTACGGGCCCATGATACAAACTTTGAAATTTTAGAAACAGTTTTCCCTCAGGCAATGGTAGGTGCTTCTTCAGAGGAAACTAATATCCTGAGGAGTATGCCAGAGTTAGAGTTTATAATGGAACCAATGTTTATTAGTAAAACGACGGCTGAAAATAAACATGGTAATAAGGAATTACTCGCAATTTATACGCATAGGGATTACTATAGTCAGCAACAAAATCGAAGGTATCATATATTTTTTAGTCGTGCTTTTGAATTATTATCATGGTCCATGTTAGCTATTACAAATAACTTACCTGACGTTTTTCTTGAAGAAGGGAAATTCAAGGAGAGTTTTATGTCAATTTTTTCAAAAGCGCCTTTTTATTCAATTTTTGCTGTTAATCCAACAAAAGTTATTACTGAAGATAGCAGTGAAAGTGGAACGGATGATAATTTGGTTGAGTATGATGAAACTGTTTCTAAATTTGCCAGTGAATTATATGAATGGTTTAATGATAATCGGTTGCCTTCACTTCAGGGTCTTAATTTAATACCACTAATCAGTATGGTGTTCAATAAGGTATTCTCACAGCTTAATGTGCTAAAGTTAAACTTGTTGGATAAGAAAAAGATTAAGGATGAACATCTTTCTGATTTGGCTCGTAGATTCCAGTATATTTATATTAATGCACTAACAACCTTCCTAAAAGAAGGTTTAATCATTAATGCTAACGTCGCGACGGGTGCCCGTTCTGATGTTGTGAGAAAATTCTCGGAATTTTCTAAAGCTGATCGAACGTTGTTCAGAAACATATCTGGAGTAGTTTCAGCTAGTGGGAATACAGCCCTTACTATCAAACTATTAACTGATTCTGATTATGCAAAATTAATACAAGCGATGTGGTGCAACCCGATATTTTTTTCTTCGGATGTTAATGAATACCCTATCGGTGATACTATTTTTGAGGGGGATGCGAGTCATAGTTTAAAGAATGATTTTTTATCTGCGACATCTTTTGAAGAAATTAGAATTCTGTATGGAATGGATTCAGGGAATGAAAGTATTATAACTGCTGAAGTGGTTGAGTGGGCCAGGGATAAAATAGATATTGCCAATGTAATCTTAGATAAAATAATGAGCAGTTCAAAAATGAAATCAAAGATTCAAGGTAATAATTTTATTGCCAGAATGTACAATGGTCTTACATTTGCAATTGAACATTACCGTTAGGGGATAATATGTTTAATCAAGATCCTTATTGGTTGATCCCTGTGACGACATTGTCTTCAGATCGCCTTTTTTATCACCATTTGATGAATCATGCAAATCAACATTCAACTTATACAAATGGTCAACAAAATGAGAACACTATACTTGCTTCAGCCGCACGTGATTATCAACATTATCATGGAGGGCGGCTTCGAAACGAAGACATTGTCAACAATATTAACCATTGGTGCTATAAAGAGTCACATATCAATGTGTTAGATATTCTTACAGAATTGGCCAACCATTTTTTACTGTGGCAGGGAGATTGTTTTGAAGTTAAGGGAGAACGACTCGAATCATGGTTGATGATCTGTTCTTTACTGGATCCAGCCTGGATAATATCCACCGCGTATACTCAATTAGTAAAACAGAAAGTTCTATCAGAGGATGATCTGATATCACTACTGACGGGAAGACAATGTCCTTTTGCTTTTCCAGGAGAAAGGAACGATACTGTTTATGCCGATAATCACGTTCATTTTAATGGGCATGGATATACCTCATTATCAATGCTCAGTTTCATAGATGGTGATTTCAAACTTAATAAAAAAATTAAATGGCCGAGAAGAGAAGAGTATACTCTTTTTGAAAGTGGACTTTTAAATAAACAAAAAATCCCAGATTATTTGTCTGGTTATGTATCCTGCATTATTAAGTTTTTATCTCATTCTGATAAGAATAAAGCTATAGAATATAGAGTGCTAGAAGATGCTTTACATGGTTCTTCTAATAATGAAGATGTGTGGAATATACAGCAAGTTAAACAATTTCTGCCTTTTGTGACTATGCAGCAAAGGTTGTTACATGCATCTGTTAACGAGCGTTTTCGTGGGCATCACCGCTGGTTACTATTTTGTATTGCCGTTCTGACTGATACTCACAATACAGACTATCGGAATTGTTTAATGAATTTCGTTCGCTGCAGCAATGTCTTGCGAAATTATATGGTTGTATCTTCTGTTGGATTAGGGCAATTTGTAGAGTATTTTACCTCAGGTGTCAGACGAGCAGATAAAAAATATTTTGAAAGCGAAGGGATGAAGTATGATTTTCTTGAAGGGGTTTGTCGAGAATATCGTGTATCCCCTGATTACGTTCTTGGTAAAAATAAGCCTAATATTTACCATAATAAAATCATGGACTTCTATGCCAGGCATGAAAAAGAAAACATTCTCGAAAAATCGCATTTAGTTGTTCATTTTACTCGTGGTTACCCCGATAAAAAACGACCAAACGACAAAAGATTAGAAAGTTATAGGGCTAATCTTTTGAGCCAAGTGCGTGGTCTTGAAATGTTTAATTCTTCTGTGACTTTGCAGGAAGAGGCATACAAAAGTAATATTGGCGATATGCCCCAAACAGTAGATGTCAGGCGCTTAGTCCGGGGATATGATGTAGCGGGAAATGAAAATGAATTACCAATAGAGGTATTTTCCCCAATACTTAGAGTGCTTAGGGCAGGAAAACATCCAAAAGGACTTTCATTATCAACACGACTCCAGCGTCCCTTTATTACAGTACATGCCGGTGAGGATTATAGTCACTTGCTAAGCGGACTTAGGGCTTTGGATGAAGCCGTCGAATATTGTTTACTAAGCGTAGGTGATCGGTTAGGGCATGGCCTTGCGCTTGGTGTTAAACCAGCGAGTTGGGCAAAACGTCAACGGCGAGCTTATTTGACAGCGGGACAACACCTCGATAATTTAGTATGGGCTTATCATCAAGCTGTTCAGCTTTCACAACTTACGGTTGAGCATATTCCTGTGATGCATGAGTTACGTGATAAAATTCACTACTGGTCGCATCGACTTTACAACGCCGTTTCGACACCTGGCTTGTTATATCAGGCGTGGCTATTAAGACGAAACTGGCCCGATTTCAAGACGATGCAACCTGAACTTGCTAATTTTTATGAGTGGGTGCCCGATGCAGATTTGTTAATGAATGATGATGATCATAAAGATTTGAGTCCGAAAACGCTTTGGCAACGGTATCTTGATAGTGGTCTCGAAGAGAATAATCCTTTTAATCATATAATATCAGTAAATTGTCAGCCAGATGGTGGTGATAAATTCGCTGGTGGACGTTCCGACACTGATGTCATTTCTTGTGGAGAATTACGATTATATGAGGCTATTCAGGATTTCTTGATGGAAAAATATTCAAGAAAAGGGTTGGTGATTGAAGCTTGCCCGACATCCAACATATATATTGGGCGGTTCGAAAAATATCAGGAGCATCCTTTATTTCGCTGGAATCCACCCAACCCGGATTGGCTAAAACCCGGTGAGCAATGCAATCGTTTTGGGTTAAGAAGCGGTCCATTAGCGGTGTGCATAAATACTGACGATAGTGCGCTCATGCCAACCACAATCGCAAATGAGCATCGCTTAATGAGAGAGACAGCCATCCAAAGTTTTGGTATTGGATCATGGATGGCTGACATGTGGATAGATGCTATTCGAAGGAAAGGAATTGATATATTTAACAAAAACCATATGAATCAATATTGAAAACCATTGTGGTATATAATTAACTTTAAGGAGAGATATGCTATTAATGTTTCTCCTTAGCAACAATTGCCTTCATGAACAGGGCTATAAATCGCCTGCGCATCGGTAAAACAGCGCAGCGCGAGTGAGGAGAGGGGTTTCTGCTTGCGCATTATCAGGCCAATGGGCGCCTCAATATTCGCGTCGGCGATGGGGACAATCCTGAAATGGCTGTTCAGCGTCTCAAGCCCGTTGTTCAGCGGCATCACGGCACAGCACACGCCGCTTTGTACCGCCTGAATGATCTGGAAAGTGGAATCGCTTTCGAAGACAGACTCGGGATTAATGCCGGCAGATTTAAAGCTCACCTCCATATGCTCGCGATAATGCATCCCCTTGGTCAGAAACCCCAGCGGAAATGCCATCAGTTCCTGCCAGGTCAGCGTCTCCTGATCCAGCTGGAAATGGCGGATATCGTGCAGCAATCCCATTTCGGTTTTTGGCAGCTGGATAATATCAAACGGACGGGTGTCGATGCTGTTCAGGTAGCAAATCCCCAGTTCAAGCTGATTCCGGCTGACGCCGTCGGCAATTTGTTGCGAGGACATTGAGTAGAGGCTGTAGGTCAGCTCCGGGTATTTTTGCGTCAGCTGGCGGATAAAGATCATCGGATCCACGCTGGCCAGCGGCACCATTCCCAGACGCAATTCACCCACCACTTGCCCTTTGCACAGCGAGGCTTCGGCCTGCAGGCCGTCGTGAGCGGCCAGCACCGCGCGCGCCCATGCCAGAATGCGTTCGCCTTCGGGCGTAAAGCCTTCAAAACGTTGCCCGCGAGTAATCAGCACCAGGCCCAGCTCCTCTTCCAGGCTGCGAATACGCATGGAGAGGGTCGGCTGGGTGATGTTGCACTGCGAGGCTGCTTTACCAAAATGCCGGGTCTGATCGAGTGCGATTAAGTACTTTAACTGTTTTATATCCATCGTATTTCTCTGCGTTGAAAGCCTTACAGCACGCGGATCTCTTTCGAACGCAGGATGAGGCGGACCGGAACCGATTTATAAGACGGCGTACCGCTGTCCTTATCCAGATAATCAAGCGGAACCAGTACGTTGGCCTCCGGGTAGTAAGCTCCGACGGAACCCGGCGCAATGCTGTAGGCCACAACGGTAATGTCTTCCAGACGCTGAACGCTCCCCGGCAGGGCGGTTTCGATATCCACGCGATCGCCATGCTCCAGGCCTGACTGCGCCATATCGTCTTCATTCATAAACAGCACATCGCGACGGCCAAAGACGCCGCGGTAGCGGTCATCAAGGGCGTAAATGGTGGTGTTGTACTGGTCGTGGCTGCGCAGCGTGATCAGGCGCAGCACATTATCGCCTTCACCACTGGCGTTCTCATTGACGCCGTCGAAAACCGAAAACATCGCTTTGCCCGTCGCCGTTGGCCAGATACGTTCTGTGGGCGGCAGCGGCATGCGAAAACCACCAGGAATGCGGATCCGTTCATTGTAATTCTCGAAGCCCGGAATGGTCTGCTCAATCAGGTGGCGGATACGGTCATAATCCTCAACCAGCGTCATCCAGTCCACGCGGGTCTCCCGCAGGGTGGCTTGCGCCATTCCGGCGACAATGGCCGGCTCAGCGCGCAGGCGCGGAGAGGCGGGTTTCAGCTTGCCAGAAGAGGCATGCACCATCGACATCGAGTCTTCCACGGTAATAGACTGGCGTCCGGTGGCCTGGACATCCAGCTCGGTACGACCGAGGCACGGCAAAATAAAGGTCTCTTTACCCACCAGCAAATGGGTGCGGTTGAGCTTGGTACCGATGTGCACGCTCAGATCCAGCGTATTCATTGCCGGAAAACCGTTCTCGTGATCGGGCATCGCTACCGCAAAATTTCCCCCCAGACAGATCAGCGCTTTTGCACGTCCGTCGATCATGGCCTGCGTTGCCTGCACCGCATCATGGCCGTGGTGAGCAGGGGGCTCAAAACCGAATACCTCCTTCAGGCGGTTGAGAAATGCCGGTGTCGGTTTCTCGCTTATGCCCACGGTGCGGTTACCCTGAACGTTCGAGTGGCCGCGCAGTGGGCATATCCCCGCGCCGGGTTTGCCAATGTTACCGCGCAGCAGCAACAGATCAGCGATCAGGCGGACATTCGCGGTGCCTTTATTATGCTGGGTGATGCCCATCCCGTAGGTGATGATGGTGGCATTCGATTTTGCGTAGGCCTCGGCCACGGATTTGAGCGCTGCCCGGCTCAACCCGGATTCACGCTCAATGGCCTCCCAGTCGGTTTGCGCAATATCCGCAGTAAACGCCTCAACACCCAGGGTGTGTTCAGCAATAAAGGCGCGATCGAGCACGTTTCCGCGTTCGTTCTCCATCTCCAGCAGGTGTTTTGCGATCCCTTTTAACGCAGCGGCATCGCCCCCGGCTTTCACCTGGAAATAGGTGGAGGCGATATCGGTAGAGCTGTAGGTTGCCATCTCAATAACGCTTTGCGGATCCGCGAAACGTTCCAGCGCGCGCTCGCGCAGGGGATTAAAGACGATAATCGGTACGTTGCGGCGAGCCAGCTCATGCAGCGTGCCCATCATCCGCGGATGGTTGGTACCAGGGTTATGACCAATGGAGATAACCAGCTCCGTTTTATCGAAGTCATCAAGTGAGACGGTCCCTTTCCCGATACCAATGGAACGGGGTAAACCGACGCTGGTGGCTTCATGGCACATATTCGAGCAGTCGGGGAAGTTATTGGTACCGTACTCGCGGGCGAACAGCTGGAACAGATACGCTGCTTCGTTCGAGGCTCTGCCGGAGGTATAAAATTCGACCTGGTCAGGCTCAAGCCCGCGCAGCACCTCACCGATACGCTGGAAAGCGTCGTCCCATTCCACTGGCTGGAAGGTATCACTTGCCCGGTCATAGCGCAGAGGATGGGTGAGACGACCGTAACCTTCCAGCTCAAAGTCAGATTTAGCCAGCAGCGAGGACACGCTGTTTTTGGCGAGAAAATCCGTGGTGACGCGTTTATTGGTGGCTTCCCAGGTGACGGCTTTCGCCCCGTTCTCACAGAACTGGAACGTGGATTTGTGTTCTTTATCGGGCCACGCACAGCCAGGGCAGTCAAAACCGTCAGGCTGGTTTGTGCGCAGCAGAGTTGTGGGGGCATCCAGCGTATCCATTTGGGTACGTACCGCAATGGCCGTCGCCTTTAACGCCCCCCAGCCACCGGCTGGGCCGTCATAGTGCCTGATACCGGGAACTGAGCGTCTTTTCTTATTCATACCAACTCCTGACTTGTGCGGTCATAACATCACCTGCGCCCATAAACCACCGGGTTTGCCAATAAGCGAAAACAATGATGGCGTCTGTTACCAGAGGCCAGAGCAAAGTTAAATGCATTGAATTGAATGGCTATATTTTACAGTGGCTTACAAGCTAATCGGCGTAAACATTTAAAGAAATTATAACGAAATTTTATCATTTTTATAATAAATCTTATCTATCACCTGTTCACTCTGCGCTATGGCGAAAGCGAAGCGATGATGAAGTCAGCGTTAAATTTCAGATGAAGGTGGCTGAAGGGCAGGGCGACGAAGACCCCTGCAGACAGGAGGAATCGGTGCAAATTAATCGTCGCTTTAACCAGGAATATGTAGCTGTGCTTAATTGTTAATATCGGAAAATTACCAGATTAAATCCGAAAGGGAGATTAAAAGACAAACTTATTTTGAGGTGTAAAATTAACTTTTCTCAGTTTCCCTGAAACAATTTCATATATTGAGACAGGTCTGGCTGAAATTGAAAGTTACCTCGATAATGCAACAAATAATTCATATTGGATATATTTTCTTCGCCCCCCATAAAGCCAGATTCTACTAATTATGGTAGTAGCAGTAATAGGGTTATTGCGTTAATGAAAGTGATTCTCTTTTGTGTAATTTCATTTTAAATCATATGGATATGTGATTTTGGCTTGAGGGAAATAGACGATTTTAGCTAAATCGTATTTTTTTCTCAGATTAATCCTATAATGTCTCGAGTGCTTCATTAACCATCAGTTATGAAGCGGTAAATATTGAATTGGTGGCAAGCTCATGTAAACTTGCTTACCGTTTGTCAAAATATGTCAGGAAGACGCTGGGCCTTATTCTGAAGGGCTCGTGCGGTAGCTATGCCCTTAAATAGTAACGCCCCGAAAATATACTGACTATTTTAACAATAGCACCTAAGTCAAACTTCATCCCCTTTATCTCCATCATCGAAATATCGCTACGGAAAAGCATATGAAAATGCGCGTACTGTTTTCACTTCTGTTTGTAATGGCGGTGGCGGGCTGTAAAGCGCCGCAGAAACCTGTGATCAACGACGACACGATCGTGACCAGCCAGGTCAATGGCGTCACGTTAACCCACCGTCATGCTGTTTTACCTCCAGCAGAGTTTACTCAGCTCAATGAGCCGTATCGTGCCATGTATCCGGCCTCGCTGATGAGCCGTCCTGACTTCGGCGGAAAGGTTATCCGTACCCTGGAAACCGGTAAAACGTATGTGGTCCTGGGTCAGGTTGAGCACTACTGGATGGCGCTTGCCGATGAGGGAAATGATCAGCTGATTGGCTACGTCCCGATGCGTGCAGTGATCAAAGCCGATCAGTACGAAGCGACCGTCCGTAAGCAGGCCCAGCGTGCGAAAGTGCGTAAGAAGGCAACCTGTGTTGATGTGGACGGTAACAGCAAAGCCTGCAAAGACAGCGCTAACGGTACCTGGATCCTGAACTAAACCGCGTCCCTGAGCGTATTTTTATGAATAATAAAAATTTTCATTGGTTGTGGTCCGTCTTTTACGCGGCGATTTTCGCCCTTGTCAGTGGTTGTACGTCGTCTTCACACAGCGACCCTTCCCGCTACAATCTGCAGTTTCAGGCTCATCCACAAATCAATGAATCTGCGCCGCTAAAAGTCAGAGTGCTGTTGCTGAAATCCGATGCGGATTTCATGTCCAGCGACTTCTATTCCCTGCAGAACAACGCGTCAGCCACGCTTGGCGCGAATCTGCTGAACAGCGATGTTTTCTTCCTGATGCCGGGTCAGCTCTCGAAAACCCTGAGTGGACAGAGCTCTCCCGACGCCCGCTACATTGGTGTGATGGCGGAATATCAGATGCTGGATGGCAAGAAATGGCGCGTTTCACTCCCTCTGCCTGTGCCAGGCGAAAACCATATCTACCAGTTCTGGAAATGGTCAGCGGATGAACTCCAGGCCAACGTGTTTCTCGACGTGAATGGCATCCGGGTCATCAGCCAGTAACGCGCTTCATAACAGGAATTACATCATCATGACGAAAGCAGAAAAGGTCGTCTGGACCGAAGGCATGTTCCTGCGCCCACACCATTTTCAGCGGACTGAAAGCTATCTGCTCAACCACGTTCGTGAATGGGGTGCGCTGCAGCGTTCATACCTTTGGGGCTTTCTCGACGTTGAGCTGGACGAAGCGATGCTGCGCCAGGGATGCATTGCCCTGAGTTACTGCAGCGGACTGCTGCCTGACGGAACCTTTTTCCAGGTGCGCAATGGCCGCAATGGTCCGGTGCCGCTGAAAATCCCTGACAATCTCACCAATGAAAAGGTGGTGCTCGCACTGCCGGTTCGCCGTGGAGAGAGAGAAGAGGTGATCTTCAGTGAAGAGCCGGCCTCGCTGGCGCGCTTCATCGCCTTTGAGCAAGAGGTGGAAGACGACAACGCCATGTCGGTAGGCGATGCCACCGTACAGTTTGGCCGCCTGCGTCTGACCCTGATGCTGGAAAAAGATGTAACGGCAGAGTGGACCGCTATCGGTGTGGCGTTTGTGACCGAGAAACGCAACGATAACCACGTGCGTCTCGATAGCAGCTACATTCCGCCGATGCTGAACGCCAATAACAGCCCGCAGATCTACAGCATGATTAACGATCTGCACGGCTTACTGGTACAGCGCAGCCAGCAAATTGGCGGTCGTCTGCGCCAGCCTGGTCGTTTTAATACCTCGGAACTGATTGAATTCACGCTGCTCTCACTGGTGAACCGCCATCTGGGCGAGGTTTCGCATTTAAAAACGCTTCCGCTGCTGCATCCGGAAACGCTCTGGCGCAGCTGGCTGCCGTTTGCGACCGAGCTCGCCACCTGGGCGTCTCAGCGTACCGCTGAAAGCGTGCTGCCAATTTACGATCACGACGACCTCGCGGGTTGCTTCAGCAAACTGATGATGCTGCTGCGTCAGGGGCTGTCTCTGGTGATGGAAGACCATGCCATTCAGCTGCCGCTTAACGAGCGTTCCCACGGTCTGAACATCGCGACCGTGCCGGAAACCAGCATGGTGCGTGAGTTCGGCTTCGTGCTGGCGGTCAAAGCCAACGTGCCGGGCGAACACCTGCAAACCCATTTCCCTGCCCAGATGAAAGTGGCACCGGTCTCGAAAATTCGCGATCTGGTTCAGCTGCAACTGCCTGGCATTATGCTGCGCGCCATGCCGGTCGCACCGCCGCAGATTCCCTGGCATGCTGGCTACAGCTACTTCGAGCTGGAGAAGGGGAGCGAGCTGTGGCACGAGATGGATAAGTCCGGCGCTTTCGCCCTGCATCTCGCAGGCGAGTTCCCGGGACTTGATATGGAGTTTTGGGCCATCCGTAGCCCGACTGAATAATAAAGCGAGCGCTTAATATGCAGGAACGACAGGATACCGGCAGTGATGCCGCGTTTACCGGAGCCAGTAGCAACAATCAGCTGGTGGCGGCCGCCAATCCGCTGCTCAATGCGATTCCGCAAATCCGTCATTCGGTATCACATGACGATCAGGTGGCGTTGCGCCAGCGCCTGATCGATGAGATCCGCCGGTTCGAAGTGCGCTGTCAGCAGGCCGGTCTGGCCTATGAGGTGATCGTCGGGGCACGTTACTGCCTGTGTACGGCACTTGATGAGGCCGCCGCGCTCACCCCCTGGGGCAGCAGCGGCGTCTGGTCCAGCAATGGTCTGCTGGTGACGTTTCATAACGAAACCTGGGGCGGCGAAAAGTTCTTCCAGCTGCTGGCGCGTCTGTCGCAAAACCCGCGCGAACATATTCTGCTGCTGGAGATGATCAACTACTGCCTGCTGCTCGGCTTCGAGGGGCGCTATCGGGTGCTGGATAATGGCCGCACCCAGCTTGAAACCATCAAGCAACGGCTGTGGCAGATGATTCGCGGCGTGCGTGGCAGTTACCCGCCACAGCTCTCTCCGCATCCGGAAGATCGTCCGGTACTGCGCAAGCTATGGCGACCCATGGTACCTCTGTGGGCCTGCGTGGCGCTGGCCGGGTTTATCGCCTGCCTGTTCTATATCGTGCTTAACTGGCGGCTTGGCGATAGCACCAACCCGGTATTAGCAAAAATTTATCAGTCACAGCTTCCCGAAACGACTATCCAGCAACCTGCCCGCCAACTGCCTGCGGTGCTGAACCTGCGTGGTTTCCTGAAGCCGGAAATTGAAGCCGGTCTGGTTGCGGTAAAAGATGAAGCGGACCGTAGCGTGGTGATCCTGAAAGGGGACGGCCTGTTTGCTTCCGCCTCAACCGTGGTACGTGACCGTTATGAGCCGGTGATAAACCGTATTGCACAGGCCATGAATAACGTCAGCGGTAAAATTCTGGTGGTGGGCTACAGCGACAACGTGCCAATTCGCAGCGCGCGCTTTGCCTCTAACTATGAACTGTCGCTGGAACGTGCCCGGTCAGTTCAGAAAATGCTGCAGGGAAGCCTCTCTCAACCTGAACGTGTGAAAGCGGAAGGCCGCGGCGAGATTAATCCAGTGGCACCTAACAATACGCCGGAAAACCGTGCCCGTAACCGCCGGGTGGAAATTACTCTGCTGGTGTCGCCTGAAAATACCCAGGCTGAGCTGAACGGATTGCCGCAAGGAAACTAAGGATGCTGACTACTCTTCTTTCCATTTTGACCAATCGCATTCTGTGGAGCTTCCTGGGCGTCACTGCGCTTGCGGCGGTTATCTGGATGATTGGCCCATTGTTGTCCATCGTGGACACCCGACCGCTCGAATCTGAACAGAACCGCATCATCAGTATTGCGGTGGTTTATCTGCTCTGGGCGCAGGGCCACATTCTGCCGCGGCTGTACAATGCCTGGCTGAACCGCAAGCTGATGGACAAACTCAATGAGAACACCACCAGCCCGGAAGCAGCGGATCCGCAGAAGCGACTGAACAACGAGGAGCAGATCCTCGCCAGCCGTTTTGACGAAGCCGCACAGATGCTGAAAAAAGCGCACTTCAGCAAAGCGGGACAGGGTGCCCAGTGGACGCAGCGCTTTAGCACACAGTATCTGTATCAACTGCCGTGGTACGTCATCATCGGCGCGCCGGGCAGCGGTAAAACCACGGCGCTGGTCAACTCCGGGCTGCAATTCCCGCTGGCCGACCGCTTCGGTAAGACCGCGCTGCGCGGGATCGGCGGCACGCGTAACTGCGACTGGTGGTTCACCAACGAGGCCGTACTGCTGGACACCGCGGGTCGCTATACCACCCAGGAGAGCGAACAGGTTCAGGACGCCGGTGAATGGCTTGAGTTTATGGGGTTACTGCGTAAGTATCGCCGTCGCCAGCCGATCAACGGTGTGATTATTACCATCAGCATTTCTGACCTGCTGACGCTCTCGCCTGAAGCGTCACGCCAGCAGGCGGTCAACCTGCGCCAGCGTCTCTCTGAGCTGCATGAGCAGCTGGGTATTCGCTTCCCGGTGTATGTTATGGTGACCAAAGCTGACCTGCTTAAAGGCTTCCGTGCCTGGTTTGCCGATTACGACAAAGCGCAGCGCGACCAGATCTGGGGCTTCACGCTGCCGTGGGAGCAAACCAAACACGCTGATTACGACCTGATGGGTAACTTCCAGCAGGAATTTTCCCTCTTACAGCAGCGCCTGGATGCCGGACTGCCGGAAACCCTGCTGCAGGAGCATGATGCAAAAGCGCGCGCGGAAGCGTATCTCTTCCCGCAGGAGTTTGCCGCACTGCGTCCGCTGCTGGCTGACTACCTGAGCACGGTCTTTGCCCGCTCTAACTTTGAAACCGAATTCTCCCCGCGCGGGATCTATTTCGCCAGTGGTACCCAGGAAGGTATGCCGTTTGACCGGGTGATGGGCGAACTTAACCGTGCGCTCTCCTTGCCGGAAGGTGAAGAGGGAAATCGCTGGGACTCCGTCAGCAAAGAGGCTCCGATTCCGGGGGCGAAAGGGCAGAGCTTCTTCATCAAGAACCTGCTGCAAAACGTCATTTTCCAGGAAGCTGGCATCGCCGGGGAAAACCGCTGGTGGGAACTGCGTAACCGCGCCGTCATTTGGTCCGGCTATGCGGCGCTGCTGGCCCTGCTGGTGATCCTCGGTGGACTGTGGCTGACCAGCTATGCCAGGAACAAGGCTTATCTGGAAGAGGTGGACGCAAAAGTGCCGCTGCTGGATCAGCAGAGCAAGGCGCTGCAGAATCAGCCTCAGCGCGATCTATTTGACCTTCTGCCCTTGCTGAATGGCCTGGTCGATCTGCCGAAAAGTGACGCGTTTGATGTTAACGATCCGCCTGTCTCACGCCGTATGGGGCTCTATCGTGGGGATGACGTCAGCGATGCATCGCAGTCTCTGTACCAGAAAGCGCTGGACCAGATGCTGCTCCCTGCCGTGGCGATGCATATCACCACCTGGCTGCGCAACGATAACGGCAGCGATGTGGAATACAGCTATGAAGCGCTGAAGGCCTACCAGATGCTCTATCAGCCGAAGCACTATGACGGCAAATTCCTGCACTCCTGGGTAATGCTCAATCTGCAGCGCAACCTGCCGCAGAACGTGACTCAGGCGCAGCTTCAGCAGCTTGAGTGGCACCTGACACAGCTGCTTGAGCCGAAAATTCAGGCCTCGCCGTACGCGCAGGATGAATCCCTGGTCGCGCGTGAAAGGGCGCTAATCAACCAGCAGCCGCTTTCCACCCGGGTGTATGGTCGTCTGAAGCGTCTGCTGGAGCATGATGAAAACCTGAAACCGGTATCGCTCTCCGACCTGGGCGGTCCGCAGAGCGAGCTGGTGTTTTCACGCAAAAGCGGCAAGCCGGTGAGTGAAGGCGTACCGGGTCTTTATACTCCGAACGGTTACTGGAAAAGCTTCAACGGCCAGATTGACAGCGTCACCACTGCTCTGCATGAAGACGATGCGTGGGTGCTGGGGGCGACCTCAGCCCAGGAAGATAAACAGCAGATCGATAACGCCGTGCGTCAGCTCTACATGCGCGACTTTATCGCCAACTGGGATCGCTTCCTCGCCGACATTCAGCTTAATAACAGCGCCGATCTCTCTCAGCGCATCAATACCGCGCGTCTGCTCTCCGGGGCAAACTCGCCGCTGCGCCGTCTGGTGCTGAACCTGAGCCAGGTCCTGACGCTTTCACGCAATGCGCCAACCCCGGATGATGCCGGTAAAGCGCAAGCGCAAAGCAACCGTGCCACCCGCACGCTCGAAGCGTTATTCAGTAATAATGACAATGCCCCGACGCAGGCCGCGGTGGTCACTCAGGCACCTGAACAGCTGGTAACCGATCACTATGCTCCAATGATTGAGCTGGCGCAGCCGCTGGAGAAAGGCGGGAAGACCATCGTCTTTGATGATTTTCTCAAGCAGGTTGATGAACTTTACCGCTACCTGACTGCCGTTCAGGACGCGGCCAACAGCGGCATGCCTGCTCCGGGAGGCGAGGCGATTAGCCGTCTGCAGGCCAGTGCCGGTCGTCTGCCGGGCGGTCTGCAAACCATGTTCAGCAATATGGCGGTGGGGGCCAGCAGTGATACCCAGCGTCGCGACCTCGAAAACGTGCGTAAGCGGATTAACGTCGAAGTCGGTGGTTTCTGCCGTCAGGCAATCGCTGGCCGTTACCCGCTGGTGCGCAGCGCCAGTACGGAGGTCACGCCGGACGATCTCGCGCGCATGTTTGCGCCAGGCACCGGGCTGATGGACACCTTCTTTCGTGACAACCTGACCAATAAAGTTGATACCACGCAGGCGAACTGGCGCTTTATGCCGGGCATTGATGGAAAAACGCTGCCGGGAAGTGAAGGGCTCCTGAGACCGTTCCAGCAGGCGCAGTCCATTCGCGATGCTTTCTTTGCTAACGGTGCCACCACGCCATCTTACAAAGTGACGGTGCGCACCGTCAGAATGGATAACACAATCCTTAACCTGACGCTGGATGTTGACGGTCAACTGCTGCGCTACAGCCACGGTCCACAGGCTGTGCAGATCATGAACTGGCCGGGGCCGGGCGGGACTAACCAGGTGCGTATGCAGCTGGGTCTGGCTAACGGCAGCACGGCTACGCTGGTGACGAACGGTTCCTGGGCGCTGAACCGCTTTTTCGATAAAGCGCGTACCAGCCCCGGGGCGGGAAGTCTGAGTCGCCAGGCGACCTTTAACGTAGACGGACATCAGGTTACGCTGGAATTTGCGCCAAACAGTATTCGTAACCCGTTCCAGCTTCCCCGTTTCTCATGCCCATAACCGCAAGGACAGCCGTATGACGAATACCCCTGCGATGAACCGCTACAGCTGGTATGGCAAACTGCCCAGCGCCGGAGATTTTTTGCAGCGTCGCTTTCCTGACACCCTGCAACGCCAGTGGTCGCACTGGTTCCAGGTCGGCCTGCTGGCCTGGCAGCAGGAAGAGCAGCGCAGCGGTGAGCGCCCGTTTAACAAAGCGCCGGTCTGGAATTTTGTCGTACCGCCGATGCTGGGCAGCCAGATGATTCAGATGGGCTGCCTGCTGCCGGGACGTGACAGCGTTGGTCGACAATATCCGGTCTGCATTCAGCTCAGCTTTGCCCCCGCGGACTGGTCATCACGTCTGCTCAGTCAGGCTGAAAGCTGGTATCAGCAGATTGGCCGTCTGGGCCTGCATGCGGTACGTAACAGTTTTTCTGCCTCACAGCTCGATGACATGTTGATGTCCATTCCGGCACCGCAGCCCGTCGAGCCGCAAAAGCGCTCAGATATTCTCGACGTGATTGGTTATGACGAAGACGGCCAGAGCACGCTGGGCTGGCCTCAGGCAGCAGAGTGCTTTGACCCGCTTCGCCAGACCAGCTACTGGTGGACCAACCGCTGCGACGGCTACCCGCTCTACACCCATGTTCACAGCGGCAACTTCACCGGGCAGCTCTTTACGCTGCTGTTCGACCCGGCAGGTGGCGCCCGTCCGGGCCGTCACGGTCTCTATCCGCCCATGTTTGAATAAGCAGGGATCTTATGAATATCGAAGAATTTCTCGCGCCAATAAGCCCCGACAAGCCCTGCGGCGAAAACCTGGAGTATGACGCTGATTTCCAGCTCATGAATCAGGCCAGCCAGGGCAAAGCAGAGCAGCAGTTTGGCGACACCATCATTCCGGCAGAACCTGCTGACTGGAATACGGTGGAAAAATTCGCCACCAGCCTGCTGAGCCGCACCAAAGATCTGCGCGTCATGCTGGCGTTAACACATGCATGGACACGTCGCCGCGGCCTTGCGGGCTACGCCGACGGGTTGTTACTGGTGCAGGAGGCGATCACGCGTTACTGGGAGCCGCTCTATCCGCTGCTGGAAGAGTATGGCGAAACCGACCCGTTTTACCGCATTAACGCCCTGGCCGGGCTGAGTGATAAGTCTGACCTGACCGTCGCCGTGCGTAACGCCTCGCTGCTGCGATCAAATGGCGATGAAATTTCACTTCGCGACGCGCAGGCACTGCTGGATGGCAGTAAAACCGAATGTCCGGATTATCCCGGTGGCCGTCCAAGACTGATTGACGAGCTGGCCCGCGGCGATCAGCCGGGCACGTCGGCGGTGATAGTGATTAACGAACGGCTGCTGGCCATTCGCGAGTTGCTCACCGGCCATCTTGGTGAAAGCGGCGTTCCGGAGATGGAACAGCTGCTGAAAACCGTCGGGCTGGTCGCCAGCGCCTGTCAGGTGACCGACATCAGCAAGCTGCTGCCCAACCGGGAGGCACAGGCTGAGCTCAGCGCTGAACCTCAACCGGCGGTCGCACAACCCGTTCAGCAGGTTACAGACTGGCGCAGCGTGCAGGTCACCAGCCGCGCCGATGCACAGCTGATGCTGGAGAAAGCCAAACAGTATTTTGCGCAGTACGAACCGAGCCACCCCGCACCATTGATGATTGAACGGGTGCAGCGGCTGTCAGAACTTAACTTTATGGACATTATTCGCGACCTGGCGCCAGACGGCGTTAACCAACTGGAAAACATCTTTGGACGCCGCGAATAACGCGTCCTGGCATTATGACGACAGGCATGGAGCCTGCCGTTTCACCTTCACCGCGCATCTTTGATGGAGAACATCATGGCAATGAGTAACAGTGGGCAGAAATTCATCGCACGTAACCGTGCCCCCCGCGTGCAGATCGAGTACGACGTAGAGATCTACGGTGCAGAACGTAAAATTCAGCTGCCGTTTGTGATGGGCGTCATGGCCGATCTGGTCGGCAAACCGGTGGAAAACCTGCCGGCAGTCGACGAGCGTAAATTCCTCGAAATCGACATTGATAACTTTGACGAGCGCATGAAAGCGCTGAAACCTCGCGTGGCGTTCCAGGTGGATAACACGCTGACCGGCGAAGGTAAGCTCAACGTTGATCTGACCTTCGACAGCATGGACGACTTCCTGCCGGACGCGGTAGCCCGCAAGGTTGAGCCGTTGAACAAGCTGCTGGAAGCACGTACTCAACTCTCCAACCTGCTGACCTATATGGATGGCAAAAACGGCGCGGAAGAGCTGATCGCTAAAATTCTGCAGGATCCGACGCTGCTCAAATCTCTGAGCCAGTTGCCGAAAAATGACGAAAGCGCGAAAGGTAGCGAGGAATAATCGATGAGCAACCAGACTCAACAACACGAGCAGCAGAGTGGTCAGGCGTTCAGCCAGGATGAATTCAGCGCGCTGCTGAACAAAGAGTTCCGCCCGAAAACCGATCAGGCGCGCTCCGCGGTGGAAAGTGCGGTAAAAACGCTGGCGCAGCAGGCGCTGGAAAATACCGTGACCTTCTCCAGTGACACCTACCGCACCATTCAGAACCTGATTGCCGGTATCGACGAGCAGCTGTCTCAGCAGGTGAATCAGATTATTCACCATGAAGAGTTCCAGAAGCTGGAGAGCGCCTGGCGCGGTCTGAGCTACCTGGTGAACAACACTGAAACCGACGAGATGCTGAAGATCCGCTTTATGAGCATCTCCAAGCAGGAGCTGGGTCGTACCCTGAAACGCTTTAAGGGCGTGGGCTGGGACCAGAGCCCAATCTTCAAGAAAATCTACGAGCAGGAGTATGGTCAGTTTGGTGGCGAGCCGTTTGGCTGCATCGTCGGCGACTACTACTTCGACCACAGTCCGCAGGACGTTGAACTGCTGGGCGAGATGGCGCGTATCGGCTCGGCGGCCCACTGTCCGTTTATCACCGGTACCGCACCGGGCGTGATGCAGATGGAGTCCTGGCAGGAACTCGCGAACCCGCGCGACCTGACCAAAATCTTCCAGAACACCGAGTATGCCGCGTGGCGTTCACTGCGTGAATCCGAAGATGCACGCTACCTTGGCCTGGTGATGCCGCGCTTCCTGTCGCGCCTGCCGTACGGTATTCGCACTAACCCGGTCGACAGCTTCGATTTCGAAGAGCAGACCGATGGCGCGAACCACAACAGCTACTCCTGGGCGAACGCCGCGTATGCCATGGCTGCCAACATCAACCGCTCCTTTAAAGAGTATGGCTGGTGCACTTCAATCCGCGGCGTGGAGTCCGGCGGGGCGGTTGAAAACCTGCCATGTCACACCTTCCCGAGCGACGACGGCGGCGTGGACATGAAATGCCCGACCGAGATCGCCATCAGCGATCGTCGTGAAGCCGAGCTGGCGAAGAACGGCTTTATGCCGCTGGTTCATCGCAAAAACTCTGACTTTGCCGCCTTCATCGGCGCGCAGTCTCTGCAGAAACCGGCTGAGTACCACGACCCGGATGCGACCGCTAACGCGCGTCTGGCATCCCGTCTGCCGTACCTGTTCGCCTGCTGCCGCTTTGCCCACTACCTGAAGTGCATCGTGCGCGACAAAATTGGCTCCTTCCGTGAACGTGAAGAGATGGAACGCTGGCTGAACGACTGGGTGATGAACTATGTGGACGGCGACCCGGCTAACTCCTCACAGGAGACCAAGTCCCGTAAACCGCTGGCGGCTGCCGAAGTGCAGGTGCAGGAAATTGAAGATAACCCGGGCTATTACGCCGCGAAATTCTTCCTGCGTCCACACTACCAGCTGGAAGGTCTGACCGTTTCTCTGCGTCTGGTTTCTAAACTGCCGTCACTGAAGACGAAAGACGCGTGATGTGCGTTGCCGGTCCTTCGGGGCCGGTAAATTAGCTGGTGGGTATCCAATTCATAAAATTAACCATCGACATTCATTAACCTCAGGGAGACTATAAATTGGGAGCGAGTTCGCCAAAAGAAATTGCCGATGGCATGTTGAAAATCTTTAATCCGCGTACACAAAGTGGTCCTGAAATATTCGCTCGCAGTACGGTCGATGGCTTTTTGTCCATCCCGGAAGACTTGTGGATGTTAACTAAGGATTTTCTGGATTCGGATCATCGCTGGAGAAATGAAACCGATAAAATTAGGTTGCTGACACTCATCAAAAAAGGGCTGACCTCAGAAGATGTACGTAGGCTAATCAACACAGTGATTAAACGCTATCTGTCTGGTTTATCTGAAGAGCAGTCAAAGAAATTGCTCCTTAAAATAGGTGGGTCGCAAGTAGGCGGAATTACCTTTAAAATGGTTTTCGTTAATGAGTTAATTACATTATTTGTCTCTAAAATCATTCCACGATTCCTTGTTTCTGCCGGTATCACAGGGGTTTTGAGTGTTGGTGCTTCAATTTCGCGCTCCGTATATACCTCATATGATTTGCTGAAATTGAATAAAAATATTTATTATGAATTGCGCGGAGCCGGTGATTTGGATTTGTTATATTTTTTGGTTGAGGATAATATTAAACCATTCATTGAGGCGGTGAATTTCCAACAAAGTCATGGTGCAGTAGATGAGGAAATTTTTAGCCGTTTTGTGTCAGGGGTAACACGTGTTTGAAAAAACGATCAAGTATATTTTCGTCTATCTGATGTTACTTGTGTCGTTTATGATGTTCTTTACGACTCTGGGTTATTATGTTTTTGTATTTAACTGGGGTGGCAGTGTAATGAAAATAGCGATAAATGCTGTCCTGTTAATCTCTTTGGTAATTGCATCCATCGCTATTTATTATTTTGCTGAAAAAATGAAGTCAAGGCTATGATTTTCGCCATGCCTTCAATAAGTAATGAACCCCAAAAATAATGATAATTAGGAAAATGATTTTTCCAAAAATTAAACCGGCAGACATTGCTGTTATTGCTTCAAGCGAAAATACATACCATATTGATTGAGAAATATCAAAAAGAGTAAAAGCTCCAATGGTTATAAATATAATCATTAGCACTAATAAGATGATTTTCTTCATTCGCTGACCCTTAAATTGTTAAAAATCAATAGATTTTATTCTAGATGATTAAAAGGTTAATTGTCTAGCTCTTAGTTGAAGTATTGAGTGACTAAGTTAATTTAGGGTGGTTGTCATTGCAGCCACTCTGAACAGTCTGCACGAATGTGTTTTCGTCAGGCTGGAGGCAGAGGTAAAATATGGACGGTTTTATTCAGCCCCATGCTTTCCTGTTTGCCATATAAGTGCTTTTTCGAAAGCAATATTGTTCATCCACGAAGAGTAGATATTATGGCTATTGATATGTTTCTGAAGGTCGAGGGTGTTACGGGCGAATCTAAAGATTCTAACCACACCGGCTGGACTGATATTACCTCCTTCTCCTGGGGCGCTTCCCAGCCAGGTAATATGAGTGTTGGTGGCGGCGGCGGTGCCGGTAAAGTTAACTTTAACGATCTGCACGTTAACGCTCTGATCGACAAATCCACTACAGCAATTCTCAAACACTGCGCAAGCGGTAAGCACCTGACTAAAGTTGAACTGTCCGTGTGCAAAGCGGGTGGTCAGCAAGTAGAATATACCCGCATCACGCTGGAAGATGTGCTGGTAACTTCTGTTCAGTACACCGGTGCAGACAACGGCGACACCGTTGGTGTGACCTATGCATTCCAGGCTGCGAAAGTGAAACAGCAGTACTGGGAGCAGACCACTGCTGGTGGTAAAGGTGCTGAAAGCAGCGCTGGCTGGAACATTAAAGAAAACAAAGAAGCGTAATGATAGTGGGCCCGAAAGGGCTCACTTTTACGTGACCTTCTTAGGATGGAGAAAGAAGAATGTCTGCTATGCGTCCTGCTTTTGGTGCTGCCTGGAACAGATTCAGAGAAGTTAACGTTAATGTGGAACAGGTTGGCAAATTATTGGGTGGAAAAGTTCAGCATAATATCGATGCTGGTATTTTTAAAAATGCCTGTCCCATTCGTATGAGCTATGTTTTGAATTATTGTGGTATACCTATTCCGTCTAATAGCAAATACGCGACAGTGACCGGAAATGACAAAAAACGCTATATGTTCCGCGTTAAAGATATGATTGCATTTCTTCCTACTGTTCTGGGGCAGGCAGATATGTCAGTCGCCTCTCCTACACCAGCACAATTTTCAGGCAAGCAAGGCATTATTATCTTTACCGGCCATGGGTGGAGTGACGCAACCGGACATGTAACACTCTGGAATGGAAATATTTGCTCGGATGACTGCCATTTCCTTGGATCACCCGGCAATGGTTCGTTTATTCCTACTAATGCAACATTCTGGAGCCTGAAATGAAACGTTTATTACTCCTCGCATTAGCGTTAAATGCCACCGTTGTTTATGCCCAAACATTGCCTGATGTCAGTGCTTTTACTCAACAACAAATCTTTGAAAACTGGGTGCAAAATCGTTGCATCAGTAAGATTGCGGACAGTAAGAGTTTAAAAGATGATGCAGAGGCCAGCGCTGCCGCATGGCTCGAAGCAAGCAATCTACCTGCAGAGAATTTTGAAAAAGCGGATAACGTTATTGTTTCCTTACTTAAAGAGAAGGTAGGCGGTAGCGAACCGGGCCATTATCAGGTATTGAAGTGCAGCTTAATCACCAACAGTGACGCAATTCGAACGCTAAACACCCAAAAATAGAGTCATTTGGTGGTCATGTAGAAGCTGGTGGGCAAATGAATAATTTAATATTACGTGGAGAAGAACGTGAGTTCGAATATGTTCTCCACTTTTGAAATTTTCCTTTTGTTCTGGTGATGACTTTTTATATTCATTGTCGAAACCATTACAGCGAGGTTTCGTGAGTCTATCAGCCATTAACGCAAGCTGGGTTGCTACAAAAAGAGATTTCCATAAGTGTAATGGCGTTTCGTCTGATTCTGAAATGGTCTGGATCTCTTCGTATAACAAAAAGATTATTTTTACGGTGGCTATTTTTAAATGCTTTTAATTCTGGCAAGTAACAATGGAATCTGAGTTCTAATTAACTTTACGCTCAAACGCTGCCGTTCTCGCCCCGAGAGCGGCAGCGTTTGAGCGCTAATCATACCAGCAGGAATACGCCATGCGATTCACGATTATTTCTACAAAACCCGGTCATCAGCCGCCGCAGAGCAGCTGTGATTTTTATGCCCCGGGCGGCACCATTGGGCGCGGTACGGATAACAATCTGGTATTGCCGGACAATGACCGCACCATCTCGCGTTTGCAGGCCATTGTTCACGTTGACGCCCAGGGCGAATGCCGCGTCACTAACCGTGGCAGCGTCACCCGCGTGGTATTGAATGACATTCCGCTTGAGCGCGGGCGTCAGGTTGAGCTGCAGGATGGGGACATTCTCGGTATTGATGATTACCGCATCGAAGTGACCGAACTGATTCATGATACGCAGCCAGTCAGCCGCATGGCGGCGACCATGCAGCAGCAGGCGCGTCCAGCCGCGGCCCCTGCGGCAGCCCCGCAGCCAAAGCCTGCGAGCGCCGCCCCGCGCGGGAAGGCGGAACCGACTGCTGTGCCGTCGGAAATCTGGGATAGCCTGATGCAGGAGTTCTCTATCTCCGACAGCATTTCCAGTTCTCGGGCGAAGCCGCAGCCGGCAGCGTCGCATGATCCGTTCTCCCAGCCTGTCGCACCTGAGCGTAACGCTGAAGATCCGCTGGCGATGTTCAATGACAGCGATCCAAAGCTTGAGCGTAAGAACGTGGATCCGGATACGCTGTTCAGTGACGAAGCATTGTTCAAAAAAGAGAGCATTTTTGACGACGTCACCCCGTCTACGCTGGTGCCGCCCAATGAAGCTAAACCTGCGCAGCCACAAGAAGAGCAGACGGATGAACTCGATCCGCTGGCTCTGTTTGGCGGTAGTGCCAGCGCACCTGCTGCACGAAATGATGACCCCCTCGGGTTGATGGGCGGGGCACCGTTAACCCATCCGGATGAAATTGTCGGCGATAAGCCAGAGGCCGTCGTTGAGCCAGACCTGACGCCAGAGCCGGAAGCAGAACAGGAAGAGGACGTCCTTGCCGCTTCTCCGCTGTTTGCTCCTGAGCCGCAGGTGCCGCCGCGCGCGGAAGAAGAAGAGCCAGCGCGACCGGATTATGCCGGCTTCACCATGCCAACCCCGCAGGCCGTGGCGCGCAGTAATGCCCAGGCACCTAAAGGGCGTTTGCGTATTGACCCGGTCAAAAACGCGGCGTCGCCAGCAGCCCATAATGGCGAAAAGGGTGAAGTACTGCAGGGCGAATTACTTGAGGCACTGCTGGAAGGGATGGGGCTCAGCGAAATGCAGCCCGTCCCGCAGTTTGACCGTGAAAATATGCGTCAGCTGGGGCAAATTCTGGGCATGTTCTCTCAGGGCACCGTGGCGCTGCTTTCTTCGCGCTCCATTCTCAAGCGCGGCGTAAAAGCCGATATGACCATGGTACTTGATGATGCCAACAACCCGTTCAAACTGTTGCCGACCGGGAAAACCGTTCTGATCCAGATGTTCGGTACGCCAATGCCGGGCTTTATGCCGCCGACAAAATCCGTGCGTGACGCGCTGATCGATCTGCAGGCGCATCAGCTGGGTATGATCTCCGGTATCCGCGCCATCATTGCCGCCATGCTGCAATCCTTCAACCCGGAACAGCTGGAAGAGCAGGCGAAGCAGAACGGGATGACCTCCCGACTGGCGTTGCCGGGCAGCCGCAAAGCCGCGCTGTGGGACTACTTTGTCCGCAGCTATGGTGAAACGGCAGGCGAGATTGAGGATGACTTCCACACCCTGTTTGGCGAAGCCTTCCTTCATGCTTATGACATGGAGGTAAATCAGTACAAAGACTCACAGAGCGGATCGGAAGAAAAATGAATATCGCAACGGCTTCTCTCTCCCGCCAGGGGACGCGCGCCAGCAACCAGGATCAGACGGGAGAAACCATAGGGGAACGTTCAGCCTGCTTTGTCGTCTGTGATGGTATCGCTGGTCTGCCGGGCGGTGAGGTGGCCGCTGAACTGGCCCGCAACAGTATTATCTCCCGTTTTGATGGCGACAAGCACCTGAACGCGCAGCATATTCGCGACTATGTGCAAACGGCGAATCGCACCATTCTCAGCGAACAGCAGGCGGTTCAGGATTATCGTCGGATGGGCACCACGCTGGTCAGTCTGTTTATCGACAGAGATTACCGGCTGGCCTACTGGGCACATGCCGGGGACAGCCGCCTGTATCTGTTTCGCCGGGGATGGCTGTGGCATGTCACCACCGATCACAGCCTGGTTCAGCAGATGAAAGATGCAGGGCACGACACCGATAACCTCAACAGCAATTTGCTCTATCTGGCGCTGGGTATTGAAAACGGTGGGCCAGAAGCGAGCTACAGCGATGTGGTGCAGGTCGAAGACGGAGATGCATTTCTACTCTGTACAGACGGTTTCTGGCACGGCGTCAGCGAAGAACAGATGAAACAGTCGCTGCACATGGTTAACACGCCACAAGAGTGGCTGACCTTAATGAACCAAATCATCCAAAAGAATGGCGAACAGGAGGGGAATGCTCAGGATAACTATACCGCCCTGGCGGTATGGATGGGCAACCCTCAGGACACCACTTTGCTGCATACGCTTTCTGACGCAGCACAATTTCTTCCCTGCGGAACTGATTAGACACACAAGGAACGATATGAAACTTTGGCTATCGGGTTTAGCACTTCTGGCGGTGGCGTCCACCGCGCAGGCTGAGAATTTCCGCATCGTGCAGTCTCCTGCGCAGAAGCTGGATATCTGGATTGATAACATCAAAGACAACACCCCACAGAGCTGGTGTAAGTCAGAGATTGCGCTGCGTATCGTGGCGAACGGCAACAAAGACGTCTCGGTTCTGGAGAACTTTGTTCCGCGTTTGGGCTCGCTGCTGGAACACCAGTGCAGCAAAGTCAGTAAACTGAGCTGGACGCTGAACGATCCGTCCGGGACGACGCTGGCGCAGGGGACAGCAGGCAAAGCGCAGGACTGGGCGCTGGTGGTAAAACAGCAGCAGACTGCGCCAGTGAGTACTCCGGCCAGCGGTGCGTTGCTGCCGCCGGACCAGAACGCGGAAACCCACACGGTTGCTGCCGATCGCACGCCGTGGCAGGAATTTACCCTTCAGGACGGCTGTCATCTGCGTACCTTCTGGGAAGGGGGCTCGTCTGCTCCGGCGCTCTTTATTCCGGATTCAGACACCACCCGCTGCGGAAACGGGAGCTGGCTGAGTGGTCACACGGTTATCTCCCAGTCCCGTAATGGTGGACAAAAAGAGATACCGGTGACCTACATTCACGGCTTCCCGGTCATGGGACTGAATCAAAGTGCCGACCCGGAAAATGCGCTGATCACCTCCGTCAACAAAGAGCGCATGGTTTTCAGCACCTCCAACAGCGACCAGAGCTGGATGATCCTGCCTTACGACAGCAGCCTCAACGGCTGGAAAAGCAACGGCACGGTGGCCGTGGAGATTTCACGTGAGACCGCCAGCGACGATGCAAAACTGCAGGCGCGTATCGCCGCGGTGAAAAAAATCTGGGGCGCCTGGGTTACCCCTGGTACAACGCTCAATATCGTCCTGATTGACACCCTGCGCCCTCAGCTGCGCGATCCGGCAGTCGGCGCCTGGCGCGCGGCAAACTAAGGAATGGCTATGAATACGCTCTATCAACACCTGGCGGGTGAATCGCTGAGTGACGCGCTGGTGCGTCTTGAAGCTGAGATCAAAGCCCGTCCGGCCGATGCCGATCTCCGTGCCGCGTTTGTGCAGTTTTTGACCCTCAGTGGTAACTGGACGCGTGCCCTGACTCAGCTGAAAAGCTGGCTGGCGCTTAAGCCCCAAGCTAAGCCAACCGTTACCCTGCTGGAGCAGTCCATCCTGGGTGAGCTGCAGCGCGCGCAGGTGATGGCGGGGCAGGCTCGTCCTGCCATGCCTGAAACCCAGTGGCCGTGGCTTACCACGCTTACCGCCGCGCTTAATGACGCGGGAGAGCGTGCTCAGGCGCTGCGTCTGGAAGCCCTTGAGCAGGCGCAGGCAACGGCGGGTCAAATCACCCTTGAGAATGACGAGACGCAGGCATTCGCATGGCTGATGGACGGCGATGCTCGTCTGGGACCCGTGTGTGAAACCATCGTCAACGGCCGTTATTTCTGGCTGCCGTTTAACACCATCGCCGAGATCCGTTTCCAGGCCCCTGCCAGCGTGACTGACCTGGTGTGGCGTCATGCGCTGGTGCGCCTGACGGACGGTACCGAACAGGTTTGCCAGATCCCGGCGCGCTATCCTTTCGCAGTGGATGCGTCTGATGCGGTTAAGCTCGCGCGCACCACCGAATGGCTGCCGCTCGACAATGACGGCACGCTGTATGAAGGCATGGGGCAGAAAGCCTGGCTTAGCGAGCAAAGCGAAAGCCCATTGCTGTCGTTGAACCTGGTGACGTTTGCTGCGGATGGAGCCCATGAGTAATCCCGCTGGCGAAGGCGATCTGCTGCGCAGCGGCTGGCAAGCCCGCAGCAAGCAGGAGAAGGTGGGGGCGCGCGATAAAATGCAGCCCTCGCTGCTGGATCGCCTCACCGATAACGATCCGGAAAAAAAACGCGAGTCCGCCAACAGTAATCTGATTACCCACGCCGCCCTACGCCGCAACGTGCTGCGGGATCTGCAGTGGTTGTTTAACACCATCAACCATGACGCATCCGGTGACCTGAGCGCGTTGCCGCATGTGAACCGCTCGGTGGTTAATTTTGGCGTCGCGCCGCTGGCCGGGAAAAGAATGTCAGACATTGAATGGCACGACATTCAGCGCAAGCTTACCGAGGCCATCATTAACTTCGAACCGCGTATTTTGCCGCAGGGACTGCAGGTCCGCTGCGTGTCAGACACCTCGTCACTGGATCTGCACAACGTGTTGTCCATTGAGATAAAAGGGCGTCTGTGGTGTGTGCCGTACCCGCTGGAGTTTCTGTTTCGCACCGATGTCGATCTGGAAAACGGCCATTTTGAACTGAAAGATGCGGGGTGATCATGGAAAGTAAACTGCTCGAATATTACAACCGTGAACTGGCCTATCTGCGTGAAATGGGCGCTGAATTTGCCGAGCGCTATCCCAAAGTCGCGGGTCGACTGGGCATGCGCGGCATCGAAGTGGCGGATCCGTATACAGAACGCCTGATGGAGGGGTTCGCGTTCCTGACCTCCCGCGTGCAAATGAAAATGGATGCGGAGTTCCCGCGCTTCTCCCAGCGTTTGCTGGAAATGATTGCGCCAAACTATCTCGCGCCAACCCCCTCAATGGCGATTGCTGAAATCCAGCCCGACAGCACGCGTGGCGATCTGAGCAACGGTTTTAAGGTGCCGCGCGGCACCATGATGGACAGCCTGGCGCTGAAAAAGACCGGAGTCACCTGCAGCTACACCACGGCGCATGAAGTTAATCTGCTGCCGCTGAAAATCGATAAGGTCGAGCTGGGCGGTGTGCCTGCCGATCTGCCGCTGGCGCAGCTGGGCCTGAGCCAGCGGGGGATCAACAGCGCGTTACGGATCCGCATTGCCTGTGATGGCCCGCAGCATCTTGGGCATCTGGATTTTGACCGTCTGGAGTTTTTCTTTAGCGGCCCGGATATTGAAGCGCTCAAGCTGCTTGAGCTGGTCATGGAGCACCACGCCGGGATTGTCTGCCAGACCGTCAGCAAGCACCCGCAGCGACAGCTGCTCTCTGCGGATGCCTTGCGACAGGAAGGGTTTGAGCCGGACCAGGCGCTGCTTCCGGACGACCTGCGCAACTTTGACGGCTATCGTCTGCTGCAGGAATACTTTGCGTTTCCGGCACGGTTCCGCTTTATCAGCCTCAGCGGTCTGGGCAAGCTTATCCAGCACTGTGAAAATGAAAAAGCGTTCGATATTTTCATCCTGCTGGATAAAAGCGATGAGCAGCTGGAGCGGGTGGTTGATGCCAGCCATCTGGCGATGCATTGCACGCCGGTGATCAACCTTTTCCCGAAAGTGGCGGCGCGGCAGAAGCTGAGTGAGAGCCAGCATGAATATCATCTGGTGGTGGATAACATCCGTCCCCTGGATTATGAAATTTATGCGGTAAACAAAATCTTCGGCAGTGCCGACGGCCAGCGTGACGACCAGACGTTTCGTCCTTTCTGGAGCACCTGGAGCGGTGATGCGGGCAACTATGGCGCCTATTTTTCCCTGCGCCGCGAGCAGCGAGTGCTCTCTGAACATGCCCTGCGCTACGGCACCCGCACCGGTTATATCGGCTCCGAAGTCTTTGTTTCGCTGGTGGATGAACAGCATGCACCCTGGCAGGAAAATCTGCGCTATATCTCCGCGGAAGTATTGTGCACCAGCCGCGACCTGCCGCTGATGCTTCAGCAGGAGCTCGGACAGTTCATCATGGCCGATTCCATGCCGGTGAAATCCCTGACCCTGCGAAAAGGCCCAACGCCGCCACGCCCGGCTCTGGCCGAAGGGTTTAGCACCTGGCGATTGATCAGCCAGCTGCAGATGAACTATCTCAGCCTGATGGACAGCGAAAACGAAGAGGGTGCCGCCGCCCTGCGTCAGCTGTTAGGGCTGTATGCTAACCTGGCGGAGACGCCGGTTGCGCGTCAGGTTGAGGGCGTTCGCCACTGCGTGCTGGAGCCGGTTCACCGTCGCGTCCCGGAGCCGGGGCCGGTGGTCTTTGCGCGCGGGATCGGCATTACTCTGACGGTGGATGAGCGTGCGTTTTCCGGCGCCAGCCCCTGGCTTTTCGGCAGCGTGCTGGAACGCCTGTTTGCCCGTCTGGTGTCCATCAACAGCTTTACTGAATTCACGCTGAAGAGTCAGCAGCGCGGTGAGATTGGCTACTGGGCACCGCGTATGGGGAAAAGGGCACTACTATGAGCGAAGTCGCCTCCGCGCCGCTGCGTGTCCATCGCCTGACGCCGTTGCCGGACGCTTTCTGGCGCGGCGTTCGCGAGACGCCGTGGCGCTACGATCTGTTCCAGCTATTAAGACGCATTGATGCCCAGGGCGGTGAACGTTATCCGCTGGGGCGCGCGCCGCTGCCGAAATTTGAGCCATTACGTATCGGTCAGCAGCCATCGATGAGCTTTGCGCCGTCAACCCTCGCGCAGGTGCGCCAGCGTGAAGAGAACGGGCTGCACGAGGTGTCTATCCTCAGCTTCGGTCTGTTTGGTCCAAATGGCCCGCTGCCCGTCCATATGACAGAGTACGCCCGCGAGCGTATTCATCATCATCAGGACACCAGCCTGAGCGCGTTTGCCGATCTGTTCCATCATCGCCTGACGCTGTTGTTTTACCGTGCCTGGGCTGATGCGCAGCCCGCCGTCTCTCTTGACCGCGCGGACAACAAACGCTTTGAGGGGTACCTGGCATCCTTGATCGGCATGGGCCAGCCGGGGCAGATGACCAAAGGCAGCCTGAGCGCACATGCCCGTTTTACTCACGCGGGGCACCTGACCCGTCACGCACGGGATCCGGAAGGGCTGGAGAAGATCCTGCGCAACTATTTTCACGCCCCGGTAAAACTGGTCACGAACGTGGCGCAGTGGATGCCGCTTTCGCCGCGGGAACAGGCGCAGTTGGGTGAAGGGCGTCGACTGCCGCGGATGGGAGAATCCGCTTTTCTCGGCGTTGCGGTGCGCGACGTGCAGCACAAGTTTCGTATCGAAATCGGCCCACTGAGCGCGGAAGAGTACAACCGCTTCCTGCCAGGCGAAGCGTGGGTCACTGAACTGCGCGACTGGGTACGCCAGTACGCAGGGGTAGAATTTGAATGGGAAACTCGGGTTATTCTGCGCGCCGACGCGGTGCAGGGTGCCTCGCTCGGTAGCGCCGGGCGGTTAGGTTACAACACCTGGCTGGGCCTTCAACCTCAGCCTGTCCCACGTGGCGATCTGGTGTATCGCGCAGAGCGATAATTTTTCTAACGCATTGTTATCAACGGAACCGAACATGTCAGAAATCAGCCGTGCCGTGCTTTTCGGCAAACTGGATACGCTGTTATTTACCTCACTGGAAAGCGCCACCGCGTTCTGCAAGCTGCGCGGCAACCCCTATGTTGAGCTGGTGCACTGGCTGCATCAGCTGATGCAGCAGCAGGATGGCGATCTGCAACAGGTGATACGTCATTTTGCTCTCGATGAACAGCAGCTGACGCGCGATATCGTGGCCGCACTGGATGCGCTGCCACGTGGCGCGAGTTCTGTTTCCGATCTGTCAGAACATATCGACAGCGCCGTGGAGCGCGCGTGGGTGTTTGGCTCGCTGAAGTATGGCGTCAGCCGTATTCGCGGCGGACATTTGCTGATTGGCATCCTGAAAACCTGGAATCTGGCTAACGTGCTGAAAAGCATCTCGGCGCAGTTCATCCGCCTAAACGTCGACGTGCTGATCGAGCAGTTTGATGCGATTTGCGCTCAGAGCAAAGAGACGCAGCAGGCGGCCGCTGCCGCGGATACGCCAGCCGGTACGGTGCCTGCCGCACAAGGGACGCTGGCCCAGTATGGTCAGGACCTGACTGCGCGCGCGCGTGAAGGGAAGATTGACCCGGTTGTCGGGCGCGATGAAGAGATCCGCCAGATGGTCGATATTCTGATGCGCCGTCGCCAGAATAACCCGCTGCTGACCGGGGAAGCTGGCGTTGGCAAAACGGCGGTGGTGGAAGGGCTGGCGCTGCGTATCGCCGAAGGCGACGTGCCGGCACCGCTGCAGAATATTCAGCTTTGGCTGCTGGATATCGGCATGCTGCAGGCCGGCGCAGGCATGAAAGGCGAGTTCGAAGCGCGTCTGCAGGCCCTGATTAATGAAGTGCAGTCCAGCGCTACGCCAGTCATTCTGTTTATCGATGAGATCCACACCCTGATTGGCGCAGGCGGCCAGCAGGGTACCGGTGATGCCGCTAACCTGTTAAAGCCGGCCCTGGCGCGCGGGCAACTGCGCACCATCGGTGCCACCACGTGGGCGGAATACAAAAAATACATCGAGAAAGACCCGGCGCTGACCCGTCGTTTCCAGACGGTACAGGTTCACGAGCCGGACGAAGCCAAAGCGATTCTGATGCTGCGCAGCACCGTGTCGCCGCTGGAGACGCATCACCAGGTACTGCTTCTCGACGAAGCGGTCAGCGCGGCGGTCAAGCTGTCACATCGTTATATTCCGGCACGCCAGTTGCCGGATAAAGCCGTTGCGCTGCTTGATACTGCCTGTGCCCGCGTGGCGGTCAGCCAGAGTGCGCCGCCGGCACAGCTGGAAGATTGTCTGCGCCATCTCGCGGCCCTGGATGTGGAGATCGAGATTGCCGGACGCGAAGCGCGCGTGGGTGCCGGCGATCCGGAGCGCGTCGCAGCCTTGACCGCCGAGCGCGATACATACGAAACAAAGCGCGAAGCCCTGACCCAGCGCTGGGAAGAGGAACGTGCTCTTGTGACTGAAATCATCCGCCTGCGTGCCGCGCTGTTTGCCGCGGGTGATGACGAGACCGGCGAACTGCGCAGCGCGCTTAACGCGCAGCAGCAGGCGCTCAACGCTTTACAGGGCGACGAGCCGCTGCTGTTTGCGGCGGTGGATGAAAACGTGGTGGCGGCGGTGGTCTCTGACTGGACCGGTATCCCGCTGGGCCGGATGGTGAAAAACGAGATTGATGCGGTGCTCAACCTGGCTGATACCCTCAACCAGCGCGTCATCGGCCAGCGTCACGGCCTGGATCTGATTGCCCGCCGCGTGAAAACCTCGCGGGCAAAACTCGACGATCCGAACAAACCTGTTGGCGTATTTATGCTCTGTGGGCCGTCCGGCGTGGGGAAAACGGAAACCGCACTGGCGTTGGCGGAGTCGCTTTATGGTGGTGAGCAGAACGTTATCACCATCAACATGAGTGAATTCCAGGAAGCCCACACCGTTTCGACCTTAAAAGGTGCGCCTCCAGGATACGTGGGTTATGGTGAAGGCGGGGTATTAACCGAGGCCGTTCGCCGTCGCCCGTACAGCGTGGTCTTGCTGGACGAAATTGAAAAAGCGCACCCGGATGTACATGAAATCTTCTTCCAGGTCTTCGATAAAGGCTGGATGGAAGATGGCGAGGGCCGCCATATTGATTTCCGTAACACCATCATTATTCTGACGTCCAACGTCGGCACCGATCTGATCAGCGCCATGTGTGCCGATCCGGAACTGATGCCTGAGCCTGAGGCGTTAAGCGGCGCGTTGCGTCAGCCGCTGCTGGAGGTCTTCCCGCCGGCGCTGCTGGGCCGTCTGCTGGTGGTGCCGTATTATCCACTGAGCGACGAGATGCTGGGGCAGATTGTTCGCCTGCAGCTCAAACGCATTCAGCGTCGTCTGCAAGAGAATCACAATATTATTTCCGAGTTTGATGACAGCGTGGTGGAACAAATTGTTCAGCGCTGTACCGAGGTGGAGTCTGGCGGCCGCATGGTGGACGCTATTCTGACAAACACCTTGCTGCCTCAGATGAGCCAGATATTACTTACCGCCAGCCGCAGCGACGAGCAGTACCGACGTCTGCACGTCACCTGTGAGCAGGGCGAGTTTCACTGTCAGTTTGCCGCGTAATAATCATCAAGAGAACTGTAAAAGATGACGGATAATGATAACAATCGGACTGTCCCAAACGCGCTCCCGGTCGGGTATCGCTTCAACGAGTTTGAAATTAAAGAGGTGATCGGCGGCGGCGGGTTCGGCATCGTCTATCGCGCGTGGGATCATCAGCTCGAACGCACTATCGCTATCAAAGAATTCATGCCTGCCTCGCTCGCCGTGCGCGGCGACGATATGACGCTGGTACTGCGCAGTGAACGTTTTGGCAAAGCGTTTTCCGCCGGCCTGAACAGCTTCATTCAGGAAGCCCGCCTGCTGGCGCGCTTCAACCACCCGAACCTGCTTCACGTGCTGCGTTTCTGGGTGCAAAACGATACGGCCTATATGGGAACGCTGTTCTATAGCGGTACCACGCTCTCCCGTCTGCGCGAACAAAAGCCGGAGCTGATTAACGAAGCCTGGATCCGTCGTATGCTGCCCATGCTGTTCGGTGCCATTAAGACAATTCATGACGAAGGCTATCTGCACCGCGACATCTCTCTGGATAACATCCAGATTCAGGACAACGGCCTGCCGGTTCTGCTCGATTTCGGCTCTGCGCGCCGCACCATTGGTAATCTCTCTGATGAGACGGAAACCATGCTGCGCCCGGGCTTTGCGCCGATCGAGCAGTACACTGACGACAACGAAAGCGAGCAGGGCCCGTGGACGGATATTTACGCTCTCGGCGCCGTGCTGCGTACCCTGATTGTCGGCTCACCGCCGCCGGTCAGCGTGGTGCGCTCAATTCAGGACACCTGCAAACCGCTGGTGGAACTGCAGCCACAGGGCTATTCCCTCTTGCTGCTGCAGGCCATCGACCGGGCGCTGGCGTTGCACATGGAAGACCGACCGCAATCCATCGATGAATTCGCGGCGCTGATTGAGATGCCGGTAGCGGGTATCGACGATGTACTGAGCGCGAAAAAACCGGGCACGATGCTGGTACCGGTAGAGGAAGAGGCACCGGCTTCTGCACTGGACTGGCACCGGTACAAAATCCCGGCAATGGTTGCTGCGGGCGTGCTGGTTGGCGTCGTCGCCGGAGCGATGCTGTTTAGCGGTGGCGACCATGATGCGCCAGAGCAGGCGGCGCAGGCCCCCGCTGAGACGCGCCCCGTTGAAACCGCATCGAACGCGCCGGAAGTGAAACCGGAAACGGCGAAAGCCAGTGAACAGGCTGCACCGACTGCGACAGCGCAACCGGCCACCCCGCCGGTGGATGCCAGCCCGGTTGCACTGGTCTATATCCGTATTCTTGACGGTGAGACCCTGAAAGTGAACGGTGAGCCAAAAACACTGCGTCCGGCAAATAACGGTTATGCATCGCTTAAGCTACCTGCGGGCGAGGCCAGAATTGAACTGCAGGGCAACGGGAAAACGCGTACCCAGACGCTGGATATCGCGAAGCCTGGCACCTGGCTGGTGAATCCGTAAGTAAGGTAAGCAGGGACTGGTAACAGGACGGAGCGAATGTATAACCTCAAGTTTGTCTATCTTTTCAGCGAGAATGTCTCGCCAGCGCTTTTCGCGAAAATTATCCGCCCGTCCGTAGCCGGGCAGTGGATAATGTCAGTTCCCGACAATTCGCTGCGTTCGCTGTTTACGCGTTACGATTTGCTGCATTCCATCACCGGGGCGAATCCCTATCAGTCAGGACGCGATACCCGTAAGCTGATCGTGCAGGATCTCGATATCGGCAGGATCGTTGCCATCGACGAGAGTTTCCGTAACTGGTCATCGGTAACGGAGATATTTTATATCAATGCCGATGGCCGACTGCAGGCGGCCTCGCTTACCGGTCTGGGCTGGTATCCGGTAAGCACAATCGTCGATCGCTACGAAACCATGGTGCGAACCTACGGTGCCCGTCCTGCGCCGACGGTACTGCCGAAGCAGGTGGTGAAATCCAAAGCGGCACAGATGCCGGATGAGCCCACGCCGGGCAAAGACGGTAAAACCTATGCTTCGCAGCTACAGCAGATGACCAAGGCGGAACGCTGGCAGGCGCGTAAGGATCTGATCGCGAAGGGCAGCAATAGCCTTTACCCGGATGCGCAGATCGCCGCTAAACGACTGGCGGCGAATAATATTGCGGTGGAGAAAGCGAAGCTTGCTGAGAATGTTTATAAGACAGTGAATCCGCTGGAGACAACGCCGGGGGTGCCAGAGGGCTGGAAGGATATCAGTAATGATGACGCGCTACTGGGCAAGTATGGTTTGAACAAATCGATGCTCTTTGACGATGACACTTCTCCCAATTTTCTGGCGCGCGTCTATCAACCGAAGCCGGAAGTGTTCGGTACTGATATGAACCCTACTGTGGTGTTCCGTGGGTCGCGTGAGCCGGGCTTTGCATCATTCTCTGATAATGTTTACTCCTTGGTGACAAAAGGGGAACTGGCTCCGGTACAAAACGGTGCTGACTGGTCGAATAACTTTTCCCAGGGTATGGGGATGGCTTCAGAGTATTATAAAAAGGCTGTGAGTATCGGTAAGGAGCTGGCAAGGTCAGGTCAGAATATTGATATTGCCGGACATTCGCTGGGCGGCGGGCTGGCCTCTGCAACCTCCATGGCTAGTGGGAAAGCGGGATGGACATTCAATGCCTCGGGCCTTAACGCCGGTACGGTAGAAAAATACGGCGGCAAGATATTAGGCAGTACGGATAATATCCAGGCGTATCGTGTTGATGGTGAACTGCTGACCAGGATTCAGGAAGTTAACCCTTGGGAAGATCTGAAAATGATGAAAGGGCATGTCCCTTCGTGGATCCTCAAAGAGGAAATATCTGCGCTGAGTCCTAATGCTGCGGGAATACCCCACGATCTTGCTGGTGGAACCGGAAGCGCGCTGGATCGCCATGGGATTAATCAGGCGATTGATTGCATTGAGCAACAGAAGGATGAGGATATTTCGATAATCGGGAGTCGGTTGTGAAAAAACGTTTGATGGCTTTCGTGGCGTTATGTTTTTTAATCATGATTCAGGGGTGTAAGCAGGATATGGAACTCAATCCACAGGATTACTTCAGCGGTCAGCAGCTTGAACTGGCGAAATCGATTGAAGAAGGCAATGTCGATGTGGTGAAGACGCTTGCACCAGACAGCGACCTTAACAAACCCGGAAAGCAGGATATGACCCTGCTTTTCTGGGCCCTGGGCAACGCAATTAATGATAAAAAAACATTACCCCATTTGCAGATCATTACGTTGCTTGTTAAGGCTGGCGCAGATCCGCTCCAGCCTCGCCCCCAGGGAAAAAGCAGTCCTGCTGAATTCGCCCTGAAGGGGGACAGTGCTGACTGGATCAACGCGATGCTGGACGGTGGTCTTTCACCCAATGTGAAAGATAAAGTTTTCCACGAACCAATCATCTTCCAGTCGATTAAAGCGAAAAATACAGAGACGCTGGAAGCAATGCTCAATCGTGGTGCTGACGTAAATTCAACCAATTCACTGGGTAAAACGCTGGTGTTTGATGCGTTGGATAATCAGTCATACGATCATGTTTTATTACTGCTCGATCGTGGCGCGGATCCGTCAATTAAGGCTAAAAATGGCTGGTCGATGAGCAATGCGCTTGCGGATGCGCTGAGTGGGCTTGAACAAGGCAGTGAGCAATACGAAAAATTAAACGAGATAAAAGAGAAACTCATCCAGAAGGGGGGTAAATGGCCTCCTCAACCCTCTAAATAATTATTTAATCTCCATTAAAACAACAGAGTGCTTTTCGAGCCAGGGACCAAATTTGAGGTTACTGAGCGTGTTGATTCTGGTAGTAAAACTGCGCTTACGTATAAGGAATTATAATGATTGATCTGCACTCTGATTTAGGTACAACACGAACGTATCGCCAGAATGGCAGGTGAATTATTCGACAGGGCTCCTGAAGATACTTTCTTGTAATTGTTTTCATATTTGGATAGTGAGGGTTTGAGCTGGCCGTAATTTCCGCTCAGGCAGATGGCGGAATTAATGGTTATTGCTGAGTGTGTTGCCCTTTTGAAAAAAGATTAAAGAGGATAAATGGGAAATATTGTAATGCATTGGTTTTTCTTTATTTTCTTTATGATTTGGACACTAGCGCTTATCTGGAATGGAAAAGATTTTTTTAACAAGAAAAAGTGGCTCCTGGCGGGAGTGATGTTGGTTCTGGTGTTAGTAGCCACAGTTGTCATTGGCTTTACGTTTAAATGGCTTTCTCAGTCGATGTCATTGTTTTCTATCGCAACGGCCAAACAATATTCGATCATTTTTTCTATGTCTTTTCTGTGCGTATGGGGTTTAAAGGTCACAGCTGTGCTGCTCTGTACTGTTTTCTCGGGGATTATGAGGGGGCACAAAAGCTACAATGTGGAAAATTATGAAAAAATATCGTCTATATCACGCATCGTCGCGCCTGGCTTACTTATCGTTGCTAAAAGCTTAATTTCCCTCGGAAGCGTCCTTATGTTTTCGGGTCTTTGGCTAAAGTAAGCACAATGATTAAGGTTGCATAACGGATACCGTTGTTTCTACTGTTACCGCAACAACGTCTCCGCTTTGCGTCATGCCCTTGACCCGACCCGGATGCGTGCATCGACCGCAGCAGGCAGCTCGGTCAACTGGTTGCGGTGATCATCCTCACGCAACCCGCCATGCGCCAATTGTTAATACTGGGGGTGTGACTGTCATAGTCGGGCGAACGAATAAGGAGCAGCGGATTCAATGAAGTTTCTCGGGTTTATTATTTTTTCATTGGTCGCTCTTGCCTATATCTGGAATGGCAAAGATAATTTTAACAAAAAAGAATGGATAGTTTTTTTCGTAAAATTATCTTTTATCTTAGTCTGCACTTTTATTCTGGTTTTCGTGTTGATCGGATTGCGGGAAATTTCCCCCTCGATGACGAAAGAAGATGGTGAGTTGGTACTAATCGTTATTCCTCCTTCATTTGTCACACTGTTATTGGCTAAGTTTTTCGTCGTTATGCTTTGCTCAATATTTGAAACTATAATGCGTTTTCATCAGCGATATAACACGGTGAAAATTATTCGATTTTGTCATCGCTGGCAAACAGATATAGCCCCGGATTGCTATTGCTGGCGAAATGCCTGGCATCATTTGGTTGCATTCTTATATTCTATGGTATCTGGTTAGCCTCCGCGGCTTAAGTGAAGAGAAATTATAAACACTTAGAACAACTATCCGTTTCCCATAGCCTCCGCTACCAGTAACGAAGACCTTGAGGCGAACGACTGAAAATGGCTGTACACCTTAACTGACAAGGAAATACTTCATTACCAGGTGATATTGCCCATGCGTGTTAAGCCAGCAGGTTTGACTCCACCACACATTACTGAAGTCGGCTTGACGAATGAGAGGGGGTATCCATCTCCGGGAGTAACACTGTGGACGTGCTGGGGAAATTTCATCGCTGCGGAAGAGATGTGTGCATTATATCAATGATTTATTTTTAGCATGGGGAAAGTATGGTGCCATGCGTAGGGTGTATTTTTAATTAGTTAATTAATTGTTCCATATTAAATGATAGGTTCCTCGACGATTCCCCCAGGTGATTTTTCATCTGCCTGGTTACATGTAATAGTAAATGACTTTTTTCATTTATCCGTTTTTTATTATCTTCTCCAGCATAAAACCATTACGGAATAAAGATTATGCTCAACCGAATTACCGTTCAGCTCCCGGTGGAGGGGCTTCTGTTCTGGAAACTCACAGGTCGCGAGGCGATGTCCGAGTCGTTCGCCCTGACGCTGACCCTGCTTGGCACGGATGCGCGCATTGACCGCAGCAAACTGCTGGGTCAGCCGGTCACGGTGACCATCCCGACGCAGAGCCTGCTGACGCCCCGCTATATCAATGGAAAAATCACCCGCGTGGCGGTGAGTGCCGTCGAGCTGACGGGCACCCGCTATGCGGTGTACCAGCTGACGGTGGAGCCGGACCTGTGGCCGATGAAGCGCGACCGTAACCTGCGTATCTTCCAGGGCCAGACGGTACCGCAGATTGTGAAAACCCTGCTGGGTGAACATCAGGTCAACGTGGAGGATAAGCTCACCGGGAGCTACCGGGTGTGGGACTACTGCGTGCAGTATCAGGAGTCGAGCCTGGACTTCATCAGCCGTCTGATGGAGCTGGAGGGGATTGCATACCACTTCAGCCACGAGGCGGACAAGCACACCCTGGTGCTCACCGACGCCGCGACGCAGCATCAGCCGTTCAGCGGCTACGAAGTCATTCCTTACCACCAGACGCCGTCAGGCGGCAGTACGGATGAAGAGGGTATCAGCCAGTGGGCGCTGGAGGACAGCGTCACCCCGGGGATTTACAGCCTCGATGACTACGACTTCCGCAAGCCGAACGCGTGGCTGTTCCAGGCGCAGCAGAACCCGGCGTCACCGAAACCGGGCAGTATCGACGTGTACGACTGGCCGGGACGGTTTGTTGAGACCGGGCATGCGGAGTTCTACGCCCGTATCCGTCAGGAGCGCTGGCAGGTGGAGCACCAGCAGATTCAGGCGACGGCCACGGCCGCGGGTATTGCACCGGGACACACCTTCACCCTGACTAACGCCCCGTTCTTCAGTGATAACGGTGACTATCTGGTCACGGCGGCGGGTTACCACTTCGAGGAGAACCGCTACGCGAGCGGCGAGGGGGAAACCATTCACCGCACTGATTTCGCGGTCATCCCGGCGTCGGTGTCATACCGTCCGGCGCAGAGCACGGCGTGGCCGCGCACCTACGGCCCGCAGACGGCAAAGGTTGTGGGACCAAATGGGGAGAGTATCTGGACGGACAAATATGGCCGCGTGAAGGTGAAATTCCACTGGGACCGTCTGGCGAAGGGGGATGACACCAGCTCCTGCTGGGTGCGCGTGTCGAGCGCCTGGGCGGGTCAGGGGTACGGCGGAGTGCAAATTCCGCGGGTCGGCGATGAGGTGGTGGTGGACTTTATCAACGGTGACCCGGACCGTCCGATTATCACCGGGCGGGTGTATAACGAAGCAAGCATGCCGCCGTGGGCGCTGCCGGCGGCGGCCACGCAGATGGGTTTTATGAGCCGCACGAAGGATGGCTCCGTGGATAATGCCAATGCCCTGCGCTTTGAGGACAAGGCGGGCGCAGAGCAGGTGTGGATCCAGGCTGAGCGCAACATGGACACCAGCATTAAGAACGATGAAACGCACAGCGTCGGTGGCGAGCGCAGCCATTATGTGAAGAAAAATGAAATGCATCGGGTGGAAGCGAATCAGATCCAGGCGGTGAAAGGCGGAACAGAGATCCTGACGGGCAAAGGCAAGCTGGATGCGGCGGTGGAGCAATATGTCATTGCTTCCGGTACGAAGCTACGGCTGGTCTCTGGTGAAAGCGCAATTGAGCTGAACGCTAACGGCAAGATTAACCTCATCGGCAAAGAGTTTAATTTCTTCGTTGAAGGGGATGGTCATATCACCACCGGCGGTAAGCTGCACCTGAATACGTCTGGCACACAACCGGGCACCACGGCGCCGGGTTCCGGGCATAAAGGGGATATTGATGCGGCGGTGCAGGAGAAATTTACGACGCCGGAAGAGTAACCGTTTTCAGTCTGCCGCCGGGTTGTCTATGGCGGCATGTAAATCCCTTCAGCAATTTGAGACACGAGTTCAGCGATGAAATATACCCTCCAGGAAGGTTCCTTCTCCCTTTTTCCTGCCGCCTGGCAGGATAACAGTATGAACATTATTCGCGACGACGAAAGCGGGTTGTCCGTGGTGGTCAGTCGCGGCGTTATTCCGGATGGCAGCGACTATGAGAAAGAGTTTCACCGCCAGTGGGAACTACTACGTCCGCAGATGGGCGAGATTGCCCAAAGTGCATTCCAGAGCGTAAAGGTCGGGCCTGACGGAAAAATTAACGCGCTGGAAGTCGAGACGACCTTTGACAGTAACGGACAGCGCATTTGGCAAAAACAGCTGGCCGTACAAACGCCGGGCAAGCCGGTGTTGATGATTTTTACCCTCTCGGCGCTCAGAGCATTCACCGGAGAGGATGAGGGGCGCTGGAGCGCGCTTAAGCAGAGTCTGACGCTAAACGACAACCGGAATGTGTAAGGCATGAGCGATAACAACGCGGCCCGTCAGGGCGACGAGATCATTCACTCCAGCATTTTTGCGGATATCACCAGTATTGTGGCGGAAGGTGCGGCCTATGCCGTTATCGGCGCTGCCGTGGGCGCGGCGGCGACCGTTGCTGCTCCGCTGCTGGGGGCGGGTGCTGCCGCCGCGGGCGTGGCGGCGATTGGATCCAGCTGTCTGTTAAGTGGGATCATTGGCGGCGTACTGGCAAACGTGGCAGGTATAACTGACGATATCAGCAACGCCGCCGAAGGCTTAGGCAACGCGCTGTTCCCGCCGTCGCCAGCGGGCAAAATCACCACCGGGTCTGATAACGTTCTGACGAACGCAATTCCCGCGGCACGAGCGGCCGGAACGCTGACGCCTGCCGACACACCGTCACCTGAACCACAGTCTCCGGGCAGCTTTGCCGACTACGCGGGCATGCTGCTTTCCGCCGCCGGACAGTTTGGCAGCGAAATGTGGCAGCCGAGCGTGGCCTCTGCCGCTTCGGGAACCTCGCCGCTGGAAGAAGACAAGGTGGCGTGCGAAAAGCACTCCGGGCCGCAATACCTCGCGGAGGGCTCTAAGAGCGTCTTCATTAACGGGCAGCCCGCGGTACGTGCAAAAGATCGCACCACCTGTGAAGGCACTGTCTCTGATGATGTGTCCCCGAATGTGATCATCGGCGGGGACACGCTCACGGTCCGCGATATCAAAAGCGGTAAAACGCCGGGTCTGGCGCTGGGGATGATTGCGCTCTCCCTGCTGCGCGGACGTCCGGGTAAAATCCTGAAAAATATGCCCTGTGCACTGGCGGCAGCCGGCGGTGGCATGCTGGCCGATATGGCCGTTAATGCTGTGTTTGGCTCCTCGCACCCGGTACATGCTGCAACCGGCGTGAAGGTGCTGAATGATGACGATGAACTCGATTTCTCGCTGCCGGGGCGCTTCCCGCTGCGCTGGCAGCGCAGCTACAACAGCCTGACCACCCGTGAAGGGCTGTTTGGTCTGGGTTGGGCGACAACCTTTGACAGCTATCTGATGCTCGAAGAGAACAACGCGACCTGGTTCGACGAAACCGGCCGTGAGCTGACCTTTGAGCTGCCGCCCGTCGATCGCGCGTTTTACAGCATCAGCGAAGGCATCATCATCCGCCGCAATGAGAGCGGCGACGTGGCGATTGCCGACGATGACGGCGCGGTATGGCGTCTGTATAAACCGACCCGGGCGAATCCCACCCTCCTGCGTCTGGCCTCCCTCAGCGACGAATACGGTAACGCGCTGCTGACGGAGTGGGATGAACACGGCAGGCTGGTCAATCTTCACGATGAGCCACGGGCGATTGATGTCACCCTGCGCTATGAAGATGAGCGTTTCCCACAGCGCGCCACCTCTGCCAGCCATTTTGACGGCAACCGTACCTGGCCGCTGATGCAGTGGGGTTACGATGCGCGTGGCCAGCTGGCGAGTGTGACGGATGCCTCTGGCGTAGTAACGCGTGAATACCGCTATAACGACCACGGCCTGATGGTCTGGCACCGCCTGCCAGGCGGGCTGGAGAGCGAATACCGCTGGCAAAAATTCGACCACTGGCGCGTGGTGGAAAACCGCACCAGCACCGGCGACGGCTGCTGCTTCACCTACGATTTAGCCGCCGGGCTGACGACCGTCGAGCACTACGATGGCCAGACGCGTAAGCACTACTGGAACGCGCAAAATCTGATTGTCCGCTACGTTGACGAGCGCGGTGAAAACTGGTGCTACGAGTGGGATGAAAACGAACTTCTGACCCGTCGCATCGATCCGCTCGGTAACGCCGTCACCTTCGTCTACGACGAAATGGGCAACCGGGTGCAGGAAATTGACGCCGACGGCAATACCCGCACCACCACCTGGCTGGAGCACCGCGCGCTACCGTCAGCCATCATTGAAGCCGACGGCAGTACGACCCGTTTCTGGTACGACGAACATCACGGGCTGAAGCGTGTGGTGGACCCGATGGGGCAGACAACACTGCTGCGCCGGGACGAGTTTGGTCAGGTCGTTGAAGAAGTTGATGCCGCGGGAAACAGTCGCTACCAGGAGTACAACGAGGCCGGGCAGGTCATTCGTGCCACAGACTGTTCAGGACGTATAACCCGCTATACCTATCATCCGCTGGGCTGGTTAACGACTGAGATCGGCGCTGACGGCGAAGAGACGCGCTATAGCTACGATGCCGCAGGGCGTCCGGTGCAACTCGATCGACCGGAAGGCTGGACAGAGTCACTTGCATGGAACGAACGCGGCCTGCCGGTGACGCATGCGGGCGCTGATGGCAAAGAAAGTGAGTTTAAATACGACGAGGCAGGACGATTAACCGCTACGCGTAATACTCAGGGTGAAGAGGTCCGTCGCCGCTGGGACAGCCGAGGGCGACTGATTGCCCTGGAAAATGAAAACGGCGAAGCGTACCAGTTCCGCTGGGGGCCCGACTCGCTGCTGCTGGAAGAGGTGGGGCTCGATGGCGTAACCTCGCAGTATCGCTATGACGCATGCGGGCGAACGATAACGCGCACGTTTGCTGCCGGTCATCCGGAAGCCATCACCCATGCCTTCGCCTGGAGCGCGAGTGGCCAGCTGGTTGCCCGCACCACGCCGGAAGGGCAGACCCGTTATCACTACACACCGTCAGGTTTGCTGAGTCGCATTGGACTTCATCCGGCACTTTCCGTTGACGCCTGGAGTGCAGAGGCAGAACAGGAACTTGCCTTTGAGTATGACGCCCTGGGGCGTGTCACGCGTGAAGTGGGCGAGCACGGTGAGCTGGCATGGGAGTATGATGCTCTCGGCAACCGCACCTCCGTCACGCTGCCCGATGGCCGCGAGCTGAAACAGTTCTACTACGGCAGCGGGCATCTGCTCAGCATTGCCCTCGATAAGCTGTCGGTCTCTGATTTTACCCGTGACGAACTCCACCGTGAGACCAGCCGCACCCAGGGGCTGCTGACCACCCGCAGCGAGTACGACCGCCTCGGGCGACTGCATCGCCGGGACGTCTTTACCGGCAATGCGCAGCGCCCGTCGCCGCGCCGCTGGTCCCGCCGCTGGGATTACGACTACCGCAATAACCTGGTGCGGGAAGAGCGGGACGATAACCCGTTCAGCTGGTACCGCTGGCAGTACGACAGCGCCGGGCGTCTGCTCGTTCAGGACGGCACGCTGCCCGGCCAGGAGCAGTGGCGCTGGGACGCTGCCGGTAACCCGCTCGAAGGATCTGCTGAGAAGGTCACGCACAACCGCCTGACGCAACTGAACGGCATTCGCTGGCGCTATGACATCCACGGCCGCACCGTGGAGAAAGATAACGGCCAGACCCGCTGGCACTACCGCTACGACGGTGAGCACCGTCTGACGGAAGTCATCAGCCAGCCGCGGGACCGCAACAAACCGCAGACGCAGGTCAGCTTCCGCTACGATCCGCTCGGGCGACGCATCAGCAAAACACGACGCCAGATGCTGGGCGGACAGCCAACCGGCAAGCCGATCACCACCCGGTTTGTCTGGGAAGGGTTCCGTCTGCTGCAGGAGGTGCACGGGGACGTGCCGCTGACCTACGTCTACAGCGATCAGGACAGCTACGACCCGCTGGCGCGTATTGACGGCGTAGATGCCCCGGAGATCTTCTGGTTCCACTGTCAGCCCAACGGCACGCCGGAGCGGATGACGGATATCGAAGGGCAGGTGCGCTGGGAAGGGGTGAACAGCGCCTGGGGCAAGCTGCTGCGGGAAAGCGAGACGCAGGTATCAGGATATTCTCAGAACCTGCGCATGCAGGGGCAATACCTGGACCGTGAGACAGGGCTGCACTACAATCTCTTCCGGTATTACGACCCGGACTGCGGGCGGTTTACGCAGCAGGACCCGATAGGGCTGGCGGGGGGGATAAACCTTTACCAGTATGCGCCGAATGCGCTGGGGTGGGTGGATCCGTGGGGGTTGAGTTGCCGTAAAAAATTTATGGGAAGAACCCCTGGAAAAAATAGTAAAACTGGACGTGAAGTAATCGCACGAATGCGAGGAGAAGGACGTATTCGTGGTACGGGCGATAGGATGCAATTTAAAAGCTCAACTGATGGTAAATGGTACCGTATTCAGGATGCGGACATGGCTCATTTAACAGATGCAGTTAAATACTGGAATCAGAAGGGTGGCTACTATGGTCCTAAATCTCGTGAGGTCAGAGCCTTTATGAGAGATTCCAGAAATTATGAGCTTGAATATTATGGCCACAATCGGTCTCAGGGAGCGCTGCTACCTGATAGATATAAAGATTCCGCTGATTTTATTGGCCCACAGGAAAAATCCCAATATTTCCAATGAAGGAGCATTGTTCCATGAAAGATCTTGAAGACCCAAAAATTGAATCCGAAATTAACTCCTTTGTTGAAAAAGGAAACGAGTTTCACGATGACAAAAAATACGCCGAGGCTTTAGAGCAATACCAAAAAGCATGGCAAGCTCTCCCTGAACCAAAGCTTGAATGGGAACTCGCCAACTGGATCTCTGCGTGCATGTACAGCGCATATTTTGATCTCGCCGATTACGATGAGGCGAAGAAATGGGGAGAGACGACGTTGCGCACACGTGGATCGGATATAGACACTGCACCATTAATCGACCTCGGCATGGTCTGTTACGAGTTGAATCAATTCGATGAAGCGTATAAATATTTCAACGATGCTTATAACTACGGCAAAGAGCGTGCGTTTCAGGATAGACCTAAAAAATATCTAGAGTTCTATCTGCGCAAGAGGGGATAAGTTCGTTACTCTATAAAAAAATCCACGCCAAAGCGTGGATTTTTTTCATTCAAAACAAATCAAACGTTAAACAGGAAGTTCATCACATCGCCATCTTTAACGATGTAATCTTTCCCTTCCGCACGCATCTTGCCTGCTTCTTTCGCGCCTTGCTCACCCTTGTAGGTGATGAAATCTTCAAACGCGATAGTCTGCGCACGAATGAAGCCTTTCTCGAAGTCGGTGTGGATCTTACCGGCCGCCTGAGGCGCAGTCGCACCGACAGGAATCGTCCACGCACGCACTTCTTTCACGCCAGCGGTGAAGTAGGTCTGCAGGTTCAGCAGCTCATAGCCTGCGCGGATCACGCGGTTCAGGCCCGGCTCTTCCAGACCCAGCTCGGCCATGAATTCGTCACGGTCAGCGTCGTCCAGCTCTGCAATGTCGGATTCAACGGCAGCGCAAACCGCTACAACCACTGAACCTTCAGCCGCCGCGATTTCACGCACTTTGTCCAGGTACGGGTTGTTCTCGAAACCGTCTTCGTTAACGTTGGCAATGTACATGGTTGGCTTCAGGGTCAGGAAGCTCAGGTATTTGATTGCCGCCTTGTCTTCTTCTGTCAGGTTTTTCAGCGCACGCAGCATGCCTGCGTTTTCCAGCTGTGGCAGACATTTTTCCAGCGCAGCCAGTTCTGCTTTCGCGTCTTTGTCGCCACCTTTGGCTTTCTTCTGCACGCGGTGAATAGCGCGTTCGCAGGTGTCGAGGTCAGACAGTGCCAGCTCGGTGTTGATCACCTCGATGTCGTCAGCCGGGTCCACTTTGTTGTTAACGTGGATGATGTTGTCGTTCTCGAAGCAACGCACAACGTGACCAATTGCTTCCGTTTCACGGATGTTGGTCAGGAACTGGTTACCGAGGCCTTCGCCTTTGGATGCACCTTTCACCAGGCCCGCGATGTCCACGAACTCCATGGTGGTCGGCAGAATGCGCTGCGGCTTCACGATTTCCGCGAGCTGGTCCAGACGCGGATCGGGCATTGGCACAACGCCGGTGTTCGGTTCGATGGTACAGAACGGGAAGTTCGCCGCTTCAATACCTGCTTTGGTGAGCGCGTTGAACAGGGTGGATTTGCCCACGTTTGGCAGACCGACGATACCGCATTTGAATCCCATTTCTAAATCACCTTAATATCTTGATAATCAATCCGTTAACGATAACCGATTGATGAAAAGTAAATAACTACGCCTATTATACACGTAACCCGCACCACGCGCGGTAAAAAAGCCGTATCGGGCGGATTATTGCGCTTTGAAAGCGTGTAAGCGGTTTGTCGCTTTGGTTAGGCCATCCTGCAGCCAGATTTCAGTGCAGCGCACCGCTTCGTCAACCGCTTCGTCAATCAGTTTCTGCTCAGAAACCGGTGGCTTACCCAGTACGAAACCGACAACTTTGTTTTTATCGCCCGGATGGCCGATTCCCACGCGCAAACGGTGGAAATTGGGGTTATTGCCCAGCTTGCTGATAATGTCTTTCAGACCATTGTGACCGCCATGACCACCGCCCAGTTTGAATTTTGCCACACCGGGGGGCAGGTCCAGCTCATCGTGGGCCACCAGAATTTCATCCGGGTTAATGCGATAAAACGTCGCCATGGCTGCAACAGCTTTGCCGCTCAGGTTCATAAAGGTGGTGGGCACCAGCAGACGAACATCTGCGCCAGCAAGATTGATACGTGAGGTATACCCGTAGAATTTTGGTTCTTCACGCAGGGGAGCACGTAACCGTTCGGCCAGCAGATCAACATACCAGGCGCCGGCATTGTGGCGGGTCGCCGCGTACTCTGCGCCTGGGTTCGCGAGGCCGACAATCAGTTTAATCGTCACGATTCAATTCCTAATGGGTTCCAGATCTGGCGCGTAGTTTACTGTCTGACGCGCCGCTTGACAAAATTCTGCTGCCCGAACCGCGAGATATGAATAATTACTTATCTGAACAATTAGAATTTCAAGCTGTTCAATGTCTTATTTGTAAACTTTTGTCTGGGAGTTATCTGTAAATGTGATCATTCACGCAACTCATAAAAGAGCCGTTGTCTATACTTTACACACAAGGATCAGGGGCTTTTCCCCTTACAACCCAAAGTTCCGGAGGTGACATATGAAACGCAAAAACGCTTCGATACTCGGTAATGTGCTGATGGGGTTGGGACTGTTTGTGATGGTCGCTGGCGTGGGTTATTCAATTTTAAACCAATTGCCGCAACTTGACCTTCCGCAATACTTCGCGCATGGCGCGGTATTGAGTATCTTCCTTGGTGCAGTGCTATGGCTTGCCGGTGCACGCGTGAGTGGTCATGAAGAAGTCTGCGATAAATACTGGTGGGTGCGCCATTACGATAAGCGCTGTCGCAGGGACCAGCACAAACACAGCTAACGTGCTACGACGAAAGAACACCGAAACGGCTCCTCATGGAGTCGTTTTTTTTTGCACGAAAGGTTGACCCTCACGTAACGTAAGGCTTCAGAGTGGTGCCACTGGCAAAGTAAAAGGAGCAGTTATGTTGATTCAGGTGGGTGAACTCGCGAAACGTGCCGGGATCACCGTGCGAACATTGCATCACTATGAGCAAACAGGGTTGTTACTGCCTTCTGCCAGAAGTGCGGCAGGTTACCGGTTGTATAATCTGGCGGATGTGCAACGTCTGCATACGATTCAGGTGCTGGCAAAAGCCGGGCTGGAACTTGCTGAAATCAGGGATTTTCTGAAACAGGAGTCGCTGTCGTTAACCGAATTACTCGATGCGCAAATCAGTTTGCTGGATAAGCAACTGCGCAGCATGCTGACGCTGCGCGAGAGGCTGGTGGAATTGCGTACCGGGCTTACCGACGATGCGGCACCCAATCTGGAATCCTGGCTACAGACTCTGGAGTTAATGAATATGTACGAACGCTGGTTTAGCAAAGAGGAGTTACAGCAGTTGCCGTTTGCCGTACGGAAGGAGGCACTTGCGGATATCTGGTCAGGTCTGGTTGCTGAGGCAAATAGCCTGCTGAAGCATAATATCGACGTTTCGGATCCCCGTGCCAGGGATCTGGCGACGCGCTGGATGTCACGCCTGGAGCAGGATACGGCAGGTAAGCCGGAATTTCTCACCCGGCTGAACGAGATGCACAGCGTCGAGCCGCAGATGCGTGAGCAGACGGGTATTACGGCGGAAATGACTGACTATATTACGCGGGCGTTTGCCGAATCGAAGCTTGCCATCTGGGAAAAGTATCTCTCTGCAGAAGAGATGGCCTTTACCCGCGCACACTATTTTGATCGCATGATGGAATGGCCGCCACTGGTAGCGAAATTGCATCAGGCGCAGCGGGAAAACCTCGACCCGTCTTCCGGTGAGGCGCAAATGCTCGCTGAACACTGGCGGGTATTGTTCCAGTCATACGCGGGAACGAATCCTGAAACCCAGCAAAAGTTTCGCGTTGCCATGCAGCAGGAGCCGCATCTGATGAAAGGAACATGGATGACGCCTGCCGTGCTTGCATGGCTCCAGCAGGCGATAGCCGTGATGATGCAGAGACGTTTCTCTGCATCAGGGCATTCACAGATCCGCTAACGCGGCTTCACGGTTGGAATAAAAGGCCAGGCGGCCAGGGATCGGCTGCACGCCAGCGCGCGCCATGGTGCGCAGCGGCTGGAATTCGAGATTACTCACCCGCAGTTCGCAGCCTTCCGGCAGACGCGAAACGAAGCGCTGGAAGGCATCCAGACCACCCGCATCCAGCACCGGCACGGCATCCCATTTCAGCACCACAATGCGTTTGCCCACGATACGGGTTTCCAGTTCGCTGAACAGACCTTCCGCGGCAGCAAAGAACAACGGGCCAATCACACGCAGCACCAGCACATCGTCAGGTACCTCTACGTTAACCGGGGAAAGGCGCGTCATCTGCGCTATACGGCGCATAAACAGCAGGGAGGCCAGCACGATCCCGACGCTGATGGCGATAACCATATCGAACAGCACGGTCAGCGACATACAAATCAGCATCACGATGATGTCGTCTTTCGGTGCGCGACGCAGCAGATTGACCACCTTATGTGCTTCGCTCATGTTCCACGCCACCATCAGCAGCAGGGCTGCCATGGCTGAAAGCGGCAGCCAGGAGAGCAGCGGGGCGAGGACCAGCAGGGCGAGGATCACCAGCACGGAGTGGATAACTGCTGATACCGGCGACGTCGCCCCGGCACGTACGTTTGCCGCAGAGCGGGCGATGGCCGCTGTTGCCGTAATACCGCCAAAGAACGGGGCGATGATGTTGCCCAGACCCTGCCCAACCAGTTCGCTGTTGGCTTTATGCTTGGTGCCGGTCATGCCGTCCAGCACGACGGCACAGAGCAGGGATTCAATGGCCCCCAGCATCGCCATTGAGAAGGCCGCGGGCAGAAGGGCGCGCAGGGAGTCCCAGCTTAAGGTGAAGCTGGAACCCGGCATATCCCATGGCAGTACCAGTTGTGGTAACAGTTGAGGAATACCGCTTCCCTGTGAACCGTCAGCCAGAACATAGTGGAACTGAGACCCAATGGTCGCGACATGACCACCAAAGAGATTAACGATGGCCATCACCGCACAGCCCAGCAGCAGGGCGGGCAGGTGGCCAGGCAGACGAATGCCTAAACGAGGCCAGATAATTAGCGTGCCCAAGGTAACAATCCCGATGGCGGCATCGCCCGGGTTGGCGGTGGGGAGTGCCATAAACAGCGCCCCGACTTTTTGCAGGTAATGTTCAGGGACGTGGGCTATCTGCAGGCCGAGGAAGTCCTTGATCTGCATTGTCCCGATGGTAATGCCAATCCCGGAGGTGAACCCCAGCGTCACGGAAAGGGGAATGTATTCAATCAGCCGGCCAAAACGGGCCAGACCAAACAGGATCAAAAAGACGCCGGACATCAGGGTGGCGACCAGCAGGCCTGCCAGGCCAAACTGCTGAGAAACGGGATAGAGGATCACCACAAATGCGGCTGTCGGGCCGGAAACGCTGAAGCGAGACCCGCCCGTTAGCGCAATCACAATCCCGGCGACGGCCGCCGTGTAAAGCCCATACTGCGGTGCTACGCCGCTGCCAATTGCCAGTGCCATGGCGAGCGGAATGGCGATAATCCCGACGGTGATACCGGCAATAAGGTCACGCATAAAACGTGAAGCGGTGTATTTCTCTTTCCAGCAAGCGTCGATGAGGGCGCGAAAGGGAAGAACATGTGAGGAGGTTACGTGTTTCACAATTATCTCTCATCCGTGTGCGCATCATCTGTCATATGAATGGCAGGTGAAGGAGGCATTGATCATACAAATAAATATCAGAGACAAAAAAACCCGCCGCAGCGGGTTTTTCGGCCGTGTTCGATTAGTGTTCGAACATTGCTGAGATAGATTCTTCGTTGCTGATACGACGAATCGCTTCGGCCAGCATCCCGGACAGGGTCAAGGTGCGCACGTTTGGCAGCGCTTTGATCTCGTCACTCAGTGGGATGGTATCGCACACCACTACTTCGTCGATAACGGAGTTGCGGAGGTTGTTTACTGCATTGCCGGAGAAGATCGGGTGAGTCGCGTAGGCGAATACGCGCTTGGCACCACGCTCTTTCAGCGCTTCTGCTGCTTTACACAGCGTACCGCCGGTATCGATCATGTCGTCAACCAGCACGCAGTCACGGCCAGCAACGTCACCGATGATGTGCATCACCTGAGAAACGTTAGCGCGTGGACGACGTTTGTCGATGATTGCCATGTCGGTATCGTTCAGCAGCTTAGCGATAGCTCGAGCACGTACCACGCCGCCGATGTCCGGAGAAACCACGATTGGGTTATCCAGATTCAGCTGCAGCATGTCTTCCAGCAGGATTGGGCTACCGAATACGTTATCAACCGGAACGTCGAAGAAGCCCTGGATCTGTTCTGCATGCAGGTCAACGGTCAGAACACGGTCAACGCCAACGCTGGAGAGGAAATCAGCGACAACTTTGGCAGTGATTGGCACACGCGCGGAACGGACACGACGGTCCTGACGGGCATAGCCGAAGTAAGGAATAACAGCAGTGATACGGCCTGCTGAAGCGCGACGCAGGGCGTCGACCATAACAACCAGTTCCATCAGGTTGTCATTTGTTGGAGCACAGGTGGACTGGATGATGAAAATATCACCACCGCGTACATTTTCATTGATTTGTACGCTGACTTCGCCGTCGCTAAAGCGACCTACAGCGGCGTCGCCGAGGGAAGTGTACAGGCGGTTGGCAATACGTTGTGCTAGTTCCGGGGTGGCGTTACCAGCAAAAAGCTTCATATCAGGCACGAGAAGAACCTCAGGCATGCGTCCAGTGGTGGATAGCGTTCGCCGCAAACTGTGCGGGCCAGGCGAAATGCTATCCAGGCGGTGTATTAAAGAGCGCGATGCAACGTCTGGAACAGGGTGACGTTGTCACCGAAACTCAGTCTGCGCCAGAATGGCTTGCTGTAGGGGGGAGGTGTTCATCCCACGTGCTACAAAACCATGCAGCCAAACCGGCGCTTGCTCAAGCACCTGACGAGCGGCGGATTCGGTGTCAAATTCAGCAAAGACACAGGCCCCTGTGCCAGTCAGGCGCGACGGCGCGTATTCTAACAGCCAGGAAAGCACCGCATCAACCTCGCGAAAACGTTTTCTTGCGATAACCTCGCAATCGTTGCTGAATTCACAATTTAATAACGTTTCTATTGACCGCACCGGGGTATTCCGTGGCAGGTCAGGATCGTTGAAGATGACCGGGGTCGGAATGCTGACGCCCGGGTGGGCCACCAGGTACCATTTTTCCGGCGGCTCGACCGGGGAAAGTATTTCACCCACCCCTTCAGCAAACGCCGCATGACCGCGCACAAAGACCGGGACGTCCGCCCCCAGCGTTAAGCCTAACGCTGCCAGCTCATCCTGAGATAATCCGCAGCCCCAGAGGTGATTCAGGGCAACCAACACGGTGGCGGCATTTGATGAGCCACCGCCCAGTCCACCGCCCATCGGCAGACGCTTCTCAATACGGATATCCGCGCCGCTTCCTGCCGGCAGACGACCGGTGTCCGATGCCGTTTTCATCAGCAGACGTGCAGCGCGCACGATCAGGTTATCTTCATGCGCCACGCCATCAACCGGCGTCAGCAGGCAAACCTCGCCGTCCTGACGCGGGCCAATCGCGATCGTGTCGCCGTAATCAAGGAACTGAAACAGCGTCTGCAGGGTATGATATCCGTCAGCACGCTGTCCGGTGATGTATAAAAACAGGTTCAGTTTTGCCGGAGAAGGCCAGTGGGTCATCATTTAACGATCCAGTTGTCCATTTTCAGCTTGATGCGCTGGCTACCCTGGGTCAGTTCCATGTTGGATGGCAGGGAAGGCCTGGTGTTGCTGTCATAGGCGCTGTACACCACTTTCCAGGTTTTGCCGTTCTGGGTGTAGTTCACCTGGCTCAGACGGTACTGGTCGTCAAGCTGGTAATCGGTCGCGTCACCCGGCAGGCCCAGGATCCACTGGCGCAGGCTGTTCAGCGGAATAGGCATTCCGGTCAGCTTGCCGATCATCTCTTCGGCGTCGGTGGCGGTATAGTGCTGGCCTTTGTTGTCGGTGATCTGCGCTTCACCCGGTTTGGCGATAAGCTCCAGTTCGGTGCTGCCCAGCGGGTTTAACAGCAGCAGGCGATAGTTGTCCTGCCCGGTTTGCTGCCAGAAGAAACGCGCATACACTTTTTGTTCATGAGAGAGATAAGCGAAGGCACCACGGGTCTGGTACTGGCTCAAATTGCGGACGTCCTGCTGGTGCTGACGCCACTGCGGTGAATCAGGGCTTTTGCCCGGGCCTTTAGGTTGGGTGACGGTACATGCGGTCAGAACCAGTGCCGCCAGGGGCAGCAGGCGAATCAGTCGGGTCATAATGAGGACAAATCCTTGAGATACGTTGCAGTTATAACTGTTAATGCTAGCGTCGAAGGGTGCCACCGTCTACGTTCAAATTATCTCAAAGCATTGTATAAGCTATTACTCCGAAAGGGGGCAGTCTCTTTTATTGATCTCGCGCATCCTGTATGATGCGTTCTGCTAACCTTATTAACGCTGGTACTACTCCCGCTCAACATGACCCTATTAGCACTCGGTATTAACCACAAAACAGCCCCGGTTTCGCTGCGAGAACGCGTCACGTTTTCGCCGGATACGCTTGACCTGGCGCTGGACAGCCTGCTTGCACAGCCGATGGTGCAGGGTGGCGTGGTGCTCTCGACGTGCAACCGTACTGAACTCTACCTAAGCGTTGAAGAGCAGGACAACCTGCATGAAGCGCTGATCCGCTGGTTATGTGATTATCACAACCTCAACGAAGAAGAGCTGCGTAATAGCCTGTACTGGCATCAGGATAACGATGCAGTCAGCCATCTGATGCGTGTGGCCAGCGGCCTGGACTCGCTGGTGCTCGGCGAGCCACAAATTCTCGGTCAGGTGAAAAAGGCGTTTGCCGATTCGCAAAAAGGGCATCTGAAAGCCAGTGAACTGGAGCGTATGTTCCAGAAGTCATTCTCCGTGGCGAAGCGTGTGCGAACAGAAACCGACATTGGTGCCAGTGCGGTTTCTGTTGCTTTCGCGGCCTGTACCCTGGCCCGTCAAATCTTTGAATCCCTGTCGACCGTCACTGTGATGCTGGTCGGGGCGGGCGAAACCATCGAACTTGTGGCGCGCCATCTGCGCGAACACAAAGTTAAAAAGATGATTATCGCTAACCGTACCCGCGAACGTGCACAGGTGCTGGCGGACGAGGTGGGTGCCGAGGTGGTTGCGCTGAGCGACATTGATGAGCGCCTGAAAGAGGCAGATATTATCATCAGCTCTACCGCCAGCCCGCTGCCGATTATCGGTAAAGGGATGGTCGAGCGAGCGCTGAAATCCCGCCGTAATCAACCGATGCTGCTGGTGGATATTGCCGTCCCGCGCGATGTCGAACCGGAAGTCGGTAAACTGGCGAACGCCTACCTTTACAGCGTGGACGACCTGCAAAGCATCATTTCGCATAACCTTGCCCAGCGTAAAGCGGCGGCGGTTCAGGCGGAAACCATTGTAGAGCAGGAAACAAGTGAGTTTATGGCCTGGCTGCGCGCGCAAAGCGTCAGCGAGACTATCCGTGAGTACCGCGGTCAGGCGGAGCAGGTGCGTGATGACCTGACCGCCAAAGCGCTGGCCGCCCTTCAGCAGGGCGGCGACGCAGAAGCCATTATGCAGGATCTGGCCTGGAAACTGACCAACCGCCTGATCCATGCACCAACCAAATCCCTTCAGCAGGCCGCCCGTGACGGGGATGATGAACGCCTGACTATTCTGCGCAACAGCCTCGGGCTGGAATAGCGCCCTATACCCATTTTCTATTACAAGGTGCATTTACGCCTATGAAGCCTTCTATCGTCGCCAAACTGGAAGCTCTGCACGAGCGCCATGAAGAAGTACAGGCGCTGCTCGGCGATGCCGGGACCATTGCTGACCAGGAACGTTTTCGCGCGCTCTCGCGTGAATACGCGCAGTTGAGTGATGTATCAAAATGCTTTACCGACTGGCGACAGGTCCAGGAAGATATTGAAACCGCGCAGATGATGCTCGACGACCCTGAAATGCGCGAGATGGCGCAGGAAGAGTTGCTGGACGCAAAAGCGCGTGCTGAAGAGATGGAGCAACAGTTGCAGGTGCTTCTGCTGCCAAAAGATCCGGACGATGAGCGTAACGCCTTTGTCGAAGTCCGCGCCGGGACCGGCGGTGACGAAGCGGCACTGTTTGCCGGCGATCTGTTCCGTATGTACAGCCGCTACGCCGAAGCGCGTCGCTGGCGCGTTGAGATTATGAGCGCCAACGACGGTGAACATGGCGGCTACAAAGAGGTTATCGCTAAAATCAGCGGTGACGGCGTGTACGGTCGTCTGAAGTTTGAATCCGGCGGTCATCGCGTGCAGCGCGTACCTGCCACCGAATCTCAGGGGCGAATTCACACTTCTGCCTGTACGGTTGCAGTGATGCCAGAGTTGCCTGAAGCAGAATTGCCGGACATCAACCCGGCGGACCTGCGTATCGATACCTTCCGCTCCTCCGGGGCAGGTGGTCAGCACGTTAACACCACCGATTCCGCTATCCGTATTACCCACCTGCCAACCGGCATCGTGGTGGAGTGCCAGGACGAACGTTCACAGCACAAGAACAAAGCCAAAGCCTTATCCGTGCTGGGCGCGCGTATCCACGCGGCTGAAATGGCAAAACGTCAACAGGCGGAAGCCTCCACGCGTCGTAACCTGCTGGGCAGCGGCGATCGCAGCGACCGTAACCGTACCTATAACTTCCCGCAGGGCCGTGTTACCGACCACCGCATCAACCTGACCCTGTACCGTCTGGACGAAGTGATGGAAGGAAAGCTGGATATGCTGATTGAGCCTATCGTGCAGGAATACCAGGCCGACCAGCTGGCAGCACTGTCCGAGCAGGAATAATGGAGTTTCAGCACTGGTTAAGGCAGGCCGCCAGTGAGCTTTCCGCGAGCGAAAGCCCTAAACGTGACGCCGAAATTTTGCTTGAGTTTGTAACGGGGAAAGCCCGCACTTACCTGCTGGCTTTCGGCGAGACCCAGCTGAGTGCTGAGCAGGAAGCGCAGCTCGCTACGCTGCTTGCCCGACGCAAAACCGGTGAGCCGGTGGCGCATCTGGTCGGGGAGCGTGAGTTCTGGTCACTGCCGTTGTACGTCTCCCCAGCGACCCTGATCCCCCGTCCGGACACTGAGTGTCTGGTGGAGCAGGCGTTGTCGCGTTTACCCACACAAGCCTGCCGAATTCTCGATCTTGGAACCGGCACTGGTGCAATTGCCCTGGCGCTGGCCAGCGAGCGTCCGGACTGCGAGGTGACAGCGGTTGACGTGATGCCCGATGCGGTAGCGCTGGCGCAGCGTAACGTGGCGCGTCTGGGCTTCCCGAACGTCACCGTTCTGCAAAGCAGCTGGTTTAGTGCGCTGGATAACCGCACGTTCGGGATGATTGTCAGCAACCCTCCCTATATCGACGAGCATGACCCGCACCTGACGCAGGGGGACGTGCGTTTCGAACCGCTGACGGCGCTGGTCGCTGCCAACGAAGGGCTGGCGGATATTGTGCATATTGTGACAACGTCACGACAGCATTTGCTCCCCGGCGGCTGGCTGCTGGTCGAGCACGGCTGGACGCAAGGGGACGCGGTGCGTGACGTGTTCATCGCTGCAGGTTATCGTGCGGTGGAAACCTGTCGCGACTATGGCGGCAACGACCGTCTGACGCTGGGACAATGGGCATGAGTCTCTTTACCGTGCTGATCACGGCCCACCTGATAGCCGTTGCCCTGACCATCAGCTTTTTCATCGTCCGTTACGGGTGGCGTTACAGCAATAATCCGCTGATTGACGCCCGCTGGGTGCGTATTGCGCCGCACTGTATTGACACGGTGCTGTTTCTCTCGGGGGCCGGATTAATGTGGAAGACCGGCTATCTGCCATTTACTGATAAAGGCGCATGGCTGACTGAAAAGCTGTTTGGCGTTATCATCTACATCGTTTTGGGTTTTATCGCGCTTGGGCGTCGTCGTCCGCGCAGCCAGCAGACCGGTTTTATCGCCTTTCTGCTGGGGCTGGTGGTGCTGTACATCATCATTAAACTCGCCACCACAAGAATACCGTTACTGGGGTAAGTCATGAGGTCCTTAGCCGATTTCGAATTTAATAAAGTGCCGCTTTGCGATGGCATGATCCTGATTTCGGAGATGATCCGCGACGATTTTACGTCGCAATACGTCTACGAAGAGCTGGAGAATCTGGTCAGCCTGGCGCGTGAAGAGATCAATCAGGCGCGCCCGCAGGACTGGCAATTAGAGAAGCTGCTTGAGCTTTTCTACGGCGAATGGGGTTTCTGCGACACGCGTGGCGTGTATCGTCTGTCTGACGCACTATGGCTGGATCAGGTCTTGAAAAATCGTCAGGGCAGCGCGGTTGCGCTGGGTTCCATTTTGCTGTGGGTCGCGCATCGTCTGGATATTCCACTGGTGCCGGTCATTTTCCCGACGCAGATGATCCTGCGAGCGGAGTGGCTGGACGGTGAGATGTGGCTCATCAATCCGTTTAACGGCGATACGCTGGATGAGCATACGCTGGACGTCTGGTTAAAAGGCAATATCAGCCCGGTTGCCGAGCTCTTTAATGAAGATCTCGACGAGGCGGATAACGCCGAGGTGATCCGTAAACTGCTGGATACGCTGAAATCTGCGCTGATGGAAGAGCGTCAGATGGAACTGGCATTACGTGCCAGCGAAGTGCTTCTGCAGTTTAATCCGGAAGATCCGTACGAAATCCGCGATCGCGGGCTGATTTATGCCCAGCTTGATTGCGAGCATGTGGCGCTGAACGATCTGAATTATTTCGTTGAGCAATGCCCGGAAGACCCGATTAGCGAAATGATTCGTGCGCAGATCAACGCGATCTCGCACAAACAAATTACACTGCATTAATCTTAATTCCGATTCACACCTGAATAAGGCGATCCTATGAAACAAAAAGTGGTTAGCATTGGTGATATCAACGTGGCAAACGACCTGCCGTTCGTGCTGTTTGGCGGTATGAACGTGCTGGAATCCCGTGATCTCGCGATGCGTATCTGCGAGCACTACGTGACCGTGACCCAGAAACTGGGTATCCCGTACGTGTTTAAGGCCTCTTTTGACAAAGCCAACCGTTCCTCCATTCACTCTTACCGTGGCCCGGGCCTGGAAGAGGGGATGAAAATTTTCCAGGAACTGAAACAGACCTTTGGCGTGAAAGTGATCACCGACGTGCACGAAGCTTCTCAGGCGCAGCCTGTTGCGGACGTTGTCGACGTTATCCAGCTGCCAGCGTTCCTGGCACGTCAGACGGACCTGGTGGAAGCGATGGCGAAAACCGGCGCGGTCATCAACGTGAAGAAACCTCAGTTCGTGAGCCCTGGCCAGATGGGTAACATCGTCGATAAATTTATCGAAGGCGGCAACGATAAAGTGATCCTGTGTGACCGTGGCGCAAACTTCGGTTATGACAACCTGGTCGTTGATATGCTCGGCTTCAGCGTGATGAAGAACGTGTCCAACCAGTCTCCGGTCATCTTCGATGTGACCCATGCGCTGCAGTGCCGCGACCCGTTTGGTGCAGCTTCTGGCGGCCGCCGTGCGCAGGTCACCGAGCTGGCGCGCGCCGGTATGGCGACTGGCCTGGCCGGTCTGTTCATTGAAGCGCACCCGGACCCGGACAACGCGAAGTGCGACGGCCCGTCCGCATTGCCGCTGGCTAAACTGGAGCCGTTCCTGAAACAGATCAAAGCGATTGACGATCTGGTGAAGAGTTTCGACGAGCTGGATACCAGCCACTAATAAAAAAACCCGCTTCGGCGGGTTTTTTTTGGTTATTCCTCTCCCGATGGAAGAGGTGTCGGGTGTGGCCTCAGAGCCTCACCGAACAACGCTTAGGCAAATATCGTCATCAGATAGGCCACAAACAGCGCCATGTGCGCCGCGCCGTTCAGCACGTTGGTGCGCCCGGTCGAGAAGGATATCTGACACAGCAGCAGTGAAGCTACCATCACAATCATCTCTGGCGCACCCAGCGCAAACTGCAGCTCGTTACCGGTCATAAAGGCAATCAGCGTTACTACCGGCACGGTGAGTGAGATAGTCGCCAGGACCGAGCCAAAGAACAGATTCATTGCGCGTTGCACCTGATTGTTCAGCACCGCCCTCAACGCCCCCAGACCCTCAGGCGACAGGATAAGCAGCGCCACCAGGAAACCGGTAAACGCGACCGGGGCATTCAGCTCGGTTAACAGCGTCTCCAGCGGGTTGGCGTTCATTTTGGTCACGGCGATAACCGCAATCAGATGTACGATCAGCCAAACCGTATGCCACGCGCTGCTGTGAGCCGACGGCTTACCGTGATGCGGGTCGTCGCCGTCATCTTCATGTTCATAGACGAACAGGCTCTGGTGCGTTTTGGTCTGAATCAGCAGGAATACGCCGTACATGGCTGCGGAAATCAGCGCAACCAGCAGCGCCTGACCGGTTGAGAAGTTGGCCCCCGGCAATGCCATCGGGAAGACCAGCACAATAATTGCCAGCGGGAAAAGGGCAATCAGATACTGTTTAATGCCGAACAGATTCATGTACTGGGTCGCAAATTTGCGGCCGCCCAGTAACAGTGAAAAGCCCACCAGACCACCTGTCACAATCATAATGATGGAGTAGAGGGTGTCACGCATCAGGGTCGGTGCGGCGTCACCGGTCGCCATCAGCGCGGAAATCAGGCTGACTTCGAGGATAACCACCGAAAGGCTGAGAATTAGCGAGCCGTAAGGCTCACCCAGGCGGTGGGCTAATACGTCCGCATGGCGAACAACGCTAAAGGCGCTGGTTAAGATACCCACCAGAGCAAGAATATTGATACCAACTACCACTGGCAGTGACTGACTGCTTCCCCAGAAGAGCAGCACAGCCAGTGCCAGGACCGGGAAAATGAGTGATGTCTCCTTGTGGCGGGTCTTCACCGCCTCGTGTGCTGCTGTCATGTGCTTCTCCATCAATGCAGGTGCTTGTAATTATAGATAGAATTTTCGGTCATTAAATTAACAGATTTCTGTTAAATACCCTTGATTTTTTACTCAATTTTACTGTTTGTAATGTTTTGGCTTTGGGGTGTCGATAATGGAACGTGTTCTGTAATTAATCCTTTAATAACATAATATTAAAATTATCATTTACGCATAATTCTCAATTGACTGGCACCATGCCGTATCGTCGTCCACACTTATCTCTTTAACCAAAAGAGGGGTTAGCGATGCCATATAAAACGAAACGCGAATTACCAGACAGCGTGCAACACGTATTGCCCGCGCACGCGCAGGATATCTACAAAGAGGCCTTTAACAGCGCCTGGGATCAGTACAAAGATAAAGAAGATCGACGTGATGATGCCAGCCGTGAAGAGACCGCGCACAAAGTCGCCTGGGCCGCAGTAAAACATGAATATGAGAAAGGAGACGACGATAAATGGCATAAAAAGAAATAGCCGTGAAATCATTCGCTGCCTTCGTTTTGACTTTTCAGGCGGTTGAACTTCCGTTGTATTGCAACTGGCCCGTGAATTGCTTATCGTTACTCAACTGCTGGCAAAATGACCAGCACACAATGCCGGGAAGGCGGATTACAGATGTCGCAAGGAAGCATGCAGTGGCGGAGGTGGAAAGTGTTAACGCGTGATTTCTTAATGAAGGCAGATTGTAAGACGGCATTTGGTGCTATTGAGGAATCGCTTCTCTGGTCAGCTGAACAACGTGCGGCGTCGCTCGCTGCCACGCTGGCGTGCCGCCCGGATGATGGCCCGGTATGGATTTTTGGCTACGGTTCGCTGATGTGGAACCCGGCTCTCGAATTTGTCGAATCGGCAACAGGTACACTTCCTGGCTGGCATCGCGCATTTTGTTTGCGCCTGACGGCCGGTCGAGGTAGCGCGTGTCAGCCTGGACGCATGCTTGCACTAAAAGAAGGCGGACGCACCACGGGGGTGGCCTACCGTCTGCCGGATGCAACGCTGGAAGACGAACTGACGCTGCTGTGGAAGCGCGAGATGATCACCGGCTGCTATATGCCGAGCTGGTGCAAGCTGGAACTCGATGACGGACGTACCGTTAACGCGCTGGTGTTTATTATGGATCCGCGCCATCCGCTGTATGAAGCGGATACCCGCACGCAGGTTATTGCCCCGTTGATCGCTGCCGCCAGTGGGCCGCTGGGCACCAACGCGCAGTATCTCTTTTCGCTCGACCAGGAGCTGACGCGCCTCGGCATGAAGGACGATTGTCTGAATGAGCTGGTGGTGAAGGTGAAAGCGCTGCTGGAAGGGAACCCGCTGAATAATACGCTGCGTCCCGGTTTTGCCTGAGAATGCACCCGGCTGCGTAAGCAGACCGGGCGTTTGTGACTTATGCAGCAACGTAGCTTACGGAATGCTCCAGTGACTGGCTATGGCTGTCAATCAGAACATCCCACGTGCCGGTGTACGGCACGGTAAGCCATGCCTTGTCATCCTGCACGGTCAGGATATCCGCCTGCGAGTGTTGTTGTGCTTTCGAACTCATCAAATGAATGCGGCAGCGCTCAGAACACCGCACCACGACCGTATCCCCGCCAAACAATTTCAAACTTGTTTTTACCAGTGCCATTTTTTACCCCGTAGTCTTAAACAACGCTCTCCCTGCTGCCATATCCGAGCGTGATATTGTTCACAATTCACTCATGGCATAACACCAAAGGGGGAGGGTGAGGATGCTGACTTTGATCAAAAAATGGCGTAACGATTAAACAAAAATGACAAAATTCCTGAAAATTTATCCTGGCGCGCGTTTTACCCGGTGAACGCGCGCCACCCTAACATTAAATGCGGAAATGCCCGGCAGTTTCAGCAAGGTCGCCCGCCTGGCTCTGCAGCGCGCCGGCTGCAGCCGCAGATTGCACCACCAGTTCGGCGTTCTGCTGAACCATTCTGTCCAGATGGGTCACCGCATGGTTAATCTCCTGGATGCCTTTCATCTGCTCGCTGGTGGCGATGGAGATTTCACGCATGATGCCCGACACGCTACCGATGCTGGAGCGGATTTCGTTCATGCTTTCCCCGGCCAGATGAACGTAGCGGGAGCCGGTAGCCACGCTGTTGGTGGTGGAATCGATAAGCGTTTTAATCTCTTTCGCCGCCTGCGCGCTGCGGCTGGCCAGATTACGCACTTCGCCGGCCACCACGGCAAACCCACGCCCTTGCTCTCCGGCGCGTGCGGCTTCCACCGAGGCATTCAGCGCCAGGATATTGGTCTGGAAGGCAATCCCGTCAATCACGCTGGTGATGTCGCCAATCTTCGCGGAAGCCACTTCAATGGACTGCATGGTGCTGATGGCCTGAGATACCACCTCGCCACCGCGAGCCGCCGCCGCAGAGGCCTTACTCGCCTGGTCATTGGCTTCAGCCGCAGACTCGTTCGACTGGGTTACCGACGCGGTGATCTCTTCCACGGCGCTGGCCGTTTCGCGAAGGCTGGAGGCGGCCTGCTCGGTACGCCCTGAGAGGTCCTGGTTACCTGCCGCAATTTCCCGCGCGGCGTTTTTCACCGATGCGCTGGCATCCCGCAGTTGTACCATCACCACCGAGAGCTTGTCGCTGAAGGCGTTAAACGCCTGCGCTATTTGCGCCACTTCGTCATCGCCGCTGTCCGGCAGGCGTTGCGACAGATCGTTAGTGCCGTTCGCAATGTTATGCATCGCATCGCGAATGTCAGACAGGCGCTTCAGCAGACGCGCAATCAGGAAGTGAACAATGGCGCCGCTGAGTAAGGCCAGGATCACCAGCGAGATGGCCGAGGCTTTCAGCAGCGAGCGCATTCCGGAGGTGGCATCGCCTGTGTCCAGGGCAACAACCAGCATCCAGTTCGTACCCGGCACGGCGGTTGCCACGAAGGTTTTTTCGGCGCCATTGAAGGTCCCGTTTACCGGGTTTCCGCTTTTCAGCGCCGCAAAGTCGATGCCTTTGAGGGTTTCGGCGAACGGTTTAAGCGTCAGGGCAGGGTCGCTGGCGGCAATGACGGTGCCATCGCTATTCAGCAGCAGCCCGCTGCTTGCCGGGGTTGGGTGGATCCCGCGCACATTAGCAACCACGCTGTCCATCGCCACATCGCCAGCCACCACGGCTTTCAGGGTACCGTTTTCTTTCACCGGCACGGCAAACGTCACCACCAGTTTTCCGCTACCAGCGTCAACATATGGCGCGGTCACGACCGGGCTATCCTGGCTTACGACCTGCTGATACCAGGGACGGATCGTGGGGTCATAATCCGCCGGTACGCCCGCTGGTTCAGAGAATTTCGCCGTTTTGCTGGCATAGCCAACGTATACGTTAGTGAACCCACCCGCCTGGGCAAGCTGTTTAAAGACCGGAACCGGATCGTCACTGAGCGCAACGGTTTGTGCGGAGGCGATAACCGTCATTTTGCTCTTCACCCAGTCCGCAATCGCCATGTTATGGCTGGCGCTGGTGCTGGTCAGGATGTCACGCTGCGACTGCTGGTTATCCTGACGTGTGACCTGAAAATTGATGACAGTATTAAGAAGAAGGGCGACGACCAGACAACCTGTCGTCGCGGCAATGATGCGTGCACGAATGGATCTGAACATAAGTGAAATACCTGCTGTGTTGTTTCCATGCCTATCGGCAACCCTGCAGGTAAACTTGATGCTGAAACCGCGTCCATAAGAAAATAATATTTTTACGGGTTTATTATTAAAAAGTTAATACTTTATCGGCGCGCAGAGTCCACTCGGCCAGCTCAACGAGCGTGCCGATTTCCACACCTTCAATCAGCGGCAATCCCGTGATGCCGCGCCCGTCGGTGCAGGTCTTGCACAGTTTGACCGGAACGTTTTGCGCGGTCAGGATCTCCAGCATCTGCTGGATGTTGTAGCCTTCTGCCGGTTTTTGCCCCTTCAGCCCGGCGGTGACCGCATCCGACATTAAAAAGAGCCGCAACTCCAGTTCACTCTCTTTATCACGTAGCGCGATCGCCAGACGCAGGCTGTTAAAAAGGGATTCGCTGCCGTAAGCCGCACCGTTGGCGACGATAACAATCTTTTGCATGTTGACTCCTGTTCTTTTAAAGGCACGAATATTGCTTAGCTATCCAGGGTTTCGCTGTCCGGGAGAGTAAGCATGACATTAATGGCTGGCATTTCGCCAGGTGCGACCGAATGGCTCCAGCGTGCAAGGTCGATGCGCCGGGAGCAACTGAGCAGGCTGGCACAGCTTGGCGTGCTGGTTAACGCCATCAGCCTGCTGGTGCATATGCTGCAGTGCGAGCGTGGAGCCTCTAACGTCTGGCTCTGCTCACAGGGTAAGCTGTACGCTGCCGAATGCAAAGCGAGCCGGGCGCTGGTGAATGAGAACCTCACTGCGCTTTATGACGTTCTGGATAATCACTCCCCGTTCCAGGGCAGCGGCGTGTGCGAACGTATAGCCGGCGCGCTGCTCAGTCTGGATAACCTGTCAGCCCTTCGTGACGGCGTTATTCAGCAAACCATTACGGCCCCGCAGGCGATGGATCACTATTGTCGCATCCTGCGTCATCTGCTCAGTATCGTACCGCAGCTTAATGACAGCATTGACGATCCGCAAATCGCAGGCCGTTTTGTCGCGCTTTATAGCCTGATGCAAGGTAAAGAGCTGGCGGGACAAGAGCGGGCGCTGGGCGCGATTGGCTTCACGCAGGGCTATTTTGACGATGGCATCCGTCAGCGGCTGGTGGACCGGATTGACGGACAGCAGGCCTGCTTCGAGATTTTCATGACCCACAGCACGACGGATGTGCAAACCACCTTTTCCCAGAATTGCCAGCCTGACCGTGAGACGGAACAACTGAGGCGCGTGGCCTGTACCCGCCAGCCAGCCGCTGACAATGGCCATACCGCACTGGCCTGGTTTGCTCTGCAAACGGCACGCCTTGAGCATCTGCGCACCCTGGAGGAGATGGTTATCGCCGATCTGATGATCGCGGTGGACGAGCGTATCCATCGCCAGGAGGAGCACACGCTACCGGCTGAGGAGCAGGACGATCCGCTGGCCTCTTATCCGGATAAGCCCTTGTTAACCCTGGTTCGCCAGCAGGCGCGCGAGATAGAACAGCTTTCCCGTCAGCTCGCGTCACTGCGCGATACGCTCGAAGAGCGCAAAACCATCGATAAAGCGAAAAGCGTACTGATGACCCATCAAAAGATGAGTGAGGAACAGGCATGGACGGCGCTGCGTAAAATGGCGATGGACAAAAACCAGCGCATGGTAGATATCGCCCGCGCGCTGCTCACCGTGAAGAGCTTGTGGCAGGTAACCCCTAAGGAGTAGCTGCACAATCAGTGGGCATTTAGTGCCTGATTGAGGTGCGCGGTCGTGGAGATTTCCCGGTAAACGCCCGGAAAACAGGGCAGTAAAACCTGGCATTCCCTTTGCATTATCTGATTAACCATTTTTGACGGTGCGCCAACGGCGGTGCATCTGTCTTCGGGATAAAGGCGTCCAGCGGTGCTTCGGCACGGGTGGGCGCTTTTTTTTGTCTTTTTTTCAGGAGTGGTCATGGCGGATTTGTCGAGACGGCGGTTTTTACAGGCCAGCATGCTGGCGAGCGGCGCCATGTTGTTACCGGGTGTCATGCAGGCCGCGTGGGCGGCAGGCTCGGATAAACCGGAGCAGGAGACGGTGCGCATCGGGTTTATACCGTTAACCGACTGCGCGCCGGTGGTTATCGCGGCGCTGAAGGGGTTTGATAAAAAATATGGCATCACCATCGTGCCAACCAAAGAGGCAAGCTGGGCAGCCGTGCGCGATAAGCTGGTGGCCGGCGAACTGGACGCCGCCCACATTCTTTACGGCCTGCTGTACGGGCTGGAGCTGGGTCTTGCCGGTAAGCCACAGCAGATGGCAAACCTGATGACCCTGAACCAGAACGGTCAGGCCATCACGCTCTCCAGCGATCTGGCAGAGAAGGGCGTTCGCGATCTCGACGGGCTGAAAACGCTGATTGGGCAGCAGGCACCGGGCACTTACACCTTCGCACACACTTTCCCGACCGGTACGCATGCGATGTGGCTCTACTACTGGCTGGCCAGCGCGGGCATTAATCCGTTCGATGACGTCCGGACCGTGGTTGTGCCGCCGCCACAAATGGTGATGAACATGCGGATTGGCAACATGGTCGGCTTTTGCGTTGGTGAGCCGTGGAATGCGCGCGCCATTAACGACCGCATCGGGTTTACCGCCGCAACGTCCCAGTCGATCTGGGCCGATCATCCGGAAAAAATTCTTGGCACACGCCGCGACTGGGTGGAGAAAAACCCGAACACCGCGCGGGCGCTGGTGAGTGCGGTACTGGAAGCCGCACGCTGGATCGATGCATCACCAGACAACAAACGTGAGACCGCCCAAATCCTCGCTCGCCGGGCGTGGCTGAACACCAAAGAGCAGTATCTCACCGGACGGATGCTGGGAGAGTACGACAACGGGCTTGGCCAGCGCTGGCAGGATGCGCATCCGATCCGTTTCTTCAACGAGGGAGCCGTCAGCTATCCGTACCTCTCCGACGGGATGTGGTTTTTAACCCAGTTCCGCCGCTGGGGCTTGCTCAAATCGGCGCCGGATTATGCCGCCATCGCGCAGCGCATTAACCAGACCTCGGTCTGGCAGGATGCCGCCACGGCGGTGGGAGGCATATCCACCCCGTCATCACCGTATCGCAGCAGCACCCTGATGGACGGTACCGTCTGGAACGGTACCGATCCGGACGGTTACGCCAACCGCTTCGCTATTCACCGTAAAGGGGCCTGATTATGCAGCATCTGCACAGCACGAAATCGAAAGACGAGACGCCGGCGAGCGGGGAAGTGATTACCCTCCCTCCGGTACAGGTTCGCCGCCGCGCACCGACGTTCACGCGACGGATGAATGACCTTCTGCAGCGCGTGATCCCGGCGCTGCTGGGGCTCGGGTTACTGGTGTTGCTCTGGCAACTGGCCGCGATCAACAGCAAAGGGTTCCCGACGCCGCTCAGCACGCTGGATTCCGCGTTAACGCTCTTCGCTGACCCGTTTTACCGCGACGGGCCAAACGATATGGGTATCGGCTGGAACGTGCTCGCTTCGCTGCAGCGCGTGGCGGTGGGCTTTGGTCTGGCGGCGCTCGCGGGGATCCCGCTCGGTTTCCTGATCGGTCGCTTCACCTTTTGCTCGCGCATGTTCAGCCCGTTGATCGCACTGTTACGCCCGGTCAGTCCTTTAGCCTGGCTGCCTATCGGCCTGCTGCTGTTCCAGAAAGCGGAACCCGCCTCCAGCTGGACCATTTTTATCTGTTCAATATGGCCAATGGTGATTAACACCGCTGAAGGGGTACGTCGTATTCCGCAGGATTACCTCAACGTTGCCCGCGTGCTGCAGCTCTCCGAGTGGACCATCATGCGGCGAATCCTCTTCCCGGCCGTGCTGCCCGCGGTGCTGACTGGCGTTCGCCTCTCTATTGGCATCGCCTGGCTGGTCATTGTCGCCGCCGAGATGCTCACCGGTGGGCTGGGGATCGGCTTCTGGATCTGGAATGAGTGGAACAACCTCAACGTCGAAAACATTCTCATCGCCATCGTCATCATTGGCGTGGTCGGGTTGCTGCTGGAGCAGGGGCTGATGCTGATCGCCCGTCGCTTTAGCTGGCAGGAAAAATAAGGAGCGAAGATGAAACCATTAATTCAGGTCCAGGCCGTGAGCCAGCGTTTTTCTACCGCCAGCGGCGAGTTTCTGGCGCTACAGAACGTCTCTTTTGATATTCACGAAGGCGAAACCGTCAGCCTGATTGGCCACTCCGGGTGCGGCAAATCGACGTTGCTCAACCTGATTGCCGGGATCACCCTGCCGACCGAAGGTGGGCTGATTTGCGATAACCGCGAAATCGCCGGGCCAGGACCGGAGCGTGCGGTGGTGTTTCAGAACCATTCTCTGCTGCCGTGGCTCACCTGCTTCGACAACGTTGCGCTGGCGGTGGATCAGGTCTTTCGCCGCACCATGAGCAAGGCGGAGCGCAAGGAGTGGATTGAACACAACCTCGATCGCGTCCAGATGGGGCATGCCCTGCATAAACGGCCTTCGGAAATTTCCGGGGGCATGAAACAGCGCGTTGGCATTGCCCGTGCGCTGGCGATGAAGCCTAAGGTCCTGCTGATGGATGAACCGTTTGGCGCGCTGGATGCGCTCACGCGCGCGCATCTGCAGGACTCGGTGATGCAAATCCAGCAGGCGCTGAACACTACCATCGTGCTTATCACCCACGATGTGGACGAGGCCGTGCTGCTTTCTGACCGGGTACTGATGATGACTAACGGCCCGGCGGCCACCGTCGGCGAGGTGCTGCACGTTGACCTGCCTCGCCCGCGCAATCGGGTTCAGCTGGCGGACGATAGCCGCTATCACCATATGCGTCAGCAGATCCTCCATTTCCTCTATGAAAAACAGCCTAAAGCGGCGTAACGGAGGCGGTGATGCGACTGATCGTTATCGGTAATGGGATGGCCGCAACACGGCTGATTGCCTCGCTGACCGAGCGTGCGCCCGGTCGCTTCACGATCACCGTGTTTGGCGAGGAGTCGGAACACGCTTACAACCGCATCATGCTCTCGCCGGTACTGGGCGGGGAAAAACAGGCGCAGCAGATCCGCCTGCAGGACGACGCCTGGTATCACGCACGGGGTGTGACGGTACGACGGGGCGAAAAGGTGCTTTCCGTGGATGTTGAGAAACGCGAGGTCCGTACCACAGCAACCACGCTGGCCTGGGACGAACTGGTCTTTGCCACCGGGTCGACGCCTTTTGTACCTCCCATTCCGGGCGGTGACGCTCCGCATGTCTTCACCTTCCGTACGCTGGCCGATATCCGCGCGATTCAGGAGAACCCGGGGCCAGCTGTAGTGCTGGGCGGTGGGGTGCTCGGCGTTGAGGTCGCTGCGGCACTGGCCCGGTCTTGTGACAACGTCACGCTGGTGCATCGTGGTGCGTGGCTGATGGAACAGCAGCTCGATCGCCAGGCAGGCGTTTTGCTTGAAGAGGCGCTGGCGGAGCGCGGCGTTCGCTGCGAACTGTCATCGGGAATGACCGCCATTGCGGCGGATGCCGTGACGTTACACAACGGACGCAAGATTAACGCCTCTCGCGTGGTGCTGGCGACCGGCGTGCAGCCCAATGTCGCACTGGCAAAAGGCAGCGGCATTCACTGTGTCCGCGGCATTGTGGTTAACCACCAGATGCAGACCTCAGTCCCGGCGATCAGCGCCATCGGTGAGTGCTGCGAAATCGACGGCCAGACGTTCGGCCTGGTCGCACCTTGCCTGGCGCAGGCGGATATCCTCGCCGCCCGGCTGGCTGGGGAGGCTAGCACGCCATTTGCCCTGACCGACAGCGGCATGCGCCTCAAAGTGCCCGGTGTGGAGCTGTTCAGCGCCGGGCGAGTAGAGGTTCTGCCAGACGATGTGGTCTGGAGCGCCTGGGATCCGCTGACCCGTCACTATCGCCGTTTGTTACTGCATCGCGGTGCGCTTGCTGGCGTGCTGCTGATGGGGGATTGCCGCAACGCGGCAACATTCACCGATTTACTGGCAACGGCTGCGCCCGCCCACGCGGACTGGCTGTTCAATCGATTCACTACGCAACCGCAGGTTGCAGGACAAAACGCTATGACAAAACCTACGCTGGTGGTGGTTGGACACGGTATGGTCGGCCATCATTTTCTCGAAGACTGTGTGAAGCGCAATTTGCACCGGCAGTACCAGATTATCGTTTTTGGCGAAGAGCGCTATGCCGCCTACGATCGTGTGCATTTGTCAGAGTATTTTGGCGGACGAAGCGCAGAATCGCTCTCACTGGTGGACGGTGATTTCTTTGCTGAACACGGCATTGAGCTTCGCCTCTCGCAGCAAATTGTGAGTATCGATCGCGACGCACACGTCGTGCGTACCGCCAGTGGGCATGAAACCCACTGGGACAAACTGGTGCTGGCGACCGGCTCTTACCCGTTTGTGCCTCCGGTACCGGGCAGCACGCTGCCAGGCTGCTTTGTTTACCGTACGCTGGACGACCTGGATAACATCGCCGCGCAGGCAAAGCAATCCCGTCGCGGGGTGGTCATTGGCGGTGGCCTGCTGGGACTGGAAGCCGCGAATGCCCTGAAACAGCTGGGCCTGGAAACGCACGTCGTGGAGTTTGCGCCACACCTGATGGCGGTACAACTCGACAACGACGGCGCGGCCATGTTGCGCAAAAAAATCGAAGCGCTTGGCGTGGGCGTTCACACCAGTAAAGCCACCACCGACATCGTCTCTGCGAACGGCGGGCTGGTGATGCGCTTTGCGGACGGTGAACAGCTGGAAACTGACATCGTGGTCTTCTCTGCAGGTATTCGCCCGCAGGATGCACTTGGGCGCAGCAGTGGCCTGGTGACCGGAGAGCGCGGCGGGATTTGCATTGATAACCAGTGCCAGACTTCCGATAAAGACGTGTTCGCTATCGGTGAGTGTGCACTGTGGGAGGGTAAAATTTTTGGTCTGGTCGCCCCGGGTTATCAGATGGCGCGGGTGGCATCGGCCACGCTGGCGGGAGAGGCGAGCGCCTTTACCGGGGCTGACATGAGCACCAAACTGAAGCTGCTGGGGGTAGATGTGGCCTCGTTTGGCGATGCCCATGGAAGAACGCCCGGCGCGCTAAGCTATCAATGGACGCATGGTCCGCAGCAAATCTATAAAAAGATCGTGGTCAGTGAGGACAATAAAACCCTGTTGGGCGGCGTACTGGTGGGGGATGCCAGCGAATATGCGACCCTGGTGCAGATGATGCTCAACGGCATAGCGCTACCCAAAGAGCCTGAAACGCTGATTTTACCTTCCTTCGCCGGGAGCGCGCCAAAAGCCCTCGGCGTGGCGGCACTGCCTGACAGTGCGCAGATCTGCTCCTGCCATAACGTCAGCAAAGGTGATATCTGTCAGGCGGTAAGTGCCGGTGCCGCGGATATTGGAGCCATAAAACAGTGCACCAAAGCCGCGACCGGTTGCGGAGGATGCAGCGCGCTGGTGAAACAGGTGATGGAGTACCAGCTTGCGGAGCAGGGCGTGGAGGTAAAAAAGGACATCTGCGAACACTTCCCGTGGTCGCGTCAGGAAATCTATCACCTGGTGCGCGTCAATCATATTCGTACCTTCGACCAGCTTATCAGCCGTTACGGGCAGGGGCACGGTTGCGAAATCTGTAAACCGCTGGTGGGGTCAGTGCTCGCCTCCTGCTGGAATGAGTACCTGCTGAAACCGGCACATCTGCCGCTGCAGGACACCAACGACCGTTACTTTGCCAATATTCAGAAAGACGGGACGTACTCCATCGTGCCCCGGATGCCTGCAGGGGAAGTGTCGGCCGACGGCTTGATAGCTATCGGCCAGATCGCCAAACGCTACCAGCTGTACAGCAAAATCACGGGCGGACAGCGTATCGACCTCTTTGGCGCCACGCTCGACCAGCTGCCGGCGATCTGGCAGGCGCTGGTGGAGGCCGGATTTGAGACCGGTCACGCGTACGGTAAATCCCTGCGCACGGTGAAATCCTGCGTCGGATCGAACTGGTGCCGCTATGGCGTGCAAGATTCCACGCGTCTCGCGGTCACGCTTGAGCACCGCTATAAAGGCTTACGCGCGCCGCACAAAATTAAAATGGCCGTGTCCGGTTGTACCCGTGAATGTGCGGAGGCTCAGAGCAAGGACGTGGGCGTCATTGCGACCGACAAAGGCTGGAACCTTTATCTCTGCGGTAACGGCGGCATGAAACCGCGCCATGCGGATCTCTTTGCCAGCGATCTGGATGACGAGACTCTGATCCGCACCGTCGACCGTTTCCTGATGTTCTACATCCGCACGGCGGATCGCCTGCAGCGTACCAGTACGTGGATGGACAATCTGGAAGGGGGGATCGACTACCTGCGCGAGGTGATTCTTCACGACAGCCTGGGCATTGCGCACGAGCTGGAACAGGAGATGGCTCGCGTGGTGGAAACCTACCAGTGTGAATGGCAGACCACGCTTAACGATCCGAGCCGTCTGGCGCTGTTCCGTACCGAAGTGAACCGTCAGCCGGTGGAGGAGAATAAACGCTGGCAAGCGGTCTGCGCTATCGATGAGATCCCTGAGCAGGCGGGGATCGGCGCCCGGCTGGGGCGAAAACCGATTGCGCTTTTCCGCTTTGGTCAATCTGTCTATGCCCTCGACGACCTCGAGCCGGGCAGCACAGCAAACGTGCTTTCACGCGGTATTCTCGGCGATGCTGCCGGCGAGCCGGTGGTCATCTCTCCGCTCTATAAGCAGCGTATCCGTCTGCGCGACGGCTGTCAGGCCGATAACGGGGAACCTGCGGTGCGCGCCTGGCCGGTGAAAATAGAAAACGGTCAGGTGTGGGTCGGGAACGACGCGCAGATCTTGCGTGCGGAGGCATCATGAATGAAACCCGAACGACGTGCCCTTACTGCGGGGTGGGCTGCGGCGTGATCGCAACGGTAGAGGGTGAGAAGGTTACCGTGCGCGGAGATGAACGCCATCCCGCCAGTTTTGGACACCTGTGCGTTAAAGGCTCGGCATTAGGCGAAACGACCGGTCTGCAGGGGCGACTGCTGCACCCGGTGGTCGACGGGCAGGAGGTGGAATGGTCCCGGGCGCTGGCGGCGGCAGGTAAACGGCTGCAGACCATCATCGACACCTGGGGACCGCAGGCGGTGGCGTTTTACGCCTCCGGCCAGCTGTTGACCGAGGACTATTACGCCGCCAATAAGCTGATGAAAGGGTTTATCGGTGCGGCAAACATTGATACCAACTCGCGGCTCTGTATGTCGTCCGCGGTGACGGGCTACAAGCGCGCGTTTGGTGAAGATGTGGTGCCGTGCAGCTATGAGGATGTGGAAAACAGCGATCTGGTGGTGCTGGTCGGGTCGAATGCGGCATGGACCCATCCGGTGCTGTATCAGCGGCTGGTACAGGCGCGCCAGAACAACCCTGCGATGAAAGTTGTGGTTATCGATCCGCGCAAAACGGCCACCTGCGATATTGCTGACCTGCATCTGGCGCTTACGCCCGGCAGTGACGCCGGGCTGTTTGTCGGTTTACTCAATCTGATTCAGGGAACCGACGCGTGGCCCATCGCCCGGGTGGCTGAGTTTTGTGGCCTCTCAACCGAGGACGTGGGGACCTTCTACGACTGGTTTGTGACTGCGCCGCGGGCCATCACGCTCTACACCATGGGTATTAATCAGTCCTCAAGCGGCAGCGACAAGTGTAATGCCATCATCAACGTCCATCTGGCCAGCGGAAAATTCGCCCGTCAGGGTTGCGGACCGTTTTCGCTGACCGGACAGCCTAACGCGATGGGGGGGCGGGAGGTGGGTGGGCTGGCGAACCAGCTTGCCGCTCACATGAATTTCGAGCCGGAGTCTCTTTCGCGGGTGGCGCGTTTCTGGGGTACGGAAAGACTGGCCCAGACGCCGGGCCTGATGGCGGTGGAGTTGTTTGATGCGATCGCCCGCGGCGAAGTGAAAGCGGTGTGGATCATGGGCACCAATCCTGCCGTCTCGCTGCCGGACAGCCACGCAGTGTGCCAGGCGCTGGAACATTGCCCGCTGGTGATTGTCTCCGAGGTGATGCAGGAGACCGACACCAGCCGCTATGCCCATATCCGCTTCCCGGTACAGGCGTGGGGGGAGAAAGACGGTACGGTAACCAATTCTGAGCGGCGTATTTCGCGCCAGCGCGCCTTTCTGCCGGCACCGGGCGAGACCAAACCGGACTGGTGGGTCATCGCCCGGGTGGCACAGGCGCTGGGCTTTGGTGAAGCCTTCGCCTGGGAACATCCGCAGCAAATTTTTTGTGAGCATGCTGCGCTCTCGGCCTTTGAAAATGACGGCGCGCGGGCGTTTAACCTTCATGAACTGACGTCACTTACCCGTGAGGAATGGGACCGGCTTGAGCCTTATCAGTGGCCAGCGGGGGCCTTTGCGCGCCGGGAAATTGTGCCGGTAGAGCCTCAACCACACGGTGCGGCAATAAACGCGCTATACCCGCTGATTCTCAATACCGGACGTATCCGCGATCAGTGGCACACCATGACCCGGACGGGGTACGTCCCGAAACTGATGCAGCATAGTGCTGAGCCGTGTGTTGAGATCGGCGCCGCCGATGCCATGCGCTTCTCACTGTACGACGGACAGCTGGCGCGCATCAGTTCTCCGCGTGGGGTGATGCTGGCAAGAGTGCGTATCACTGACGGGCAGCGAGAAGGTGAGCTGTTTGTGCCAATGCACTGGAATGCCCAGTTTGCCCGCCAGGGGAAGGTGAATGCGCTGGTGGAAGGGCGCTGTGACCCGCTGTCCGGTCAGCCCGAGAGTAAACAGACGGCCGTCAGGATTATGCCCTGGCAGCCGGGCTGGCAGGGCGAGCTTTATGCCCGTGAACTGCCGGAGCTTCCACCCTCTGTCTGCTGGTGGCGTAAAGTCTCACGTCTGACGGTGGCGGGGGATAAGCCGTTGCTGGCGTGGGTTATGCAGTACGCCAGTGAACGGGGCTGGCAGCTGCAGGTCGCGCAGACCAGCGAGCGCAGCAGCGTGCTGGCCTGGCATGACGGACAACTGATGCTCGGGTTCTGGGAAGGCACTGCGTTACCGACACTGGCGCACGCGGTAATTGAAGCCGCGTTTCGTTCACCTCCCGTGACGCTTGCTGAGCGCCACGCGTTGTTGAATGGACAGGGAACCGGGGACAGTGTCGATCCGGGCCGGATCATCTGCAGCTGTTTCAGCGTGGGGGAAAACGTCATACGCGAGGCGATTGGGGGAGGGTGTGATTCCGTCGCGGCGCTGGGTGCCAGGCTGCGCTGCGGAACGAACTGCGGCTCCTGTGTGCCTGAACTAAAAACAATGTTTCAGGATATTCCGGAAAATTCCTCTTAAGGCTGCAAAACGTGAGGAATAACGGTAAGGTACCCGGTGTTCTCACGTAAGCATCGGGTATTTCTTACGACGTTAATGGCTGTTTCATCTCATCTTCGTTTGCTTGCTTTACTCCCCCTCGTTCCGGTCGGAGCCGTTCACGGTGCGCCGAATTCCTTTGTGCAACAGGCACAGAACCCCTTTGATAACAACGGGGATAATCTGCCCGATCTCGGCATGGCGGCGCCCACGACCGAGGGCGAAAAACATCTGGCAGAAATGGCGAAAGCGTTTGGCGAAGCCAGTATGACCGATAACGGCCTGACGACAGGCGAGCAGGCGCGTCAGTTTGCCTTTGGCAAGGTGCGTGACGCGGTGAGCGGCGAAGTGAACCAGCATATTGAATCCTGGCTTTCGCCGTGGGGGAACGCCAGCGTGAACTTGCTGGTGGATGACGACGGCAAATTTAACGGCAGCAGCGGTAGCTGGTTTATTCCGTGGAACGATAACAACCGTTATCTGAGCTGGAGCCAGCTTGGCCTGACGCAGCAGACTGACGGTCTGGTGAGCAATGCCGGCATTGGGCAGCGCTGGGTTGCCGGAAAATGGTTGCTCGGCTACAACACCTTTTACGACAACCTGCTGGATGAAAACCTGCAGCGTGCCGGGTTAGGTGCGGAAGTATGGGGCGAGAACCTGCGTCTGTCTGCGAACTATTATCAGCCCTTTGCCGGCTGGCGCGATCGCTCTGACATTCAGGAGCAGCGCATGGCCCGGGGGTACGACGTGACCGCTAAAGCGTGGCTGCCGTGGTTCCATCACCTGAATACCAGCGTCAGCTTTGAGCAATATTTTGGTGATAACGTTGACCTGTTCAACAGCGGTACCGGTTATCACAACCCGGTGGCGGTCAATCTGGGGCTGAATTATACCCCCGTTCCGCTGGTGACCCTCACCGCCGGGCATAAGCAAGGGGAGAGTGGGGTGAGCCAGAATAATCTTGGCCTCAAACTCAACTACCGCTTTGGCGTGCCGCTGGTGAAGCAACTTTCTGCCAGTGAAGTCGCCGCCACCCGTTCTCTGCGCGGCAGTCGCTATGATTCGCCAGAGCGGGATAACCTGCCGGTGATGGAGTTCCGCCAGAGCAAAACGTTGTCCGTCTACCTGGCGACACCGCCGTGGGATCTCAAAGGGGGCGAAACCGTGATGCTTAAGCTGCAGATCCGCAGTAAGCACGGGATTCGCCAGCTGCACTGGCAGGGAGATACGCAGGCGCTGAGTCTGACATCGCCGGCCAACAATACCAGCGAAGACGGCTGGAGCGTGATTATGCCTGCCTGGGATGACAGGGAAGGCGCGAGCAACCGCTGGCGGCTTTCGGTGGTGGTCGAAGATAATGATGGCAAGCGCGTCTCGTCCAATGAGATCACGCTGGCTGTGGCGCAACCGCTTGTGGCATTACCCACCGACGATCCGCGCTGGAAGCTGCTGCCGGATGAGTAATGCTTAAAAAATACGTTCCTGGTGTACCCATACCGCGGCTTCAACCCGGGATTTTAACTTCATTTTCTTCAGCATATGTTTCACATGCACTTTGACCGTGCTTTCGGTGATATCCAGGCGACGCGCAATCATTTTATTCGGCAGGCCCTGGGCAATCAGCTTCAGAATATCGCGCTCACGCGGCGTTAACTGACTGACATCGCGATCCGAGGTGGCGCGGTTTGCCCGCAGGCTGGCGGCCAGCACCGGGGTTAAGGCTTCGCTCAGTACCATCTCACCCGCGGCGGCCTGTTGCAGGGCCTTAAGCAGGTCTTCCGGCTCCATATCTTTCAGCAGGTAGCCGTCCGCGCCACGCTTGAGCGCCGTCACCACATCCTCTTCATGGTTCGAGACGCTAAAGACCACTACGCGTCCGGAGAGCGATTTTTCCCGCAGCTTGTCGAGCGTTTCCAGACCGTTCATGCCCGGCATGTTGAGATCGAGCAGGATCAGATCGGGATCAAGCGATTCGGCAAGCTCAATGCCCTGTTCGCCATTGCTGGCTTCGCCAACGACGGTGATATCGGGTGCCATGCTGACCAGCTGTTTAACGCCAGTACGCAGCATCGGATGGTCGTCGATCAACAGGATGGATGCCGGTTCCTGATTAGTCATGGGTTTCTCCTTGAGCAGTTGTGAGCGGTTTTTCGGGAATAAAGGTGACCACGACTTCCGTGCCACCTGTCTCTCGCCGGCGAACCTGGCAATCACCGCGCAGGCTTTGGGCGCGGTCTCGCATGATAATTAAACCATAATGGTTAGTTCTTTCGGCATTTTCCGGCACGCCGCAGCCGTTGTCATGAACCGTGAGCCTGACCTGATTATCGTGCTGGCTGACGGTAACGGTGACCGCCGTCGCGTCAGCGTGTTTGAGCACGTTGCTCAGGGCTTCACGGGCGATCTGCAGTAGATGAATCGCCTGATGGGAGGGGACAAACCGCGGCGGCAGCTGATAATCAAGCTTCACCGGGAACCCCAGTCGGGCGCTAAATTCATGGCAACTGGACTCCAGCGCGGGGCGCAGGCCAGGCTCGGTCAGCTGCAGGCGGAAGGTGGTTAATAGCTCGCGAAGCTGAATCCATGAGGTATTGAGTTCGTTGCGGATCTGGCTCAGCAGCTGTTTGTTGCTTTCCGGCATCTCCGCATCCTGCATCTGCAGACAGCTGACCTGCATTTTCATACAGGAGAGCGACTGGGCGATGGAGTCATGCAGTTCGCGCGCGATAGTCGCACGCTCTTCCATGACGATCAGCTGCTGTTGCTTTTCCTGATGGCGGTCGAGCGCCAGCGTAGCGGTCAGCTGCTCGACCAGCGTATCGACCAGCTGCTGCTGATCGTGGCTCAGATGCCGCCCGGCGGGCAGCGTGGCCAGCAGGATACCGTACTGGGTATGGCTGTCCGTCAGTCGCCACTTCAGTGTCGTACCGCCGGAGGTGAGGGGCGGCAAGCCTCGCGGGCAAAGATGACAGCCTTTGTCATCGCAGGACATGTCGGACTGACAGGTAAATTCCTGATGATTATCTTCATCTTCAACATCGTAGACCCGCAGCTCCAGGTCATGCAGCAAGGTCAGATTTTGCAGGCCATTCAGCACCGGCGAGAGGCGTTCACATAACGGCACCTGCATATGCAGACGACGATTGGCCTGCCACAGGAAGGAGAGGATTTCGTTTTTCTGCTCCAGCCCTGCCGTTTTCTCCTGCACGCGTTTTTCCAGCACGGCGTAGCTTTCGGAGAGTTCTTCGGACATGGTATTGAGCGCCTGGCCCAGCATCGCCATTTCATTCCGCCCGCTGATATGCGTGCGCTGAGTAAAATCGCGTGCGGTTACCGCGCGGGCCATTGCCAGCAACTGTTTCCAGGGGTTCAACAGCCGGGCGCGCAGCCAGAGGATGGTGAAAATCAGCAGCAGCCCCATAAACAACGCCATGGCACGGTGAACCATCAGCACCCGGTCGATACGCAATTCTGTGGTCTGATCGAAAGAGGAGACCAGCGCGTCAATGCGCGACACAAAGCCCGCGACGTCCCGTGCTACGGTCTCAGTATTGCGTGCCTGTTTCAGACCAGGCTGAAGCTGGGTGTGCCAGTAGTTTTGCAGGGATTTAAGCTGTGATTCCTGCCCGTCACGGATGGCGGCACGTTCCAGCTCCGGGCTGAACGCGGTACGCTCCATTTCGTCGATCAAAGGCTGATCGTCTTCCGTCAGCGGTACCGACGCCAGCAGGCGATAACTCTGCATGCGTAGAGAGCCTGCCTCGTTGATGGCATGCGCATTACCCTGTACGCCCTGTACCAGCCAGCCAGAGATCGCCATACCGGTCACACCGAGGGCGGTGGACAGCATAACGATCAGTGCCAACTGGTTAACCAGTGTTAGCGGAGATAAACATCTTTTTAACATAGAGTTGCCGGGCTCCTGACGTGGCCTGCTTGCAGGAATGGCGCTATTCTGGTGCATACCCAGGAGTATACCCATACCAATAAAGGATTACCCCTAAATTGCCAACGGAGTAAGCGGCAGGAGGAGGCGGTATCGGAGACGCTTCAGTGCCGTGAAAAACCACGTCTTTTTTACTGAAATAGCCTACTCACTAAGGATAAGGGCTTTTTTCGCGCTGTAAAACCTCCCACTTTTCCTTTGATTTATATCAACTTACCGCCGCCCTAAAACCCTAATGTTTGCAGCATCATTCGAGAATCAGAGGTGTCTATGAGTCACTCATCCGCTCCCGAAAGGGAAAATGGTGCCGTTATTACTGAATGGCGTCCAGAGGATCCGGCGTTCTGGCAACAGCGCGGCCATCGTATAGCGAGCCGGAATCTGTGGATTTCCGTTCCGTGTTTGCTGTTAGCATTTTGCGTATGGATGTTGTTTAGTGCAGTAGCAGTCAATCTGCCAAAAGTGGGTTTTACCTTTACGACCGATCAGCTGTTTATGCTGACCGCGTTGCCGTCGCTGTCCGGTGCGCTGCTGCGCGTCCCTTACGCGTTTATGGTGCCGGTGTTTGGTGGTCGTCGCTGGACGGCGTTCAGTACGGGCATCATGATTGTACCTTGCGTGTGGCTGGGTTTTGCGGTGCAGGATACCTCCACGCCTTTCAGCGTGTTCGTGATTATCTCCCTGCTGTGCGGTTTTGCTGGCGCTAACTTCGCCTCCAGTATGGCGAACATCAGCTTCTTCTTCCCGAAAGCGAAGCAGGGCGGTGCGCTGGGTATTAACGGCGGTCTGGGAAACATGGGCGTAAGCGTGATGCAGTTAATTGCACCGCTGGCAATCTCTGTCTCCATTTTTGCAGCCTTTGGTGGCGGTGGCGTCGAGCAGGCGGATGGTTCTTCCCTGTACCTGCAGAATGCGGCGTGGATTTGGGTTCCGTTCCTGGTGGTCTTCACCCTGGCGGCATGGTTCTTTATGAACGATCTGTCGGCATCTAAGGCTTCGCTGAGCGAGCAGTTGCCGGTGCTGAAACGCGGCCACCTGTGGGTCATGGCGCTGCTTTATCTGGCAACCTTCGGGTCGTTTATCGGTTTCTCCGCAGGCTTTGCCATGCTGTCCAAAACACAGTTCCCGGAAGTGCAGATCCTGCAGTTTGCCTTCTTTGGTCCGTTCATCGGTGCCCTGGCGCGTTCACTGGGCGGGATGGTGTCTGACCGTCTGGGCGGAACACGCGTGACGCTGGTGAACTTTGTGATCATGGCTATTTTCTGTGCGCTGCTGTTCCTGACGCTGCCAGCCAATGGCCAGGGTGGCAACTTTACCGCCTTCTTCGGCGTGTTTATGGTGCTGTTCCTGACGGCCGGTCTGGGTAGCGCATCGACCTTCCAGATGATTTCCGTTATCTTCCGCAAGCTGACGATGGATCGCGTTAAAGCGCAGGGCGGAAGCGAAGAGCAGGCCATGCGTGAAGCCGCGACGGATACGGCTGCTGCACTGGGCTTTATCTCTGCCATCGGCGCAATTGGCGGCTTCTTTATTCCGAAAGCGTTCGGTATCTCTCTGGACCTGACCGGCTCTCCGGCAGGGGCAATGAAAGTCTTCCTCGTTTTCTATATCGCCTGCGTAGTGATTACGTGGCTGGTATATGGCCGTAATACCAAGAAAAATAAGTAAGTGTGATTATCCGTTTGCGCGGCCTTCGGGCCGCGTTTTTTTATTATTACAGTAGTTACAACATACTGATGGCGTTTGAGGAACAATGCCTGCGGGTAACACTGTGATCGCCATCGCTTTACAGGGCGGTCTACCCCTTAATACCTGAGATGTTAAATTTAGCCCTGCTTTTTGTACGATAAATTATAAATATCATTATAAATTAATGGCTTATAAAAATTAAAAATCTACCGCTTTGGTGGTATCCGATCTAATACCCCACCTGAAACTCCCTCTCCGCCTTGATCGTTATCAATTCTCGCCATCTATCAGAGCGTTACCTTCGCTGCAAATCAGCAATGTCGATTTAGAGAGCCACAGGCTCCACACAGGAGATACCCGATGAGCAAATTTTTGGACCGGTTTCGCTACTTCAAACAGAAGGGTGAAACTTTTGCCGATGGGCACGGCCAGGTTCTGGAGACCAACCGGGACTGGGAAGACGGTTACCGTCAGCGCTGGCAGCATGACAAAGTCGTCCGTTCGACCCACGGCGTGAACTGCACTGGCTCATGTAGCTGGAAGATTTTCGTTAAAAACGGCCTGGTGACATGGGAAATGCAGCAGACCGACTATCCGCGTACCCGTCCGGATATGCCAAACCACGAACCTCGTGGCTGCCCGCGTGGTGCAAGCTACTCCTGGTATCTGTACAGCGCCAACCGTCTGAAATACCCTCTGATGCGCAAACGCCTGATGAAAATGTGGCGTGAAGCGAAAGTGCTGCACAGCGATCCGGTTGATGCCTGGGCATCCATTATCGAAGATGCCGACAAAGCAAAAAGCTTTAAGCAGGCGCGCGGTCGCGGTGGCTTTGTTCGTTCTTCCTGGAAAGAGGTCAACGAACTGATTGCTGCCTCTAACGTTTATACCGTCAAAACCTACGGACCGGACCGCGTCGCGGGCTTCTCGCCTATCCCAGCGATGTCGATGGTCTCTTACGCCTCAGGTGCTCGTTATCTGTCGCTTATCGGCGGAACCTGTCTGAGCTTCTACGACTGGTACTGCGACCTGCCGCCAGCCTCTCCGCAGACCTGGGGCGAGCAGACCGACGTGCCGGAATCCGCTGACTGGTACAACTCCAGCTACATTATTGCCTGGGGTTCTAACGTTCCACAGACCCGTACGCCGGATGCCCACTTCTTCACGGAAGTGCGTTACAAAGGCACCAAAACCGTTGCGGTGACCCCGGACTATGCGGAAATTGCCAAGCTGTGCGACCTGTGGCTGGCACCTAAACAGGGTACCGACTCCGCGATGGCGCTGGCGATGGGCCACGTGATGCTGCGTGAGTTCCACCTCGATAAACCCAGCCAGTACTTTACTGACTATGTCCGTCGTTATACCGACATGCCGATGCTGGTCATGCTGGAAGAGCGTGATGGCTATTATGCAGCGGGCCGCACGCTGCGTGCCGCCGATCTGGTGGATGCGCTGGGTCAGGAAAACAATCCTGAGTGGAAAACGGTCGCCTATAACAATAACGGCGAGCTGGTGGCACCTAACGGCTCTATCGGTTTCCGCTGGGGCGAGAAGGGCAAGTGGAACCTCGAGCAGCGTAACGGTACCACCGGTGAAGAGACTGAACTGCGTCTGAGCATGTTGGGTAGCCAGGACGAAATTGCTGATGTGGGCTTCCCGTACTTCGGCGGCGAAGGGTCCGAGCATTTCAACAAAGTTGAGCTGCAGAACATCCTGATGCATAAGCTGCCGGTCAAACGTCTGCAGCTGGCGGATGGGTCGACGGCGTTAGTGACAACCGTGTATGACCTGACGCTGGCCAACTACGGCCTGGAGCGCGGCCTGAATGATGAAAACTGCGCAACCAGCTACGACGACATCAAAGCGTATACCCCAGCCTGGGCAGAGCAGATCACTGGCGTACCGCGTGCACACATCACCCGTATCGCCCGTGAATTCGCTGAAAATGCTGACAAGACGCATGGCCGTTCAATGATCATTGTTGGTGCCGGTCTGAACCACTGGTATCACCTTGATATGAACTATCGTGGCCTGATCAACATGCTGATCTTCTGCGGTTGTGTGGGGCAAAGCGGCGGCGGCTGGGCGCACTATGTCGGCCAGGAAAAACTGCGTCCGCAGACGGGCTGGCAGCCACTGGCGTTTGCCCTCGACTGGCAGCGTCCGGCGCGTCATATGAACAGTACGTCTTATTTCTACAACCACTCCAGCCAGTGGCGCTATGAGACGGTAACGGCCCAGGAATTGCTGTCGCCAATGGCGGATAAATCCCGCTACAGCGGCCACCTGATCGACTTCAACGTCCGCGCTGAACGCATGGGCTGGCTGCCGTCTGCACCTCAGTTAGGGACTAACCCGCTGCGCATTGCCGACGAGGCGAAGAAAGCGGGCATGACCCCGGCGGATTACACCGTCAAGGCACTGAAAGACGGCACCATTCGCTTTGCGGCCGAGCAGCCTGAAAACGGCAAAAACCATCCGCGTAACCTGTTTATCTGGCGCTCTAACCTGCTGGGCTCCTCCGGTAAAGGCCACGAGTACATGCTGAAATATCTGCTGGGTACTGAAAACGGTATTCAGGGGAAAGATCTGGGCAAGCAGGGCGGCGTGAAACCAGAAGAAGTGGAGTGGAAAGACAACGGTCTGGACGGCAAGCTGGATCTGGTTGTGACGCTGGACTTCCGTCTGTCCAGTACCTGCCTGTATTCCGATATCGTGCTGCCAACCGCTACCTGGTATGAAAAAGACGACATGAATACCTCGGATATGCATCCGTTTATTCATCCGCTGTCTGCAGCCGTTGACCCGGCGTGGGAATCCAAAAGCGACTGGGATATCTACAAAGATATCGCGAAGAAATTCTCCGAAGTGTGCGTAGGACATCTGGGCAAAGAGACCGATGTGGTGACCCTGCCGATTCAGCACGACTCTGCAGCCGAACTGGCGCAGCCGCTGGACGTGAAGGACTGGAAAAAAGGCGAGTGTGACCTGATCCCGGGTGTGACTGCGCCGCACATTATTCCCGTTGAACGTGACTACCCGGCAACGTACGAACGCTTTACCTCTATCGGCCCGCTGATGGAAAAAATCGGTAACGGGGGTAAAGGGATTGCGTGGAATACCCAGAGCGAAATGGACCTGCTGCGTAAGCTCAATTACACCAAAGCGGACGGCCCGGCCAAAGGCCAGCCAATGCTGAACACGGCCATTGATGCTGCAGAAATGATCCTGACTCTGGCACCGGAAACCAACGGTCACGTGGCGGTGAAAGCATGGGCGGCACTGAGTGAGTTTACCGGTCGCGATCATACCCATCTGGCGACGAATAAAGAGGAAGAGAAGATCCGCTTCCGCGATATTCAGGCTCAGCCGCGCAAAATTATCTCCAGCCCGACCTGGTCTGGCCTGGAAGATGAACACGTCTCCTACAACGCTGGCTACACCAACGTTCACGAACTGATCCCATGGCGTACCCTGTCCGGTCGTCAGTCCCTGTATCAGGATCACCAGTGGATGCGCGACTTCGGTGAGAGCCTGCTAGTTTATCGTCCGCCAATCGATACCCGCTCCGTGAAAGCGGTAATGGGTACGAAATCGAACGGTAACCCGGAGAAGGCGCTGAACTTCCTGACGCCACACCAGAAGTGGGGCATTCACTCCACCTACAGCGACAACCTGCTGATGCTGACGTTGTCCCGCGGTGGCCCGATTGTGTGGATGAGCGAGACGGACGCCAAAGATCTGGGCATTGAAGATAACGACTGGATCGAAGTGTTCAACAGCAACGGTGCGCTGACGGCGCGTGCGGTTGTCAGCCAGCGTGTCCCGGCCGGGATGACCATGATGTACCACGCGCAGGAACGTATCGTTAACCTGCCGGGTTCTGAAATCACCGAGCAGCGCGGCGGCATTCACAACTCCGTGACCCGTATTACGCCAAAACCGACGCACATGATCGGCGGCTATGCGCAGCTGGCCTACGGCTTTAACTACTACGGCACGGTAGGATCTAACCGCGATGAGTTCGTGGTGGTACGTAAGATGAAGAATATTAACTGGTTAGACGGCGAAGGTAATGACCAGGTACAGGAGAGCGTAAAATGAAAATTCGTTCACAAGTCGGCATGGTGCTGAATCTGGATAAATGCATCGGCTGTCATACCTGCTCAGTCACCTGTAAAAACGTCTGGACCAGCCGCGAAGGGATGGAGTACGCGTGGTTCAATAACGTGGAAAGTAAACCCGGCACAGGCTTCCCGACCGACTGGGAAAACCAGGAGAAATGGAAGGGCGGCTGGATCCGTAAAATCAACGGTAAACTGCAACCGCGCATGGGTAACCGTGCGATGCTGCTCGGTAAAATCTTCGCCAACCCGCATCTGCCGGGCATCGATGATTACTACGAGCCGTTTGATTACGACTACCAGAACCTGCACAACGCGCCGGAAAGCAAACATCAGCCGATCGCACGTCCACGCTCGCTCATTACCGGACAGCGTATGGATAAGATCACCAGCGGTCCAAACTGGGAAGAGATTCTGGGCGGCGAGTTCGAAAAACGCGCCAAAGACCAGAACTTCGAGAATATGCAGAAGGCGATGTTCGGCCAGTTCGAAAACACCTTCATGATGTATCTGCCGCGTCTGTGCGAGCACTGCCTTAACCCGGCGTGCGTGGCGACCTGTCCGAGCGGAGCCATCTATAAGCGTGAAGAAGATGGCATTGTGCTGATCGACCAGGATAAGTGCCGCGGCTGGCGTATGTGTATTACCGGTTGCCCGTACAAAAAAATCTACTTCAACTGGAAGAGCGGCAAGTCTGAGAAGTGCATCTTCTGCTATCCGCGTATTGAAGCCGGTATGCCAACCGTCTGCTCTGAGAGCTGCGTGGGCCGTATTCGTTACCTCGGCGTGCTGCTGTACGACGCGGACGCGATTGAAAATGCAGCCAGCACTGAGAACGAGAAAGATCTCTATCAGCGTCAGCTGGACGTTTTCCTTGATCCTAACGATCCGAAAGTGATTGAGCAGGCGCTGAAAGACGGCATTCCGCAGAGCGTGATTGACGCGGCGCAGCAGTCTCCGGTGTACAAAATGGCGATGGACTGGAAGCTGGCGCTGCCGCTGCATCCGGAATACCGCACGCTGCCGATGGTCTGGTACGTGCCGCCGCTGTCTCCGATCCAGTCTGCTGCGGATGCGGGTGAGCTGGGCAGCAACGGCATTCTGCCAGACGTGGAAAGCCTGCGTATCCCGGTTCAGTATCTGGCAAACCTGTTAACCGCAGGGGATACCCAGCCGGTCCTGCTGGCGCTGAAACGTATGCTGGCGATGCGCCACTTCAAACGCGCTGAAACCGTTGACGGTGTTAACGATACCCGTGCACTGGAAGCGGTAGGTCTGACCGAAGCCCAGGCGCAGGAGATGTACCGTTACCTGGCGATTGCCAATTACGAAGACCGTTTCGTGGTGCCGAGCAGCCACCGTGAACTGGCTCGCGAAGCCTTCCCGGAGAAAAATGGTTGTGGCTTTACCTTTGGCGACGGTTGCCACGGTTCAGACACGAAATTCAATCTCTTCAACAGCCGCCGCATCGATGCCCTGGATGTGACGAGCAAAACGGAGCCGCACCAATGATTGAACTTGTCATTGTTTCGCGCCTGCTCGAGTACCCGGATGCTGCGCTTGCGCAGCATCAGCAGGAGTTCTTTGATGCACTCGCGTCATCTGAAAATCTTGAGAAAGAGGATGCCCAGACACTGGCCGTTTTCCTCCGGGACCTGTTAGCGCGCGATTTACTGGATGCGCAGGCGGATTACAGCCAGCTGTTTGACCGCGGACGCGCGACGTCGCTGCTGCTGTTCGAACATGTTCACGGTGAGTCACGTGACCGCGGTCAGGCGATGGTTGACCTGATGGGACAGTACGAGCAACACGGCCTGCAGCTCGACAGCCGCGAGCTGCCGGACCACCTGCCGCTCTATCTTGAGTATCTGGCGCAGTTGCCTAAAGAGGAGGCGCTGGGGGGGCTGCAGGACATCGCGCCGATCCTGGCGCTGCTCGGCGCACGACTTCAGCAGCGCGAGAGCCGTTACGCGGTGCTGTTCGACCTGCTGGTGAAACTCGCCAACGCATCGGTCGACAGTGAAAAAGTTGCGGAGAAGATCGCCGATGAAGCCCGCGATGATACGCCACAGGCGCTGGATGCGGTCTGGGAGGAGGAGCAGGTGAAATTCATGGCTGACCAGAACTGCGGTGAGTCTGAAATCTCCGCTCACCAACGTCGTTTTGCCGGAGCCGTTGCCCCGCAATATTTGAATATCTCTAACGGAGGACAGCAATAATGCACTTCCTGAACATGTTCTTCTTTGACATTTACCCGTATATCGCGGGCACCGTGTTCCTGGTGGGAAGCTGGCTGCGTTATGACTACGGCCAGTACACCTGGCGTGCTGCCTCCAGCCAGATGCTCGATCGCAAAGGGATGAACCTGGCTTCTAACCTGTTCCACATCGGGATCCTGGGGATTTTTGCGGGTCACTTCCTCGGAATGCTGACGCCGCACTGGATGTATGAGTCATTCCTGCCGATTGAGGTGAAGCAGAAAATGGCGATGATTGCCGGCGGTGCCTGCGGCGTGATGACGCTGGTGGGCGGTTTACTGCTGCTCAAACGCCGTTTGTTCAGTCCGCGTGTTCGCGCGACCACCACCGGGGCGGACATTCTGATTTTGTCCCTGCTGATGGTGCAGTGTGCGCTGGGTCTGCTGACCATTCCATTCTCGGCTCAGCATATGGATGGCAGCGAAATGATGAAGCTGGTCGGCTGGGCACAGTCTGTGGTGACTTTCCACGGTGGTGCGTCTGAGCACCTTGACGGTGTGGCGTTTATCTTCCGCGTGCACCTGGTGCTCGGGATGACGCTGTTTGTGCTGTTCCCGTTCTCTCGTCTGGTGCATATCTGGAGCGCACCGGTGGAGTATCTGACGCGCAAATATCAGATTGTTCGCGCCCGTCGCTAATGTGCTGATTTGATCCTAACCCCGCACTCGCGGGGTTTTTTCTCGCCCCAGCCCAGGTTATTACCTGCCGCCGCAAACAGTATCAATGCACCCCCTGCCAGTTGCGTGATATTCAGCGAGTGTCCGAACACTACGTTATCGACAATTATGGCCACCACGGGATAGATAAAAGACAGAGAACCGGTAACGGGCGTCGGGAGCTTCTGGATCGCGCTATACAGCAACTGATACATGATCCCGGTGTGGACGACACCTAACGTCAGTAAAATCGGCCATGGGAAATCAGCTGATAATGCCGGCTGGTGGGCGAAGGGCAACAGCATGACCACGCCGGTCAGTACCTGAATAAAGGCGATATGCTGGGGCGCAACTGATTTCAGTCTGCGGGCGATTATGGCTGTCAGTGCGTAGAAGAAAGCGGCTCCCATCGCCAGACCGATTCCTGCGAGCCAGCCTTCGCCCTGTGCGCCATTCAGCTCACTGGAGAGCAGGATGACCACGCCGCCAAAGGCGAGAACGAGCCAACCCCATTTCACCAGGCTCACGCGTTCTCCTAAAAACATCCCCATCAACACCAGCATAAACGGCTGAGTGTTATAGACCACGGTAGAAAGGCCGATTGAAATACGTTCATAAGCCGCGAACAGCAGCAACCAGTTCACCACTAACGCAACACCGCCCAGAATTGCCAGCAGTAGCGTGACACGGGTGAGCGGACTAAATGGTTTTCGACTTATTCGGATGAAAATAAAAAGGGCCATCGCCCCGATCAGGCATCGCCAGAAAACCACTTCCGTCACCGGCAGGCCGGAAAGCAGAACAAACGCGCCAATCGAGCCGGAAATTAACATCGCCAGGATCATCTGCCAGACGCCTTTTTGTACATCACCCATTGTTCACCTCCTGATTAATGACGATATTGTCGAATACCGCTGTCGGGAATAACATGGCTGATATAAGGTGAAATACAGTGATGGCTTTTTTAAATTAGGTAAAAACGATGGAAAACCTTCTCGATGACATCGATCGCCAAATCCTGGCCTGTCTGGTTGAGGATGCGCGCATGTCGCTAAAGGTACTCAGCGGACGTATTGGACTGACATCTCCCAGTACAGCAGAGCGTCTGAAAAGACTGGAAGAGCGTGGGGTGATTGAAGGGTATGGCGCTCGCGTCAATCTGACGGCGTTGGGGTATACGTTGCAGGCGCTGGTGCGGGTTCGTCCTTTACCGGGGTTGCTGCAAAAAGTAGATAAGTACATTCAGGCCATGCCGGAATGTATTGAGAGCGATAAAGTCACCGGTGAAGACTGCTTTGTTATCAGGCTGGTCGTGCGGTCGATTGAGCAACTGGATGCGTTGCTTGATGGTCTGGCGGAACATGCTCAGTGTAATACGTCGATCGTGAAAAGTTCACCGGTGAAGCGCCGGTTGCCACCGATGTGATCGTCTGTTGCTATGCATGACACATCGTTTGAAATACATCACTGGATTGGCTTTGAGATGATGGTGGTGGG
>NZ_JBFUPR010000001.1:740294-1614896 GCF_041360735.1 Enterobacter sp. RCC_40
GGGGGAAGGATTCGAACCTTCGAAGTCGATGACGGCAGATTTACAGTCTGCTCCCTTTGGCCGCTCGGGAACCCCACCAGGGGTAATTCAAATTTTGAAGTAATGCTGAGAGATGGTGGTGGGGGAAGGATTCGAACCTTCGAAGTCGATGACGGCAGATTTACAGTCTGCTCCCTTTGGCCGCTCGGGAACCCCACCACGGGGTAATGCTATTTACTGGCCTGCTTCCTGCTGGAAGCGGGGCGCATCATATCAAATGAGACGCCCCTGTAAAGCGTTACCACAATAAAAATAAACTGGTTGCCTGAATTTTACGCGTTAAGCTGTAAAGCTAACCAGTTCATTTTCTTGTCGATTAAAGAATAATCGTTCTGTTACCGTAAACGAACACACGTTGCGCCAGCACCTGATAGAGCGCACGACTGAGTACGTTCTTCTCTACGTCACGCCCGGCGCGCATCATATCTTCTGCGGTATAGGTGTGATCCACGTGAATCACGTCCTGCATAATGATTGGGCCTTCGTCCAGGTTGTCATTCACGTAGTGCGCGGTGGCACCGATGATTTTCACACCGCGTTCGTACGCCTGGTGATAAGGACGTGCACCGATAAAGGCTGGCAGGAATGAGTGATGGATGTTGATGATCTTATTCGGGAAACGCGCCACGAAGGATGGGGTCAGTACACGCATGTATTTCGCCAGTACCACGTAATCCGGGTTATGCGCTTCGATAGCATTGGCCATCAGGTTGTCATGTTCTTCACGGGTATGGCCTTCATGGCTGACCAGCTCAAACGGAATATCAAAACGTTCAACCAGCGTGCGCAGCGTCTCGTGGTTACCGATAACGGCAGCGATTTCAACATCGAGGCCACCGTAGTTTGCTTTCATCAACAGATCGCCAAGACAGTGGGCTTCTTTCGTCACAAGAATAACAACGCGACGACGGCCAGCGGGGGTCAGTTCACGCACGGAGCCTTCAGGCAGCGCGCTGTCGAGATCGGCAAGCAGGGTGGTGTCGTTGAAAATCCCTTCGAGTTCGGTACGCATAAAGAAGCGTCCGGTACGGTGGTCAACGAACTCGTTGTTCTGCACGATATTCAGTTCATGCTTGTAACAAATGTTGGTAATTCGTGCGATCAGCCCTTTTTGATCGGGACAGATGGTGCGCAGAACTTTACGTTGTAGTGATTGCATCGCCGGGAAATCCTGTTTGAGTATTTGCGAAGTCTGGGTTGTCAGGCATTACTGCCCGCAACACTTTTTAAATTTTTTACCTGAACCACAAGGGCAGGGATCGTTACGACCAAACTGTGGGCGCGTTCCGTCAATATAATACCATTGCCCGCTTTCCTTTAAGAACCGGGAACGTTCGATAATGGCACCGGGCTTATTGCGTTCGATAAAGCGGGCAACGAAGCTGACATAACCTTCATCAGCATCACTTCCCGTTGACGATTCATAGACGGTAAGGCCGAGCCATTGGGTATTAGCAAACCCGGCTTCAATATCCTGTCTGAAATCGGCAGCGTGGCAGGATGGGTGCCAGGTTTTAATCAGGTAGTCTGCGTCTTTGATCACAAAAGCAGTATACCGTGAACGCATGAGGTGTGACGGGTCTGGTGCAACCTGATCGCCAGACAGATATCGCTGACAACATAGGCTATACTCCAGAGCGCTACCACAAGGGCAGAGTTGAGACACGATTCTCTTCCTGGAACAAAAAATAAGGGCGTTAAACGCTTCGGGTAGCACCATGTTAACTGAGCAGTTGCGTTGATGCTATGTCAGGAATCCAGGGGACGTAAAACAGGGCTAATGAGAAAGGTTAAAATTGGACTGGCGCTGGGCTCAGGTGCAGCCCGGGGATGGTCGCACATCGGCGTGATAAATGCCTTAAAGCAGTTGGGCATTGACGTTGATATTGTTGCAGGGTGTTCAATCGGATCGCTTGTGGGGTCCGCATACGCGTGCGGAAAGCTTCCGGAACTTGAAACCTGGGTACGCTCCTTCAGTTACTGGGACGTATTGCGCCTGATGGATCTCTCGTGGCAGCGCGGTGGGTTGCTGCGCGGTGAACGGGTCTTTAACCAGTTCCGTCAGATTATGCCTCTCGATGACTTCAGTCATTGTCAGTTACCCTTCGGTGCCGTTGCGACGAACCTCAGTACCGGCCGCGAACTCTGGCTTACCGAAGGGGATATCCATCTTGCCGTTCGCGCGTCCTGCAGCATGCCGGGCTTAATGGCCCCTGTTCCGCACAACGGTTACTGGCTTGTCGACGGAGGCGTCGTTAACCCGGTCCCCATTTCCCTGACCCGCGCTATGGGTGCCGATATCGTTATTGCTGTGGATTTACAGCACGACGCTCATCTGATGCAACAAGACCTGATGCCAGTCAATCTTCAGAGTGAAGATGCCGAGGGCGAAAAACTGGCCTGGCATGAGCGTCTGCGCGGACGTCTCGGGCGCATGGCCGCCCGGCGTGCGGTAACTGCACCCACGGCGATTGAAATTATGACGACCTCAATCCAGGTCCTGGAGAACCGCCTCAAGCGCAACCGCATGGCTGGCGACCCGCCGGATATTCTGCTTCAGCCGTATTGTCCGCAAATTTCTACCCTTGATTTCCATCGGGCTGAGGCCGCCATCGCAGCGGGCTCGTTAGCCGTCGAAAAGAAAATAGATGAGTTGCTGCCTTTTGTGCGAACAGCACGTTAAGCACCTTTTTTTGACTACTTCAGCAAAATCTGACAGGCGACAGTGCCGATAGCATGCCACTATGTAGTTACTGTCAGCCAGGGGAGGAACCATGACGAAGCCATTGGCCGGAAAACACATTTTGATTGTTGAAGACGAGCCCGTTTTCCGATCGCTACTGGATTCGTGGTTATCATCACTGGGGGCAAACACTTCACTGGCTGACGATGGCATCGACGCGCTGGAAAAAATGGTCAATATCACGCCTGATCTGATGATTTGTGACCTTGAAATGCCACGGATGAATGGACTGAAGCTGGTCGAACATCTGCGCAATGAAGCCAACCAGATGCCGATACTGGTGATTTCCGCCACAGAGAACATGGCGGATATAGCCAAAGCCTTGCGTCTGGGGGTTCAGGATATTCTGCTTAAACCGGTTAAAGATCTTAACCGGCTTCGTGAAACCGTCTTAGCCTGTCTTTATCCCAATATGTTTAATTCCCGGGTTGAGGAAGAGGAACGCCTTTTCCAGGACTGGGACGCCTTAGTGAGTAATCCCCCTGCGGCGGCGAAACTGTTGCAAGAACTTCAACCGCCGGTACAACAAAATATTTCTCACTGTCGTGTGAATTATCGCCAGCTGGTGGCCGCTGACCAGCCAGGGCTGGTGCTCGATATTGCGCCATTATCGGATTCAGACCTTGCATTTTATTGTCTTGATGTCACCCGGGCTGGGGATAATGGTGTATTAGCCGCGTTATTACTTCGTGCGCTATTTAACGGGTTGCTGCAGGAACAACTCTCCCATCAGGGGCAGCGGCTTCCCGAGTTAGGCAGTTTACTCAAACAGGTAAACCAGCTTTTCCGTCAGGCCAATTTACCCGGACAGTTTCCGCTGTTGGTAGGTTATTACCACAGCGGTTTGAAAAATCTTATCCTCGTTTCCGCGGGGCTTAATGCCTCGCTGAATACCGGGGAACATCATATTCAGGTCAGTAACGGTGTCCCGCTTGGAACATTGGGTACGGCTTATCTTAATCAAATTAGCCATCGCTGTTCCTCCTGGCAGTGCCAAATTTGGGGTGCCGGGGGACGGCTACGCTTAATGTTGTCCACGGAATAAGCAGTTGGATCTTAATTTTAAGATTGCTTTACCTGTGATTTATGGGGAGTGCTACTATCGCTGCCCGGAATCATGCGTATTTGTCCTAATTGATCGGCAACGCGTTCTTTTCAGACCCGGACTGCGGGATGAGGCTGATATACTTAACGCGTTATTTATTGCATAAAAGTTCAAAACTTGAACAGCTCAGGAGAATTTGAATGGCTGCCCTAAATTCGAAAGTCAGAAAGGCCGTCATCCCGGTAGCGGGATTGGGGACCAGGATGTTACCAGCAACTAAGGCGATTCCTAAAGAGATGCTGCCTCTGGTTGATAAGCCATTAATTCAGTATGTCGTTAACGAATGTATCGCGGCCGGCATTACTGAAATTGTGCTGGTTACACATTCATCAAAAAACTCTATCGAAAACCATTTCGATACAAGTTTTGAACTCGAAGCCATGCTGGAAAAACGTGTTAAGCGCCAGCTGCTGGAAGAAGTTCAGTCTATTTGCCCGCCACACGTCACCATTATGCAGGTGCGTCAGGGTCTGGCTAAAGGTCTGGGCCACGCAGTCATGTGTGCGCATCCCGTTGTAGGCGATGAGCCTGTTGCGGTGATCCTGCCTGACGTTATTCTGGACGAATATGAATCAGATCTTTCTCAGGACAATCTGGCTGAGATGATCAAACGCTTCGATGAAACAGGCAGCAGCCAGATCATGGTTGAACCTGTGGATGACGTTACCGCATACGGTGTTGTTGACTGCAAAGGCGTTAACCTTGAACCGGGTGAGAGCGTGCCGATGATTGGCGTAGTTGAGAAGCCTAAGGCCGACGTAGCGCCTTCTAATCTGGCGGTTGTAGGTCGTTATGTCCTGAGTGCTGAAATCTGGCCTCTGCTGGCGAAAACGCCTCCAGGAGCGGGTGATGAAATCCAGCTTACCGATGCCATTGATATGCTGATCGAGAAAGAGACCGTTGAAGCTTACCATATGAAAGGTAAGAGCCATGACTGCGGTAATAAGCTCGGTTATATGCAGGCGTTTGTAGAATATGGCATTCGCCACAATACGCTCGGTGAAGAATTTAAAGCCTGGCTCAAAGAGAGCGCGGGTATTAAGAAATAACTCAGGCTTCATTTGATCTGAACCGGTGAGGCTCTGCCCACCGGTTTTTTTATGCCCATAACACGCCGTCATCACGTCCGATTGTAAGGCAAGCTAAATAGCCAAATAACGCTTTATGACAGAGTGTAAGGGGATGTTTGCGGTAAATTGCGGGTAAAAAAAATCCCGCATTACGCGGGATTTTTCTGGAAGCGAGATGATTAATCCTTGATCAGGAAGTCATCCAGCTGTTTACCTTGCTCGTCCATTGCTTTCTTGATAACAGCGGGAGTACGACCCTGGCCGGTCCAGGTTTTAGTTTCGCCGTTCTCGTCAACATAGCTATATTTAGCAGGACGAGCAGCGCGTTTTGCTTTGGTACCGGTTTTAGCTGCAGCCATGCTGTTCAGCAATTCATTTGGATCGATACCATCAGCAATCAGCATTTCACGATATTGCTGCAGTTTACGAGTACGCTCTTCGATTTCAGCAGCAGCAGCGCTTTCTTCTTCGCGACGTTCATTAACTACAACTTCTAATTTTTCCAGCATTTCTTCAAGCGTTTCGAGGGTACATTCTCTTGCCTGCGCACGAAGAGTACGGATGTTGTTCAGAATTTTAAGTGCTTCGCTCATTGTAGTAATCTCAAACTTATAATGGGGGGTGGTTTGTTGTCCTAATAATAGAGCGATAAATTCAGTTGTGCAATAGCTGGGAATGTAAGGAATTCAAAAAATAGTGAATATTGCCGCTATTATTAATTACGCTAACTTAAATTTCATAACCCGCCAGTCTCGCTTGTTATCACGTAAAGTGGCTTAACGCAGTCGATTGCATCTTTTTTTTGTGACATTTGCCTCAGGAATTATAGTTGCGGCGGATAAATATCAGCCTTTTGTATTAGTTTACACCGGGTATGTTAAGGCAGAAATAGTTAATAAATAGTGAATTTTAATGAACGATGATTCCACTATAAAATGAAGTGTTATGTTTGGCTGACCCTATAACATATTGGCTGGGCTGGATGCGTTTACTTCATGTTTTAACGCATTATTTTTGCAAAATGCTGGCGGTAAACCTCGCGCTGAACCGCATAGTCTGTGCGTCGTATCGCTGATAACCAGACAAAATATGGTACAATGAATCATCGGTAATATTACACATTGATTAGGGTTTTACGGCCAATGGCACAACTTTATTTCTACTATTCGGCAATGAATGCCGGGAAATCGACAGCGCTACTGCAATCCTCATACAATTACCAGGAACGTGGGATGCGTACCGTTGTTTATACGGCTGAAATTGACGACCGCTTTGGTGCAGGGAAGGTGAGTTCCAGAATAGGCCTCTCATCGCCTGCAAGGCTGTTTAACCCGCAAACTGACCTGCTGGAGGATATCCGCGCAGCGCATGCTTCACAGCCCATCCATTGTGTTCTGGTTGATGAAAGCCAGTTTCTGACGCGTGAGCAAGTTCATGCGCTTTCAGAGGTTGTCGATGAGCTTGATATTCCCGTTCTGTGCTATGGGTTGCGCACTGACTTTCGTGGTGAGCTATTTGCCGGCAGCCAGTATTTACTTGCGTGGTCGGATAAACTCGTTGAACTTAAAACCATCTGTTTTTGCGGCCGTAAAGCCAGCATGGTGCTTCGCCTCGACCAGGCCGGAAAACCCTATGCTGATGGCGAGCAGGTGGTCATAGGAGGCAATGAGCGCTACGTATCGGTGTGCCGTAAGCATTATAAGGAAGCGTTGATTGTCGGCTCACTGACGGCGCTTCAGCCTGACAACCGCAAATAATCCTTCACAGTAAAATGCAGACATAAAAAAACCCGCCAGAGGCGGGTTTTTTATCAGGCTGTCAGTTACGCGTTTTTCTTCGCTTTCTTGTCAGCTTTAATGACAGGTGCGTCTACTTTCACAGCAACAGTGTCATTTTCTTTGAACTCGCGGCCGTAGAAGGTATCCAGCAGGATCTGTTTCAGCTCAGAGATCAGCGGGTAGCGCGGGTTGGCGCCGGTACACTGGTCATCGAATGCATCTTCAGACAGCTTATCAACATGCGCGAGGAAGTCAGCTTCCTGAACGCCCGCTTCACGGATAGATTTAGGAATACCCAGCTCAGCTTTAAGGCTTTCCAGCCATGCCAGCAGTTTCTCAATCTTCGCCGCAGTACGGTCGCCCGGTGCGCTCAGACCCAGGTGGTCTGCAATTTCAGCGTAACGACGACGTGCCTGTGGACGGTCGTACTGGCTGAAAGCAGTCTGCTTGGTTGGGTTGTCGTTCGCGTTATAACGGATAACGTTGCTGATCAACAGGGCGTTCGCCAGACCGTGAGGAATGTGGAACTGTGAACCCAGTTTGTGTGCCATTGAGTGGCAAACACCCAGGAAGGCGTTAGCAAACGCGATACCGGCGATGGTTGCTGCACTGTGAACACGTTCACGGGCAACCGGGTTTTTAGACCCTTCATTATAAGACGCTGGCAGGTTTTCTTTCAGCAGTTTCAGAGCCTGCAGAGCCTGACCGTCAGAGAACTCAGAAGCCAGGACGGAAACGTAAGCTTCCAGGGCGTGAGTCACTGCATCCAGACCACCGAACGCACAGAGTGATTTCGGCATTTCCATGACCAGGTTGGCATCAACGATAGCCATGTCTGGCGTCAGCGCGTAGTCAGCCAGTGGGTATTTCTGACCGGTTGCATCGTCGGTTACAACAGCAAACGGCGTGACTTCTGAACCTGTACCGGAAGTGGTGGTAACGGCGATCATTTTCGCTTTTACGCCCATTTTCGGGAACTTGTAGATACGTTTACGGATGTCCATAAAGCGCAGCGCCAGTTCTTCGAAGTGTGTTTCTGGGTGCTCGTACATAACCCACATGATTTTCGCGGCGTCCATTGGGGAACCACCACCCAGTGCGATGATCACATCGGGTTTGAAGGAGTTCGCCAGTTCAGCACCTTTACGTACTACGGTCAGGGTTGGGTCAGCTTCAACTTCAAAGAACACTTCAGTTTCAACGCCAGCCGCTTTCAGAACAGAAGTGATCTGGTCTGCGTAGCCGTTGTTGAACAGGAAACGGTCAGTCACGATGAGCGCACGTTTGTGGCCATCAGTAATCACTTCATCCAGCGCGATTGGCAGAGAGCCACGGCGGAAGTAGATAGATTTCGGAAGTTTGTGCCACAACATGTTTTCAGCTCGCTTAGCAACGGTTTTCTTGTTGATCAGGTGTTTTGGACCAACGTTTTCAGAGATGGAGTTACCACCCCAGGAACCACAACCCAGAGTCAGGGAAGGTGCGAGTTTGAAGTTGTACAGGTCACCGATACCACCCTGAGAAGCCGGGGTGTTAATCAGGATGCGCGCAGTTTTCATCATCTGACCGAAGTGAGCAACGCGCTCTGGCTGGTTATCCTGGTCGGTGTACAGGCAAGAGGTATGACCGATACCCCCCATTGCAACCAGTTTCTCCGCTTTTACTACCGCGTCTTCGAAATCTTTCGCACGGTACATAGCAAGCGTAGGCGAGAGTTTTTCGTGAGCGAACGGTTCGCTTTCGTCGACAACTTTAACTTCGCCGATCAGAATCTTGGTGGTTGCCGGAACGGTAAAGCCGGCGAGTTCAGCGATTTTATAGGCTGGCTGACCAACGATGGCGGCGTTCAGCGCGCCGTTTTTCAGAATGATATCCTGAACGGCTTTCAGCTCTTTGCCCTGCAGCATGTAGCCGCCGTGGCTGGCGAAACGTTCGCGAACTGCATCATAGACGGAGTCTACAACAACAACGGACTGTTCAGACGCACAGATAACACCGTTGTCGAAGGTTTTAGACATCAGTACAGATGCAACAGCACGTTTAATATCGGCCGTTTCGTCGATAACAACAGGCGTGTTACCCGCACCTACACCAATAGCCGGTTTACCGGAGCTGTATGCTGCTTTAACCATGCCAGGACCACCGGTTGCCAGGATCAGGTTAATGTCCGGGTGGTGCATCAGGGCGTTAGACAGTTCAACAGACGGTTGGTCGATCCAGCCGATCAGATCTTTTGGCGCACCCGCAGCGATAGCAGCCTGCAGCACGATATCCGCTGCTTTGTTAGTGGCATCTTTAGCACGTGGGTGAGGGGAGAAGATGATTGCGTTACGGGTCTTCAGACTGATCAGCGATTTGAAGATGGCAGTAGACGTTGGGTTAGTCGTTGGAACGATACCGCAAATAATACCGATAGGTTCAGCAATGGTGATGGTACCGAAGGTATGATCTTCAGCCAGGACGCCGCAAGTCTTCTCATCTTTATAGGCGTTATAGATATACTCTGAAGCAAAGTGGTTTTTGATCACTTTATCTTCAACGATACCCATGCCGGATTCAGCAACGGCCATTTTAGCGAGAGGGATTCGAGCATCTGCAGCAGCCAGAGCGGCCGCGCGGAAGATTTTATCAACCTGTTCTTGGGTGAAATTGGCGTATTCACGCTGGGCTTTTTTCACGCGCTCGACGAGTGCGTTCAGTTCAGCGATATTAGTAACAGCCATAATGCTCTCCTGATAATGTTTAAACTCTTTTAGTAAACCAGCGCTCGATACGTCTGACAGTATAGACAGAGCCACTACGACTTGCGTTAGATAAAGTAAAACAAAGAGTTACTTTATGCTCTGGCGCGCTAACTTACTAAAAGAGCCTTACCTTAACATCATCCCTTTGTGACAGGTGACCTTCCTGGGGGGCGTAATCAAGATTACTCACTTCTGAGTACGAAAATCATGATCTGCGTCAATTTTTCCCCAAGCTGATACCTTTCAGCAGGGTTATTTATTGTAGATATTTCCAGTGTTAAATAATTAAGTAACTATTGGAAGTGATGCTATCACTGATTCTACATCTGTTTAACATCCTGAAAGGATAACGTTTAGGCACAGATTTCTGGTGAAGTATGCTCATAAAAAGCGTATCTTCAGCGCGATTTTTCATGACAAAGTGTCAGTCCCGGGCATGTGCATAAGCGGAGCAAAACGTGATCCAAACGCTCTTTGATTTTCCAACGTATTTTAAATTTTTTATTGGTCTGTTTGCCCTGGTCAACCCGGTAGGGATCATCCCTGTCTTCATTAGTATGACCAGTTACCAGACGGCGGCGGCCAGGAACAAAACCAACCTCACCGCTAACCTGTCAGTGGCCATTATCTTGCTCACCTCGCTTTTCCTGGGTGATGCCATTCTCCAGCTGTTCGGCATTTCAATTGATTCTTTCCGCATCGCAGGTGGCATCCTGGTGGTGACCATTGCCATGTCGATGATCAGCGGTAAGCTGGGTGAGGATAAACAGAACAAACAGGAGAAATCAGAAACCGCCATTCGCGAAAGTATCGGCGTGGTCCCGCTTGCGTTGCCTTTAATGGCAGGGCCTGGGGCAATCAGTTCCACCATTGTCTGGGGGACACGTTACCATAGCCTGATGCACCTGATTGGCTTTTCTGTCGCCATCGCTATCTTCGCACTGTGTTGTTGGGGTGTTTTCCGTATGGCACCCTGGCTGGTGCGCTGGCTGGGGCAAACGGGCATCAACGTCATTACGCGTATCATGGGGCTGTTGTTGATGGCGTTAGGCATCGAATTTATTGTCACCGGTATTAAAAGCATTTTCCCCGGCTTACTGCACTAATATTTCAAATGAAAGAACGGGGCCTGCGGCTCCGTTTTTTTACGTGATTATCAGCAAATCATATAACTAAAGTTGAAATGCTCACATATCATAATAAATTCTACTAATAATCCGCTTTTCTTATATTTCAATAAGTTATCAATTTACCTCGTGCCTCTCTGCGCATAAAACCTTCAATCGATCTGTTATTTTACTCACATGATACTCTGGGGCTTGCTGAGTCATAACCGAAATGATATTAGTAATTTCAACGTTCCCCTAGAGGAATGTGCTAAATAATAATCAGTTGTTAAATTTTTGTACAAAACCACTCGATGATAGCGCAGCGACGCGCTTGTAGAGAATGTTTTCTCTATCATATTGAATACCAATGTTTTTATGCGGCTTTTGATGTCAGGCAGGGCTGCCCCCCGAGATACGGTACTCACCGTAAAAGAGAATTGCTTAACAAATTTGCAAAATGTATTGGCGCGCGTTTACGCCATTTGATACTTTCCGGCCTAATATTTTGCAGCATAAAACAAGCAGATGAGAATTATTTTCATATAGTCCTCTTCTCAGATATCCAGCGCAGGCCTCAGACAGGGGAGACCTGTGAAGAATCGACGCAAGACGGCCATACGAGCGGTCAGTAATAAAAAAGTCGGTGATAGCAAGAAGTAAAAAGAAGAACCTGACAGCAGCAAAAAAAACTCCTGCGCTGTACAGGCCCCAACAGGGGATTACACAGCTGGCGAAGGCCAGTAATTATAATGAGTGGAGTACCAACACAATGTCCATCATCACAAAAAAAAATCTGGTAGCGGCGGGGATTTTAACTGCGCTAATCGCGGGCAACGCTGCAATGGCTGCGGACGTTCCTGCAGGCGTTCAACTGGCTGAGAAACAGACGCTGGTTCGTAACAACGGTGCGGAAGTTCAGTCTCTTGACCCGCACAAAATTGAAGGTGTTCCGGAGTCTAACGTCAACCGCGACCTGTTCGAAGGCTTGCTGGTGACCGACGTAGACGGCCACCCGGCACCGGGTGTGGCGGAAAAATGGGAAAATAAAGATTTCAAAGTCTGGACCTTCCATCTGCGTAAAGATGCGAAATGGTCCGACGGTACGCCGGTTACCGCCGAAGATTTCGTGTATAGCTGGCAGCGTCTGGCGAATCCAACCACCGCCTCTCCGTATGCTAGCTACCTGCAATATGGCCACATCGCCAATATTGATGACATCATCGCCGGTAAAAAACCGGTCACCGACCTGGGTGTGAAAGCGATTGATGCCAATACCTTTGAAGTGACGTTGAGCGAGCCTGTTCCGTACTTCTACAAATTACTGGTTCACCCGTCCGTTTCCCCGGTACCAAAATCCGCGGTGGAAAAATTTGGTGAAAAATGGACCCAGCCTGCCAATATCGTGACCAACGGTGCTTATAAACTGAAAGACTGGGTGGTCAACGAACGTATGGTTCTGGAGCGTAACCCGCAGTACTGGGATAACGCGAAAACCGTCATTAATCAGGTTACCTACCTGCCGATCTCTTCTGAAGTCACTGACGTTAACCGTTACCGCAGCGGCGAAATCGACATGACCTATAACAACATGCCGATTGAACTGTTCCAGAAGCTGAAAAAAGAGATCCCGAAAGAAGTGCATGTTGATCCGTATCTCTGCACTTATTACTACGAAATCAACAACCAGAAAGCACCTTTCACCGATGTGCGCGTGCGTACAGCGCTGAAGCTGGCACTGGATCGCGATATTATCGTGAACAAGGTGAAAAACCAGGGCGACCTGCCGGCATACAGCTATACCCCTCCTTATACCGACGGTATGAAACTGGTTGAGCCTGAGTGGTTCAAGTGGTCACAGGAAAAACGTAACGAAGAAGCGAAAAAACTGCTGGCTGAAGCCGGTTATACCGCTGACAAGCCGCTGACGTTTAACCTGCTGTACAACACGTCTGACCTGCATAAAAAACTGGCTATCGCCGTCGCGTCTATCTGGAAGAAAAACCTGGGCGTGAACGTGAAGCTGGAAAACCAGGAGTGGAAAACCTTCCTGGATACCCGCCATCAGGGGACGTTCGACGTTGCTCGTGCCGGCTGGTGTGCGGACTATAACGAACCAACCTCCTTCCTGAACACCATGCTGAGTGACAGTTCGAATAACACCGCGCACTATAAGAGCCCGGCATTCGATAAGATCATTACTGATACGCTGAAAGTCACAGACGATGCGCAGCGCGCTGATCTGTACGCGAAATCAGAAGAGCAGCTCGATAAAGACTCTGCAATTGTACCGGTCTATTACTACGTTAACGCCCGCCTGGTGAAACCGTGGGTAGGGGGTTATACCGGTAAAGACCCGTTGGATAATATTTCCGTTAAGAATCTTTATATTATCAAGCATTAATGGCAATACGTGGGGCAGGCCTGGCTTGCCCCACTGTGTCTACTTTGTAACATTCATCAGGCACACGCCAGAAGGTACGGGCAATGTTGAAATTTATCCTGCGTCGCTGCTTAGAAGCGATACCAACGTTATTTATTCTAATTACGATTTCCTTCTTTATGATGCGTCTCGCGCCGGGAAGTCCATTTACCGGTGAACGTACGCTGCCACCGGAAGTGATGGCCAATATCGAAGCGAAGTATCATTTAAACGATCCTATCTCCACGCAGTACTTCAACTATCTGAAGCAACTGGCGCACGGTGATTTTGGGCCGTCATTCAAATACAAAGACTATTCCGTTAACGACCTGGTGGCGTCCAGCTTCCCTGTATCGGCGAAACTGGGTGCTGCGGCATTCATACTTGCCGTCGTTCTCGGCGTCACCGCGGGCGTTATTGCCGCGCTCAAACAAAATACCAAATGGGATTATACCGTAATGGGGGTGGCGATGACCGGGGTGGTTATACCCAGCTTCGTTGTCGCGCCATTACTGGTGATGATATTTGCCATTACGCTGAAATGGCTGCCCGGAGGCGGCTGGAACGGTGGGGCGCTGAAGTTCATGATTTTGCCAATGGTGGCTCTCTCCCTGGCTTATATCGCCAGTATCGCGCGTATCACCCGCGGTTCCATGATTGAAGTCCTGCACTCGAACTTCATCCGCACCGCGCGTGCGAAAGGGCTGCCGATGCGCCGGATTATATTCCGCCATGCACTCAAGCCTGCGCTCCTGCCCGTGCTCTCCTACCTGGGGCCGGCATTCGTTGGGATCATCACCGGCTCTATGGTTATCGAAACCATCTACGGTCTGCCGGGCATTGGTCAGCTGTTCGTTAATGGCGCGCTGAACCGCGACTATTCACTGGTACTGAGCCTGACAATCCTTGTCGGCGCACTGACCATTTTGTTTAACGCTATCGTCGATGTGCTGTATGCCGTTATCGACCCGAAAATCCGTTACTGATACTGGAGCACGCCATGATGTTGAGTAAGAAAAACAGCGAGGCGCTGGAAAACTTCAGTGAAAAACTGGAAGTAGAAGGTCGTAGCCTCTGGCAAGACGCCCGTCGTCGCTTTATGCATAACCGCGCCGCGGTCGCCAGCCTGGTTGTTCTGGTGCTCATCGCGCTGTTTGTCACCCTGGCGCCGATTCTGTCGCAATTTACCTATTTCGACACCGACTGGGGCATGATGTCCAGCGCACCCGATATGACGTCCGGGCACTATTTTGGTACGGATTCCTCAGGGCGCGACCTGCTGGTGCGTGTCGCTATCGGTGGCCGCATTTCGCTGATGGTCGGTATTGCGGCCGCCCTGGTGGCGGTGATCGTGGGTACGCTTTACGGCTCACTCTCAGGCTACCTTGGCGGTAAAGTGGACTCCGTCATGATGCGTATGCTGGAAATCTTAAACTCCTTCCCGTTCATGTTCTTCGTTATCCTGCTGGTGACCTTCTTTGGCCAGAATATCCTGTTGATCTTCGTGGCAATCGGGATGGTGTCCTGGCTGGATATGGCGCGAATCGTTCGTGGTCAGACGCTGAGTCTTAAGCGTAAAGAGTTTATCGAAGCGGCGCAGGTGGGCGGTGTCTCCACCGGTAATATTGTGGTTCGCCATATCGTTCCTAACGTGCTCGGCGTGGTGGTGGTATATGCCTCGCTGCTGGTACCAAGCATGATCCTGTTTGAATCTTTCCTCAGCTTCCTGGGTCTGGGTACACAAGAGCCACTGAGCAGCTGGGGCGCGCTTCTGAGTGATGGTGCAAACTCAATGGAAGTCTCACCGTGGTTGCTTCTGTACCCGGCGGGCTTCCTGGTCGTCACCCTGTTTTGTTTCAACTTTATCGGCGATGGCCTGCGTGATGCCCTCGACCCGAAAGACCGTTAAGGAGCGCCGTCATGACGATTATTGAAACGGCCACTGCGCCACAGGCGCAACAGCAGGGTAACCTTCTGCTGGACGTAAAAGACCTCCGCGTGACCTTTAAAACGCCGGATGGCGATGTGACCGCCGTGAACGATCTCAACTTCAACCTGCGTGCGGGTGAAACGCTGGGGATCGTGGGCGAGTCGGGTTCCGGTAAATCCCAAACCGCCTTTGCGTTGATGGGGCTGCTGGCGTCTAACGGTGTCATTGGCGGTTCCGCCAAATTCAACGGGCGTGAGATCCTCAACCTGCCGGAATACGAGCTGAACAAGCTGCGCGCTGAGCAGATTTCGATGATATTCCAGGACCCGATGACCTCGCTGAACCCGTATATGCGTGTCGGCGAGCAGCTGATGGAAGTGCTGATGCTGCACAAAGGCCTGGGCAAAGCGGAAGCCTTTGAGGAGTCCGTCAAAATGCTCGACGCGGTGAAAATGCCGGAAGCGCGCAAGCGTATGCGCATGTTCCCGCATGAGTTCTCCGGCGGTATGCGTCAGCGTGTCATGATTGCGATGGCGCTGATGTGCCGGCCAAAACTGCTGATTGCCGATGAACCGACCACTGCGCTTGATGTGACCGTCCAGGCACAGATCATGACGCTGCTGAACGAGCTTAAGCGTGAGTTCAACACCGCGATTATCATGATCACTCACGATCTGGGCGTAGTGGCCGGTATCTGTGACAAGGTACTGGTGATGTATGCCGGTCGCACCATGGAATATGGTAAGGCGCGCGACGTGTTCTACCAGCCTGCACACCCTTACTCCATTGGTCTGCTGAATGCGGTGCCGCGCCTCGATGCAGAAGGGGAATCCCTGCTGACCATCCCTGGCAACCCGCCAAACCTGCTGCGTCTGCCGAAAGGCTGTCCGTTCCAGCCACGCTGCCCGCACGCGATGGAAATCTGCAATACCGCGCCGCCGCTGGAAGAGTTTGCACCAGGCCGTCTGCGCGCCTGCTTTAAGCCGCAGGAGGATCTGGTATGAACGCATTAGATGAAAAAAGAAATGTCCTGCTCGAAATTGCTGACCTTAAGGTGCATTTCGACATTAAAGACGGAAAACAGTGGTTCTGGCAGCCGCCGAAAACCCTGAAAGCGGTCGATGGCGTAACGCTTCGTCTGTATGAAGGGGAAACCCTGGGGGTGGTGGGTGAGTCCGGCTGCGGTAAATCCACGTTTGCGCGTGCCATCATAGGCCTCGTGAAAGCCACCGACGGCAAAGTTGCCTGGCTGGGTAAAGATCTGCTGGGCATGAAGCCAGACGAGTGGCGCGATGTGCGTAGCGACATCCAGATGATTTTCCAGGATCCGCTGGCCTCATTGAACCCGCGTATGACCATCGGGGAGATCATTGCTGAGCCACTGCGAACCTATCATCCGAAGATGCCGCGTCAGGAAGTACGCGACCGTGTGAAGGCAATGATGATGAAAGTGGGCTTGTTGCCTAACCTCGTCAACCGTTACCCGCACGAATTCTCCGGTGGTCAGTGCCAGCGTATCGGTATCGCCCGCGCCTTGATCCTTGAGCCGAAGCTGATTATCTGTGACGAGCCCGTCTCGGCGCTGGACGTCTCTATTCAGGCGCAGGTGGTTAACCTGCTGCAGAAACTGCAACGTGAAATGGGGCTGTCGCTGATCTTCATTGCGCATGACCTCGCGGTGGTGAAACATATTTCTGACCGCGTACTGGTGATGTATCTGGGCCATGCGGTGGAATTAGGGACTTACGATGAGGTGTACCATAACCCACTGCACCCATATACCCGGGCACTGATGTCTGCGGTACCGATTCCCGATCCGGATCTGGAAAAAAATAAAACCATCCAGCTTCTGGAAGGTGAATTACCGTCCCCGATTAACCCGCCGTCCGGTTGTGTATTCCGTACGCGATGCCCGATGGCCGGGCCGGAATGTGCAAAAACACGTCCGGTTCTGGAGGGCAGTTTCCGACATGCGGTTTCCTGCTTGAAAGTAGACCCGTTATAATCGCAAGGGCTGACATGATGTCAGCCCTTATTATTTGCGAGGTTAATGTGTCGCGATTATTCACCTCCGTCCGTCGGCGGCTCTATCATCTTTTATTCGATCCTGAAACGGTAACCGGACGGCGTTTTGAAGCCCTCTGCGCGCTGTTTGCGCTGCTCAGCGTGGTGATCATTTTTATCGAATCGGGCGTCGGAACGCAGTATCACCTGACGCTGGAAGAATGGCATCTTTTTGTCTGGCTGGAGCTGGTCATTACGCTGGTCTTTACCGCTGAATATTTCCTGCGGGTATTCTGTTGGCCTGACCCGGCGAAATATGTCTTCAGCTTCTGGGGATTTATTGATTTAGCCACGATCCTGCCGCTCTATGTCATGTGGCTATGGCCGGAAATCAGTCTGAGCTATGTTTTTGCCTGGCGAGCGATGCGCGTTATTCGAGTGTTACGCATTCTTAAACTGCTGCGGTTTATGCCGTCATTGCGGATATTCTGGAGTGCCATCGTCAGCGCACGGCATCAGCTGATCCTGTTCTACTCATTTATTGCCATCGTTATGGTGATATTCGGCGCGCTGATGTATTTGATAGAAGGGCCGAAGAATGGCTTCTCAACGCTGAATGCTTCTGTTTATTGGGCGATTGTGACCGTTACGACCGTTGGCTATGGTGATATAGCCCCTCACACTCCGCTGGGACGGATTGTCGCCTCGGTACTGATTCTGATTGGTTATTCGGTGATTGCGGTCCCGACAGGGCTCATTACTACGCACATGAGCAGCGCCTTTCAGAACCGTAAGGCGCAACGAAAATGCCCGAAATGTCACCAGGGTGAACATGAACACAGCGCGCGGTTTTGTAATCAGTGCGGAAGTGAGTTACCGGATTAAATAAAAAAGGCTGCAATCGCAGCCTTTTTTATTATTCGCGCCAGAGAATATGACACAGCTTGTGGTCTTTCTCGCGACACAGCAGGACGCGGGCGAAGATGTCGTTAATTTCACCGCCATCTTCATCGGCCAGGCCAATCACCACTTCGGCAAAGAAGTCAGGATTGAGGTCGAAATCCACATGTTCAGCCCAGTCTTCAGAAGGGTCGAACAACTCGGCGCCCCCGCGCTCTTCAAACTGGAGATTAAAGAGGATCACGTCTGCGGGATCGAGGTTATCAACCGCCAGTTCGAGAAAAATGTCATAGGCCTGTTCGAGCGTTTCGTCTTCGGTCAGGCGATTGTTCAGATCCATTTCCATGATGACTACCTGTTTAACATCGTTGGGCACGTTTTACAGCAACGGACTAAAGAAGTAAAACAGTCGTTCGGTAATTCTCTGCCACAGCGGGCGTTTAACCCACAGTCTGGCATCCAGCAGTCGCGAGCGGGAGATATAATCATCCTGGACCGCGGCCAGATCGCCGCCAAAGCCGGCATCATCGATCACCAGTGTGATTTCAAAGTTCAGCCACAGACTGCGCATATCCAGGTTAACCGTACCCACCAGACTTAACTCGCCGTCGACAAGCACGCTCTTGGTGTGGAGTAATCCGCCTTCAAACTGGTAGATTTTCACCCCCGCAGCCAGCAGTTCACTGAAGAATGCCCGGCTGGCCCAGCCCACCAGAAGCGAGTCATTTTTGCGTGGCAAGATGATACTCACATCGACACCGCGCTGTGCCGCGGTACAGATGGCGTGCAGCAGGTCATCGCTGGGAACAAAGTAGGGGGTGGTCATGATCAAATATTCACGCGCTGCGTAAGTGGCCGTCAGCAACGCCTGATGGATCAGGTCCTCCGGGAAGCCCGGTCCGGAAGCGATAGTATGGATGGTGTGCCCGCTGGCCTCTTCAAACGGCATGATATTGCCATCCGGTGGTGGCGGCAGGATACGTTTCCCGGTTTCTATCTCCCAGTCGCAGGAATAAACGATGCCCATCGAGGTGGCAATGGGCCCCTCCATTCTCGCCATCAGGTCTACCCATTGCCCGACACCCGAGTCCTGCTTGAAGAACCGCGGGTCAACCATGTTCATGCTGCCGGTATAGGCAATATAGTTGTCGATCATGATCATTTTACGGTGCTGGCGAAGGTCCATCCGGCGCAGAAACACACGCAAGAGATTGACCTTCAGCGCCTCAACCACTTCAATACCGGCATTACGCATCATGCCCGCCCAGGGGCTACGGAAGAAGGCGACGCTGCCAGCGGAGTCCAGCAACAGGCGGCAATGAATGCCCCGACGCGCAGCGGCCATCAGCGATTCAGCAACCTGATCGGCCATGCCGCCAGGCTGCCAGATATAGAACACCATCTCGATATTATGGCGAGCCAGTTGAATATCGCGGATGAGGGCCTGCATGACGTCATCCGAGGAGGTCAGCAACTGGAGCTGGTTGCCCTTAACGCCGCCAATACCCTGACGGAGTTCGCACAGCTTAAACAGCGAGGAGGCAACACTGCTGTTCTCCTCGGCAAAGATATGTTTGCAGGCTTTGAGATCGTGGAGCCATTTGGCGGTTGAAGGCCACATGGCGCGGGCACGCTCGGCACGGCGTTTACCCAGATGTAGCTCACCGAAAGAGAGATAGGCAATAATCCCCACCAGCGGCAGGATGTAGATTATCAGCAGCCAGGCCATGGCAGAGGGTACGGCTCTGCGCTTCATCAGGATGCGCAAAGTCACACCCGCGATTAACAGCCAGTATCCCAGAATGACCAGCCAACTCACCACGGTGTAGAAGGTTGTCATAGGTAAAAAAATCCTTTTGAAAGCGTATTGTTATGAGTGTACGCATCAGGAATCATCTGGCAAATAAAAACGCCAGTTAAAAGCGCTGGTTTGCTGCGGGGTTGGGTTTATAATGGGGTTTCTGTTAGAGAAAGAGTTGTAAACATGAAGCGCAGTAGAACAGAAGTAGGGCGCTGGCGCATGTTGCGACAGGTGAGTCGTCGCAAGGCTCGTTGGCTGGAAGCACAATCCCGCCGCAATATGCGTATACACGCCATCAGAAAATGTGGAATGACCAGACACCGTAACGCGTTGCTGTTCGCTACACAGGTTATCTGAGAACCATCAGGGCACCGTTAAGGTGCCCACTGATTTTCAGGCTATCATTTTTCGCAGTCTCTCCCCCGATTCATTCCGCGATATACTCCGCCCTCTTAATCTTATGCATTTCAAAGATGAATCCTTATCTCTGGGTATTTATTGTGCTGCTTGCGCTGGATGCGATCAGGGAAAACGCAGGATTATCGTCATTATCCGCGTTGATTAATTTACTGCTCAGCGGGATATCGCACTGGATAAACTAAAAAGGAAAAGAGATGAACGGAAAAGTGGTTGCTGCCCTTCTTGGGATTGCCGTGTTGAGCGGTTGTGCCAGCAGTAAAACGTCACCGGAAAGGCATGCTTATTATTTCGTGTCGCATAAAACCAATTTTACTGGCGGCAATTTTACGTCAAGTGTATCGCAAAATTATCGTCTGAATGTCCCTCAGTTCCGTGAGCTGTATGAGCAGGGGAAAACCGATCGCGCTGCAGGACGCACACTGTCTGAGGCAAACCAGTACGCCCAAAGCATTCGCGATCAACTGAAGAATCAGGCGAAAACGGAGCATGCTTTCGACGGTAATACCGCGGATAAATGGACGTCTCAAATGGAAGAGAAGGACGCTGTTTTATTTGGTAACGAACTGTCTGCGACTTATCTTGATGGCTATAACGGCGTACAATAGCGTCTGATTTTGAGGATATCGTATTTGCAGCGATATTCCCGTCGTTTTTTAGCAAAAGGAGGGAGAGGTGTTTGCGGAGTTTGGTGTACTTAATTTCTGGACCTATGTTGTAGGGGCATTTTTTATCGTGCTGGTGCCTGGACCGAACACATTGTTTGTACTGAAAACCGGTATTGGGCACGGTGTAAAAAAAGGGTATCTCGCCGCCACTGGCGTGTTTATCGGCGATGCAGTGCTGATGTTTCTGGCCTGGGCGGGCGTCGCAGCATTAATCCAGGCGACCCCGGTTCTGTTTAATATTGTGCGCTACCTCGGTGCTTTCTATCTCCTGTGGCTCGGCGGCAAAATGCTCTGGTCAGTCATCACCCGTCAGAAGAATACCCATGAGAGCGGAACCGAGCCTGCGAGCATGATCATGAAACGCTCGCTGGTGCTGAGCCTGACGAATCCAAAGGCTATTTTGTTCTATGTCTCGTTCTTTGTGCAGTTCATCGATGTGAATGCGAAAAACACGGGCACGTCTTTCCTGATCCTCGCGACCACGCTGGAGCTGATTAGCTTTATGTATATGAGCTTCCTGATCTTCTCTGGTGCGTTTGTCACGCGTTATCTGAAAACCAAAAAGAAACTGGCAAAGCTGGGGAACGGGCTGATTGGGCTGCTGTTTGTCGGATTTGCGGCGCGCTTAGCGTCACTGCACTGAAGAGATGAGTGGCTCCTTTCGGAGCCACTTTTGCATCAAAACACTTTCTTGTACGGGCGAACCGTCACCTTCGCATAGACACCTGCGGCAACGTACGGGTCTGCATCAGCCCAGGCCTGAGCCGCTTCCAGGGATTCAAACTCGGCGATCACCGTGGAGCCCGCGAAACCGGCAGCGCCAGGGTCATTGCTGTCTACCGCAGGCATTGGACCCGCGGTCAGTAATCGACCTTCATCCTGGAGCAGTTGTAAACGCGCCAGATGGGCAGGGCGAACGGACTGGCGTTTTTCGAGGGAATCAGCGACATCTTCAGAGTAAATCACGTAAAGCACGGTGAAGCTCCTTAACCATTAAAAGTGTCAGTAACGTTATGTGAAAGGGCAACTGACTGCAATGTAAAGATAAAAACAATGTTAAAACCCTGATCTGAATGCGCCTTTTTTGGCCTCTCTTGCGCTTAAATTGCGCCAGGACAAAGTGTCTTATTGAATATGATTGCTATTTGCATTTAAAATCAGTGTTCGGTTTTTTAACGTTGATGATTATGACTTCGATGACCCTTGATTTACCTCGCCGCTTTCCCTGGTCGACGCTGCTTTCTGTCGTTATTCACGGTGCTGTCGTGGCGGGTTTGCTTTATACCTCGGTTCATCAGGTTGTTGAAATGCCAGCGCCCGCACAGCCTATTTCTGTGACGATGGTATCGCCAGCGGATCTCGAACCACCGCAGGTTGCGCCTCCGCCGCCACAGCCCGTCGCCGAACCGGAACCCGAACCTGAACCGGTGCCGGAACCGCCAAAAGAAGCTCCGGTGGTGATCCACAAACCCGAGCCGAAGCCGAAACCTAAGCCGAAGCCAAAACCGGTGAAGAAGGTAGAAGAACGTCCAAAACGCGAAACGCGTCCGGTTGAACCCCGCGCCACGCAGACGGTAGAAAACGCAGCACCTTCGCGTCCGGTGATGAATAACACCACGACGACAGCCAAACCGACAGTCACCGCACCCGCGGGACCGCGTGCGGTCAGCCGTAATCAGCCGCAGTATCCGGCTCGTGCTCAGGCATTACGTATTGAGGGGCGTGTACGGGTGAAATTTGATGTTACGCCGGAAGGGCGTGTTGAGAACGTGGAAATACTGTCCGCGCAGCCGTCTAATATGTTCGAAAGAGAAGTGAAAACGGCGATGCGCAGATGGCGTTATGAAGCCGGTAAACCGGGCAACGGACTGATCGTGAATATTGTCTTCCGCCTGAATGGCGGGGCACAGATGGAATAAAAAAAGCCTCCGCAAGGAGGCTTTTTTTACCGGACAATCAGGCCTGAGGAAGCGGTCGGGGTTTACCTTCGTTGTCCACGGCCACATAAATAAACAGCGCTTCTGTCGCTTTATAACGCTGTCCAATGGGTTCGGACGAGACCTTTTTCACCCACACTTCGATGTTAATGGAGATGGAGGTATTGCCACGTTTTACGCAACGCGCGTAACAGCAAACCACATCACCCACTGCAACCGGGCGCAGGAAGGTCATGCCATCCACTCTCACCGTCACTACCCGGCCATGTGCAATCTCTTTTGCCAGAATAGCGCCGCCCATATCCATTTGCGACATCAGCCAGCCGCCAAAAATATCGCCATTGGCATTGGTGTCAGCGGGCATTGCCAGTGTGCGTAAAACCAGTTCGCCCTGAGGGGCGTTATTTGTTGTCATTGTTTTAACTCGTAACTGAAGACTTCAGGCGGGATGCTACTATGATTTCAGGCTGGAGAGAATAGACCAGAACGCCTGCTGCACACGTTCTGGTCGGTGAACGATCAGTGCTGGTCGTCCTGTGGCATGTGGCGATAGATATAAACGCCACTTAACAGCGTGAAGATGAGCGTCAGAGCCGTCAGGCCAAAGACCTTGAAGTTGACCCAGATATTCTGCGGCAGCCAGAAAGCAATATAGATATTGGCAAGACCACAGAGAATAAAGAAGATCGCCCAGGCGATATTCAGTCGGGACCACACTTCCTGAGGCAGCGTCAGCTCTTTGCCCAGCATGCGCTGGATCAGCGGCTTCTTCATCACCCACTGGCTAATCAGTAACGCACCCGCAAACAGAGCATAAATCACCGTGACTTTCCATTTGATGAATTCATCGTTGTGGAAGAACAGGGTGAGTCCACCAAACACCGCGACCAGGACGAAGGTCACCAGCGCCATTTTTTCAACTTTACGGTAGCGAACCCAGCTGTAGATCAGCACAACCGCTGTGGCCACGATCAGTGCAGTCGTGGCGGCATAAATGTCATACAGCTTGTAGAAAGCGAAAAAGACCACAAGCGGTAAAAAATCAAGAAACTGCTTCATTCTGTGATTCCATCTTCTGTGTAGGGCCGGGCTGACGTTCCCGGCCACAGGATTACTGACGAATTAACATATACAGGCGGAACAGATAGACCAGCAGTACCGCTGAAATGAGGTTGCTCAGCGTATTTGCCACCACCGCGCCAACATTTGGCGTGAGTACCGCAAAATTCGGGGCAAACAGCAGCAGGAGCGTTTTCGCCAACAGCCAGCCGATAACAGCCGGTGCCACCAGGCGTATATTTGCCCAGGCGAGCCGGATGCTGCTGCGCATCGCGGTAAAGATCCCCAGTTTATCCTGCACGACCATTACCGGCGCGAAGGAGAGCACGATAGCCAGTAATACACCCGGCACGACGACCAGCATAATCCCCATCTGCACCAGCATGGTGGTTAAAAAGATGAGGATAAACAGCTTCGGTAATACCGGCGCGCTGGCACCAATCGCCCGCAGGGCGCTGACGCGCTGACCGGCGGAAACCAGCTGAATCATCAGCAGAACGCCACCTGCCAGAATCGCATTGCCGATAAGACCAGAGAATGTCGAAGCAGCGGAAGCCCGCAGCAGGATTTGTTGCTGCTCCGGCGTCATGTTTTGTACCAGTTCAAACAACCCCACGCTATCTGCAAGGTTGTCGCCCTGGCTCAGGCTGGCAATCTGTTCGTCACTTGGCGAGAACGCATGGCCAAGCACCACTGTAATGAAGGCGCATAGCAACGCGATCAGTAAAAAGGTTAAGAACTGATTGCGGAAAAAGTTTCCCGTGTCACGGTAGACAGACTTCGCCGTGATAGACATGCACTCTCCTTGAGTATTGCAGGTGTTAATTAGCCAGCAATTGTACACCGGATAACACTGTCGTGGCAGCATCAAGGCTTGTATGGAAAAGCATATCTTTGTAAAGCGGCGGTAATCCAAAGCGCGCACGGGCACGATTACAGGCTTCATTGACCTGCCCATCCTCACCTGACATGGAAAATTCCCGGCACGGGCTGGGGCGGTGCTCGTAGATAGAGCACCGGGTGGACACCCCAGGTTCACCATGAAGCGCAGCGCATCGGCACGGTTTTTGGTTGGTGCCGCTCATGCAGCGCAGAAAAGGCGTTAACGGTTCAGTGAGATGAACCGGAACGGTACCGCCGCCATCGCTGGCTTCGGCCCAGTAGAAAGAGACTCGAAAATACGCACAACAGGCTCCGCACGTCATGCACGGGTTAAAATCACTCATGGCACACCTGCAAAAGAAGAACGCATCAAATCAACTTGTGAGAGCGCTAAATTATCCAGCCGCGAGAGGAAGAGCAAGAGGGTGAAAAGAGAAAATTTTGTAACGCCGAAATGCCAGAAATTGACCTGACGACAACTTATCGCTTTACGGTGTGTCACCAAAAATTAACCCAGATCAATGAATGTTAACTTACTGGTTTTAATGTGATCTGTAGCAGATCACTTATTACTCATTTGTGAGTATATTCTCCTCCGCGACTAAAACCACAACGATGGAGCGGATATGAAAAAATTAGCGGTGGCAGCCCTTGTATTAAGCAGTCTCTCTGGCGGCGCGTATGCGCATGAAGCAGGTGAATTCTTTATTCGTGCCGGTTCGGCAACGGTGCGTCCAACAGAAGGCTCTGATAGCGTACTGGGTATGGGCGGTTTTAACGTCAGCAACAATACCCAGCTCGGTTTGACCTTTACGTATATGGCGACGGAGAACATTGGTGTTGAGCTTCTGGCAGCAACGCCATTCCGTCATCGCGTCGGTTTAGGGCCAACCGGGGATATCGCGACGGTGCACCATTTACCGCCAACACTGATGGCGCAGTGGTACTTTGGTGATGCTAACAGTAAGGTGCGTCCGTATATTGGCGCAGGGGTGAACTACACCACCTTCTTCGACGAGAAATTTAACGATACCGGTAAAGAAGCCGGGCTTACCGATCTCAGTCTGAAAGACTCGTGGGGTGTTGCGGGGCAGGTGGGGCTGGACTATCTGATTAACCGTGACTGGTTAATTAACGCCTCGGTCTGGTACATGGACATTGATACCGACGTTCGCTTTAAAGCGGGCGGTGAACAGCAAAGTATCAGCACTCGCCTCGATCCGTGGGTGTTTATGTTCTCCGCGGGTTATCGTTTCTGATTTATCCCCTGAGACTGGCCTGGTTATGGCCAGTCTTGCTTCGGGGGGATTAAGGTTGCCCCTCCATATTCCAGCGTGCTGAACTCATCTCATCAAATACATGCTGAACCGTAAACGGCCGAAATACTGCCCGTTTAGCCGCGTCAGCCAACGCCTGACAATAACCTATTCACACCATTCCTAAAGTCGAGGTGCAGGTTGCACCGCTTACCGCTTTATGCGTGAGGATCGGTCAGTGCGGCGTCCAGTGATTGCTCAATGGCGCAGGCCTGTAGCCCGTGGATATTGTTATCCGAGGCTTTACCGGAATGCTTATAAGTACAGGCATCGGGGGCACGTTGTTTGTGACAGCGTTTAGGGGGAAGGGGAACACATCCGGCAAGCACAGCAGTAATACACACTGACGAAAGAATTTGATTCATGAGAAAGTCCATTTATGAAAGTTATTCCGCAAGCAGGCTATCGGAGTTGGGAGGAGATTAATGCCAGATGCCGCAATATACTGTTCTCGAAAAGCGAGACGTTAAATTTTACAGGACATAATATTGAAAAGAATAATTATTGCGGCTGCGGTTACGCTCATTTCTGGCTGCCATCAACAGCCCATGCAACCTGAACCGGCGCAGAAACCGTGCAATGGAATAACGAATAAGCCTTTCCCTGCCATGCCCGTAAAGGCACAGGCGCTGGGCATTGAGGGTAACGTTGTTTTCTCTTTTTCTGTGGGCGACGATGGTCATCCATACGATATACGTATTGTCTCTGCACAGCCTGAAGGGGTGTTTGAACGCGAAACGCTGCGTGCCGTGCAAATATGGTGTTTATCACCGAATAAAAGCCGTCAAACAGAAACGGTCACTTTCACAGTAGATAAGCCCCGATAGCCCGGGGCTTATCTTTCCTCGCAGGCACGCTAACGCACCACCAGCACCGGGCATTTTGCGTGGCGCACGACGACCGCAGCGTTAGAGCCTAACAGATAGGTCGAAATATCAGGTCGATGAGACGCAATAATTATCAGGTCTGCATTGATACTCTCAGCCAGTTTCAGGATCTGATCTTTAGGCGTGCCAGAAATGGCGTGGGTCTGAATGCGGTCGGCCGGTAAATTGAACTGCGTAACGATCTCATTCAATTTCGCCAGCGCCTCCTGCTGCATTTCTTCCAGTTTTGGCATCTCAACGGAATAGGCCAGACCAAGAGAGGAATAGTAGGGGAAAGAAGGAACGACAGTCAGAAAATGCACTTTGCCGTTACTGATTGCTGCGTTCGCCTGAACATAGGGAATCACCTGTTCGGTCAGGCGACGCTCTGAAATATCGACAGGAACGAGAATTGACGCAAACATGCCACACCTCCTGTTTGTTTTTTATCCACTTTAAGTGTAGTTCCGGGGGTGAACAGAGGGCTGCTTTTACCGCCAAAGTGGGACGTAAGGCGGATTTTTGGGGCAGGAAAGACGCCCCGGTTAAGGAGCGTCTGTGGCGGGATTATTTCTGTATCAAATAACGAATGGTTGGCCCATCCTGTTGAATGTCCAGCACGGTGTAACCGTGGTTTTTAGCATCCAGAGGAATGTTGTTGATGGACTGCGGGCAGTCGCTTACCACCTCCAGAATTTCCCCTTTCCTGAGCTGAGGCAGGGCTTCCAGCGTAGCGACAGCGGGATAAGGGCAGGGTTCGCCCACCATATCCAGACGATAGTCAGGTACGATCTCTTTCATGCGGCATTCTCCTGCGTTTCATTTTTGACAGCGGCACGGCGGAAGAACCGTTTCTCCTGCGCAATCACCAGTAAAAAAGCGACCAGCAGCAGGGCGTACGTGACCAACAGGCCACCGAGTGGGCCGAACGTGCTGAGCAGGTTGACCTTATCCCAGTTTGTCGCGAGGACAGGAGAAAGGGAATCCCAGTAGTACGCGAGGAGAGTTGACCCGAGCACGTTCCCCAGGCCAACCCACCAGTAATGCACCTGACCTTCAACGGCGCGGTACATCCAGCCGGTTTCACAACCGCCAGCCAGCACAATCCCGAAGCCAAACAGCAGGCCGCCAATCACCGCATTCGGGCCAGCCCACATGATTTTCGGTTCAACACCTAACTGAACATAGCTGAAGATGCCGATAGCACTCACCGCCATCCCGGCAATAATCGCTTTTGCCATCATTGTCCGCCCGGTGATCCACATATCGCGAAACGCTGAAGTAAAGCAGATCTGCGCGCGTTCAATAAGCAAACCAAAGCCCACGCCAAACAGCATTGCCAGACCCAGTTTAGGTTGATTGAGCGCTGTACACAGTGCCCATGCCACCATGGCGAAAAAGACCAGCATCCCCAGGCGGAAACGACGGCGTGCCTGGGCCGGTTTTTGCGTCAGCGGCGATGCGGCGCTGACCTTAACCATCCTGACGGGAATACGGAACAGCGGCAAAAGGGTAAATTTTGCGCCAAAGTAAGAACCGATGGCGGTAGCGACGGCAAAGAACCAGGCATGTAGCGAAAACTGTGGGATACCGGTAAAGAAGGCGGCAAGGTTACAGCCCATCGCCAGGCGCGCACCGAAACCGGCAATCATGCCGCCGATGACCGCCTGTACGATGCGGATCCGACTTTTTGGCATTCTCAGCTTAACGTTGTTTGCCCACAGCGCGGCGGCAAAACAGCCGCCGAACATGCCGATGATCATCATCCCGTCGATGCGGGTCAGCGGAGTGCCTTCCAGATGAATGAGCTTAAAGTAACCCCACTCTTCAGCATGCACACCGGCAAGCTGCAGCAGCTGTCCACCCCAGCGGGTAAACTCGCCGGTTACAGCCCAGAACGTACCGGTAATGCCGAAATAGTAAGTAGACAGGATCCCCGCTGCGATAACGGCGGGTACAGGTGACCAGAACTTAACCAGGTAAGTCTGTTTGAAGTATTGCCATGACATGAGTAAGCCTCTGAACTCAGAAGGTATATTTGGATTTAACGGGCTGGAATATATAACTTTTTTTCTTTCTCCAAAACCTCTCCAAAACTTTTCTCAAAAATACCTACCTTTTTTATGACCTCCGTCATCAAATCTTCCTGATATCTCCTGGCAATCACTCACCCGGCTGCAAAATATTCACTCTTTTCGCGGCTCCTCACGCAGAATACGCGAGCGGCAGACATCCAGAATTTCGTCAGCGAGCGCAGAATTATCCGGGCAGGCACGGGACAACACCAGAGCCCCGACAAGATGTGCAAAGGTGTCTATCAGGTCAGCACGTGAGACATTTTCGTCGCTTAACATTGCCAGCTGGCGTTCAACCCCGGCTGCAAATGTCTCTTTGATGGACCCGGACTGACGGGCGGTGTCGGTGCCCAGGGCAGACATCACACAACCCCTGGCCATATCATCGCGATGCTGTCGGGAGAGGTAATATTCAATGAATTTTTCTCTGTCCACACCCGCCAGGTTTTCCGCGGCGTGTACAAAACCACAGTTCATGGCTTCTGACATCAGGTCAGCCTTTGAACCAAAGTGCTTATAAAACCCGCCGTGGGTTAAACCCGCCGCAGACATCAGCTCCGCCACGCCCACGCCGTCATAGCCGCGCTCACGAAAAAGTTCTGATGCTGTTTCAACAATGCGCATCCGGTTTTCCCGAACCTGCTCTTTTGACACTTTCATGCTTTCCCGCCCCCTTACAAAACAAGGCTCAATTATACATTGATGATGATCATAATCAAACCAGTTGACTTTATAGATTATGATCATCATCATTAAATCCATGTCCCCGACGGCGCTTCGCAGAGGTATGCGCGCTCTGTCAGTCTGACTGAGATCAGCAAAGAGAGCCGGACATATCCCCGGATTTACCTGCATCGAACAGTGCAGATTCTGTTCAACATTGAATAAAGAAGATCACATATGACGAAAACTTCAGTTCTCATTACAGGCGCATCGACGGGTATTGGTGCTGTTTATGCGCAAAGATTTGCGAACCGTGGACATGACTTGGTACTGGTTGCCCGCGATAAAACAAAATTAGACGCACTCGCCGAGCGTCTGCGACAGGAGAAGGGCGTTTCTGTAGATGTTCTGCCAGCCGATCTCACTCAGGCAGCGGATTTAGCGACGGTGGAAGCTCGTCTTCGTGAAGACGAAAAAATAGGGGTGCTGATTAACAACGCAGGCATGGCACAGTCGGGCAATTTTACCGGCCAGACGCCTGAGGCAATTGAGCGTCTTATCGCCCTGAACGTCACTGCGCTGACGAGGCTTGCCAGTGCCGCGGCGCCTCGGTTTGTCAAAACCGGAGAAGGCGCAATCGTCAATATCAGTTCCGTCGTTGGGCTCGCCCCGGAATTTGCCATGACGGTTTACGGTGCAACCAAAGCCTTTGTGCTTTTCCTGTCGCAGGGATTGCATCTTGAGCTGTCCTCCGCGGGCGTTTACGTCCAGGCGGTACTTCCGGCCGGCACTTACACCGAAATCTGGGAACGTGCAGGTATTGATATCAGTAAGGCGCCCGAGATGATGGAAGTGGGTCAGTTAGTTGACGCAGCCCTGGCCGGCTTTGATCGTCGCGAACTCGTCACCATCCCTCCTTTACAAAATGCTGCCCACTGGGATGACCTGGAGAAGGCGCGTCAGGCTCTTCTGGCGGATATCAATCAGGCTAAAGCGGCAGAACGGTACACAGTGTAGCCACGGGGATTCGGCATAACCCTATGCCGCGTTGTTTCCCTGCAGCGTGTTGTTGCGCTGCAGGGTGAGCAGGACTCTATCAAGAGAGCGTAGTGAGAATGACAAAAAAACGTGTAGCACTGGTGACCGGAGCTTCTTCGGGGATCGGTGAGGCGTCGGCTAAAAAACTGCTGGCCGCGGGGTATACGGTCTATGGCACCAGCCGGCGCGGTGCGCAGGCAGGTACACATCCCTTTGCGTTATTAACGCTTGATGTGACGGACGATGCGTCCGTGAGCGCCGCCATTGAGGCGTTACTGCACCTGGAAGGGCGGATAGATTTGCTGGTGAATAATGCGGGCTTTGGGGTTGCTCCTGCGGCCGCGGAAGAAAGTTCGATTGATCAGGCCAGGCGTATTTTCGACACCAACTTTCTTGGCCTGGTCAGAATGACGCGGGCAGTGATCCCGCACATGCGCCGTCAGGGCAGTGGGCGCATCATCAACATTGGTTCGATATTAGGGATTGTCCCGCTACCTTACGTGGCACTGTATGCAGCCAGTAAGCATGCGGTTGAAGGGTATACGGGCGCGCTGGACCATGAACTGCGCACACAGGGTATCAGGGTTTCCGTGATCGAGCCGGCCTATATAAAGACACAGTTCGACGCAAACAATTTAGAACCTGACGCGAAGCTAGAAGAATATGAACCGCTCCGGGCTAAGCTGAACAACGTCGTCAGCAAGGCAATGGACGAGGCGGAACGTCCGGAAGTGGTGGCTGATGTGGTGGTAAAGGCTGCCCAGTCTTTACGGCCTAAGGTGCGTTATACGGCGGGCACGCTGGCGGGGAAACTGAATTTCATTCGCCGCTTTGCGCCTGCTTCACTTCTGGACAAGGTAGTACGCAACAGTCTTCAGCTCGACGCGAAAGAATAAGAATATGAAATTTTCTCAACTGGCTATTCTGACTGCCGGGTTGTTTTTCATCCTGGCGGCGATATGGATGTTCTGCCCGCAACTGCTGTTAACGCAGTGGGGAATCACGCCAACACCGGGAACTGATGTGCTCGGCCATCGCTCTGCCGCCCTGTATGCAGGCCTGGGGGTGATGTGTTTATTCGCCAGGCATGCAGAGCCCACGCTGGCACGCTATGCCCTGGCAGCAGGGATCGGTACGTTAGCCGTGTCCGGCGTTGTTGAGTGGTATGCAGGACACGTTAATGGGCAGATCGTTATTGCAGTATTTATCGAGCTATTCCTGGGTATCGCTTTTTTACTCAGCAACAGCGTTGGTAAGAAACACGCCACCGGCAAACCCGGCAGAGTAAAAGACAAATGAATAAGAAGACGATGAAAGCATTTACGTTCAAACGCTATGGTAAATCCCCTGAACTGGGATTCGACGACGTCGATTTTCCCTCCCCTGGTGATGATGAAATTCTGGTCAAAGTGTATGCAGTAGGTCTGAACCCGATCGATAACATGATCCCGACCGGCATGTTCAAACGTGTTCTGCATTTCAGTCTCCCCGCGACGTTGGGCAGTGACGTGTCCGGCGTTGTCGTTGCCACAGGACGTCGCGTGACGCGTTTCAAAGCAGGCGATGAGGTGTTTGCCAGTATTTTTGACAGGGGAACGGGTTCGCTTGCTGAATTTGTGCGGGTGCCAGAAAACCTTGCAGCGTTAAAACCCGCCACTCTGGATTTCGTACAGGCAGCGTCGCTTCCGATGGTCGGTCTCACCTCCTGGCAAGCGCTGACGGAACGCGCGAAGCTGCGAGCGGGGCAGAAAGTATTTATCCCGGCCGGCTCCGGTGGAATTGGCAGTTTTGCTATCCAACTGGCAAAACACCTTGGCGCAACGGTAGGGACGACAACCAGCACCGCCAACATTGACTGGGTGAGCCGCCTTGGTGCAGATGAGGTGGTTGACTATAAAAAGCAGGAATTCGAAAAAGTGCTGAGCGGCTACGATATTGTCCTCGGGACTATCAGAGGTGACGCGATTGAGAAATCCACCCAAATCCTTAAACCGGGAGGGAAGATAGTTTCCCTGATCGGGCCGTTAGATACGGCTTTCGCACGGGAAAGGCACCTTAATGTGTTCCTGCGTTTCGTATTAGGACTGATGAGCCGCAAAATCATGCGACTGTCAAAAAAACGAGGGTTAACCTATTCGTTTCTTTTTGTCCGCCCTGATGGCAGCCAGCTTAGCCAAATCGCTGAACTCATGGACGCTCAACGCATCAAACCCGTTATCGACAACGTTTTCCCCTTTGCCGAAACTGGCGACGCCTTCGCCTATCTGGCTCGCGGGCATGCAAAGGGGAAAGTGGTGGTTAAAATTCATGAGTGATAGCAATGAAGGCTTGCCTCTGTGCTAAGCATAAATGACCAGGGTTATCGCCTCAGGGAAGAGGTATTGTCACTATCACCGTTCGTATCAGTTATAGCCCTCCGTCTTCATCGCATAATGCGGCCAGATATCAGGATCGTGCCCGGGAATAATTTCCGCATTATGCATCTGGGTAACCACTCTTAGTTTTGCCACCGATCGTGCCACCTCACTGGCCGATGTCATCAAGCCAGGCAGGGCTTTATCCTGAAAATGGTCAAGCGTATAGGCAGCATCTATCGCCAGGGTGAACGATTTTCCACTCGGCAGGGAGACGACAAAAGATTGATGACCCGGGGAGTGGCCTGGTGTGTAAATAATTTTCAGAACGCCGTCGCGATACAGATCAAAACCGTCATCGGCATCTCCTGCCAGAAACTGCCATTTGAGACCTTCGCGATGAAAATCTTTCCGACAGTAGGCCCCGGCGGTAAACCAGTCCGGTGAAAAGGCATAGTCGTACTCAGCACGCTGCACAAGATGAGTGGCTTCAGGAAAGCGGCCAATCGCACCGGTATGGTCAGAATGGAGGTGGGAGAGTAAAACATAACGCACCGATTCTGGCCTTATTCCGAGCTTCGCCAGTTGTCTTCTACAGCCCTGGTTTGTATCCATGATGGGGTGATACTGGTCAACAGTCGGTCCCCAGTAGGCGCGGGGATCCTTCAGCCCTTCCACCGCAAGACCACCGTCAATAACAACATTCCCCTGCGGATGCGTCAGTAAAAACCAGGGGACAGGTATAATGTAGTCGGAGCCTTCACCCTGATTCATCCTGATATCGTGATATTTACAACGCTGATAGCCCGACTGGAACATATAAAGCCTGATATCTGACATGCTTCTTTTCCCGTAAAAAATGAAATGTTCTGTACGCCATAGCTACACCAGCCGTGGACGCACAGATTTTCATTAACAGAAGGGCCTGCCAGTAGAGGGGCGGGACCACTTTCATTTATCGGTTTTACCAATATAATCGGTGAATGGATTTACTTACGGCAATGCGTATTTTCATTCGGGTGGTTGAGCGCGGAAGCATGTCTGCCGCCGCGCGCGATCTCGGCATCGGACAGCCGGCGGTCAGTGAAAGGATAGAGCGTCTGGAAGCTCATCTTAATACCCGCCTGCTGCGACGTCACACGCGCCGAATGTCTCTCACCAATAGCGGGACGCTGTTCTATGAACGGAGCAAAAGCGCCGTTGCAGCGGCTGACCATGCGCTGGCAATCGTGGATAATGGTGAAGCAATTAGTGGAACCCTGCGCATTGCCGCACCCTATGGTGCCGGGGAAGAGGTACTTATGCCCGCCCTGCTTAAACTGCAATTGGCCTATCCGGGCATAAACATAGATCTGGTGCTCAGTGACAGAGTGACGGACCCGGTCACCGAAGGTGTGGATATCTCGCTACGTCTTGGTGAGGCGGGGGAAGGATATTATGTTGCCCGCCCGTTGGGGAAAATTGAGCGGTTGCTGGTGGCCTCTCCCGAATATTTGCAGCGTTATGATATGCCCCGTACACCGGGTGAGCTCGCCCGACATGCGTTTGCTCGTGTTTCGGGCCTGTTTATGAATAACCATGTGACGCTGATCGCGCCTGACAACGCGTTACTCACCGTCCCTGTGAGAATAACATTCACTTCCAGCCACTGGCGGCCGTTACGTACTGTACTTCTGGCAGGAAAGGCAATCGGGGTATTGCAGTCTCCGGTTTGCCGACAGGAGATTGCCGACGGGCATCTCGTACCTGTGTTACCCGACTACCTTGTTCCTTCATTCCCTGCATATCTACTTTATCCCCCGGCTAATATCATCTCCGCTGAAACACGAGCATGTGTCGCTTTCCTTGAAAACGAACTTCGCACAAGCCTTACGCGCTCGGTAACAAAAGGGCAGCCATAGTTCTCAAACTCGAATATGAGGCTGTTAAATAAACGGTTGAACAAAATTTCTTGCCTGCCTGAGGTACACCCCGGTTAATGGCTTGCCCAGTCGAGCATGCGTCATTCGCTGCTACGGCGCGGCAACTCTCCGGCAGCTAAATATTCTGCGCGGGTTTGAAACTACTGCAGTGACGTCTTCCCCCACTGCCTGACGTGTTCAATCAGAGCCCGCAGCTTGGGGGCCATATTTCGACGTTGCGGGAAGTACAGATAAAACCCAGGAAAAGGCGGAAGAAAATCATCCAGTAATGAAACAAGCTGTCCTTTTTCAATAAATGGCCTGAATGTTTCATAGGTTGCAAAGGTAATTCCTCCCCCCGCAAGCGCGAGCCTGAGCATGAGACGGAGATCGTTGGTGGTGATATGCGGTTCAACCGCCACGTCGAAAGGTCTTCCCGCTTCCTCAAATTCCCAGCGATAGGGCGCGACGTCTGGCGATGGGCGCCAGCCGATACAGCGATGGCGGATAAGCTCTCGCGGATGGCGCGGTGCGCTGTGGGCGGCCAGATAAGTTGGTGATGCCACCACCACTTCCCGTTGCTGTCCCGTCAGAGGGACAGCAATCATGTCTTTTTCGATCACGTCACCGAGCCTTACGCCGGCATCATAGCCCGCTGCCACGATATCAAATTCGTCATCCGACACGACGATATCGATGGTGACGGCAGGGTTAGCGGCTGCAAAGGACGCGAGCAGAGGGCCTGAAAGAAATTCTTCTGCAATTGAGGTGACAGCAATTTTCAGATGCCCTCGCGGCCCGTTGTCAGAGAGAACGTCTTCGCACGCCGCGTCAATCGTTGATAGCGGTACGGACAACGATTTTCGCAGCCGTTCTCCCGCTTCAGTCAGGTTTACCGAACGTGTGGTGCGCATGACAAGCAGGGTCCCGAACGTATCCTCCAGGCGTCTGATCCCCTGGCTGACCGCCGATCGCGTCACGCCAAGACGTTCGGCGGCAGCGCTGAAGCTACGTTCCTCCGCGACAGCCAGAAACAGAGGTAAAAGATTAAGGTCAATTTTCATTGTTTAGGTTTGCTAACCAGTGTGTACACCAGTGGCAGGATACACGAAACAATACCCTCGTTCTATTATCCCTCTGAACTCAACTGAAGGAGTAAATCATGGATAAAGTCATCTTGATCACCGGTGCATCCAGCGGTATCGGAGAGGGTATTGCACGAGAGCTTGGCAATGCAGGCGCGAAGTTGTTACTTGGGGCACGCAGGAAAGATCGTATAGAAGCCATCGCTGCAGAAATCCGCAGTACAGGCGGGCATGCTGAAGCCTGCGAGCTGGATGTCACAAATCGCCAGTCGATGTCTGATTTCGTGCAGGCGGCACTGACTACGTGGGGGCGTATTGACGTTCTGATCAACAACGCGGGAATAATGCCCCTTTCTCCGCTGGCAGCGGGTAAATATGATGAATGGGAACGTACCATCGATGTGAATATCAAGGGCGTACTATGGGGGATTGGCGCCGTGCTTCCCACCATGGAAGCGCAGGGCTCCGGTCAGATAATCAATATTGGCTCTATCGGTGCTCTCTCTGTGGTGCCGACAGCTGCCGTCTATTGCGCCACAAAGTTCGCCGTTCGGGCGATTTCAGATGGCTTGCGACAGGAAAGTGCCAGCATCCGTGTCACCTGCGTCAACCCCGGTGTGGTGGAAAGCGAACTTGCCTCGACCATTACTCATCCGGAAACGCAGGCGGCAATGGAGGTATACCGTTCCATTGCACTCCAGCCGGCTGATATTGCCCGCGCTGTTCGGCAAGTGATTGAAGCGCCTGAAAATGTTGATACAACAGAAATCACGATTCGACCTACCGCGTCTGCGAACTGAACTGGCTAACGCATATGCACCACGAAAGCTGCCTGTAAGGCAGCTTTTTTTGTCGCGTCACAGAGTGCAGGGTGAAAATTGTATGTGTATTGAAAAGGTCATAACGCGGGCCAGACAACCGGTGTGGCCCGCATGACAAACTTACCACTGCTGCTCTGTGGGCATGATGAACAATTCTGCCACGTCGACATGGTCCGGCGCGCGCAGCACATAAAGGATGGAATCAGCAATATCCTCTGACTTCAGGAACGTCATGTGTTCCTTCAGGTTTTCCATCTGTGCACGGTAGTTTTCGTCAGTAATGTGCTCGAATAATTCACTTTCAACCGCGCCTGGCTGAAGTGAGGTTACGCGAATATTGTATTGAGACGAAAGCTCCATGCGTAATACATCTGAAAATGCGGCTACCGCATGTTTCGTCGCGCAATATACCCCGAGTCCAGCGAACGTTTTTCTGCCCGCAATCGAGGACGTATTGATGATATGCCCTGACTTTTGCGCTTGCATCACAGGGAGTACCGCGGCAACCGTGTTCATTAAGCCCTTAATATTGACATCAACCATACGATGCCACTCCTCCAGTTTGAGACTGGCGATGTCTGAAATGGGCATGAGTCCGGCATCGTTGAAGGCGATATCAATGTGGCCATAGGCGTCGTGCAGTTTCTTCACGCCGTCGAAGACTGACGCCTGGTCAGTCACATCCATTTCCAGCGCAATGGATTCTCCGCCGAAGGCCTTGATTTCTGACACCAGCGCCTGGAGACGATCCCGGCGGCGGGCCGCGAGTCCCACTTTGACCCCCTCTCTGGCCAATTTAATGGCGGTGGCTGCGCCGATTCCGCTTGATGCACCGGTCACGATGGCTGATTTACCGTTGAGTTCCATGATTGATCCTCTTATGCGTTTGTTTCAGCGCTTCAGCAAAGAACATCTGAAGTTCGGGTCAATCATGTCTGCAAAAGGCACTCTCTTCGCGCGGTGGTTTGCTCACACTGTCGGTGTTTTGCTACGCATATTTTCGTGGCGATATTGGGAGGGCGAAATACCGGTGTGCTTGCGGAATATGGCAGCAAAATGGCTGGGGCTGTTGTAGCCCACGGTCAGGGCAATGCTGATCATCGAATCCTCTGTCTCGGACAACAGGCGGCGCGCCTCTTCCATTCGCAAGCGGATAAAATAATGGGAAGGCGAAAGCCCGGTAGACTGTTTAAAGACCCGGCTGAAATGGAATTCGCTAAGCTCGGCAAGGCCAGCCAGACGTGCTAAGTCAAAGGGGTGAGCCAGCTCTTCATGCATCGCCTTAAATACCCGGTGTAATTTATATGCCTGCAACCCGCCGTGGTGTCGCCTTGCCGATGTCCGGTAAGCACGGGAGAGATGTATGGCAAGGGCTTGAGCGATACCCTGGATGTAAGGTCCACTGGGTGGGTGCTGAAAATAAAGCTCTGCGCGCATAAGTTCCAGCAGGGCTGACAGTGTTTCATCGCGTTCGCCCGACACTTCCCGCAGCTCAATATCCTGCATCATGGACACACCAATATTGGTGTGATGTCGGCTAAGACGTGGCGTTTGGGTGACATGGGGGCAAAACATGCATTCTTGCGTGCGGGCCTCGGTTGGGGTTATATGCCTTTGCCTATGGTTGAGGACGATCTTGCTAATGGCAGACTGGTTATCCTGAACCTGGAGATGCAGCCCGATGTTGGCCCTGGTTTTTCCATGCATGCGGTACATATGACGCAATATCCTCCAGGGCCAGCCGGACGCTGGTTTATTAATAAGCTTAAAACGCACTAAACCAGGTTATCTGGCGGTCAGAGCACCAGATAACCGATATCCTGCATCAGAATGTATAAAATGCCCCGACGGTAAAGAGAAGATATTCATCCTTTTGCACAATGGGGCTGCTGCTTACACGGTCTGCAAGTGTGATATACCCTAAATCCGCATAGCCGGACCAGTTATCATTAAATGTGTGTTGCCAGTTAATATCGTAATTCACACTGTTTAATCCGCTACCCGCGTTGAAAGGTCTATATCCGGAATGGGTACTTTGATTTTCATTCACCCCAAGCCAGGTATTATTATACCGTGCGTCGCCGTATTTTCTTTCGGTACTGATTAGCAGGGTATCTGTGTCGTTAGCAAAAAGAACGACATTAAGTTTAATTTTATATTGTATTCCCTGGCTTTCAGTCAGCGGTGCCGTAATATTTCCCTCAAAGCCTATCCAGGGTGCCATCCACCATCCTGCCGTGGTGGTGGTATTCATTACGGTATTAATCTTACCCATACCTTTAAGTTTATCAGAGCCTTCCTGAAGCCAGGCGTTTCCGCTATCCGTGCGGCCAAGGGAATACCCCAGAGCTTGCCCCAGGTAAACGCCATTACTGAACTGATGGGAATAGACGATACCTTTGTCGGTATTGACGGACCAGTCATCGTAAGTCCATCCGAAATACGGCAGCGTATTGACATCATATTTATTCGAGCCGGTATATTCAGGCGCATATTGTGAACCCACGCCAATCGTGACATAAGATGCTTTTTTATCTGATGATGCCTGTGAAGCGAACGATGCTGCGATGAGTGTTACTAAGGCGATTTTTATTTCCTTCATAAAACTTCCTGAATGAATTATGCTTATATCTATGAATTGCGGAGTATGCGGGCGGTCAATCAATATTCCTGCAAGATTTAATCAAGATTCCATCAAGGTGCGAATGTGAAACGTGTTTTAATTATTGAAGACGATTTGGATGCCGCGAATGTGCTTGAGGCTTACCTTAAGCGCGATCAGTTTCAGACCTCTTCGGCCAGCAGCGGTAACCGGGGGCTCGAACTGGCATTCAGCTGGAAGCCCGACATTATTTTGCTGGATGTGATGTTGCCCGGCATGAGCGGGAACGATGTTCTGCTGGCCCTGCGCCGGCGCAGTGATATTCCCGTGATTATGATCACCGCCATCCGCGACGGCAGCGACAAAATCAGCGCCCTGCGATTTGGCGCGGATGACTATGTGGTGAAGCCCTATAACCCGGGTGAGGTGGTCGCCAGAGTCCATGCTGTACTCCGTCGTTATTCCGGCGAGCGCAGCAGCACGCTTATTGAGTACCGGGGACTGCAGGCAGATACAGAGTCCATGACGGTAAGCGTTGAGAGCGAGCACGGGCAACGGACAGCGCTGGATTTAACGCCGACGGAACTGCTGCTGCTGATGACATTTCTTAAGTCACCGAATAAGGCTTTCACCCGTCAGGCGCTTCTTGAAGCGTGTCTCCCAGAAAGTGAAGCCCTGGAGCGCGTTGTGGACACGCATATCTATAACTTGCGAAAAAAACTCGAGTCAGCGGGGCAGACTGATTTGCTGATAAACGTAAGAGGGATCGGTTACCGATTTGCAAATGCATGAAAAATTTTACGTTATCTCCACGAGGCGAACCGAGTACGCTGTGGAACTGGATATGCAAGCGGCTGATATCTCTGGCAGTCGGAAGTATTATTCTTATCGCCTTTTTTATGTGGGTGCGATTTTTTGTTGAAAACAAATGGCACGCCTACCGGATGCCAGAGGCCGTCAGGGCTGAACTCTCAGTTCTGAGCAAGCACCCTGAACAGAACATCAACCGCTATCATGAAATTATCGACACCTGGTATGGGCTGTCCTACTCAGATCCGACGATGGGGATTAAGGACTGGGTCATTCTTGGCATCCTGGTTCTGATATTCATACCGATTATTTTTATGCTTACGCTGAAAACAGCGCGCCCCATATCCCATCATATTAGCCGGCTTGCCGGTGCGGCACGGTCTGTTGCTGAAGGCGGATTTGGGACCCGTGTGCCCGTCCCGGACAATCTGCCGCTTGAATTGCGTAGCCTCAGCGAGAACTTTAACGGGATGTCGATGCAGCTGGAACGCTACGAGAAAGATTTGAAAAAATCGCATGTGATCATGGCACATGAATTGCGCTCGCCGCTGACGGCTGCCATCGGTCGTCTGCAGGGCATTATGGACGGCGTATTTGAACCCAGTCAGGCCCAGTTGAACATGATTATGCAGCAGATGAATGATTTAAACAGACTGGTTGACGATCTGCATCTGTTAAAACTGGCTGATGCCAACCAGCTGAATTTGAGCCTGGTATCAACCAGCCTGGACCAGATAATCCGTGAGAAAGTGGCATGGACGATGCCTTCAGCCCAAAGGGTGGGAGTGAACATTATCTACCATGAGGGGGAATCTGTGACCTGTCGGGTTGATCCGTACCGGATAGGCCAGGTCTTTTTGATCCTGATGGACAATGCTCTGCGTTACGCTGCGGAAGGGGGTATCCTGGATATTCGTTATCATGTCAGCGATAAAAAGGTATCCGTTATTTTCCGCGACAACGGTCCGGCAGTCCCGGACGCACTGCTTGAAACCATATTTTCACCGTTTGTGCGTGAGGAGCAGTCCCGTTCACGACATACCGGTGGATCCGGGCTTGGGCTCTCTATTGCCCGAGCGATATGCGAGGCGCATCGCGGTACTATCTTTGCAGAACGGAATGCCAGCGGAGGGCTATCGTTCACGATGACGATACCGCTAAGCGAAAAGGGACAGCATTGACGGTTCCTTAACAAAGGGTGAACTGAATCTTGTAAAAATTGAGTTTAAATACATGGTAAACGGGGGTTTACCATGTCACCTGAATTACTTCTCTCTCTGCTTTCTGCCTTTCGTAAAATGGTACGATGTGGATGTTTTTTACTGTACATCGCACCGGTGATTGTCATATTTCAGGTTATCATTATTGTTTTATTGGATGCGCCGAAAGGAGATAAATAATTGTTGAGGGCAGGGCGGCGAATACAGTTCAAAGAACCAGTGATTTACCTGTGGGCTGGGTTTCGGCCCAAAGCAGTTTATAGTCCCATTTTTTATCATACAATCCGATTGAAAATTGCATTGCCTTATTTTCATTGCGACACACTTCTCGTGCATCAACAATATTTTTCCACATGAGCAGACTTCCTGGACTGAATGCGGTGATCGACGGGTCAATCCCTCCGTTAGGAACATCAAAATACAGGCTTTTTTCACTACGGGCACACAGTACGAGATCTATCGCAACGGGGGCACCTTCAAAGAAAAGTACATTGCCGGTGACCATATGTGGCAGGGCGGTTAACAGTTCAGTGATGTTTTTCCTGTTATAGCATCTGACGCTGTCAGCAAAACGCAGCCTGAAAAGATGCACGTAAATATCAGCAATATCCGCCGGTGACATCTCTCTGAGCGGGATGCATTTTCCGCCCGCAGCCAGCATTTTTCTTAGCTCGCCGTTTCTTTTTTTCACCGTTTTACCTGAGAAAGACGTTTTAATCAGGCAAACCTTACGTTTTTCACGAAAAGCATAGGTGGCATTTATTATATTCCCACGCAGCGATGAAGACAGCCGGTTTGTTTTTACTGGCAGAACGATTTTTTGATCGGCAGCCATGGGGATAATGATTTCATCATAAGATACCGGGTAATCGCGCCAGACATTCAGGCCGAAGGTATTTTTATCACTGGTAAAGTACGCTGCGGTGACCTCGCCATCGCGTCGATAATGCCAGAATGCGAAATCTTTTTCCTTCTTCTGCATAAAGAAATTGATAATGTCGGGGTGAGTATTAACACTGCCGCCGTACTTATAATAAGCCGCCTGGTAATGCGTGAAGTTTGAACGTTCCCATCCAAAAAGCGAATGTCTAAAGCCCATTATTGTTTCTCCTTGCAATCTCATCAGAGGGCGCTGTCAGCGCCGGGCAGTTCTGTCTGAACAGGCTGATTATCCCGACCGTTAATCAATAAACGGTCAAGGCAAAATCAAGATTGCTGCAATCTTCGTTGGCGGAGTTAATTTTGCCTGTCTCAGGAATATCTGCTTACATTCCAGCTAGCGCTAGGCTCTTTACATTGACACTAGTGTCAATGTTGTAGAGTGCATCTATGACGAGGAGAAAGGTATGCGACCATCTGAACTGGCGGCGCTCACTGGCGTCAGCACCCGAGTGCTAAGACATTATGAAGCTAAAGGACTGATTGTTTCTCAGCGGTTGGACAACGGTTATCGGAATTACAACGCAAAAGACGTCGAGAAAGTGAGATGGATAACCTCGCTTTTAAAATGTGGGTTCAGTACCCGACAGATTGCAGAGCTGGAAAAGTTTTCTCAGGTAAGCGACATGGATGATGCGCGTTTTATCCAGTGTCTGGCGCAGCACAGAGAAAAACTTCGGGCACTGGACACGCTTATCGAATTACTTAATGAACGCAGAAATACACTTGCCACGCGTATTCACGCTTACGAGTGATCGCTCTGTCTGAGCAGTAATAACAGGAAATATCATCATGAAACAGTTAGACAATAAAGTCGCGTTAATTACCGGAGGCAGTAGCGGTATCGGACTGGCCACGGCCAAACGGTTTATTGAAGAAGGTGCAAAGGTGATTATCACTGGCAGGAATGCAGAAACCCTGCAGCAGGCGATGAATGAGCTCGGTGACGATAATGCACTGTCAATACAACATGATATCGGTGACATACGAAGCCATGAAAACCTCTTTCGCATTATTAACGAAAAGTACGGCAAGCTGGATGTGATGTTTGCAAATGCCGGCGTTATTGTGCTTTCCGATTTCCCGGCCTCCACCGAAGATGATTTTAATACGCAGTTTGATATCAACGTAAAAGGGACGTTTTTCGCCGTGCAACAGGCCCTCCCGTTAATGTCCGACGGTGGCTCGATAATATTAACGTCCTCCATTGCGCATTATAAAGGGTTCGATGGCCACACTATCTATGCCGCCTCAAAAGCCGCGCTGCGATCTTTTGCCCGCAGCTGGACGACCGACCTTAAAGGTCGTGGGATCCGCGTGAATTGCCTGAGCCCAGGACCCATCGCCACACCGATTATCAGTAAAATGGGCGTTTCCCTGAGCGAACGCGAGATTTTTGACGCCAGCATCGCAAGTCGTATTCCGTTAGGTCGATTAGGCAAACCCGACGAGGTTGCCGCGGCAGCGCTGTTTCTTGCATCGGATGAAAGCAGTTTTATTTCGGGTATCGACCTGTCTGTCGATGGCGGGATGGGACAAATTTAGCGACGCGTGCAGCGCTGATAAAAAAACATCAAATTTGATTAAAGCACATCAATTTTGCTAGAGCAGGCAGGTTTGACTTTCACTACTCTTGGTGCGGTAACGACATTTTCATCATCCGCTGTTAACAGGTATCGCTATGAAAAAACGTATTATTATTGCCGGTTCGGGTTTTGCAGGTATGTGGGCCGCCATTTCAGCAGCAAGGCTGGTACATATGGAAAAGGCAAATGATCGGATTGAGATTTTTTTGGTTTCTCCGGAACCTGCATTAACCATTCGCCCAAGATTGTATGAAGCCGTACTTGAAAATATGGCACCCTCTATTCTGCATGTTCTTGAGGCTGCGGGTGTGCACTATATTGCCGGTTATGTCACCGGTATTGATGCAGAAAATAAAACTATCTCGGTAAAAAAAGAGAGTGGCGAAACCTCGGTTAATTTTGACAGTTTTGTGCTGGCCACCGGAAGCCAGGCATTTCACCCTGAACTGCCGGGGATCACGGAATACAGTTTTGACGTGAACTCATTGAATGCTGCTCATGAACTGGAGCAACACCTCATGTCGTTAGCTTCAGAGCCTGATTCTGTCGCACGAAATACTGTTGTTGTCGCCGGTGGGGGCCTGACCGGGCTTGAGACCGCCACTGAAATGCCGGAACGCCTCAGAGACCTCTTGGGTTCGGAGCGCCATTTGCAGGTTATTATTGTGGACAGTTCGAACAAAATTGGTCAGGCGATGGGCGAGGATGCCTGTGAGATCATCAATCAGGCGCTGGCCAGTAATGGCGTGACTGTTCGAACGGGCGTCAGAGTGCGCGCAATCAACGCTGAGGGGGTGATGCTTTCGGACGATGAATTTATCCCCAGCAAAACGGTGATATGGACGGCGGGAATGCGGGCCAGCGCGTTAGCCGGGCTCATCCCGGGCGACCACGATAATCTGGGCCGTGTTATTGGGGATGCGTATCTGCGGGCACCTGCCGCCAGGGGTATCTTCGTTACCGGCGATACCGTAAAAGTCCCTACGGATGATGAAGGTAATTATAACGTCATGTCCTGCCAGCATGCGATGAGCCTGGGGCGCGTCGCCGGTCATAACGCGGCAGCAGAAATACTGGGATTACCGCTGCATTCTTACAGCCAGCCAAAATATGTTACCTGTCTTGATCTGGGCAAATGGGGGGCGGTCTACACGGAAGGCTGGGATCATCAGGTTATGTACCAGGGCATGGAAGCGAAAAAAATAAAGCAGGAAATTAATACTCAGTGGATTTATCCGCCAGAACCCGACAGAGAGAAAATGTTTTCTGTTGCTAACCCTGATTATATTATTGTTCCGTAACAGGGCATCTCTATTGATGCTGCCTGGCGGCTGGCAGCATCAACGTGTGTTCTTTTTTTCACGCCATTGACCGGGAGTCAAGCCTGTTATTTTTCTGAAGGCCTGGGTGAATGCATTTTGCGAGCCATAGCCGCTTTCAATGGCAATTTCTGTAATCAGTTTATCGGTGTGTTGTAACTCGTGGAAAGCGCGTTCCATTACGCGCTGCTTAAGCCACCCGTACGGGGTTAAGCCGGTACTGTTTTTAAAGGCACGGCAGAAATGAGCTGAGGAAACTCCCAACTCAAGAGCCAGTGATTTAATCGTGACATCCCCTATGGGGCTGTTATCCAGTTTTTCCAGCGCCATTTTTAATGCGCGCGAAGACAATACTCCTTGCGACTGACCTGCGGCTGTCAGCGTGTTGGGATGGTTTTTTATTAACTGTAATATTAATGACAGCGTTAAGTGCTCGCAGAGCAGTTGGTTAATTTTGTTATTGTCCGAAATGATTTCCGCAACGGCCAGCGTGATTTTTGATGCCGTCTCATCAAAATGCGCTGTGCGTAAGAGTAACTCTGCAGTGGGTATCTCCATTTGATTCAGAAGATCGGCGAAAATATTATCAGGAATATATAAATGCATAACATCTACAAGACCAGCAATATCCCAGCGAGACGTACTTCCCTGAGGAATTGTCGTGATGGCGCCTTTCCGGATCGTGTTTTGAACGATTTTATTTTCTGTTTTTCGCTCAACACGCTGCATATGTCCAACGTGAGCAATAATCACATGTTGATCGAGTGGCGGGATAGTTTCATGCAATGGCCCATGCGGCCAGTGATAACAGCGAATTTGCAGCGCATCTCCACTGTCTATGCCTAATTCAGGTCGGTTCTTTAATACCTGAGCCATTTTATGAACGGCATCGTCAAGAGGAATATCATGATTTTTCATGAGTATACCTGTTAATAACAGTGGGCATCATAAGAGTATAGCGATGTTTTAACCCTGTTTCATTGTGTTCTGTCTGCATGTTTATTTTTGATGATGGGAAATAACAGAGGGGAAAAAGTCATTTCGACGGTGTGTATACCCTTAAATCGATTAATTATGTTGTCTGGAGGAAATATGGCGATATCTAAGAATGATGCAGCGTCGTTAGCACCGGTTAATGGCACCTCGCATGGGGAAGCCGTTTATGAAAAGGTGCCATCACGTTATGCACTACAGGTCGGTAAGATTGATGTTCTGGTGATCAGTGACGGCGTGTTGTCATTACCTGGACCCATGTTGGGTCATAACGCGGAGGCCTCCGAACGTACCCACTGGTTTGAAGATAAGTTTCTGCCTGCCGATTTTCTCGACTGGGCCTTAAATGTGGTTCTCGTGCATAGCGGTGACCGGACGATCCTGGTTGATGCAGGGATGGGGGAGGCTTTCCCTGATTTACCCCGCGCCGGTCGAACGGTTAACCGCCTGGCGTCAGCGGGGATAGATCTTGCCAGCGTCACGGATGTGATTATCACGCATCTGCATATGGATCACGTTGGTGGGCTGCTTATTGAGGGTGTGAAAGCGCGCATGCGGTCAGACCTTCGCATTCATGTCGCTGCTGCTGAGGTGGAATTTTGGCGTGACCCCGATTTTTCACAGGTCTCCATGCCGCCTGGTTTCCCGGAAGCACTGCGCCAAACCGCTACCCAATTTTTGGAAGCGTACCAGACTCAACTGCATACATTCGAAGAGGAATACGAGGTTGCACCCGGCGTGCGTGTCGTTCGTACAGGCGGGCATACTCCCGGACACAGCGTGGTAAGGCTGGCCTCTGAGGGGGAACGACTCACCTTTGCCGGCGATGCCATTTTCCAGGTTGGGTTTGAACATCCTGACTGGTTCAATGGTTTCGACCATTATCCCGAAGAAGCGGCACAGATTCGCATTCGTCTGCTGCAGGAACTGGCAGATAACAGGGAGTCATTGATCGCTACTCATCTCTCATTCCCGTCTGTCTGCCATGTTGCTGTCGACGGCGATACGTTCCGTTGCATTCCAGGTCCCTGGGATTATTAAGAATACCGCTGATGTCATTTTCACGGATACCGGCAGGAACATAAGAGGCATTACTAATACGGCCATCCCTCAGACGAGGGATGGCGTTCAGGGGGGAGAGCGATGTTTACTTCGCCGCTTCCTCAATAAGTGTGGCAACGTCCTGCGGATGAGAAACCATCACGACATGGGATGCGCCCTTGATCACCACGGTGTGTTTTGATCCCGCGCGTTCAGCCATGAATCGCAAACCCTGGGCGGGGATATTTTTGTCGCCGTCACCGTAAATGAAGTAAGAGGGCAGTTTTTTCCAGGCAGGTGCCCCTGACTTTTCAGTTAAAGCCGCTTCGGTAATCGGTCTTTGCCCTGCGGCCATCAGCGCCGCCTCTTTAGCTGAAACGTCATGTGCGAATTGCTGGTGGAACTTCGCCTGGTCGATGGAGAGATCGACGCTACCATCAGCCAGCTTCACCGGTGCGGCGAGCGCCTGGCCAAGCGTGCCGCCAGGGAATTTTCCGGCCAGGTCGGCCGCCGCTTCACCGGCATCCGGAGCAAATGCGGCGACATACACCAGCGATTTCACATTGTTTGTATCACGGGCCGCGTTCGTAATGACCTGGCCACCATAGGAATGGCCGACAAGGACGACCGGCCCCTTAATATTGTTCACCACGGAAGAGACGTAAGCCGCATCAGTCGAAACACTGCGCAGCGGATTCGCCGCAGCGACGACGTTATACCCGTCCTTTTGCAGGATTTGGGTAACGCCATTCCAGCTAGAAGAGTCGGCAAAGGCACCATGAACCAGGACAACAGTCGGCTTAGCGGTTTCTGCAATAGCGCTGGCAGACAGCAAAACGGTGGCAACGGCAAGGGAGGCAGCAAATTTGGACATGATCGTTCCTCTTTTCAATTCAGTTTAAAGGCTATGCGTATGATGGTTGCGGCCTGTCTGGAACAGGCCACCTTGTTAGCTGCGAATAAAGGCCAGTACGTCAGCGTTAAAGCGATCGGCTTCTGTCTCCGCCAGTCCATGTGAACCACCGGCATATATCGTCAGCGTCGCATTCGCGACGATCTCAGCGGCGCGGTGTGCAGATGCCTTAATGGGGACAATCTGGTCGTCGTCGCCATGAATAATCAGGGTAGGGCGATCAATCTGCTGCAGGTCGTGTGTGTAATCGACTTCAGAGAACTCATGGATGCAGTCATATTGCCCTTTAATACCGCCCTGCAGGCCGATTCTGCGGAAGTTTTCACGTAACCCGTCATTGGTGGGGACATGGTCACGGTTGAAGCCATAGAACGGAACCGTCAGGTCGAAGAAAAACTGTGAGCGGTTTTTGGCCGTGCCTTCGCGGATGGCATCAAACACCTCCATCGGGGTGCCGTCAGGATTGGCATCCGTCCGGAGCATCAGAGGAGGGACAGCGCCGACCAGAACGACTTTAGCCACACGTGAGGTACCATGACGACCGATATAATGTGCAACTTCGCCGCCCCCTGTTGAGTGACCCACTAAAATCAGATCCTTCAGATCCAGCGCCTCAATCAGCTCAGCGAGATCGTCCGCATACTGATCCATATTGTTGCCGTGGAAAGTCTGGTCCGAACGCCCGTGGCTGCGACGGTCGTGTGCGATGACCCGGAAACCCTTCTGGCTGAAAAACAGCATCTGCTGATCCCAGGCATCAGACGATAACGGCCATCCGTGAGCGAAGAGGATAGGCTGACCTGAACCCCAGTCTTTGTAGAAAATGCCTGTTCCGTCTGTGGTGGTGAAAGTTGTCATTTCGTTCTCCTGTCATGTGTTGTGCTATTAGTTTGTGTGCGACTTGTTTGTGTGCAAATGAATATGGCAGCCCTTTTTGCCTTTGTCAATCGCTTGCAATTAAATCGTATGCAAATTATTTTAGGGGGACTGGAGGACATATGACTAAACACACTACTTCCGAGGATTCCCTGCCCGATGTGCACGGTATGCTCTGTTTCTCTCTTTACTCAGCGGGACATGCTTTTACCCAGCTCTATCGTCCCATGCTCGATAAGCTTGGCCTGACCTATCCCCAGTATCTGGTGATGGTCACCTTGTGGAATCAGGATGGGCGAACAGTGAAGGAACTGAGTGGAATTCTTTTTCTTGAGTCCAGCACGCTGACCCCTTTACTGAAGCGTCTGGAGACTGCGGGGTTGATCACCCGGACACGCAATCCGAAGGATGAGCGCGAAGTGCTTATCCACCTAACGGAGAAGGGTGAGGCGCTGAAAAGCGAGACCAGCACTATCACGCGCTGTATCGTGGATACCCTTGGCATGGATGCCGACATCATTGCTGACATCAAAGCATCAGTTGATAAGATCCGTGACAAGATCCACCGTGCGCAGAAACCGGACGCCGATGACCTATCCTGATTGAGGCGGATTCGGGTTCCTGATAAGTGTACGTCTGGTGACTGACAAGACAGGTACCGGGGAGTTACTTTGCTTTAACTGCCGGGGTGGGCGGGTGCAATGTCCGCTGCGCCCCGAAGCGACTCTTCAACAGCGTTCATGCACTGCTGTAAAGAATATTGACTTACCCATTGTTGTTTATTCACTGGCGGTTCAGTTTTGGCAATAACACAAAAAGCAAAAATGACAGTAAGAACATGGCGGTGACTGACATGGCAAGAGGGGTGAGCCCACCCGTAATAAAATGTCCAGTTATGAGTGACCCCAGCGCAGTCGTTATGAAGGTGAGGAAAATCATAAGCGCAGATCCTCTGGCATCATTACTGCCTGCAGAAACGATACCCCTGTAGAAGGCGACGGGGCCCCTTAACCCCAGCGCAAAACCCATTGGCGTAAAGAGTATGGTCATAACAAAAGCCCGGCTTCCGTTCAGGAAACCATATCCCGATAGCGCGAAGGCGCTGAGCAATGCCATAAGCGTGCCGGCAAGAATTACTTTTTCATGGCTAAAACGTTCAGCCAACCCCGGAGAAATGTTGGCGGCGATGATGTAACCTCCTACGTTCAACATTTGCATAAGGATGAAGTCATTCAGGTTCCCGCCCATGGAAAGGATAATGACGCTTGGTGCTCCGAATACGAACGTTATCAGACCGCCAACGGCCAAAGCCTGGCTCAATGCATAGCGAAGATAAACAGCATTTTTCAATAATTGTACGTACGTTCCAGGCGTGTGCTGGCCTGGGTTTCGTTCTGGTCCCTTTGCAAACCTTATCATTACAGCTAAAGCCATCGTCAGTACGCCCAGAGAGATAAACGTGATTCTCCAGTTAAAGAACTGCAGGATAAGTGTACCTACTACAGGGGCTATCGCCGGAACTAATGCCTGTATGCTCCCTAACAATCCAATTGCCCGGGCTGCCTTCCGATGAGGAAACAAACCTCTAATAAATCCAGGGATGAAAACTGATGCTGCAGCAGAAGCCATCCCTTGTATAAATCGTAATATTAAAAGAAGTGTTATTTCTGGAGCATACGCGCAACCAAAAGAAGTTAGTGAAAATAAAAGTAGCGCAAAGAAGAGCATCCTGATTTTGCTGAAGCGATCGGCCAGGTTACCAAATAGTAATAAACCACAGGCATTACCTGCTACATATATGGAGAGTATCCTTTGTGATATCTCCGATGAGATATTAAAGACTGTAGCAAAAAGTGGAATAGCAGGCAAAACCATATCGGTGCCGGCGGCGGTAGACATCGCACAGAGTATTAGATACAAAAATGTGGTCATGTTATTTCATATTCGATGTTATGAGCGCTCATGCCTGTTGTTTAAATGTATGTCTGGGATTATCACCCCGTAAGATTGGCTTTGAGTTGTTTCTTCAGCGGTAGCGAGGCAAAACATGCGTCAATAGCATTGATATTGCAAACCAGAAATTCTTCTGTGTCCCATCCAAAAACATGATGTAATAGTTGATATTCTTTATCCAGTGAGGTGTTGGCAACGGTTCTGGCATCAGTATTAATGCTTAATGAAATGCCTTCACGAAAAAGCGCATTAACAGGGTGCTCTTCAATGGAAGGATAAATATTACAGACAATGTTACAACCCGGGCAAATCTCCAGATGGATATGCTCTTCAAGCAACCGATCTAGTGTCGCTCTGTCAGCAATGCTTCTGACGCCATGTCCGATGCGAGAAACTTTCAGTTTATTAAGCGTTTCATTTACGCTGACGAAATCCTTAGCCTCTCCTGCATGTGCGATACAGTTGCCTCCATGCTGGCGTACATAATTAAACGCCTCAACATGGTTATCCAGCGGGTAGCGGGCTTCATCAGCTGCAAGGTCAAGCGCGACAACCCCATAATGCAGGTATTTTGTCACCAGTCTTGCCGTCTCAAGGCTCTGTTCTGCCGTAAAATGACGCAGTGTACATAATATTAAATTGGCTTTGATATCAAAAATATGGCTATTTATCTGCATGGCATCCAGGACGGTTTCAATGACCTCTTCAGCCGTAAGATATTGATTAAGATGTAAGAGTGGCGCAAAGCGTAACTCAGCATAAATTACCCCATCAGCATGGAGTTGATCAAACATGTCTTCGACGGCCTGACGTAATGCAGTGTGGGTTTGTAATAAGCTCAGCTGCGGAGAAATTCTTCTTAAAAAATCTCCCAGGTCAGTACATTGACTCGGTGCGATAAAATTCGACTGAAATACTTTAAGATTCAGTGCAGGCATCAGCATTTTTGCGCAATGATAGCTAATACACGTATCCAAATGAACGTGAAGCTCAATTTTCGGAATCCTTCGGGAATTAAAATGCATCTAAAGTTCCTCTATACATCATTGCGGAGTCTGCGAGTAACGAGAATAATTTCTCTTTGAACATACCACTTTTTATTTTAAGTATAATTCTGGCATTAGGTGCTTTCCCTGTAAGGTTTGTCGCATCGATAACATAATGTCCATACGATGACTCACATTTGTACTCCACCCAGGAATAACGGGAAAACGCCTCCTCAACAATATCAGGAAAAAGCGCTACTGCCATGGTGGTGGGGTCTGGCAAATCAAAACCCTTGCGTACCGTTCGGCCTGCATTAAACTCCATCAAGGATTTGTTGCATCTTACGGCGAACTGACCCAAGGGGCTCAGTTGATTGAGGTATGCTATATCATCTTCATTAATGAAAGCTTCTCCCATGCCTATTTCCCACCCAACGACTGTCATAGGGAGCCCTGATTGCATCACTATATTAGCGGCTTCCGCATCAACAAAAAAATTGAACTCAGCCAGAGGCGTGATATTTCCCGAAGTAAGGCCGGCACCGCCCATGATATAAACATGTTTAATTTTTTTCGCAAGCGGTGGTTCCTTCAGTACTGCCATTGCCAGATTAGTCAGAGGTCCCAGGGTAACGATCTCAAGTTCACCTTTGAATTTTTCTGCATAAAGAAGAATCGCATCTACCGCATGAAGTGATTCCGACTTTAGGGTGGTGGGGGGATTTTCCATATTACCCATACCATCTTTGCCATGAATATGGTGAGAAGTGAAGTGGGTTTTAAAAAGCGGCTTTGTCATTCCGGAAAATACAGGAGGAGCATATGTTCCGGCTTTTTCAATACTCACTAATGCGTTTTGAACACACTGTTCGATCTCACAGTTACCAACGACTACTGTTATTGCTTCAACCCTAACGGTACGCTCTCTGAGTGCCATCACAATAGCGACTGCGTCATCAGAAGCGGTATCAGTATCAATAAGTAATTTTCTCATAGTATTTCTCTCAGTAAGGAAGCTTGTCACGAGATAAGATGACGAACAATGCATCCAAAAAAAAGGACATCTATCTCTTTTTAGTGGACATGCCAGTCGGTCTCGCTTCAATAACGATTAGTATTCTGAGCGCTAACTTCGCTAAGATATTTGTGAAAAAATCGCGCGCCATAGTTTTTATATATGGTTAGTGCTTTTATAAAATAAAAAAATTGTGATTAAAAAAGGCTTCATATAAATGAACCATCTTCCGATGGCGTTGAAAGCGGCTGTGGTAGAATGTGGTGCGAAGGTTATTTGCAGATTACTCTGGCTTTAATGATTCACTGTCTTTCACTATAATCGTTTTATTCTTGAGTTCTATGATTTGATTTTCTTGTAACTCTGCTAAAACTCGATTGAGATGTCTCACCGAAATGGAAAGAAATGATGCGACCAATTCTCTTCGCTCAAGCCTGATAACGGAACCATGTTTATTATATTCATTCATGAGGTAATTTGACACTCTCTGTAATGAACTTAAACACATAGTGGTTTTTAATTGAGAAGAGATGAATAATTTATTTGCAAGTTGTTGGCAAAGAAAACGAAGAAAAACTGGCTCATTTAATCCAATAGTATTTATATAGTTAAGTGAAAAATAAACTATCGTTGACGTCTTAAGGATCTTTACTGTACTCAGATTTCTGCTGGTGCTATCATGTTGGAAAATTTCAATGGCACCAATCACAGAGAGAGGTTCTTCTATACAAAAAGTAATATCTTTACCATCTTTAGATAAATGCTCTATTTGTACCTTACCTTTAATTAAACAGTAAACTCCCGATGGGGAATCTCCTTGGTGGAGTAAAATCTCTCCCTTATTAAAAATCAGTAATTTAGCTCTGCTGAGTATGTCATCTGGTAAAATGAATTTAAGTTTAGAGTTCAGAATGTCAGAATGTGATAAATCTATTTGTAATGATTTCATAAAGGTGACTCAACGCTTTGTTTGTGAATTATTATAGATTGCGCATGAAATAATCTCAAGTCATATGCCTGGCATCCCTAGGTTAACCTGTCAGCGATGATATTTCTGGCGCATCTATACCATTTTCTCAAATCGTCATCAATTCTTATAATAAAACTCCTTTCGAAAAAAGGACATGCGTCCTTTTTTTTCGATAAAGCGTTTTTTATACTCCAGGTAAATGGTCTGAGAGTTATTTTATTTGGGGCGGTTTTATGCATTCAGCAACCACTATCGTTACTTTTAGCGGCAAGAAAATTGATTTTCTTAATCTCAGTATAAATGATATAGATATAATTGATATCGCTAAGGGCTTGTCAAATGAATGCCGTTTTGGTGGGCAATGCGAAAGTTTCTATTCAGTGGCTCAGCATTCCGTTCTGGTAAGTTATTTAACGCCAGTGCATTTGGCTCTGGAAGGGCTTCTTCATGATGCCACCGAGGCTTACATAAAAGATTTCCCTTCTCCTTTAAAAAAATGTATGCCGCAGTATATAAACCTTGAGAAAGAAATTGAGTCATTGATCAGAGTGAAATTTAATATTTCCTCCTGTAAAGCCTCAGAAGTTAAGCATGCTGATCGGATCATGCTCGCTACTGAAGCGAGGGACCTGGGTATGGAAAAGGTATTAGACTATCCTTCCCTGCGAGATATATCACCATCGGTTATAATTAAAGTCGTTCCGATGCTACCGAAAGCTGCATTTAGTGCATTTCTTGAGAGATTCGCCGAATTAATAGAGCGTTAAGATGTTAGTCTGCGAATTCACATATAATCACGTGAATTTTTGCTGCGAGGGAGATTGACTTCACCATTAAAAATCTGAAGAAGAGATTTTTGATGTTGTTTTTTTATCTTCATCTGTTCAACGACTATTGATTCTTTTTCACTTTATAAGGGCATTACCTGAACACGGAGCACGCGGATGGCGTTAAGAGAGATGTAACGTATTATATTGGGCGCTACAACGTTTGCTTTTGAGAATAGAAGTCCGCTCTCCCTGTGGCGTTCAACTCATCGTCACAGGAAGATTGGCGTGTTTATCGTGCTCTCTAAATACCAGAATCATTTCTGGCGGGGGAGCGACCGGAAAGAGCAGTAGTACCCTACAGATGCTATAAGGCAGAGCATATACCCGAATGATTCGCTGCCTTCCTCCACGACATTTTTGACCACCCTGACGTAGCTTTGATCAAGTATCGCGTACCACAATCCGTGCATTCCAAACAGCCGGGAGAAGACCAGGACTGCCAACAGACCACTGAGCATCACGCCGTACCACGGGGTACGGGTATAGTCTGCCAGTTGCGTAAGGGTAAGACGATAATGGATAACGGGATAAAGCAAAGCACAAACGGCGGAAAGCAGTGCAAACCATACCCAACTTCCGTGAGCCAGAAGATCAAAAAATGCATCCAGTTCTCGAATCAGCATGGAGAGGAAAAAGCCGCCAATCAGGATGTTGCAATAGCGCATGAATGCCCATTTCTTCGCCAGCAGGAAGTGTATAAATACGATGCCCCCTAAAACTGTTTCCTGCACAATTTCGGTCAGCGATATCTCCGGTATATCCAGATTAAATAAATAGATATCCGCCCACAGGCAAAGCACGGGCACAGTGCAGGCTGCTGACGCGAAAAGAAAGAAGAAAAAGCTTTTGAGCACAGACATTAACACCACCACTTTCATTCAAAATACCTATGATAAGTGGCTTCGAGCGTAAATCTATTTCACTTTGTGCGCTATAGGCATGAATTTTAAGCATTTTGAGCTACTTAGCGCGGGCGCATTAACTTTCCACCTCAGACTTCAGCCTTGCATCAGAAATCCAGATGGAAAGTCGGCTTAGCGATGTAATCCCATGCCACACGAGTTCAGCCTCTGGTTGAGCAGTCACGCGCATACGATGACCCATCGTCAGACGGGTATCCACACTCAAAAGAGGCGGTATGCTTTAGCTAAACAGGGCGTGAATACGCTGTTCCAGCGCCTTAATTTTCATAGCCATTCAGCCGTCCGGGTGTTTAAGTGGTTATAATAAAAAATAAAAACTTTGCTTAAAAATTTTTTCTGTGCCTAAATAGCGTCATCGGTTTGGAATACAGACCTTATTAAAGCAGTTTAGTAAAGCAGTCCTCAGTTCAGGTGTTATCAATAGATACTCTTCTTCGTGAGCCTCCTCCTAAGTGCCAAATAAGTTACTCTCTAAATACAGGCCATCATCGCCGCGCTTAGTGGCTCAAAAAATAAGGAATTATCTATGTCTAATAAAATGACTGGTTTAGTAAAATGGTTTAACTCTGATAAAGGTTTTGGCTTTATCACTCCTGACGACGGCAGCAAAGATGTATTCGTACATTTCTCTGCTATTCAGAGCGACAGCTACAAATCTCTTGATGAAGGCCAGAAAGTGTCCTTCACCATTGAAAATGGCGCTAAAGGCCCAGCAGCGGGTAACGTTTCTCCGCTGTAAGTCGCGCACATTGTCGGTGAGCCTTACGATAGCGATGAAGACGCGAGTCTGAGCAGTTAAGCTTCACCGATAATAAAAAAAACCCGCCGAGTGCGGGTTTTTTTTATGGCTTCAGGATGATGATAGGCTGTCTATTATTCCGTTTTACCGGCCTGTTTTCAAAAAAGCTTAACCTTCACCTGGAGGTGGGGTGCGGTCCCGAAGGCTGTGTTCCTGAGATAAACGCCAGAAATCATGTCCTGCCGGATACTGATATAAGCGGAGCGAGAATTGACCGGCGACAGCCGTGATGTATTCAAATATCGCTGACTGAGTATTTTCATACTCCATCCACAGTACGGAAGAGGTAAAGCAATAAATTTCCAGGGGAATACCCGACGGCGTAGGCTTCAGCGTTCTCACCACAATATACATATCTTTGATAATATCAGGCCGATCGGCGAGCCAGGCCATCAGGTAGTGCCGAAAGAGCGTTAAATTTGTCAGGCCATTATCCATAAACCAACTGTCCGGTATGCCCATGGGATCACGCCCGTCGATGAGTTTTGCCAGCGGTTCATTCGTGCCGCGCAGGGCCAGCATCGGGGCCAGCGTTTCCTGCGTCAGAAATGTAACGGAGTGCTGATCGATCGTGGTGCTGCGCATAATCCGGCGCGCGCCTGACGAAAACATGGCCTGCCAGTTGGTATACGTTTCGGTCAGAAAGTTTTTGGTCGGGATACGCGAGATCGTGTTATCCCAGTTACGGATAGTAATGGTGTGCAGCGCAATGTCGGTCACTTCGCCACTCAGGTTTTTATCGGGCATTTCAATCCAGTCCCCCAACTGCAGGACGTCATTTGACGAAAGCTGGATATTGGCAACGAGCGAAAGCAGGGTATGCTGAAAGACTAACATCAGCACGGCCGCCACGGCCCCGAGGCTGGAAATAATAATCGCGGGGGATTTATTCGACATGACGGCAAGGATCATGATCGCGGCGATGACGTGAATAAATATTTTCCCTATCTGGATATAGCCTTTGATAGAGTGATTTTTACGCTTCGTCTTGCGTAAATATGAGCTGTTGACAATATCCAGCATCTCATTGAAGAAAACCGACAGAAAAATAAAGAATAGAATCCCACAAATGGTATTTATTGCCGTCACCAGCGATGCAGGCATATTGGGCATAAACTGCAGGACGTAATAAACGATAATAACCGGAATGAAATTCGACAGCTTTTCGGCTATGCGACGATCTTTTTCCAGCGGGACATCCTGTTTATGGCTGGCAAAGAAGACCTTACGAACGATTTTTATGAGCAGGAATTTGCACATCAGGTGCGCAAAAAAACCTGAAATGACCAACAGAATAAGATTAAATCCAATGGCCAGAGCCGGATTGCTTTCTATAAATGTTAATAAATAATCCAAGTACACCATCGCTTATCGCCTGAATAAGTATGCCATTTTGTATTAACCTTATTCAAAAGATAAATACAAAGATTTAACCAAATCATATAATGGCATATCCGGTACAGACAAGTCCACGGCCTGAATCCTAAGTCGCACAGACCTATTTTGTTTCGGTCGGTAACTTTATTTCCAGAACCGTTCCAGGCAATAAAAGCAGACGATGCCCACCTTCAGCATCTGGATCGCTAAAACATATATCCTCTCCCTGTTCGGTACCGAAGCAGGGAGAGGGGCGTAACATTCTCTGCAGAAGTGGAAGAGGGTGGCACGCCGCGTCGCGCTTAGTCGTGGATTTTTACACCCAGACACCCGCGAACAAACTCAGGGTTAAAGTGTTTAACCGCATCGCCAACATAGCCTAAGTCGAGCGAACTGATTTGCGCCATTTCGGCATCAGTCAGAGAGAAGTCCCAGATAGCCAGGTTCTCTTCAATCCGGTTCTGGTGCGTGGATTTAGGAATGACGGTAACGCCACGTTGCACATTCCAGCGCAGAATGATCTGAGCGATGGTTTTTTGATGCGCTTCGGCAATCCCCTTGAGCATTTCATTTTCGTACGGTTTGTGCCTTCCGCCGCCAAGTGGTGCCCAGGCTTCTGGCTGAACGTTGTAATATTTCATGGTCTCGAGCGCGTCAGATTGCGCAAAGTAAGGGTGTAATTCCACCTGATTTACCATGGGCTTAATTCTGACCGTTTCACAGAAGTTGGTGAGCACGTGGGCGTAGAAATTAGACACGCCAATCGCTTTTAGCTTTCCGGCATCATACGCATCTTCCAAAGCCCGCCACGCGCTGAAATAATCGCGCATTGCCTGATGCAATAAGTAGAGATCGAAATAGTCTAACCCCGATTTTTTTAACGAGGCCTCAATACCGGCATTGGCGGTCTCGTAGCTTGCCATGTCCTGCACCCACAGCTTAGAGGTAATAAATAACTCCTCGCGGGTACACAGACCTTCAGCGATGGCTTCACGAACGGCATCGCCCACGGCGTCTTCATTGCCGTACACTGCTGCGGTATCAATGAGGCGATAGCCTGTACGAATGGCGCTCAGCACTGACTGTTTACATTCTTCTTTATCGGTGACCTGAAAAACACCAAAACCCGCCATCGGCATTCTGAGGTTGTTGCTTAATACTGTATATTCCACTGAAGAGTCCCTCCACCCTGTTTAGACACCATTCAAAAGTATAAACAGAACCACGACGAACCCGTGGTAATCGTCTTTATTCTTTCAAATCGCTGAATACACTGGTCTACACCCTGTCGGGAATAAACCAGAATGACATCTGATTACTGAACCGTATAACCGCCATCAATTGCCAGAGCCTGTCCGGTGACGAAGCTGGCATCGGAACTGCACAACCATAAGACGGCGCGCGCGATCTCTTCGGGCTCGCCCAGGCGACCAATCGGCTGCAGTTTCATGAACTCGGCCATTGCGTCAGGCTCGCTGTTCAGCATATTTTCGACCATTGGCGTGCGGATAATGCCGGGACAAACGGCGTTGATTTGTATTCCACGTGCGGCATATTCCAGCGCTGCGCTTTTGGTCAGCCCGAGGACGCCATGCTTTGTCGCATGATAAACGCCGCGCCCGGCAATGCCGACCAGCCCGCCCAGAGACGAACAGTTAACGATAGCGCCACTTTTCTGACGGCGCATTTGTTGCAGCTCATATTTCATGCAGTTCCAGATACCCCGCAGGTTAATCGCGTTGACGCGATCAAACTCTTCGCCGCTGGCATCTGCGGTTTCTGCAATGGGGCTCTGAATACCGGCGTTGTTATAGGCGGCGTCGAGCTGACCAAACGCCTGTACTGCGTTCTCAATCATGCGTCTGACCTGCTCTTCGTCAGTCACGTCGCAGACAACGGGTTTCACGGTATACCCTTCAGCCAGTAGCGCATCCGCTTCGCGAGATAACGCATCCTCGCGAATATCCGCCATCACCACCGTTGCGCCAGATTCGCAAAATGCCCTGACGGTCGCGAGCCCCATACCGGAAGCCGCGCCGGTGACCAGCGCCACCTTGCCACTAAAATCATACTTAACCATTTGATACCTCTTACCGTGGAATCACGTGCAATGCAGACGTCTCACGTTGTGTAAAAGTATTCTGCGGGAAATGTGATGTTGTTAAAACTGACTAAATCAAAATGCAGTAATGAGGAATTTTCATAAATTAGATAGACTGCTTCTCGTACAGCGCAGGCGGCCGTCATTTATAATGAACGCCATACCGCCAGAACGCTTTTCGTCTGAAGAGACAGTGTATTGGGATGAATCAGCCACCCATTTTCCGGATATCAGAGGCCCAGATTGGCACGAGAAAATCTTAATGACTTAATGGCTTTTATTGCCGTTGCGCGCGAAAAAAGCTTCACCAAAGCTGCGGCCCAATTAGGCGTATCGCAGTCAGCCCTGAGCCATACTATGCGTACCCTCGAATCTCGTCTGGGGATGAAATTGCTGACTCGCACCACGCGCAGTATTGCGTTAACCGATATTGGTCAGTCCATGCTGGATGACCTGGGGCCTTACATCGATGGTATTCAGGGTCGTTTGCAGTCCCTGAAAGATCTCAACAGCAAACCCGCGGGTACGGTGCGTATATCAACATCAGATTATGCTATCGGGTCTGTTATCTGGCCGAAGCTGGAACCGCTGCTTAAAGAATATCCTGACATTAGTCTGGAGCTGATTGATGACTATGCCTTGACGGATATTGTTTCCGGGCGGTTTGATGCAGGAACCCGTCTGGGGGAACAGATCTCCAACGGCATGATTTCCGTGCGTATTGGCCCGGATGTCCGTTTTGCCGTGGTCGGCTCACCTGATTATTTTTCCCGCAATCCTCAGCCGCAGCACCCTAACGATCTGATTGATTACAACTGCATCAACCTGCGGTTTCCTACGCATGGCAATTTATACGTCTGGGAATTTGAAAAAGAGGGTAAAAGCCTGAACGTGAAAGTCACTGGCCAGCTGGTCTTTAGCCGGATCTATCAGTGCCTTCAGGCTGCAGTGGAAGGGTACGGCCTGGCGCATGTTCCGCGTGATATCGCAGAAAAGCATATCGCCCGTGGGGAGCTTATTAGCGTGCTCGACGACTGGTGTCCCTACTGGGATGGCTATTATATTTACTATCCCGAGAACCGAAATCTATCGAAAGCATTCCAGCTGGTGGTCGACGCGCTACGCCATTACAAACATCCCTGAAGAGAGACGTTTGTCAGCAACGCAAAGCCAGGCCCCTCATCCGGTGCCTGGCGTTTACAGTTGCGTGGCTAAATGTCAGGCATTATCCCTGCCGGCAAACACCTCTTTAAAGACCGGCATCGCCGAGAAAACATTGGGCCAGCCCGCAACAAAGGCCAGTTGCGTCAGGACTTCGGACGCCTGGGGCCGGGTTAAACCATTGTCCATGGCGCGGTTGAGATGGTAAGGAACCTGGGCCACCTGGCCGGCAGTGACCAACGCGCTGACGGTGATCAGACTTCTGTCCCGAGGCGCCAGTCCGGGCCTGAGCCACAGGTTCTGGAATAGCGCGTCGGTCGTGTATTTCACTACGCCCGGCGAGACCTTGCCAAAGTTTGATTCAACCAGCGTGGCACGCTTGTTTTCCGACTCTTCATCCAGCGGCAGGAAATCCACCTTTCCGCCTGGCAAGGAAGCGGTATCGATATGGCGTTGAGCAAACAGCTGACGCGCGATCAGCGCCGCAGAGGTGGCGTTCGGCCAGCCGGCGTAAAAAGCCAGGTGGGTGATTGTCTCTGAGATTTCCGCAGGTTTTACGCCGCTGTCCAGCGCCACGTTGAGGTAGTGGGGAAGTTCCGCCGTATCATTGCGGCTGATCAGCGCTGCAACCGTCACCAGGCTTCGATCGCGTCGCGACAGTTCCGGGCGATTCCAGAGATCTTTTTCAATAAACTGTTCTGAATAGGCAGCCATTGCTGGCGCGACCTGGGTTACAGCGTCCCGTGAGTCTTCCGGTTTCATTGTCGAACTCCTGTTTTGAGTAGTCTGGGAGACACATCCGTTAATCAATAAGAGTGAAACGATAAGCAGGGCGGTTCTGTTCAGCATTAATGCCCTCCCGCCTGCAGGTACTGCGCATCGCTGACTTTTTCAAGCCAGTTCACGTTTTGCCCCTGCTCATTCGATTCCTGAATGGCCATATGCACCATCGTGGTTTTATCCGTTGCGCCGTGCCAGTGTTTAACCCCTGGCGGGCATTGAATGACATCCCCGGCGTGCACGGTTTTTCGCCCCTGCCCCCACTCCTGCACCCAGCCCGTCCCGGACGTGACCACCAGTGTTTGCCCAAGCGGATGGGTATGCCAGTCGGAACGTGCGCCGGGCACGAAGGTGACATACGCGGCGCCTGTTCTTTGCGGGGCGACAGGTGAGAAGAGGGGGTCAATGTAAGCACGTCCGGTAAAGTGATCAGCGGGTTCGGCAACCGTCGCGCGACTGCCCGTTTCAGACACGGTCATTTGAGCTGAAGGGGTGGTTTCGCTGTGTGCGGACATACCGGCAAATACCAATAGTGATGCTGCTACAGAGGTGAAACGGATCATCATACTCTCCTGTTGTGAATGAAACGGCAAACCCGGTACCGGGAAAAAGAGAAGGGGATAAATGTGTTGTGATGAGATTTGCCGGCTGTGCCGGAAATACATATTCGGGCGTCTACTTATCCGTCAGTAGCTCAAATCGGGCAGTATATTCAGCAGGTGATACGGGCAAGGCATCCGGTTCGTCTAATTGCCCCAGCGTAATTAATCCCGACGCATATCCGTGTGCTTTATAGAAAATCGCCAGATTTCCCCACGGGGCATATAGCGTGATATCACCCTTAGCGGCCGCGGTACCCGCAGGTGCGCCGGCCGTGGACAGGCGGCGAGGAAGATCGCTGATTTTCTCTTCCCCGGCATAATCTTTCAGCTGCAGCGTAAGGGGCAACAGTGCGATAAAGTCACGACTGGTTTGGCTGCTATTTAACGTTGCGGTCAGCGTCTTGTCGTTGAGTATAATTTTTATCTTCATCGGGTTTTCCTGTATGAGTTCGTTGCGCCAGCCGGCATTCGTCTGCAGTCATTGGCAACTATTCTTAACAGAAATAAACCGCGTGTTAATAGGCGTTATCAGAATAGAAAAATGAATAAATTTCATTAATCCGGTCCGGGAAGCAAAATGTTTGTTATCGGCAGATACAGGCCTCAGGGTCTGGCAACGTGGCGTAACCAGTGCCCAACGCCTTCAGCAGCAGCGTCAATTGCGCCGGCCAGATAACCCGAAAATTGCGGTGACCATTCGCTGGCAATCCCGGTTAATTTATCAGCCCATTCTTCCTGCGCCGGAACCTGTTGAGGCTGTGCGTGCCCGACGTCCTGCTGCAGGTCAAATTCTGTCGTCGTAAACGGATCGGCGGCCCAGTCTTTTATCCACTCGGCTTCAGGCTCTGCCGCGTCTTCTCCGAAGAGTCGCACCAGTTGCTCCCGGCACAGTCGCTTGAGTTCGGCCTCGCTCACCGTCCATCGCGATTTTGCCGGTACGCCAATAAAACCAAAGATAGCCGTTTTGCCGGTATCGGGCTCTGACACATCGTGAATTTCAACCATCGGACCCACACGGCTGCTTACATCACCGGAGAGATGCTGTGCCTGCAAAAAGTCGGTCTGGTACAGGGCGACATATTTTGCGTGAGGCGCCATCCAGGTCGGCGTTTTACGCCACTGTGAAAGTACTTGCTCCGGCAATGCCGGCTCGAACGTCATTTTTGCTGCCAGCGCGGGAGGCAGGGCGAGGAAAACGTGTTCACCGGTGAAAAGTGAGCCTTCGCCCGTTTCGGACTGCGTCGCGACCTGCATACCCTCGCCGAGACGGGAAATGGAAACCACCTGATGATCTGACTTAATCTTCTGCGCCGGGATCTGGCGTGTTAATGCGCTCGTCAGCGCCTGCATTCCACCCTGAAGCCTGAACGACTCCGGTGATGTCACATAGGCAGGATAACGTTGCGCAGGGGACGTCGTCTGGCGTTCATAAAGCATATCCCCTGGTCGCCCCTGAGGGAGAGGCGTTAATCCAAGTTGATGAACCAGGTGTGCGAAGTCAGGCTGAATTTCCGGCCAGAACCAGGTCGCACCCATGTCCACATGAACCCCATCAGGCGTGTTTGCTAACACCTGACCTGAAAGTACGCGACCGCCGGTTCTTTTCCTCGCTTCCAGTATCACGTAATCCACTCCCGCTTTTTCAAGCAGTGTGCCCGCATACAGGCCGCTGACACCCGCACCAATGATAATAACGCTGCCTTTCATGGTATCGCTCCGGTCAGTGTGGTCGGGCTGAGATGTCCCGTTTTAAGATAAAAAAGTGCCCCAGAGGCGGCGGCCGTCAGCGCCGGCAAATCGCCTTCAGGAAATCTGAGCCAGCTTCCTTTCAGGTAACGACCTTCCGGTGCGCTGATTTCCCCTTCGAGAAGCAGGAGCTCGGCTCCTCCGGCGAGCGGAGCGCAGAAGAGTCGTTCACCCGGTGCGATCCGCTGAAGCTGGGTGGTTTCCGCTACGCTTGCGAACAGGGGACAAATGAGTCTGTGCGGCTGGCCGTGCCAGCGACTCGCCTCGTTGGTATTGATCCTGACCGGTTCCTGTTCTTCGGCGGCGAACTGGCGCAGCTTAACGAACAGGGTGGTGCCGTCACGACTGGACGGTCGATGCGACGAGCCGTCCGGGCTGCGCAGATACCAGCCAGCCGGATAATCGGTTCCGTTTTCCGTAAAGGTACCGCTCAGCACCAGAATCTCTTCTCCGCCGGGGTGGGTGTGCTCAGGAAACACAGAATCAGGAGCATACCTGACAAGGCTGGTTGCGCGGGCCTGCTCGTGGCCAATGCGATCAAGCATGACGCGCTCCACACCAGGTTGCGGGGAAGGCACCCAGCGGTAGTCATCAGGAGTAATGATGGCTCGCAGTGAAAAATCAGAATTCAGTAACATCATAGTCAGTCATTAAACGGCACCGCAGGCGGTGCCGTATGCAGGTTTATTTTGTTGGCAGGTTGTCAAAAACATCCAGAGCCCGGGCGGTATAGGTTAACGCAGCACCGGCGTTCAGACTGATGGCAACGGAAAGCGCTTCAGCTATCTCTTCACGCGTTGCGCCTTTCTTAACCGCAGCTTCCACATGTACCGCCAGGCAACCATCACAGCGAGTGGTAACGGCAACAGCCAGCGCAATCAGTTCGTGGGTCTTGGGATCAAGGTGCTGATTTTCAGAAGCCCCTTTATCCATCTGCTGTAAGCCTTTCATAAATTCAGGCTGCAGTCTGGCAAATTTCCCGACGGTGGCCAGCAGGCTGGTGCGATATTCATTCCAGTTTAAAAACATTCATAGCTCCGGTACGTGTAGGTTTCAGAAAATGCCCGTTACAGGACGTCGTAAATGCGGATTTCAGGCGCGCTGTTCAGATACGGTTTCAGTGCTTCAACGACGTCCTGGGTGAAAAGCGGACTGCTGAGATACGCCTGTGCCTGGGACACGGTTTTAAATCCGTGCAGGACCTGTACGTCCTCGTCACGAACAAGCAGTTCTTTAGAGGTGGCACCGTCGATGGTGGTCAGGAACGGGGTTTTGTATTGCTGGTAGACCCCGGCGGCTGCCGCACGGTTTTCATTACTGATATCAAGGCTGATTTGCAGATAAGCCATCGTTCTCTCCTTCGCTCAGGGTTAAGGCAAGGCGGCCGGATAAGGTACCGGCCTGCTTTACCGTTCGTTGAGGGCGATTATGAGAAAGCCGGTTATCTTCAACAAATCAGTTAATCTTGCGTTGCAGAAAAGAAAAACTATGTCGGACGTCTGAAGAGAGAAGCATCATGCCGGTACGCGATGACCCTTGCCGCATGATGCTTAAAAAAGGCGGGTTATGGATTGTCAGAGACCACGTCATGAAGAAGCCAGTCGTGAAATATTTTTACTTCTTCACGCATGGCGGTGTGCTGCGGGGTCACCAGGTAGTAAGACCATGTTAACGGCCAGCGATGGTCTGGGTGCAATTGAACCAGTTGCCCGGTTTCAATCAGCTGTTTCACCAGCGCGTGACGTACAATCGCCACCCCCCGGCCGCTCAGGGCCGAGAGAATAACCGCGGAGGTGGAGTTAATATGCAGCCTGCTTTCCAGCGCGCCAGGGGCATTGACGGTACGGAGAACGTCGTCCCATGAGGGAAAATTCGCGCCCGGGTGCGGCGTGTCATCGTGGATCAGCTTCTGCGTGGCGAGCCAGTCACCACAGGCAATTTTCTCCGGAGGCACCAGGCGGGGGCTACAGACCAGCACCGCCTCTTCATCCATCAGCCAGGTTTTATTCACGCCGGGCCAGTCTCCCTGTCCGCAGCGAATGCCGATATCCGCCTCGCCGTGCGATACGTCCATCAGCTTTTCCGTGACGTTAAGCCGCAGATCGATTGTGTCATGCGTTTCTGAGAAGCGGTTAAGACGCTCCATCAGCCAGTTCATCATCAGTACCTGAGAGGCGGTGACGACCACGACAGAACGTGCGCGACGTCCGCGCAGTTTGTTTAACCCGCTTTCCAGCTTGTCCAGGCCCTGCGTAATGTCCTGCAGCGCATCCTGAGCCTCATCCACCAGCGTCAGGCGCTCCTTACCCGACCGCGTACGGCGAAGCAGCGGATGGCCAACCCAGTCTTCGAGCGAACGAACAAGCTGGCCCACTGCGGCAGGCGTCACGCCAAGCTCTTGTGCCGCACCGGTAAAGCTACCGTGACGGGCGGTCGCTTCAAAAGCATGTAGCCATTTAAGTCTGTTCAGGGAACGCATTGCAGGTACTCCGATTTATTCTTTCTTTCAGTATACCTGAGCGAAGAAGATTTTCTTTCCTGTGTCGCAATTTCTTCTCAGTCGTCAACCCTGATGCAGGGTGGCATTCTGGATGCACACGATGAGGAGCGAGGCTTTTCATCAATGACAACCAAATGTTTTAAAAGAGGTTAGCAATGAACGCATCTTTTGCCGGTAAAAAGCTGTTAGTGGTCGGTGGTACAAGCGGTATGGGCTTCGAAACGGCGAAGCGGGTTCTGAAAAACGGTGGCAGCGTGGTGCTGGTGGGGAACCGCAAGGACAAAGCGGAGCAGGCTCGTCAGGCGCTGGCGGTCGACGGGGCGGTATCCATCATCGTGGCTGACCTGATGAAAGAAGAGGGTATGCAGCACATGATGAATATCATCAATGCTGAACACAAAGACATCAGCCTGCTGGTCAATGCCGCTGGCGTGTTCTTCCCGAAACCGTTTACTGAACATGAAGCGTCAGATTACGACATGTACATGAGCATCAACCGCGCGACCTTCTTCATCACCCGTGATGTGGTGCGCAATATGATTGATGCCGGTATTAAAGGCTCCATCGTCAATATCGGCTCTATGTGGGCACAGCAGGCCATCGGGGCCACGCCGTCTTCCGCATATTCCATGGCGAAAGCCGGCCTGCATGCGTGGACCAAAAACCTGGCTATTGAGCTGGGCGGGAAAGGCATTCGCGTCAATGCCGTGTCTCCGGCCGTTGTTCACACGCCAATTTATGAAGGCTTCATCCCGAAAGACGATGTAAAAGAGGTGATGAAGAGCTTCGACAGCTTCCATCCGATTGGCCGCGTGGGTACGCCGGGCGATGTGGCTGAAACGGTAGCCTTCCTGCTTTCTGACAAGACAGGCTGGGTCACCGGCGCAATCTGGGACATTGACGGCGGCGTCATGGCTGGCCGTAACGCATAATACACCGCTCATCACAGGTGATACCGTGAATAAAACTTTTCGTGCTATGCAGGTTTCCTCGCCGGGCGTGCTTGAAATGGTCGTCAGACCGTTGCCCGAGCCGGGACCCGAGGACGTACTGATCAAAATTGAGGTATGCGGCGTTTGCGGTGCCGATCTTCAGGATGCGGAGAAGGTACCGGAAGCGGGGCAGCCCGGGCGCATTCCGGGCCATGAAATTGTGGGCCACATTACCCGGAAAGGAGATGCAGTTCCCGGGATCTGGCACACCGGTCAGCGCGTGGGCGTCGGGCGTCTTGGGGGATATTGCCAGCATTGCCCGCGTTGCCGTAACGGGCTTTTTCACCTGTGTGAAAATCAGCTAACGCCGGGGCTGAGCTGTGACGGAGGTTACGCCGAGTATGTTGTTATCCGCCATACCGCGCTGATTGCCATTCCTTCAGCGCTCACTTCCGTTCACGCGGCCCCGATCTTGTGCGCCGGTACGGCAACCTTTAACGCGTTGCGTCAATCCGGTGCCAGCGCGGGAGACAGGGTGGCTATTCTCGGTATTGGTGGCTTAGGCCATATGGCGATTCAGTACGCCCGTAGGATGGGGTTTGAGGTTATCGTGATTGCGCGCGGCAGTGAAAAGGCGCATGACGCTTTACAGCTGGGCGCTCATCACTATATCGATGCGCAGACGGAAAACGCGGCGGAACGGCTGAGAGCGGAAGGCGGTGTCGAGATTATTGTGGCCACTGCCCCGGATGCAGACGCGGTTTCAGCGTTATTGCCAGCCCTGGCCCCCAGAGGAAAAGCGATCCTGTTGGGTGCCGGACGCACACCGTTGCAGGTCATGCCGGGTATGATGATTGGCGCGGAACGCACCCTGACAGGTTCATTTGTCAGCACCCCGTCGCAAACCGAACGCGCACTGCGTTTCAGCCACCTCTTTCAGACGCTGCCAGTCACAGAGCTGATGCCCTTTGAACAGGCAAATGAGGCGCTCGACAGGTTACGGCAGGGAAAGGCGCGCTACCGGATAGTGCTTACGATGAACCCGGATAACTGATCGGCAGAAACACCGTCTGGCGGGGAGCCAGACGGTGGAGAGGTTACGCTTTACGGGTTGCAGCTTTCATTGCGCTCACAAACGTTTTCAGCTCAGCCAGCATTTGCTCTGGCTTGTCCACGTTCTTCTCAATGATTTTAACGATAGCGGAGCCTGAGATTGCACCGGCTGCGTTAGCGTCAATTGCCGCCGTGACCTGAACGGGAGATGAAATCCCAAAGCCCTGCAGCGGAGGGGCCGCGTGGTATTCAGCCAGCTTCTCGACCAGATGATGCAGAGGCAGCGCCGCTTTGTTCTCCGCGCCGGTTACACCCGCACGGGAGAGCAGGTAGGTATACCCGCGACCATAAGAGGCAATCTGGCGCAGCAGTTCATCATCGGCGTTTGGCGGGCAGATGAAGATAGGTGCCACGTTATGGCGCATCGCCGCCTGGCGGAACGGCGCAGATTCTTCAACCGGTACGTCTGCCACCAGCACCGAGTCAACGCCCACGCGCGCGCATTCTGCATAAAAGGTATCAATACCGCGACTGAAGACCAGGTTGGCATACATCAACAGGCCAATCGGAATGGTCGGGTGCTTCTGGCGGATAGCGGCCAGCATCTCAAAACATTGCCCCGGGGTGACACCGGCCGCGAATGCCCGCAGCGTTGCATTCTGGATAGTCGGGCCATCGGCCAGAGGATCGGAAAACGGAATACCCAGTTCCAGCGCATCGGCACCGGCTTCAATCAGGGTGTCGATAATTTTCAGCGACTGCTCAGGACCCGGGTCACCCAGCGTCACGAAGGGAACGAACGCGCCTTCCTGGCGAGATTTCAGTGCTGCAAATGCGTTATCGTAGCGTTCCATCAGATTTCCCCTCGTGCTTTCAAAATATCGTGAACGGTGAAGATGTCTTTATCACCGCGACCGGAAAGGTTAACCACCAGCAGTTGCTCTTTTTCCGGGTTCTCTTTCATCATTTTCAGCGCATGCGCCAGGGCGTGAGAGGACTCCAGGGCAGGAATGATCCCTTCGTGGCGACAGAGCGTTTTAAACGCCTCCAGGGCTTCGTCATCGGTAATGGAAACGTAGTCCGCACGACCGGTGCTGTTCAGGAAGGCGTGCTGAGGCCCAACGGAAGGGAAATCCAGGCCTGCCGAGATAGAGTATGACTCTTCAATCTGGCCGTCATCGGTCTGCATCATCGGCGCTTTCATACCGAAGTAGATCCCGACGCGACCATGTTTCAACGGTGCGCCGTGCTCACCGGTTTCAATCCCGTGGCCTGCAGGTTCAACGCCAATCAGCCCGACGCTGGTTTCGTCGATGAAATCAGCGAACATGCCGATAGCGTTAGAGCCACCGCCAACGCAGGCGATCACCGCATCCGGCAGGCGACCCTCTTTTTCCAGGATCTGCGCTTTGGTCTCTTCGCCAATCATGCGCTGGAATTCACGCACAATCGTCGGGAACGGGTGCGGGCCTGCAGCGGTGCCAAGCATATAGTGCGCGGTTTCATAGCTGCCAGACCAGTCGCGCAGCGCTTCGTTACACGCATCCTTCAGCGTCGCGGAGCCACTGTGCACCGGGATCACTTCTGCGCCCATCAGACGCATACGGAATACGTTAGGCGACTGGCGCTCAACGTCTTTTGCGCCCATGTAAATGCGGCATTTCAGACCGAGAAGGGCGCTGGCAAGGGCTGATGCCACCCCGTGCTGGCCTGCGCCAGTTTCAGCGATGATTTCGGTTTTACCCATCCGTTTTGCAAGCAGCGCCTGACCCAACACCTGGTTGGTTTTATGCGCACCGCCGTGCAGCAAATCTTCACGCTTAAGATACAGCGTGGTTTTGGTGCCTTCTGTCAGGTTACGGCATTTCGTCAGGGCCGTTGGACGGCCAGCGTAGTTTTTCAGCAGGTCGGTAAACTCAGCCTGAAACGCCGGATCTTTCTGCGCGCTCACGAACGCTTCTTCCAGCTGGCGCAGGGCGGGCATCAGGATTTGCGGGACGTACATCCCGCCGAACTCACCAAAATAGGGGTTTAGTAATGTCGTCATCTTCTCTTCCTTAATATGCACGCAGAGTTTTAAATACCGAGGCCAGCTTACTGGCATCTTTGATGCCCGGCTGCGACTCTACGCCTGAATTGAAATCGAGGCCCGCGCAGCCCGCTTTGGCGGCCTCCACGCAGTTATCCGGGCTAAGTCCACCCGCCAGCAAAACATTGTCCAGCACTTCGCCGTGCAACAGGGACCAGTCAAAACGCTGTCCCGTGCCGCCCTGGCCATTATCGAGTACGTATTTATCAACATGATTCAGGTTACGCTCAGGCAACCTGTCGCCCACGCTCTGCGCTTTCCAGATTTGCACCTGAGGTGCCAGCGCGCTTCGCAGGGAATCGATATAGGCCTGATCTTCGTTGCCATGAAGCTGTACCGCATGCAGAGATAACGCTTCGGCTTTTGCTACCACGTCGGCGATATCCGCGTTGCGAAAGACCCCCACATAGCTGAGTGGCGCTGCCGTCATCACCTGACGCGCCTGCGCTTCGGTCACCACGCGCGGGGAGGAGGCGACAAAAATCAGCCCGCCGTAAATCGCACCGGCGTCATACGCAGCCAGGGCATCCTCTTCACGGGTTAAGCCGCACACTTTGTTTTCACCCAACAGTACACGGCGCACCGCGGCATTGAGATCGTCATGTTCCATCATTGCAGAACCAATCAGGAAACCGTTGGCGAAATGGCTCAGCTCGCGGACCTGAGCGTAGCTGTTAATACCGGATTCACTGATCACGGTGACGCCAGAGCCCAGACGCGGCGCCAGCAGGCGCGTGCGGTTCAGGTCAATCGACAGGTCACGCAGATCGCGGTTGTTGATGCCGACCACTTTGGCTTTCAGCGCAATGGCGCGTTCCAGCTCCTCTTCGTTGCTCACTTCGGTCAGCACGCCCATGTTCAGACTGTGCGCGACCGCAGCGAGCTGGCGATACTGTTCGTCATCCAGCACTGAGAGCATCAGCAGGCAGGCATCGGCCTGGTAAAAGCGAGCGAGCCAAATCTGATACGGGTCGATAATAAAGTCTTTGCACAGGATCGGTTGTGGCGCGATCCCGCTGACAACAGGCAGGAAATCGAAGCTGCCCTGGAAATACTTCTCATCCGTCAGCACGGAGATGGCTGACGCATGATGTTTGTAGATACCGGCAATTCGCGCCGGATCGAAATCGTCACGGATAACGCCTTTCGACGGAGACGCTTTTTTGCACTCAAGAATAAACGCGGTGCGTGCGCCCTGCAGAGCATCATAGAAACGACGGCTGCTCGGGACAACGTCATTCTGGAAGCTGGCCAGCGGCTGCTGTGCTTTACGTGCTTCCACCCAGATGGCCTTATCGGCAACGATTTTCGCTAAAACGGTCTGCATTCTTTACCCTCTTGCCGCAAGTGCGGTAACGCGATCGTAAGCTGCACCTGAGCGCAGTACGTTCAGAACTTTTTGTGCGTTGGCTTTGAGATCTTCCTCGCCGTGCAAACGCATCAGCATCGCGACGTTGGCAGCCACGGCGGCCTCGTGGGCGACCTCTCCTTTACCTTGTAATAAGCGCGTCAGAATGTCACGGTTTTCTTCAGGCGTGCCGCCCGCCAGCGCTTCCTGATGGTAAGGCGTTAAACCAAAGTCGCTCGCCTCCAGCTGATAGCTCAGGATTTCACCGTCGCGAAGTTCGGCCACCAGCGTTGGCGCATGCAGCGACACTTCATCCATTCCCCCACTGTGAACCACCGCGGCACGTTGATAACCCAGCACGCGCAGGGTCTCTGCAATCGGCAGAACCAGCTCCGGGCTGTAGACGCCAATTAGCGCCAGCGGCGGATGGGCCGGGTTGATCAGCGGGCCGAGCACGTTAAACAGCGTGCGGGTTTTAAGCTGCTGGCGAACCGGCATCGCATGGCGGAAACCGGTGTGATATTTCGGCGCAAACAGGAAGCAGACGCCCAGGTCGTCCAGGGCTTCACGCGAACGTTCGGCGTTCATCTCGAGGTTGATACCGAATGCGGCCAGCAGATCTGACGATCCCGACCGGCTGGAGACGCTGCGGTTACCGTGCTTTGCCACTTTCAAACCACAGGCAGCCGCCACGAAGGCGCTGGCGGTGGAGATATTGATGCTGTTGCTGCCGTCACCACCGGTACCGACGATATCCGCAAACATATAGTCCGGGCGCGGGAACGGGGCGGCATTTTCCAGCAGCGCCGTTGCCGCACCGGCAATTTCCTGCGGGCTTTCACCGCGAACTTTCATGCTCACCAGCGCGGCCGCCAGTTGTTCAGGCTTCAGTTCACCGCGAACCACGGCGGAGAAGAGCTGGTGGCTCTCCTGCTGGCTCAGGGTCTGTGCCTGGTACAATTTTTCCAGAACAGGTTGCAGGGTGTTGGTCTGTTCCAGTTTCTGCAGCGCCCAGTCCAGGGTCTGTTCCAGCAGACGCGCGCCGTGAGAGGTGAGGATTGACTCCGGATGGAACTGCATCCCACAGACACGATCGGTATCGTGACGTACGGCCATCACCATGCCTTCGAACGAGGCGTTAATGGTCAGGCCTGCCGGGATGTTGCTGCCGACCAGCGAGTGGTAGCGCGCCACCGGCAGCGGATTCGGCAGTCCGGCAAACATCGCCTGACCGTCATGTTCAATGCTGGAGGCTTTACCGTGCAGGATTTCACCCGCCTGGCCGACGTATCCGCCATAGGCTTCAACAATCGCCTGATGCCCCAGGCAGATGCCGATAATAGGCAACTTGCCGCGCATACGGGTCAGCAGTTCAGGCATACAGCCCGCTTCACTGGGGGCGCCGGGGCCAGGAGAGAGCATCAGCACCGGGTTTTGCATGGTTGCCAGACGCTCAATCAGGGTTTGCGCCGGCACGTGGTTACGATAGATAACGACGTTGTGACCATTCGCACGCAGCTGATCTGCCAGGTTATAGGTAAAGGAGTCGATGTTATCGAGCAGCAGAATGTCAGCCATCAGAAAATCTCCTGTGCATGGTGTGCGGTAGCGATGGCGCGCAATACCGCGCGAGCTTTATTGCGCGTTTCGTCAGCTTCAGACTGCGGAACAGAATCAAGAACCACCCCGGCGCCCGCCTGGACGGTGGCAATGCCGTCTTCAACATAGGCAGAGCGGATAACGATGCAGGTATCAAGGTCACCGTGCGCGGTGAAATAACCCACCGCACCGCCATAGCTGCCGCGACGACGCCCTTCGGCGGCGGCGATAAGCTGCATCGCACGGACTTTCGGCGCACCGCTCAGGGTGCCCATGTTCATGCAGGCGCGATAGGCGTGCAGCACGTCGAGGTCGTTGCGCAGTTCACCCACCACGCGGGACACCAGGTGCATCACGAAGGAGTAACGGTCGACTTTCGTTAAGTCAGCCACATAGCGGCTACCGGGAGTACAAATGCGGGCCAGATCGTTACGCGCCAGGTCGACCAGCATCAGGTGCTCGGAGAGCTCTTTGTGGTCGGTGCGCATTTCCAGTTCGATACGGCTGTCGAGATCGCGATCCAGAGATCCATCGGCGCGACGCCCGCGCGGGCGTGTACCGGCAATCGGGTAGATCTCGATCTGGCGGCTGGTGGCGTCGTATTTCAGGGAGCTTTCCGGTGACGCGCCAAACAGGGTGAACTCGTTGTCCTGCATAAAGAACATATACGGGCTTGGGTTGCTCTTTTTGAGCACGTCATAGGCCGCCAGCGGCGACGGGCAGGGCAGTGAGAAACGACGGGACGGGACGACCTGGAAAATTTCCCCGGCGCGAATCGCCTTTTGCATCTGACGCACCACGGCACCGTACTGATCGTCAGTCTGGTTAACCTCACAGGTCATCTTCTCTATATGCTGAACCGGCAGTGCGGGTGGCGCTTCGGTCATTTGCTGTTGCAGCTGAGCAATGCGCTGCTCAAGACGTGTTTTCTCGGTCACGGATGGCGTGAACAGGCTCGCCTGAATACGGGTGTATTTTTTCTGATGGTCGATCACCAGCAGGGTCTCGGCCAGGTAGAAGCAGTAGTCAGGGCAGCGGTTGCCCTGTTCGGTTTCCGGCAGGTCTTCGAAACCGGCGACCAGATCGTAAGCAAACAGCCCGCCAAAGAACATCGCTTCGCGTTCATCTTCTGGTACCGAGACCAGGTTTTGCAGCAGGCGGAAGGCATCGAAGACTGACAAAGAACAGAGGCGTGCATCTTCGTCCAGCAGTTGGCTGACCGGCGGGAAATGCAGTACCCGCACTTCCGGGTGGCGTTCATTCTCGATGCCTGCTGGCAGGGAGGCGTCCAGCAGTGGCAGCAGCGCGGCACCGTTCTCAGAGAGCGCCTTAATCGTGACAGTGTCACCCAGCGCGGTAATGCGCAATGCGCTGTCGACCAGCAGCAGGCTCTTAAGATCGTCTTTACTGTCAATATCCGCGGATTCCAGCAGCAACGTTGCCGGACGCGCACCGCAGACCTGATGAAACAGCGCGGTTGGGTTGTGGCGATAGACCGCCTCGCAGGTCAGCAATTCGAGGTGTGGTTTGGCTGTTTGCATTATGTTGTTCTCATTTATTCTGTTCAAAAAAAAGCCCGCTTAGTCGCGGGCTGGGTATCTGTTTGCATTTTGCAGACGTGTGACACTGCCCGATAATCAGGATGTGCGCCACCAACCGTGCAGAGTGAAATGTGCTGTCATTTTCAGATACCTTTCTCGTGTGAACTTGCGTACTAGTTAACTAGTTCGATGACAAGTTGTCAACCCTTGATTTCAGAATTTCGCGCCAAGCCGTTATCATAGGGGTTTCGGATGTCTTTAACCTGCTATGGGAAGTGCTTTGAGCGATACCACCTACGCCGTAATTTATGATTTACACAGCCATACTCAGGCCTCTGATGGCCTGCTGACACCCGAAGTCCTGGTTCATCGCGCCGTTGAAATGCGTGTCGGCACGCTGGCGATAACCGATCACGATACGACAGATGCTATTCCCGCGGCGCGCGCCGAAATTGCCCGCAGCGGACTGGCGCTGAATCTGGTGCCCGGCGTCGAAATTTCGACCGTCTGGGAAAATCACGAAATTCACATTGTTGGCCTCAATATCGATATTGAACATCCGGCAATGCGTGCGTTTTTGCAAGAACAAAAATCGCGCCGCAACGAACGCGCCGAAATGATTGGTGAGCGACTGGAAAAAGCGCATATTCCCGGAGCGCTGGAAGGTGCACAGAAACTGGCAAACGGTGGGGCGGTGACGCGCGGCCATTTTGCCCGTTTTCTGGTTGAGGCGGGCAAAGCCACAACGATGGCGGACGTGTTTAAAAAATATCTGGCACGCGGGAAAACCGGTTACGTTCCGCCACAGTGGTGTACAATAAAACAAGCTATTGATGTCATTCATCATTCTGGCGGTAAGGCCGTGCTCGCCCATCCGGGGCGGTATAATCTTTCTGCTAAGTGGCTGAAAAGACTGCTGGCACACTTTGCCGAATGTGGCGGTGAGGCGATGGAAGTCGCCCAGTGTCAGCAGGCGCCCAATGAGCGTGCGCAGCTCGCAACCTACGCGCGTCAGTTCGGTCTGCTGGGTTCGCAAGGGTCGGATTTCCATCAGCCCTGTGCGTGGATCGAGCTGGGACGCAAGCTCTGGTTGCCCGCAGGCGTTGAGCCCGTCTGGCAGCTCTGGGAACAGCCGCAGAAAATTGAAGAGAGGGAAGTATGAGTCAGTTTTTCTATATTCATCCGGATAACCCGCAGCCACGCTTAATTAATCAGGCCGTGGAGATCGTTCGCAAAGGCGGCGTGATTGTCTACCCGACCGATTCTGGCTACGCGCTGGGCTGTAAAATTGAAGACAAAGGGGCGATGGAGCGCATTTGCCGCATTCGTCAGCTGCCGGACGGCCATAACTTTACCCTGATGTGCCGCGATCTTTCCGAACTGTCGACCTACGCGTATGTCGATAACGTGGCGTTTCGTCTGATCAAAAATAACACGCCGGGCAACTACACCTTTATTCTTAAAGGAACCAAGGAAGTGCCGCGCCGACTGTTACAGGAAAAGCGTAAAACCATCGGGATGCGCGTACCGTCCAACCCGATTGCGCAGGCGCTGCTGGAAACCCTCGGCGAGCCGATGCTTTCGACTTCTTTAATGTTGCCTGGCAGCGAGTTCACCGAATCCGATCCCGAAGAGATTAAAGACCGTCTGGAAAAGGTGGTCGAGTTGATTATTCATGGCGGCTACCTTGGTCAGCAGCCAACCACCGTTGTTGACTTAACCGAAGATGCGCCAGAAGTGATTCGTGAAGGCGTGGGTGATGTTAAGCCTTTCTTGTAAGGGTGTAAGCAGATATACTACGCGGCCATCAAAGCAGGGCTGAGCCCTCTTTTGACCTGATTCGACGCCTGTGAAGGCGACACCTGAGGAAGCTCAATGAGCGAGAAGTTACAGAAAGTGCTGGCGCGTGCCGGCCACGGTTCACGCCGTGAAATCGAAGCCATTATTGAAGCGGGTCGCGTGAGTGTGGACGGTAAAATCGCCACGCTGGGTGACCGCGTAGAAATCGTACCGGGATTGAAGATCCGCATCGACGGTCATCTTATTTCCGTGAAAGAGTCCGCTGAGCAGATCTGCCGCGTGCTGGCGTATTACAAGCCAGAAGGCGAGCTGTGTACGCGCAACGACCCTGAAGGTCGCCCGACGGTGTTTGACCGTCTGCCTAAACTGCGCGGCGCTCGCTGGATTGCCGTGGGGCGTCTGGACGTGAATACCTGCGGCCTGCTGCTGTTTACCACTGATGGTGAACTGGCAAACCGTCTGATGCACCCTAGCCGTGAAGTGGAACGCGAATACGCCGTGCGTGTCTTCGGCCAGGTTGATGAGAATAAACTGCGCGATCTGTCACGCGGCGTTCAGCTGGAAGACGGTCCTGCGGCATTTAAAACCATCAAATTTACCGGTGGCGAAGGCATTAACCAGTGGTACAACGTTACCCTGACTGAAGGCCGTAACCGCGAAGTGCGTCGTCTTTGGGAAGCGGTAGGTGTGCAGGTGAGCCGTCTGATCCGTGTCCGTTATGGCGACATCCTGCTGCCAAAAGGTCTGCCACGGGGTGGTTATACCGAGCTGGATCTGACACAGACTAACTACCTGCGTGAACTGGTTGGCCTGACGCCAGAAACCACCTCTAAAGTGGCGGTGGAAAAAGATCGTCGTCGTATGAAGGCGAATCAGATCCGTCGTGCGGTGAAACGCCATAGCCAGGTGAGCAGCAACCGCCGCTCTGGCAGCCGCAACAACAACGGTTAACATAAAAGCCCGGTGAATATCACCGGGCTTTTTTCTTAGTAATCAATACCGATTTGCGCTTTGATTCCCGCGTCAAACGCGTGTTTGACCGGACGCACTTCGCTGACGGTATCAGCAAGCTCCAGTATTTCCCGATGACAGCCACGCCCTGTGACGATAACCGTCTGGTGCGCCGGGCGTTGTTGTAACGCCTCCAGTACCGCATCCAGCGGGAGATAGTCGTAGGCCACCATATAGGTTATCTCATCCAGCAGAACCATATTCAGGGCGGGGTCTGCCAGCATTCTTTTGGCGTGCTCCCAGACTGCAAGACAAGCTGCAGTATCGGTTTCACGGTTCTGCGTATCCCATGTAAAACCTGTCGCCATCACCTGAAATTCAACGCCATGCGGTTCAAGCAGATTACGTTCGCCGTTCGGCCATTCGCCTTTGATGAACTGAATGACGCCCACTTTCTGCCCGTGACCGACAGCACGCGTGGCGGTGCCAAATGCCGCGGTAGTTTTACCTTTGCCGTTACCGGTAAAGACGATAATTATCCCGCGCTCGTCCTGTGCGGCCGCAACGCGCGCATCGACCTGTTCCTTCAGACGCTGCTGGCGTTGTTGATGGCGTTCTTCACTCATTGCGAAATCCCTGGTTTACGGCCCGGCTGGGCATCGAAGGTCATCCCCGTTTTACGACGGCTGTCGTCGCCCATCAGCCAGAGATAAAGCGGCATAATGTCTGCGGGTGTTTTCAGTTTCTGCGGGTCTTCCGACGGGAAGGCGCTGGCGCGCATTTTGGTGCGCGTTCCTCCCGGGTTAATGCAATTTACGCGCAGATGGCGGCTTTGATACTCTTCCGCCAGCACCTGCATCATCCCTTCAGTCGCGAATTTCGAGACGGCATATGCCCCCCAGTTGGCTCGACCTTCGCGGCCTACGCTTGAGGAGGTAAAGACCAGCGAGCCGGACTCGGATTTAAGTAATAAAGGAAGCAATGCCTGCGTCAGGAAAAACGTGCCGTTGACGTTGACCTGCATCACCTGCTGCCAGATATCGGGATCCTGTTCATCCATAGGACGGACTTCTCCCAGCAAACCCGCATTGTGCAGGACACCGTCCAGCCGCGGGTAGTGGGCGCTAATACGGTGAGCAAGCTCCTGGCACACCGCTGGCGTGCAGGTGAGTAAATCGAGGGTATACCACGGGGCCGGAATGCCGCCTGCCGCCTCTATTTCCTGCGCGACGCTTTTCAGTTTCTCTTCGTTACGACCAATAAGAATAACGCTCGCGCCATAGTCAGCGTAGGTCAGGGCCGCCTCGCGACCAATTCCGTCGCTGGCACCGGTGACCAGAATGATGCGATTTTGCAGCAGATTTTTTTGCGGTTGATAATGCACGGGGACTCCTCTGGCGCGCAGTGACGCAATGACGCCTTCTTTATGACTTTTCGGCTTTATGCCCGAATTAGCATGAGAATTCAATCAGTCTACAGGAGGCATTACTGTAAAATTAACAATTTGCAAATATTTAAACCCCCATGAGGGGATTCCTGAAGCAGGCTCGTAGAGGTAATGTCACGAGCGAGACGCATGGGCAGGGCTGTTGTACACTGCCGTGAAAGAATCGTGGTTAAACAAGGTGGAACGCGTGGAATTACTTTCTCAGTATGGGTTGTTTTTGGCCAAAATCGCAACGGTGGTGATTGCCATTGCGGTGATTGCCGTTCTGATTGTAAACCTGACGCAGCGTAAGCGTCAGCGTGGGGAGTTACGCATTACCCGCCTGAGTGAGCAGTATAAAGAGATGCAGGAAGATATGTCTCTGTCGCTGCTCGATAGCCATCAACAGAAGCAGTGGCTTAAAGCGCAGAAGAAAAAGCATAAACAGGAAGCCAAAGCGGCAAAAGCGAAAGCCAAGCTCAATGCACCGCAGGATGAGGCAAAGCCACGCGTCTATGTGCTCGACTTTAAAGGCAGCATGGATGCGCATGAAGTTTCGTCTCTGCGCGAAGAGGTCACTGCCGTTCTTGCCGTGGCAAAACCGCAGGATCAGGTGGTGGTGCGTCTTGAAAGCCCGGGCGGTGTGGTACACGGTTACGGACTGGCTGCGTCACAGCTGCAGCGCCTGCGTGAAAAACAGATCCCGCTGACCGTCGCGGTGGATAAAGTCGCGGCGAGCGGTGGCTACATGATGGCCTGCGTCGCGGATAAAATTGTGGCGGCACCGTTTTCTATTATTGGTTCAATCGGTGTGGTTGCGCAAATCCCTAACTTTAACCGCTTCCTCAAAAACAAAGAGATCGACATTGAACTGCACACGGCCGGGCAGTACAAACGCACTCTGACGCTGCTGGGGGAAAACACGGAAGAAGGGCGTCAGAAATTCCGTGAAGATCTCAATGAAACGCATCACCTCTTTAAAGACTTTGTGCACCGTATGCGCCCATCGCTCGATATTGAGCAGGTCGCGACGGGGGAGCACTGGTACGGGATCCAGGCCCAGGAGAAAGGACTGGTAGATGAGGTGGGCACCAGCGATGACCTGCTGCTGAACCTGATGGACGGCCGTGAGCTGGTGGGCGTGCGCTTTACGCAGCGCAAGCGTCTGCTCGATCGCTTTACCAACAGTGCGGCAGAAAGTGCCGATCGGCTGTTGCTCCGCTGGCTACAGCGCGGACAAAAACCGTTGCTGTAAACAAAAACGCGAGGCTCAGGCCTCGCGTTTTGCATTAATCAACCAGGTGATATTTCTCTGAAAGCGTATGCGCCAGGTATTTAAACATGTTAAACACGGCGGTGCTTTTCGGGGTAGGTAGCCCCTGTTCGTCAAGGAAGTATTCGCCGCTGAAAACCAGCACGCCATTACGCTGTTCTACGCCGGTGGCTTCAATGCCCGCCAGAGTATCTTCATGATCACGGATAAGCTTGTTTGCTTCGATAAGCAGAGAGACTCGGTCAATTGGTTGGGTCGTATTGTGCATAATCCACTCCTTAAACAGTGACAATAGTCTACGCCGAGGGCGCTTTGGGGGCAAATTTTCCCTGTAATCTGAGGGGATAAGGCGCAGGAGCCTGGCTGGCGTGATTTGCTTTTGCATGCTAATAAAGTTGCGTAACGGATTTTATCAGGTAGAGTGTGCGCTTTCGTCATTCTGGCAACAGAATTGCTTGACATTCGACCGGTAATTCGTCACGAATCATATGAGGCGTGAGAAAAATACCCGAAAACTCAATCACCTGGGCGTCTTTTCTCTGACGTTCGGTAAGACAAAGGGGTTGATATCCCCTGACGCAGTCGCAATATCAATGACGCGTCGTCAGTGGAAGGGAAATCAACGTGCGGCGTATTCCTGGAAGAATTAAATTAGGTAAAGGTGAATATGGGTAAAGCTCTCGTCATCGTTGAGTCCCCGGCAAAAGCCAAAACGATCAATAAGTATCTGGGTAATGACTACGTGGTTAAGTCCAGCGTGGGTCATATCCGCGATTTGCCGACCAGTGGCTCAGCCAGCAAAAAGAGCGCAGACTCTACCTCCACCAAAGGGGCTAAAAAGCCTAAAAAGGATGAACGTAGCGCGCTTGTCAACCGCATGGGTGTTAACCCATGGCACAACTGGGATGCACAATACGAAGTGCTGCCCGGGAAAGAAAAAGTTGTTAATGAGCTGAAACAGCTTGCTGAAAAAGCAGACCACATCTATCTCGCAACCGACCTTGACCGCGAAGGGGAAGCCATTGCGTGGCACCTGCGGGAAGTGATCGGTGGTGATGACAAACGCTACAGCCGTGTAGTGTTTAACGAAATTACGAAGAATGCGATTCGTCAGGCGTTTGAAAAGCCGGGCGAACTGAACATTGACCGTGTAAACGCGCAGCAGGCACGTCGCTTTATGGACCGTGTTGTGGGCTACATGGTGTCTCCACTGCTGTGGAAAAAGATTGCCCGTGGTCTGTCCGCAGGCCGTGTGCAATCCGTTGCCGTGCGTCTTGTCGTTGAACGTGAACGCGAAATTAAAGCGTTTGTGCCAGAAGAGTTCTGGGAAGTCGACGCGAATGTCACCACGCCGGGCGGGGATGCTCTGCCGCTGCAGGTGAGCCATCAGAACGACAAGCCTTTCCGTCCTGAAAACCGTGACCAGACCATGGCCGCGGTGGCGTTGCTGGAAAAAGCACGCTATCAGGTTCTGGAGCGTGAAGACAAACCGACCAGCAGTAAGCCTGGCGCACCGTTTATTACCTCTACGCTGCAACAGGCCGCAAGCACGCGTCTGGGTTATGGCGTGAAGAAAACCATGATGATGGCCCAGCGCTTGTATGAAGCGGGTTACATCACCTACATGCGTACCGACTCGACTAACCTGAGTCAGGATGCGGTTAACATGGTGCGCGGCTATATCGGTGACAATTTCGGTAAGAAATACCTGCCGGAAAGCGCTAACCAGTACGCCAGCAAAGAGAACTCACAGGAAGCGCACGAAGCCATTCGTCCTTCTGACGTCTCTGTGTTAGCGGAATCGCTGAAGGATATGGAAGCCGACGCCCAGAAGCTGTACCAGCTTATCTGGCGCCAGTTCGTCGCGTGTCAAATGACACCCGCGCAGTATGATTCCACTACGCTTACCGTTGGTGCGGGTGATTTCCGTCTGAAAGCGCGTGGCCGTATCCTGCGTTTCGACGGCTGGACGAAAGTCATGCCTGCACTGCGTAAAGGCGACGAAGACCGAACGCTGCCGGCGGTGAACAAAGGGGATGAACTCTCTCTGGTTGACCTCGTGCCAGCTCAGCACTTTACCAAGCCGCCTGCGCGCTTTAGCGAAGCATCGCTGGTAAAAGAGCTGGAAAAACGCGGTATTGGTCGTCCGTCAACCTATGCGTCAATCATTTCGACCATTCAGGATCGTGGCTATGTGCGTGTTGAAAACCGCCGTTTCTACGCTGAAAAAATGGGTGAGATCGTAACCGACCGTCTGGAAGCTAACTTCCGCGAGTTGATGAACTACGACTTTACCGCACAGATGGAAGACAGCCTTGACCAGGTTGCCAGCCATCAGGCGGAATGGAAGAAAGTGCTCGACAGCTTCTTCAGCGACTTTACCAACCAGCTTGAAAAAGCGGAGAAAGATCCTGAAGAGGGCGGCATGCTGCCTAACCAGATGGTACTGACCAGCATCGATTGCCCAACCTGTGGCCGTAAGATGGGGATCCGTACTGCGACAACAGGCGTCTTCCTCGGTTGCTCCGGCTATGCGTTATCGCCGAAAGAGCGCTGCAAAACCACCATCAACCTGGTACCTGAGAACGAAGTTCTTAACGTGCTGGAAGGTGACGATGCAGAAACCAATGCCCTGCGTGCCAAACGTCGTTGTAAGAAATGTGGCACGGCGATGGACAGCTACCTGATCGATCCGAAACGCAAATTGCACGTCTGCGGGAATAACCCAACGTGTGATGGTTATGAGATCGAAGAGGGTGAGTTCCGCATCAAAGGCTATGACGGCCCTATCGTTGAGTGCGAGAAGTGTGGCTCGGAAATGCACCTGAAAATGGGGCGTTTCGGGAAATACATGGCGTGCACCAACGACGAGTGTAAGAACACCCGTAAGATTCTGCGTAACGGTGAAGTCGCGCCGCCGAAGGAAGATCCGGTTCCGCTGCCAGAATTGCCGTGTGAGAAGTCTGACGCCTATTTCGTGCTGCGTGACGGTGCTGCCGGGGTCTTCCTCGCGGCCAACACCTTCCCGAAATCGCGTGAAACCCGCGCGCCGCTGGTGGAAGAGCTGCATCGCTTCCGCGACCGTCTGCCTGAGAAACTGCGTTATCTGGCCGATGCGCCACAGCAGGATCCTGAAGGGAATAAAACGGTGGTACGTTTTAGCCGTAAAACAAAACAGCAGTACGTTGCGGCTGAGAAAGAGGGTAAAGCGACCGGCTGGTCCGCCTTCTTTGTCGACGGAAAATGGGTTGAAGGCAAGAAATAATCTTCCCTTACCGTAACTTACCTGTAAAAGGGCCGGACTTCCGGCCCTTTTTTATTACCTTGTTATTATTTTTTGTTCCGTACTATACAGTCAGGCTATAAATGATATAGTGGTTATAGTTAACCCTTTTCTTATTATCAAATCGTCTTAAGCGATTGAACGCGTGCGCTAAATCGGATGGTCTGGCATGAAATTACAGCAGCTTCGTTATATCGTTGAGGTGGTGAATCACAACCTCAACGTCTCTTCTACCGCTGAGGGGTTATATACCTCGCAACCGGGCATCAGCAAACAGGTTCGTATGCTGGAGGACGAATTAGGTATCCAGATTTTCGCTCGCAGCGGTAAGCACCTCACGCAGGTGACACCCGCCGGGCAGGAAATCATTCGTATTGCCCGGGAAGTCCTCTCCAAAGTTGACGCTATTAAGTCCGTGGCGGGTGAACATACCTGGCCGGATAAAGGCTCGCTTTATATTGCCACAACGCATACTCAGGCGCGTTATGCGCTGCCAGGCGTTATTAAGGGCTTTATAGAACGTTATCCGCGCGTCTCTTTGCATATGCATCAGGGCTCGCCCACGCAAATCGCTGAAGCGGTTTCAAAGGGCAACGCGGACTTTGCCATCGCGACAGAAGCGCTTCACCTGTATGACGATCTGGTTATGCTACCGTGCTACCACTGGAACCGTTCTATCGTAGTGACCCCGGATCATCCGCTGGCGGGGAAAGGGTCGGTGACTATTGAAGAGCTGGCGCAATATCCTTTAGTGACATACACCTTCGGCTTCACCGGACGCTCTGAGCTTGATACGGCCTTTAACCGGGCGGGATTAACGCCGCGCATTGTCTTTACCGCCACGGATGCTGATGTCATTAAAACCTATGTGCGGCTTGGCCTGGGCGTTGGGGTGATTGCCAGCATGGCCGTCGACCCGGTTTCAGACCCGGATTTGGTTCGTCTTGATGCGCACGATATTTTCAGCCACAGCACGACCAAAATTGGTTTCCGTCGCAGCACCTTCCTGCGCAGCTATATGTATGATTTTATTCAACGCTTTGCCCCGCATTTAACGCGTGACGTGGTCGATACGGCGGTTGCATTACGTTCAAATGAAGATATTGAAGAGATGTTTAAAGACATCAAACTTCCGGCAAAATAATCACTCCCGGTATCTTTCCCTCACGGAAAGATACCGAATTAACTCCTTAAAGCTAAATCATAATTATCATCATCTACATTTTCCCTGCCATATAATGTCATTACCCATTTAATCTGTATGGTTTTAATGTCGTGAATTGGCGACAAAAGTAGAAACTAATTTACGGCTACGCAAATATTTCTTTTCAATTATTTATTTCTGGTCAAAAGATTGAATATTTCCCACCCATTGATGCGTAAATTCACTGGCTTTTCGGCTAAAGTTTCTTTAGGATTTATCTCAACAGATGATTAATTGTACCAATTGTTTGGTCCTAAATGATAAGCGATATCGATTGTATGAGGTTAGCAATGCCTTCAGGAAGTGAAGAACCGCAAAGGGATCCTGCGCTCAAGCGTAAAGCCTGGCTGGCGGTCTTTCTCGTCTCCGCCCTGTTTTGGGTAGTGGTTGCTCTCCTTGCCTGGAAATATTGGGGTTGAATATGGCAGTGACGGTACGTACAGAAACGGTAAAACAGATGTGTCAGCATCGTGACAGTGGTCACAAAGGACGCAAAGCACCTGCGACCGTTGTCCCCGCGTCCTGGAAACTGACGCCACAGCAGCAAGCCTTTATTGATGTGTTCGCAGAAGACGAACCCAAAAAACAATAATTTAGTTAATTGCGTAATGATGCAAATAGTCTGAATAAAGACTCTGCACCTTTGTACTCTTTAATAAATACACATCAGCAATATAGAACTGAGGGCAAACCTCGGAGCCTTTTTAAAAATAATGCCTGGTGTACCCTATGATGAATAACATGATGTCTCACAAATACTGGTCATGGCTCGGCGTTTTTTCTGTGTCGATCCTGTTCTGGTCTCAGCTCATCTGGCTTGCCTTCCTGTAAATCCAAAACCTCGCTGCGGCGGGGTTTTTTGTTTTCGCACTTTACTGGACCATTCCTAAATTTATCAATTCGGGTTGTTATCAAAACGTTACGACATCTTTGTGTTATCTTTAATTACAGCCCTGATGATTGTCAGGACATCTCTGTAATTAAGGAGGAGCTTATGTCGTTAACCCTACGCGAAGCCAGTAAGGACACATTACAGGCAGAAAACAAAACCTGGCATTACTATAGCCTGCCACTGGCTGCCAGAACGCTTGGGGACATTTCGCGTTTACCCAAGTCCTTGAAAGTTTTGCTGGAAAACCTCTTACGCTGGCAGGATGGCGATTCCGTCACCCTCGAGGATATCCAGGCGCTGGCGGGGTGGCTGAAGAGTGCCCATGCCGACAGAGAAATAGCCTATCGCCCGGCGAGGGTCCTGATGCAGGACTTTACCGGTGTTCCTGCCGTGGTTGATTTAGCCGCCATGCGCGAAGCCGTTAAGCGCCTCGGGGGCGATACGGCAAAAGTGAATCCGCTTTCTCCCGTTGACCTCGTGATTGACCACTCCGTGACCGTTGACCACTTTGGTAATGATGACGCTTTTGGTGAAAACGTACGTCTGGAGATGGAACGTAACCACGAGCGCTATGTCTTCCTGAAATGGGGGCAACAGGCGTTCAGCCGCTTTAGCGTGGTTCCGCCTGGAACCGGTATTTGCCATCAGGTTAACCTCGAATATCTGGGCAAAGCCGTCTGGAGTGAATTGCAGGATAAAGAGTGGGTGGCTTATCCGGATACGCTGGTCGGGACGGATTCACATACCACCATGATTAACGGCCTCGGTGTGCTGGGGTGGGGCGTCGGGGGTATTGAAGCGGAAGCGGCTATGCTTGGTCAGCCGGTGTCGATGCTCATTCCTGATGTGGTGGGCTTCAAACTCACCGGTAAGCTGTCGGAAGGCATTACCGCCACCGACCTGGTGTTGACCGTCACCCAGATGCTGCGTAAGCATGGCGTGGTGGGTAAATTTGTTGAATTCTACGGTGACGGGCTGGATTCGCTGCCGCTGGCCGATCGCGCCACGATCGCCAATATGGCGCCGGAATATGGCGCGACCTGTGGCTTCTTCCCCATCGATGACGTCACGCTGGAATATATGCGCCTGAGTGGTCGCAGTGAAGAGCAGGTCGCGCTGGTCGAGGCCTACACTAAAGCGCAGGGGATGTGGCGAAACCCGGGTGATGAGCCAGTATTTACCAGCACGCTTGAGCTGGATATGGGAAGCGTCGAGGCGAGCCTTGCCGGGCCAAAACGTCCGCAGGATCGGGTCGCGTTACCGGACGTACCGAAAGCTTTTGCCGCCAGCAATGAACTGGAAGTTAATGTCGCGAAAAAAGATCACCGTCCAATAGACTATGTCCTGAACGGACATCAGTATCAACTTCCGGATGGCGCGGTGGTTATTGCCGCTATCACCTCCTGCACCAACACCTCGAACCCAAGCGTTTTGATGGCCGCGGGACTGTTGGCCAAAAAAGCCGTTGAGCTTGGCCTGAAACCGCAGCCGTGGGTTAAGGCTTCGTTGGCCCCGGGCTCTAAAGTGGTTTCAGATTACCTGGCGCAGGCAAAACTCACCCCGTACCTTGACGAGCTGGGCTTTAACCTCGTGGGTTACGGATGTACTACCTGTATCGGTAACTCCGGTCCGCTGCCTGAGCCGATTGAAACGGCGATCAAGCAGGGCGATCTTACCGTGGGTGCGGTTCTTTCCGGTAACCGCAACTTTGAAGGGCGTATTCATCCGCTGGTGAAAACCAACTGGCTGGCCTCGCCGCCGCTGGTTGTGGCTTACGCGCTGGCGGGAAACATGAATATCAATCTCACGACAGACCCGATTGGTCACGATCGCAAGAACGAGCCTGTTTACCTGAAAGATATCTGGCCGTCTTCACGCGACATCGCGCGAGCCGTTGAAAAGGTCTCAACCGAAATGTTCCGCAAAGAGTATGCGGAAGTGTTTGAGGGCACGCCGGAATGGAAAACAATTAACGTCGTGGGCTCGGATACCTATGGCTGGCAGGATGATTCGACCTATATTCGTCTGTCACCGTTCTTCGATGACATGCTGGCTGAACCTGCTCCGCTTAAGGATATCCACGGGGCGCGTATTCTGGCGATGCTTGGCGATTCCGTTACCACGGACCACATCTCGCCGGCGGGCAGTATCAAAGCCGACAGCCCGGCAGGCCGCTATCTGCAAAGCCGTGGGGTGGAACGCCGGGACTTCAACTCCTACGGATCGCGTCGTGGTAACCACGAAGTGATGATGCGCGGGACGTTTGCCAACATCCGCATCCGCAACGAAATGGTTCCGGGCGTGGAAGGGGGCATGACGCGTCATTTACCTGGCACGGAAGTGGTTTCGATTTATGATGCCGCCGTTAAATACCAGCAGGAAGGCACGCCGCTGGCGGTGATTGCCGGTAAAGAGTACGGCTCCGGCTCCAGTCGAGACTGGGCGGCGAAAGGTCCGCGCCTGCTTGGGGTTCGCGTGGTCATTGCCGAATCTTTCGAACGTATTCACCGTTCGAATCTTATCGGGATGGGGATCCTGCCGCTAGAGTTCCCGCAGGGCGTCACCCGTAAAACGCTGGGACTGACCGGGGAAGAGCAGATTGATATTAGTGGTCTGCAAAACCTGCAGCCGGGTAAAACGGTTCCGGTGACGTTAACGCGAGCAGACGGTAAAACGGAAGTGCTTGAATGCCGGTGCCGCATTGATACGGCAACCGAGCTGACCTACTACCAGAACGACGGCATATTACATTACGTGATTCGTAAAATGCTGGATTGACGCAGTCAGCCCGGCTCGCGATGGCGATGCCGGGCATCTCGCGATCACTCGCTCAGGAGGTGACCCATTTTGGCGGCTTTGGTATCAAGATAGTGGGCATTTTTCGGGTTACGGCCGACAATCAGCGGAACACGTTCGACGATATTGATCCCCGCTTCGGTCAGGATTTCCACCTTTTTCGGGTTATTGGTCAGCAGACGGACCTCATCTACCCCAAGAAGCTTGAACATATCGGCGCACAGGGTAAAGTCGCGTTCATCGGCGGCGAACCCGAGCTGGTGGTTCGCTTCAACCGTATCGTATCCCTGATCCTGCAGCGCGTAGGCGCGGATTTTATTCAGCAGGCCAATATTACGACCTTCCTGACGGTGATAAAGCAGCACCCCACGACCTTCTTCAGCGATGTGAGAAAGGGCTGCTTCAAGCTGGAAACCGCAATCACAGCGCAGGCTGAACAAGGCATCGCCAGTCAGACACTCCGAATGTACGCGAGAGAGTACCGGCGTCTGTCCTGAAATGTCACCGAACACCAGCGCGACATGATCCTGTCCGGTTGCCAGTTCTTCAAATCCCACCATCAGGAAATCGCCCCATGGGGTTGGCAGTTTGGCTTCTGCCACACGTTTAAGCTGCATGTGATTCTCCAGAGTAGGCTGACACGTTTCGTGCCTTTCGCCTGTTTGGCTTTCTGTATCTGTTCATTTTGCCACAAGCTCAGCACGTTCGCCTAATGGGCGCCATGCTATATGGACGTTAAACGCACGATCCGACATATCCACCCAACAGATGAATTTCAGTTATGATTGTGGTGCTTAGCGAAAAAGGAGAAGACATGCTTTCAATCGCCAGACGTACGGCAGCAGGTGCGGCCATTCTACTTATTATGCCGCTGGCCGTATGGGTCTCAGGCTGGATGTGGCAGCCGGGGCAGAACGCCACATGGCTGAAAACATTATACTGGATAACGGAGACGGTCACCCAGCCGTGGGGAATTATCACGCATGTGATCCTTTGCGCCTGGTTTCTGTGGTGTTTGCGCTTTCGTCTGCGTGCGGCGCTGATGCTCTTTGCGATACTGGGTGGGGCGATCCTCATCGGTCAGGGCGTGAAGTCCTGGGTTAAAGATCATGTCCAGGAGCCGCGTCCTTTTGTCGTCTGGCTGGAAAAAGCGCACCATGTTCCGGTGGATGAGTTCTACAATTTAAAACGTAAAGATCGTGGTGCGCTGGTCAAAGAACAGCTTGCGGAACAGCAGGATATCCCGAAGTTCTTACGTAAACACTGGCAAAAAGAGACCGGGTTTGCTTTTCCTTCCGGCCATACCATGTTTGCCGCCAGTTGGGCGTTACTGGGAGTAGGACTGCTTTGGCCACGGCGACGTACTGTCACGATCGCGATTTTACTGGTCTGGGCCACAGGGGTGATGGGCAGTCGTTTGCTGCTGGGTATGCACTGGCCGCGGGATTTGGTGGTGGCTACGCTGATCTCATGGCTGCTTGTGACGCTGGCAACATGGCTTGCTGAACGCATCTGCGGTCCGTTAACGCCACCGCCTGTCGAGGAAGAAGAGATCGCCGAAAGGGACCAAAGCGACGCCTGACGGTTGATATTCCGTGTTTTGCCCATAAATCCATGACTGGCGCGTCACTTTTTCCGTTTCGCGCCCGTCACTAAAATGGTAGTTTATAAGGCTGATTGCGGTGAGTTGAACATACTTTATTCGCTTGAACCACATAACGGGAAGTAATGTGAAATATTTACTCATTTTCTTACTGGTATTGGCGATTTTTGTCATTTCAGTCACATTGGGTGCACAAAACGATCAACAGGTGACGTTTAACTATCTGCTGGCGCAGGGCGAGTATCGTGTATCGAGCCTTCTGGCGGTTTTATTCGCCGCGGGCTTTGCGATTGGCTGGCTGGTATGCGGTCTTTTCTGGTTGAAAGTTCGTGTTTCACTTGCGCGCGCTGAACGTAAAATTAAACGACTCGAACATCAAATTGCGCCTGCGTCCGACATTCCGGAAAGCTCTGGTGTGCCGGTCGTCAAGGAATAATCGACTATGCTGGAGTTGTTGTTTCTGCTTTTGCCTGTAGCCGCAGCCTATGGCTGGTATATGGGCCGCAGAAGTGCGCAACAAACAAAACAGGATGAGGCTAACCGACTCTCCCGCGACTACGTTGCTGGGGTGAACTTCCTCCTGAGCAATCAACAGGACAAAGCAGTAGATCTGTTCCTCGATATGCTCAAAGAGGATACGGGCACCGTTGAAGCGCATCTCACCCTGGGAAACCTGTTCCGCTCGCGCGGCGAGGTTGACCGCGCCATTCGTATTCACCAGACCCTTATGGAAAGCGCCTCGTTGACCTACGATCAACGCCTGCTGGCGGTACAACAGCTGGGTCGTGATTACATGGCGGCGGGGCTGTACGACCGTGCAGAAGACATGTTCTCGCAGCTGGTGGATGAAACGGATTTCCGCGTCAGTGCCTTGCAGCAGCTGCTGCAGATTTATCAGGCCACCAGTGACTGGCAGAAAGCCATTGATACAGCCGAGCGTCTGGTGAAGCTGGGCAAAGATAAGCAGCGAGTTGAGATAGCCCACTTCTACTGTGAACTGGCCCTTCAGCAAATGGGCAACGACGACATGGACAAAGCCATGGCGTTGCTTAAAAAGGGTGCCGCCGCTGACCGTAACAGTGCGCGTATCTCCATCATGATGGGGCGCGTCTTTATGGCGAACGGCGACTATGCCAAAGCTGTAGAGAGCCTGTTGCGGGTTATCGACCAGGATAAAGAGCTGGTCAGTGAAACCCTCGACATGCTGCAAACCTGCTATCAACAACTGGATAAGCAGGATGAATGGGTAGCGTTCCTGCGTCGTTGCGTGGAAGAGAACACCGGCGCGACTGCCGAACTGATGCTCTCGGACGTGGTTGAGCAGTATGAGGGCAGTGATACCGCGCAGGTCTATATTACGCGTCAGCTGCAGCGTCATCCGACCATGCGGGTATTCCATAAGCTGATGGACTACCACCTCAACGATGCAGAGGAAGGGCGCGCCAAAGAGAGCCTGATGGTACTGCGCGACATGGTAGGCGAGCAGGTACGAAGCAAACCGCGCTATCGTTGCCAGAAGTGTGGGTTTACGGCGTATACGCTGTACTGGCACTGTCCTTCATGCCGGGCATGGTCGACCATCAAGCCAATCCGAGGCCTTGATGGGCAGTAATTTTTAAAAACGATCTATTTTAGTTACAACATACTGATGGGTTTTCAGAACCCATCGAGTCCGTGCGGTTTGCCGGCCAGGCAGGAGAGTAAATCGATTCTGTTAATTTGCAGCGCTGGCAGGTAGAATGCTCGCCGTTTATCTGTTCCGCGCCGCTGCGCGCCCATAGACGAAAAGGGCTGGTCATGACGTCTGTTACTTCCTCCGCTTCCCGCGTAATTACTGATTCTCCTGTTGTTGTTGCGCTTGATTACAATAAACGTGACGCGGCACTGGCCTTTGTCGACGGTATAGACCCTCGCGACTGCCGTCTTAAAGTTGGCAAAGAGATGTTCACGCTGTTTGGACCGCAGATCGTACGCGACCTGCAACAGCGCGGTTTTGACGTTTTCCTCGACCTTAAATTCCACGATATCCCGAATACTACCGCGCACGCCGTGGCTGCTGCTGCAGAACTGGGGGTATGGATGGTCAATGTGCATGCATCGGGTGGGGCAAGAATGATGACCGCGGCCCGTGAAGCGCTCCTGCCGTTCGGCAGCGATGCACCGTTACTGATTGCCGTAACCGTGCTGACCAGTATGGATGAGAGTGATTTACGCGATCTCGGCGTGACGTTGTCACCTGCTGAGCATGCAGAGCGTCTCGCGCGCCTGACGCAAAATTGCGGGCTTGATGGTGTCGTCTGTTCCGCGCAGGAAGCCGTGCGTTTCAAATCAGAACTGGGCCAGGCTTTCAAACTTGTTACCCCAGGTATCCGCCCGGCCGGCAGCGAGGCAGGTGATCAGCGTCGTATTATGACGCCTGAACAGGCGCTGGCGGCAGGGGTAGACTATATGGTCATCGGGCGTCCTGTGACGCAGTCTGCTAACCCGTCAGAGACGCTCAAGGCGATCAACGCATCACTGAAAAAGGGGGCATAATGACTGATTCAAACAGTCGTCTGGTCTACTCAACAGAAAGTGGGCGTATAGACGAACCAAAAGCGAAAGCCGAGCGCCCGAAGGGGGACGGTATTGTTCGTATCCAGCGTCAAACCAGTGGACGCAAAGGTAAGGGCGTATGCCTTATCTCCGGCATTGATCTTGACGACGCGGAACTGGTTAAGCTGGCCGCCGATCTGAAAAAGAAATGTGGCTGCGGTGGTGCCGTGAAAGACGGCATTATCGAAATCCAGGGCGATAAACGTGATTTAATTAAATCCCTGCTCGAAGCCAAAGGCATGAAAGTGAAACTGGCGGGCGGCTAAAATAGATGAGCCACGGCATTTGCCGTGGCTCTTTTTTTTACGTGCGTAAGTCAGACCTGAAATGCGTTCTAATATCGCAGTACCGGTGGAGGCTTATTTAATAATTATTTGCCGACCTGGTGACCGATAATACCACCGACAGCAGCGCCACCTAATGTACCCAGCGTACTACCATCTGTTAATACCGCACCGCCCAGAGCACCAGCACCGGCACCAATTGCGGTGTTGCGGTCACGTTTAGACCAGTTAGAGCAAGCGCTCAGGGACATTGCTACAGTGATTGCCAGAACAGCGGCGGCTAATTTTTTGCTGGTTAAGGTCATAATACTTTCTCCTGAATTATCGATTCACGGAAAGAGCTACGCTTTAAGTATAGACGAATTGAATACTTAAAAACTGTTTTCCGTGAAAGCTGGTCGCGCAGGCGTTACGTAATCACGCAGGTGATAGTCACTTCCTGTTATATCGCTAACATTAATTTTACGACTTTAAGGCGGGTTAAACAGGTAAAAACTCTTAAAGGAGGGTTAGGAATCATCTCAGACAGTAGGGGCATAGGCGCCCGACATTCGGGCGCTTAAAGGACTCAGGACGACTTTTTAATAATATTGACGATAAGACCGTCATCTTCCAGTTTAATACGATGCTCATCGCTCAAACGTTCGTCGGTAATTACGCGGCTAAAGCGAGAGACTGGCCCCATGGTATAAGGGTGAACGGCGCCAAATTTTGAGCTGTCAGTCAGCACAATGGCTTCACACTCTTTTTCCAGCACCGCATTCACCACATCAGAACGCATCATATCGCGGCCGGTGAAGCCCGTTTCTGGCTGCCAGCCATCAATACCAATAAAGGCCTTACTGAAATGGACCTGCTGAACATACTGGCGGGTCAGGGGGCCAACCATGCTTTCGCTTTTTTTCTGGTAAATGCCGCCCAGCAGGATCACCTCGCAGCGGGTCTCTTTGAGCAGGTGCGCGATATAGCTACTGACCGTGATGATAGTAACGTCTTTCTGTTCGGCAAGTGTGCGCGCCAGTAAGGCATTGCTACTGCCGTTTTCGATAAACACCGTCTCGCCATTGTTAACTAAAGACGCGGCAAACTCCGCCAGCTCACGCTTCAGGGCGTAGTTGTTCATCATGCGCGTCTCAACGTCCTCGCTATCGAGCGGGACCGCATATCCATGCGCACGACGCAGGTAACTCTGTTTCTCCAGCAGGTTAAGATCCTGGCGGATGGTGACTTCTGAAACGCCGGTGGTTTTAGCGAGATCGACTACGCTGACGCGTCCCTGGTCAATGACCATCTGCAAAATGATTTGTTGTCGGGAATTCATAGCATCCAATTAATAAAGCGAAACAGGTTCGGAAACAGCAGGATCAAACTTCCCACGGCGCTTTTGGCTGTCCGTTCTCAGGCGCGTTTTCAGCACCCTTCTGAGCAAGAAGTTCAGACTTCAGGATCTCCAGATTACGGATCGCCGAGTGATAATCGCCTGCCACCAGGATATCCAGCACGGTATCAATACGTTGTGCTACAGCTTGTGCATCAATAGTCGACATAATCTCACCCCAGGTGCGAAAAGGTAATATTTTCAATGATGCAGAAAATGGGATCAAAAGAGAAGGGAAAAAATGCAATAACTAAATCACATAAATGAAAGTGATAAATTTATTCCCCCACATGCTGCGGGCTTAATGAGTGGATTAGTCTAAAACTGCGCGCAAGGCGCTTTTTCTGTGAGGAATTAGACTATGACAGTTATCAACCAGCCTACCTGCACCCTGTTTACCGATACTGAACGTTTCACACAGTTGTCAGCCTACTACGAGGAAGAGCGGCACACCATCTGGATGATGCTGCGGGCGCAACCTCGTCCTTGTTTTAATCATGCGTTAATTGAGGAGATCATGAACCTCTCCTGGCTGGTTCGCCAGTCCGGGTATCTGGTCGATTTTTGGGTAACCGGGTCACTGGTTCCTGAAATGTATAATGCGGGAGGCGATTTACAGTTCTTCGTAGAGTGCATTCAAAATGGACGGCGTGAAGCGTTACGCGCGTATGCACGTGCCTGCGTCGACTGTGTGCACGCAGCGTCGCGGGGGTTTGATACGGGCGCGGTCTCTCTGGCAATGGTTGAAGGCAGTGCGCTAGGCGGTGGGTTTGAGGCTGCGCTGGCACACCATTTTGTTCTCTCTCAGCGCGATGCCCGTCTGGGCTTCCCGGAAATTGCCTTCAACCTGTTCCCGGGCATGGGGGCATATTCGCTGGTCGCACGTCGGGCAGGGATGAAACTGGCGGAAGAACTCATCTACAAGGGGGAGTCGCATACGGCAGAATGGTACGAACAGCATGGATTGGTCGATGTGCTGTTTGAGCCCGGGCAGAGCTACGTCTCCGTCAGAACCTTCATCGACACGCTGCGACCGAAGCTGAACGGGGTAAGGGCAATGTTGCGCGCCCGAACCCGGGTACTGCAACTGCCGCGCAGTGAACTGATGGATATCACGGAAGACTGGGTTGATGCGGCGTTTTGCCTCGAGCCAAAAGATATCGCCTATATGGAGCGTCTGGTGATGCTGCAAAACCGCCATCATGGGGCATTACGCAAAGCCAGTTAACGTTGTTTTCGCGACTGATATCGCTTTAGCCATCGCTCGAATGCGGCAGCGGGCATCGGCTTAGCGAAGAGAAAGCCCTGCCGTTCGTTGACGCCGTTCTTGGTCAGAAAGGCGTCTTCTTTCGCGCTCTCGACCCCTTCAGCGATGACCTGCAGGTTTAAGGCCTGTGCCACCGCGACGATGGCCCGCACCAGAGACTGGGAGATCGATTGTTTATGTATATCCCTGACGAAGGATTGATCGAGTTTAATGGCGTCGATAGGGAACCGCGCCAGCTGCGACAGAGACGAGTAGCCGGTGCCGAAATCATCAAGATGAATTTGCGCGCCAAGTTTGCTGAACTGCTGGATCACAGAGAGCGCCAGCTCTTCGTTTTCGATAAGGCAGCTTTCCGTGAGTTCAACGTCGATGGGGCAGTATTCAAAATCCAGATCCTTCAGCGCCTGCTTTAAATCGCTGAAAATGGTCTGGTCGGCCAGCTGACGTGCGGAGACGTTGACCGCCACGCGCAGGTTAATCCCCTTATCGCGCCATTTAGCCACCTGGCGCACCACATCAAGCATCACCCAGCGGCCCAGCGGGACAATCAATCCCGACTCCTCGGCATAAGAGATAAACTCCAGCGGAGGGATCAAACCGCGCTCCGGCGACTGCCAGCGCACCAGCGCTTCCAGACTTCGGATTTCACCCCGCCAGGTAATTTTAGGCTGGTAGTGAATCAGAAGCTGATCGTTATCCAGCGCTTTACGCAGGTTGGTATCCAGCCAGAGATATTCAAATACGCGCTGGTTCATCTCGGGTGAGAAGACGCAGAACTTGCCCCGGCCATTCTCTTTCGCCGTGTACATGGCGGTATCGGCATTACGGATGACGCTTTCCCTGTCGTTACCGTGCTGCGGGGCGAGGGCGATACCGAGCGAGCAACCGGTGTAAATTTCTATCAGGCCGATTCTGAACGGCTGGCGCAGACGGGTTAAGATCCGCGACGCCATGGCTTCCAGAGCGCCCTGAGAGGTATCTGTGGCCATGACAATAAACTCATCGCCGCCAAGTCGCGCCAGCACCTGACCGTCATCCAGACAGCTCAGAATGGCCAGAGCGACAGCCTGCAACAGCTGGTCGCCAAACATATGCCCGTAGGCATCGTTGACCTTTTTAAAGTTATCCAGGTCGAGATACACCACGCCGACCTGCGTTTCACCGCGGCTGGCGATGGCGTCAGAAATCAGTTCGTGGATCGCGTTACGGTTTGGCAAACCGGTGATGGTGTCGGTATTGGCCAGCACGCGCAGACGCTCCTGGGCGCGGCGCTCCTCGGTAATGTCGGTGCCGGAACAGATAAGGAAAATTTCATTTTTGCCGCTGCCGCTATGAACAAACTTGTTTCTGAACAAAAACAAGCGTTGCCCTTTACGCGTTTTGATCCAGCGTTCGACCTCGTAGGAGCTGCCGTTGCGAAAAAAACCGGTGATATTGCGCTTCGAAGCTGCCGCTTCGCTGCGGCTCATAAACAGCTTGAACACGTTCTGGCCAATAACTTCTTGTTCTTTCAGGCCGGTATATTCTTCACTCAGCCGGTTAAAACGCTGAATATTGCCGTTATGATCGAGAATAACGATGACGGAGTTGGCTTCAGAGACAACCTGTTCAGCAAAAGAGAGGCCCTGAGCCAGGTCACGAGCCACGGAGGGCGTATCGTTCCACGCTGACGCGGTGCCGGCCCATTCATTTCGGGTTATTTTGCGCCCCACAAGATGAACCGGGACATCTTCCCCGTACAACGAGAGCGTCATGGAGATGCTGGAGGTAATGACGGTTAACTGGCGGATGAGTTCGGCTTGTTCATCATCCAGCGCCACCACCTCAGTCACATCGGCATTTTCGCTGGCGGCAAGGTGCAGAGCGTTGCTGTCAGCTGTCATTCGCCACCAGGGGCTATGCGTACCCATGTAACGAAACAGCAAATTCTGCTCCAGATCGTCCATCATGTTTTCTCCCGCAGCTGCTCATTAGCGCACAAATCATTCATTTGCCGTCGACTTTTCCGTTGTGAAACAGCGGCAACCCAAAAATGAACGTCGTGTTTTTTCCCGGTTTTCTTATAAAAAACGCGTCTGGCAAAAAAGGATATTTATTGTATAAAAATTCACGTAACCGAATATAACGGCACTCTTTTACTGTAGATAATTATGGCAATTTTGGGCGGGAAGACGCTGAAAATAGTACGAAAAAATAATGATTTTGCGGCGGGGGTTCAAAAGAAAAATTGTCGGCGCTTCCCGAAGGGAAACGGCCGACAGTTTAAGCGGTTATCAGGCGACCGGGCGCGCGATAACGCTGCGGGTTTCCATGCGAACTTCAGCGATGTTTACGTCAATCACGTCTGTGACTTTGTAAACTGTTTCGCCTTTGATTTGCACAGTACCATTTTCCTGGCTGCAGACCAGTTCGTCACGGACGGCATGCAGGAACGGGGCAGGGATAAAGGCGACGGCACCGTTATCCACCAGGCGAACGCGCATACCGCCCCGGCTGATATCAATGATTTCTGCGGCAAAGCGAGTATCTGTACCCGCTTTATCCTGCAGGTAGCGTGCGTACAGCCAGTCTCCCACGTCACGTTCCGCCATACGGTTCAGGCGACGTCGTTCGGCCATCTGCAGGGTGGTGTCATTTTGCGGACGCGCAATGGACTCACCCTTAATGATCGCCTTCAGCAGACGGTGGTTGACCATGTCGCCATACTTACGAATAGGTGACGTCCAGGTCGCGTAGGCTTCCAGGCCGAGGCCAAAGTGTGGACCCGGCTCGGTGCTGATTTCAGCAAAGGACTGGAAGCGACGGATACGGCTGTCGAGGAAACCGGATGGCTGTGCATCCAGCTCGCGGCGCAGCTTACAGAAGCCCTGCAGCGTCAGCACTTCTTCAGGGTCAACGTGCACATCGTGGTTCTTCAGCAGGGCCGCCAGCGCTTCGGTATTGGCCGGATCAAAACCGGTGTGGACGTTGTAAATACCAAAGCCCAGCTTGTCACGCAGGACGCGAGCGGCACAAATGTTGGCAGAAATCATCGCTTCTTCAACAATGCGGTTCGCAATGCGACGCGGTTCGGCCACGATATTCAACACCTCGCCTTTCTCACCCAGCACAAAGCGATAGTCCGGACGATCCTTAAAGACCAGCGCATGGGTTTTACGCCACTCGCCGCGGTTCAGACAAATGCGGTGCAGCAGGCGGATCTGTGCGGCAATCGCGTCTGATTCCGGTTTCCAGGTGCCGGTATTCTCAAGCCAGTCGGAAACATTGTCGTAGGCCAGCTTGGCTTTCGATTCGATGGTTGCGGCAAAAAATTCAATATCGTCTTCGATCGCGCCATCGGCGGCGATGGTCATGCGGCAGGCAAGGACCGGACGCACTTCATTTGGACGCAGTGAGCAGAGGTCATCTGACAGTTCGCGCGGCAACATGGGGATGTTGAAGCCCGGCAGGTAGTTAGTGAACGATCGGACTTTTGCCATATCGTCCAGCTTACTGCCTTCAACGATCCAGGCGGTGGGATCGGCAATGGCGACGGTCAAATGCAATTTGCCATCAGCGCTCTCTTCCGCATACAGCGCATCATCCATATCTTCTGTGCTGGCGCTGTCGATAGTGACAAACTCCAGGGCAGTGAGGTCGCGACGCGTCAGGCCTTCGTCCTGCATTTCAGTCGCTACGCCGTCTGGCGCTTCTTTCTCAAGATTATGGCGTGCAAGCGTCACCCACCATGGCACGAAATGGTCGTCGCCAAAGGTGATGAACTGGGTCAGTTCAGCATAAAAGCCACGATCGCCTTTCAGAGGATGACGGCGCATTTCTGCTACGGCCCAGTCACCTTCTTTGAAATCATGCTCAACACCACGGGCGGCGCGGCAAGGAATGGCATCTTTCAGCAGGGGATGATCCGGCACGATAGAAAGACGATCGTCTTTTCGCTGGACCTTGCCCACGAAGCGGGTCAGGAACGGTTCGATCAGTTCTTCCGGCTCGGCGGACTCACGTTCCTTTTCGGTATGAATGACGGCCGTAATGCGGTCGCCATGCATCACTTTCTTCATTTGCGGTGGCGGAATGAAGTAGCTTTTCTGCGCATCAACTTCAAGGAAGCCAAAGCCCTTTTCCGTGGCTTTTACGACCCCTTCTGCACGCGGCGTCTGGGAATGCAGTTGCTGTTTAAGCTGCGCTAGCAGCGGGTTGTCCTGAAACATAATGTTCTATTTTCGTAGCCATTGAGCGGCTGACAGTTTTACGCGATTCTCACTGTCACAGCAAGCGGTCTTTGGGTAATTAGTATGGTTATTCCCCTTTGCCAAACGCGACTTTCAGGCGTTCAAGCCAGCCATCCATCGCGCTCCGGGTGAGCAGTTTTATCGCCCGTACCGCAGGCAGTCCTTGTTCAGTGAGCGGGGTGAACTGTGCGGCACTGAAGCGGTCCGGAGAACGCGTCAACAAGTCGATTGCCGCCGAAAGCGCCGGCGAATCAAGAGAAATATCATCATGGCTGTTTACCAGGATCTCACCCGTCAGGTCGAGTAGGATGGGCTCATGGCTGAGTACCGGCGTCAGCGCTTCAAGGGCGGGTTCGGCCTGCCAGCGGAAAAGCGATTCAAGCTGATGCGTGCTGGCATAACGCAGTTCAACGACAGGTAAAAGCGCCACCCAGGACTCAGGAGCGGCTGGCAGCGTGTGCGGCTGAATATGATGGCCGGGCAGCCAGCGTACAGGATGCCCCAGCAGGGCCTGAAAGACGGCCACCACGCGTGCCTGAAAACCGATAAAGCCGATAATCTGATTAATAAGCACCATGTCGTAGGTTGTCAGGCCCACCTCATCAAGCTGCTGCTGTGCTTTATCATCGATGACATCAGGTGAGCTGGCGAGCTGACGGGCGTACTGGGTGATTTGTGCCAGGCGGCGGTTACTTTCGCGTGAGGAGTCAGGGCCGGGAAGCGGGGCGAGGAGGGCGGCATAGTGGTTACACAACCGTTGGACGCCACAGGCCTGCGCGACCGTTAATGCAGTACTCAATCTGTCGTAGGCGCTGAGCGTATGCAGCCGGTTAACGGAGATTGAGAGCGGAAACAACAGGTGGCATAAGGTTCTGGCAGGGGTGAGCCAGCCAGTACAGGCGGCGACAATCTCGTCAGGCAGGGCTAAATCGAGCAAAAAACGATCGTCGACGTTAGCGGCTTCGGGCACCAGAGGCAGAACATCCGTCTGCGCGTGGTTTGACTGGGTTTCGTGGTACCAGTGGCCTTTGCCGGAAAAACGGCGTTGTTCCATGGGCGTTCCTTGATCTCAAAATGGCGATCAATATCCTGGCGTAAGGCAGATGTGGGGAAAAATATTGTTAGGTGATAACAAATAGCTGAACGGAATAACGAAGGGGTCGGGCGGAGGAAGGAAAACTCTCTTCCCGTGAGGGAAGAGAGTCACAGCTTATTTAATTTCCAGCTCGTTCATTGCAGCGATGTTGAAGCCGCCGTCAACGTGAACCACTTCGCCGGAGATACCCGCGGAAAGGTCAGAGCACAGGAACGCTGCAGAGTTACCCACATCTTCAATGGTAACGGTACGACGAATCGGCGTAACCGCTTCGCAGTGCGCCAGCATTTTACGGAAATCTTTGATACCGGAAGCTGCCAGGGTACGGATTGGACCCGCGGAGATAGCGTTCACACGCACACCTTCTGGACCCATCGCGTTTGCCATGTAGCGGACGTTTGCTTCCAGAGACGCTTTAGCCAGACCCATAACGTTGTAGTTAGGGATAGCACGTTCTGCGCCCAGATAGGACAGGGTCAGCAGAGCTGCGCCTGGGTTCAGCATCGCACGGCAAGATTTAGCCATTGCCACGAAGCTGTAGGAGCTGATGTCGTGAGCGATTTTGAAGCCATCACGGGTTACCGCGTTCACGTAGTCGCCGTCCAGCTGATCGCCAGGAGCGAAGCCGATGGAGTGAACGAAACCGTCGAATTTCGGCCATGCTTTTGCCAGTTCAGCAAACATGCCATCGATGCTTTCGTCTTGTGCAACGTCGCATTCCAGAACAAGGCTGGAACCCAGCTGCGCGGCAAACTCTTCTACACGGCCTTTCAGCTTGTCGTTCTGGTAGGTGAACGCCAGCTCAGCGCCTTCGCGATGCATAGCCTGTGCGATGCCGTATGCGATGGACAGTTTGCTGGCAACGCCAGTTACCAGAATGCGCTTACCGGAAAGAAAACCCATAGATTTAATCCTTATATTCATTGCTTATTTTTTGCCTTGTAAATCATAGCATTACAGGCAACATTTCAAAGTCATTCGAAATTAGCTCGAAATTATATCCCACTCAGTGCCCCTTGTGTCACGCTATTTCTCGCTCAAAGCCCGTGACGTATGTCATGGAAGGGGGTGAGCGAACGCGTTATCACGCTGTTTCACAGGCATCCGTCCATTATATCACTGCACGACCGGTTCGCCTCATCCAACCAGAGGCGGGCGTTTTTGCGCAAAATGATCCGTTCAGTGGATTTTACGTATTACAATCCAGTTAGAGTCAAAACATGAAAGAAATCATTAACAAACACGTTATAGACTGGGTTGAAGATAATATTTTATCTCTGGAGCATATCGATCGGCTGGTTGTAAAAACGGGTTACAGCAGAAGGACGCTCGAAATCTGGTTTAAACACCAATTCCACCAGTCGCTGGGTGAGTATATGCTCAGGAGACGAATGAGCTATGCCGCGTCTTTATTAAGAATGACGTCGCTGCCGGTCACCGAAATCGCTCACATTTTTCAGTATCATAGTGGACAGGGGTTTGCCCGCGCGTTTAAGAAATTGATCGGGAAAACACCGTCTCAATATCGAAGCGATGAAATATGGGACTTCCAGCGTTACCATCCTTCACTGTTATTAGAAGGGCTCCGTAAACCTGACGTGAAGATTTGTCGGCTGGCGCGGACGTTTTCCTATAACGATACCCTGACGGAATATGATCATATTTTTAATCCTGCGATACAGGATGTGACCAAAAGGCTGAAAAAGCTTTTGCTTGATCATCGTGGGAAGGTAAAAGAAATCGCCATCGGGGGACGGCGTCCAGAAGGCCTGGATAAAAGCCGGGAAAACATGGCTGAAGTCATAATTGATTATCTGTCACCGGATAATACGTCGCACCAAAAACAGGAATATCATTTTTCCGGTAAATATGCCGTTATGCGGTATGACGGTACCTGGAGCGCCTACGGTAAGCTCAGCAAAAAGAACTATTTGTGGGTAATGTCTTATCATCAATTCAGGCTGCGTAATGAAACCCATTTAATGACGTTCCATTCCTGCTCCGAAGATAAGGTCGTATTTGATATTTATATACCCATAGTCTGAGTCTGGCACCGTCTCGTAATTAAAACGAATCAGTCAGTACGGGCTCTCATCTGTGAGCCCTGACGCTATATATTCCTCGCAAAACAGATGTTTTACAAATGAAGTTGTGAACGATGAAAGAAGAATTGTATCGATTCGATGATGATGATATCGACTCAATTGCCTATTCCGTCGCATTTAGCGAATGGCTCGGTATCGATAATCTGCAGGATTGTGCCCTGACAAGAATTTCGGAGGAGGATAGGGGGAAATATGAGCGAAAGTTAGAGGAGTTTCGCCATTTCTTTCAATATGCTTCAGGGGAGGAGTATTTTTCACATTTTCTTTTACAGAATAAAACGCATCACTGAGTTTAACATATACGGATATATGGAATGCATGCATGAGGATTGCACAGTTATTAGTTAAGACGCTAATTGTCGGAACGGTTTCTTTTCCTTACGCGACGGTGTCGGCCATGACACCAGCGGAACATAGTCAGTATGACGCTCTGATTATCGAGGCGAGAAAAGGCAATACGGAACCAGCCTTGTCCTGGTTTTCAGGCCACCATCGGCTTGATGAGTCTCAGGTCGCCGACTGGATGCAAATCGCCCTGTGAGCCGGTAAAGATAATGAGGTTATCAACGTCTATTCACAATACAAACATCATACGTTACCGGCGAGGGCCTATTCAGCGCTGGCGATAGCCTATCGCAACAAGCAGGTAAGAGTGATCTCACTGGTGAGTAAAGCGCAGTAGGGAATATCCCGGTTCGGTACGACATCGACCGGGATAATCCACTTCAACAGACTGAGGTCGGTTAACTGAAGCATCTGAAAAGAGGGTGGCAAGCCTGACCGGTTTGCCCATCGATGTTAAGCAGAGAATGGTGTAAATCGCTCTGCCGTTTCACGTCTTTTATTTATGCGGTATTAATGAACATGAATAACATTACGTTGGCTGAGAAAATGATCGTGCTGTCCGGTGCGCTGCTGTTTGCACTGATGATCGCGGTGAACTCCTTTTTTGTTAATGATAATCCAGGTTTCAGGGTACCCATGACAACCTATTTGATCGTCATGATTGCGCTATTTTTTCTGGATACCATTATCTCTATTTTTATCCAGATGCAGTATGCGTCTGACCGATCTCATTTATCCCTGTTAATCCTGAGCATGGCGTTTCTGAGCGGTCTCATCTATTTCATAGAAACGATTATCGTCATTCAGCTTCCTGAAGACGCAGGGTTAACCCATACGCTAAAAACTAACGATACGGCGGTATTTTATTTTTTCCGCCAGTTAAGTTTGATTTTTTTGCTGGGGCTTGCTGTATGGGTGGAGAAACACACGGCACGGCGACGGTTCACATTACGGAATAAGGTCTGGCTGGCGCTAATATCGTTAATCCCCCTGGTTATGTTCCCGGTGCTGGCCCATGCTTTGAGCAGCTACAATCCAACCTGGACATTAACGATAGCCGCGTATCGCCCCGATCAGTATCATCCTGTCTGGGATGTCCGCTACGTTAACGCTCTGATAGTTCTCTGGTCGGCCCTGGCCTGCTACATGACTTACGTGACACGCTTTTCATCTGGCGTCTGGAACAGCATCATCGTGGTGTGCCTTTCTGCGATCACCTATAACTTTTTCCTGCTCTTACTCGATACGTATAACCTGTCGCTCTGGTATATCAGCCGGGCGGTAGAAGTGTTCAGTAAACTATTTGTTATCTGTACCTTACTGTTACATGTCTTCAGCTTGCTGAGATTTTTTGGCGATCGGGTTAACCGCGATCCCCTTACGCAGATCTTCAACCGCAAGTATTTTTTTGAGGCACTTCAGCGGCTCCGCATGCTCAGAACAGAAAAGGGCACCAGCATTATGATGCTGGATATCGATAACTTTAAGACCATTAATGACACCTGGGGACATCCTGTGGGGGACCGCGTCATTCTGGCGGTCGTGGATATTATTAAAGACAGTATTCGTGATAATGACGTCTTTGCCAGACTGGGAGGTGAAGAGTTTGGCCTGCTGTTGCCCGACACGGACAGGAGTATGGCCGTAGCCGTCGCAGAACGTATTCGCAAGAATGTTGAGCAACGCACCGGGCAGGGTAACCTGTACGCGGTGCCCCTGACGGTAACGTTAAGTATTGGCGTGTGCTCAGCCATTCAGGAAAACGTCAACAGTAGCGATATCATTCGTGATGTGGATGAAGCACTGTATGAGGCCAAGCACGGTGGTAAAAACAGAACCGTGTGCAGACAGGCCGCAGGGTCGGTCTGAACCGGCGTTGCGCGCCTCCCGCGGTGTGATTTACGCGCAAGAAAAAACGGGGTTATAACACAGGGATGTAAATATCAAAGTTAACGCACTCATCGCTGCAGGCGTTAAAACGCATTAAATGAATGCCATCGCGCAACGTCAGGCGGTTCGTCACCATTGCCTTAACAAACGCAATTTTGTTATAGGCGCTATAACATTCCCAGCTGCCTTCAAAGGACATTTTTGCATATTTTCCGGTAAGTAAAAGTGTGTCTTTCTTTGTTGTTTTAGTGCTGTCTAAACAATATGAAATTAAGACTTCTACCAGATAGGAACGGCTTTTACCCAGACGTTCTGGTCGGCGCGGCACTATGGCAAGCTGTTGGATCCGATCGCGATTCTCAAGCAGGAGTTTTTTGATTTTTTTAGTGACATCGTGCACCGCTGTATCAAAAAGATGATCGTGCTCTATAATCTCATGGGTATACGGAAAAATCTCATTGAGTTCACAGAGTGTTATTTCAGGTGTTTTAAGATCGTCTAATAAAAATGAGGGCTGAAGGATATCAAAATCCCACTCTTTTGCATTTCTGTATTCAGAAGGGGTGAGTCCCGTCATCTTTTTAAAGGCTCTTGAAAACCCCTGGCTGCTTTGGTAGTGAAATAAATAAGCAATGTCCGTAACGGGAAGCGACGTCATTCTGAGCATGATGGCCGCAAGGCTCAGCCTTCTCCTTAGGATGTACTCACCTAAAGAGAAGTGATATTTCTCTTTAAACCATGTTTCGATGGTTCTTCTGCTATACCCGGTATCTTTAACCAGTTGATCAATATGTAAAATAGAAAAGTTATTTTCCTCTACCCAGGTGAGAATATATTTACTAATACTTTCTTTCATTCGATATCTACAGCGTGTGGCGTCATGACCTAATTAATAAATTGCCGGTGGGGCTTATGCCGAATACTCGCTTTATTGCGGTGGAATTCTGGCAATGACCTTAATTTCAAAATCAAAGCCCGCAAGCCAGTTTACCCCCACGGCCGTCCAGTTCGGATAAGGGGGGCGGGGGAACGCTAATTTTTTGGCTTCCATGATGGTTGAAAACTGATTTTCAGGATCGGTATGAAACGTCGTCACGTCGATCACATCATCAAACGTACATCCCGCGGCAGAAAGCGTAGCCTGGAGATTATCAAAAGCCAGTTGTACCTGAGCGCCGAAATCCGTTTCAGGTGTGCCGTCGCTGCGGCTTCCAACCTGGCCTGAGACAAATAACAGATCGCCAGAGCGAATGGCAGCAGAATAGCCATGTTCTTCATAGAGGGCATGACGATTAGCGGGAAATACAGGTTCACGTGGGTGCATGGCATTTCCTTTTCGATTGGGGGTATTGTTGAGATCACGAGGTCGTATTAACATACGCGGCGTATGTCAAAATCTAAACCACATACGCCACGTATGTCAAACGGAAAAACACAACGTAACCAAGGACGTCTTATGGCTGCAAAAAGCCGTGCCGAAACGGCCCAGGAAAATCGCGAAAAAATGATTCAGGCAGGGCGCAAAGCTTTTGCCGAGAAAGGCTATGCCGCAGCCTCCATGGATGAGTTGACCGCAAGCGTGGGGTTAACACGTGGAGCGCTATACCATAATTTCACTGACAAGAAAGGCTTGCTGGCTGCGGTGGTCGCCCAGATAGACAGCGAAATGGCACGAAAGGCGAAGGCAATTGCCGCCAGCGCCGAGAATGACTGGGAGCGACTGCTGGCCGAAGGCGTCGCTTACATCAAAATGGCGCTCGATCCGGAAGTGCAGCGTATTGTACTGCGTGATGGTCCGGCTGTTCTGGGGGACCCGGCCCACTGGCCCAGCCAGAATAGCTGCCTGGAATCTACCCGTCAGACCATAGAAAAAATGATTGAACGCAAGGTCCTGAAAGACATGGATGCAAACGTCGCTGCGCAGCTGTTAAATGGCGCTGCGCTCAATGCTGCACTGTTGATAGCCGCCAGTGAGGATCCGCAGAAGACGTTGCCACATGCGATTGAGGTGTTTGTCCTGCTTGCAAGCGGGTTACGCCATCAGTGAAAGGAAAGGGTTAACGCGCGCGAGCTGCTATTTAACCCTTAAAGGAATGGGTGTGCCGGGGGCATTTTTGTCGGATAAGGGGCGTTAAAACGCCGCGAGGATTTCGCGTGTGGTGAGCGTTGTTAATCCGCCCCTTGCACCAACGCGCTAGCGATCTTTTCTCCACGCATCCGCGGTTAAAGCTTCACCGAAATGGCCGGCAATCAATCGCTTAGTCAGTTCATGAAGCGGAGAGGCCATAACATCCGCGGTACTGCCACGTTCAACAACCTCACCCTGATGCATGACCATCACCTGGTCGCTGATGTGTTTCATCATCCCCAGATGTTGGGTCACGTAGATATACGAGATACCCTGTTTTTCCTGTAATTCGAGCATCAGGTTAATTAACTGCGACCGCATCGACATATCCAGCGAGGCGAGCGCTTCGTCGGCGATGATCACTTTCGGGCGCAATATCAGCGCACGCGCGAGCCCAAGACGCTGTTTCTGTCCGGGGGCGAGCATGTGCGGGTAATAGCTCTCGTGATCGGGCAGCAGCCCAACCATCCGCAGTGTTTCAAAAACGCGTTTGCGTCGCGCTTCTGGCTCGAGATCGGTATTCAGACGCAGCGGAAAATCGAGGATTTGCGAAATACGCTGACGCGGGTTGAGCGATGTCGACGGATCCTGGAAGATCATGCGGATACGTTGGCTGCGGAAAGAGTAATCGCCGAATTCCAGCGGATGGTCATCTATCAGCACTTCGCCGCCGGAGGGTTCAACCATGCCTGCCAGCATCTTCGCCAGCGTGGATTTACCGGAACCGTTCTCACCGATGATCGCCAGCGTCTGTTTTTCGCGCAGGGTAAAGCTGAGCGGCTTCACGGCTTCAACGGTCTGACGATGGAACAGCCCGGTACGGTAGCGAAAGGTCTTACTCAGGTTACGGACTTCCAGTAAGGTTTCGACCATTTCACTCTCTCTCCATGTTCAGCGGGAAATGACAGGCATATAGATGATTTTTGGCCCCTGTCAGGCGTGGCGTCTCAATACATTTACGCTGCGCATACGGGCATCGCGGCCCCAGACGACAGCCAATCGGCAAGGACTCCAGCAGCGGGATAGCCCCGGGCAGGGTGTTCAGGCGACTCTTGTGTGGCATGGCGCTGCCAAAATCTGGAATGGCGCGGATCAGCGCCTGCGTATACGGATGATGCGGCGCGGTGATGAGGTCTTCACTCGGGGCGGTTTCGACCGTCTGCCCGCAGTACATCACATCAATCTTATCAGCCCATTTGCTGAGCATTTGCAGGTCGTGACTGATTAACAAAATGGTGGTGTTGTTGTTCTGGTTCAGACGCGTCAGCAGGCGGAAAATCTGCGCCTGCGTGGTCGGTTCCATCGCGTTGGTCGGTTCATCCGCAATCAGCAGACGCGGCTGATTGGCCAGCGCGATGGCAATCATCACTTTCTGACACTCACCATCGGTCAGTTCGTACGGAAAACTGCGCATGGCATCTTTATGATCTTTGATCCCGACGCGGTGCAACAGCTCAATAGCACGACGCTTACGCCAGCCAAACCGCTGCCACCAGCGGCCTTTATAGGTCCACCCGGGAATGTTCTGCATCAGCTGTTTGCCCACGCGCTCGGACGGGTCAAGACAGGATTGCGGCTCCTGGAAAATCATCGATACGTTATGGCCGACAAGCTTGCGACGCTCGCGAGGAGAGAGGCGTTGCAGGTCGATATCATCAAAACGCATACGGTCAGCGGTGACGCGCCAGTTATCCTTCGCCACACCACAGATGGCTTTGGCGATCAGGCTTTTCCCTGAACCGGATTCACCCACCAGCCCGCGAATTTCACCCTCAGCAAGGGTGATACTGATGCGATCGACGGCTTTCACCCAGCCTTCACCGGTTTTGAACTCGATGGTCAGGTTGCGAATATCAAGAAGCGGCATTATTGCACCCCCGCATTAATTGCACGGCGAATACCATCGCCCAGCAGGTTGACAAGCAGCACACTCACCATAATGGCTGCGCCCGGTAACATGACTGTCCACGGCGCAACGTAGATAAGCTCGAGCGCGTCACCGAGCATCGCGCCCCATTCAGGCGACGGCAGCTGCGCGCCGAGATCGAGAAAACCGAGCGCCGCGATGTCCAGAATCGCCATCGACAGGGCGCGGGTGATCTCCGTGACCAGCCCGGCAGCGATGTTCGGCAGTACGGCAAACCAAAGGATGTTTAAGGTTGTTGCACCGTCCAGGCGAGCTGCGACGACATACTCTTTTTCCAGTTCGTCATGCACCATGCTGTATACCGAACGCACGATGCGAGGGAGGATCGCCAGCCAGACCGCGAACATGGCATGCGACAGGTGTGGCCCGACAAACGCCACCACAATAATGGCCAGCAGCAGGGACGGAATAGAGAGCAGGGTGTCGAGAATGTGGTTCAGTGCCGCCGAGCGCAGGCCATGCGTCGACCCGGCAAAGATGCCGAGCGCCAGACCGCAGATGGTGGCAGCAAACGTCACCACAAATGCACCGCCGACCGTCGGCGCCGCGCCGCTCAACAGGCGGCTCAATACGTCACGCCCGAGGTCGTCCGTACCGAGGAAGAAAGAGACTTCACCGTAGCGCGACCAGGATGGGGGCAGCAGCTGATAGCCAAGGAACTGCTGATCAATACCATAGGGCGCAAACCAGGAGCCAAAAACGCAGAGCAACACCAGCCCGGCGAAGCCATAAAGGCCAATCATTGCCGTGGTGTCACCATAGAATTTACGCCACACGGTACGCAGCGCACCGGGCGTGCGCTTTTCACTGTATACGTTATCGTAGGGCATACCATTCCTTATGCTTCAACGGGTTGGCCATAGCACCCAAAATATCGGAAATCACGTTAACAATAATCACCAGAGAGCCAATCACCATGACGCCCGCCGAAATGGCGGCGTAGTCCTGCTGGCGGATAGCGTTGATCAACCATCGACCCAGCCCCGGCCAGCTGAAGACCATTTCGGTAATCATCGCCAGGGTGAGCATGGTGGAAAACTGGAGCCCCAGTCGCGGGATAACAGGCGGCAGGGCGTTATGCAGCACATTACGGCGCAAGATAGTCAGGCGCGATAAGCCGCGCGTGGCGGCCGCTTTGACATAGTTCTGATCGAACACCTCGATGGTACTCAGGCGCATCAGGCGGATCACTTCGGTTGTCGGTGCCACCGCCAGCGTCAGTACCGGCAAGACCATATGGCGTACGGCGCTAACGATCATCTCATGTCGCCAGGTTGAATCAGACAGCCAGGCGTCAACGATAGCAAACCCGGTCACCGTTTTTACCGTATACAACAGGTCAAAACGGCCAGAAACCGGTAGCCAGCCCAGGTTGAGGGAGAAGAAAAGCGTCAGCAGCAGCGCCAGCCAGAAGATCGGGATCGAGAAGCCGAGCAGGGCGAGGGCGCTGATAAATTTATCCTGCCATTTGTTGCGATAAATCCCTGCCAGCATCCCTACCGGAATACCAACCATTAAGGCAAAACCGAATGCCAGAATGCACAGCTCCATTGTCGCCGGGAAAACCTCTTTCAGCTGCTCGGAGATGAGCTGTCCGTTGATGCTTGAAACACCGAAATCCCAGTGCAGCAGACCGTTAAACCAGAAGAGCCACGCATCCCACAGCGACGACCCCTGAAGCGGGGCGTGCGGGGTGAAATAGCTCAGACTGAAACCAACAAAGGTCAGGAAAAAGAGCGTCACCAACAGCAGCAGAAGGCGGCGCAAGGTAAAAATGATCATGGTTTTTTCACCTCTTGTTCTTTTTCGCGAGACACGCCAGCGAAGGAGGCGTTGCCGAACGGACTCAACACCAGGCCTTTAATATCATAGCGATAGGCCTGCAGGCGCAGGGACGAGGCCAGCGGCAGCACGGGCAGCTCTTCGGCAAGGATCTTCTGCGCTTCATCATAGGCGTCTATGCGTGACGCCAGCTGTTGGGACGCCAGCGCTTTTTGCAGCACGCCGTCAAATTCCCGGTTGCACCAGTGGGCGTAGTTGGTCTGGGAGTTAATCGCCGCACAGCTCAGCAACGGACGGAAGAAGCTGTCCGGGTCATTACTGTCGGTCGCCCAGCCTGTCAGGGTTAAATCATGGTTCATGTCCATCAGGCGCGCCTCCTGGAAACGACCCTCAACCGGCACGATGATCACTTTCACCCCCACCTGCGCCATATCTGCCTGCAACAGCTCGGCGGTCTTCAGCGGGCTTGGGTTCCAGGCCTGAGAGCTGGTCGGTACCCAGAGTTGCAGCGTCAGGTTTTCCGCCCCCAGCGCTTTCAGCTGTTCACGCGCTTTTGCCGGGTTGTATTCCGTAATTTTAGCTTCACTGTCATAGGCCCACGAGGCTCGCGGCAAAATAGAGGCGGCGGTTTCTGCCGTACCGTAATAGATCGACTGCATCAGACGCTGGTTGTTGATGGCCAGCGCCAGCGCGTGGCGTACGGCAGGGTTGTTCAGCGGCGGCTTATCGGTATTAAACGCCAGATAGGCGATGTTCATGCCGGGGCGTAACGTCAGGCGCAAACGCGGATCGTCGCGCAAAATGGTGAGCTGGCTGGCAGCAGGCCACGCCAGCACGTCGCACTCCCCGGTCAGCAGTTTTGATAAACGCCCCGTCCCGCCAGAGCCAAGATCGACCACTACCTGTGGCATCAGCGGCGTGCCGCGCCAGAAATGCGCATGGCGCTGCAGGCGGATATATTGTCCGGAGCGATATTCGGCCAGCTGGAACGGACCGGTACCGACTGGCTGACGATCGATTAACTCCTGACGATCGATTTTGCTCAGGTTCGCGGCGTACTCAGCAGACATAACGGACGCATAGTGGGTGGCCAGGTGCCAGAGGAAAGAGGCATCCGGGCGCTTCAGCGAAAATTCCACCGTGCGGTTATCCAGCTTGCGAACGCTTTTAACGGTATCGGCAAACTGCAGGCTGTCGAAGTAGGGGAAGTTACTGCCGTTAACGTTATGCCACGGGTGATTACGGTTAAAGATACGCTGGAACGTAAAGACCACATCATCTGCGTTCAGTTTGCGCGTTGGGGTAAACCAAGGCGTGTGCTGAAATGCGACATCATCGCGTAGGTGGAAACGGTAGGTCGCGCCGTTATCCAGGACTTCCCAGCTTTCGGCAAGCTCTGGCACCAGACGGTAGGTGTAGGGATCCACATCAAGCAGACGGTCATAGAGTTGCGCGGCAAGGGTATCCACAATCAGGCCGCTGCCCGCTTTTTGCGGGTTAAATGTATCAACCTGACCGCTTACGCAATAGACGAAGCCGCTGTCGCGAATATCAGGTTGCGTAGCGGGTTCGGGCGCAGCAAACGCCAGGCTGCTGAACAGACCAAGTGCAAAGAAGGACGATAAAACCAGACGCATAATTTTTAAGGTTTTTAGGTTCGATCTGCAAAGTGTATCGCACTTACGCCTGCTTCGTAAAAATGTCTGCGGGTAAGTGCTGATATTGTCAGCGCATTTGATGCTTTTTGAGCAATGCCCTTAATTGATGGTAGGTCAGACCCAGGAGTTCAGCCGCCCGTTTCTGGTTATATTTCGCCACCTTCAGGCTCTGCTCAAGCAGCTGTTGTTCCTGTTCATGCTGGAACTGCCGCAAATCCAGGGGAAGTGCAGGGGAAGCCCCGGACACGGGCGGGGCGGAAGCTGGCTGCGGGCTACGCTGAAAAGGATCGAGAATAATGTTATCCAGCTCGGTCTCACTGCTGCCGTGGCGATAGACAGAACGCTCCACGACGTTTTTTAACTCACGGATATTTCCCGGCCAGTGGTAAGCGAGGAGTGTCTCCTTTGCATACTCGCTGAACCCCGGAAAAAGCGGCAGGCCGAGCTCGCGACACATCTGAATCGCAAACTGCTCTGCCAGCAGCATGATGTCGCTTCTTCGCTCGCGCAGCGGCGGGAGCTGAACGACGTCAAAGGCCAGCCGGTCGAGCAGGTCGGCACGGAATTTATCCTCTGCCACCATTTGCGGGAGGTTGGCATTGGTCGCGCACACCAGACGCACGTTGACCTGCAACGGCTGGCTACCGCCGACACGCTCCAGCTCGCCATATTCAATCACGCGCAGCAGCTTTTCCTGTACCAGCATGGGCGCGGTGGCCAGTTCATCAAGAAACAGCGTGCCGCCGTCGGCGCGTTCAAAACGACCCGGATGGCGTTTTTGGGCACCGGTAAAAGCACCGGCTTCATGACCGAAAAGCTCCGTGTCGAGCAGATTTTCATTCAACGCCGCGCAGTTAAGCGAAATGAAGGGGCCATCCCAGCGTCCGGATAAATAATGCAGACGGTTAGCAATCAGTTCCTTACCCGTGCCGCGCTCACCGATAATAAGCACTGGCTTGTTGAGCGGCGCGAGACGGGAGACCTGTTCGAGGACTTCCAGAAAACTGTTGGCTTCGCCGAGTAAATTGTCTTTGTATCCAGCCATGATGAAATTAACCACTCCTTAGTGATATTCACCAGGTGAGCATAGTGTGCCGATGCCTGGAAATCAACCACATCAAGTAAAATCAACAAGATAAAAACTTGGCACAGTATTTGTATTAGCTATGTAGCAGGGCATCGCCCGATAACAGAACTATGAGGATCACATTATGGGTATTTTTTCTCGTTTCGCCGACATCGTGAACGCCAATATCAACTCACTGCTTGAGAAAGCGGAAGATCCGCAGAAGCTGGTGCGCCTGATGATTCAGGAAATGGAAGATACGCTGGTTGAAGTGCGTTCTACCTCCGCCCGTGCGCTGGCTGAGAAAAAACAGTTAACGCGCCGCATTGAGCAGGCGACCGCTCAGCTTAACGAATGGCAGGAAAAAGCAGAACTTGCGTTGCGTAAAGATAAAGAAGACCTGGCCCGCGCCGCGCTGATTGAAAAACAGAAGCTGGCAGACATGGTCGCGACGCTCGAGCATGAAGTCACACTGGTCGATGATACGCTTTCGCGTATGAAGAAAGAGATTGGTGAGCTTGAGAATAAACTGAACGAAACGCGTGCGCGTCAGCAGGCGCTGGCATTGCGCCACCAGGCGGCAAGCTCATCCCGCGATGTACGTCGCCAGCTGGATAGCGGTAAGCTGGATGAAGCAATGGCACGTTTTGAGTCGTTTGAACGCCGTATCGACCATATGGAAGCGGAAGCGGAAAGTCACAGCATTGGTAAACAAAAGTCACTGGATCAGCAGTTCGCTGACCTGAAAGCGGACGATGAAATCAGCGAGCAACTTGCTGCGCTGAAAGCCAAAATGAAGCAAGACAACCAATAATAATTTGTGCGGCACCTGAGTGTGCCGCCACGCATCGTAAGACAAGGAGTACACATGAGCGCGCTTTTTCTGGCTATTCCCCTGACCATTTTCGTGCTGTTTGTTCTGCCGCTTTGGTTATGGCTGCACTACAGCAACCGTTCTTCACGTGGTGAACTTTCCCAGAGTGAACAACAGCGTCTCGTACAGCTGACCGAACAGGCGAATAAAATGCGCGAACGCATTCAGGCGCTGGAAGATATCCTCGATGCAGAACATCCAAACTGGAGGGACCGTTAATGGCCGGACTGAATCTGAACAAAAAATTGTGGCGCATTCCGCAGCAGGGAATGGTACGCGGCGTCTGTGCGGGACTGGCCCATTATCTTGATGTCCCGGTAAAACTGGTTCGCGTGGTAACGGTGCTGTCGATCTTCTTCGGTCTGGCGTTTATCACCCTGGTGGCGTACATCGTGCTGTCGTTTGTACTCGACCCGATGCCGGAAGGTGAACTGGCCGCAGAAGGCGCACCGACCAGCAACGATCTTCTCAACGCGGTTGACGATCAACTCGCCGCTGGGGAGAAGCGGTTACGTGAGATGGAGCGCTATGTCACGTCTGACACCTTCACGCTGAGAAGCCGTTTTCGTCAGCTTTAAGAGAGAATATACATGAAGCAAAACTGGCAACAGGCCGGTCAGAAGGTAAAACCCGGCCTGAAAATCGCAGGTAAACTGGTCCTGCTGACGGCATTACGTTTCGGCCCGGCAGGTGTGGCGGGTTGGGCGATAAAATCTGTTGCCCGCAAGCCGGTAAGAATGTTGCTGGCTGTGGCGCTCGAACCTCTGCTGCAAAAAGTGGCAAAACGGCTTTCACGCCGCTACTTTCCCCAATAATTCCTGCGTACGTTAGCCTTTCTCGTTTTCGGGGCAGGCTAGCGATACTTCTTCGCTTTCCCTTTCTTTCTTTGCGGCAGCTCACAATACTGCGTTGAGCTGCTTTGCAATCGCCTTTTTCTGCGTCCCGGTCCGTTGACAGATATTTTTCATGGGAGTAGATTGCGTTCCATGGGACCGCTACCATGGAAAATAAAATGCAGGCTAAAATTAAAGAAATCATTAATCTTGTTTACGGGGAATCATTTTCCGATACCCATTTTTCGGTGTTGCTGGAAAAGATTGATAACGCGATTTCTGTTATTACAGATAAGCGTAAGGTGGGGTGGGATGAAAAAGATGTTGTCCTGATTACGTATGCCGATCAGTTTTCGGCAGAAGGGGAGAAAGCCTTGCCGGTTTTCACACGGTTTTATAATAAGTGGCTCTCTCACTCCTTTTCACATGTTCATCTTTTACCTTTTTATCCGTGGTCTTCTGACGACGGTTTTTCTGTTATTGATTACCACGACGTCGCACCAGAAACAGGAACGTGGCAGGACATCGCCGAATTAAAACAATCAGCCAGTTTGATGTTTGATTTCGTCTGCAATCACATGTCGGCGCAAAGTCAATGGTTCGCGAATTACCTTAAGCAAATGCCGGGGTATAACGATTTCTTCATTTCTGTTGACCCTGAAACGGATCTGTCGGCCGTCACGCGACCGCGTGCTTTGCCCCTCCTCACGCCGTTTACGCTTCACGATGGCAGCGTACGCCACCTGTGGACCACCTTCAGCAGCGACCAGGTCGATCTCAATTTTGCCTCTCCTCAGGTTCTGATTGCGATGGTAGACGTGCTGCTGCACTACCTGACTGAAGGGGCGCGCTACATTCGTCTGGATGCCGTTGGGTTTATGTGGAAGATACCCGGAACGAGCTGTATCCATCTGGAACAAACCCATCAGCTTATCCAGCTTTTCCGTGCCATTACCGAGGCTGTCGCGCCGGGTACGGTGATAATCACTGAGACCAATGTCCCGCATAAAGACAACGTTGCCTACTTTGGTGACGGCAACAATGAAGCGCAGATGGTGTATCAGTTCTCCTTGCCGCCGCTTGTGCTGCATGCGGTACACCGTCAGGATGTCCGGGCGCTGTGTCAGTGGGCGTCGTCGTTGACGCTTCCTTCCACGAAAACCACCTGGTTTAACTTTTTGGCCTCGCATGACGGGATTGGCCTCAATCCGTTACGCGGAATTTTACCCGAGTCTGAGATCCTCTCGCTGGTTGAGAAACTTCAGGCCGAGGGAGCGCTGGTCAACTGGAAAAACAATCCGGATGGAACGCGAAGCCCGTATGAAATCAATGTCACTTATCTTGATGCGTTAAGCACAAGGGACTGCGATGACAATCACCGTATTGCCCGGTTTATTCTGGCTCATGCTGTACTCCTGAGTTTCCCCGGCGTGCCTGCCGTCTATATTCAAAGTATTCTTGGCTCGCGTAATGATTATGAGGGCGTGGAGCGCCTGGGATATAACCGTGCGATTAACCGCAAAAAATACCTCGCCGGTGCAATCGACAGTGAGCTTGAGAACGAAAATAGCCTGCGGCAGAAAGTCTATTATAGATTGCGTGAATTAATCGCCCTGAGGCGTGCAGAAAAAGCATTCCACCCTGACAGTCAGGCTTGTTTTAGTACGGCAGGCGAGCATGTATTAAAAATAATGCGTATTGCGCAAAGTGGCGAAAAAGTTACCGCGTTATTTAATTTCAGCGATCGCGTTCAAACGCTTGAGTCGAATATTCCATCCGGCAGGGAATTGATCGCCGGGAAAGATATTACTGGTACGACTCTGACCCTTAATCCATGGCAGGTGTTGTGGATTAAAGAAAACTAAAAAAGGACCTTAAACATGAATATGCCCAAAATTGTGCTGATATCAGCACTGGTTTCGTGCGCCTTGTTGTCAGGCTGTAAGGATGACAAACCCTCTGCTGTCACCATTGAGTTTATGCACTCCTCAGTTGAACAGGAGCGTCAGGCGGTAATTACAAAACTGATTGAAAAATTCGAGAAAGAGAACCCGACCATTACGGTGAAACAGGTACCGGTAGAAGAGGATGCCTACAACACCAAAGTGATTACGTTGGCCCGCACCGGTGCGCTGCCCGAGGTCATTGAGGTCAGCCATGACTACGCAAAAGTCATGGATAAAGAGCAGCTGCTGGACCGGGATGCGATCAACGCCGCCATCAAAGCGGTGGGCGAAAACACCTTCTATGACGGAATTTTACGTGTCGTTCGCACGGAAGACGGCTCAGCCTGGACGGGGGTGCCAATCAGCGCCTGGCTGTCTGGCGTCTGGTATCACAAAGATGTGCTTGCTGCGGCGGGTATTGAGGAGCCGCATAACTGGGAACAGTTGCTGAAAGCCAGCCAACGCCTCAACGATCCGGCTAAAAAACGCTATGGCATTGCGCTACCCACGGCAGAAAGCGTGATGACTGAGCAGGCGTTTTCTCAGTTTGCGCTTTCCGGTGGCGCGAACGTTTTTGACGCCAACGGGAAAATCAACATTGATACCCCGGAAATGGTGAACGCGCTGGCGTTCTATAAAGCACTGGCCGCGACCACCATGCCGGGCTCGAACGATGTCATGGAGATTAAAGATGCCTTTATGAATGGTTCGGCGCCGATGGCGGTGTATTCCACCTATATCCTGCCGGCGGTCTATAAAGACGGCAACCCGGCCAACCTGGGCTTTGTCGTTCCGACTGAAACGTCTTCAGCGGTCTACGGCATGGTCACATCGCTGACGATCACCTCCGATCAAACAGAAGATGAAACCCAGGCTGCACAGAAGTTTGTCACCTGGATGGAACAGGCACAGAACGCGTCTGACTGGGTGATGATGTCCCCGGGTGCCGCGCTGCCGGTAAACAAACTGGTCGTCGGCACGGACTCCTGGAAAGACAACGAGGTCATTAAAGCGTTTGGTCAACTTCCCTACGAGCTTATCGCCCAGTTCCCGAATGTGCAGGTATTTGGCGCCGTGGGCGACAAAAACTTTACCCGCATGGGTGATGTAACGGGGTCCGGCATCATCAGTTCCATGGTGCATAACGTCACAGTAGGTCAACAGGATCTCACTGCAACGTTAAGCAACAGCCAAAAGCGACTGACTGACCTGATTTCACAACGATAGGAGCGCTCTGCGGAAGGAAATTATGAAGACGTTGTTTTCTGGTCGTTCAGATATGCCTTTCGCCATGCTGCTGTTGGCCCCCAGCCTGATTTTGCTGGGGGGCCTGGTGGCCTGGCCGATGATTTCCAATATTGAAATCAGCTTTTTACGTTTGCCGCTTAACCCGCGCATTAGCGCCGTGTTTGTCGGGCTGGATAACTATGTTCGTATCCTCAGCGATGGCGCATTCTGGCACTCCCTGTGGATGACGTTCTGGTACACCGCCCTGGTGGTGATGGGCAGCACGGCGCTGGGGCTGGCCGTTGCCGTCTTTTTTAACCGGGAATTTCGCCTGCGGAAAACGGCGCGTTCACTGGTGATTTTGTCCTACGTCACACCATCCATCTCGCTGGTGTTTGCATGGAAATACATGTTCAACAACGGCTACGGCATTGTGAACTATCTGGGTGTCGATCTGTTGCACCTGTATGACCAGGCGCCGCTGTGGTTCGACAACCCGGGCAGCAGTTTTGTGCTGGTGGTGCTGTTCGCCATCTGGCGTTACTTCCCCTACGCGTTTATCTCGTTCCTCGCGATATTGCAGACCATTGATAAATCGCTGTACGAAGCCGCGGAAATGGATGGGGCAAATGCCTGGCAGCGTTTTCGTATCGTCACGCTGCCCGCCATTATGCCGGTGCTGGCCACGGTGATTACACTGCGAACCATCTGGATGTTCTATATGTTCGCTGATGTTTATCTCCTGACCACCAAGGTCGATATTTTAGGCGTCTATCTCTACAAGACCGCATTTGCCTTCAATGACCTCGGGAAAGCCGCTGCCATCTCCGTGGTGCTGTTCGTGATCATCTTCGCCGTCATTCTGCTGACCAGAAAAAGGGTAAACCTCAATGGCAACAAATAAACGCGTACTGGGTCGTCTCGGTTTTTATCTGGGGCTGGCGGTGTTTCTGATCATCACGCTGTTCCCGTTCTTTGTGATGTTAATGACCTCGCTTAAGAGCGCGAAAGAGGCGATATCGCTCCATCCGACCATCCTGCCGCAGGCGTGGACGCTGCAGCATTACATCGACATCTTTAATCCGCTGATCTTCCCGTTTGTGGACTACTTCAGAAACAGCATGGTGGTCTCGCTGACCTCGTCGGTAATTGCCGTTTTTCTCGGCACGCTGGGGGCTTACGCGTTATCCAAACTGCGTTTTAAAGGACGCACGACGATCAATGCGAGTTTTTACACCGTCTATATGTTCTCGGGGATTTTGCTGGTGGTGCCGCTGTTCAAAATCATCACCGCGCTGGGGATCTATGACACGGAGCTGGCGCTGATTATCACCATGGTGACCCAGACGCTGCCGACAGCCGTCTTTATGCTGCGCAGCTATTTCGACACCATTCCGGATGAAATAGAAGAAGCCGCGATGATGGACGGGCTTAACCGCCTGCAAATTATCTTCCGCATTACCGTTCCGCTGGCGATTTCCGGCCTCGTGTCGGTGTTCGTCTACTGCTTCATGGTGGCATGGAACGACTACCTGTTTGCATCCATTTTCCTGTCCAGCGCCAGCAATTTCACCTTGCCGGTTGGGCTGAACACCCTCTTTAGCACGCCAGATTATATCTGGGGTCGGATGATGGCGGCATCGCTGGTGACAGCGCTTCCGGTGGTCATCCTGTACGCACTGTCTGAACGTTTTATCAAAAGTGGTTTGACCGCCGGTGGCGTTAAGGGCTGAGGCGGCCAGTTTTAACTAGGAGTCAGTCATGAAAAAGTTAGTTGCGACAGCGCCTCGTGTAGCGGCGCTGGTGGAATATGAAGATCGTCCTGTTGCCGTCCATGAAGTGAAAATTCGTGCGCGCTTCGGCGCGCCAAAACACGGCACCGAAGTGGTAGATTTCCGTGCGGCAAGTCCCTTCATTGATGAGGAGTTTAACGCGGAGTGGCAGATGTTTACCCCGCGTGAAGAGGGCGCGGCGCGGGGCATTGAGTTTGGTAAGTTCCAGCTGGGCAACATGATCGTTGGCGACATTATCGAATGCGGCGATGACGTGACGGACTACCAGACGGGCGACCGTGTCTGCTGCTATGGGCCGCTGCAGGAGACGGTCATCGTGAATGCCGTTAATAACTACAAGCTGCGCAAAATGCCGCAAGGGTCTTCCTGGAAAAATGCCGTCTGTTACGACCCTGCGCAGTTCGCCATGAGCGGCGTGCGTGATGCTAACGTGCGGGTAGGGGATTTTGTCGTTGTGGTCGGACTGGGTGCCATTGGGCAGATTGCGATTCAGCTGGCGAAAAAAGCCGGTGCATCCATCGTCATCGGTGTCGATCCTATCGCGCATCGCTGCGAAATTGCCCGCCGTCACGGGGCTGATTACTGCCTCAGTCCGTTTGGCACCGATGTCGGTCTGGAGATTAAAAAACTGACCGGAAAGCAGGGCGCTGACGTGATTATCGAAACCAGCGGTTTTGCCGATGCATTGCAGTCTGCGCTGCGCGGGCTCGCCTACGGTGGAACGATCGCCTACGTGGCTTTCGCGAAACCGTTCGCAGAAGGGTTCAATCTGGGGCGTGAAGCCCACTTCAATAACGCGAAAATCGTTTTCTCGCGCGCCTGCAGCGAACCCAACCCGGATTACCCGCGCTGGAGCCGCAAGCGTATTGAAGAGACCTGCTGGGAACTGCTGATGAACGGTTATCTGAACTGCGAAGATCTGATTGACCCGGTTGTCACCTTTACCACCAGCGCTGAGAGCTACATGAAGTATGTCGATCAGCATCCGGAACTGAGCATCAAGATGGGCGTCACATTTTAAGCTAAGGAGAGCATCAATGAAAATCGCAACGCAAAACCAGGCCTTTTTCCCGACTTCTATTCTGGAGAAATTCCAGTACATCAAAGCGATGGGTTTTGATGGCTTTGAAATTGACGGCAAACTGCTGGTGGACAATCTCGATGAAGTGAAAGCCGCAATCACCGCCACGGGCCTGCCGGTGACCACCGCCTGCGGGGGATATGACGGCTGGATTGGTGACTTCATTGAAGAACGTCGTCTGAACGGATTAAAACAGATCGAACGCATCCTGGAAGCGCTGGCTGAAGTGGGTGGAAAGGGGATTATTGTGCCCGCCGCCTGGGGAATGTTTACCTTCCGCTTGCCGCCGATGACCTCTCCACGCAGCCTGGCGGGTGATCGCGAAGCGGTGAGTGCTTCGCTGCGTTATCTGGATGAGGTGGCGGCGCGTACCGGGACCACCGTTTACCTTGAGCCGCTCAACCGCTACCAGGATCACATGATCAACACGCTCGCGGATGCGCGTCGCTATATCGAAGAGAACGCGCTCAGGCATGTGCAGATCATCGGCGATTTTTACCACATGAATATCGAAGAAGATTCGCTAACAGAGGCGCTGCATCGCAACCGGGATCTGCTGGGTCATGTGCATATCGCCGATAACCATCGCTATCAGCCTGGCAGCGGGACCCTGGATTTTGCCACGTTGTTCGGGCAGCTTCGTGCGGACAACTATCAGGGCTACGTGGTGTATGAGTGCCGTGTCCGCGCCGACGATCCGGCCCAGGCTTACCAGGATTCACTCACGTATCTGCGTGAATGCTAAGGATGACGAGCGTGATGAGTGCTTCAACACCTTCGCTTCTGCGCGTCGCCATTATTGGCGCCGGGCAGGTCGCGGACAAAGTGCATGCCTCGTATTACGCCACACGCAGTGATGTTCAAATGGTCGCTGTCATGGACAGCGGCCTTGAACAGGCACAGGCGTTTGCGGAACGTCATGCAATTCCTTCGGTCTGGCAGAATGCATCTGAAATGCTGCAGGCGGTAAAACCTGATGTGGTCAGCGTCTGCTCGCCAAACCGATTCCATTTTGAACATGTCATGGCGGCACTGGAGGCCGGATGTCATGTGATGTGCGAAAAACCGCCTGCCATGACGCCGCAACAGGCTGACCAGATGCGCATGGCGGCCCGTAAAGCGGGAAAAGTGCTGGCGTATGATTTTCACCATCGGTTTGCGCTCGACACCCAGCTGCTCCGTGACGCTGTCACAAATGGGGCGTTAGGTGAGATCTACTTTACGTCGGTGCAGGCGCTGCGTCGTTGCGGCGTGCCGGGCTGGGGCGTCTTTACGAACAAATCGCTACAGGGCGGCGGACCGCTTATCGATATCGGTATTCATATGCTGGATGCCGCGATGTATGTGCTGGGTTTCCCGGCGGTAAAAAGGGTTACCGCCCACAGCTTCCAGAAGCTGGGGAACCGTAAAAACAGTGGACAGTTTGGCGAGTGGGATCCCGCCCGGTTTACCGTTGAAGATGCTTTGTTTGGCACAATTGAATTCTGCAATGGCGGCGTTCTGCGCCTGGATACCTCGTTTGCGCTGAATATCCGCGAGCAGTCGATCATGAATGTTTCATTCTGTGGCGAAAAGGCGGGGGCCACGCTCTTCCCGGCTCACATTTACCACGATGAGGCGGGCGTTTTACAGACCCTCATGCAGCGTGATGAGGCAGACGACCAGCGTCACCTGCGCAGCATGGAGGCGTTTGTACGCCATGTGCTGGGAGAGCCGGTTATGATCGCAGATGCGGAACAGGGGCTGGTTATCCAGCAACTTGTTGCCGCGCTTTATGAATCGGCGGATACAGGGGAAAGCGTGACGTTATGCTGAATGTGTCTGTTTTAACCGAACCGGGCTTCTCTCCCCACAGTCTGAATAAATACGCCTCCATCATGGCTTGCGGCAATGGCTACATGGGCATTCGCGCGGCACACGAAGAGGATTACACCCAGCAAACCAGAGGCATGTATCTCGCCGGGCTTTATCATCGCGCAGGTCGCAATGAGACCACGGAGTTAATCAACCTGCCGGATATTACCGGTATTGAGGTTGAACTGGATGGTGTGAATTTTACCCTGCTTTCCGGGGCGCTTCTTGAGTGGCAGCGCGAGCTGGCGTTTGCCAATGGTGAACTGCGTCGCAGCGTGCTCTGGCGCTCGCCCGACGGGAAACGCTATCGCCTGGAGAGCCGTCGTTTCGTTTCTCTCGCTCAGTTGCCGTTAGTGGCAATGCAACTCGCCATCACTCCCCTTGATGGGCCCTCGCAGGTGGTGTTGAAAACCGGAATCGATGCGACGCAAACCAACAGCGGCAGGCAGCATCTGGATGAGATTTCAGTCCGGGTATTCGACCAGAACTGTATGCAGGGCGTGTATGAAACGCAGGACCGGGTCTCTGACGTCGTTATATCCGCGTTCTGCCGGCTTTCAGCGGGTAGCGAAAGCTGCTTTACCGCTAAAAATCGTCGCATCAGTGCGCATTACGACCTGAACGTTTCGCAGGGTGACACTGTCACGCTTGAAAAGATCGTCTGGGTCGCCCACCGCAGTGACAAAGCCCTTTCGCAGTCGTCGTTTGCGCGTAACGCACTGGCCGAACTCAAGGTGTGCGCAGCGCGAGGCTACGCATCGTTGCTGGAGAGCTCTGCCTGCGCCTGGGAAGACTTCTGGCGAGATGCGCGGGTGGCGGTAACGTCTGCGGAACCGCAGGATCAGCTCGCGCTGGATTATACCGTCTGGCATCTGACCGCCATGACGCCTGCCGACAATGAGCGCTGCAGTATCGCCGCGAAAGGATTGACCGGCGAAGGGTATAAAGGCCACGTCTTCTGGGATACCGAAATTTTCCTGCTGCCTTTCCATCTCTTTACGCGTCCGCAGGTCGCCCGCAGTCTGCTGCGTTATCGCTGGCTCAACCTGGCCGGGGCTCGTGAAAAAGCGCGTCGCAACGGCTGGCCTGGCGCACTTTTCCCCTGGGAGAGTGCCGCGAGCGGTCAGGAAGAGACGCCGGAATATGCAGCAATCAACATCCGCACGGGCACGCGCCAGAAAGTGGCCTCTGCGCTGGCAGAACATCACATTGTGGCGGACATTGCCTGGGCTGTCGTGGCTTACTGGCAGGCGACACATGATGACGCTTTTATGCGTAACGAAGGGCTGACGCTACTGATAGAGACGGCAACGTTCTGGATGGGGCGGGCGACGGAAGTCAATGGTCGCCTGGAAATCCACGATGTGATCGGGCCGGATGAGTACACAGAGCACGTCAATAACAATGCGTACACAAACTATCTGGCCTGGCACAATGTCGCCTGTGCGCGCCAGTTTATGGCGATGTTCAATCGTGAAGATGCCGGCTTCATGGAGAATGCCAGCCGGTTTATGTCCCGTTTGTGGTTACCGCAAGCCAACGCAGAAGGGGTCCTTCCTCAGGATGACACCTTCATGGCGAAACCGGCTATCGACCTGAGCCGCTATAAGGCGAAAGCGGGTAAACAGACCATTCTGCTCGATTACTCCCGCGCGGAAGTGAACGAGATGCAGATTCTTAAACAGGCCGACGTGGTGATGCTCAACTACCTGCTGCCGGAACGGTTTACCCCGCAGCAGTGTGCTGCCAACCTGGCGTACTACGAGCCGCGTACCATACACGACTCTTCGCTGAGCAAAGCGATTCATGGAATTGTTGCTGCCCGGTGTGGCGATACGGAAAGGGCCTACGCCTTCTGGCGCGAGGGTATCGCCATCGATCTGGGCGACGATCCGCACAGCTGCGATGACGGGATTCATGCTGCCGCCACCGGGGCTATCTGGTCCGGCGTTATTCAGGGATTTGCCGGCATGCAGATCGTCCAGGGGGAATTGCATCTTGCCCCGAAGCTGCCTGCCCACTGGCGAAAACTGGCTTTCCCGCTGCGATGGAGAAACGCGCGCATGCACTTCACGTTTGAAAATGATGTTTTAACGATTGAAACCACTGCACCGGTGGCCTTAACGCTGTGGGGTAAAACCCTGTGCATAACGGATCGGCAGGTCTGTTCTTTCAGGGATTTTTTTACATCTCTTGGTGGGACCGCTACCACAGGAGCACATCATGAAGCCTGAGGCCGTTGTCTTCGATCTTGATGGTGTGATCACCGATACCGCGCATCTGCATTTTCTGGCCTGGCGTGCCGTGGCGCAGGAAATTGGCATCTCGTTCGACGTGGTGTTCAACGACGAGCTGAAAGGGATAAGCCGTATGGAATCGCTGCAGCGGATCCTGCGCCATGGCGGAAAAGAGGGGGAGTTTAACGACCAGCAGCGGCAGGCGCTCGCGGATAAAAAGAACGCGCGCTACGTCGGGTCTCTGGCGTCGTTGACGCAGGATTCTCTGCTTCCGGGCATCCGCGAGGTGCTGGCGGAAATTCGTGCGGCGAACGTCAAAATCGGGCTGGCCTCAGTGTCCCTTAACGCCCCCGGTATTTTGCAGGCGCTGGGCATTGAGAGGGCTTTTGATTTCTGCGCCGATGCCTCGCGCATTGCCCGCTCAAAACCGGACCCGGAGATCTTTCTTGCGGCCTGCGCCGGGCTGAACGTGCGCCCCGAGCAGGCTATCGGAATAGAAGATGCTGCAGCCGGCGTTGAGGCAATCAACGCGGCGGGAATGCTCTCGGTCGGGATTGGACCTGGCCTGAACCATGCGGGATTACAACTTCATTCAACGCAGGAACTGACCTGGAAATGCCTGACGGATTTCTGGGCATCCCGAACGGTAATGATAAGGAATTAAAAATGGCTCAACTGTCTCTGAAACATATTCAGAAAATCTACGATAACCAGGTCCATGTGGTTAAGGATTTTAACCTCGAAATTGAGGACAAGGAGTTTATCGTCTTTGTGGGTCCCTCGGGGTGCGGTAAATCGACAACGCTTCGCATGATTGCCGGGCTGGAGGAGATCTCTGCCGGTGAGCTGGTGATTGACGGTGTCTGCATGAACGATGTGCCCGCCAAGTCCCGCGACATTGCGATGGTTTTCCAGAACTATGCGCTTTATCCGCATATGACGGTTTACGACAACATGGCGTTTGGCCTGAAGATGCAGAAAATTCCCCCCGCGGTCATTGAAGAGCGTGTGAACTGGGCGGCACAAATCCTGGGGTTGCGTGATTACCTCACGCGTAAACCTGGCGCATTGTCGGGTGGGCAACGTCAGCGCGTGGCGTTAGGACGGGCGATTGTGCGCGAAGCCGGCGTCTTTCTGATGGATGAACCGCTTTCTAACCTGGACGCCAAGCTGCGTGTGCAAATGCGCGCTGAAATCAGCAAGCTGCACCAGAAGCTCAACACCACAATGATTTACGTGACCCACGATCAGACGGAAGCGATGACGATGGCGACCCGCATTGTGATCCTCAAGGATGGCGTTATTCAGCAGGTGGGGGCACCTAAGCAGGTCTACAACGAACCGGCGAATATGTTTGTGGCGGGCTTCATCGGATCACCGGCAATGAATTTTATTCGGGGCGCGATAGACGATCGCTATTTCGTGACGGAAACGCTGCGTCTGGAGATACCTGAAGACACGCTGGCGGCGGTGAATGCCGCCGGATATCAGCGTAAAGCCGTGGTCTTTGGGATCCGGCCGGAAGATATTCTGACGCTGCAAAGCCGTGGGGATGATATTGCGGCAAAAGTCAGCGTGGCCGAACTGACCGGGGCTGAGTTCATGCTCTATGCCACCGTGGGCGGGCATGAGCTTGTCGTTCGTGCAGGAGCGGTAAATGATTATGCGGCCGGGGATAATATCGGCATCCAGTTCGATATGAATAAATGTCATTTCTTCGACGCTGATACTGAAGTGGCTATTAGATAAGAAAGGCGTTCGCCGGAAATGCAAATTTCCGGTTTTTTTTGAGTTAATTATAAAGGGAACATTTAAATGAGTACTCTACTAAGAAGTGCTGCGCTCGTTCTGTGCGCAGGGGTTAGCTGCGCGCACGCAACGGAATCAGCAAAACACTGGGAATTTAATATCGGTGCCATGTATGAAATTGAAAACGTCGAAGGTCAGGGCGACGATAAAGATGGATTATATGAACCCTCTGTGTGGTTTAATGCCACGTGGGATGCCTGGACCCTTTCGCTGGCAATGTATCAGGAAGGACCGGTTGATTACAGCAGCATGACCCGTGGGACCTATTTTGACCGTCCGGAATTTGAATTACGCTATCGCTTTATTGGCACCGATGATTTTACACTCGGGTTGACCGGCGGTTTCCGTAATTACGGTTATCACTTTAAAGATGAACACGGTGCCAAAGACGGTAGCGCAAATATGCAGCGCTACAAAATTCAGCCCGACTGGGATATTAAATTGTCCGACGACTGGCGTTTTGGTGGCTGGTTTGCCATGTATCAGTTTGCAAATGACCTGGAAAAAACCGGTTATGCCGACAGCCGTGTAGAAACGGAAACGGGTTTTACCTGGACCATTAATGAAACCTTCTCTGCAAAAGTGAACTATTATCTTGAGCGCGGTTTCAATATGGACAGTTCACGTAATAACGGCGAATTTTCAACGCAGGAAATTCGTGCGTATCTGCCTGTTTCATTAGGCCAGACGACGCTCACGCCATATACCCGTCTGGGGCTGGATCGCTGGTCGAACTGGGACTGGCAGGACGATCCCGATCGTGAAGGACACGATTTCAACCGACTGGGTTTACTGTACGCGTATGACTTCAACAATGGATTATCCATGACGCTGGAATACGCCTACGAATGGGAAAACCATGACGAAGGCGACAGCGACCGTTTCCACTACGCGGGTGTTGGCGTTAATTACGCGTTCTGACAGACCGGATGCCAGGGGCTTTCAGCCCCTGGTTTTAGCGAAGAGAGGGCGCTAACGTAAAATGGGTATCGACAAGCACTTTTTGTGGCGCAGGCTGACCGGCGATACGCCTGAAAAGAAGATTGCAGCTCTCTTCACCCAGCTTGCGGGTTGGGATATCAAAACCCCCGGGTGCTGGCGTTAAAATGAGGGAGAGCATCGGGTCACTGTATCCTGCAATCACCACCTGCTCGGGGATCCTCAGATCCAGAGTATCCGCCGCGCGATAAAGGCTGAGTAACTTCATGCTGTCAGTGGCAAATACCGCATCAGGTGGCGTGGCCGAGGAGAGCAATTCTGTGGCCGCGGCAAGCGCGCTTTCATGGGTATATCCGCCGTCGATGATCCACGCCGGGTTAATGGCGATGCCGTGCTTTTCCAGGCTGGATTTATAACCGGCAAGACGATCAATCGAAACATGATAATTGAGCGGCGCGTGCAGACAGGCAATGTTACGTCGGCCATTTTTAATAAAGGTTTCTGTTAGCGTAGCACTGTCCTGGAAATTATCCGTGTCGACCGAGTAAATATTCTGAAAATCACCTTCGACTTTCCCGATGACGACCACCGGTACGCCATAAGCATCCAGCGTTGTGAAAAAGGATTCATTTGCCGGTGAGCTTAGCATGATGATCCCTTTAATCATTTTTTGTTTTATTTTACTTTCGCATTTCAGCAGATCGTCTTCACTGCTTTTCGAGGTTTGCAAAATAACGTCAAAACCTTCCTCTTCAGCTTTGGCTGTTATGGCATGCAGAACATCAGAGAAAAAAGGGTTGCCGGCGGTGGTTTTCGTCGAGCGTGTCGAAATAACCATAATGGCGTCGAAGCCAGAAGAGGTCAGGGCGCGGGCGAGTTTATTGGGTTGATAATTTAATTCGTCAATCGCCTTCAACACTTTTTCACGCGCTTCAGGAGAAATATTCGTTTGTTTATTCAGAACGCGGGAGACGGTTGATTTCGAAACGCCGGCAACCCGTGCGATATCATAGATGGTGGGTGACATACACCTTACTCACTCCTGACTAACAGCAATGTCGTTCATCTTACTGGAGAGAAAACGGCAATAGCAATAAATAAGAATTGATAATCAACGATCTGCCCCCATTTATTGTATTCTGAAGCAATGTATTTGAGGCTTCCGGGCAATGAAGGACGGCGATGAAGCGACTTAAGAACGAACTCAATTCACTGGTGAACCGTGGCGTTGACCGTCATCTGCGTCTGGCGGTGACGGGGCTGAGCCGCAGCGGCAAGACGGCGTTTATCACCGCGATGGTGAACCAGCTGCTTAACCTGCACAGTGGGGCGCGGCTGCCGCTGCTGAGCGCCGTGCGGGAAGAGCGCCTGCTGGGGGTTAAACGTGTGCCTCAGCGCGATTTTGGCATTCCCCGCTTTACCTATGATGAAGGGCTGGCTCAGCTTTATGGTGAACCGCCCACCTGGCCGACGCCGACGCGCGGGGTGAGTGAAATTCGCCTCGCGCTGCGTTTTCGCTCTAATGAATCCCTGATGCGCCACTTCAAGGATACCTCCATCCTGTATCTGGAAATTGTGGATTACCCCGGTGAGTGGTTGCTCGATTTACCTATGCTGGCACAAGACTATCTCAGCTGGTCACGGCAGATGACGGGGCTGTTGCAGGGCAACCGCGCCGAGTGGTCGACGAAATGGCGAAAACTGTGCGAAGGCCTGGATCCGCTGGCGCCTGCCGATGAAAACCGGCTGGCGGCGATTGCCGAGGCCTGGACGGAGTATCTGCATCAGTGTAAGCCGGAAGGGCTGCATTTCATCCAGCCGGGCCGTTTTGTTCTGCCGGGAGATTTGGCGGGCGCACCTGCGCTGCAGTTTTTCCCGTGGCCGGACGTGGATGGCATCGGGGAATCAAAACTGGCCCAGGCGGACAAACACACTAACGCCGGAATGCTGCGCGAGCGTTACAATTACTACTGTGAAAAAGTGGTGAAAGGTTTTTATAAAAACCACTTTTTACGTTTTGATCGCCAGATTGTGCTGGTGGATTGCCTGCAACCGCTGAATAGCGGGCCGCAGGCCTTCAACGATATGCGCCTGGCGCTGACACAGTTAATGCAAAGTTTTCACTACGGGCAGCGCACGCTGTTTCGCCGTCTCTTCTCACCCGTTATCGACAAGCTGCTGTTTGCGGCCACAAAAGCCGATCACGTGACGGTCGATCAGCATGCCAATATGGTGTCGCTGCTGCAGCAACTGGTGCAGGACGCCTGGCAGAATGCCGCGTTCGAAGGGATCAGCATGGATTGCCTCGGACTGGCTTCCGTACAGGCGACACAGAGTGGGTTGATTGACCTTAATGGCGAGAAAATACCGGCATTGCGCGGGAACCGTCTCAGCGACGGCGAACCGCTTACTGTCTATCCGGGCGAAGTGCCCGCACGCCTTCCGGGGCCGGCCTTCTGGCAGAACCAGGGCTTCCAGTTTGAAGCCTTCCGCCCGCAGGCCATGACGGTCGATCAGCCGTTACCGCATATCCGTCTGGATGCGGCGCTGGAGTTTTTGATTGGAGATAAATTGCGATGACGGAACCGTTAAAACCGCGCATTGATTTTACCGGAACGCTTGAGCAAGAGCACCCGGAGGCGTTTAAAACTGCGCAGACGTTTAATGGCCCGCAGGCAGATAATTTTGCCCCGGCGCTGACCGAAGAGCTGCTTGTTGAAGAGGGGCCGGCTGAAGCGGTCGTGGAAGCCGCGCTACGCCCAAAACGCAGCCTGTGGCGAAAGATGGTGACTGCCGGGCTGGCATTGTTTGGCGTCAGCGTGGTTGGGCAAGGCGTCCAGTGGGCGGTCAACGCCTGGCAAACCCAGGACTGGGTCGCGTTGGGCGGCTGCGCTGCCGGTGCTCTGATTGTGGGGGCGGGTGTCGGGTCTGTTGCGACCGAGTGGCGTCGCCTGTGGCGCCTGCGACAGCGCGCCCATGAGCGTGATGAAGCGCGGGATCTGCTCCACAGTCACGGAACCGGCAAAGGCCGCGCGTTTTGTGAAAAGCTGGCCAGTCAGGCGGGTATTGACCAGTCACACCCGGCGCTTCAGCGCTGGTATGCCGCTATCCATGAAACCCAGAACGATCGTGAAGTGGTGACGCTGTATTCCCACATGGTGCAGCCGGTGCTGGATGCCCAGGCGCGGCGCGAAATCAGCCGCTCTGCTGCGGAATCAACCCTGATGATTGCCGTCAGCCCGCTGGCGCTGGTGGATATGGCGTTTATCGCCTGGCGTAACCTGCGTCTGATTAACCGGATTGCTGCTTTATACGGTATTGAGCTGGGGTACTACAGCCGCCTTCGCTTGTTCCGTCTGGTATTGCTCAACATCGCCTTTGCCGGAGCAAGCGAGCTGGTGCGGGAAGTGGGGATGGACTGGATGTCGCAGGATCTGGCGGCGCGTCTCTCTGCCCGTGCCGCGCAGGGTATTGGTGCCGGTTTGTTGACCGCCCGTCTGGGCATCAAAGCGATGGAAGTGTGCCGTCCACTGCCGTGGATTGATGGCGATAAGCCGCGATTGGGGGATTTCCGACGTGAGTTAATCGGTCAGCTCAAAGAGACGCTCAATAAAAAACCGGTTCAGTAGCCGGTTTGGTCATTAATCGTGCTGGCTGTCAATATTTGTTGACAGCCATCTTCCCGATCACCGTGTTCTGACATATCATTTTAATGTTATTGGCTTAAAACGGTGAATTTCCCATGCGTCTTGAAGTCTTCTGTGAAGACCGTCTCGGTCTGACCCGCGAATTACTCGATCTTCTTGTTTTACGTAGCATTGATTTACGTGGCATTGAGATCGATCCTGTCGGGCGAATTTACCTCAATTTTGCCGAAATTGAATTTAATACGTTCAGTAGCCTGATGGCAGAAATACGCCGTATCGCTGGCGTTACGGATGTACGCACCATCCCCTGGATGCCGTCGGAGCGTGAGCATCTGGCATTGAGCGCATTGCTTGAAGCCATGCCAGAGCCTTTCCTCTCCCTGGATTTAAAAAGTAAGGTTGAGCGTGTTAACCATGCCAGCTGCCAGCTGTTCGCGCAGAGTCAGGAAAAACTCAGCAACCACAACGCAGCACAGTTGATTCCCGGCTTTAATTTCCAGCGCTGGCTGGACAGCAATCCGCAGAACACCCACAGCGAGCATGTGGTTATCCACGGACAGAATTTCTTAATGGAGATAACGCCGGTCTATCTGAAAGGCGAGGCCGACACGCGCGTTCTGACCGGCGCCGTGATCATGCTGCGTTCCACCGTGCGCATGGGCCGTCAGCTGCAAAATATCTCCAGTCAGGATGTGGGGGCATTCAGCCAGATTATTGCCGTCAGCCCGAAAATGCGGCATGTAGTGGATCAGGCGCGCAAACTCGCGAGTCTGACCGCGCCACTGCTGATTACCGGCGATACCGGTACCGGAAAGGACCTGCTGGCGCACGCTGTGCATCTGGCCAGCCCGCGAGCGGCAAAACCGTATCTGGCCCTTAACTGCGCCTCGATTCCGGAAGATGCCGTCGAAAGCGAATTATTTGGTCACGCGCCGGAAGGTAAAAAAGGGTTCTTCGAGCAGGCTAACGGCGGCTCCGTGCTGCTGGACGAGATTGGTGAAATGTCGCCACGCATGCAGGCCAAGCTGCTGCGCTTCCTCAATGATGGCACGTTCCGCCGCGTAGGCGAGGATCACGAAGTTCATGTGGATGTGCGTGTGATTTGTGCGACGCAGAAAAACCTGGTCGAACTGGTGCAAAAAGGGGTATTCCGCGAGGATCTCTACTACCGCCTGAATGTCCTGACCCTGAATATCCCACCGCTGCGCGATTGCCCGCAGGATATCATGCCGCTGACCGAACTGTTTGTGGCGCGCTTTGCCGACGAGCAGGGGGTACCGCGTCCGAAGCTTTCAGCCGATCTCGGCACGGTGCTCATGCGCTACGGCTGGCCGGGCAACATTCGCCAGCTCAAGAACGCCGTTTACCGCGCACTGACGCAGCTGGAAGGTTATGAACTGCGTCCGCAGGATATTCTGTTACCGGATTACGATGCCGGGACGGTATCAGTAGGTGAAGAGGCGATGGAAGGTTCGCTGGATGACATTACCAGCCGTTTTGAGCGCTCCGTGCTGACGCAACTGTACCGTAGCTATCCAAGCACCCGTAAGCTGGCAAAACGCCTTGGCGTTTCACACACCGCGATTGCCAATAAGTTGCGAGAGTATGGTTTGAATCAGAAGAAGGGTGACGAATAACGGTAAAAAGCCTCTGTAAAGAGGCTTTTTTTTTACTCATTCTTTTGCGATAGGAGTGCTATTAATGTCGACCTTTGTCTCTCCCTGAATCGATGCAATTCGGTTCTCCACGTCTTTCACCTGTTGCGGGTTATGGAGCAGGGTATAGGTCAGATCAAACTGTGTGCTGGCTCCCGGTTGCAATTGCTTAACGCGTTTTTGTTCGCGCTCAATGGTGACCGGGTAGGCGTAGCTGGTACCCGGCTCAATACCGGTGACATAACCTTGCTTCAGGGTGTCGGTGTTTTTCCATAAGGTCAGCACCGGCAACTGGCGGGTATCAAACTGAATGGACGCCCCTTTATCACCGGCTTTATTCACCACGGCCGCGAGGGTTTCGTGGTTGTTATCCGCAAGCGGTTTGAGGTTAAACACCATCTCATCAAAGCCTTTCGTTGGCCCGGCATAGGTCTGCCAGTCGTTGACACCGGCTTTCGCGTAGTCATTGAATGGACTGACGCTCGCGACCGGGGCAAGGAAGCGCGCACCTTCTTCGAGGATCGGGGTACCAAAGTTGCTGTGGTAGATGATTTGATAATCATGCGGGTAATCGGCATGGTTTGTCAGGACATCATGCAAACTGAACTGGTTGGTTCCTGGGACGTAGCGCAGTTCGGTCATGGTCTGCAAATCTGCTTTTTTGAACGTGCTCTCTTTGATCAAACCACGAATTCGAATTTCATGGGGGGCGGCGTCAGCCACCTCCACTTCAACCTGCGAGACAGGCGTATTGCCCGCCTTGCCGTGAAGCGTGTAGATTTGGCCGTCAGCCGTGACCGGGTGGCCCGTCCACTCATAGCCACAGCGCACCATCATCTCGTTGAAACCTTCCAGCCAGCCAAGCCCGTTGCGACTTTCCAGATTAATATATGCCGGGTTCACGACCTCTTTTACCGGGGAATCCCAGCCCATTCTGGTGCCGAAGCCTTCCACATGGAGCAGGTTCATACCGCGAGAGGGGCTTAAGGTAATGGTCAGGCCACTTTTACTGCTGATAACAAGGATTTTGCTGCCTTCCTGTTTCCCACCGTGCAACACTTTTTGTTCAATGCTGAACGCCTGATCTTTTACCTTCAGCGCATCGCTCGTTATTTTCCAGTTTCCTTTCTCCACGCCGCTTTCAGCGCTTGTCAGCACCCAGGTTTTCGCCGCAGCATGACCCGAAATCAAAGCCGCAAGGAGCGTAATAGCCAGTTTAATTTTCATATCCTTTCCTTTTTGCTGAAACGATTATTTACTTTCGTCAGCAAATCTAATGTTTTGACCTGAAGGGAAATGTGATGTGCTTCACTAGGGAAGAAAATATGAATATTTAAGGTCTAATATGAGAATAAGATCGCAATTAAGTTAACTTCAATACAATTAATTGCACAGTAAATGTGAACAGTGAAGGGTTTAGCTTTAACGATTCAGCTTAAAGGGAATAAAAAACCCCGCCAGTGCGAGGTTTGTCATGTGTCGTCTTCCAGAGCCTGCAAAGAGAAATAAACCCTGTTATTTCATTAGATTGCTAAGCTATATAGAATGCTAAGCATTCATTATGCTTTCAACACGTCCAGCGCGGCAGTGTAATCCGGCTCGGTGGTGATTTCGTTAACCAGTTCGCTGAACACGACGTTGTCATTTTCATCGATAACCAGTACAGCGCGCGCTGCCAGGCCTTTCAGTGGGCCTTCCGCGATACTCACGCCGTAGTTTTCCAGGAAATCCGGGCTGCGCAGGGTGGAGAGGGTAATGACGTTGCTCAGGCCTTCAGCACCGCAGAAACGGGACTGGGCGAACGGCAGGTCGGCAGAAATACACAGCACAACGGTGTTATCCATTTCCGTCGCCAGCTGGTTGAATTTGCGCACGGATGCAGCACAGACGCCGGTGTCGATGCTTGGGAAAATGTTCAGGACTTTGCGTTTGCCAGCAAACTGAGACAGTGTGACGTCAGACAGATCTTTAGCCACCAGAGTAAAAGCCTGTGCTTTGCTGCCAGCCTGTGGAATGGAACCTGCAACAGTAACCGGGTTGCCCTGGAAATGAACGAGTTGTGACATAGATATCTTCCTGTTTACATATAGTTAACGTCGGGGCTAGTGTATGCCATCAGCGGATAACACGGCAAACCAATTTTTTCGCCTTTCCGGGCCGCAAGGAGTCAGTGATGAGAAGCGTTAAGGTCTATGAAGAAGCCTGGCCATTGCATACCCCGTTTGTGATCTCCCGCGGCAGTCGAAGCGAAGCCAGTGTGGTCGTGGTGGAGATAGAAGAGGACGGCATTAAGGGCGCCGGCGAGTGCACGCCGTACCCGCGCTATGGCGAAAGTCTGGCGTCGGTAATGGCACTTATCATGACGCTCGTTCCCGATCTGGAAAAAGGGCTCACCCGCGAGGCGTTACAGCAGCGTATACCCGCCGGCGCGGCGCGTAATGCGATTGACTGCGCACTCTGGAGCCTGGAGGCTGCCAAACAGCAAACCTCGCTGACGACGCTGCTAGGCGTCACGTTGCCGACATCGGTTGTCACGGCGCAAACGGTGGTGATTGGCGAGCCTGAACACATGGCCGCCAGCGCAAAAGCACTCTTTGATGCGGGGGCGACGCTGTTAAAGGTGAAGCTTGACGATCGTCTGATCAGCGAGCGTATGGTCGCTATCCGCTCGGCAGTCCCGACAGCCACGTTAATTGTGGATGCGAATGAGTCATGGCATCCCGAAGGCCTTGCCGCACGATGTCAGCTGCTGGCCGACCTGGGCGTAGCCATGCTGGAACAGCCTCTGCCGGCACAGGATGATGCGGCGCTGAAGAATTTTATCCACCCGCTGCCTATCTGCGCGGATGAAAGCTGCCATACGCGCGATAGCCTGGTTGAACTGCAGGGTCGTTACGAGATGGTCAATATCAAGCTCGACAAGACCGGTGGGCTGACAGAGGCGCTGGCGCTGGCAGAACAGGCGCAAGCTCAGGGGTTTTCAATCATGCTGGGATGTATGCTGTGTACATCCCGGGCGATCAACGCGGCGCTGCCGCTGGTAAATCATGTCAGTTTTGCCGATCTTGATGGCCCGACATGGCTGGCGGTTGACGTTTCACCGGCACTCACGTTTACCAGCGGCGTCCTTCATTTTTGAGGTTGCCAGCGCAGAAGCTCCACCATGGCTTTTAAATATTTTTCGCTGGCTTCATCTGACGATATCGGCGGGAATTCCGCGGTGATGCAAGGTAATCCCAGGTCGGCACACCAGCTGCCGAATGAGCCAGGGGTTTCATAGCCCACGCTGGAGACAAGCGGCAGGGCGAAAGCATTCGCCAGCCATTCGCCCAGCTCGGTGTGCCGCGGATCTTCGATGCAGGCCAGCGGATCGTGAAAGGTGACAACCCAGGCCGGGTGGATCTTATGGATTAACTGGCACAGCGCCTGTGTTTCCGGCTCCGAGCCCGGCGTGTCGCCGGTCAGTAAGACAACGTCACGCTCTTCGGCGGAGCTGTTCCAGCGATAAACCGTTTCACCGGCGCGCCAGTTTGCTGCAGGGAAATTACGGTTTAAATCGATGCCCCGCGCATTGGCGCGCAACCCAAGCTGACACCCATCCGGGTTGACGGCCAGAATCACGTGATGACGTCGTAAGCTGGGCGTCAACGTGCGCAGCGCGCACGAGAGCGTGACGACAGACGAGTTCTCGTCGCCGTGCGTGCCGGCAATGATCAAACCGCTGTTGCGATCGGCATCGGGGGCCGGAAACCAAATCAGCGATGCGCCTAAAAATGAACGGCCATACTGCTCTGCACCTGGCGGGAAGGCGCCGCGTTCCGCTCTGGGTCGGGTGATTGCCATAGGAAATCCTGATAAAGAAGTCTCTACTGGCAGTGTTGTGCAAAACTCGCGGTTAATCAAATAGTTTCCGTATGGCGGGAAAATTGCCGGATATCAACTTTCCGGAGGAAGGTATTTGCAATTCTCATTGTCGAAACAAATAATTACGCATCTGCTTATTACCTGAATTCATAAAAGGGGATCTTATGAAGCATCCTGTTTCGCGTCTCTGTGCTGCACTGTTGCTGTGCGGACTCTCTTCACTTTCGTACGCCGCTGATGTGCCACAGGGCACGGTACTGGCGCAAAAACAGGAGTTGGTCAGACATATTAAAGATGAGCCGGCTTCCCTTGATCCGGCAAAAGCCGTGGGATTACCCGAGATACAGGTCATTCGCGACCTTTTTGAAGGACTGGTTAATCAGAATGAGAAAGGTGAACTGACCCCAGGCGTGGCGACGCGCTGGCAGAGTAATGATAACCGTATCTGGACCTTCTCCTTACGTGATAACGCGAAATGGTCTGACGGTTCGCCGGTTACCGCTCAGGATTTTGTCTATAGCTGGCAGCGTTTGGTTGATCCGAAAACCACGTCTCCGTTTGCCTGGTTTGCTGCGCTGGCGGGTATCCATAACGCACAGGCGATAATTGATGGTAAAGCCGCGCCAGATACGCTGGGCGTGACGGCCGTAGATGCAAAAACCTTACGTGTGCAGCTGGATAAACCGCTGCCGTGGTTTAGCAATCTGACGGCAAACTTTGCCTTCTATCCGGTGCAAAAGGCCAATGTGGAGAGCGGAAAAGAGTGGACGCGTCCGGGGGCTCTGGTCGGAAATGGCGCCTACGTTCTGAAAGATCGCGTGGTGAATGAAAAACTGGTTGTGGTGCCGAATACACACTACTGGGATAACGCCAAAACCGTCCTGCAAAAAGTGACGTTCGTACCGATTAACCAGGAATCCTCGGCCACTAAACGCTATCTGGCGGATGATATTGATATCACCGAATCGTTCCCGAAAAACATGTATCAGAAGCTGCTCAAGGACATTCCGGGACAGGTGTATACACCGCCTCAGCTGGGCACCTATTACTATGCGTTTAATACGCAAAAAGGACCCACGGCCGATGCCCGTGTACGCCTCGCCCTGAGCATGACCATCGATCGCCGCATCATGGCGGACAAAGTGTTAGGAACCGGTGAGAAGCCCGCCTGGCATTTCACGCCAGACGTGACGGCAGGGTTTACGCCAGAAACCTCGCCGTTTGAGCAAATGTCACAGCAGGAACTTAATGCCCAGGCGAAAACGCTGCTTCAGGCCGCGGGCTATGGCCCTCAGCGCCCGCTGAAGCTGAACCTGTTGTACAACACGTCAGAAAACCATCAGAAAATCGCGATTGCGGTGGCCTCGATGTGGAAGAAAAACCTCGGCGTTGACGTCAAACTGCAGAACCAGGAGTGGAAAACCTACATCGACAGCCGTAATACCGGTAATTTCGATGTGATCCGCGCGTCATGGGTCGGGGATTACAATGAGCCATCGACCTTCCTGTCGTTATTGACCTCAACCCACAGCGGCAATATCTCGCGTTTCAACGATCCGGCGTACGATAAAATTATCCATCAGGCGACGCTCGAAAACACGGCGAAAGCCCGCAACGCAGACTACAACATGGCGGAGAAAATCCTCACGGAAAAAGCGCCAATCGCACCTATTTACCAGTACACCAACGGCCGCCTGATCAAACCATGGGTGAAAGGTTACCCCATTAATAACCCGGAAGACGTGGCTTATAGCCGGACGATGTATATTGAGAAACACTGACGAGCCGGTAACCGCCGGGCTTCGTTGTGAACGTTAAATTAAGAGCTGGCGCATTTGCGCCAGTTTTTCTTTATTGAACGAGGGATGTTTGTTCCGTGAGTCAAAGGGGAGGTAAATGATGACGGATGAAAAGAAAGAGAAAGCGTCTTTCCCGGCAGGGTTAGGGATTATGGATAAAATCTGGGAATGGCAATGGATTATCCGCTTCATCTATATTGTCCTTTTCGCCGATCTGGCGCTGCTGGTATACAGCGGGCAAGGAATATTGACCTGGCCTGTTCAGACACTTAACTGGACCGAACATCTGGGTTTTTTCTGCGTGGCGCTCGCCGCCTTAGGTTTGATTGCCACCACCGTGATGCCTTTTATAGCCAATATCGTCAGGCTATTACTCAATGAGCTCATCTACAGCAGTATCTTCCCGGATTTCTTGCGCGCGCAGAGTGATTATCAGAAGAGGTCGGGTGAAGTTCCTTCAGGCGAAGTACTTGATTTAGCGTTGAAGGAAAACAACCAGTTCCTGCTAAATTATTATGAAAAACATAATGCAAACTGGCGCACGAAATTTCATGAACGATTTAAAGTCGGGGATTTACTCTTTGGGATCCTGTTTTTCATGATGCTTGATGACCATCCGCAGTGGTTTAGCGACGCGCAGCATTCGCTGGTCATCGATCTGTTCAGCCACGGCGGTGAAAGCGGAACCGTTCTGTTTTATACCGTACTTATACTCATCTTTAGTACGCTGATGAGTCTCTGGTTCGGTAAATGGGACTGGGGGAACATCTACTATCCGCCACTGTATCGTGAAAAAGATGAAGCCCGCAGAAAAGCGCGTGAGCGGGAAGCGCAGTGGGAGCAGCAGGATCGCTAAATCGCCGGGCGACACATTATTCCCCGCGGATTGCTCCCGCCAGGCGCTGCTGGCGGGAGCAGGGCAACGTTATTCTAGCAATGCACTGAATTTCGCCAGCCATTGCGGATGCGCAGGCCAGGCGGGGGCAGTGACCAGATTACCGTCTACGTGCGCCTGATCGATACCGATATTGGCATAGTGCCCGCCGCCGAGGCGGACTTCAGGCGCACAGGCGGGATAGGCGCTACAGGTTCGTCCTTTTAATATGCCGGCAGCAGCGAGCAGTTGCGGTCCGTGGCAAACCGCAGCAATCGGTTTGCGCGCGGCGTCGAAGGCCTGCACCAGTTTCAGCACGTCATCATTTAGCCGGAGATATTCAGGGGCTCGTCCGCCCGGGATTAGCAGCGCGTCATAATCCTGCTCTTTTACGGCGGAAAAATCGGCATTGAGGATAAAACGGTGGCCCGGCTTTTCACTGTAGGTCTGGGCGCCGTCGAAATCATGGATCGCCGTCATGATGTAGTCGCCACGGGATTTGTCCGGGCAGACGGCGTCCACCTGATGGCCAATCATCTGTAAAGCCTGAAAGGGCACCATTGTTTCATAATCTTCGGCGTAATCGCCGACCAACATCAGGATTTTCTTGCTCATCATTTCTCACCTTTAGGTTTAACGATGTTTAAGATATAGCCTGGCACGGCTGAATTGCCGGAAATAAAAAAAGCCCGTCAGAGAACGGGCGAAATAAGCAAATGATTTAATGATTCGTTATCAACTTGTTGGAGGATAACGTTGCGTATTTTACGCACCTCTTACCGATGCTGATACCTGACAGATTCGGTAGGTGAAACAAGGAATTAAACATGCGTCATAGCGCATCGAAGGTGGGGTAGATACTGTTCTCAAGGTATTCCACCAGAAACCAGATCTCACCGCTGAAAATAAACCAGAAGCCAAATATAATAACGAATAAAATAATTATGGTGAGTATTATTTCTGTTTTTCCCATTGCACATCTACCCACCTGTGGTCCATTTATTCGAGAGGGGCATTGTAACGGGGCTTACGAAGATACACCAGTTTCATGCCGCCAGGACTTTATTGCGCCCATCACTTTTGGCGCGATAAAGCGCATCGTCCACACGTTTAAACAGCTCATCCATACTCTCGCCCGGATTATATCGCGCCACGCCAATGCTGACGGTGAAGCGAGGTAAACCCGGGATCGTGATACGGGCGACCGCATCGCGCACAGTTTCGGCGATTTGCAGGGCGGTGTCGAGCGGGGTGCGCGGCAGCAGGATGACGAACTCCTCACCGCCCCAGCGGAAGACCAGGTCCTCTTTGCGGCTACAGGCTTCCAGCGTGCGCGAGAGCGAGATCAGTACCTCATCACCTTTCAGGTGGCCGAAGAGGTCGTTGATATTTTTGAAGTGATCGGTATCCACCAGCAGCAGGCTAAATTGCTGCTGCGCGGGAAGATGATGGGTATTGGCCTGGTCGGTGATGATATAGAACTGACGCCGGTTGAGCAGGCCCGTCATGGAATCACGCAGCGCCGCGTGTTCCAGCTCCTGCTCCAGCCTTTTTTGCTCGGTGATATCGTGGATAATGCACAACATCAATTTGTCACCGTAAATTTCAATCGGCCCGGCATAGGTCTGAACATGGCGGGTGGAGCCATCGGCCAGACGGTGGATAAAGTTGAGGGGCTTATGGCCGCCCGGCAACGCGGCAATTTCCGTCATTACGGGGATCACATCCCGCCCCAGGGTATTGATTTCCCAGGTATGTTTCCTGCACATTTCATCATGCGCATAACCGTAAAAAGTCAGCGCCGCCAGATTGGCATCCACAATCTGGCCATCCCGGGACGGATCGATAAGCAGCATTGGCGCGCTGTTGGTCAGGAAAAAGCGCGCGTAAAATCCCTGTTTTTTGCGCTGGTAGGTCGCGGAGCGGCTGGCCTTAAGCCCGGAGAGAACCTGCTGCGTCAGCCCTTCAAAAACAATAACATTCCCCTGGGGCACGAAATGGGCAAGCGAGAGACGGCAGCTCAGCGCGGTTTCATGTCCATCGCGCGAGATGGTCCAGATTTCGACGATCTCCTGCTCACTCTTCAGTTCAGGCACATACATCGACAGCACGTGATGCGCATTGGCGGAATAGGTACCTTTGCGTAGGTCATCCAGGGTTTTATCGCCCATGATCTGAGCGGCGGCCACATTTGCAAAAATGATCTGTTCTGAAGCAGGTGAAATGAGCCACACGGGGGTTTTAATTAAATTCAGCGCATCAAAACAATTTTGCGACATAGCGTATTCCTGTACATCGGCACAATGTGCCTGAGGATCATGACAGAATTAACGGGAGTGGACTCCTTTGAAACATACTCTACTTAACCCGGTCAGGCATGATTTTTTTGTGAAATATATGCGGGTTCCGCGTGAATTTTACCAATGGGTATAATTTGTTTGTCTGAGTTTTTTTGCAGCAGCAGCCAGGGAACCTGTTCGGCAGGTAAAGGACGGGAGAAAAGAAACCCCTGCAGGTAATCACAGCCGAGGTCCGTCAGCACCACCTGTTGTTCTTGCGTCTCGATCCCTTCCGCAACCACATTCATTTCCATGGTCCTGGCGATATTAATAATGGTTTCCACCAGCTTGCGGCTTTTTTCATTTACCAGCATCGAGTGCACAAAGCTTTTGTCGATTTTTAGCTCTTTAGCGGGCAGAACGCTCAACATCAACAGGTTGGAATAGCCGGTGCCAAAATCATCAATCGAGACGGTAATCCCGGCTTGATTGAACGCATTGAGTAATTCAATACTGCGGTCGAGATTTTTCAGTGCGGTACTTTCTGTCACCTCAAGGATAAGCCGGGAGGGCGACAGATTATATTTATGCAACATCGACGAAATGATGTGGAAGATATCCGGCTGTTCGAACTGGACGGGGGAGAGGTTAAAGGACAATGTCCACTGGCTGAAACCTTGTTCTGTCCAGAAATGAAGCTGACGGCATGCCGCTTCAATCGCCCAGTTCCCCACCGGGATGATCAGCCCCGTTTGTTCCAGCGACGGTAAAAACAGATTAGGTAGCAACACCCCTTGCTCAGGGTGCCGCCAGCGCAGAAGGGCTTCAAAACCGTGAATAGTGGTGTCTTTTGCATGCCAGGTCGGCTGATACCACAGTTCAAACTGATCGCGTTCCAGCGCCTGAGTTAACTCCTGCAGGAAGCCGGGGTTGGCCGGAATGGCCGTTGACATCTCGTTCCGGTAGACGGCCCAGCCGTTTCGTCCATCCTCTTTGACGCGATTCAGGGCCGCATCGGCTTTTAGCTTCAGCTCATGCAGCGTCTCGCCATCCTGCGGGTAGAGGCTGATACCCGCGCTGATTGTTGTGCTCAGCGTGTGCCCACAAAGTGAAAACGGGCGGCGCATATCCTCCAGCAATGTCGTGAGCAGCGGGTTGAGTTTATCGTCGTCACACTCGGGAACCAGCAGGATAAAGGCGTCGCCGCCAAGCCTGGCGAGGGTCATCTCGCGGGTAAGGCGGGCGGTAATGCGCTGCGCGAGAGAGATTAACAACTCATCCCCGGTGTTGTGGCCCCAGGTATCGTTGATGCGTTTGAAATGATCGACGTTGAGGAAAATCACGGCGAATGGCTTCTTGCTGAGCAATGCGCTGCGCAGGCAATCCTGCATCCGAATGTCCATCTGGTGGCGATTAGCGAGACCGGTGAGCGCATCAAACCGCGCCTGCAGTTCAAGCTGACGATTAAGCTGGCGTAGGTTATCGGTCAGTCGGTTCGTCCGCCGGTGCGAGTCGATGAGCGAAATCATTAACATACCGCCGAGCAGGCACAGTGTGGTGACAGAAACCCAGACCGATAACCCCAACTCGCTGATACCGCCGGGCAGGGTATGCGTCATTTCCTGAAAATGGGCGGCACGCATGCCGGTGTAGTGCATCGCGCAGATGGCGACACCCAGCACGCAGGCCGCGAGAATACGATTGATAAACACCCCTTTGCGCATATCCCGCAGGCGAAATGCCAGCCACAGCGCCGCGCCGGAGGCCATAACGGCAATCAACACGGACACGGCAACAATGCGTCGATCCCAGAGAATATGGCTGTCCAGCATCAGTGCGGCCATACCGATAAAGTGCATACAGACCACGCCAGCACTCAGGAGCACCGTGGCAACGATCAATCGAAAAGGGGAAAGGGTTTTACCCGTTACGGCAATATTGATGGCGACCGTGGATGCAACTACCGCCACGCCCAGTGAGGCGAGGGTTAACCAGAGGTTATAGCTCATTATCATCGGCATTTGTATCGACAGCATGCCGATGAAGTGCATTGACCAGATCCCGATCCCAAGCGTGACGCCTCCGGCGATACGCCAGAACATCGCTGTTTTACGGCTGGAAAGCGGGATTTTTCCGGCGCCGTCCAGGGCCACAAATGAGGCGATAAAGGCCACCAGATACGAGAGGGCTATTAACACAGGGTCCCACGATATATTGAGCATTATGCAATCCCACGCCAAAGAGGGTTACCGATTTCGCCTGCCGGGCACGTCTTTATCTGGCAACGTACATGCGCATTCAAATAATATGAGTTAGGTATCGTGCAAAACGACCGGTCATATTAAAATGTTAAGGCTGGCGGTGAATATAAAATATATTCTTTCCGGCACTTATTAAGCATTGCTAAACAAAGGCGAATAATTGCAGCAAAGCTCCTTAAATATGAGCGCGGCCATATTGTCTCATCGCAGGCGATGGTATCGCTTAAAGTGGCAGGAAACCAGTATCACAGGATGCTGCATATAACATTTTCACTAATACCCTGTTTTTATCTGACTTAAGTTAAATCTCAGGTGGCTAACGGCGAAAGGTGAAACCAGCGTTGTTCATCAGGACAAACAACAACACGAATGCTATAAATCTTAATGCCGACCAAAATATAAAATCGTGGATATAATCATGCTAAAAAATATTAGTGTCAGAACCTTCATTGCCGGGTTCCTTTTATGTCTTTTCCTGGTTGATGCAGGTGTCGTTGTTCTATTTTCCAGCAAATCCTCTCTCTTTATTTCACTCAATATCATTAATTTCGTTGCGCTATTTTTGCTCTGGGGCTACATGACAAAGTATCTTGTGACGCCGATCAATACGGTGAAAAAAAGTATTGAAGAAGTGACTGCAGGCAATCTTGGCGTGACTATCCCTGAATTTGGCAATAACTGTGCAGGGCGTTTAATCCCCGGGATTAACAGCCTCTCCAGCAACATCGCGACCCTGGTACGCGAGATCAGGGCCTCGTCGCAAACCGCCATGACCTTGTCCGATCAACTCTCCGCGCGTAGCGCGCAGCTTTCGGTGAAAACAGAGCAGCAGTCTGCATCGCTGGTGCAAACGGCTGCCAGCATGGAGCAGATGGCAGCAAGTACCCGAAATAATGCCGATAACACCCGACTGGCCAGCGAGCAGGCAAACAGGGCGACACTGCAGGCGCGTAAAGGTGGCGAGTTGATGGGGCAGGTGGCCACCAATATGCAATCCATTACCGAATGTGCACAGCAAATGACGGAGATTATCTCAATGATCGACGGCATTGCCTTCCAGACGAATATCCTGGCGCTAAACGCGGCCGTTGAGGCGGCCAGAGCCGGTGACCACGGAAAAGGGTTTTCGGTGGTGGCAGAAGAGGTGCGAAACCTGGCCCACCGCAGCGCGGATGCCGCCAAAAACATCAAAACGCTGATTGAAGTGACCAGCAATAACGTTACTCAGGGCGTGACCGTTGTGTCCGAAGCTGAAAAGAATATGCAAGAAATTGTGACCGGCTCCGGCAATGTCAGCCAGTTGATGGATGACATTTTCACCTCGACGTCAGAGCAGGAGAAAGGCATTTCCCAGATTACGCTGGCCTTGTCTGAGCTGGAACGGGTCACGCAAAGTAACGTTACGATGGCAGAAGAACTCAACGGATCCTCTGATGTACTGCGTAATCAGGTAAGTGAACTGCAGGCGCGGACGCGTAACTTCCGGCTCGAAAAGGGGGATCAGGCTGAATCCACGCCTTCTCATGCTGGCCCGCTGTCATTCCAATCGCGTCCCGGTCACTCCCTCTGATGCACGAAAAGAGCCTGGTCAACCGGGCTCTTTTATCCGGACTTCTCGCCACTGAATTACCCTCCCGTGCGGTCTGAAAAGGCGCCTGGCGGAATACGGTTATTTCCTGAGCGAATTCAGCGCGATGCGAAACATAGTTGTTGCTTAACCCCTGATGAAAGCTAGACTGACAACGAAAGAGCTGAAAAGGGGGAGGCGCGGTGGAGAGTATAAAAGGATCAGAACTAAACGTTCCTGATGCAGTTTTTGCCTGGGTGCTGGATGGTCGTGGCGGTGCCCGACCGCTGGAAGACAACGATGTTATTGATAATGAGCATCCCTGCTGGCTACACCTTAACTATACCCATCCGGACAGTGCCGACTGGCTGGCCTCGACGCCGCTCCTGCCGAACAACGTGCGTGATGCGCTGGCGGGTGAAAGCCTGCGGCCACGCGTGAGCAGAATGGGGGACGGCACGCTCATTACTTTGCGTTGCATTAACGGCAGCACCGATGAACGTCCTGACCAGCTGGTCGCGATGCGTGTTTATATGGACGATGGTCTGATTGTCTCCACCCGTCAGCGTAAAGTTCTGGCGCTGGATGATATTGTGAACGATCTGAAAGAGGGCACCGGACCGACCGATTGCGGAAGCTGGCTGGTGGACGTCTGCGACGCGCTGACTGACCATGCGAGTGAGTTTATCGAAGAGCTGCACGATAAAATCATCGACCTCGAAGATAACCTGCTCGATCAGCAGATCCCGCCGCGCGGTTTTCTGGCGCTCCTGCGTAAGCAGTTAATAGTCATGCGCCGCTATATGACGCCGCAGCGGGACGTATACGCGCGTCTGTCCAGCGAAAGGCTCAACTGGATGAATGACGATCAGCGACGCCGAATGCAGGATATTGCCGACAGGCTGGGCCGCGGACTTGATGAAATCGATTCCTGTATTGCCCGCACGGGCGTCATGGCGGATGAGATCGCGCAGGTGATGCAGGAGTCGCTGGCAAGAAGAACCTATACGATGTCGCTGATGGCAATGGTCTTTCTGCCGAGCACATTCCTGACGGGATTGTTTGGCGTGAACCTGGGCGGAATTCCCGGCGGCGCGGCCCATTATGGCTTTACCGCATTTTGCGTCATGTTAGTTGTTTTGATCGGTGGTGTTGCATGGTGGTTGCATCGTAGTAAATGGCTGTAAATTTACGCTTTTTTCAGCTTTTACGGAGATCAAAACGCTCTTTTAATTGAGCGAAGTCAATAAACAATGACCGCGTAAGGTGCAATATTACTCCCGCAGGTGAATGCAACGTCAAGCGATGGGCGTTGCGCTCCATATTGTCTTACTTCCTTTTTTGAATTACTGCATAGCACAATTGATTCGTACGACGCCGACTTAACTAGTCGGCTTTTTTTTGCCTCCTGTTCCCCAGCGTCTACCCTAAAAGGGACGTCAGTAAAACCTGGAGGGAATGATGAGCATCTTACTCGCTCTGCAACTGCAGTATTCACGTCAGTCCGATCCGATCCCCACCGATCCGACACCGATGCCCGATCCTGTTCCGCGTCCGCAACCCATGCCTGACCCGCCGCCCGATGAAGAACCGATTAAATTGTCGCATCGAACCCCGAGATCTGCGAGGATACGCGCCATCTGACCGCAAAGATGACCACGAGAGACTATTGTGACCGCTTTTTCAACCCTGAATGTACTGCCCGCCGCCCAACTCGATAACCTCAACGAGTTGGGATACCTCACCATGACGCCTGTTCAGGCGGCCGCATTGCCCGCCATTCTTGAGGGGCGTGATGTACGCGTTCAGGCTAAAACAGGGAGCGGAAAAACGGCGGCTTTCGGTCTGGGTCTGCTACAGCATATTGATGCTGCGCTGTTTCAGACGCAGTCTCTGGTGCTGTGCCCAACCCGCGAACTGGCGGACCAGGTCGCGGGCGAGCTGCGTCGTCTGGCGCGATTCCTGCCTAACACCAAGATTTTAACCCTCTGTGGCGGACAACCGTTTGGCGCACAGCGTGATTCGCTTCAGCATCCTCCACACATCATTGTGGCGACGCCTGGCCGACTGCTCGACCACCTGCAAAAAGGTACGGTCTCGCTGGATGCATTACACACGCTGGTCATGGATGAGGCAGACCGGATGCTGGATATGGGCTTCAGCGATGCTATCGATGAAGTGATCCGTTTCGCGCCTGCAGACCGTCAGACGCTGTTATTTTCGGCGACCTGGCCTGAAGCGATCGCCGCAATCAGTGGCCGCGTGCAGAAAAATCCGCTCACCATCGAAATTGACAGTGTTGATGCGCTGCCTGCTATCGAGCAGCAGTTTTATGAAACGTCCCAGCACGGAAAAATCGCGCTCCTGCAGAAGGTGCTCAGTCAGCATCAGCCCGCTTCCTGCGTGGTGTTCTGTAACACCAAAAAAGATTGTCAGGCGGTCTGTGACGCCCTGAACGCCGCAGGTCAGAGCGCGTTATCGTTGCATGGCGATCTGGAACAGCGCGATCGCGATCAGACGCTGGTCCGTTTCGCCAACGGCAGCGCCCGCGTGCTGGTTGCCACCGACGTGGCGGCGCGCGGTCTGGATATTAAATCGCTTGAGCTGGTCGTGAACTACGAGCTGGCATGGGATCCTGAAGTACACGTTCACCGTATCGGCCGTACTGCGCGTGCCGGAAACAGCGGTCTGGCCATCAGTTTCTGCGCACCGGAAGAGGCGCAGCGCGCCAATATTCTGTCTGAAATGCTGCAGATTAAGCTTAACTGGGTGAATGCACCGGGCAACGTCAGTCTCGTTCCGCTGGAAGCAGAAATGGCAACGCTGTGTATTGATGGCGGTAAAAAAGCCAAGATGCGTCCGGGTGATGTGCTCGGTGCGCTGACCGGAGACGTGGGGCTGGATGGGGCTGATATCGGCAAGATTGCGGTACATCCTGCACATGTTTATGTTGCTGTTCGCCAGTCGGTTGCCCATAAGGCCTGGAAACAGCTGCAGAACGGGAAAATCAAGGGTAAAACCTGTCGCGTTCGTCTGCTGAAATAAGGTTTAAACGCGTCTCAGACGGTGGTCTGAGACGCGTTTGCATTATTCCACTATTTCACTTCCACGACATTCAGGCGCAGTTCTTCAAACTGATTGTCATCTTCTTCTGGCTGCCAGCCAGCAGGTTTCACGGGGATCTCTTCCCGGTCAAACGCCAGATCGCCGCCATTCACCACTTCCGACTCATGGTTGATACCTTTGAAATCGAAAAGCTCAACGTCCGCGAGGTGAGAAGGCACCACGTTCTGCATCGCGCTGAACATGGTTTCGATACGGCCCGGGTAGCGTTTGTCCCAGTCACGCAGCATGTCACCAATCACCTGACGCTGCAGGTTCGGCTGAGAGCCGCACAGGTTACATGGAATGATCGGGAACCCTTTGGCCTGAGAGAACCGCTCGATATCTTTCTCGCGGCAGTAGGCAAGCGGGCGGATCACAATGTGTTTGCCGTCATCGCTCATCAGTTTTGGCGGCATGCCTTTCATCTTACCGCCGTAGAACATATTCAGGAACAGCGTCTGCAGGATATCGTCGCGGTGATGGCCGAGTGCGATTTTGGTTGCACCCAGTTCTGTCGCGGTACGGTACAGGATGCCGCGGCGAAGACGAGAGCAGAGTGAGCAGGTGGTTTTGCCTTCCGGGATCTTCTCTTTCACAATCCCGTAGGTATTTTCTTCTACGATTTTGTACTCAACACCCAGTTTTTCCAGGTATTCCGGCAGAATGTGTTCCGGGAAACCAGGCTGCTTTTGATCGAGGTTAACCGCCACCAGCGAAAACTTCACCGGCGCGCTTTGCTGAAGATTACGCAGGATCTCGAGCATGGTGTAACTGTCTTTACCACCTGACAGGCAGACCATAATGCGGTCGCCTTCTTCAATCATATTGAAGTCTGCAATGGCTTCACCAACGTTACGGCGCAGACGCTTTTGCAGTTTATTCAGGTTGTATTGCTCTTTCTTATTAATATCTTGATTTTGTTGCATTTAATCTGTACTCAAATTTCAAATGGGGCACCAGTGGGGCAAACGGTTTAGAGGGGCAGCTTCTGTCAGCATGGCCCTCTCTTTGCTGTTCATCTCTTCACTCTATGAAGCTTAGATTTCAAACACCCTCTGCGCATTTTAGTGCCCCATCTGACTGGCAATAAAAGACGGGTCAGCGCCTGCGGTTAACCACCAGCATGCGAAAGTGTGCCGTGTATGGTACGGATTGTTGCGCCGAATGCCAGCACGTTTTACAGGATTTTGAATTGTGGACGGCAGCAACCTTGCTTTGTGATATCGCGTATAATGCGGCTTCGACATACTCTGAACATTCCAGTGGCTTGTGCTATGACCCTCAATCGCTTTTGTTATTTGCTTCTGTTGATCGCCGCAATCGGAAGTCTATTCACCTCGCATCCGTTTATCCTGTGGCTCCTGCTTATCAACGTACTGACGTTAGCGATGTATGGCGCCGACAAAATGGCGGCGCGAAGGGCCATGCGCAGAGTGCCGGAAGCCACACTGCTGGTATTTGGCCTTATCGGCGGATGGCCCGGGGCGATTATAGGTCAGCAACTGTTTCGCCATAAAACGCAAAAGCAGCCCTTCAAAACCTACTTCATTGTCAGTGTCATCGTCAGTATTTCAGCGATGGTGGCGGTGTACCAACTCTTTCCTGTTTTAACGTACTGAGCGTGTACAAACGGAATGCAATAACGCGATGACCACGGTAGATAACTAAAAACGACTGCCAATAGTAGTAGGAATATTCTTAAGGTGTTGCTGTTTTTTGCACGATCTGAATAATGTGTGCAACGACACGGATGACAACATCTCATGAAAATTCAAACTATTACACTGGCAATGCTGGTGGTCGTTTCTGCGCCTTCGAGGTCAGCTTTTCAGGAGCGGGAATATAATACCTGGTATATAAAAAATGCTGTTCTTTACGATATGACCCAGACCTCAGACGGTTTCCCGGTCATGTTGAGCATCTCTCAGCCTGAGCGGAAATCAGCAAATTTGCTGGTCTCCTATATCACCGAAGGGCGCTGTGACGGGACCCGGCAAGAACTTAACGTGAATGGCAAAGTGCTTGCGGCCACGTATTATTGTGTTCAGGTCGGGCAGAACCGGATAGAGCATTTTTCGGTGAAAGATGCGCAGAGCGTTAACGGCATGGTTAACCATCTGAAATCGGATTTTACCTTACTTCTTCAAAACGACATCAAGGTCTGGGCCGCGAACATTAATGCGCCCAAATACGGCCTCGCGCCGCGATTCTGACACGTACACCTCGACCTCATCACCTGTTAGCTAAGGGGTTACGCCCTGTATCACAGAATAAATAGCATCCGTGACAACGCCACGTTTTACCACAATCCTGCTACGCTTTTTGTGTTGTACAAGGGAGCACAAACATGAAGAACAAAGATGAACAAACGGGATTAGTGGGACTGGCGATTGGTGCCGCCGTTATCGGTCTTGTTTCAGCACAGCAACCCATCCATCGCGACAGTATTGTGAGTGAACTGGTCAGACTCGGCAGACAGAAAGGCGATGGCGTTGAAGATGAGGTTTTCGTTAAGGCTGCCGAGCTCGTGAGAAAGGGGGTGTAACCGATGGCTGATATTCGTCATGCACAGTGCCATTGTGGCGCGGTGACGTTTACCGTTGAACTCTCAGACGGATTAAATACCGCCCGGCGCTGCAGCTGCTCTTTTTGCCGGATGCGGGGCGCCGTGGTGGTCTCGGCACCGCTGTCGGGCATTACCGTAACGAAAGGGGCGGATAAGCTCACGGAATATCGTTTTAACACAGGAACAGCACGCCATTTCTTCTGCTCGGTCTGCGGGATTTATACCTTCCATCAGCGGCGTTCAAATCCCAACGAATACGGCGTGAATGTGGCCTGTTTTGAAAATGTGACCCCCTTTGATTTTGCCGAAGTGACGGTGATGGACGGCGTTAATCATCCCGCGGATGGCGACAGCGGGGTTTTCGGCTACCTCTCTTTTCGTCAAAAAGAAGCGTAACTGCCGCCTGGCCAGATTTATACAATGCGGCCTATAGTGGGGAGTGGGTATCCGAAACAGGAGAGAAATATGCTGTATGTTGAGAAAGACGAGCCGCGTGAGGCGCCTGAGTCAGGTGATAAAAAGCCTCAGCCGGTCAAAAAATAGTCCGTTGATACGTTTCCCGCCACCGGCCCTGCTGGTGGCGTATTGTTTGGGGAAAACCTTAATTGCCATCCAGATGGTTCAACAGCGCGCCGAGATGCCCAACGACACCACCAAAATCAAAAATTAACGCCATCCATATAATCGCCAGAAGGGTAAGTACGGCAACTGATACACGACCAAACAATGCAGTTATCCTTAATGAAGCAAAGTCTATAAGGCTAGTCTACATGGGTTTCTTTAAACTTACCCTTAACGACACCGTCATAAATTTTCCTTTTGAGATGATTCACACATTCACTGAGCCGAGAGGCGCGAAGAGAGGGAAATATGATGGGAGAGAAGAGGAGGGCTGGCGTCAGGCGTCGCAACGAAAATAACGAGCCCGCATCACGATGCGGGCTCCTGGGATCAGAACTGGTAAACCAGACCTAATGCAACGACATCATCCGTGCTAATGCCGTTATTTTTGTAGAAACTGTCATCTTCATCCAACAGGTTGATTTTATAATCAACGTAGGTGGACATGTTTTTGTTAAAGTAGTAGGTTGCGCCTACGTCAGCATATTTAACCAGATCCTGATCGCCCTGACCGTTGGCCAGGTCTTTACCTTTAGACTGCAGATAAGAAATTGCCGGGCGCAGGCCGAAGTCGAACTGATATTGCGCGGTCACTTCAATGTTTTGTGTTTTATTGGCCACGGCATCCGTATTATCGCCATAAGGGGTCATATTGCGGGTTTCAGAATACATTGCCGCCAGATAAATATTGTTGGCGTCATATTTCAGGCCTGCAGTCCAGGCATCCGCTTTATCGCCACCGGCAGTGGTATTCATCACCTGTTCGTTGGTACGGTCAGAAGAGGTATAGGCAGCACCCGCGCTGATACCCATGCCAAAGTCATAGGTGGTGGAGATACCGAAGCCGTCACCGTTCTCATGGCGCGTGTCGCGACCATTGTTGGTGCCTTCCTGGTTGTTGCTGGCATCTTCGTTCTTACCCTGATACTGCAGGGCAAAGTTCAGACCCTGTACCAGACCATAGAAGTCAGTGTTACGGTAGGTTGCAACCCCGTTGGCACGGCCAGTCATAAAGTTGTCTGCATTGGTGTAAGAGTCACCACCGAATTCAGGCAACATATCGGTCCAGCCTTCCACGTCGTACAGAACGCCGTAGTTACGACCGTAATCGAAGGAGCCATAGTCACCGACTTTAACACCGGCGAAGGCCAGACGCGTCCATGACTGGTTATTAGACCCTTCAGTGTTATTGGCCTGGATGTTGTATTCCCACTGGGCGTAACCGGTCATCATGTTGTTGATCTGGGTTTCACCCTTGAAGCCCAGACGCATATAAGTTTGATCGCCATCTTTAGAGGCATCGTCGGAGAAGTAATGCAGACCATCTACTTTTCCGTACAGATCTAATTTATTGCCGTCTTTATTATAAATTTCTGCAGCATGCGCAGCGCCAGCCATTAACAGCGCTGGAATCATCAGGGCCAGTACTTTTCTTTGCATTTTGGAATTCCTTTGCAGTTGTTTTTATTTAATTACGTATTGAACTTTCCACACGAGAAAGCTGTCTCATGCTAAATCACTCCTCACCAAGAACAATAAAATATAATTGTTACGAGTTAAGTTAATTCTTAACCGGATTATGCGGCGGAAATAGTCATTGGCTTTATGAATGATTTAAAGCTAATCATATTAAATAAAAATTATTAATTGCCCCTTAAATCAGATAATCTCAGCGGCGTTATATGCCTTTAAGATTTTTCATCCATAATTTATGTGAATGTCATTTAGTGATTTAACGTGATATTCATTAATTATCTGGACTCGCCCGGTGTGAATACATCGGGCTTTTTTTATGGCAAAAAAATGCCCGGACAAGCCGGGCAGACGGAGAGTCAGTCGCGGGTGGGTTTTTCCGTTTTTCCGGCCATTTGCGCCAGGAAATCATACCGTTTTTGCAGATCGGCGGCGGCATCTTTCCACAACTGCTCGGCCACCTCTGGTTGTTGCGCGTTGAGGCGACGGAAGCGCTGTTCCTGCATTAACGTTTCGGCCAGCGCATCGGAAGGCGGGCGTGAATCCAGCGCCAGAGGCAATTTACCTTCATCGGCGCGGCGCGGGTCGAACCGGTAGAGCGGCCAGAAGCCGGTTGCGGTCAGCTGGCGCATCTGATCGTGGCTGAGTGCCAGGTCGTAGCCATGCTCTTCGCACGGGCTGTAGGCAATGATCAGCGACGGACCCGGGTAGGCTTCCGCTTCCTGAATGGCTTTCACCGTCTGGTTCAGCTGCGCGCCCAGCGAGATTTGCGCGACATATACATGGCCGTACATCATCATGCTGACGCCGAGATCTTTACGCGCCTTGCGCTTGCCGTGTTCACCAAACTTAGTTACTGCGCCAAGCGGAGTAGCTTTTGACGCCTGGCCACCGGTGTTGGAATAGCACTGCGTATCCAGAACCAGAATGTTGACGTTTTCGGTAAGGCTTAACACGTGATCCAGCCCGCCAAAGCCGATGTCATACGCCCAGCCGTCACCGCCAATCAGCCAGATTGATTTTTCCACCAGCGCGTCAGCGTCGGTCAACAGCTGCCCGGCACCTTCCGCGCCCTGCAGAGCATTGCGCAGTTCCGCAACCTGCTCACGACGACGTTCTGGCGTTGCATCGGCGTGCAACGCCTCATTCAGCTCCGCCGGGATGTGGCCAGCAAACTGTTCCAGTAACCGCATCACGCGTGCGCGGTGCTGGTCAACGGTCAGACGGAAGCCCAGACCAAACTCGGCGTTATCCTCAAACAACGAGTTCGCCCATGCCGGACCGCGGCCATGGGCGTCGGTGGTGTACGGCGTGGAAGGCAGATTACCGCCATAGATTGATGAACAGCCCGTGGCGTTAGCGATCAACATTCTGTCGCCGTACAGTTGCGTGAGCAGCTTGATATACGGCGTTTCACCGCAGCCGGAGCAGGCGCCTGAATACTCGAACAGCGGAGTAATGAGCTGCGAGGTACGAATATCAATACGCTCCAGCGTGCTGCGGTCGATCTCCGGCAGGTTCAGGAAGAAGTCATAATTTACCTTCTCTTCTTCGACATGCTCGAGGCGCGACATCATATTGATGGCTTTGATGTCCGGATCCTGACGATCTTTCGCCGGACAGACCTCAACGCACAGATTACATCCGGTGCAATCTTCCGGAGCGACCTGCAGAACATACTTCTGTCCGCGCATATCACGGGATTTCACATCAAGTGAATGCAGGCTGGTCGGGGCGTCTTCCATCGCTTCCGGGGAGACCACTTTGGCACGAATGGCCGAGTGCGGGCAGGCTGCTACGCAGTGGTTGCACTGGGTACACAGCTCCTCTTTCCAGATGGGGATTTCTTCGGCGATGTTGCGTTTTTCCCAGCGCGTGGTGCCCATCGGCCAGGTGCCATCCGGCGGCAGCGCGGAGACGGGAAGGGCATCACCCAGCCCGGCCAGCATGGCTGCCGTCACGGTTTTCACGAAATCCGGTGCCGCGTCAGAAACCACCGGTGGACGGTTCGGGCTGGACGCATCAACCGCTTGCAGCGGTACTTCAAATAAAGACTCGCGTGCCAGCGCCAGCGCCTGCCAGTTACGCTCGACCAGCTCCTGACCTTTACTGCTGTAGCTTTTGGCAATCGCCCCCTGCAGTTCCATTAGCGCGCTGTCTCCCGGCAGGATCTGCGTCAGGTGGAAGAAGGCCATTTGCATCACGGTGTTGATTCGCGCGGCAAGGCCACACTCGCGGGCAATTTTTGCAGCGTTAATGACGTAGAAGCGGGCTTTTTTCTGGTTCAGCACCGCCTGCACTTCCTGCGGCAGCCGCGACCAGACTTCATCCACGCTGTATGGCGTATTGAGCAGGAAAATACCGCCCGGTTTCAGGCGCTCTGCCATCTGGTACTTATCGATGAACTGCAGCTGGTGACAGCCCACAAAATCAGCCTGCGAGATAAGGTACGCCGAGCGGATAGGGTGCTCGCTGACGCGCAGATGGGAAACGGTCAGCCCACCTGCTTTTTTGGAGTCGTAGACAAAATACCCCTGGGCATACCACGACGTGGAGTTCCCGATAATCTTAATGTTGTTCTTGGTCGCGGAGACGCTACCGTCGCTGCCCAGTCCATAAAACAGCGCCTCAAGTTTTGCGGTGGAAGGCAGCGTGTTTTCCGGCAGGGGCAGAGAGAGGTTGGTCACGTCATCATAAATACCGACGGTAAAGCGCGGTTTTGGTTTAGCCTCGCTCAGCTCATTAAACACCGCCAGCACACAGTCCGGGCCAAACTCTTTGGAGGACAACCCATAGCGACCCCCGATCACGCGGGGCAGTGTTTCGCGCTCACCGCAATTAAACGCTTCAGCCAGCGCGGACATGACGTCCAGATACAGAGGTTCTGCGTGGGCGCCAGGCTCTTTAGTGCGATCGAGCACCGCCACGGTGCGCGCGCTTTCCGGCAGGGCGGAGAGCAAATGTCGCGCGGAAAACGGTCGGTAGAGCCGCACTTTGAGCACGCCGATTTTTTCACCACGGGTCAGCAGTTCATCCACCACCTCTTCACAGGTGCCAATGGCTGACCCCATGAGCACAATGACCCGTTCCGCCTGCGGATGACCGTAGTATTCAAACGGTTTGTATTGACGTCCGGTGGCCGCGGCAAAATCATCCATCGCCTGCTCAACGTGATCATAAACGGCGTTGTACCACGGGTTCGTTGCTTCCCGGGACTGGAAATAGGTATCCGGGTTGGCCGATGTCCCGCGGATCACCGGGTGTTCCGGGTTCAGCGCACGGGCGCGATGCGCGTCGATTTCCGCCTGCGGCAGAAGATTGAGGAGGGTGTCGTCAGCCAGCGGAACAATTTTATTGATTTCGTGAGAGGTACGAAAACCATCAAAGAAATGAATAAAGGGCACGCGACTCTTCAGCGTCGCCATGTGCGAAATTAACGCGAAGTCCTGTGCTTCCTGAACGCTGCTGGCGCACAGCATGGCGCAACCGGTCTGGCGGACGGCCATCACGTCTGAGTGATCGCCAAAGATGGAGAGGGCGTGTGTCGCAACGGTTCGTGCGGCAACGTGAAGCACAAACGGGGTAAGTTGTCCTGCCAGTTTATAGAGCGTCGGGATCATCAACAATAATCCCTGCGACGACGTGAATGACGTCGACAGAGCACCGGTCTGCAGCGCCCCGTGGACGGTCGCGATAGCGCCAGCCTCAGACTGCATTTCCACGACTCTTGGGACGTCGCCCCAGACGTTTTTCAGTCCGTTTCCCGCCCAGGCATCGGCCTGCTCGGCCATCGTAGAACTTGGCGTAATTGGGTAGATGGCGATAACTTCACTGGTGCGAAACGCGACGGACGCGACTGCACCATTACCGTCAATAGTTTGCATAGGACAACACCCTTACATTGCGCAAAAAAAGGAGCCCGAAAAAAACACAACGGGCTTTGAATATTATTCCCTTAGTTTAGCAAAGGTCGGATTTTACGATTTTCGCTTTTGTGTCCTCGGTATTCTCGACATCAATGAGTAGATCAATCTTTTGGCGAAAAAATTGCGAGAAATTGTTTCAGGAGCGCATAAATACGCACTTTCGCTCTCGACGACACGGCATGTGATGCCTATTATGCATAGGTTTCGCATTATTAATGGGGGAGAGAGAGCATGCGTTCAGCATTTTGGGTCGGGTGTGCCGCGTTATTATTATCGGCATGCAGCAGTGAACCTGTTCAGCAGGCAACGGCGGCACACGTAACGCCGGGAATGAAAGCGGCGATGTCCAGCTCCGGACAAGCCAACTGCGCGATGATTGGCGGCTCGCTGTCTGTTGCCCGCCAGCTTGACGGCTCAGCTATCGGGATGTGCGCATTGCCAAACGGCAAACGCTGCAGTGAACAGTCGCTTGCCGTAGGATCCTGCGGAAACTACTGATTACTCCGCACGCTTAAACATCAGCGTTTTATCGGCTGTCGCCAGCGTTAACTGGTCTTCAGTCAGGTCGACCTGCGCCCCTTTGCGCAGCATGTCGCCAATGGCCTGATCCAGTTCGTTCAACTGTTGTTCGGTACAGAGCTTGCGCGTCATGGCGAGCGTTTTGACCTTGAGCTCACCTTCGGACAATTTCCCCTGTCCGTTAAACGTGTTACACATCACGCCGGAAACGCTAATGTTATTAACCAGGCTGATATCAGACAGGGCTTTGAAGCTGATCTCTGGTTGCGTTGTCGTGGCCTTAACGGCTTTCCCGTCCACATTCTCCAGTACAAAACGGTGGCTCTTAAGTTGGTCCGGCTGAACGGAGGCTTTACCAGGATTAACGCACCCGGTGAGGACAAGACTGATAACACTTAACGCAATGAGCTTTTTCATTTTTCTTCTCAGACGATAGATACTGTGAATCTTTTTTTCAGTGTAACGATACTCTGCCGTGCGTTAATGGGGTTTATCTGAAAGTGCGGGCGGGTACCGGGCAACGTTGTCGTTGCCCGCAATACGATCAGTGCGATTTAAACCCTGCGGCCGTCATTAACATGCGAAAGAGCATACTGACCGCCGCCAGTGCCAGTACGCTGCCGCCCCAGATAATGGCCAGCCACATGACTCTTTTCCAGAAAGGTTGTTGCATCAGTGATAACCCTCTCCATGCTGTACTTTTCCGCGAAACACGTAGTAACTCCAGAAGGTGTAGACCAGAATCACGGGAATGATCAACAACGCGCCCACCAGCATAAAGCCCTGACTTTGTGTCGGAGCCGCCGCTTGCCAGAGCGTGATTGACGGGGGAATAATGTGCGGCCAGATGCTGAGCCCAAGTCCGCTAAAGCCGAGAAAAATCAGCCCTAACGTCAGGATAAACGGCAGATGATGGCTGTCGGGATTATTCAGGCAACGCCACTGACACAGGCTCAGGATCACCACCAGTGCCGGCACGGGCAGCAGGAAGAAAAGATTCGGCAGGGTAAACCAGCGTGCGGCGATGGCCGGCTGCGCCAGTGGCGTCCAGAGGCTGATTGCTGCAATGAATACCAGAAGCAGGATCAGGAGCGTTCTGGATACCCGTCGCATTCGCTGTTGCAGCGCGTTTTCGCTTTTCATCACCAGCCATGTCGAGCCTAACAGCGCGTAGGCCACCACCAGACCTGCGCCGCAGAACAGGTTAAAAACGGTCAGCCAGTCGAACGGTCCGCCACTGTAGGCACGCCCGGTGACGCTAAAGCCGTTGATCACTGCGCCCACCGTCATGCCCTGGGTAAAGGTCGCCAGGATCGAACCGCCAATAAACGCTTTATCCCAGAAAGGGCGGTGTGCCGGCGTGGCTTTAAAACGAAACTCAAATGCCACGCCCCGGAAAATAAGTCCGATCAGCATTAACGTCAGCGGAATAGTGAGGGCATCAATAATGACCGCATAGGCCAGCGGAAACGCGCCAAACAGCGCTGCACCGCCGAGCACCAGCCAGGTTTCATTGCCGTCCCAGACCGGCGCAACGCTGTTCACCATCACATCGCGATCGTCGGCATCAGGCGTAGCCGGGAACAGGATACCTATCCCCAGATCAAAACCATCCATCACGATATACATCAGCGTGGCAAAGACGATGATAACAAACCAGATAATGGAAAGATCGATACCCATTATGGTTGCTCCTTATGTTCAGTAGTAACGGCAGAAAGCGGGCGTGCGGGACGTCCATCGGACTCGGTGGCAAACGATTCATGAGGCTGAGGTCCTTTTTTAATCAGGCGGACCATATAGCTGTAACCCACGCCAAATACGGAGGTGTAGACGACGAAGAAGGCCAGCAGACTCACGCTCATATGCAAGTCACCATGGGCAGAAACCGCATCCTTCGTTCGCTGAAGCCCGTAGACGACCCACGGCTGGCGGCCCACTTCGGTAGTGACCCATCCGGCCAGGATGGCAATCAGCCCGGTGGGTCCCATCAGGAGGGCAAACCACAGGAAGGGACGCGAAGCGTACACGCGCTTTTTATAACGTAACCAGAGCGCCGTTACCCCAAGCAGCAGCATCAGCATGCCTAAGCCCGCCATAATGCGGAATGACCAGAAGACGATGGTGGAATTTGGCCGGTCTTCCTTTGGAAATTCTTTCAGTGCCGGAACCTGTTTGTCGAGGCTGTGCGTCAGAATAAGGCTGCCAAGCGCCGGGATCTCCACCCCATAGCGGGTGCGCTCCTGTTCCATATCCGGCCAGCCAAACAGCAGCAGCGGGGTGGGTTCACCCGGTGGGTTCTCCCAGTGGCCTTCAATGGCTGCTATTTTAGCGGGCTGGTGCTTCAGGGTGTTCAACCCGTGCATATCACCCACCATCGCCTGAAGGGGAGCCACAATCAGGGTCATCCACAGCGCCATGGAAAACATCGCGCGGATGGCGGGGGTGTTGTTTCCGCGCAGCAAATGCCAGGCTGCGGATGCGCCGACAAACAGGGCGCTACTCAGGAAGGCCGCTATCGACATATGCAGCAGGCGATACGGGAAGGAGGGGTTAAACACCACGGCAAACCAGTCTACCGGCACCACCTGTCCGTTGACGATTTCAAATCCCTGTGGCGTCTGCATCCAGCTGTTTGATGAGAGGATCCAGAAGGTTGAGATAATGGTCCCCAGTGCCACCATACAGGTTGCAAAGAAATGCAGACCCGGCCCGACTTTATTCCAGCCGAACAGCATAACGCCGAGGAATCCTGCCTCGAGGAAGAAGGCAGTAAGCACTTCGTAGGTCAGGAGCGGGCCGGTAATACTGCCGGCAAATTGTGAAAACCCACTCCAGTTGGTCCCAAACTGGTAGGCCATGACCAGCCCGGAGACCACGCCCATACCGAAGTTAACGGCAAAAATCTTCGACCAGAAATGGTACAGCGAACGCCAGACCGGGTTTTTGGTTTTCAGCCACAGGCCTTCTAGCACAGCGAGATAACTCGCCAGACCGATGGTAATAGCCGGGAAAATAATGTGGAAGGATACGGTAAAGGCAAACTGTATCCGTGCAAGATGAAAAGCATCTAAACCAAACATGCACAACCTCAATGTCAAACGGTGTGCTGTTATGGTATAGGGGCGAAATAACGAGTATCAGACGCAGAAAAGCGAAATTTACCTATAACAGTTCATGAAAACATCACGCTTTGCACATCTGATATAGCTTGCGTGAAAGAATAAAAAAATTATTTTTATGAAATTTATGCATTAAACAGCTTGCCTTGTTATCAACAACATGCGTTAATGGCCCTCTGGGTTTGAGTCCAAATAAACATCTGACGTAGTTTTATAAAGCAGTTCTCATCACGTTGTGCCTCTCCGCAGCCTCTCTTGGGTCTTTTTCTACACTCCGATTAGTTTTTGTTTCAAACCACTATCGCCTGAAGGGCCCATTAAGCAATTAACGTTTTTACGTTTACAGGAGAATCCTATGACTTCTTATATCCATTTCCGCTGCCCATGCTGCCATGGTTCGCAGTACCGTACCTCAGCTTTTGATGTGTCTGAGAAAAACCCGTTCGGTGCAAAATGCATTTTTTGCAAATCGTCGATGATTACCCTCGATCATCTGGCCGCTGCCTGCCACGCTCAGCGTAACGTCACCGAACTGCGTAAGTAATGCATCTGGCTAACTATAACAGTTAGCAAAATCTTCTCTTTTTCTCCTGCTGATATACACTGTCGGTCATAAGGAGAATCTGATGAAAAAATACCAGCGTCTGGCGCAACAAATTATCTCGCAGATCGAGCTTGGCGTATGGTTGCCGGGCGATAAGCTGCCTTCTCTGCGAGAGCAGGTCGCGAGCAGCGGCATGAGTTTTATGACCGTTGGCCACGCGTATCAGATGCTGGAAAGCCAGGGGCGTATCGTCGCCAGGCCGCAGTCGGGCTATTACGTTGCCTCGCGCCCGACCGCACACCAACCTGCGCCGCCTGCCCAGGTGATGCGGGACGAAGTGGTGGATATCAACACCTATATCTTCGACGTATTACAGGCCAGCCGCGACCCGTCCGTTGTTCCTTTCGCTTCGGCCTTCCCCGACCCCCGGCTTTTCCCGTTGCAGCAACTTAACCGTTCGCTGGCCAATGTCAGTAAAACCGCCACAGCAATGAGCGTAATTGAGAACCTGCCTCCGGGTAACGTTGACCTTCGCCACGCCATTGCCCGCCGCTATGCGCAGCAGGGAATGAATATCTCGCCGGATGAGATTGTCATTACCGCAGGCGCACTCGAAGCCCTGAATCTTAGCCTGCAGGCCGTTACCGAGCCTGGTGACTGGGTGATTGTCGAAAACCCCTGTTTCTACGGTGCGCTACAGGCGCTGGAACGCCTGAAACTCAAAGCGCTGTCGGTGGCGACGGACGTCCGCGAAGGGATCGATCTGAATGCGCTTGAGCAGGCGCTCAATGAGTATCCGGTCAAAGCCTGCTGGCTCATGACCAACAGTCAAAATCCCCTCGGCTTCACGCTCAGCGCAGAGAAAAAAGCGCACCTGGTCGCGCTTCTCGCCAGGCACAACGTCACCCTGATCGAAGATGATGTCTACAGCGAACTCTATTTTGGCCGGGAGAAACCCCTGCCAGCGAAAGCCTGGGATCGTGACGATATGACGCTGCACTGCTCGTCCTTCTCGAAATGTCTGGTGGCGGGGTTTCGCATCGGCTGGGTGGCGGCAGGTAAACATGCACGACGCATTCAGCAGCTACAGCTGATGAGCACCTTATCGACCAGTTCACCCATGCAGCTGGCGCTGGTGGATTACCTGGCGACAAAACGCTATGACGCCCATCTTCGCCGCCTGCGCCGCACGCTGGCCGAACGCAAACAGCAGGCGTGGCAGTCGCTTTTGCGCCATATGCCGGCAGGCGTCAAAATTCATCACAACGACAGCGGCTATTTTTTGTGGCTGGAACTCCCGGCGCAGCTGGATGCCGGGCTGCTGAGCGAGAAAGCGCTAATGCACCACATCAGTATTGCCCCCGGTAAGATGTTTTCGACCTCTGACGCCTGGACACCGTTCTTCCGGTTTAATACCTCCTGGGCGTGGGGGGAGCGGGAAGAACAGGCTGTGATTCAGTTAGGGAAATTAATTAGCAGCATGCTCGAATAATAATCTCCGCACCTTTCTAAAATAATCATTCCTTATCCTGATGGCGGTAGGGCGAATATTCCGCAGTACCGCATCATAGGAAATCTGCATACCGCCTCTCAACGCTAACTCCTTGTCTATAATCCAGTTAACGGGGAATGCGCCCTCGGTCACACCTTGATGAAATTTCTTTAAGCCGCACGGTGCGGCGCATTTGCGCGGTCTACGTTTAATAAGGGAGATATTTTTACGGCACGGCTGCCGCTAAATTTCATTGCGACAGGAGTAATTCTTATGAGCAAAAAATTTGCCCGCAGCAGCCTGTGCGCGCTCGGCATGACCCTCATGACAGCGCACGCCGCAGAGCCACCGAAGGCAATCGGCGACGGGGAAGGACGACTGGATATTATTGCCTGGCCCGGGTACATCGAACGGGGACAAACCGATAAAAATTATGACTGGGTCACGCAGTTCGAAAAAGAGACCGGCTGCGCGGTGAACGTTAAAACCGCGGCCACCTCGGATGAAATGGTTAGCCTGATGGCGAAAGGCGGATACGATCTGGTCACTGCCTCGGGCGATGCCTCACTGCGCCTGATCATGGGGAAACGCGTTCAGCCGATTAACCCCGACCTTATCCCAAACTGGAAAACCCTCGACCCGCGGATCGTCAAAGGTGAATGGTTTAACGTCGGCGGCAACGTCTACGGCACGCCGTATCAGTGGGGGCCAAACCTGCTGATGTACAACAGCAAAACGTTCCCGACGCCGCCGGACAGCTGGAGCGTCGTCTTTACGAAACAGAATTTACCTGACGGTAAAACCAATCAGGGCCGCGTGCAGGCCTATGATGGCCCGATTTACATCGCCGATGCGGCGCTGTTTGTCAAAGCCACGCAGCCGCAGCTGGGTATCACCGACCCGTACCAGCTAACAGAAAAACAGTATGCCGCCGTACTGAAGGTATTGCGTGACCAGCATGCGCTGATCCACCGCTACTGGCATGACACCACCGTTCAGATGAGCGACTTTAAAAATGAAGGCGTAGTGGCCTCCAGCGCCTGGCCCTATCAGGCCAATGCCCTGAAAGCGGAGAACCAGCCTGTCGCCACTGTTTTCCCGAAAGAAGGGGTAACCGGCTGGGCGGACACCACCATGCTGCACGCGCAGGCCAAGCACCCGATGTGCGCCTACAAATGGATGAACTGGTCGCTGACGCCTAAAGTGCAGGGCGATCTGGCGGCCTGGTTTGGCTCGTTGCCCGTGGTACCGGAAGGGTGTAAAGCCAGCGCATTGCTTGGCGATAAAGGCTGCGAAACGAACGGCTACAACTATTTCGACAAAATCATGTTCTGGAAAACCCCGATTGCAGAAGGCGGCAAATTCGTTCCTTACAGCCGCTGGACACAGGATTACATCGCCATCATGGGCGGCCGTTAATCGCAGGAGCAGAACATGACGTACGCAGTAGAGTTTAATGACGTTTCCCGTCTGTACGGTGACGTGCGGGCGGTGGATGGGGTCACCATTGCTATTCATGACGGAGAGTTTTTCTCCATGCTGGGGCCTTCGGGCTCCGGCAAAACTACCTGCCTGCGTCTGATAGCCGGTTTTGAGCAGCTGTCAGGCGGCGCAATCAAAATCTTCGGTAAAGAGGCGAGCGCACTTCCCCCATGGGAACGCGATGTGAATACCGTGTTCCAGGATTATGCGTTGTTCCCGCATATGTCGATCCTCGATAACGTCGCGTACGGACTCATGGTCAAAGGTATCGACAAGAAAACGCGGCATGCGCAGGCGCGTCAAGCGCTGGAAAAAGTGGGGCTAAGCTTTGCTGTCACGCGTAAGCCTTCGCAGCTTTCCGGCGGGCAACGTCAGCGTGTCGCCATCGCGCGGGCGCTGGTCAATGAACCCCGGGTATTGCTGCTGGATGAACCGCTCGGCGCGCTCGATCTTAAACTGCGTGAGCAGATGCAGTTCGAGCTGAAAAAGCTGCAGCAGGAGCTCGGCATCACCTTTATTTTCGTCACTCACGATCAGGGGGAAGCCCTGTCGATGTCTGACCGGGTCGCGGTTTTCAATAATGGCCGCATTGAGCAAGTCGACACCCCGCGCGATCTCTATATGCGTCCAGGAACGCCATTCGTGGCGAGCTTTGTCGGGACCTCAAACGTGTTTGACGCCGGTATGGCACACAACGTGTGCGGGATGGAAGGCATCTATTCTTTACGGCCGGAACATATTCGCCTCAATGAGAGCGGTGAGGTTCAGGTTGAGGGCGTGGTGCAGGCAGTACAGTATCAGGGGGCGGCAACGCGACTTGAACTAAAACTCGCTGACGGTGCAAAACTGCTGGTCAGCCAGGCCAATTTTAGCGATGCCGCAACGCTGAGCGGCGTGACGCCGGGGCAGGCGGTGATGGCGTCGTGGTCACGTGATGCCATGGTTCGCCTGCAAGAGGAGAGGTGACATGAACACGCGTGTCGCGCCGCCTCCCGCCCACCGTAGCCGCATGAGCCGCCTTACCGCACTGTTCTGGCGTAAGCCATCGCTTGGGCTGTTCCTGCTGCTGCTCGCGCCGCTAATGTGGTTTGGCATCGTTTATCTGGGATCGCTTCTCACGCTTTTATGGCAAGGGTTTTATACCTTTGACGATTTCACCATGGCGGTCACGCCGGACCTGACGTTCGCCAATATCCTGGCGCTTTTTAATCCGGCAAACTATGACATCATTCTGCGTACGCTGATGATGGCCATTGCGGTGACCATCGCCAGCGCTATCCTCGCGTTTCCGATGGCCTGGTACATGGCACGTTACACTCGCGGCAAGTGGAAGGCGTTCTTCTATATCGCCGTGATGCTGCCAATGTGGGCCAGCTATATTGTTAAAGCCTATGCCTGGACGCTGCTGCTGGCGAAAGACGGGGTGGCGCAGTGGTTTCTGAGCCACCTGGGGCTGGAGCCGATCCTGACCGCGATCCTTACGCTACCGGCCATTGGCGGAAACACGCTTTCCACCTCCGGGCTGGGGCGTTTTCTGGTGTTCGTCTATATCTGGCTGCCGTTTATGATCCTGCCGGTACAGGCGGCGCTGGAGCGGCTGCCCGCGTCGTTACTGCAGGCTTCAGCCGATCTCGGCGCGCGACCACACCAGACTTTTCGTTACGTCGTTTTGCCGCTGGCAATCCCGGGCATTGCCGCAGGGTCAATCTTCACTTTTTCCCTGACGCTGGGCGATTTCATTGTTCCACAGCTGGTGGGGCCGCCGGGGTACTTTATTGGCAATATGGTCTATTCCCAGCAGGGCGCTATCGGCAATATGCCCATGGCCGCGGCCTTCACCCTGGTGCCAATTGTCCTCATCTCTCTTTATCTGGCGTTCGTGAAACGTCTGGGAGCATTCGATGCACTCTGAACGCGCACTGTTGTTCCTCAAAGTGGCAGCCTGGGGAGGCGTTATCTTCCTTCATTTCCCGCTGCTGATTATTGGGACCTACGCCTTTAACACCGAAGACGCCGCGTTCAGTTTTCCGCCGCAGGGGTTGACCTTGAAGTGGTTCACCGTGGCCGCGGGGCGTGGCGACATCATTGAATCAGTGACGTTGTCACTTCAAATCGCTGCACTGTCGACGGCTATCGCGCTGGTGCTTGGCACGCTTGCTGCAGCGGCGCTGTGGCGAAGCGCGTTTTTTGGCAAAAATGCGATCTCGCTGTTGCTGCTGTTGCCGATTGCGTTACCGGGGATTATCACCGGTCTGGCGCTGTTGACGGCATTTAAAACCATTGACCTTGAGCCGGGTTTTTTCACCATCGTGGTTGGTCACGCCACGTTCTGCGTGGTGGTGGTGTTTAACAACGTGATTGCCCGGTTCAGGCGCACCTCCTGGAGTCTGGTCGAGGCGTCAATGGATTTGGGGGCCGACGGCTGGCAAACCTTCCGTTACGTGGTCCTGCCGAATCTCGGTTCGGCGTTGCTGGCCGGGGGGATGCTGGCGTTTGCACTCTCGTTTGACGAAATCATCGTCACAACATTTACCGCGGGACACGAGCGCACGTTACCGCTGTGGTTGCTTAATCAGCTCGGGCGTCCGCGCGACGTGCCGGTCACCAACGTCGTTGCACTGCTGGTGATGCTGGTCACAACCCTACCCATTCTGGGAGCCTGGTGGCTAACCCGCGACGGCGAAAACAGTGCCGGAAGCGGGAAATAACATTGATTTCAACAGGACAATGCTATGCAAACACAACTGCTGATAAATGGTGAACTGGTCGCCGGAGACGGGGAAAAACAGCCGGTCTATAACCCTGCCACCGGAGAGGTACTTCTGGAGATTGCTGAAGCGTCAGCAGCGCAGGTCGACGCGGCGGTCCAGGCCGCCGATCGCGCATTCATTGAATGGGGACAAACCACGCCTAAAACGCGTGCCGAGTGTCTGCTGAAGCTGGCTGACGTGATTGAAGCCCACGGCGAAGAGTTTGCCCGTCTCGAATCGCTCAATTGCGGTAAGCCGCTGCACTGTGCGCTGGGAGATGAAATTCCGGCTGTGGTCGACGTTTTCCGCTTCTTTGCCGGCGCCGCCCGCTGCCTGAACGGGCTGGCCGCCGGCGAATATCTTGACGGTCACACATCGATGATACGCCGCGATCCGGTGGGCGTGGTCGCCTCCATTGCGCCATGGAACTATCCGCTGATGATGGCGGCATGGAAGCTGGCACCCGCGCTGGCCGCGGGTAACTGTGTGGTGATCAAACCTTCGGAGATTACCCCACTGACGGCCCTCAAGCTGGCGGAACTGGCGAAAGACATCTTCCCGGCAGGCGTTCTGAACGTTCTGTTTGGCCGCGGAAAAACGGTCGGCGATCCGCTGACCGGCCACGAAAAGGTGCGTATGGTGTCGCTCACCGGTTCTATTGCCACCGGCGAACATATTATTGGACATACGGCGTCCTCGATTAAACGCACCCATATGGAGCTGGGCGGCAAAGCCCCGGTTATCGTTTTCGACGACGCCGATCTTGATGCGGTTGTTGAAGGGGTACGTACTTTCGGTTTCTACAATGCCGGGCAGGATTGTACGGCAGCCTGTCGTATTTATGCGCAGAAGGGCGTTTATGCCGCGCTGGTGGAAAAACTGGGTGCCGCGGTGGCGAGCCTGAAGATGGGCGCGCCGGAGGAGGAAACCACCGAGTTGGGTCCGCTCAGTTCTGAAGCCCATCTTTCACGCGTCTGTAAGGCGGTTGATGAGGCTAAAGCCCTGAGCCATATTCGCGTGGTGACCGGCGGCAGCAAAAAAGAGGGGGCAGGCTACTATTTCCAGCCAACCCTTCTGGCAGGGGCAAAACAGGACGATGCTATCGTTCAGCGTGAAGTGTTTGGCCCGGTTGTAAGTGTCACCGAGTTTGATGACGAAGCGCAGGTGCTGGCATGGGCGAACGATTCGCAGTACGGCCTGGCGTCATCGGTCTGGACCCGCGATGTAGGGCGTGCCCACCGGATGAGCGCGCGTCTGCAGTACGGCTGCACCTGGGTTAATACCCATTTTATGCTGGTGAGCGAAATGCCGCACGGCGGGATGAAGTTATCCGGCTACGGCAAAGATATGTCGGTGTACGGCCTTGAAGATTATACCGTTGTTCGCCACGTGATGATAAAGCTCTAAGCCCCCATGCCCGGTCGCATTCAGCGCCGGGCATTCTCTGCCTGCAGTACATATCCCATATTATTCAGATGGTTATTCTGTAACGAAAAAACTTGATCTGTATCAACATATGACGCATATTGCGTGCGGTTATTTTTTCGGCTCTGGTAAACAGAATGACGTTGTATCAAAAGATGTTGGTTTTTTACGCAATCATGGCTTCTGTCTGTGCATTAATTACCTGGTTCCTCTCTAAAGACCGCAAACGTATCCGACTGCTCAGTGCTTTTCTGGTGGGGTCAACCTGGCCAATGAGCTTTCCCGTTGCGCTGTTGATCTCGCTTTTCTGAAGCACGCTTCCCGTTTTAAAAGATGAACATAGCATTCCAGACACGAAGACTGTATAAATACACAGTGAATCGTTAAAGGAGTGCTTATGAACAGTTTTTACTCGCAGCAGGCCGGCTGCGTTGTGCGCTGGCACGATCTTCCCGGCTCTGGCGATCCTGTGGTGTTTATTCACGGGTTAGGCTGCGCCTCTTCTTATGAATATCCTCGTATCGTTTCTGACGCCCGGTTTGGTGCGCGCAGAGCCATTCTTATCGATCTCCCCGGCAGCGGTTACAGCGACAAACCCGTGCAGTATCGTTATCGCACCAGCGAGCAGGCGCGAGTGGTGGCTGAACTGTTGGACCATCTCAAACTCGATAGCTTCTGGCTATATGGTCATAGTATGGGTGGCAGCATTGCTATCGAGGTAGCAGGACTGATGGCGCCACGCGTAAAAGGGTTGATGGTGTCGGAACCCAATTTTCACGCCGGGGGTGGCATGTTCAGCCGCTCTATTGCAGCACAGACGGAACAACAGTTCCTGGCGCAGGGGTATGATGCGCTGCTCAGTGCAGAAACCTCACCCTGGGCGGGCAGTCTGCAAAGCAATGCGCCGTATGCCGTGTGGCGTGGCGCGTCCAGCCTGGTGGAAGGGGTAGAGCCGGAATGGGAGGTTCAGTTTTTGTCTCTGCGCTGCCCGGTGACGTTGATTTTCGGCGAGCGGTCCCTGCCTGATGATGATGTGGACTCTCTGCAAAAGCGGGGCGTTGAGGTGAAAATCATCCCAGCGGCCGGACACTCCATGTCATGGGAAAATCCGTCGGCACTGGCGCAAACGTTAGCAGAGTGTATGACCACGACCTGAAAGGATAGCCCGCATCTCTGCGGGCCAGGAGCGCTAACGTAACAGGGCTTGTAAGGCCTGGCGCGCGGCAGGCTGTACATCGTGCGGGTGGCGGAAATCGATGTTCTCTATTGCCCGGCTATAGAGGGCGACCAGCCAGTCATAGACATACACCGTTGCCGCATGTACGGGTTGTTCTCCCAGACGCGTCAGGCGCGGCGCGGTACTGTTGACCACCGGCGTGACAAAGATTGCCTGGCCTTTACGGATGCGGCTCGCCGGGCGTGCCTCTGCGGGTGTCCGATCGTAGCCCAGCCAGCCAATGAAGTTGCCCATTACGGCATGCAGTTGGGCTGCGCTGCTCTTGTCGGTTTTAACAATGTTCTGCAGCTGCTGCGGCAGGTTCAGTCGGTAGCTGGCCACCACCAGAACGTCAGCAATTTGCTGCAAAACAGCGGGTTCCAGCCCAAGGCGCGCGGCAGTGGCATCGTTGCGGCTCCACTGGCGCAGATGGTTTATCCAGACTTTATGCGCCAGGCGAGCTTTGTCTTTGGTCTGGAATGGACTGGCGTTCTCCTGGGCATGCTCGGCAAACAGGTCAATGGTATCCGTAAACAGTCCGTTCACCTGCTCCTCGCGGGGCTGCTGAACGGCCAGCAGGGTTTCAAAGGCTTTAAGCGGCGGCAGAAGACCTTCAAGCAGTTCACCGTGGCGGGCGGCGGAGCTTTGCAGAACGCGCACCATGTTTTCGGCCTGAGTTCGTCTGGCGCCGGGTTCCTCAACCAGCGGTGCCAGATACCCCTTCATCAGGGCCGAGAGTTCCTGGCGCAGCATTGCTTTCAGCGTGCTAAGACGCTTCTGCCGCTGAGCGGGTAACGTGGCCTGAGACAACCACTCGATCACGCGCTGCATGCTGTGGCTGTCCAGCGCCTGCAGTGTCCCCCAGCGCACACCCGGTTTGCCCAACAGGTGCTGTACCGTTTCATCGAGGTTCTGACGGGTGGTAAAACGTGCGTCGTGAGGCGTAATCGCCCACACCAGCCCCGGCAGAGCGGATTCTTCAACCGGCTGAGTCTCTTTGACCCAGTTCATCAGCACCCGGGCTTTTTTAGCCGTTTGCTCGTGCTGGGCTGTCGCATTGCAGATAACAAGCACGTCCGGTTGCAGCTGCTGGCGATAATGCTCCAGCAACCACTGGCATTTAGCCTGGTTCAGTGTATCGGCGCTGTTATCTGAAAAGACCGGAATATCAATAATATCGACATTATCCAGAGCGCTGCTCTCAACCGGCAAGACCAGCTCACGCGTCAGGAAGGCGAGCGTATCGACAGGGATACTGATGGCGTTAAGCATCTCGCCGTTGTTCAGCGGATGAAGCAGCGTCTCCTGGGCCTCCGGAAGGGTAAAGGTGCCGTGAGTCAGGAACCCTTCGCCCGGCAGCCCGAAGTTATCGACCAGCAGGCTGAGTGGGGCGGCGAGTTCTCCGGCATGGCTGGTCTGATGCAGGACATGAGCGAGCTTTAACCACTGCTGGGTCAACTCCTGTTGCTCACCCCACAGCAGCGACCAGACGCTGGCTCGCGTGCTGAGATCGAGCGAAGGGACCAGCTGTGCAAACTGATGCCACAGGGCATCATCAATTTGCTGTTTCGCGGCAGGTACTGAGCTTTGCCAGAAGCGGGCGATGGCACCCACGTCCTGAGCCGTAATACCAGGAACGCCCTGCGGCTGGCGCAGGCCACGCCACTTCTCCAGGCGCGTCTCAATGACCGCTTTATCCACGGCGCGGATGTCCGGCTGCAGCATGGTGCGGGCGATAAACAGCTGAACCAGCTCTGCCTCTGTCACCAGGCTCAGGCGCAGCGGGAACGCCTCATCCATCACCTCTGCATTTCCGCGGGTGAACCGCACGGCCATGTTGGTCAGGGCATGTCCCGGATTAATGTGCGAAAAATAGTCAAATGTACGCTGGCCTGGCGTAACGTTCAGGCGGCCATTACCGCTGCCGCACAGCGATAAAAGCAGATGCGCTTTTGCACTCTGAGAATGACCGTAAAGTCCAATACTGCCCGGGCGGGACAGGGCGCGGTCAATGGCCTGCTCCCGAGCCTGCGTCGCGTTGATGCGCGCAAGAAGGGCATCGGCCTCGTTATCCAGCACAGGGGCGTTCAGGCGCGTCTCATTTATCCACCCGATTAAGGCCTGAGTGGTGGTCATCGTCGCAGTCATTTCAGGTATACGCTCCCGCTGTCGATCCAGTAGTGGCTGCCGCTATGACGGCGATCGGCCAGAGTATTCAGTTTGAAGGTTAAAGCATCAGGCGGAACCGGCGTCCCGTCCTGCAACCAGGCATCGCTCAGCGCGAAGGATTCAGGCCCTTCATGCTTATTGCCGCCACAAAGTTTGAGCCGCACGTTCAGCACGCCGTCACCCGCAATCGCTTTGGCCAGTTCGGCCGAGTTGATGCTAAGCGTATAGAGCGGCGTTGCCGGCCAGCGCGCGTTCGCCAGCTGGCGGAAACCGAGCGTCACATTTCCGCGCAGGGGGAAGTGCAGACGAGCGTCGAGTTTCGCACCCGGTTTATCCAGATCGATATCCTGATACCAGACGTTTTCTTCACGCAGGGTGTTTACGGTGTTATCCAGGACGCCCAGATAGCGAACCGTCGAATATGCACCGATATCCGCGGCTTTAAAGTTAAAGCGCGGCAGTCGCAGGTCTAGCGCCAGGCTGCAAAGCATCGCGCCGACGGCGGCGGTCGATTTTGGATTACCAATGCGTCCTTGCTGGCTGAACGGGTACCATTCATGAACCTGGTATTTATCCAGCCAGACGATGCGATTAACCGGCACCGGCTGCAGGTGGCGAATAAGCGCCTGAACGCCAGGCAGGCAGCCCGGACGCCCCGTGATCAGCAGAATATCGCAGCTGTAATGTGAAATGGCCTCGCACACCGCATGCAGGGGTGACGCCAGCGTGAACTGGCCTGCCAGCATCGCATCCTGCATTTCACGGAAATTCACGTGCAGCGGAACGGCAAACAGATCGAAGGCGTCTGAACCTGCCGGCAAGGCATGATCGACGGCCTGTTGCAGATAATTCATCACGTTGCGGGTCGGTTTCTGCGACAGCAGATCGCCAAAGGTGGCATGCAAGCCTGCCAGCGGATCGTCGATGTCGCTGGATTCCCACGCGGCAAGGATGGCGTGACCAATCGGCATAAAGAGCTGAAGCGCCGTTTGCTGGCGCAATACCGCCTGGGTATCGATGCGTCCTGAGTCACCAAACAGCGAGGCCATCAGCAGAGAGGCATCGGCGATGCCGGACTTCTGCAGCTGGGTTTGCAGGGCGGGTAACACATAGCGCTGGATGACGTCCAGCAGGGTGTCGTCGCCGGCCACTTTAAACCCTTCGCGGAACAGCAGCTGCGGCGAGATTTTGACGTTGTTACCGGAGCCGTCATCCAGCTGATAATGGGTGATCGCCATGTCGGTTGTGCCACCGCCAATGTCGATAGAGGCGACACGCAGCGAGCGCCCCGGCTGCACCCCCGGTTCAGGTTCACGATCCGGGCGGGCGAGGGAGGCGAAGAACGCTTCCGTCTGACCACCAAAATGTGAGATCGCTTCGTTATACAGCCACACCAGTTGACCACAGCTGGCCTCGTCCCACTCCATCTGGATTGCAGGTACCGGCACCACGCTTTTTTCCTGGTGCTTACGGGTGGCAAAATCGTCGTCCTGCGGGTGCCAGCCCATCGCTTTCCAGACGATAGCGATCGCTTCGAACATGCGGCGACGGAAGATCTCGCGTTCCTGCTTCGGCATCGCCGAGGGCAGGGTCAGGATCAGCGTACGCAGCTGGCGTGGCGAGGCCGGAAAGCCCAGACGCAGGCGCGTGGCAACGCTGTTGATCTGCCCCAGCGCCTGTGCCAGCAGTTCGCACAGCATATGCGTCATCAGCGTGCTGCGGCTGTACTGCGGGGAGAAAACCGGCAGTCGCTCGTCCTGCGGCAGCGTAAAGAGCGGTTCACCGTCATCGTTCATCAGGTTCATCAGCGGGAACGCGGTCGCCAGCGGTTCGCGCTGGGTTTTGCTGTTCATCTGGCTAAAGCGCCAGTCCTGGACCACCGGGGTTTCATCCCACAGGTAGCGACGCGGGCTGGAGATACCGCTATTACCTTCCGTGCCCAGACGGTGCGTAGCCAGTTTGCGGGCTTCATCGCCCACGCGGACAATAGACGGCCAGACAAAGGCATCTTCACGCCCACTTTCCACCGAGAAGTGCTGCTTGCCAAAACGCGCTTCTGAAAACTCCAGACGACTGGTAAACAGCGGCTCATTGAGGAACTGTGGTTCGCTTAACGAGCGCACCTGCAGTTCGGCCGTCTGGCGCAGACCGTCGTTCGCATCACCGTGATCTTCAATAATAACGCCGCAGGTATGGGTATTTCCGACGTCGAGGATCAGGTCGACCGGAATAGCCGGCGTACTGAGGGTATGGGTGACAAATTTCACTTCCGGCACGGTGAGTTGTTCACCGAGCATGGACAGCAGGTTGAGCCAGTGTGCCTGGTACTCAAAGCTGCGCATTGCCTGTTGCAGGTCGCGTTCCGCGCGGTTTTCGACGTCGGTCGCATAGTGGGTAAACGCCTCGCGCAGCCAGCCGTCAATCCAGGTCTGGTCGAGGAAGCTTTCCACCTCATCGTCACGCCATGCCAGTCCGAAACGGGTGCCGTTGAGAATGTCATTTTCAACCGGGGACAGCGCGGCAGTAGCATGCTCTGCAATCTGGCTGTCGAGAGCGAGCGTGACGCGGTGTGTATTGCCTGCCGCATCAGGCGTTTCAAGTTTACGCACCTGGACGCGCGCCCAGTTATCCGGCCCGTCAACAAAGGTACGTGGCGGATTGAAGCGCAGGAAGGGAATGGGGAGCCAGACACCATCCAGCACCGTCAGGGACTGATGCAGTGGGATCGTGGTTTCCGGTTTCACCACTTCAGGCTGTCCGCCGTTCAATCCCGGCAGCGTGTAACGCCCGTTGACGAGATCGAAATCGAGACGCAGAAGCGGACCGTTGGCGGTTTTACGTACGAAGCGCCCGTTGCTGGCGGTGTCCTGCGGAGTCAGGCCAAAATCGAGGAATTGCACGCCGCTGTTGGCAATAAGCGTGACGCTCTGTTTATAGTCGCAAAGATTTACCAGCATAGGGTCAGGCACCTGCTTTCTTGAACGTCAGTGGAACGACGGTTTTGGCATCATAACGGGCATTACATTCAGCGACATCGCTGGTACCTGCTTTACAGGCAATTTCCGGCATCGGGTAGCGTGAACCGTCTGTGCAGCGGGCATTACCGCGACTCTTAATCATCAGTTCGCCATTGCTGTGCAGCCCGGAGAAAACCTCCACGCGGCAGACAACATTGTCACCGTGAACAACACGAGCGAAGCCTTTATTGTTCTGGATCTGATAGCGCAGCGACGGTGGTTTGCCTGTAATCGGATCTTTCACGTCGAGGATCGCACGCCATGTTCCGTTCAGAAAACGCGTCGACCCCGCTTTTACCTGGTTTGCTTCCATGACCATGGCGTCTTTCGGGATTGCCGCAATCACAACCGGCGCAGGCGCTGGGGCGGCAACGGGAGCCGGCTCTTTTTCTTTGCTCGCGACCACCTCTGCCTGATGCAGCGGTAATTTCATCGGCAGTGGCTCAACGGCTTTAATCGGCTTTGGCGCAATGGCGACAGGTTCAGGGGCAACAACAGCCACTGGCTCGGCAGAAGGGGCCTGTTTTGGCCACAGCAACGGGGTGGCAATCGCGGCAACGATCACGGCGGCAACCGGAAGCGTCCACAGGGGAACGCGGCGTTTTTTGGCTACGATCGCAGGCTCTGGCTCGGGTTCTTCCACAGGTGGCACAGTGACCGGCGCAGGCTCAGGCGTATACAGTTCGTCCGGCGTGATGCGCACCACCGTGGCCGGGGCAATCAGCGGCTCATCGGTCTGTTCAAAGGTCAGGACTGGGGTCGGTTCCGGTTCGGGTTCAGGGTCTTCAATGACAATCGGGGCTGGCTCAGGGATCAGCGATTCGCGTAAACAGTCGAGTACGTCGTCACGCGCATTCTCATTGAGGTTTACAAACCCCCAGAAGCTTATGACCGGCTTTCCATCAACCAGGAAAAGGAAATTTTCGCCGGGAAACTGAAATGCTTTCGACAGCAGGGAGCCGAAAAGCTGTTGCGCTGTTTTTGGCGACTGCAGGCACTTCTTACTCAGCGATTCAACGCTGGCCAGCGTATTTTCCAGATAGCGAAGGGCGCGATAACGATCGTCTTCGTTGGCCGCTTTCCAGCTGGTTACACAACCGTCGACCGGCGAATACCAGTCGACACGGTCGCCACCATCATTGACCTGCGGAATAGCCAGACAGTCGACAATCGCCTGTTGTTTGCGTAACCGGAGCGCTTCCCGGATTTGTAACGCTGATTCAAAAACGGCTTGTCCGCCGCCGCCAACGGCCTGAAAATCATCCAGATTACCGCTGCGTAAAAGAGTTTTTGCCACGATTTGATCCCATATACTTCTTCACACCGTTACTTTAACGAAATCGGGAAGCAACCAAACGGAGGAAGAGACGCCAAAAGGGACGATTTCTTGTGGCATAGAAAGGTGCGGTTGTGCTTGACGAATAATGGCACTTAAGGCAAATCAACCTCTGGTGCACTGGCTGTAAAACCAGCGGAAAACGTTGCTTTAGAATAACCTGATAGTGATTCGTTATTTGCCAGGTTATAGCGGCTGTGCTGTTATTACAGTCCAATATAATAAAACTGCCAGGGTTATAACCATGTCTACAGGGAAAACGCTGCTCGCCCTCGCGCTGAGCACTCTCTTACCAGCAGGTGCCGCATGGGCGGCGAATAATGACACCATCATTTATTGCTCTGAAGCATCACCGGAGTCTTTCAACCCGCAGATCGCCAGCTCGGGCCCGTCATTCGTGGCCAGCTCTCAGGTCCTGTATAACCGCCTGATCAATTTCGACCCGGTGAAAAACACCCCGGTACCGTCGCTGGCAGAGTCCTGGACAATTTCCCCGGACGGTAAGACTTATACCTTTACGCTGCGTAAAGGGGTCAAGTTCAACAGCAATAAATACTTCAAGCCGACCCGTGATTTTAATGCGGATGACGTTATTTTTTCCGTCATGCGTCAGAAAGACCCTAAGCATCCTTATCACAATGTCTCGCAGGGTAATTACGAATACTTTAATGACGTAGGCCTGGACAAGCTGATTCAGGACGTCAAAAAGGTAGATGATTATCACGTGCAGTTTACGCTGAGCGAACCAAACGCCGCATTCCTTGCTGACTGGGGGATGGATTTCGCCTCTATTCTTTCCGCTGAATACGCTGACGCGATGCTGAAAAAAGGGACGCCTGAGAATGTCGATACCTGGCCGATTGGTACCGGGCCGTACGTTCTGCAGCAGTACAAAGTGGATTCGCTGATCCGCTACGTCGCTAACCCGAACTACTGGGAAGGTGCGGTTCCGACGAAACACCTTATTTTCTCCATCACGCCAAACGTAGAAACGCGTCTGGCGAAGCTGCAGACCAACGAATGCCAGATCATTCCGGCGCCGTCACCGGTTCAGTTTGATGTTATTAACAAAAATAAAGACCTGAAGCTGCACGCCGTGGAGGCGTTGAACGTGGGGTATCTGGCGTTCAATACCGAGAAAAAACCGTTTGATAACGTGCTGGTGCGTCAGGCCCTGAACTATGCGACGGACAAAAAAGCCATCGTGAATGCGGTCTTTATGGGTTCCGGTACGGTGGCGAAATCACCCATTCCGCCGAATATGCTGGGCTTTAATAACGATCTGAAGGACTACAGCTACGATCCTGAAAAAGCGAAAGCTTTGTTGAAACAGGCCGGTCTGGAGAAGGGTGCGGACGTGACGCTGTGGTCAATGCCTGTGCAGCGTCCGTATAACCCTAACTCGAAGCGTATTGCGGAGATGATCCAGAGCGACTGGGCAAAAGTCGGCGTGAAGGCTAAAATTGTCTCTTACGAGTGGGGCGAGTATCTCTCCGGTATGCGTAAAGGGGAGCATGATTCCGCGCTCTTTGGCTGGATGTCCGATAACGGCGACCCGGATAACTTTGCTGATGTACTGCTGGGATGCGACAGCATCAAAACCGGATCGAACGCCGCGCGCTGGTGCGATAAGGGGTATGATGATCTGGTCAAGAAAGCCAAACTGACCAGCAACCCGGGTGAGCGTGCAAAACTCTACAGCCAGGCGCAGGAGATCTTCTATGCTCAGGCACCGTGGATTGCGCTGGCGAACGGCAAAACGTTCTACGCCACCCGCAGCAACGTAACGGGGTACAGCGTGAGCCTGATGGGCAGCGATTTCTCCAAAGCGAAACTGAACTGACATTTTTCCCGGCAGGCACCGCGCCTGCCGGGCATCTGACAAGGAGTGACAATGTCACATTTAAATGAAGTTATCGCCCGTGTCGATACCGCCATCGAAGCGGGAGTGATTAGCCGAATGAATGAACTGCTGATCGAACTGAGCGACGACGCAGCGTTAAGCCGTGAAGATCGCTACAGTCAGCAGCAGCGTCTGCGTACCGCGATTGCACATCACGGTAAGCAACATAAAGAAGAGATGGACGCCCGTCAGGAATTGCTGACCAAAGGCGGTACGATACTGTAGCGGTGAGCCGGGGGTCAGAACTGGCGTCTCGCGACCAGCCACGCCCCGACCACCAGCATTACGGCACCGCACACCGGGCCAATCAGCGCGCGCAAGGGGATGCCATTGCTTCTGAGTACATCCATTACCAGCCCGCCAATCAACTGGCTTGCCACCAGCACGGCGATGGTTGTCGCTGCGCCAACATTTTGATAGCCGCTGATACTGGCAAAAACAAAAAACGACCCTAACAGCCCCGGGATCAACGTCCACCAGCGGATCGTTGAGGCCAGCTCGCTAAATCCGGCGAAGCCCTGTTTTAGCAGCAGAATGCTGACAAACAGCACAATGCCAACCAGCGAATTCAGCAGCATCGCGATAAGAATGGTCGAGGAGGACTGAGAGATGCGCACCATTAAGGTGTTTTGCACCACCAGGCCAATTCCCGCCGCCACCAGAAAAGCCAGCGTCAGAGATTGATTCATGAGATAGCATCCGGATCGCTGCGCTCATCAAGCTGCAACTGCATAAAGGTCAGATCCAGCCAGCGGCCAAACTTCGTGCCCACCTGCGGCATCTGGCCGGTGGTCACAAAACCGAGCGTCTCATGAAGATGAATAGAGGCCTGGTTTTGCGCCTCAATGCCCGCCACCATGACGTGTTTGCCGAGAGTCCGCGCTTCAATAATCAGCGCGTTCATCAGCGTGCGGCCAATACCTTTGCCCTGATGATCCGGATGAACGTAGACAGAATGCTCTACCGTATGCCGGAAACCGTCAAAGGCGCGCCAGTCGCCAAACGAGGCGTAGCCGGTGATAACGCCATTCTCTTCACTCACCAGCACCGGGTAGCCTGCGAGGGCACGCGCCTCAAACCAGGCAATGCGGTTATCCGTATCGACGGTTTTATCATTCCAGATCGCGGCAGTATGCAGCACCGCGTGGTTGTAAATCTCCCCAATAGCGGCGCAGTCTTCTTTGCAGGCATGACGAACGATCATGTTTGAACCTCTGAGTGTGTTGTTCACTATAGTATTACGTTGCGATTACGATATTACACAACTGTACAGACGGATGGCTATGACATAAGCCAGATTTTTTTGTTATCAAAACCGCGTTGAAATGCCGTTCATACACTATAGTATGACGTCATGAATACTATGACAGACACAATGAATCAAAGGATTAGCGCGCGAATTCGCCTTGAACGCGAGTCGCGAGGATGGTCATTAAGCGAGCTTGCTGACCGGGCCGGCGTCTCGCGCGCCATGATCCACAAGATAGAGCGCGGGGACAGCAGCCCGACGGCGACCTTGCTCGCGCGGTTATCCGGCGCGTTTGGCATCAGCATGTCAACCCTGATCGCCAGAGCCGAAATGCAGGAAGGAAAGCTGCTGCGTCTGGAAAACCAGCCCGTCTGGCGTGACCCCCAGACACACTATCTCCGCCGCCACGTTTCACCCCGCACCGATCTGCCCATCGATCTTGTTCAGGTTGAGCTGCCGGCGGGAAGCGATGTCCCTATGCCCGCCTCGTCGTATGCGCTGGCGCGCCAGCTTATCTGGCTGCAGTCAGGCGAACTGGTTTTCCAGGAGGGCGATACCCGTCATGAAATGCACGCCGGTGATTGCCTGGAACTGGGGCCGCCCAACGACTGCCGGTTCATTAATGAGACGAATGAAACCTGTATCTATCTGGTTGTGCGGCTTAACCAGTCTGGCTCGTAAAGTTAAAGCGTTTACGCCGATCATGAGCCAGGCTCTAATGACATTTGTACCAGAAGGAGTTCCTGATGAATCAATCTGTTTCGCAAAATCGCCGCTGGGTTCTGGCTTCTCGTCCGCACGGTGCGCCGGTCGCGGAGAATTTTCGTCTGGAAGAGCAGCCTGTTCCTGAACCTCAGGCAGGACAGCTTTTGCTGCGCACGGTCTGGCTGTCGCTTGATCCTTACATGCGTGGCCGCATGAGTGATGCACCTTCCTATTCACCGCCAGTGGAAATTGGGGCGGTCATGGTGGGGGGAACGGTCAGCCGCGTGGAGCAGTCAAATCATCCGGACTATACGCCGGGTGAGTGGGTGCTGGGCTACAGCGGCTGGCAGGAGTATGCAATTTCAGACGGCAGCGGCCTGGTGAAACTGGGCGAAAATATTTCTCACCCCTCGTGGGCGCTGGGCATTCTGGGTATGCCAGGGTTTACCGCCTATATGGGGCTACTGGACATCGGCCAGCCTAAAGCCGGTGAAACGCTGGTGGTTGCGGCGGCGACGGGGCCGGTTGGTGCGACGGTCGGGCAGATCGGTAAAATCAAAGGTTGCCGGGTGATCGGCGTTGCCGGTGGCGCAGAAAAATGCCGCCATGCCGTCGAGGTGCTCGGGTTTGACCAGTGCCTGGATCACCATGCCGATGACTTCGCGGCCCAGCTGGAAAAGGCCTGCCCGAAAGGGATTGATGTCTATTATGAAAACGTCGGCGGGAAAGTCTTTGACGCCGTGTTGCCCTTACTGAACACCTCGGCGCGCGTACCGGTATGTGGTCTGGTGAGCGGTTACAATGCGACGGGTCTGCCGGAAGGGCCTGATCGTTTGCCGTTATTGATGGCGACGATTCTGAAGAAACGGATTCGTATGCAGGGGTTTATCATCGCTCAGGATTACGGCCATCGCATCAAGGAGTTCCAGGATGAGATGGGGCGCTGGGTGCAGGAAGGCAAAATTCACTACCGTGAGCAGGTCACAGACGGCCTGGAGAATGCGCCTGAGGCGCTGATTGGCCTTCTTGAAGGAAAAAACTTCGGCAAAGTCGTGATTCGCGTCGCGGGTGACAATAAATAATCTAAAATATGGCGGGGTTTCCCGCCATATTTATTTGTGAAGATACGATATATTGTCTTTAATTAACTGGACATGGCTTTTCGCGCCTTCCGTTCAGATGAGCACGAAAACGAAAAAAATAAATTTTGCATTTCTTGACATTTTTACAGACTTCCCATCACCAGGCATGACGATACAGGATATATCGGAACAGCGTCGTTTATAAAAAACGGCGTTTAAAAATAGCATTAAGTATTAGCTACAGGAATTGAACATGCTTGATTTGGACCATTTAGAAAAAGCGCAAAGGATCAGTCTTACCATGCAAGTCGAACTCAGTTTGAAAGGCGCGTTAATTACAGGTTCACTGAAACCTGGCGCTCGACTGATTACCAAAGAAATTGCTGATAAATTAGGAACCAGTATTACCCCGGTTCGCGAGGCGCTTTTGCGTCTGGTGTCGTCTGGGGCATTACACGCCACACCGGCGCAGGCGTTCCTGGTTCCTGAGGTCACGCTTGAGCGTTATAACGAGATTAACGCCATCAGAAAACAGCTTGAGCCTATGGCGGTAGCTGCCGCCTGTCAGCATATGACGGAAAATAAGCTGGAGGTGTTGCGCAAGCTATCAGAGACATTCCATGAAGCCATGCGCAACGGGCACGTTCAGCAGGCGCTGCATGCTAACCGCATCTTTCGGTTTACGCTTTATCAGTACGCGGAAATGCCGACACTCAGCGCCTTAATTGAGCAGCTATGGGTGCGTATTGGACCTTGCATGAACTATCTGCATCAGGAGCTTAACGACATCAAGGTGTCGACTTATCACTACGCCGAGCTCCTGTCCGCGCTTGAGCGAAGAGATGTTGATGGCAGTCAGAAGGCGATAGAGACGTTGATTGATGAAGCGAACACGCTTTTACAGCGACAATATTTTAACTGAGAGATTATTTAGCAGAGCGACTATATCCTGCCGCGAATTATATTCCTGGTTAAATACTCCTGATGGCTTATTGCCATCAGGAGCGTTATTCCATTTATAAAAATAATATTCAGCAAAAAAGAATGCTTTTTGCTTACTCGAAGCGATAAGAGACTGACAGACCTACGCCGTAGTTACGGCCCGGTGCAGGTTCGTAATAACGCCCGTTGGATTCATTCACGATAACCGATCCGACATACTCTTTATCGAACAGGTTATCGACGCGACCAAAGACGTCCATTCCCCAGTTACCGTAGTTGAATTTATACCCGGTATTCAGCCCAACCACCGTGTAGGACGGGGCTTTCGCCGTGTTCTCGTCATCCGCCATGATATCGCTCATGTAGCGCACATCCGATCCCGCATACCAGCCTTCTTCCGGCTGCCAGCCAAACGAGGCATAACCCATATTGCGGGCAATGCCCGGCATACGGTTGCCGTTACAGTCGCCGGTGCTGCACACGTTGGTACGATAGGTGGCGTCCAGATAGGTCCACGCCATTTTCAGCTTCCAGTTCTCAGCAAACTGCTGATCCAGGGAAACTTCAACCCCCTGACGACGGGTTTTACCGGCGTTTTTATAGCTGGTACGACCTCCAGCGCTGGCATCGACGACAATCTCGTCATCCGTATCGGTGCGGAACAGCGCTGCCGTCAACAGACCATTACCGATACGGGTTTTACTGCCCACTTCATAGGTATTGTTCGTGGAAGGTTTCAGGCCAATGTTGAGGCCGCCCTGGTTATCCGCACGATAAGAGAGCTCATTGATGGTTGGCGTTTCAAACCCGCGACCTGCCGCAGCATAGAGATTCCACGCATCGGTCACGGCATATTTCACCGAACCGGCCGGGAGCCACTTATGATAGCTTGCGTCACCGCTGTCGTCTCCGTTGCCCGGGGTCACGTAATGGTCGTTGGAGTCAAACCAGACCGAGCTGTAACGGACGCCGGCATCCACGGAGAGTTTCTGCGTTAACTGCCAGCTGGTTTGCAGGTACGGGTCGACGTTCCACATCAGGTTACGTTCATTACGACGTTTGTCGCCCTTGACGCCGTACTCCGGCACGCCGTTGTTCATGACGAAGTTCTCGTATCCGCGACGATCTTCGCTCATGTTTTCGTAGTTCAGACCGGTGGTAAAGGTGACCGGAACCAGCAGTTCGCCACGGTGCGTCCAGCGGGTATCAATCCCCTGGTAATGGCGCTGCATATCAATCACGCCGCCGGAGTGGGAAGGTCTCAACTGAGGCTGATAAGGAATTGACTGGTACTGCGTCATTTCACGTTCGCCGGCGTACATCATGACGCTGAGATCGTCCTGGGTGCTGAGCTGACGATCGTAGCGCAGGCCAGCCTGGGTCTGCTTGATGGTCTTGCGCGTATTGTATTGATCGCCACGCGGAGACTGGCGAGGGTTGTCATGCCATTCCTGGGCACTCAGTCCACCCGGATCGTTGGCTTTCATGTCCACGCTGTTGAAAATCAGCGTCAGCTTGCTCACGTCATCAATACGAACACCCAGTTTAGCGTTGGCGAGATTCTTCCGCGCGCCGCTGTGGTCGCGATAACCTTTGGTCGTGAAACGGGTAGTGGACACGGTGTAATCCACATCCCCGGCATGCGTCCCGTCACCCATCGCGCCGGTGGCTTTCATTCCATAGCGCCAGGTACCGTAACTGCCGTAATAGCTGCTGGCCTCGATGGTCGGCGGCTGCTGCCCGGTCTGGGTCGTCATGTTGATCACGCCGCCAGAGGCGTTGCCATAAAGGGCAGAGAAGGGGCCGCGCAGCACTTCTACGCTGTCCACGCTGGAAAGATCGATATTGGAGGTTTGTCCCTGTCCATCCGGCATGGTTGCCGGAATACCGTCGACATACATACGGATACCGCGCACGCCGAAGGTTGAGCGGGCACCAAACCCACGCATTGAAAGCTGGAGATCCTGAGCATAGTTCTGGCGGTTCTGGATCTGCAGTCCCGGCACGCTGCCAAGAGATTCAGACAGGTTAATGCGTGGCGCAGCATGACGCATATCCTCGCCATTCACGACGCTAACCGCCGCCGGGGTATCGAGCTCCGAGACGGTTTGCGGCGTGGCGCTGACGATCATGGTCTGTTCATCGGCACTCATCGCAGTGAGAGGCGCAGAGATAACAGGAACCAGCAGCAGTGGAAGCGTTGCCTTACGGGCAGAAATGATTTTCATGAAATAGACCGGTTATGGAAAAAACGTACCAAATGGAACATGTCCATATATGTTAAATCTTTTGTAAATCTTTTGAAAACTATAACCGCACATTGCGTTAATGAAAGGCCGGGAAGGAAAGAAAAACTCCACATTTAACTCATAAATGATTACTATTCTCATTATCAAAACGGCAATGCCATGACGTTGCCTGCCGGAAGTGATGTCAGCAGTAAACCCTGTGTTCAAAAAAGGAATTGTTATGTCTTTACGTCATCTGTGCTCGCCGCGCCTGAGTATGTCTCTGCTGTCAGGGGCGTTACTGTTTGCCGGAACCTTCCAGGTTCATGCTGCCGAAGAGATGTTGCGCAAAGCGGTAGGGAAAGGCGCATATGAAATGGCCGTGAGCCAGCAGGAGAATGCGCTGTGGGTCGCGACATCGCAGAGCCGCAAAACGGACAAAGGCGGGATTGTCTATCGCCTTGACCCGGTCACGCTGGACGTGACGCAGGTCATTCATAACGATCTCAAACCGTTCGGTGCCACCCTTGATAATGCCACCCAGACGCTGTGGTTTGGTAACACCATCAACGGAGCGGTAACCGCGATTGATGCCAAAACGGGTGAGGTGAAAGGGCGACTGGTGCTGGATAACCGTCAGCGCAGTGAAACCGTCAAACCGCTGCAGCCGCGCCAGCTGGTGGCCGATGACAGCACAAACACCGTTTACATCACCGGCGTAGGCCAGGAGAGCGCGATTTGGGTGGTGGATGGTGCAACGCTGAAGCTGAAAGAGACCATCGGCAGTACCGGTAAATTCAGTACCGGCCTGGCGCTGGATGCGAAGGCAAAACGTCTTTACACCACCAATGCTGATGGCGAACTGGTGACGATTGATACGGCAACCCACAAAATCCTCAGCCGTAAAAAAGTGCAGGACGACGGTAAGGAGCATTTCTACCTGAATCTGAGCCTGGATACCGCCGGACAGCGTGCGTTCTTAACCGACTCAAAGCAGCCGGAAGTGCTGGTGGTGAATCTGAAGGACAGCAGCGTCATCAAGAAAATTGCCGTGCCTGAATCGCTGGCCGTTCTGTTTAACCCGGCGCGCAACGAAGCGTATGTGACGCACCGTGAAGCGGGTAAGGTGAGCGTAATCGACGCGAAAACCTACAACGTTACCAAAACCTTCGACACCCCGGTCTACCCGAACAGTCTGGCGCTCTCTGCTGATGGCAAAACCCTGTATGTGACGGTAAAACAAAAATCGACCCGTCAGCAGGAAGCCACTCAGCCTGATGACGTGATTCGTATCACGCTCTAAATTTCGCTCCTCAACACAAAGAAAAAGGGAAGGCGCAATGCCTTCCCTTTGTATTAACCAGCAGGTCGATATTAACGCGACGTCTCTTCAACCAGCGGGGCGTCGTGTTTGGCATCATCAGGATGAACCGGCGCCGTACTGTGAATTTCTTGTACGCGTTTACGCACGCCAAACCAGCCGGCAATCAGCAATACGGCCAGCAGAGGAATGGTGGCGATCGTGTAGGTACCGTTCGGGTAATCAAACGCCATCAACACCAGCACGCTGAACAGGAACAGCAGAGTGAGCCAGGAGGTCACCGGTGCGCCCGGCAGCTTAAAGCTGACTTCAGCGGCTTTGCCTTCTTTGATCGCTTTGCGCAGACGCATCTGGCAGACCACGATAAAGGCCCAGGAGGCGATGATGCCGAGCGCGGCAACGTTCAGCACGATTTCGAATACCTGAGACGGTACCAGGTAGTTCAGGAACACGCCGAAGACATACACCACCAGCGTCGCCAGAATGCCCGCGTAAGGCACATGCTGACGGCTCATCTTCGACATGAATTTCGGCGCCGAACCGCCCATCGACATGGAGCGCAGGATACGACCGGTAGAGTAAAGACCCGAGTTCAGACTGGAGAGCGCAGCCGTCAGCACCACGATATTCATGATGCTGCCAACATAAGGCACGCCCAGTTTAGAGAAGAAGGTCACAAACGGGCTTTGACCCGCCTGATAGGCGTTCCACGGCAGCAGCAGAACCAGCAGCACCACGGAACCAACATAAAAGAGACCGATACGCCAGATAACGCTGTTAATGGCTTTAGGTACCATGGTCTGTGGGTCTTTACATTCACCCGCCGCGGTGCCGACCAGCTCAATGGACGCGAAGGCGAACACCACACCCTGAACCAGCACCAGCGCAGGCAGCAGGCCATGCGGGAAGAAACCGCCGTTATCAGTGATCAGGTGGAAACCGGTGGCATTGCCATCAAGCGGTTTACCGCTACCGAGGAACACCGTACCTACGACCAGGAACACCACGATGGCCAGCACCTTTACCAGCGCGAACCAGAACTCCATCTCCGCGAACCACTTCACGCCGATCATGTTCATGGTGCCGACAATGGCCAGTGCGCCCAGCGCAAACACCCATTGTGGCACATCACCAAACGCGCCCCAGTAGTGCATGTAAAGCGCGACGGCGGTGATATCGACAATACCGGTCATTGCCCAGTTGACGAAGTACATCCATCCAGCAACGTAGGCCGCTTTTTCACCGAGGAATTCACGGGCGTAAGAGACAAAACTGCCGCTGGAAGGGCGATGCAGTACCAGTTCGCCCAATGCACGAAGAATGAAGAAAGAGAAGATCCCGCACACCAGATAGACCAGGGCGAGAGCCGGGCCAGCCATCTGCAGACGAGCGCCAGCACCTAAAAACAGACCCGTTCCGATAGCGCCGCCGATGGCGATCATTTGAACCTGACGGTTGCCCATCGCTTTGTGGTAGCCCTCTTCATGGGAGTTTAACCAGCGACGTTTAGCAGCGTGATGATCGGCTGCGCTTTTATTGCTTGTTTTCATTGAGTTACCTGTTTGCCTGTCTGAACCATTATCGTGATAGTCCTGCCTGGCAGAGTGCAATACAAACGATTGCTTCTGCGCAAACACATGTTGCCTTCCCAGTCATTCTGCGTATGGATAAGGCGAAACATGGCGAGGCATCCTACCTGCAATTCATAAGCGACGCAAAATATAACCGTGCCGAAAGTGATGCACGTCGAAGGAAATCGTGTGGTCAGAGCAGACGGGGATCACAACACGCTGAATAGCGGTGAGTTTTTAGACAAATCCATTAATGAAGTGGTGCTTTAATCATCAGTTTCGCTTAATGATTGCACAAAGCAACCAGCTCATAACGGCGCCTTTGCTTAACCGCCAAAAACGGCAATCGCCTGTTGCAGGCGGGTCGTGCGCTGCGTCAGATGGTGTGCGGCGTCCGTCACGTTATCCACCATACCGGTATTATTTTGGGTCATTGTACCGATGCGGGAGATGGACGCGTTAATCAGGGTCAGCGCCTGCGTTTGCTCCTGCGTGGCGTGGCCTATCTCCTTAATCAGAGAAGACATCTCCATGACATTGCCAATCATCACCGTGAGCTGCGATTCAGTTTGCTCGACCTTCTCCACGCCGGCGTTCACGCTGGAAACGTTTTTCTCTATAAGCGTTTTGATCTCTTTGGCCGCCGTGGCAGAGTGCTGGGCAAGGTTGCGCACTTCGGCCGCCACGACCGCAAAACCGCGCCCGGCATCACCCGCACGCGCCGCTTCAACGGCCGCGTTCAGCGCCAGAATATTGGTCTGGAAGGCGATAAGATCGATGACGCTGATGATGTCGACGATCTGGCTGTTATCCTGCGACACGGACTGCATCATGCCGATAGTCTCTTTCATCATTGCTTCACCGCGGTGAGCGCTGGTGCGGGTGCGATCTGCCATCAGGATCGCGTCTTTCGCCGTTTCAGCCGTCTGCTGAACCGCGCTGGCAATTTCTTCCACGGCTGAGGCCGTTTGCTGCAGAAAGTCTGCGGTTTCTTCGGTACGCGTTTGTAATGCCATACCTTCTTTCGCCACCTGCTGGCTGATTGTACTTATACCGCTGATTTGCGCACCGACATCGTCAACCAGCGAATGGAGGTTCAGACCCGACTGATTCACCATGCGCATCATCAGGCCGATTTCATCGACGCGGTCAAAATGGTAATAGTCCGCTTTACGTCCTGAAACCACCCGCTGCATTTGCTGGACAATGGATTTAACCGGCTTCGCAATTTGCGCATGAAGATAAACGGCCAGGGCAATAAATAGCAGAGCCAGACCTACAGTCTCAACAATACGATCGGCAAATATAAACAGCTGCAGACAAGCGAGCAGGGCGGTTATCGCAATACCAAGATGGATCCTTTTACTGGTGCTGAGGCGTTTAAACAGCGACGTAAAAGAGAACAGACCGTGGCGAACAAACAGGCCTTTATAAAAGCGGTGATGTTTTAATTCATTATTGCGCACTTTCTCATACCGTTTTTCACTGACAGCAATCTCTTCACGCGAAGGAATATTTCGCACAGAAATATAGCCGGTTAACGTTTCATCCTGATAAACCGGGGTGACGTTGGCGCGCACCCAGTAGTGATCGCCGTTCTGGCGGCGGTTCTTGACCAGCCCCGTCCAGGTCTCACCCTGTTGCAGGGTAAACCACATGTCGCCAAACGCCTCAGCAGGCATGTCGGGGTGGCGAATAAGATTATGCGGCTCACCGAGAAGACTCTCTTCTTTATAGCCGCTGGCGTCAATAAAGGCAGAGTTCGCATAGGTAATATGGCTGTGCGTATTGGTGGTCGACATAAGCGTCGAACCTTCGTTAAGTAAATACTCGTTTTGTGTAACGGGAGTGTTATTCCGCATCAGTAACCCCATGGTCATATATCAATAAAAAAGAGCCCGTTAAACATTCAGGCAAGTTTGAAAGGTTTGTTTTTATTTTTACTGTCGGCATATTCTCTACGAAAGTTATGCGTTCAGGAATACCCTGCATTTAGTATTTTTTATTTTTAAAATGCGTCCGATGTAATAAAAATGAAAATATTTATCGGTGCGTTTTTGTGGCGCCCTGCAAATAAACGCCATAAGGCAAATTAAAAGCGGGAGATCACGCTTCGACGTAAACTGACCCGCCGAAATAGCGTTTCGTTAACAAGATGAAAACGCTATGCTTTAAGGGTTTTTCTTCAACAGGGGGCAACAGGGTGAAAGTAAATGTGATTGGCACCAGCGGGAGTGGAAAAAGCACTCTGGCGAAGCGTATCGCCGCAGAACTGGATATTCCTTACATTGAAATGGACCGACTTTACTGGTGTCCGGACTGGCAGGGCACCCCGGACGCTATCTTGCTGGAAAAACTGGAGACGACGCTAAAGGCGTCAGCGGAGTGGGTGCTTGATGGCAACTATAACCGTACGCGCCCTGTGAAATGGCGAGACGTGGATCGGGTGGTGTGGGTGGATTATGGGTTCGCCCGAACCCTGTATCAGGCTGTCACCCGAGCGTTCACGCGCGCCTGGCACAAACAGGAACTGTGGCCCGGTACGGGAAACTGTGAGAGTTTTCGTCGCTCATTCTTGAGCCGTGAGTCCATTATTATCTGGACAATCAAAACCTGGCGCAGCAACCGCGCACGTTATGCACGCGATATGGTAGACCCGCAATACGCCCATATTCATTTTGTCCGCATTACCCGCCGCAGTGAGGTGGAAAACCTCATTTCATCGCTTAAGTCACACGCGTAGCATGGATTTATATATCTGATTTCCGGCAAACCAAATGTAAATTAATTGTTTCTCAGAGGTGAAATACGCCTTTAATAATGACGACATGTTAAGTCAAACGAGAACGCAACATGTCCTGGCGAATCAGTATTCTGGATAAAAGCCCCATCGCTGAAAACGAAACGGCTGCCGATGCACTGGCGCGAACCCTGGCGCTGGCACAGCAGGCAGAAAATCTGGGCTATCACCGTTTCTGGATTGCCGAACACCACAACACGCCCCAGCTGGCCAGCCCTTCACCCGAACTGTTAATTGCCTGGATCCTCGGGCAAACCCGGCGTATCCGCGTGGGCTCTGGTGGCGTCATGCTCCAGCACTACAGCCCTTACAAAGTCGCAGAAAATTTCAACCTCCTGGCCGCGCTTGCTCCCGGACGCGTGGATCTGGGCGTCGGGAAAGCCCCAGGCGGCCTGCCGCTCTCCACCCGGGCGCTGCAGCAGGGCCTCGATCAACAGCAAAAAGGCAGTTTTGCCGAACAGCTGACACAGCTTCATCACTGGATCCAGCCGGAAAATCAGTCGGTGTACGAGGCCGTTCGCGCGACGCCGCTGCCGCCGGTTCCGGCGCAGGGGTTCCTGCTGGGGGCCAGTACCGAAAGCGCACTGCTGGCCGCGAAACTTGACTGGCATTTTGTCTTTGCTGCTCACCTGAATGGGGATCCGGCGCTGCTGCGTGAAGTCATCACCACCTGGCGTAACCACAGCGCCCGGGATGCGATTGTGGCGGTTCAGGTCATCGTCGCTCAGTCGCAGGCTGAGGCGGAGGCACTGGCACAACAGGTTGAAGTCTGGGGCGTCGAACTGGCAAATGGGCAGCGCGTCACCGTGGCCAGCGAAGAGCAGGCCTATGCCTTTGCCCGACAGGCGGGCAGCGAGCCGGTGCGCATTGCCCGTCGGGCACAGTCGCTGCTGGCGGGAACAGCCGAATCGGTGCTGGAACAGTTGAACGCCCTGCACGAAAAATGGGGCATTGATGAATTCATTATTGATACGCCCGTTGCGGATGGCGTAACGCGAATACAGTCCCTGCGTCTGCTGGCGCAGGCGAAGCTTAACAAGGAGGTCGCCGTATGCGTTTTGACGAACAACTGATTGCCTGGCGCCGGGAGCTGCACCAGAACCCGGAGCTGTCCGGCCAGGAGGTCGAAACGACCGCTCGCCTGCGTCAGTGGCTGACGACGGCTGGTATTACGCCGCTGCCTTATGCGCTTCAGACCGGCGTGGTGGCCGAAATCGGCACGGGGAAAAAGCTGATTGCGCTGCGGGCCGATATTGATGCCTTGCCCATTGAAGAGCGCAGCGGCGTGCCGTTTAGTTCACAGCGTGCGGGTGTGATGCATGCCTGCGGACACGATATTCATACCAGTGTGATCCTCGGGGCGGCGTTAAAGCTTAAAGAGCGTGAAGCGTCTTTAAACGGGCGTGTGCGGATCCTTTTTCAGCCGGCTGAAGAGAACTTTGGCGGCGCGAAAAGTATGGTGCGGGCCGGTGCCTTACGTGATGTCAGTGCCATTTTCGGGATGCATAACGAGCCGGGGCTGCCGGTCGGGGAATTTGCCACCCGCGGTGGACCGTTCTACGCCAACGTCGACCGGTTTGTTATCCGAATTACCGGTAAAGGCGCGCATGCTGCACGTCCGCATGAAGGTAACGACGCCATCGTGCTGGCGAGCCAGCTGGTAACGGCGTTGCAGAGCGTTGCCAGCCGCAACGTCAACACGCTTGATTCCGTGGTGCTGAGCGTCACGCGCATTACCGGGGGCAATACCTGGAACGTCCTGCCGGAAAGCGTTGAGCTGGAAGGCACGCTTCGCACCCACCGCGTGGAAGTGCAGCAGAATGTGAAAGCACGCGTCGGCGAAATTGCCGCCGGGTTTGCCAGCGCGTTTAGCGCGCAGATCGACATTACCTGGTACGCCGGGCCTACCGCGCTGGTCAATGACGCGCACTGGGCCGAATTTGCCACCGCCGTCGCCAGAGAATCTGGGTATGAAACGCAGCACGCCGAGCTGCATATGGGCGGGGAAGATTTCGCGGTGTATCTGCAGCAGATCCCCGGGGCGTTTGTCAGCATCGGCAGCGCCAGTCCGTTCGGTTTACATCACCCGGCCTTCAACCCGGATGAAGCATTAATTGAGCCCGCTGCCCGCTATTTTGCACAGCTTGCGGAAAAAGCCCTGCAACACGTTTAATTCTGAAGAGGTGAATATGTCTGCAACCCGACAATTGCGGCTGGGAACCATTTTGCATGGTGCTTCCGGGAACATGTCTGCCTGGCGTCATCCGGCGGCGGTCGCCGATGCCAGCATTAATTTTGATTTTGTAAAAGCCACGGCGTTAAAAGCCGAAGAGGGGAAGCTTGATTTTTTATTCGTCGCCGACGGCCTCTATATTAACGAGAAATCCATCCCGCATTTCTTAAACCGGTTTGAGCCGTTAACGGTCTTGTCCGCACTGGCAAGTCTGACCTCGCGCCTCGGTCTGGTCGGTACCTTATCGACCTCCTACAGCGAACCGTTTACCGTGGCGCGCCAGTTTGCCAGCCTGGATCATTTGAGCAACGGACGCGCAGGCTGGAACGTGGTGACCTCACCGCTCGAGGGATCGGCGAAAAACTTCTCGCGCGAGAAACACCCTGAACATGCGCTGCGCTACCGGATAGCGGATGAATACCTCGACGTGGTGAAAGGACTCTGGGATTCCTGGGAGGGGGATGCCTTTGTGCGCAACAAAGAGAGCGGCCAGTTCTTTGACCCGGCAAAACTGCATACGCTTGATCACCACGGCGATTTCTTCCAGGTGGCCGGTCCGCTCAATATTGGCCGCACGCCGCAGGGACGCCCGATTGTCTTTCAGGCAGGTGCATCGGATGACGGAAAAAAACTGGCTGCGAAACATGCGGACGCCATTTTTACCCATCATGAAACGTTAGAGGAAGCCAAAGCGTTTTATCGCGACGTGAAACACCAGCTTGAATCGAATGGCCGCAGGGCATCGGACTTACATATTTTTCAGGGCGTCAGCGTGATTGTTGGCAAAGACGCGGAGGACGTGGAGAACCAGTATCAGACAACCGCGGCTCTGGTGTCGATTAACGATGCCCTGAATTACCTCGGCCGTTATTTCGAACATCACGATTTCAGCCAGTACCCGCTCGACGAGCCGTTCCCGGACATCGGTGAACTGGGTAAAAACAGTTTTCGCAGCACGACCGATGAAATTAAGCGTAATGCTCGCGAACGCAACTTAACCCTGCGTCAGGTTGCACTCGAAGCGGCATCCCCGCGCCCGCGCTTTTCCGGTACGCCGGAGCAGGTGGCAGACGGTCTGCAGGGCTGGTTTGAGTCATTCGCCGCGGACGGTTTCATCATTCAGGGTGGAACGCCGGACACGTTCCCGCGTTTTGTTGACCAGGTTGTCCCGGTGTTACAGGCCCGCGGGTTATTCCGCACCGACTATCCCGGCACTACGCTGCGCGACAGTCTGGGTTTAGACGAACCGCAAAACCAGTTCACACAACAATAATAGAGAACCTCGCTATGCAGAAATCATCGCTTATTCTGGCGCTTGCGCTGGCCTTTTCCCCTGCCGTCTGGGCAGAGAATGTGAACATTAATGGCACTGGCGTGAGCCTGGAAGCCAACAAAACGCCCGTCAACACCGCCAAAAACAGCGACGCCATCGCGCAACTGCCGAAAGATTATCGCTTCGCCGTGCCGGGCAAATTCACCGTGGCGGTTGCCGCGCTTAACTCACCGCCGCTGACCGTTTTTTCCGACGACAATAAAACGCTGCTCGGAAGCGAGGTGGACGTTGCCCGTCTGGTGGCCGACAGCCTTGGGCTGGAGCTGAATGTGGTGCCAACCTCCTGGGAGGACTGGCCTCTCGGCGTCGCCTCCGGGAAATACGATGCGGCGATCAGCAACATCACCGTGACCAGAGAACGCAAAGAGAAGTTTGATTTTGCCACTTACCGTAAAGATTCCCTCGGCTTCTATGTGAAATCGACCAGCCCGATTACCTCGCTGCAGAAGGCGGAGGACATCGCCGGGCTGCGCATCATCGTAGGTTCCGGGACCAACCAGGAGGCTATCCTGCTGGCGTGGAATGCGGAGAACGTGAAGAAAGGCCTGAAGCCGTTTACCCCGATCTACACCAAAGACGATGCATCACAAACCCTGTCTCTCCAGTCAGGTCGCGCAGATGCGTTCTTTGGCCCGAACGTGACTGGCGCATGGAAAGCGGCGCTGACCGGGAAAACGAAACGGGTTGGGATTGTCGACGGCGGCTGGCCGAAGGCGGCGCACATTGCGGTGACGCTGAAAAAAGGCACCGGCCTGGTCGAGCCGGTACAGACTGCACTTAACGGGGTCATCAAAAACGGCGATTACGACAAAGTGCTGAACCGCTGGGGGGAAGGGGTAGAACGTATCCCTCAATCAGAAGTGAACCCGGCAGGACTGGGTGACTAAGGAGGCGCTATGCGCGAGCAATTTCGGGACGTGTCACCGGAAGACGCCGATCTTCAGCCCATTATCGACGGATTATTCGGTGAATATGCCGCCCGCTATGGCGACTACTTCTCTAAAGACGCGGAAGTGGAGCTCACGGAGTGGTACCTGGCCCCGCAGGGGCTGTTTATTGTCCTTGAGCGTGACGGCGACATCATCGCCACCGGCGCGTATAAACCGTTTGATGAACGCACCGCTGAAATCAAACGAATCTGGACGCACAAGGCGCTGCGTCAACAGGGTCTGGCGGCCCGCGTCGTCCAGGAGCTGGAGCGCCGGGCGGTACAGGCCGGTTACAGCCAGATCTACCTCACCACCGGTTTTCGTCAGCCGGAGGCGGTCAGGCTCTATATCAGCCAGGGCTATCAGCCGCAGTTCGATCTGAACCGCGATCCGGAAGAGTACAGCCAGCCGCCGTTTGATGGCCGGCTGCGTTTCACCAAAACGCTGATCAGTGAAGCGTTCAGTAAAACAGCATGAGGAATGACAATGAGCAACGTTGAAACCATTAAGGTGGTCCCGGCGCGTTATCCGCTGCGGACTGTCGGTGCCGTGGTGGCGCTGTTTGTGCTTGCGGTGGTCATTCAGTCCGTGGCCTTTAACCCGCGCTGGGAGTGGTCTGTTTTTGCCCGCTGGTTCTTTGATCCGGTTATCCTTGAAGGCGTAGGGCAGACATTGCTGTTGACCCTGATCGGCACTGCGCTGAGCGTGGTCATTGGCGGCCTGCTGGCGCTGGCGAGACTCTCTTCATCCTGGCTGCTGAGCAGCCTGGCCTGGGGATATATCTGGCTGTTTCGTTCGTTGCCGCTGATTGTGGTTCTGATCATTCTCTATAACTTTTCCTATCTCTACGACACGCTCTCGCTCGGCGTACCCTTCACCGCCATTACCTGGGGTCGCTTCGAAACCATCAACGTGCTGGGACAGTTTTCCACCGCCGTGGTGGGACTGACGCTGGTTCAGAGCGCGTATACCGCCGAGATCATTCGCGGCGGTTTTCTGGGGGTGGATCATGGTCAGTATGAAGCGGCGGCGGCACTCGGTCTGCCCGCCTGGCGTCGTACGGTGCGTATCATTTTGCCGCAGGCGCTACGCACGATTTTGCCGTCCGGATTTAATGAAATTATCAGTCTCGCGAAAGGCACGGCGATGGTGTATGTCCTGGCGATGCCGGAACTCTTCTATACCATTCAGATGATCTATAACCGCACGCAGGAGGTGATCCCGCTGCTGATGGTCGGTGCGGTCTGGTATCTGGTGATTACCACCGTGTTGTCTGCCATTCAGCATGTTGTGGAGCGCGGGCTTGCCCGCAGCGAACGTCGTTCAGCCGTTAATCAAAACCGGGTAGCCAGTCGCGTCCGTTCCGTATCCACCGCATCAGTACAGGAGCCCGTCCATGCAAACCTCTCCTGAAGGGCATATTTCGATTACCGGCGTCAGTAAGTTTTTTGGCCGCCATAAAGCGCTTGATAACGTCTCGCTGGAGATCCCGCCCGGATCGGTAACGGTGATCCTCGGGCCTTCCGGATCGGGTAAATCGACGCTTCTGCGCACCATTAACCATCTGGAACGCGTCGACGAAGGGTTTATCCAGATTGACGGTGATTACATCGGTTACCGCCGTCAGGGGGACAAACTCTACGAGCTGAAAGAGAAAGAGATCCTCAAACAGCGCGTCAATGTGGGCTATGTCTTCCAGAACTTTAATCTCTTTCCGCATCTCACGGTGCTGGAAAACCTGATTGAAGCGCCCATCGCCCATAAAAAACTGAGTAAGAAAGAAGCCGTTGAAAGGGCATACAGCCTGCTGGATGTGGTCGGGCTGCGCGATAAAGCCGACGCCTGGTCGCGCCATCTCTCCGGTGGCCAACAGCAGCGTATTGCCATTGCCCGCGCGCTGGCGTTACGTCCCCGGGTAATGCTGTTTGATGAGCCCACTTCAGCGCTCGACCCGGAACTGGTTGGCGAAGTGCTGGATGTGATTAAAAAGCTCGCCCGCTCGGGTACCACGCTGGTGGTGGTCACCCACGAGATCGGCTTTGCCCGGGAAGTGGCGGATCAGGTGGTCTTTATGGTCGACGGTAAAATTGTGGAGCAGGGCAGCAGTGACGACGTATTAACCCGTCCGTCGCACCCGCGAACGCGCCAGTTCCTGTCAAAAGTGCTGTAAGGAGTGCAGATGAAATATGCTTTTCTGGCCGGTCTGGCTTTTACGACCGCGAGCCATGCGGGTATCGATTTACACGCCAACGAGCAGCCGCTGCCGGTGACGGTAGATCGGCAGGCCGTCGCGAAGATCCCCGCGAACTATAAATTTGTTGAGCCGGGCACGCTCACGGTAGCGATCTCAGCGCTCAACTCTCCACCGCTGGCGCTGCTTGCCAGCGATAACCGGACGCGGATTGGCAGCGATCCGGATATTGCCCGCTTGCTCGCGGGCAGTCTGGGGTTAAAGCTGAAGCTGGTTCCCACGGCCTGGGAAGACTGGCCGCTGGGGATCAGCTCCGGACGCTATGACGTGGCGCTGGTGAATATTGCGGTGACCGAACAGCGAAAAGAGAAATTTGATTTTGCGACCTATCGCGTCGACTCGCTGGCGTTTTCCGTGAAATCCACCAGCGCGGTCCAGGCGATTAACAGCGCAAAAGATCTGGCAGGCAAAAAGGTGATTGTGGGTTCCGGGACCAATCAGGAGCGCATTCTGCTGGGCTGGAATGAAGAGAACAAAAAAGCCGGTCGTGAGCCTGCGCTGCCGGTCTATCTGACCGATGATGCTTCCGGCAACCTCTATATTCAGTCCGGCAGGGCGGATGTGTTCTTCGGACCTCAATCCGTATCCGCCTATAAAGCGGCGTTGACCGGCAAAACGCGCGTAGTGGGTCTCGGGCCGAAGAGAGCCTATGTCGCCACGACGACCAAAAAAGGCAATGGGCTGGTTTATGCTTTGCAGGCTGCGCTGGAGGGCGCTATTACGCGTGGAGAGTACCAGCGGGTGCTGGCACGCTGGGGAGAAGAGGGCGAAGCGGTGACGCAATCCGACGTGAACCCGCCTGGGATAACCTATTAGTCGTGTCTACACTTAGGGTTTTCATCCCGGAGGGGGCAACATGATTAAACTCTATGGCGTACCCGGCTGGGGATCGGCAATCAGTGAAGTGATGCTGACTCTGGCAGACATCCCTTATCAATTTATCAACGTGGACGGGTTCGACCAGCCCGGCCCGCAGCGTGAGTTGCTGAAAGCACGCAATCCGCTGTGTCAGGTACCCACGCTGGAACTGGAAAACGGGGCGATCATGACCGAAACGGCGGCGATTGCCCTGATGGTACTGGACAGATGTCCCGATCTTGCGCCTGCCGTCGGCCAGGCTGAGCGGCAGCAGTTTCAGCGGTTGCTCATCTGGTTTGTTGCGAACGTTTATCCCACCTTTACCTACGCTGACTACCCCGAACGCTGGGTGCCGGATGCGCCGGAGCAGTTGAAAAACAGCTGTATTGAATACCGAAAATCACTCTATCTGTGGTTTGACAGCCAGCTCAGTGCTACCCCTTTTGCACTCGGGGAACGGCTGACGCTGCTTGACGTCTACATCACGGTTGCACGCACCTGGGGGCCTCGCCATGCATGGTTTGCGGCGAATACGCCGAAGATAACGGCGATTGCGGATACCGTGTGCCAGCTGGCGGAACTGCACAAGGTGTTAAAGGCAAACGAGATAATCTGATAACGTGGAACTCACATTCATAACTGGAAGCCTGCATATGCCACACGTAGATATCAAATGTTTTCCCCGTGATTTGAACGACGACCAAAAAACCGCGCTGGCGGCGGATATTGCCGAGGTGATTACCCGTCATCTGAACAGTAAAGATCGCTCTATTTCGGTCGCCCTGAATGAAGTGCAGGAAGCCGACTGGAAAGCGCAGGTCTGGGAGACCGAAATTGAACCCAACCTGGATCACTTAATTAAGAAACCCGGCTATTCAATGTGAGAGAGGGTCGGGCGGCGCGGAGTCGCCCGACACGACACACGCGTTACTTCGTCTGCAGCAATATTGCCATCAGCCCCGGAAAGCGGGCATCAAGATCGTCCCTGCGCAGTGAAATCATATTTTCTCGTCCCTGCGGGCGCTGCCAAATCACGCCGCTGTCGCGCAAGACGCGCCAGTGATGGGTCATCGTCGATTTCACCACCTCGTCCGGGCGCAGCGCGTTACAGCTCAGTTCGCTGCCATCGGCCAGCCTGCGGATAATCGACAGCCGTAGCGGGTTACCGAGGGCAAAAAGCACATTTTCCAGCAGTATTTGTTCAGTTTCAGGGTGGTTCGGGATCATCGTTTTCCTGCGTCTGGTGTCAGATTGAGCTATATCAACAATAGGTCAACCGTAAAAAAATAGTTCGATAATACTCGTACAATAGGACTATTATAGCAAACGAACGAACACGCGACCATCCCGGTCGTCACAACGCAGTCTTAATGACTAAGGAAATATTATGCCCCGACCCATCCCTCTCGAACGTTATCGCAACATCGGTATCTCCGCGCATATCGATGCCGGTAAAACGACCACCACCGAGCGCATCCTGTTTTATACCGGTATGAGCCACAAACTGGGTGAAGTACACGATGGCGCGGCAACTACCGACTGGATGGCACAGGAGCAAGAGCGCGGGATAACCATTACCTCTGCGGCAGTCAGCTGTTTCTGGCCAGGTATGGACCGGGGCTTTGAACCGCACCGGATCAACATTATCGACACCCCGGGCCACGTGGATTTCACCATTGAGGTGGAACGTTCCATGCGTGTACTCGACGGCGCTGTCATGGTGTATGACTCCGTCGGTGGCGTGCAGCCGCAGTCGGAAACCGTCTGGCGTCAGGCGAACAAATATCATGTCCCGCGGCTGGCCTTCGTCAACAAAATGGACCGCCCGGGTGCGGACTTCTTCCGCGTCGTGCGAATGATGCAGGAGCGTCTGAAAGCGAATCCGGTCCCGATTGTTATTCCGGTGGGGGCAGAAGAACACTTCACCGGCGTGGTGGATCTCATCAAAATGCGTACCATTTTGTGGGACGATGCCACCCAGGGCATGGTGTTTACCTATGCTCCTGTGCCGGATGACGTAGTGAGTACAGCGCAGGAATGGCGGGAAAAAATGGTCTCTGCGGCGGCGGAAGCCAGCGATGAGCTGATGGATAAATACCTGGAAACGGGTGATTTAGAGGAAGCGGAAATCATCAGGGGGCTGCGTATGCGGACCATCTCCGGTGAAATCCAGCCGATGCTGTGCGGCAGCGCGTTTAAAAATAAAGGCGTGCAACGCATGCTCGATGCGGTCATTGAACTGATGCCGTCGCCTCTGGACGTGCCCGCCATTGATGGTGTGGATGAGAATGGGCAGCATGCCGAGCGTCATCCAGACGACAACGAGCCGTTCTCTGCGCTGGCCTTTAAACTGATGAGCGACCCGTACGTCGGACAGCTGACCTTTATCCGCGTTTACTCTGGCGTGCTGCGCAAAGGCGACGCGGTGTTCAACCCGGTGAAAGGGAAGAAAGAGCGAATTGGGCGCATCGTGCTGATGCATGCTAACGATCGCCACGAAGTGGATGAGCTGCGCGCGGGCGATATCGCGGCCTGCGTTGGGTTGAAAGATGTGACAACCGGTGACACGCTCACCGACCCGAATGCCGTCATCACGCTGGAACGGATGGAGTTTCCGGACCCGGTTATCTCGCTTGCGATAGAGCCGAAAACCAAAGGCGATCAGGAGAAAATGGGCATTGCATTGCAGCGCCTGGCAGCGGAAGACCCTTCGTTTCGTCTGCACACCGATGAAGAGTCCGGCCAGACAATTATCTCCGGGATGGGTGAGTTACATCTTGAGATTATCGTTGACCGCATGCGGCGTGAGTTCGGCGTTGAGGCGAACATTGGTCGCCCACAGGTCACGTACCGTGAAACCCTGCGTAAAGCGGTGAAGGATATCGAAGGGAAATTTGTCCGACAGTCCGGCGGTAAAGGGCAGTACGGCCATGTGGTGCTCAGTCTGGCGCCGTTAGAGCCTGGCAGTGGTTTTGTGTTTGAAGATGCCACCAAGGGCGGCGTTGTCCCGCGCGAGTATATTCCGTCTGTGGAGAAAGGCCTGCGCGAAGCCATGAACAGCGGTGTCCTGGCGGGGTATCCGGTTGTCGATGTGAAAGCGACCCTGACGTTTGGCTCCTATCACGAGGTCGACTCCTCGGAAATGGCGTTCCGCATGGCGGCGATCCTCGGCTTTAAAGAGGGCGCTCGCAAAGCGGACCCGGTGATTCTTGAACCGGTCATGCATGTCGAGGTGGAAACACCGGAAGAGTACGCCGGCAACATCATGGGCGATCTCTCTTCCCGCCGCGGCATGGTGCAGGGAATGGAAGAGCAGTACGGTAGCCAGATTATTCGCGCGGATGTGCCGTTGGCGGAGATGTTTGGCTATGCCACGACGCTGCGTTCGATGTCGCAAGGCCGCGCGACCTACACGATGGAATTCCATCATTTCGCGGAAGCACCGCGTAATGTTGCGGATGAAATTATTGCACGGCGCGCGAAGTAATTTAAAAGCCCTTTCCCTCGCGGAGAGGGCTTTTTTTATAGGCTATTTTTCCAGCGCCTTTACCATTTTCCCACTGGTCACAAACGTCCCGGCCCCCAGATGATGCAGGGTGTTCAGCTTATCGCCGTCAAACTGCCAGCGTCCGGCGACAAACGCGCGTTCATCTGCGGCTGCCGAAACAACCTCACCAAACAGCGTATCGTATTTTTCTGCGGCTGCGGTAACCGGGAGTAAACGACACTCCATCCACGCCAGGCATTTCTCTTCAATTACCGGCAGGCCGAGTACCGGACCTTGCACAACCGGGATCCCGTAGCAGTTGAACTTGTCTTCGTCGCGCCCGCTCACGCTGCCGACGGCGTAAGTCCAGTTAGCCGCTGCCGCACCGGGGATGACGATGCCGAACTTCCCGCTGCGCTCAATCAGTTCGCGCGACCAGGTGCTTTTGTCCACCACAATTGCGATACGCGGTGGCTCAAACTCCACCGGCATCGACCAGGCCGCAGCCATGACGTTACGACGGTCGATAGACTCATCGCGGCTGGTAATCAGTACCGTAGGGCCATGGTTCAGCAGACGGCTGGCATGCTTTAATTCAACGGGACGAAACGCGCTCATGAACATTCCTCTCAGCAGGTATGCTGGCATTAAACGTCTGATGGGTAGCCGAAATCAAGATGCACCCGCAAAAAGCACTTTTGCGCATATGGAGGCCGGAAAATAGTTTATAAACAGGGAACATCACATCATGGAAGCGAATCATGTCCCCATTTCTGAGTGCTTATTTTGCCCGTACGGGCTGGCAACAGCCTGTTCAGGTTGACATCGACACCCTGCGGGCGCTGCATTTAAACCACAACTGCGCGATCCCCTTCGAGAATATTGACGTCGTGATGCCGCGCGAAATCCATCTGGAAGATCAGTGCCTGGTCGACAAACTGGTGACGGCGCGTCGTGGAGGCTATTGCTTTGAGCAGAACGGCCTGTTCGAACGCGTTTTGCGTGAAGTGGGCTTTACGGTTCGCAGCGTGCTGGGCCGCGTGGTCTTAGCCAGTCCGCCACAGATGCCGCCGCGTACGCATCGTCTGCTGCTGGTTGAACTCAACGGCGAGCGCTGGATTGCCGACGTCGGTTTTGGCGGACAGACGCTGACGGCGCCGATTCGTTTGCTCGCCAACGAGGAGCAGGAAACACCCCACGGGCTGTATCGTTTGCTGAGCGAGGGCAACGACTGGATCCTGCAGTTCAGCCACCACGATCACTGGCAGTCGATGTACCATTTTGATCTGACAACACAGTATTTCAGCGATTACGTGATGGGCAACTTCTGGTCGGCGCACTGGCCGCAATCCCATTTTCGCCACCATCTGTTGATGTGTCGCCATCTGCCTGACGGCGGAAAGCTGACCCTGACCAACTTTAACTTTACTCACTGGCAGAAGGGGCATGCGGAAGAGCAGGTCCATCTTCCCGACGCGAACGCGCTGTATCAGGTGATGCAGTCACGGTTTGGACTGGGCGTTGACGATCCAAAACACGGGTTTTCGCTGGACGCGCTGACGGCGGTGATGGCCGGGTTTGATACACATCCTCAGGCCGGGAAATAGAACGGTGGCGCTGCGCTCAGGCGTAGCGCCACCCGGTAACACTCAGCGGCGCGATCTCACCACCTGATACCTGCGTGTTAAATACTCCACCGGCGCGCTCCAGACGTGCACCAGTCGGGTGAAGGGGAAGATCAGGAAAATGGTCATGCCCAGCACCAGATGAACACGGAAGATAAACGCCACGCCCGCCAGATGTTCGGACGAGCCACCGCGGAAGGTCACTACCGACTGCGCCCAGTCTACCAGCTTGAGCATCTCGCTGCCGTCGGGATATTTCGCGGAGAACGGAATGGTGGTGAGCCCAAGAATACACTGCACCAGCAAAATGCAGAGGATCAGGATATCTGCCGTGGAGGAGGTCGCCCGGATACGGGGGTTCGTCAGCCGGCGAATCAATAATCCCGCACCGCCCACCAGCGTGAGCACGCCGCAAACGCCGCCCAGAATCATCGCCATCAGCTGTTTCTGCGACATCGGCAGAAACCACGAATAAACCCAGTGCGGCGTCAGCATCCCGAAAAGATGTCCGAAGAAGATCCCCAAGATCCCGATATGGAACAGATTCGACCACAGCACCATGCCGCGCTTATCCAGCATCTGGCTGGAGGAGGCGCGCCAGGTATACTGCCCGTAGTCATAACGCAGCCAGCTTCCCACCAGAAAAACCGTGCCGCACAGGTAGGGGTAAATATCGTAGAAAAAGACGTTCAGAAACTGGATCATTTTGGGCCTCCCGCACTGACGTCGACATACTGCGGGGCAACGTCCTGGCTAAAGCGTCGTTGATATTGCTGCATCGGTGAGGTATCACACGATGTGGCGTTGTCCTCGATAAACTTGACCTGTTCCTCTTCCCAGACGGCGTCCAGCGCCTGGCGGGTATCATCCCGTTTCTCGGTGGAAACCTGTTTCGCCACGCTGTCGCTGGTCAGACGCGTGCCTGCGAGCGTCAGGAGCGCATCGAACAGCTGATAATGCGCTACGCCGCGCTGCTTCTGGCGACCGCCAATCAGCGCCAGGATCGGCGCAACGTTTTGTAGCCCTTCGCGGGCCTCGTCGTCGGTGACGAGGCTGAGATACTCCAGGTAGAGCGGCAGATAGTCCGGCAGCTCGCGACAGTCCAGCTGCAGGCCGGCTTTTTCGTACTGGCTCATCAGGTCGACCATCGCCTGACCGCGATCGCGGGATTCAGCATGAACGTGCTCAAACAGCAGCAACGAGGTCGCACGACCCCGCTCAAACACCTCGCACCATTCGGCCTGCTTATCCAGCAGCGCGGCATCCAGATGCTGGCGGGCAAAGGGCAGTAACGCAGGGAGATTCTGTTCTATCAGGGAAAGTGCTTCCTCGCGATTTTCCCATAATGTTTCATCGGGATACTCAATCAGCAGGGCGATGATTTTGAGGATCTGCATCACTCTCCCTCCCCGTGGTCGCGCACTTCGGTGATGTTGATGGCATCAATGCGGCTGCTGTTAAAGAGGTTGAATTTGGTGTCGGAACCGTGGCACCCGTCGCCAAAGGAGAAGCCGCAGCCGTTGCGTTCCGGGAAGGCGTCGCGCGCCATTTCGCGGTGGCTGGTGGGGATCACGAAACGATCTTCGTAGTTGGCAATCGCCAGATAGCGGTACATCTCTTCAACCTGCTCGACGCTAAGGCCCACTTCTTCGATGGCGCGCGTATCGGTCACGCCTTCAACGGTCTGAGAGCGTTTGTAATGACGCATGGCCATCATGCGTTTGAGGGCGCGCAGCACCGGAGCAGGATCGCCCGCACTGAGCATGTTGGCCAGATACTGCACCGGTATGCGCAGGCTTTCGACCGCCGGTAACACGCCGTCGTTGAGCGGCAGGCCGCCCGCATCTGCGTAAGACTGGATCGGTGACAGCGGCGGAACGTACCAGACCATCGGCAGGGTGCGGTATTCCGGATGCAGCGGCAGGGCCAGCTTCCAGTCCATCGCCATCTTGTAAACCGGGGAACGCTGGGCGGCGTCAATCACGTTCTGCGGAATACCTTGCTTGAAGGCTTCTTCAATGACCGCCGGGTCATGCGGATCAAGGAATACGTCACACTGGCGTTCATAGAGGTCGGTTTCATGTTCGGTGCTGGCCGCTTCTTCAATGCGATCCGCGTCATACAGCAGCACGCCCAGATAGCGAATACGCCCGACGCAGGTCTCCGAACAGACGGTTGGCTGGCCAGACTCAATGCGCGGGTAGCAGAAGATGCATTTCTCCGACTTTCCGCTTTTCCAGTTGAAGTAGATTTTCTTGTACGGGCAACCGCTGATGCACATGCGCCAGCCACGGCATTTGTCCTGGTCAATCAGCACAATGCCGTCTTCTTCACGCTTGTAGATGGCACCGCTCGGGCAGGTGGCCACGCAGCTCGGGTTCAGGCAGTGTTCACACAGGCGCGGCAGGTACATCATGAAGGTGTTTTCAAACTGGCCGTACATCTCCTTCTGGATCTTGTCGAAGTTGCGGTCGCGGGCGCGTTTTTCGAACTCGCCGCCAAGCAGTTCTTCCCAGTTCGGGCCGCCAACAATTTTGTCCATCCGTTTGCCGCTAATCAGCGAGCGCGGGCGGGCCGTCGGGAGGTGATCGCCTTGTGGTGCACGGTGCAGATCCTGGTAATCAAACGTGAAGGGCTCGTAGTAATCATCAATGCCGGGCAGGGACGGGTTGGCAAAGATTTTTGACAGCACGCCCACGCGCCCGCCGAGACGCGGCGTCAGCTTGCCGGTGATCCCGCGTACCCAGCCGCCTTGCCACTCCTCCTGATCTTCCCAGTTTTTCGGGTAGCCAATCCCCGGTTTGGTTTCGACGTTGTTGAACCACGCATATTCCATACCTTCACGCCCGGTCCAGACGTTTTTACAGGTGACCGAGCAGGTGTGACAGCCAATGCATTTGTCGAGATTCAGCACCATTCCAACCTGTGAGCGTATTTTCATTTTTTCGCCTCCTGTACCTGATCCCGACCTTCGCCATCCAGCCAGTTAATGTTTTTCATTTTGCGGATCATGATGAACTCGTCGCGGTTAGAGCCGACGGTGCCGTAATAGTTGAAGCTGTACGCCAGCTGGGCGTAGCCGCCAATCATGTGTGTCGGTTTGGGACAGACGCGCGTCACCGAGTTATGGATCCCGCCGCGACGGCCGGTGACTTCTGAACCCGGAATATTCAGGATACGTTCCTGCGCGTGGTACATCATGGTCATGCCCGGCGGGACGCGCTGGCTCACCACTGCCCGGGCGGTCAGGGCCCCGTTGGCGTTGAAGGCTTCGATCCAGTCGTTATCCTCAATGCCTAACTCTCTGGCATCGGTTTCGCTGATCCAGACGATAGGTCCCCCGCGTGACAGCGTTTGCATCAGCAGGTTTTCACTGTAGGTCGAGTGAATGCCCCATTTCTGGTGTGGCGTCAGGAAGTTCAGCGCCTTCTCAGGAAAGCCGTTCGGCGGGATTTCGCGCATATGGCTAACGCTTCGGGTATCAATCGGTGGGCGATAGGCCACCAGACTCTCCCCGAACGCGCGCATCCACGGATGGTCCTGATACAGCTGCTGACGACCGGAAAGGGTGCGCCAGGGAATAAGCTCGTGAACGTTGGTATAACCGGCGTTATAGGAGACATGCTCGCTCTCAAGGCCCGACCAGGTGGGGCTGGAGATAATTTTCCGCGGCTGGGCCTGAATATCGCGGAAGCGGATTTTCTCATCTTCTTTGTTCAGCGCCAGATGGGTGTGATCGCGACCGGTCAGTTCGCCCAGCGCTTGCCAGGCTCGCACTGCCACCTGGCCATTCGTTTCAGGGGCGAGGGCGAGGATCACTTCAGAGGCGTCAATCGCCGTTTCAATACGCGGGCGTCCTTTTGCCGGGCCATCGAGCTTGACGTAGTTCAGCTTGCCGAGGAAATCGACCTCGCTCTGGGTATTCCATGAAATGCCTTTCCCGCCGTTGCCAAGTTTGTCCATCAGCGGGCCGAGTGAAGTAAAGCGCTCGTAGGTTTCCGGATAATGCCGTTCGACCACCGCAATCGTCGGCGCCGTTTTACCCGGAATGAGATCGCATTCGCCTTTGCGCCAGTCCTGAATATCAAACGGCTGTGACAGTTCCCCCGGGGAGTCGTGCTGCAGCGGCTGCAGTACCACGTCCGTTTCGGTGCCAAGATGACCGACGCACACCTCTGAGAAAACGCTGGCAATACCTTTGTAGATCTCCCAGTCGCTGCGGGATTCCCAGGCCGGGTCGACGGCAGCTGAAAGCGGATGAATAAACGGATGCATATCCGACGTATTCATGTCGTCTTTTTCATACCATGTCGCGGTGGGCAGCACGATATCGGAGAACAGGCAGGTGCTGGACATGCGGAAATCGAGCGTCACCAGCAGGTCAAGCTTGCCCTCAATGGCCTGAGTTTGCCACTCCACCTCTTCGGGCTTAACGTCATCCGTCGACCCTAAATCCTCGCCCTGGATGCCGCTTTCGGTACCGAGCAGGTATTTGAGCATGTACTCGTGACCTTTCCCCGAAGAGCCGAGCAGGTTAGACCGCCAGACAAACAGATTGCGCGGGTGGTTTTTACCGTTGTCAGGCTGTTCGCAGGCGAAACGTATATCGCCCGATTTTAATGCCTGCACGGTGTACTCCTGCGGGGTCATGCCGGCGGCGTCGGCCCGGGCTTTAATGTGCAACGGATTGAGGTTTAGCTGCGGTGCCGAGGGAAGCCAGCCCATACGCTCTGCCCGGACGTTAAAATCGATCAGGTGACCGGTGAATTTTGTCGCGTCCGCCAGCGGAGAGAGTAACTCCTGCGCGGTCAGTTTCTCATAACGCCACTGGCAGGCGTGGTTGTAGAAGTACGACGTACTGTTCATCTGGCGCGGGGGACGGTTCCAGTCCAGCGCAAACGCCAGCGGCAGCCAGCCGGTTTGCGGACGCAACTTCTCCTGACCCACATAGTGTGACCAGCCGCCGCCGCTTTGACCCACGCAGCCGCAGAACACCAGCATGTTGATCATCCCGCGGTAGTTCATGTCCATGTGGTACCAGTGGTTCACCCCGGCACCGAGGATAATCATCGACCGGCCGTGCGTTTTGTGCGCCGTGTCGGCAAACTCACGGGCAATTTTCTCTATCAGGTAAGCAGGGACGCCGGTGATCTGCTCGCCCCAGGCGGGAGTATAAGCTTTGATCTTGTCATAGCTGCCCGCCGCGTTGCTGTCTTCCAGACCACGATCGAGGCCGTAGTTAGCGAGAATCAGATCGTAGACGCTGACCACCCGTTTCTGGCTGCCATCGGCCAGCGTCAGGGTTTTACTCGGTACACGGCGCGTCAGGACCGGCTCCTGCTTGACGCTACGGAAGTGTGGATTTTCATTGCCGCCAAAATAGGGGAATGCCACCTCTGCCACGCTGTCGTGGGTAATCAGCAGCGAGAGGGTGAGCTCAGTTTCATGATCTGCCGCCAGCGGCGCCAGGTTCCATTTGCCTTTTTCGCCCCAGCGGAAACCAATGGACCCGTTCGGCACCACCAGATCGCCGGCGATATCAAAGGCGACGGTTTTCCACTCAGCATTATTGGCTTCACCCAGCCCGTCCGTGAGATCAGAAGCCCGAAGCATCCGCCCCGGCACCACGCGGCCATCGGCCTGTTCATCCAGCAGCACCAGCATCGGCATGTCGGTGTAGCGGCGGCAGTAGTTGAGGAAGTACTCGCTGGGGTTGTCGAGATGGAACTCTTTGAGGATCACGTGGCCCATTGCCATCGCCAGCGCGCTGTCGGTGCCTTGCTTGGGTGCCAGCCACTGATCGCTCAGTTTGGCGACCTCGGAGAAGTCCGGGGTGATGGCCACGGTTTTGGTGCCTTTGTAGCGGACCTCGGTAAAGAAGTGGGCATCTGGCGTACGCGTCTGCGGAACGTTAGACCCCCAGGCAATGATGTAGCTGGAGTTGTACCAGTCTGCGGATTCCGGCACGTCGGTCTGCTCGCCCCACGTCATTGGCGAGGCGGGCGGTAAATCGCAATACCAGTCATAAAAGCTGAGACAGGTGCCGCCCAGCAGAGAGAGATAACGCGTCCCGGCGGCATACGAGACCATCGACATCGCCGGAATCGGTGAAAAACCGGCCACGCGATCGGGACCGTAGTGTTTAATGGTCCAGACGTTGGCGGCAGCAATCAGCTGGTTCAGCTCTTTCCAGCTGGAGCGGATAAATCCGCCGTGTCCGCGTGCCTGCTTGTAGCTCCGGCTCTTCTGCGGATCGTTCTGAATGGCATCCCAGGCCAGCACCGGATCGCTGTGTTGTGCCAGCGCGTCACGCCACAGTTCGATCAGCGTGCGGCGCACCAGCGGGTATTTCAGCCGGTTGGCGCTGTATAGGTACCAGGAATAACTTGCACCACGCGGGCAGCCGCGCGGCTCGTGGTTAGGCAGGTCGGGGCGGGTACGCGGGTAGTCGGTCTGCTGGGTTTCCCAGGTAACCAGGCCGTTTTTGACGTAGATTTTCCAGCTACAGGAGCCCGTGCAGTTCACGCCATGGGTGGACCGCACAATCTTGTCGAACTGCCATCGCTGTCGGTAGCTGTCCTCCCAGTCACGGTTGGTGTTGTACACCTGCCCGTGTCCATTGGCGAAGCTGTCGCCTTTTTGTTTGAAATAGCGAAAGCGATCCAACAGTTTACTCATGACATTTCTCCTGCTTCGATAGCCTTTTCGGAGAGGGCTGCCCACTCTCAGGCGAATGTGTAATTGTTATTGTTGTGAAGATTTGCGGCCATAAACAAGCCAGGTCACCAGGACGCAGACGATGTAAAACACGAGGAAAACTTTCATGGCACCCACGGGAGAGCCGGTCATGGCCAGCGACGTGCCGAAGGCTTTCGGAATGAAGAACCCGCCGACGGCACCGATGGCGGAGATAAAGCCCAGCGCTGCCGCGGTTTCGGTCACTGCTTCATGCTGCGCCTGCTCGTCACTTCCCCCTTGTAGCTTCACGCGGGTGAGGGTGATTTGGCGGAAAATGATGGCAATCATCTGAAACGTTGACCCGCTGCCCAGTCCGGCGGTGAGGAACAGGCCCATAAAGACCAGATAGAAGGCGAGAAAACTGCCCGACCCGGAACCGGGAAGCGTCAGGAAAAGCAGGGCGCTGAATAGCGCCATAAAGACGAAGTTAATCAGGGTGACGCGTACGCCGCCGAGTTTGTCTGAGATCATCCCGCCCGCAGAACGGGCCAGCGCGCCAATCAGTGGGCCAAAGAAAGCCAGATGGAGGATATTGACGTCAGGAAACTGGGTTTTCGACAGCATGGCGAAGCCTGCTGAAAAACCGATAAACGAACCGAAGGTTGCCAGGTAGAGGAGGCTCAGGAGCCACAGGTGAAAACGTTTTAACACCGGTAGCTGGCTGGCAATCGTGGCCTTAGAGCTCGCGATGTCATTCATGCCGAAAAACGCCGCAATCGTGGCCAGCAAAAGAAGGGGCGCCCAAATCCACGCGGCATTGGCCAGCCACATCGTTGAGCCGTCATCCTGCGGCACGCCGTTTACGCCGAGAAAGGTGAACATGGGCAGGAAGATCACCAGCGGCGCGACCAGCTGCATTACGCTCACGCCCAGGTTCCCCAACCCGCCGTTAATCCCCAGGGCGCTACCCTGTTTCGTTTTCGGGAAGAAGAAGCTGATATTGCCCATGCTGGAGGCGAAGTTAGCGCCGGCAAAACCACACAGCAGCGCGATGACGATAAAGATCCAGTAGGGAGTGGCAGTGTCCTGAATCGCGATCCCCAACCAGACGCAGGGAACAATCAGGATCACCGTGCTTAACACCGTCCAGTAGCGTCCACCAAAGAGAGGAACCATAAACGAGTAGGGGACGCGCAATATCGCACCGGACAGGGAGGGTAAGGCTGTTAGCATAAAAAGCTGATCGGTGGAAAAATTAAATCCAACTTTATTCAGATTGACCGCAATGGCACTAAATAACATCCATACGCAAAACGCTAATAACAGGCAAGCCACAGAAATTAAAAGATTTCTTCGGGCAATATGTTTTCCTTTATTCTCCCAGAATTGCGCATTTTCGGGTTTCCAGTTGCTCAGCAGATAAGGATTATTCTTCTCACTTTGTTGTGACATGTCGCCCTCTTGCTTAACCATAAAAAGAAAAAATGGAGTAAAAACAGGTGGATGTCTGACAGTGTGTTTCTGGAATTATTGGATGGTTTGGGATACATCTGAAAGGATAGATAAAAAAGCGAATCCCTGAGCCGGGAGGGGAAATAAGGGTTCGCTTAATGTGTTACGAATTGTAAGCGAGGGCTGTTAATACTCATAAGTGAGTATTAACACAATTCCAGAGAGATTAATTTATCAAGATGGTTATTAAAGGCTGCGTCGTCCATCTCTGGGATATCTAATATATAAATGCCGTCCAGGCCACACACCAGACCAATTAAACGCCAGGCAATATTTTCTGGCCGATCGCCCGGGGTAAAATCTCCCGCGTCAGTACCTGCTTTGATAAGGGCGACGGTCTCCTGGTGCCACATCTCCATGGTCAGTACATATGCGCCCCTGATGTCCGTATCCCGGCTTGCCAGGATCTGCGCCTCACGCCACAGGCGAATATAGGGCTCAAACCGGCCATCATCGCTGCCGAGCATGGCATGCAGTTGCTGTCGCCAGCTGGCTTGCTTGCCGACCACATCCGCATCCAGCAGTTCACGGATCAACCGCACAAAAGCCAGCGATTTTAGCTCCCCGCCAGAGGTGAAATGGTGGTGGACCTGTCCGGTGGCGACGCCGGCTTCGGCGGCAATTCGCCGTACCGTCATTGCGGAAAGTCCGTCAGAGAGCGCCACGCGCATAGCGGCCTGTAAAATCTCTTCCCGCCTTTCATCCTTGCTCAGATATCGCATTTTCACTCACTCTTAATGGGACTGAAACAAGTGTAACAAAAAGCTGGACACTCGTTCAACTTTACGTAGGATCGCAAACTGGACATGTGTCCATGATTTAAAAGAAAAGGAAATTTATGTTTCGTCAGTGGTTAGCGTTAGTCATTATCGTGCTGGTGTATATCCCGGTGGCGATCGACGCGACGGTACTGCACGTAGCGGCGCCGACGTTGAGTATGACGCTGGGTGCCAGCGGTAACGAATTATTGTGGATCATCGATATATACTCGCTGGTGATGGCGGGGATGGTGCTGCCGATGGGCGCGCTGGGTGACCGCATTGGTTTTAAACGGTTGTTGATAATTGGCAGTACGCTGTTTGGCTTGTCATCGCTGGCAGCCGCATTTGCGCCTTCAGCAGGATGGCTGATTGCTGCCCGCGCCTCGCTGGCGATTGGGGCGGCGATGATCATCCCGGCCACGCTTGCGGGGATCCGCACGTTATTCGTTAATGCGCGCGATCGCAACATCGCGCTTGGGGTCTGGGCCGCTGTCGGTTCAGGCGGTGCGGCGTTTGGTCCGCTGATTGGCGGTATGTTGCTGGAGCATTTTTACTGGGGATCGGTCTTTTTGATCAACGTGCCGATCGTGGTCATCGTTGTTTCCCTTGCCGCGCGTCTGGTGCCTCGTCAAGAGGGACGCCCGGAACAGCCGCTGAATATTGCCCATGCAGTCATGCTGATTGTGGCGATATTGCTGCTGGTCTTCAGCGCGAAAACCGCGCTCAAAGGGGTGCTTTCTCCGTGGCTGGTGGCAATGACGCTGCTCACCGGAGCGGTGATGCTGATGATCTTTGTGCGGATCCAGCTTCACGCCCGCGTGCCGATGATCGACATGCGCCTGTTCTGTCATCGCATTATTTTAAGCGGTGTCGTGATGGCGATGACCGCCATGATCGCGCTCGTGGGGTTTGAGCTGTTGATGGCCCAGGAGCTGCAGTTTGTGCATGGCTTTACGCCGTTCGAAGCGGGGATGTTTATGCTGCCGCTGATGGTCGCCAGCGGGTTTAGCGGGCCGATTGCCGGTGTGCTGGTCGGTCGTCTGGGGCTGCGGCTGGTGGCGGCAGGCGGAATGGGGCTGAGTGCCGTCAGCTTTATCGGTCTGTCGCTGCTCGACTTCAGCACGCAGCACTGGCAGGCATGGAGTCTGATGGTGCTGCTGGGCTTCAGTGCCGCCAGTGCGCTGCTGGCCTCAACCTCGGCAATTATGGCGGCTGCGCCAAAAGAGAAAGCGGCTGCCGCAGGGGCGATTGAAACCATGTCCTATGAGCTGGGCGCAGGGTTGGGCATTGCCATTTTTGGTCTGCTGTTAACCCGCAGCTTCTCGGCGTCAATTGTCCTGCCGCAGGGACTGAGCGCGACGCTGGCCGATAAGGCCTCGTCATCGATTGGCGAAGCGGTAAACGTGGCACAGAGCCTGACTCCAGGGCTGGCGGAGTCGTTAATTGCGGCGGCAAAAACGGCCTTTATCACGTCACACAGCGTGGCGTTAGGCAGTGCCGGCGCAATGTTACTGGTGCTGGCGGTCGGGATTTGGTTTAGCCTGGCAAACGTACCGAAACAGTAAAAAAACAGGCCCGGTGGTGCAATGCTTACCGGGCAACCCTCAGTGTGCGTCATGGGGAGTCAGCAGGCAGCGCTTGTCGTGTGCTTCAATTTCGGTGCCGCTAAAGCGCGCGTATTGCCCGGTCAGGCCGAAGAATGCGGGTTGCGTTTCTGTATAGATTTCAGCGGCAAGTATCAGACGGCGACGTTCGTCTTCGCTCATCTCAAGCTGTGTCCAGGGAATGAAATAGCGCGTCGTTGAGCGTGCGGTCAGTGTGAACCACAGCGGGCAACCGCATCCGGGACAAAACCAGCGTTCGCCGCGCGCAGATGACGTGAAATGAGAAGGGGCTATCGACTCTTCTTCCACAAGCGGTTGACCCTGCGCTTCCAGATACATGGCCATTCCCCCCGACCATTTCTGGCACTGGGTACAGTGGCAGGCATAGACGTCGAAGTTGTTGAGGGAAACGCTGAATTGGCTCATCCCACACAGGCAGCGTCCTTTGAAAATATGCATGGCGTGCTCCTTTATTACGCCAGTCAAACCGAATAAAAAAAGCCAGCCACGAAGGCTGGCTTTTTTATACTAACAAATCTTAGAACTGGTAGGTCAGACCAACAGCAACGATGTTGTCGGTAGCAACGCCAGCTGCTTTAGTGAAGCTGCTGTCGTCAACCAGGTTGATTTTGTAATCAACGTAGGTAGACATGTTTTTGTTGAAGTAGTAGCTCGCGCCAACGTCAACGTATTCAACCAGATCCTGGTCGCCGTAAGTACCAATGTCTTTACCTTTGGATTTCAGGTAAGCAATGGATGGACGCAGACCGAAGTCGAACTGGTACTGAGCAACCACTTCGAAGTTCTGCGCTTTGTTAGCGATGAAGCCGCTACCGAAGTTGGTCATGTTACGGGTTTCAGAGTAGGTGGTTGCCAGGTAGATGTTGTTGGCATCGTACTTCAGACCCGCAGCCCATACTTCCGCGTTTTCGCCGCCTGCATTCAGATTGCTTGCAGCAGCAACCTGACGGTCAGTACGGTCAGATTTCGCGTAGGTAGCACCTACACCGAAGCCTTCGAATTCATAAGTAGAAGACAGACCCCAGCCGTCACCGTTCGCTTCGGTGATGTCGTTACGGTCGTTTTTACCCTGGTACTGAGCAGCCACGTTCAGGCCATCAACCAGACCGAAGAAGTCGGTGTTACGGTAAGTTGCAACGCCAGTCGTACGGCCAGTCATAAAGCCATCAGTCTGAGTCCAGGTATCACCACCGAATTCTGGCAGAACGTCAGTCCATGCGCCGATGTCGTAAGCAACACCGTAGTTACGACCGTAGTCGAAAGAACCGAATTCGTTGAATTTCAGGCCCGCGAATGCCAGACGGGTTTTGTTGCCGTCAGAACCCTGAGATTCAGAGCGGTTGCCTTTGAACTCGTATTCCCACTGGCCGTAACCGGTCATCTGGTCGTTGATCTGAGTTTCACCTTTGAAGCCCAGACGAACATAGGTTTTGTCGCCGTCATTGCCAGCGTCATCAGAGAAATAGTGCAGACCTGTTACTTTGCCGTACAGATCCAGTTTGTTACCGTCTTTGTTAAAAACTTCAGCCGCGTTTACAACGCCTGCTGCCAACATGGAAGTCACTGCCACTGCAACTAATTTAAGTTTCATCTTAAATATTCCTTATAATTTTCTTCAGTATTTCCTGAGCCACTTTGAACGATTTCTAAACGAGGCTAATCATCAATGGCATGCTATTTTTAAGAATCTTGTAGTAGGGTTTCAATAATAAGTTTCAAAATATTAGCAATAATTTCAATTAGTGTGATCCGGATCGGATAAATTGCGGCTGTAACGAATGAGATGGTGGTGATTTGTGCATTTTTTGATGAATTATTCAACAAAACCATTGGCCGCAATATAGTTTTCGGCCGTTTTAGTTTCTTTTGTTAATTGTCGGTATTTTCTGTCTGTTTACGCGTTTGATATAAATGTCATTTGTTTAAAATCAGTTGGTTAACTATTCCATTGTACGGGATAATTGTTGTTGGACATGAAACACACAGAAACACACTATTGCACTTTGTGCTATATACATTGTTAATATTCGCAAGGGATTAATAACGTAACGGTGTCAAGTTATGTCAATAAAAGACGACGGAGATTTACGAAAGGGCGGTAATATAAACAGAATCTAAACGGCTTTTCTAACGCGCCGATCATTATTTTGACGCGCGATCACATATTAAATTTATGTTAATTCCCGCCGGGCGATTATGGACCCGGCAGAAGATAGCGATATTATTTTCGCGTGGCGTACCAGCACAACAATGACCCGGCACAAACCATTAATGCGCCTTGCCAGAAAGAAAACGAGAGGGGGGAATTCAGCAATACGGCAGCGAGTGCTGCTGAGAGTACAGGCGTGAAATAGGATACCGCTGCGAGTACCGTGACGTTGCCATGAAGAATACCGATATTCCATGCCGCATAGCCAAACCCCAGTGCGACGCTGCACATGATGAGCTTTACGACCACCGGGAGAGTAAACACCATTTGCGGCTGTTCGCTGAACGCATATTTCACCCACAGACTGAGCGCGGTGAGCAGCACGAAAAGCGTTATCCCGTTTTGCCCGTTGGCAAACTTACTGGTGACGGTGCAGTAAGCCGCCCAGATAAAAGCCCCGGCGAACGCCAGCGCGTAGCTGAGCGGGCTTGAGATGACATTACGCATGATTTCATCAAGATGTAGCCCTTGTTCTCCGCCTAATACCCAACAGACGCCCAACAATGAGACGGCTAAGCCCGGGATCACCCACAGGGTGGACCGTTGGCCGTTAAATAAAATGGCAAACACAATCGTCAGGCTTGGCCAGAGATAATTGACCATTCCCACTTCGATAGCCTGGGAGCGCGTTGCGGCATAGCCTAACGACAGGGCAAGGCAAATTTCATAGCTGACAAACAGCACGCTGCCGGCAATAAGATACCGGGGTGAAAACCGTCTGATATCAGGAAATCCTACCGTCACCAGGCACAGTAATCCGCTGAGGGTGTATATCATTGCGGCGCCTCCCACCGGTCCCAGCCCCTCACTGACGCTACGAATGAGGCCAACCATGGTGCTCCACAGCAGTATCGCCGCCAGTCCCGTGAGCGTTGCTCTCTTTCTGTCCATAACCCTGCCATCGCTATAAAAATCAAAGGAAAAATTTATAGCATTAATCCTCCTGCCATCGCGAATTATTCTCTTAAGTCTTTAATCAAAAAGAGGTATTTAAACTCCGTGGGGGTGACTATTAAGGGGGTGAAGACAAGTGACCTTGATTTGACGCAAAAAAATCAGGGGCTTTACTGCTAGTTTGCGGCGCGAAGTCTTATATGAAAACGAGGACAACAATGGACGTCAGCCGCAGACAATTTTTTAAAATCTGCGCGGGCGGTATGGCCGGAACAACAGCCGCAATGCTGGGATTTGCACCCAAAATGGCGCTGGCTCAGGCACGCAACTATAAACTGCTGCGCGCTAAAGAGATCCGTAACACCTGCACATACTGTTCCGTAGGTTGTGGGCTTTTAATGTATAGCCTGGGCGATGGCGCGAAGAACGCCAAAGAAGCGATTTATCATATTGAAGGGGACCCGGATCATCCGGTGAGCCGTGGCGCACTTTGTCCGAAAGGGGCGGGTCTGCTGGATTATGTCCACAGCGAAAACCGTCTGCGCTATCCGGAATACCGTGCGCCAGGATCTGACAAATGGCAGCGTATCTCCTGGGATGAGGCGTTTTCCCGAATCGCAAAACTGATGAAAGCTGACCGCGACGCCAACTTTATCGAAAAGAACGCGCAGGGCGTTACGGTGAACCGCTGGCTGTCGACCGGCATGCTGTGCGCGTCCGCGGCAAGTAATGAAACCGGCATGCTGACGCAAAAATTTGTGCGCTCCCTCGGCATGCTGGCGGTAGATAACCAGGCGCGCGTCTGACACGGACCAACGGTAGCAAGTCTTGCTCCAACATTTGGTCGCGGTGCGATGACCAACCACTGGGTTGATATTAAAAACGCCAACGTCGTGATGGTGATGGGCGGTAATGCCGCTGAAGCCCATCCGGTGGGTTTCCGCTGGGCGATGGAAGCGAAAAACAATAACGATGCGACGCTGATCGTTGTCGATCCGCGCTTTACGCGTACGGCATCGGTGGCGGATATCTATGCGCCTATTCGTTCCGGTACGGACATTACGTTCCTCTCGGGCGTTCTGCTGTACCTGATTGAAAACAATAAAATTAACGCTGAATACGTTAAGCATTACACCAATGCCAGCCTCCTGGTACGGGATGATTTTGCCTTTGAAGAGGGGTTGTTCAGCGGTTATGACGCGGAAAAACGGCAGTACGATAAATCGTCCTGGAACTACCAGTTCGATGAAAACGGCTACGCCAGACGCGATGAGACCCTGAGCCATCCGCGCTGCGTATGGAATTTGCTGAAACAGCATGTTTCCCGCTATACGCCGGACGTCGTGGAGAATATCTGCGGCACGCCAAAAGCAGATTTCCTCAAGGTGTGTGATGTACTGGCGTCAACCAGCGCCGCCGACAGAACCACGACGTTCCTGTATGCGCTCGGCTGGACGCAGCATACCGTCGGTGCGCAAAACATCCGCACCATGGCAATGATTCAGCTGTTGCTCGGAAACATGGGGATGGCCGGCGGCGGCGTGAACGCCCTGCGCGGACACTCCAACATTCAGGGCTTGACCGATCTGGGCCTGCTGTCGACCAGCCTGTCAGGCTATCTGACGTTGCCGTCTGAAAAGCAGACTGATTTGCACAGCTATCTGGCGGCCAACACGCCAAAAGCGACGCGTGCCGATCAGGTGAACTACTGGAGTAACTATCCGAAGTTCTTCGTCAGCCTGATGAAGTCGTTCTATGGCGATGCCGCGCAGAAGGAAAACGACTGGGGCTTCGAGTGGTTGCCGAAATGGGACCAGGCCTACGACGTCATTAAGTATTTCAACATGATGGATAAGGGCAACGTTACGGGCTACATCTGCCAGGGCTTTAACCCGGTGGCGTCTTTCCCGGACAAAAACAAGGTCGTTCGCAGCCTGAGCAAACTGAAATACATGGTGGTTATCGATCCGCTGGTGACCGAGACCTCCAACTTCTGGCAGAACCACGGCGAGATGAACGACGTCGATCCTGCATCGATTCAGACCGAAGTGTTCCGCCTGCCGTCCACCTGTTTTGCAGAAGAAGACGGGTCGATTGCCAACTCCGGCCGCTGGCTGCAGTGGCACTGGAAAGGCCAGGATGCACCGGGTGAAGCGCGTAACGACGGCGAAATCCTGGCCGGGATTTACCATCGTCTGCGTGAAATGTATCGCACCGAAGGCGGAAAAGGCGCTGAACCGCTGCTGAGGATGAGCTGGAATTACAAACAGCCGGACCATCCTGAATCCGAAGAGGTCGCCAAAGAGAATAACGGCGTTGCGCTGGCGGATCTGTATGACGCGAACGGCACGCTGCTGGCGAAGAAAGGTCAGTTGCTCAACAGCTTCGCGCTGCTGCGGGATGACGGCATGACCGCGTCGTCATGCTGGATCTACACCGGCTGCTGGACGGAACAGGGTAACCAGATGGCGAACCGCGATAACGCCGACCCGTCAGGGCTGGGCAATACGCTGGGCTGGGCGTGGGCATGGCCACTGAACCGTCGCGTGCTGTACAACCGTGCTTCCGCGGATATCAACGGCAAACCGTGGGATCCGAAACGGATGCTGATCGAATGGAACGGCAGCAAATGGACGGGTAACGATATTCCGGACTTCAGCACCGCCGCACCGGGCACTGAGACCGGGCCGTTTATCATGCAGCCGGAAGGGCTGGGACGCCTGTTTGCCCTCGATAAGCTGGCGGAGGGGCCATTCCCGGAACACTACGAGCCAATGGAAACGCCGCTCGGTACCAACCCGCTGCACCCGAACGTCATATCCAGTCCGGTGGTGCGTATCTATGAAGAGGACGTCCTGCGTTTAGGCAAGAAGGACAGGTTCCCGTATGTCGGGACTACCTACCGCCTGACCGAGCATTTCCATACCTGGACCAAGCATGCACGGCTTAACGCCATTGCCCAGCCGGAACAGTTTGTGGAGATCAGCGAAACGCTGGCGAAAGCGAAGGGTATTGCCAACGGTGACCGCGTGAAGGTGAGCAGCAAGCGCGGCTTTATTCGCGCGGTTGCGGTGGTAACGCGTCGTCTGCAGGCGCTGAACGTGCATGGTCAGCAGGTGGAAACCGTCGGTATTCCGTTGCACTGGGGCTTTGAAGGGGTGGCGCAAAAAGGCTACCTCGCCAATACCCTGACGCCAAACGTCGGCGATTCCAACTCGCAAACGCCGGAGTACAAAGCGTTTCTGGTCAACATCGAGAAAGCGTAAGGAGCGAATACATGGCAATGGAAACACAGGACATTATTAAACGCTCCGCGACCAACTCCATCACCCCCGCGCCTCGTGCGCGGGATGATAAGGCAGAAGTCGCCAAGCTTATCGATGTCACTTCCTGCGTAGGCTGTAAAGCCTGCCAGGTGGCCTGCTCGGAGTGGAACGATATCCGCGATGAAGTGGGACACTGCGTCGGGGTTTACGATAATCCGGCGGACCTGAGTGCCAAATCCTGGACGGTGATGCGTTTTAGCGAAACCGATCAGAACGGCAAGCTGGAGTGGCTGATCCGTAAAGACGGTTGTATGCACTGCGAAGATCCGGGATGCCTGAAGGCCTGTCCGTCAGCCGGGGCCATCGTCCAGTACGCCAACGGGATTGTCGATTTCCAGCAGGATAACTGCATCGGTTGCGGCTACTGCATTGCGGGATGTCCGTTTAATATTCCGCGCCTCAGTAAAGAGGATAACCGGGTCTACAAATGCACCCTGTGTGTCGATCGCGTGAGCGTCGGGCAGGAGCCTGCCTGCGTGAAAACCTGTCCGACCGGGGCTATCCACTTCGGGACAAAAAGAGAGATGCTGGAGGTAGCCCAGCAGCGCGTGGACAAACTGAAAGCGCGCGGTTACGCCAGTGCGGGCATTTATAACCCGCAGGGGGTGGGGGGAACGCACGTGATGTATGTTCTGCACCATAACGACCAGCCGGAGCTGTACCACAATCTGCCGAAAGATCCTGCGATCGATACCTCGATCAACCTGTGGAAAGGGGCGCTCAAACCGCTCTCTGCGGCGGGCTTTATCGCTACTTTCGCCGGGTTGATTTATCACTACATCGGTATCGGACCCAACAAAGAGGTGGATGACGATGAGGAGGAACCTCATGAGTAAGTCATGGATTGTGCGCACGAAGTTTGTCGACCGCGCCTGTCACTGGACGGTAGTGATCTGCTTCTTCCTGGTGGCGGTCTCGGGGATCTCCTTCTTCTTCCCGACGCTGCAGTGGCTGACGGAAACCTTCGGGACGCCACAGATGGGGCGTATTTTGCATCCGTTCTTCGGCGTGCTGATTTTCGTGGTGCTGATGTTTATGTTTGCGCGCTTCGTACATCACAATATTCCGGATAAGCATGACATTCCATGGCTGAAGGGGATTATTGAGGTTCTGAAGGGCAATGAGCATAAGGTTGCGAAGGTCGGGAAATACAACGCCGGGCAGAAGATGATGTTCTGGACCATCATGAGCATGATTTTTGTGCTGCTGGTCACCGGCATCATTATCTGGCGGCCGTACTTTGCGCACTACTTCCCCATTCAGGTGATTCGCTACGCGCTGCTTATTCACGCGACGTCAGCCATCATTCTGATCCACGCCATCCTGATCCACATGTATATGGCCTTTTGGGTCAAAGGGTCGATTAAAGGCATGATTGAAGGGAAGGTGAGCCGCCGCTGGGCGCAGAAACACCACCCGCGCTGGTACCGTGACGTTGAGCGGCTGGAAGCGAAACAGGACAGTACGAAAGGGATGCCGTAAGTCCCGCGTTCGCGGGTCAGCGAATGACCCGCGAACGCTTCAGTCAAAAACGCTCTTCAACATACCGGAACGGGTATTGGGTCGGCTTCACTTTACCAATCTTACGCTTCGGCAAACTCACCGCTTCGATGTGAATGGCTTTGTACGGGATTTGCGCCAGCAGGTGCGAAATAATGTTCAGGCGCACGCGTTTTTTATCTTCCGAACGGGCGACAAACCACGGCGCCCAGGCGGTGTCGGTGGCAGCAAACATCGCATCTCGCGCCACCGTATATTCATCCCACAAATTGAAAGACTTAATGTCCATTGGCGATAATTTCCAGGTCTTTCGCCCGTCGTTAATACGATCGCGCAGACGACGCTCCTGTTCTTTCGGCGTGACCTCCAGCCAGTATTTGAGCAGGATGATCCCGGCATCCACCATTGCTTTTTCCATCACCGGCGTGCCATCAAGAAACTTCTCGACCTGCTCCGGTGTGCAGAATCCCATCACCCGTTCAACGCCCGCGCGGTTGTACCAGCTGCGGTCAAAAATGACGATTTCGCCGGCGGCTGGCAGGTGGGGGACATAGCGCTGGAAATAGAGCTGGGTCTTCTCTTTTTCCGTCGGGGCGGGGAGCGCAACAACCCGGAAGACGCGTGGGCTAACGCGTTCGGTGATGGCTTTAATGGTTCCGCCTTTACCGGCACCGTCGCGCCCTTCAAAAACAATACAGACCTTTAAACCCTTTGCGACGACCCACTGCTGGAGCTTAACCAGTTCAACGTGGAGGCGACGAAGCTCTTTTTCATACTCTTTCGTTTTTAACGGCTCATGCTTTATGACATCAACTGCGACACTGGTTTTCTTCTTGCTTCCCATGATTGTCATCCTCAGGTTGTCCGGCGCGGGAAAAAGCGGGGCCGCACTATGAAGTGTAATCCACCTGAATTAATGGATTAACGTGTCAGCCAGCTGATTTGAACTGGCTCACCATACAAGATTGTTCAATAATGCCCGTCGCGCGTTGTTAACCAGTGGTTGTGGTATGAAAAAGACAATTTTTTCGTTGGCACTTGGCACGTTTGGCCTGGGAATGGCTGAATTTGGCATTATGGGCGTATTAACTGAACTGGCCCATGACACCGGAATTTCAATTCCCGCCGCCGGGAATATGATTTCGTTTTACGCCTTTGGTGTGGTGATTGGTGCCCCGATTGTGGCGCTGTTCTCAGGCAAATTTTCGTTAAAATCCACGCTGTTGTTTCTGGTGGTGCTGTGTGCCGTCGGTAATGCAATTTTTACCTTTTCTACGTCGTATGCCTGGCTGGCGATAGGGCGGCTGATTTCCGGTTTTCCGCACGGCGCCATTTTTGGCGTCGGGGCGATTATTCTCTCGAGAATTGCGCCTCCGGGGAAGGTGACGGTCGCCGTGGCGGGCATGATAGCCGGCATGACGGTTGCCAATCTGGTGGGCGTACCGCTGGGCACCTGGCTGGGTCATGAATTCAGCTGGCGCTATACCTTTTTCCTGATTGCCCTGTTTGATGCTCTGGTGATCATCTCGGTACTGGTCTGGGTGCCGCACATCCATGATCGCTCCGAAATCAAATTGACCGCGCAATTTTCCTTTCTGAAAAAACCTGAGCCGTGGCTGATTTTTGCCGCCACCATGTTTGGCAATGCTGGCGTGTTTGCGTGGTTCAGCTTCGTCAAACCGTTTATGGTCAACGTCTCTGGCTTCTCCGAAGGCGTCATGACGGTCATCATGATGCTGATGGGGCTGGGTATGGTGTTAGGTAATCTCCTGAGCGGGAAGTTATCGGGTCGCTTCAGTCCACTGCGTATTGCCGCCACCACCGACATGGTCATTGTCGCGTCACTGCTGTTGCTATTCGCCTTTGGGGAACATAAAACGGCGTCGCTGGTGATGGGCTTTATCTGCTGTGCCGGGCTGTTTGCACTCTCTGCGCCGCTGCAGATCCTTCTCCTGCAAAATGCGAAGGGCGGTGAGATGCTGGGTGCCGCAGGCGGACAGATGGCATTTAACCTCGGCAGTGCGATAGGGGCGTATTTTGGCGGGATGATGATCACGCTTGGCTTTAGCTGGAGCTATGTCACGCTGCCAGCGGCTGTGCTCTCATTCTCAGCCATGAGTTCACTGCTGATCTACGCACACCTTCGGGCCAGAAAGGCAGACGCCGGTTCGCTCGCTTCCGCACGTTGAACCGCGCCGGTAAGGCGCGGTAGAAGGGCGCTAGACAAATTTCGCCAACGGATCGGCAGCGGCAAACGCCACGGCTTTGTCCGCTGCTGGCGGGTAGATAAGTTCATTGGTTATGGCGATTTTGATTTTCTTTGCGTCATCACGCACCGATTTGACGGCCTGGTTCCACCCTTCAGTGTAAACGGCACCCCAGGCACCCAGGTCCAGACAGGTCACGTAGTTAACCTGGCGGTAAGGATAAGGCGTGCGATTCAACAGGCTGGCTGCCGCGTTGTGGCCGGCAAATTTACCCAACTGGATCGCGTGCTGGCAGGTCATTAGCGCCGTGTTCCCCATCTCGTCCGTTCTGGCGTAGGCCATATCTCCCGTCGCGTACACGTCCGGATGAGCCGGAACCTGCAGCGTTTCTGTCACTTTCAGACGCCCCTGGTTATCGCGTTCGCCGTTAATCTGTTGTCCAAGCGGGTTTGCTTGAACGCCTGCCGTCCAGACTACGGTTGCAGCGGGGATACGTTCGCCGTTTTTCAGCGTTACGCCGTTCGCATCGATGGCCTCAATTTCACTGTTCAGACGCCACTCAATCCCCAGTTCCTGGCTCGCGTCTTCAATGGTGTTACGCAATGCTTCACTGTATCGTCCGCCAATGACATGACCCCTTTCAACTACGATAACTCTTGTCGCTGTATCATCACCGAAGCGAGCGCGCAGTCGGGCAGGAAGCTCGGTTGCCAGTTCAATGCCGGTAAAACCGCCGCCACAGACAACCACGGTATTGCGCGCAGCGGTGGAAGGGCGCGAGACCAGGGAGTCAAGATGCTGCTCAAAGGTCTGTGCGGATTCAAGCTGATCGATATCAAAGGCGTACTCAGCCAGCCCGGCAATCGGTGGACGCTTGCTCTGACTGCCGGTGGCCAGCACTAACCGCTCGTAACTCACTGCGGCAGTTACGCCATTCGCATCACGATAGGAAACACTTTTCCCTTTTATATCAATGAATTCTGCTTTTCCGGCGATAAAATCAATACCCAGTTCAGCGAACAGTCCGGTCAGCGGAGAGACCAGCGACGTCACGTTCTCTTCATAGAAGCGCGGGCGAACACGCAACTCGGGGGCGGGTGCCAGTACGGCGATCTTCAGGCTGTTATTGCCCTCCAGCGCATTCAGACGCGCGGCGCTGACGGCAGCCCACATGCCGGAAAAACCGGTGCCCACAATTAAAATCTGCTTCTTCATCTTCGATCCTTTTGATCATCACGCTGTATACCTGACATAACTGCAACTATACTTGTCGCAGTTAACTGCGACAACTTCTTTCTGAGTTAAATTTTAATGCTGCATAAAATCAGCATGTTAATGAAAAAGGGGAGGGTAGTTGTGATTGTGGGCAATAACGCCGTTATAATGACCCAGATAAATAACTTCGGAGTTAACCATGGCGTTTTACAGTTCCGGTGTGGAATACGGCATTCACAGCCTGATGTGCATGGTGGATGCAAAAGGCAATGAGCGTGAGATGAGCGTCCGGGAAATGGCCGCCCTGCAGGGTGTGCCGTATGATTACCTGGGAAAAATCTTCACCCGTTTGTCACGTGCCGGGCTGGTGAGCAGCACGGAAGGTAAGGGCGGCGGGTTTAAACTGGCGCGCCCGGCGGAGTTGATCACCGTACTGGATGTGGCGCACGCCATTGACGGTGAGAAGAACATGTTTGAGTGTCGCGAGGTGCGTCAGCGGCTGGCGGTGTTTAATGAAACGCCTCCTGCCTGGGTGTGCAATGGCCCGTGTGGCGTACGTTCGGTCATGGACAGCGCACAGCAACGGATGGAAGAGGAGTTAGCGCGACATACCATTCTCGATCTGGCGCGCAAGATGTACCGCAAAGCGCCGGATACCTTTCAGGTTGAGGTTCAGGAGTGGATTTCTGACCGGCGATCGTCGTAGTGAAATGCCGGGTAAGGCAAAACCGCCCCCCGGCAACCGGCGATTAAGAGCGTAAATCAATCACCATACGACCACGGATTTGACCCTGCTCCATCTCTTTAAAGATGGCATTGATATCTTCCAGCGGACGCATTGTCACTTTTGGCACCACTTTGCCCTCTGCCGCAAACTGGAATGCCTCCATCAGGTCCTGACGGGTTCCCACCAGCGAACCGACGACCTGAATGCCGTCCAGAACCAGGCGTGGAATATCCAGGCTCATCGCTTCCGGCGGCAGGCCCACGGCGACCACGCGGCCACCCGCACGCACGGCATCCACCGCTGAGTTGAAGGCTGCTTTTGCCACGGCAGTTACCACCGCGGCATGTGCGCCTCCGGTTTTCTCCTGAACAATTTTCGCTGCATCTTCGCTGCGAGAGTTAATGGTTAAATCTGCCCCCATGCTCGCGGCCAGTTTCAGCTGTTCATCGTTCACATCAATGGCGATGACCTTGGCGTTGAATACGTTTTTAGCGTACTGCAGCGCAAGGTTACCCAGACCACCAAGACCGTAAATCGCAATCCACTGGCCCGGCTTAATGTGGGACACTTTTACCGCTTTGTAGGTGGTGACCCCCGCGCAGGTGATGCTGCTCGCCGCTGCGGAATCCAGACCGTCCGGCACTTTTACCGCATAATCGGCGGTCACGATGCACTCTTCAGCCATCCCACCGTCCACGGAATAACCCGCGTTTTTCACATCCCGGCACAGGGTTTCGTTGCCGGTATTACAGTATTCGCAGTGTCCACAGCCTTCAAAAAACCATGCCACGCTCGCACGGTCGCCAATTTTCAGCGAGTTGACGCCTGGGCCAATCTCTTTAACGATCCCTATTCCTTCGTGACCCAGGATCACCCCGGTCTTATCGCCGAAATCACCGTTCTTCACGTGAAGATCGGTATGACATACGCCGCAGCATTCCATCTTCAGCAGGGCTTCTCCATGCTTAAGCGGACGTAATGATTTTTCGGTGACATTGACCTGATGATCCTGAGTGACAACAGCAGCCTTCATATGTTTCTCCTTGTTCATGATGAGATTCTGCATAGCAGGTGTACTACTTCTTAAGGATTAATACTTAGGCGCGTTAATGCAAGGTGGCAGCAACATAATGTCATCATTTGATTCGATTTCGGATTAAGAATACAGCGATCCTCTAATAATCAGGGGGGCGTTCAGGGGCAGAGCGGCCCGGCGAGACACTCGCCGGGCGCGGACTTACAGTTTTGCTTCTATCGCCTCAATCTCCTGGCGCCATTGCGCCTGCAACTGCGGCTTCTGGTGCTTCGGTTTGCGGGCCAGGTCTTCCTCCAGCAATGTCTCCAGCGCGATCAGCCGTTCAAGCAGGTCGTCAAACTGCGAAGGGCGATCGTGCTGTTGTTTCGGTGAACACGGCGATGTTATCAGGCCTGCACTTTCACGCAGCCGTTCAAAGACCGCTTCGGCGTCATGCCATTCACTCAGCCTGCCGTCCTCAATCAGCCAGAAACGGTTGCAGCTTTGGCTGATTAATTGGCGATCATGGCTGACCAGCAGCACGCCACCTTCAAATTGCTGCAGGGTTTCCGTCAGCGCCTCTTTGCCTTCCATGTCCAGATGGTTGGTCGGTTCATCCAGCATCAGCAGGCTATAGCGCGCTAACGTCAGGCCAACAAACAGCAGGCGAGAGCGTTCTCCACCGCTGAGCGTACTGACTTTCTGACCGTGACGTGGCCACGCAAAGCCGGCATCGATCAGGGCCATCTTGCGATTCTGCGGATCGGGTGCAAACGGCTCCAGTGCGTCAAACAGCGATGCATCGTCCGGGAGCTGGTTCAGCGTCTGATCATAATAGCCAGGCGATACGCGTGGGTGGAGTTTCAGCCCATCGTCAGCCTGCTCGCCGCGAAAATGCCGCCAGATCAGCTTCATCAGGGATGATTTACCGCAGCCGTTACGTCCAACGATGGCCACGCGATCGCCGCTTTTGAGACGCGCGATGTCAATGCTAAACAGCGCAGGCAGTCCGGGAGCCGGCGGCACCGCGAGGTTTTCCAGCTCCAGCAGACGATCGGCCCGCAGCGCGTCGCCGCGCAGGGTTAATGTCCACTGACTTCCCGCCGTGACCTCCGTCTGGCTCTCTTTCAACCGTTCAACCTGCTTTTCCATCTGTTTCGCTTTGCGGGCCAGGTCTTCGTTGTCGTAGACTTTGCCCCAGGTCGCCAGTCTTTTTGCGCTGGCCGCGACGCGGTCGATCTCCCTTTGTTCTGCCTTGTGGCGCTGCGCATCACTTTCGTCTTTCGCATCCAGCGCTTTGCGTGCGGCGGTGCAGGGAAGGGCAAAGTAATGCAGCATCTTATCGCGCAGGATCCAGCTGCCGTTGGTCACGGCATCCAGCAGTTGCCTGTCATGTGAAACCAGCACAAAGCTGCCTGACCACGCCTGTAAAAATTGCTCCAGCCAGAGCATGGTAGGTAAATCGAGGTGGTTACTCGGTTCATCCAGCAGCAGCAGGTCCGGCGCATTAATTAAAGCCCGCGCCAGCAGCAGACGCGTATGTTGCCCGCCGCTCAACGTTGCCGAGGTTAATGTCCAGTCCTGCGGCGTAAAGCCCATACTCGCCAGCAGCGTTTCCGCTTTCCAGCGCAGGCTCTCGCGTTCAGCCGCAGGCAGTTGTGCCAGCACGGCATCCAGCATGCTCAGGGGATAAATCCCGTCCGGCAGATGTTGTTCTACGCGCGCCATGATGCAGTGCCCGGCCAGCGCGACCGTTCCGGCGGCAGGCGTGTCCGTACCGTCCAGCACCTTCAGCAGCGTGCTTTTACCGCAGCCGTTGTCGCCCAGCAGACCGATGCGATCGCCTTTTTTCAGCGTAAAGGAGAGAGAGTCGAAGAGCGTACCAAACGCCGTATCAACACGTAGAGATTGTGCAGTGAGTAAAGTGCTCATTGTTGCTTACCCAAGAGTTACAGGCATGTTTATGCCTCGTCAAACATCGCTGACGATAACTCAGTAAGCCCGAGAGAAGGGATTTCAGGGGTTGGTGTCTTCGCTCAAGCAGAAGTTATCGCAGCACGATACCGATAACGCTTGAGCTGGTGCGATCACCAAATGTATGTGAAACATTGAAAATTTCACAGTACAGCATAATTGGCCTCCTTATATATTCAGTAGGTTAATGGATGAAGGCAGTGTAGCGGGGATTTTACGGCCCGGCAAGCGCGGGCAGAATGGCAGGCCGGGAGGCATGATTGCCTGACCCGGCCTGTTCTTTAGATAGACGTTCTGCGATAGCTGCGGTATTCCGGCATCCAGAAGTTGTCGTCAATGGCCTGCTGCAGCGCATCGGCGGAGGTTTTCACCGCCACGCCTTGCTGCTGTGCCATTTTTCCTACTGCGAAAGCGATCGCACGGGACACTTTATGAATGTCTTTCAGCTCTGGCAACACCAGGCCTTCACCGTTATTCACCAGCGGTGAGTGTTTCGCCAGGGTTTCGCTGGCGGACATCAGCATTTCGTCGGTAATGCGTGATGCACCGGACGCGATAACCCCCAGACCAATCCCCGGGAAGATGTAGGAGTTGTTGCACTGCGCGATCGGATAGGTTTTATCCTTCCACACCACCGGGTCGAACGGACTGCCGGTTGCCACCAGTGCGTTACCTTCGGTCCAGGCGATGATGTCCTGCGGCGTTGCTTCTACACGGGAAGTCGGGTTAGAGAGTGGCATCACGATAGGGCGCTCGCAGTGCTTGTGCATTTCGCGAATAATCTCTTCGGTGAAGAGGCCGGTTTGCCCGGAAACGCCGATAAGAATGTCCGGCTTCACGTTGCGCACCACGTCCAGCAGGGAGAGCACCTCGTTGTCGGTATCCCAGTTTTTCAGGTTCTCGCGTTTCTGAACCAGTCGGGTCTGGAACGGCAGCAGGTTAGGCATACCGTCGGTCAGCAGGCCGAAACGGTCAACCATATAGACGCGGGAACGAGCCAGTTCTTCACTCAAGCCCTCGCGCTGCGTCTGAGCAATAATCTGCTCGGCAATACCGCAGCCCGCAGATCCTGCCCCCAGGAAGACGATTTTCTGGTAGCTCAACTGGCTGCCTGCCGCACGGCTGGCGGCGATCAGCGTCCCAACGGTCACGGCGGCGGTGCCCTGAATGTCGTCGTTGAATGAACAGATGTCATCGCGGTAGCGGTTCAGCAGCGGCATGGCGTTCTTCTGAGCAAAGTCTTCAAACTGCAGCAGCACGTTCGGCCAGCGTGCCTTAACGGCCTGGATAAAATCATCAACAAACTGATAATACTCATCGTCGGTAATGCGCGGATGACGCCAGCCCATGTACAGCGGATCGTTGAGCAGCTGCTGGTTGTTGGTACCCACATCCAGCACTACCGGCAGGGTGTACGCCGGGCTGATACCCCCACAGGCGGTGTACAGGGAGAGCTTACCGATAGGGATCCCCATTCCGCCAATGCCCTGATCCCCGAGGCCGAGAATACGTTCCCCGTCAGTCACAACAATGACCTTGATGTTGTGGTTCGGCACGTTCTGCAGAATATCGTCCATATTGTGACGGTTCTGATAAGAGATGAATACGCCGCGGGAGCGACGGTAGATCTCAGAGAAACGTTCACAGGCCGCACCCACCGTTGGGGTGTAGATCACCGGCATCATCTCTTCGAGGTGGTTCTGAACCAGGCGATAGAAGAGGGTTTCATTGGTGTCCTGAATGTTACGCAGGTAGATGTGCTTATCGATTTCAGTCTTGAAACCCTGATACTGGATCCACGCACGTTCAGCCTGTTCTTCAATGGTTTCCACCACTTCGGGCAGCAGACCAAGCAGGTTGAAGCTGCTGCGCTCTTCCATGCTGAAGGCGCTGCCTTTGTTGAGCAGGGGGAATTCCAGTAAAACCGGACCGGCATAAGGGATATATAAGGAACGATGTTTTTTCAGTTTGTTGTCCATGTCACTCACTCTTTTTTTGAAGATCCGTCCCTGACACTGCTGTTTGTCATCTTTCTGGCCTGTGCGGTGGGGTGCGGTCAGGCGGTATTATAAAGGAGCTAAATGTTAATTACCGCAACACATAAACAAAAACACCATCGGTTTTGCCGATGGTGTTCAGGATCTCTTACTGGAACTTACTTGCCAGCGTGGCGTTTTCTGCCGGTGGCATGGGTGACTTGCGTTTCACTGTCGCCCTCAATCACCACTTTACGTTGGTTAGAAAGCTTGTAGTTCAGTCCCAGAATATGGCGTGCCTGACGGTTCGATTTCATCTTTACTCCTCAATCCTGTTGATAGTTTTAAGGACAAGTTTGCTTGCGCAAACGAAATGTAACCCCTTAGGTTGCAGATCCAGCTTAGCAGGTTTTTACAAAGAGGCATTCTGTCCACTGACCACGTAGTTAATGGTCTGTTGGTAGATGTCACTGAGGATGTCATTGTCTGTGGATTCCACCCATTTGGTCAGTTCCATCAAAATGTCATCTTCAGTCACAGCACCGTGTTCGGCGTGAAGACCCTGTGCGATCGCGTTAACGAGTTCAGGTTGTGCTGCTGCAGTATTTGCCGGGTAATAAGTAAACATGCTGCCTCCGTGTCGTTGTCTGTGTAATGGTACGGCTCGCAAAAAATGTAATTCACAAACAGAATGGCAAATATTTTCCTTGCTGTGTCTAAGATTCATCTTAGAAATAAAAATGACATAAGTGCATGCTTTTAGACACTTTTAGAAATGGAGGAATAATGACAGGGGACGAGGGGGAATATTTTGATGCTGCTCCTGCTATCCGAGAAAATAGCAGGAGCAGAGATTAATTTACCATTTCATTTCGCCGGTATTCACTTTCGCACTTAATTCCAGCGAGCTCTCTTCGGCCAGGCCCGGATACGCTTTTTTCATGGCGCTAATGACGCCAGCAGAATCTTTGTGATTAGCCAGCGTCTGCTCGAACCGCTGCAGATATTCACGGGTAAAATCGATAGCGCCGGTACCTGACGGTGGCGTCCCCAGATAGTGACCCGGGATCACGCGCTCCGGTTTGTGCGCTGCCATGTTTTCCAGCGTGTCCTGCCACTGCTGGCGACGCGCCCTGGTCTGGGTATCGGCCGTCCACAGATGGATGCCCCATGAAACGCCCGTGCCGCCAAGAATCGTCTTCGCTGATGGGATCCAGACATAGGCCGCGTAGCTGTCTGGCTGTTCAATATCGATTTTCTCACCATCAACCATAAACGTGGTGGAGGTCAGCACCTGGGGAACGATCAGCGTTGTTGGCGCGCCGTCTTTCATCTGTGGGCCCCAGAAGGCCAGCTTGGCATCTTTGGTGGCCTTGATATGGTCAACCACCTGCTGAGTCGCCACGACTTTCGCATTCGGGAACGCTTTAACCAGCGGCTGCAGACCAAAGTAGAAGTCCGGATCGCCGGAGGTGATCACAATCTTGTTCAGGGTTTTACCGCTGCGGCGAATTTTCTCCACCAGTGCTTCACCGTCTTTCACGCTGAACTGCGCGTCAAACAGGACGGCCTCTTTCGGGCCGGACACCAGCGTCGATGAGACCGCAAAAATGCCTTTCTCCTGCGGGTTCCAGGTATCAATGGTCAACGGTGCGGCAAAGACCGCCGGCGTGAAGAGGGTGCATAGCAGTGCAAGGCGAGTGAGCTTCATCATCATGTCTCTTTTTATCAGGAAAGACCCTATTGTACCGAACTCTACATTTGCCAGAATTCCTGAAACAAGACATGCTTAGTTTCATAAATCGAGCAAATGGAGCGTTATATGGATCGCGTTATTGCCGCACAGGTCTATAACCGGATTTGCGAGCTGGGAAGTTTGAGTGCCGCAGCCCGTGCGCTGGGCATTTCCCGGCCCATGGTAAGCCGTTATCTTGAGCAGATGGAGAAATGGGCGGGGACCCGGCTGGTAAACCGCTCAACGCGCAAGCTGACGCTGACCTCAGCAGGGGAAAAGGTACTGCAGAAAACGCGTACCCTTTCGCAACTGTCGCAGGAGATTGAAGGCCAGTCAGAGAAAGATTTACCTTCCGGCACCTTACGGGTAGCCTGCGCGCACTTTACCGCCATGCACATGATTGCACCGGTACTGCCCGGGCTGCTGGCGCGTTATCCGCAGCTCAGAATTGAACTGGATGTGAATAACCATCCCGTGAGTCTGGTGGGCGAGCGTATTGACGTAGCCGTGCGTATTACCGATAACCCGGAGCCGGGGATGATTGCCCGCAGGCTGGGTGAGTGCCGTTCGGTGCTTTGCGCCTCGCCGGACTATCTTGCGCAGCACGGCACGCCCGTGACGCCTGAGGATTTGGCGCAGCACAATTGTCTGCATTACAGCTTCTTTGCGGGTCAGTCGTGGCATTTTGTGACGCTGGAAGGCGAAAGCGTGAGCGTCGCGGTGAGCGGCAATCTTAGCGCCAGCATCTCGTCGTTGTTGATGGACGCGGCGGTTAAACATTGCGGTATTGCAATGCTGCCCGAACACGAAGCGCAAGGGGCGCTCGAGCAAGGGCTGCTGGTCCCGGTGCTCACAGACTTAGTGCCTAAGCCGCTCGCCATTCACGGGATTTACCAGTCGCGGGAATATCAGCCTGCGGCCCTGCGCGTCTTTCTTGATGAAATTGCAGGGCATCTGAACTGATGCCCGCGCAGTGAGCCTGTGGCTTATTTCGTCGTCAGCCAGGGCGACGTCGTGCTCCAGAAAATAATATCTGCGCCGAGATACGCTTCTGCGAACTGAACAAATTCATCTTTGGTGAAGGGCTTGCCGGTAGCCGGGTTTCGGTAGGTGAGCGTGGGCTCCTGTACGGCCATGGCGACCAGCGGCAGTTTGTTTTTATACTGGTTAAAGAACGGATAGGCGTTTTTCATTTGCGCCTTGCGGTTGGGAACAATATCCGGTCCGCCAAGCCCGATATTATGGGCACTGGCGTATTCAAACAGCCGCCCCATGTAATTATGGTCATTGTTCCATTCACACGGCCAGAAGTTCACATATTGTACGACATGGGATTGCGTGAAAACCTTTCGCGCAAAGGCGAGGTTTTCCATTTCTCCGGCAAAATAGTTGTCGCACGAAAATCCTGTCGGCGGCTTTTTCTCATCAAGGTCAATGGCGGTTTCCGGTAAGTTCACACCGTAAACCTGGCCATCAAAACGCTTCGCCAGGGCTGCCAGTAAGGCCTGATACCGTTCACGCACGGCAGGATCCCACTGACGGGCTACCCAGCCTGAACCTGTAGGTTTCCCTTCACCAGGATTGTCAAACTGCGGAGAAATACCACCGCTGTACTTTGTGTCTGCCATCAGATAATCAGGGACATACCGGGCATCTTTTTCGAAGAAGCGATCCTGAATTTGAATAAACAGCTTTTTATCGCTGGCCTTCAGGCGTGCCAGGTTTCGCTCTATGGGTGAGAAGTCATAACTGTTTTTCTCCGGCTCCAGTGCACGCCAGTTATAAACGATCTGCGCGCCACCGATATCACGACGGGCGATAAGCGCGGCGGCAGCATCAAGGTCGCCCGAGCTGGTATAGATAAAATTCTCCGGCGTGCTGGCAAAGAGGGGGAACGTCACGGCGAGCGTGGTCAGCGCCACGACAATCCTGGTGTTTAGCATCATAGGCCTTTCCCTTTTGATGGTTCGAAGTGATGTATCGCATCAACGCCAACCAGAATACTCTGTGTTCCAGGACGCGTCAGATCTCTGGTCTATACTTAACCCTTTGTAAGCCAAAAGGAGAGCAAGAATGACAATTCATAAGCACGGTTCAGCACACTGGTCTGGCGATATTAAACGCGGAAAAGGAACTGTATCTACCGAGAGCGGCGTTCTCAATCAACAGCCTTACGGCTTCAACACCCGTTTTGAAGGCGAAAAAGGGACCAACCCGGAAGAACTGATTGGTGCCGCACACGCAGCCTGTTTTTCGATGGCACTGTCGCTGATGCTGGGTGAAGCAGGCTACACCGCCGATTCCATTGATACCACCGCCGACGTGTCACTGGATAAAAAAGGGGGCGGTTTCGCCATTACGAAGGTCGCACTGCAGAGCAAGGTTACTGTACCCGGCATTGACCCTCAGCAGTTCGATGGCGTTATTCAGAAAGCGAAAGCCGGCTGCCCGGTTTCACAGCTGCTGAACGCGGAAATCACGCTGGATTACACGCTCAATTAAACCTCAGCCGGGTTAACACCCGGCTATCCCTTTAGCGCGGCAGGAAACACCTCTGCCAGCCAGGCGATAAACACTCTCAGTCGATGTGTCAGATGCCGGTTCTGCGGATAAACCACATGAAACGGATAAGCGTCAGGTCGCCAGTCGCTAAGAATTTCAGTTAACGTCCCCGCCTGTAAATGCCTTTTTGCCGAATATTGAAATGTCTGAATAATACCTAAACCTGCCACCGCCGCCGCCAGATGCGCGTTGCTTTCATTGACACCAAGGAAGTGCGGAATACTTATCTCCAGCCTTTCTCCCTTTTCCCTGAAGCGAAACGGGAACGCCCGACCGGTGACGGGAGAAAGGTAGCTAATCAGCTTATGGCCATTGCACAGCTCCCGCGGATAGGCCGGTACGCCATGATGTTTTAAATAATCGGACGTCGCGCAGGTGACCATTTCAGCGTCGCCCAGATGGCGGGCAATAAGGGAGGAGTCGTCCAGAGGGCCGCCGCGGATCACGCAGTCAACGTTACCGCTGATCAAATCCACGGGCCGGTCGGCCACGCCAAGATCGATGCGTATTTCCGGATAACGCTGCATAAATTCCGGGAGCAGGGGGATCAACACGTCGCGCGCGGTTGAACCGCCCACATCCACGCGCAGATGGCCTTTCGGCGTCGCGCGAGAAACGCGAAACGACGTATCGATATCTTCAATATCAATCAGCACCCTGAGCGCTTTTTCATAGTACCCGGCACCTTCCGGTGTGGTGACTACACGTCGTGTCGTGCGGTGTAAAAGCCGGATCTCCAGGTGCGCTTCGAGCGATTTCACCAGCTTGCTCAGGGTGGCGATAGGCATATTCAGAGAATCAGCCGCACGCGTAAAACTTCCGGTTTCCACCACCCGCGTAAATGCGCGCATTGCCATGAGCTGGTCCATTCGTACTCCGGATTATTTCCACCTGTGAATAGTGATTTTCATTTTTGCCCGTTTTTCATTAATCCTGCAACCGATAGAGTTTATTCAACGCAAGCGAAAACCTCTTCAACCGTTTTTGCGGGCATCCTGAAAACATGATTAAAGGTGAATAACATGAATACGTCTCTCGCAGGTAAAATTGCCCTGGTTACGGGCGGCAGCACAGGTATCGGTCTCGCCACCGCGCAGGAACTGGCGGCCCAGGGCGCGAAGGTTTATATCACCGGACGTCGTCAGGCAGAGCTGGACGCAGCCGTCGCACAAATTGCCACCGCGGCGGTCGGCATTCGTGCAGACGTCTCTCAACTTTCCGACCTCGATAAAGTCTATGCGCAGATTGCAAAAGACGAAGGGCGTCTGGATATTCTGTTCGCCAATGCGGGGGGTGGCGACATGCTGCCGTTAGGCGCTATCACTGAAGAGCAGTTTGATCGCATCTTTGCAACCAACGTTCGCGGTGTACTGTTCACCGTGCAAAAAGCGTTACCGCTGTTATCTGCCGGATCGTCGATCATTCTGACCGGATCCACGGTGTCCATTAAAGGAACCGCAAACTTTAGCGTATACAGTGCCAGTAAAGCCGCCGTGCGCAACTTTGCCCGTTCGTGGGCGCTGGATTTGCAGGGGCGCGGTATTCGCGTCAACGTGGTGAGCCCGGGGCCCATCAAAACCCCAGGGCTGGGTGACCTGGTACCGGAAGAACATCGTCAGGGGCTGTATGACGCGCTGGCCGCCCAGGTGCCGCTGGGACGCTTAGGCGCGCCGGGGGAAGTGGGGAAAGCGGTGGCGTTTCTGGCCTCAGATGCAGCAAGCTTTATCAACGCCACCGAACTGTTTGTCGACGGTGGAATGGCGCAAATTTAAACGTGAAACAGCGCCACCCTGCGTGGCTACTCGCTCAGATTGCGCCAGCAGCGCACGCTACAGCCCTCAACTGAAGGCTGTAGCGACTGCGGGCGCTCGCACCCTTGCGCTGCCTGCGGACAGCGGTCCCGGAAAAAACAGCCGGTGGGAAGGTGACGATTGCCAGGAAGCTCTGTTTTACGCAGCGCCAGGTTTTCATCCAGCGGTTCACCGGTTCTGGGGACGGAATCAAGCAGCAGCCGGGTATAGGGATGGCGCGGCCTGACAAGCACCTGATCGGTGGTTCCCAGCTCCACGATCTGGCCCAGATACATCACCGCCACACGATCGCTCATGTGCCTGACCACCGAGACGTTATGTGAGATCAACACATAGGTGAGGTTCCGTTCCTGCTGCAGTTTTACCAGCAGGTTGAGGATTTGCGCCTGCACGGAAATATCCAGCGCGCTGGTGGGTTCGTCGAGCACGATGATGTCTGGATTGGACGACAGCGCCCGGGCGATAGCAATGCGCTGGCGCTGCCCGCCTGAAAAGGCATGCGGTAACCGGTCAAGATATTCCGCACGAATACCCACCTGCATCGCCAGCGTCTCTGCAAGCTGGCGCCGTTCGCGTTCACTGCTGCGTTTTTGCACCCACACCGGCTCGGTGATGATGCGCCACACCGGTAAACGCGGGTCGAGGGAGGAGAGCGGGTCCTGAAAAACCATCTGCATGCCGCCCGCGTGATGCGTCCGCTGATAGTCGCCGGTGCTGGGCCTGAGCATGCCCATCAATAGCTGTGCCAGCGTGCTTTTCCCGCAGCCGGATTCCCCAACAATGCCCAGCGTTTCGCCGCGACGGATCTGCAGGTCCAGCCCATTGAGGGCATGCACATGTTCCGTGACGCGGCCCAGCCAGTTTTTGCGCGCGGGAAAGTTGACATGCACGCTATCCAGTTCAAGCAAAATGTCAGACATGGTGTTTCTCCCGTTGCGGGTACCAGCAGGCAGCCATCTGGCCCTCTGCACCATTAGGAAGCAAGCGCGGTGCCTCACCGCATTTCGTCCCGGCGGCAAAGCAGCGCTCGCGGAACGCGCAGCCTTGTGGAAGCTGGCTGAGATTAGGCACCGTGCCGGGAATGGCCGGAAGCAGCTCGCGCGGCGCACCGTTTTCAGGTGCACATTGCAGCAGACCGATGGAGTAGGGATGAACGGGATGGTGGATCAGCGTTTGCGTGGCACCGCTCTCAATTACGCTTCCTGCGTACATCACATACATCCGATCACAGAGCTGGGAAACCACGGCCATATCGTGGCTGATAAACAGCACCGAGGTTCCGCTGGCCCGCGCCTTGTGCTTCAGCAGACGCAGGACCTGCAGCTGCACGGTCACATCCAGCGCCGTGGTCGGCTCGTCGGCGATGATAAGTTCAGGCTCGCAGGAGAAGGCAAGGGCGATCATCACCCGCTGACGCATGCCGCCGGAGAGTTCAAACGGATAACGCGCCATCACCGCTTTCGCGTCCGGGATTTGCATCTCCTCCAGCAGGGCAATCGCTTTTTGCTGCGCCGCGCGACGGTCGAGCGGCTGATGCTGGCGGATCACCTCCACCATTTGCTTACCAATCCGTCGCGTTGGGTTCAGGGCGGTCATGGGCTCCTGAAAAATCATCGCCACTTTTGCCCCGCGCCACTGGCGAAGCTGTTTCTCCGATGCGGTCAGAACATCTTCTCCCAGCAATGTCACCTGACCGTGATGAATTCGGTAGCTGCCTTCCGGCAACAGGCGCATGGCGAGCATGGCGGTAACTGACTTCCCCGACCCCGACTCGCCCACTACGCCGACAATCTCACCCCGTTTAATCTCCAGCGAGACGTGGTTCAGCGCATGAACCTCACCGCGGTATATCGGGAAACTCAGATGTAAATCCTCGATGGTTAAAACCGAGTCGGTCATGACTGTTTCCCTCCTGATTTCGGATCCAGCAGGTCGCGGATGCCGTCACCAAAAAGATTAAAGCCCACGGCGGTAATCAAAATAGCCGCGCCAGGAAAAGCGCAATACCACCACTGGTCGAGTACATAGTTGCGCCCTACGGCAACCATCGCGCCCCATTCGGCGGTGGGTTGCTGTGCGCCCAGACCGATAAAGCCCAGCGTGGCGGCCATCAGAATGGCGCTGCCAATATCCAGTGAAGCCTGCACAATCAGCGGCGGCAGGGCGTTGCGCAGAATATGCCAGCTGATTAAATGCCAGCGTGATGCGCCGAAGGTGCGGGCCGCCTGAACATAGGTAAACTGGCGCACGACAAGGGTTTGCCCGCGAGCCAGACGCACGTAAAACGGAATACGTACAATCGCGATGGCGAGCATTGCGTTAAACAGGCTCGGCCCCAGCGCCGCTGCCAGCGCCATGGTCAGCACCAGCGAGGGAATGGAGAGCATAACGTCCATAATGCGCATAATAATGGCGTCGCCGCGCCCGCCCAGCACGCCAGACAAACAGCCCAGCAGCGAGCCAATACCGCCCGCAATCACCACGACGGCCAGCCCCGCGCTGATCGACTGCTGGCTGCCGGCGAGCACCCGGCTGAACAGATCGCGGCCGACCTCATCGGTGCCAAACCAGTGTTCGGCAGACGGAGCCTGCAGACGCGCGGTCAAATCCAGCGCATTGGGGTCATGCGGCACAATCCACGGTGATGTCACCATCAGCAGGAGCATCAGGATCATGATCGCGGCGCCAATCAGCGTGAGGGGGCTTTTACGCAGCATCCAGAACAGTTTTGCCCAGTTGATGCCTGCTTTCGCTGTTTTAACCGGGACGGGCGTTTCCTGAGTCAACATCATTCGGCACCTCCGCGCCCGATTCGCGGGTCAACCCACAGATAGAGCAGATCGACCACCAGATTAACCAGCACATAGGCCAGTGAGACCACTACCGCGAAGCCCATGACGGCAGGGAAATCGAGCGCCTGAATAGAGGTGACGACCCAGGCGCCCATTCCCGGCCAGGCAAAGACGGTTTCGGTGAGGACTGCGCCATACAGCAGATCGCCCAGCGCCAGTCCAAGCACGGTAATCGACGGGATCATCGCATTGGGCAGGGCATAGCGCAGCACGATGTACCAGCCGGGCAATCCGCTGGCGCGTGCGGTTCGTATGTAATCTTCACTGAGCTGCTCCAGCATGGCCGAGCGAACCTGACGCGCCACAATGCCGAGATGAACAAATGCCAGCGTCATTGAAGGTAAAATCAGATGCTGCAGGGCATTGAAAAAGACCTCCCCGTTGCCTTCCAGCAGCGCATCCACCAGATAAAAGCCGGTGACGTGCGTCGGTGGATCGAGCCAGTCGTCAAGCCTTCCGCCGCCCGGCAGAAGTTGCAGATGCCCGTAGAAGAGGACAATCACCCCCAACCCAAGCCAGAATGCGGGCGTTGAAATGCCCGTCATCGCCATTAAGCGCACCAGATGATCCAGCCAGCGGTCACGGTAGACCGCCGATAAAATCCCCAGCGGCACGCCGATAACCAGCGCCAGCAGCAGGGAACAAAAAGCCAGCTCCAGGGTGGCCGGGAAAAAGGCCTTCAAATCTTCCGCAACCGGTCGCCCGGTGCGGATAGAGGTGCCTAAATCGCCATGGGCCAGCGCATCCACATAGCGACCAAACTGGATATACAGCGGTTGATCCAGCCCCAGCTGCTGGCGGATACCTTGCACAATGTCGTCGCTGGCGCGGTCTCCGGCCAGCAGGCGGGCCGGATCGCCGGGGATCAGGTGTGAAATAATAAAGGTGATGATACAGACACCGGCCACCACCAGGATTAACCCCCAGCAGCGCTGGCGCACAATGCTCCAGAACGTCATACACTTTCCCCCGGCGAGAACCGTTATTTACTCATGGTGGCGATGTTAAAAACCTGCTCCAGCATTGGATTAAAGGTGAAGCCTTTCACCTCTTTGTTCATCGCCAGCTGGTAGTTCTTCTGGAACAGATACACGTAGGCCGCCTCGTCGATCACCACCTTCTGCGCCTGCTGGTAATCGTGGGTACGCTCCGCTTGATCGGTGGTTTTCAGGGCCGCCTTCAACAGGTCGTCAACCTCTTTGTTCTCGTAAAACGAGCGGTTACCCGGCAACCCTTTTTTGTCCGACTCAAACCAGTAGTTCATGAACATGTACGGGTCGGCAAAGTCCGGGCTCCAGTTGCCAATAGCGATGTCATAGTCACCTTTCCCGACACGATCGCGCATGGTGGCGTTAGCCAGTTTTTCCAGCTTCACGTTGATGCCGATCTTGCCGAGGCTCGCCTGCGTGGACAGGGCGATCGGCTCCCAGTTGGGGTCGTTGTCTGAATAGAGGAATGTCAGGCTTGCTGGCTTGTCTTTGACTTTCTCCAGCGCGGCTTTGGCTTTGGACTCGTCAAAGCTGTACTGCATTGCCGTGGCGTCAAACCCCCACATGCCGTCCGGTATCGGGCCGCGCATCTGTTTACCATTGCCGCTGAGGATGCCTTTCACCATTCCCTGATAATCTGTTGCCCAGGAGACGGCCCGACGTAAATCCACCTGATTGAGCGGGGCTTTGCTGTTATTCAGATAAAGATAGGTCACGCGCAGGGACGGATATTCCGCCACCGCCACTTTGCCTTCTTGCTTAAGGGCTGAAAGCTGATCGACGGGCAGTGAATCGGCGATATCCAGATCGCCACGGGAAAGCTGCAGGCGGCGTGAAGCGCTTTCACCAATAATTTTCACCGAAACGCGCTTGAAGTGCGGCTTCTCACCCGCCCAGTGTGGGTTCGGAACGAGCACCAGCTGCTGACCTTTCTGCCAGCTTTTCAGCATGAATGGCCCGGACCCGGCGGTGTTTTGCGCTAAATAACCGCGTGCATCATCGGCAGCGTTCGCCTTTAACACCGCCGGGTTAACGATCGACGCACCGTCGTTGGCCAGGGTGTAGAGGAACGGGGCAAACGGCTGGCTGAGGGTGAATTTCACCGTGTGCGGATCGACCGCATCAATTTTGAGATCTTTCGGGAACGCTTCAGACGGCCCCTGGCTAAGCTTCAGCAGACGTTCAAAGGAGAGTTTTACCGCCTCGGCAGTAACCGGGGTGCCATCGGCGAATTTTGCGTTATCGGTAAGGGTAAAGGTCCACTCTTTCTGATCCTCTGACGCTTTCCAGCCCGTTGACAGGTCGCCCTCCACCTCGGTGGAGCCTGGCTTGTACTTCACCAGACGCTGATAGGCGGGGTAAGTCACCGTCCAGTCGTTGTTATCAATGGTCACCGCCGGGTCGAGCGTTTGCGGGTCGGCCGCTTTCCCGATCACCAGCATATCTTTCGGGACGGCAGCCAGCGCAACCGGGGCGCTGAGTGCCAGCGAGGCGGCGATCAGGGTAGTAAGAAGCGTTGTTTTCATGGCAGTGCTCCAGTTTTAAAGAGGGGTGTGCGTCAACGGGAAACAGGCAAAACGATCGTCAAGCAGGGGATAGCTGGCCGCGTTCGGCAGCTCGAAGTGCCACCATTCGCTGCTGATCCCCACAAAACCGCCACCGGACATGATGGCGTTAAGCAGCAGGCGATTGCGCTGCGCGTGCGGCGGCACGGACGGGTGCCAGGCGTGCGAGCGGTCGTGCATTTCGTCAAAACCGGCCCCCATATCCAGCACGGTGTTCTGTTCGTCCATCAGCGTAACGTCGATGGCCGTCCCGCGGCTGTGGTTGGAACCAATCGCCACATCAACCACGTATTCCGGGTTCGGGCAGGCATCCCACAACTGAGCCTGCGCTTCCTGCGGGCGATAAGCGTCGTAGACCACCAGCTTCAGCCCGGCCAGTGCGGCGATGCTGATGGCTTTCGCCAGCGCGGTGGCCGCATCGGTATGCAGCAGGCACAGCGCCTCCTGATAAATCGGACGGCCCGTGATGTTGTCGGCTGTGGCATATTTCAAATCGATATGCAGCGCAGGGAAGGTCTTCGCCACATCAATCAGTTCACTCTCTGGGGGCATAGCTCCGCTCCTTTAGCGTTCGAATTGACCAAACTCTTGTTGTAATTGCCGGTTTACCGCCAGCCGCGGTGGAAGGGCATCACCCAGCGCTTCCACGACACCTGACAGCAGCAGGTTGAACAGACAGCTCACAGGTGCCAGCGAATCCCAGAAATGGCCGGTTTCGGTTTTCACCTGCAGTAAATCAAGCGGGTAATCCCGCGCCCACGGGCACCAGATATCGGTGATCAGGGCCAGCGAAATACCTTTTTCGCTCGCGACCCGACAGTACTGCCGCGCAATGGTGGAATAGGTGCGGGTATCGGTCAGCACCACGTAGGGGTGGGCGAAACCGGAGTTCAGGGATTCAACCCAGCTGCCGGACGCGCCTTCGGCGTAGCTGACGCGCGGACGAAGGTACTCAAGATGACTGAAGAAGGCGTTGGCTATCCCGCGTGTCGACTGGATCCCCAGCACAAAAACCGCATCCGCGTGGGCAAGCTGATGAACCACCTGGCGGAATGCGTCGGTATGCGCCAGCTGATAAACCTGGGTGATGGCATCCACCTCCAGCGACAGAGAGTGCTGAAGGCGGTTGGGCAGAGGGGACTGCTGCTGCCAGGAGTCCAGCCGCTCGTTCATACCCCAGGGCTGATGCGGGTCGCGCAGGCTCTTTTTGGCATCTTCCAGATTGCGGTAGCCGAGTTTTCGCAGAAAGCGTCCCACGGTAATGCCGCTGGTGCCGGTCGCCAGACCCACGCTTTCAGCCGTTTCAAACGGGATCTGGGCGGCATGCGCCAGCAGCCAGCTTGCCACCCGCTTCTCGCTGGGGGTCAGTTGGCTGAACGTGGCTTCAATACGGCTCAACACCTCGGGTTTCGTCGTCATACCGCCTCGCTGTTAACAGGCTGTCAGTCATCAGGTTTGTGTTATTTGATTAACAATGCATGACGCGTGCCATGTCCACAGAGAGACGGGACGCCGCTGTGCTGCAAACTTCATGCAATATTTAGTTAACCAATGATCAACATTTGTGCAGCGTAGTTCACTTTTGGTGCACTGGCTGAGCGGGGAGGTATGAATTTCGTGAATACGTCAGCGTCTTCACATTTTTGATAAGATAGAGACAACGTAAATATGAAAGGGATCCCGGCATGGCGAACTTGCCCTGGCGTATCAGCGTGCGCCTGATGGCGCTCGCAAAGAAAATGGCGACGATCGCAGGAGTGGTACTGATCGTCCTGCTCGCGGTTCGGGTTTATCTCTCGCAGCAGGGACCGGAACTGCATCTCTGGCATACCTGGCGGGCAGATGAGATGTCCGTACGCGAGATCGATAAGGCGAGTTTTGCCCAGTATGTCGCCCGGGAAAACGCCATTTTCACCGATCTGGATAACGCGGTAACGCGCAAAACCCAGGGTGAGGAGCGCACGTCGTTAAACCGTTACTACCGTCAGAGCCTGGTTTGGCCCGGTAAATTTTCACCCGATGCCAACCGCTCCTTTGTGCTGATGCCTGCCGGAACGCCACGCGGCGCGGTGGTGTTGCTGCACGGGCTAACAGATTCGCCTTACAGTGTCCGGCATCTTGCCCGTGATTATCAGCAGCACGGTTTTGTGGCGGTGGCCCCATGCCTGCCCGGACACGGCACCGCGCCCGGCGCGCTGACGAACGTTGACTGGGAGAGGTGGCTGGCAGCGACGCGCCTTGCCGTGCGTGAAGCCACGCGGCTGGCGGGAGACAATGTTCCCCTGCATCTGGTGGGTTACTCCAACGGTGGGGCGCTGGCGATGAAATATGCCCTTGATGCGCTGGACACGCCTGCGCTTCGCAAACCGCAACAGCTCATTCTGCTCTCGCCAATGATTGGCGTCACGGCGTTCGCCCGGTTTGCAGGATTGGCCGGATTGCCGGCGATGTTACCGCCGTTTGCCAAAGCGGCATGGTTAAACATCTCGCCGGAATATAACCCGTATAAATACAACTCCTTCCCGGTCAATGCGGCGCGCCAGTCATGGCTCTTGACCCAGGCCCTGCAGGAGCAAATGGGGCGGGATGCCCGGGAGCACAGACTGGACCAGCTGCCACCGGTACTCGCATTCCAGTCGGTGATGGATTCAACGGTCAGCACCCGCGCCGTGGTCACCGGCTTATTTGACCTGCTTCCGGCGAACGGCAGCGAGCTGGTTGTATTTGATATCAATCAGGCCGCCAGCTTCCGTCCTCTCTTTAAACCGTCGTCGTGGGCGGCGACCTCTGAGTTACTGCCTGTGGCGAAAAGGCGTTACGGTGTCACGATTATTACCAATGCCAGCGCGGACAGTTTCGCCGCGGTGGCGAAAATAACCCCGGCGGGAGGCACCGATGAGACCGCGGTACCGCTGGCGATGTCCTGGCCGCAGGAGGTCTATTCACTGTCGCATGTCGCCGTGCCGTTCCCGCCTGATGACGATCTCTATGGCCGACATCCTGCGGAGAAAAACCGGTATGGCATTAGCCTCGGCACGATTGCGCTGTGGGGGGAAACCTCCGTGCTGAGCGTAGGCAAAGACGCGTTAATGCGGGTGACGTCGAACCCGTTTTATGCCTACATGCAGGAGAGAATTGACAGACGCATCGGGGATGAGAAAAAGTAGCCTCTCCCGCAAGGGGTTAATCTGTTAGGTCGCGCAGATGAAGTATGTTAAACAGTAATGTCCAACGCATACCTCTTATCGGAACACGTTTTTGTGCTGACTACTCTTATCTACCGCAGCCAGTTGAATTTATCCTGCCGATCCGCCGAACTCCAGGCGCTGGTTGAACAGGCCAGGACGCGCAATGCCGGGTTGAATATTACCGGCGTTCTTCTTTCAAAAGGGGATGATGTCCTGCAACTCCTCGAAGGCTCGGAAGAGAGTGTGGTAAGGCTGTTTCAGAAGATCCGTGAGGATAAGCGGCACAGCGGCGTGGTTGAGCTTATGCGGGATTACGGCCCCCGCAGACGTTTTGAGAATGTCGGTATGCTGCTGTTTGACCTGCAGAACCAGTCGCCGAAAGACGTTCTGCAGTCGATACTGCACTACAGCAAACTGGACAGTTATCTGACATCTGATGATCGGGTGTTCAAATTTATTCAGACGTTTATTACCGGCAAACGACCGGCCCCGTCGGGGGTGCGTTTTGCCCCGGAGAAATGGACGCTCTCGCGTGAGAAATCGCCGTTTGGCGAGAGTCTGGGTCTGCTGGACAAACAAACCTGCCAGTTCGCCCTCCAGCCCATCGTCGAACCGCTGGAAGGGAAAATCAGTTCGCTTGAGGCCCTTATCCGCGGTAATGACGGGGGAAGCCCGGAGCATTTTTTCAGCCGCCTCGATCAGGACAAAATCTATGAAGTCGATCTCCAGACCAAGGCCTGGGCTTTTGCGCTGGCCGATAAACTGGGGATCGGAAGCCATAAAATCGCGGTAAATCTTCTCCCGATGTCGCTGGTGAAAGTGCCTGGCGCCGTGGAGTTTCTGGTTGAACAGATTAAACAACATGGGCTTCAGCCGGAGCAGGTGGTCATTGAAGTGACCGAAAACGAGATGATTTCCGGGTTCAACAAGTTCAATAGCGCCATTAAACACCTGCGCGCTGAAGGTATTGGCCTGGCGATCGATGATTTCGGTTCCGGATACGCCGGGCTTTCACTGCTGACCCGATTCCAGCCGGATAAAATTAAAATTGACCGCGAAATTGTCAGCAATATCCATCTCAGTGGGCCAAAACAGGCGATTGTGCGCTCGATAGTCAGCTGCTGCACCGACCTAGAAATTACCCTGGTGGCGGAAGGCATCGAGAAGCTGGAAGAGTGGTGCTGGCTTGAATCTGCCGGGATCCGACGCTTTCAGGGCTTTCTGTTTGCCCGTCCAGCGCTGAATGGCGTAGGCGATATTAGCTGGCCACACCTGGTGCGTTAAGCCAATTTTCCTTCCGTATTATTTCCCCTTCGTCCTGCCTGTGCTTAAATAGCTAAAACGGTTTAACATTGTTTAGCTGAGAGGATCACATGCAAAAAATCTGGGTACTTGGCGATGCGGTAGTGGATTTATTACCGGAGGGAGAAGGCCGGTTGCTGCAATGCCCTGGTGGCGCGCCGGCGAACGTGGCGGTAGGTATTGCCCGTCTGGGCGGGAAAAGCGCCTTTATCGGCAGGGTCGGCGACGATCCTTTCGGTCGCTTTATGCATAAAACGCTGGCTGACGAGCAGGTTGACGTAAAGTGGATGCACCTCGACCCGGCACACCGCACGTCAACCGTAGTCGTGGATCTGGACGAACAGGGCGAACGCTCTTTCACCTTTATGGTTCGCCCGAGCGCCGATCTGTTTCTGGCATCAGCCGATTTGCCGCCCTTTAGCGCAGGAGAGTGGCTGCATGTCTGTTCCATTGCCCTGAGCGCTGAACCGAGCCGTTCTGCAACGTTTCAGGCCATGAACGCGGTCAGGGAAGCGGGGGGGTATGTCAGTTTCGACCCCAATATCCGCCCGGATCTCTGGCCGGATGAGGACGACCTGCGCCGCTGCCTCGAACAGGCGCTGCAGTGCGCTGACGTCGTCAAACTCTCCGTCGAAGAACTGGCTTTTCTAACCGCCGACCTTGGGGTCACGGAAGGGCTGGCCGCGCTGATGCGCCGCTGTCCGGCCCGGCTGGTGCTGGTCACTCAGGGCAAAGACGGGGTCATCGCCTGGCATGACGGAACGGTAAAGCATTATCCGGCAACCCCCGTTGAATGCGTGGACACCACCGGCGCAGGTGATGCCTTCGTAGCGGGACTGCTTTATGGACTGGCTTCCGCTGGGAGTATCGACAGCCACGATCTTCCACGCGTGATCGCATTAGCCCAGCGCTGCGGCGCGTTAGCCACCACGGCTAAAGGGGCGATGACCGCGCTGCCTTATCACCCGCAACTGTAATTCCTCCCGCAACGGGCCGTCTGTCGACGGCCTGAATTGTCGCCTCGATCACACTTACTAAATCGGTTTAGCAAAAAAGATTGCCGATCCAAAATTGGCAGGTTTAGTATCATCAACCTAAACCGGTTTAGCAATTTAGCACTTTCAATGACTTCTTTTAGGGATGCGACAAAATGTATAAAAAACGCAGACTTGCCGTGATGATAGGCATGCTGGCCGGGAGTACCTCTGTTTTTGCCCAAACGGATATGACGAGTATCGAAGCGCGTCTTGCTGCTCTGGAGCAGCGTCTTCAGGCCGCGGAAACCCGCGCGCAGGTTGCGGAGAAACGCGCCACCGACGCAGAACAAAAAACGCAGCAGTTGGTGACTGCCCAGCAGCAGGCCCAAACAACAACCCAGCAAGTGGCGCAGCGTACCGCCGCACTGGAGAAGAAAGCCGATCAGAGCAGTGGGTTTGAGTTTCATGGCTATGCCCGTTCTGGCCTGCTGATGAACGATGCGGCGTCGAGCAGTAAAAGCGGCCCTTATCTGACGCCAGCAGGGGAAACCGGTGGTGCGGTCGGGCGTCTGGGGAATGAAGCCGATACCTACGTTGAGCTGAACGTGGAACACAAACAGACCCTGGATAACGGGGCGACCACGCGCTTCAAGGCTATGCTGGCGGATGGTCAGAAAACCTATAACGACTGGTCCGCTGACACCAGCGATCTCAATATTCGTCAGGCGTTTGCTGAACTGGGCAATCTGCCTGATTTTACCGGCGCGCTGAAGGGCAGTACCTTCTGGGCCGGTAAACGCTTCGACCGGGATAACTTTGATATTCACTGGCTGGATTCCGATGTGGTGTTCCTGGCCGGTACCGGTGGTGGCGTGTATGACGTGAAATGGAATGAATCGCTGCGCAGCAACTTCTCTCTTTACGGGCGTAACTTCGGCAGCGAAGAGCAAATCGATAATAACGTTCAAAACTACATCCTCAGCATGAACCACTTCGCCGGGCCGTTCCAGCTGATGGTGAGCGGCCTGCGGGCAAAAGACAACGACGACCGCAAAGACAGCAATGGCGATCTGATAAAAACCGACGCTGCCAACAATGGCGTTCATGCCCTGGTCGGATTGCACAATGAAAGTTTCTACGGCCTGCGCGAAGGTTCAGCCAAAACGGCGCTGCTGTACGGCCACGGGCTGGGGGCAGAGGTGAAGAGCATCGGTTCCGATGGCGCATTGCTGTCTGAAGCCGATACCTGGCGCTTTGCAAGTTACGGTGTCACGCCACTCGGTGGTGGCTGGCATATCGCGCCTGCCGTTCTGGCCCAGAGCAGTAAAGACCGCTATGTCAAAGGCGACAGCTATGAGTGGGTCACGCTCAATACCCGCCTGATTAAAGAAGTCACGCAGAATTTCGCCCTGGCGTTTGAGGGCAGCTATCAGTACATGGATTTAAATCCGGAAGGGTATAAAGACCGAAACGCCGTCAACGGAAGTTTCTACAAGCTGACCTTTGCCCCAACGTTAAAAGCGGGCAAGATCGGCGATTTCTTCAGCCGTCCTGAGTTACGTCTGTTCGCCACCTGGATGGACTGGAGCAGCAAACTGGATAATTACGCCAGCGATGATGCCTTTGGCAGCAGCGGTTTCAACGCCGGCGGGGAATGGAACTTTGGGGTACAGATGGAAACCTGGTTTTAACCTTTTACGCTCCCGCAGTGCGGGAGCGTTTCTCACATCATAAAAATACAGTCAGGCAGAGGTATCTATGGATTTTGATAATATCGCCCGCGCGCTCATTCCGCTGCTCGGTGGCAAAGAGAACATCGCCAGTGCGGCGCACTGCGCAACGCGTCTTCGACTGGTGCTGGTCGATGACACGCTTGCCGACCAGCAGGCCATCGGCAAGGTTGACGGCGTTAAAGGCTGTTTTCGCAACGCCGGGCAGATGCAGGTGATTTTTGGTACGGGGGTGGTTAACAAGGTCTACGCCGCGTTTATCCAGGCGGCAGGGATTAGCGAATCCAGCAAGTCCGAAGCGGCTGACATGGCGGCACGCAAGCTGAACCCGTTCCAGCGCATTGCCCGACTGCTCTCAAACATCTTTGTGCCGATCATTCCAGCGATTGTGGCCTCCGGTTTACTGATGGGCCTGCTCGGGATGGTCAAAACCTACGGCTGGGTCAATGCCGATAACGCGCTCTATATCATGCTGGATATGTGCAGCTCAGCGGCGTTTATCATTCTGCCGATCCTGATTGGCTTCACGGCCGCGCGTGAATTTGGCGGTAACCCTTATCTGGGGGCGACCCTCGGCGGCATTCTGACGCACCCGGCGCTGACAAACGCCTGGGGCGTGGCGTCTGGCTTCCACACCATGAACTTCTTCGGCCTTGAGATTGCCATGATTGGCTATCAGGGAACGGTATTCCCGGTGCTGCTGGCCGTCTGGTTTATGAGTATCGTGGAGAAAAACCTGCGCCGTATTATTCCGGATGCGTTAGATCTGATCCTGACGCCGTTCCTCACCGTTATTCTCTCCGGCTTTATTGCCTTGCTGATCATTGGCCCGGCCGGGCGTGCGTTAGGGGATGGCATCTCCTTTGTTCTGAGCACCCTGATCGCCCATGCGGGCTGGCTGGCCGGGCTGTTATTTGGCGGGCTTTACTCGGTTATCGTTATCACCGGTATTCACCACAGTTTCCATGCCATTGAAGCCGGGTTACTGGGGAATCCTTCGATTGGCGTTAACTTCCTGCTGCCTATCTGGGCGATGGCCAACGTGGCGCAGGGGGGAGCCTGTCTGGCGGTCTGGTTTAAAACCAAAGACGCGAAAATTAAAGCCATTACGTTACCGTCTGCGTTTTCGGCCATGCTGGGCATTACCGAAGCGGCAATATTTGGTATCAACCTGCGTTTCGTGAAACCGTTTATCGCCGCGCTGATTGGCGGTGCGGCAGGCGGGGCGTGGGTGGTCTCGGTACATGTTTATATGACCGCCGTCGGGCTGACTGCCATCCCGGGCATGGCGATCGTGCAGGCAAGTTCGCTGCTCAACTATATTATCGGCATGGTGATTGCCTTCGGCGTGGCGTTTACCGTCTCGCTGCTGCTGAAATATAAAACGGATTCTGAATAATGACGTTACCTTCCCGCTGGCCTGCAATCCTGCAGGCCGTCATGAAAGGCCAGCCGCGTGCGTACGCCGACAGCCATTATCCGCAATGGCATCCGGCACCGGTGACGGGGCTGATGAACGATCCTAACGGGTTTATCTGGTTTGCCGGGCGTTACCACCTGTTCTATCAGTGGAATCCGCTGGATTGCGACCATCGCTATAAGTGCTGGGGACACTGGAGCTCCGCAGACCTGGTGCACTGGCAGCATGAACCGATGGCGCTGATGCCCGATGAGGAGTATGACCGCAACGGCTGCTATTCCGGCAGCGCCGTCGATAACAACGGTGTCCTGACGTTGTGTTATACCGGCAACGTGAAATTTGATGATGGCAGCCGCACCGCCTGGCAGTGCCTTGCCACGCAACAGCCCGACGGTACATTCAAAAAACTCGGTCCGGTCCTTGCGCTGCCGGAAGGCTACACCGGCCACGTGCGTGACCCGAAAGTGTGGCAGCACGACGGGGTGTGGTACATGGTACTGGGGGCGCAGGATCTGCAAAAACGCGGCAAGGTGCTGCTGTTCACATCTGCCGATTTGCACCACTGGGCGTCTTGCGGAGAGATTGCCGGTCATGGCGTGAACGGCCTGACCGAGGCGGGATACATGTGGGAGTGCCCGGACCTGTTTGCCCTCGACGGGACACACGTATTGATCTGCTGCCCGCAGGGGCTGGCGCGCGAACCGCATCGCTATCTCAATACTTATCCGGCCACGTGGATGAGCGGGGCGTTCGACCATACCCGCGCTACGTTTGAACATGGCGAGTTGCACGAGCTGGACGCCGGTTTCGAGTTCTACGCTCCCCAAACCACGGTGGCGGAAGACGGACGGCGGATCCTGATCGGCTGGATGGGCGTGCCGGACGGAGAAGAGATGTTTCAGCCCACACGTGCGCAGGGGTGGATCCATCAGATGACCTGCCCGCGAGAATTACACTTCCGTGACGGCAAACTGTGGCAGACGCCGGTGCGCGAACTGCACGCACTGCGTGAAGAGGAGTGTTGCTGGCAGGGTAACGCCAGCGATGCCCCAGCTCTTGATGCGACGCGCCTTGAGTTCGAGCTCACCTCATCTTCAGTAACCGTGGATTTCGCCGGTGCATTGCGCCTTATCGTCGAGGACAGCGGGTTGCGTCTGGAACGCGCCAGCCTGAAAACCGGGGAGACATTGACCCGTTACTGGCGGGGCGACGTTCATCATTTACGCATTCTGTGTGACAGCTCCAGCGTTGAAATTTTCATCAATCATGGCGAAGGGGTGATGAGCAGCCGCTATTTTCCTGACCATCCGGCACGGGTGCGATTCGAAGGTGGGTCCGACATCACATTACGCTACTGGTCGCTGCGCGGCTGCATGGTAGAATAAGGGTTTTGGCAGCCGGATCTAAGTCGTTGTGAGAAAAACAAAACGCGTCACAATTAAAGACATCGCGGAACTGGCGGGGGTTTCAAAAGCCACCGCCAGCCTGGTACTGAACGGGCGCAGCAAAGAGCTTCGCGTGGCGGAAGAGACGCGTGAGCGCGTGCTGGCGATTGCGAAAGAGCATCACTACCAGCCCAGCATTCACGCGCGCTCGCTGCGTGATAACCGTAGCCACACCATCGGTCTGGTGGTGCCGGAGATCACTAACTACGGCTTTGCGGTGTTTTCTCACGAACTGGAGACGCTGTGCCGTGAGGCAGGCGTTCAACTGCTCATCTCCTGCAGTGATGAAAACCCGGGGCAGGAGACGGTGGTGGTTAATAACATGGTGGCGCGTCAGGTGGACGGGCTGATTGTGGCCTCCAGTATGCTCAATGATGCCGACTACCAGAAGCTGAGCGAACAGCTGCCGGTCGTCCTTTTTGACCGCCATATGAACGACAGCACATTGCCGCTGGTGATCACCGATTCCATTACCCCGACGGCGGAACTGGTGGCCGACATTGCGCGCCAGCATCCTGATGAAATTTACTTCCTTGGCGGGCAGCCGCGGCTTTCCCCGACGCGCGATCGTCTGGAAGGGTTTAAGCAAGGGCTGCAAGAGGCCAATGTGGCGCTGCGTCCGGAGTGGATCATTCACGGCAACTATCACCCGAGCTCCGGCTACGAGATGTTCGCCGAGCTGTGCGCCCGCCTGGGACGCCCGCCAAAAGCCTTGTTCACTGCCGCCTGTGGTCTGCTGGAAGGGGTATTGCGCTATATGGGGCAGCATAACCTGATGCAAAGTGATATCCGGTTAGCCAGCTTTGACGATCACTACCTTTACGACTCGCTCACCATTCCGGTTGATACCATTCGCCAGGATAACCGCCAGCTGGCGTGGCACTGCTTTGATCTGATTGGCAAACTGATCGACGGCGAAACGCCACAACCGTTACAGCGAAAACTGGATGCCACCCTGCAGCGGCGCTATAAAGCGAAAGCATAGCCCTGGCTGCTGAAGGGAAACGTTAATAACTTTAATTAATTTAAGTTTTGGATCGGCCGATAACGATAGGGAATGTTTATTCTTGAGGTATCGGTCCATGTCGTTAAAAAAATCATCCCTGATTGTCCTTTTTGCTCTGCTTTTCTTCTTTGTCGTCAGCACCATTACCAGCGTTGGCCTCATCATTAAAAGTAATAATTCCCTGGATAATGTGAACAAAGAAATCCAGGTTGTGCTGTCGATCATTGACCCCATCAACCACAGCCGTACCTTGCGCGTCAGGGTGATGGAGTACGTGAAGATGGTGGAAGCGGGGAACTCGGCTGATGAGTCAGCGAAACTTTCCGCAGTTAAAGAGGCCCTCACAAAAGCGGATCACGCCTTTGCGGCGTTTATGGCGTCTCCGCGCCTGTCGGATGAAGCGCCGCTGGTGAGCGCGTATCAGGATGCCTGGCAAAACTACCGTAACCAGGGGCTGGCACCGCTGATTGACGCCGCCGCTGCGCGCGATGTCGCAAAGTTTAATGCGCTTATCCCGGAGGTGTCCCGCCTCGACCGTCAGTATGAAATCGTTCTCGACCAGGTCCTTGCCGTTCACCAGAAATATGCCAAAACCCTGAACGAGGATGCGAGCAGTAATTTCATCTCCGGTCTGGCGATCATTGCGGCGATTGCTTTCCTGTTTGTTATCGTGATTGTTGCCGTCAGCCTGCTGATGAAGCGCTTTGTTTTCGCGCCGGTCAACCTGGCACGCGAGCACTGCAGCCAGATCGCCGCCGGTAAACTGGACATTCCAGTGCCGGTAAAAGGCACCTCCGGCAATGAAATCGATCACCTGATGGGCTCAATGGAGCAGATGCGCCAGGCGCTTCTGTCGACTATCGCCCAGGTGCGTGATGCGAGCCATACCGTCACCCACGCCGCACAGGAAATTGCTTCCGGGAATATCGATCTGGCTTCACGCACCGAGCAGCAAGCCTCCGCGTTAACCCAGACGGCGGCCAGTATGGAAGAGCTGAGCGCGACCGTGGCGAATAACACCGATAACGTTCACCAGGCAGGAAAACTGGTGCAGGACGCGGTGAACAATGCGCACACCGGTGAGGCCGTGACCCGCGAAGTGATCGAAACAATGAATACCATCGCGGCGAACTCTAAGCGCATCGAGGACATCACCAGCGTCATCAACAGCATTGCTTTCCAGACCAACATTCTGGCGCTCAACGCCGCGGTTGAAGCAGCACGCGCCGGCACACAAGGACGCGGCTTCGCCGTGGTGGCCAGTGAAGTGCGCACTCTTGCGCAGAAAAGCGCGGTTGCCGCGAAAGACATTGAAAGCCTGATTGCCCAGTCGGTTTCCAGCGTCAAAAACGGCGCTGAACTGGTGAACCGTTCAGGCGAGGTCATTGATTCTATTATCAGTTCCGTGAATAAAGTGAATACGTTGATGGAGCAGATCTCCGTGGCATCTGAAGAGCAGAGCCGTGGTATCAGCCAGGTCGGACAGGCGGTGACTGAGATGGATGGCGTGACCCAGCAGAACGCCGCGCTGGTTCAGCAGTCCGCCGCAGCCGCCGCTTCCCTGGAAGAGCAGGCGCAGCAGCTCTCAAGGAGTATTTCGAGCTTTAGTTTGCCGGCGCAGGCGTGATTGATAATGAGAGGCTCCTGAGGGAGCCTTTTTAATGTCTGGCGTAGCTGGAAATCTGCGGAAGCACTCCTACGAGGGAAAACGTTGTGGGCATCTACGGCCAGCATTTAGCTCTGAGCTGGTACAAATTATCCGAGTAGCCGAATGGTGTATCGTTCCACAGTTTTTGGTTGTTGAGCCTTTGACTTTAAAAAGCGGCATGGCCGCGCCTCGGAATCCTGTCAATAACTGTGGAAAACTCTCCGGGGATGGCGATCCGGTTATGACCCCTACATCGTCTGAGCAAGCCGCAGCGGTGTTGAATATCGTTGATGACGGAGTTATCGCCTGGGATGAGCCGGACGTCGTGAAAGTGCTTAACGGCGCGTTAAAATATGGTTCGCCGCGCAAAAATCGCCAGCAAAGAAGCGATACACCGCTAAAAACGAACGAGGGGGCCATCAACCAAGATGACGAAACCCGAAAGGGATCGCGTCTCAAAAAATCGTTTCGATTTGGATCACTAAGGGATTCCCCCGGAATGGTGAGAGCTCGATGCGCTGGCGCGTGGAGCAACGGTGATTTATGGCGATAAAAAATTCAAATACGCGGCCGCTGACGGGTGGCTGGGATTTTCAATGCAAGAATAGTGAAGTAAATGACCAAAATCTATGATTTATCATTTTTTTAGCTGCGGATGCATCAGGTGAATGAGTTTGCATTCGTTTTTTATTCCAGCATTTGCTAGCCAGCGCTGGCGCGGCTCGGGGTTTCTGAGGAACCTGCATTAAAAGCAACCCGTTAAGCTGGCAGGCGGGGCGGGGAAAGCATTGCGCGATAGAACTAAAAGCCATATATTAATTCATAAGTTTAAGTGCACCGTGAATTTTACTTAGGGATGGATGAAAATGATTAACGGCATTGGTCTGCAAAATTTTAGAAGCTTTGTGGATAAAACATTTATTGATCTCAAACCTATCACTGTATTTGTCGGAAAAAACAGTAGCGGCAAGAGTTCATTATTACGTACGTTCCCTCTACTACGTCAATCTGTTGAAGAAAATACCACAGGCCCTATCCTTTGGTATGGACGTTTTGTAGATTTTGGTGACTTTACAGATGTATTGTCTCGAAACTCAGAGAATAAAGAAATTAGTTTTAGTTTTTCGCTTTCTGTCCCGCCAGAAATTTCGCAAAGATACGCTTATTATCGATTTAATGATTCTGCCAAAACGGATACAAACATTGAAACTGAGTTAACAGTTTATTCTAAGGATAAAAAAACCAAGACAAAGAATATAAAATTGATTTTGGATGATGGTATCATAACAATATCTCTTGACGACAATAGCAATGTGAAGTTGCAAATAGAATCTAAAGGAAGAATTTTAGAGCGTGAAGGCATTGTTGCTAGAAATCTTGGCCAATTCATCCCTAGCCTGCATTCCAAGGGTAAAGAGGATTCGACAGTAACGTCGCCTACTTTCTTTTCGATAAGGCATCCTCGAGGTGATAGGGCTCTAGAGTTATCATTTATTGACGCAGCATCTAAATCGATAAGGCATTTTTTCCATATAAATTCAGATGTTAGTCAGATTACTGAATCGTTTAAAAAAATCGGATTCGTGCCAAAAAAACATGCACATTCGCTTTTGAAATTCCTCTTCAAAGAACAAAAGATATTCACTAAGAATCTCAAAGAGCATAAAGATGATATTATGGATGAGCTATATCCTTTTGTAATTGCTTGGAATATAAATAATATCATTGATATAATTAACACATCCTTGGCAGATTCATTTAGAAATGTGAAATATATTGCACCACTGCGTGCAACTTCAGAACGATTCTATCGCTTTCAGGATTTACAGGTAAATTAAATAGATCATACTGGGTCTAATTTAGCGATGCTCCTCAATTCACTAAGGCCAACAGACAAAGCAAAATTTGAAGAGTGGACCAAGACTAACTTTGACTTTATTATTAAAGTCGAGCAATCGGGGTCTCATTTCGCTATTCTAGTTAATACTGGTGACAATGCTGAAAACTATAATATAAGTGATATGGGGTTTGGTTATTCTCAAGTGCTACCTATCGTTGCTGCTATTTGGCTTGAAACGGAACGTAGAGCTAGTAGTCCGAGAAGACCTATTACGTTTATCATTGAGCAACCAGAACTTCACTTACATCCATCATATCAGCATAATTTGGCGAAGATATTTGCAAAAGTTGTTACTAAAGCAAAAGAGAATAAAATTGATCTAAAAATAATTTTTGAAACACATAGTCAAACAATGATTGAAGCTTTAGGTGAGTGCATCGAAGGTGAGGTGGGATTATCAGAAGATGATGTTTCGGTTTTAGTCTTTGAGAAAAACTCAAAGCAGCAGACCATCGTCAAAAAAACCTACTTCAACGAAGATGGTTACCTCCAGAACTGGCCCGTAGGTTTCTTTTCAGGTAGATAATGATGTTGATTAAAATTGAAAATGCGACTAAAGAGGATGTCCTCAATAAAGATTATATAATTTCAATTGAGAATATACTCCGTTCATTTGCTGAAGAAAAGCATTTGCTAATTGCACAAAGGGCTTTTTTTAAGAATATAATTGAAGCTCAAGGTGATGTTTATAGTACATCTTCTAAACATTTTGCTTCTGAAGCTTTATCTGGGTTGCTGGAGTACCACTCGATCATCAATCAAGTATCTTTTTATGTTTCTATAGATTTTTCAATCCGTGATAATTCATTTAGTTGGGTTGATTTGGGTGTGCGGTATAAGTTTGTCTGTGGCCCTTTATTCTTCAGTGACTCATCCCAACTACAGAAAACCAAAATAGTTTGTGAAAATCCTTTAGATTCTGATTTTTTTAAGATAGTTGCAAGTTTCTATGCTCGAAAAGAGTCATTGTCAGGATGTTCAATTAATTTCATTGCGTTAAATGGTGGCGGTGGGAGTACAAAGGATGTTTTTGACCGGACCATACAAAATAACGAAATTGCATTTTGCATAGTTGATAATGATAAGAAGCACCCTAGAGCTCCATTCGGAGGGACTAGTGCTCACTTTATCAAATCCAAAATAAATAAGTCAGGTTTAGTAGAAGTTTTAGATGTGCATGAAATTGAGTCGCTGGTACCTTTTGAGACAATTGAAAAAGTACTATCTGATTTGAACTTGCTAGGTAAAAAACAAGAGTCGCTAGAGTTTTTTAAAAAAATATGCTCAATCGATGAGTCGGCAAAATTTTATTTTGATCATAAGAAAGGATTTGATTTAAAAACTGCTCTGGAACTTGATAATGCTCATGGGGATTATTGGCGCCCAATATTGAAAAAACTTAACGATGATATTCACTGTGATTGCATTGACTCCAAAAAATGTGATTGTAAGCCGTCATGTTTGACATATGATGGGTTCGGTGACGGTTTGCTCAGCAATACATTAAAACATATTAATCAAGGTAGTTTAAGGAGGTATAATCCTCTTTTGAGTCCAAAACTATATGATAAATGGTATGCATTGGGTAAGAACTTCTTTAGCTGGAGTTGCGGGCCTTGTAAAAAGTCGAGGCTGAGTTGAAGTTAAAGGCGGTGAGGGGGGGGGAACCCTCACCGTAAATTATTTCTGGTAACGATTGGAGTAGTTAATCTTTGAATTTTCTAAAATGAATATTGCGTGGATTTAACAATGCAATCCCAGTCTGTTGATTTATTTATTTATTTATTTATTTATTTATCTCTTATAGTGTGCATAATTCATTGCGTACAAAAACTTTGAGGCTTTCACTATATCCCCAAACCCACCTGAATTATCTTGAATTATTCCCATCATTTGATGGCGATACATTGTAAGCATCCCGAATAATTGTGCCATTCATATTTAGAGAACATCCGGCATAATCAATCTGCCAACGAGATACAATCGACGGTGTATTTCTTGGTCAACCCCCGGACGACCTCGGCCTGTTCGGCAAATCTCATACCTTTCCACTGATAACGCTGGTCGACAGTAAGTTGCCGTAGGTGCTGAAGAAATTTGCTTTCAGTACTGGCGAGGTTGAACAACGCTCCCAACGAGGCGTTAGCGTTAAATGCGACTTAAGCTCGAGTCATGAAAAGTGGAATGAAACGAAAACGTCAATTATGATGACCACAAGATTAAGTCAAAAGGAAATCATGCTAATGACTGTTGGATTGGCTACAGACGAGCCCGGACGCTACTACACCTTCCAGTCGAATTTACCCTCCGGTGAATACTTCCAGTTTCGACCTCGCAATCCTCCACTGAATTCTAAGCCTATCGTAGATGATGAGAGTGGCATGTGTATTGGCTACTCCGTCGCTCAGGCGCCCGGTTTATGGCAGATATATGATGCTGATGGTGTGTTCATCAGACTGGAAGAAACGCCATTAGAAGCCCCTCTGATTGATCCAACTGACCTCGCTTTAATTGCCTTTGGCGCATTTCGTCTTTTCCGCGCAGGTAAAGCATTACTGGAGAGTGGTGTCAATACCGCCGTAACTGTGAGACTCAGCGAGGCTACCATCAGTCTCTTGCGTGGACGCCTGAAAATGGGCTTATCTGCACAGTCTCTTAAAATGACTGAAACCCCTGCTAAACATATGCTTAATCCCGGGCGCTATGTTCCTTTGCAACTTCAGGAAAAAGTTATTCGCTACGGAAAAAGAACTCCTGACCCTCAAAAGGTTCCTGGGCTTTTTCGTTACGAATCAGAAATATATAAACTCGTAGAGAATCGGGCAGAAAAGGGCACCTATATTTATAAAAAATACACACTAGAGGTGTTGGTGCGTGAAAAAGACTGGACAATAACTCACTTTCTATACAAGTGATGGAGCTGAATATGATTGAAATAATTAGCGACAGGAAAGTACTTCGGATTACCCCCTTTGAGCGGGAAAATACACCCGAAGCCCCAGCGTATGACTGGATACAAACTTATGTAGAGTATGAGCTACCAGAGCTTAAGGCTCAATATAAGGCTTCTTTTAATGTCGGTGAACTTAGAGCTTTAAAAGATAAGCTCAAAAATTTACATGCGAATTTAGTTAATGGCGTTAAAGCGCAGGACGTGGTTTTTGATAGCACGGAGAACCAGTTAAACCTGATATTTTCACCCTCATCTGTTGGTCGGGGGGTGCTTTTGACATTAACTCTCAGACCGGAAAACCCTGCCGAAAGTGTAGTTGTTAACGATAGTCTTGGGCTGGATGAAAGTTACTTTCCTGCACTACTTTTAGGGCTGGACGAAATCATTAATTGGGCAAATTAATTTTCAATGTTAGTTGTGCATGCATCAGGTGCACGAGTTTGCAGATACTTTTACGCCGTTTTTGCTGCCCCCCCAGTGTCACTCAGGGGGGGCCTGGTTGATGCCCGGCTAACTTGCAAAATTGTATTTCGTAAGCCGGGTAAGCGTAGTCTCACCCGGCAAAAAACGCGTTTCCACAAGCCTCAAGAAATTTCCCATTTCCCCAGCAATATTTCCCCGCCTCATCCGTCTACCTCATCACAAGCCATAATCAATCACTGTAAATGAGGTAAACACCATGAGAGATTTCGATATGCACGGAAGAGGGCACGAACGCGGGTTTGGCCGCCACCGTATGGGTAAAGGGCTGGTGATAGGCGCGGTAATCGTCCTTGTACTGGGACTGGTGGTCATGACCCTGTGGAATGCTTTACTCCCGGCTATTCTTGGCGTGAAAGCCATCGGTTTCTGGCAGGCGCTGGGAATTCTGGTATTAAGCCGGATCCTGTTCGGCGGACTGGGTTTCCGCCCGGGGATGTTCGGCGCACACCGTCGTATGCACGAACGCTGGATGAACATGACCCCCGAACAGCGTGAGGCGTTTATTCAGCAGCGTCGCGAAGGCTTTGGTCGCCATGGTCGCGGGCATTGCGGCTGGCACGGTCATCGCGAAGATAAACGCGACGACAGCGCGCCGAAAACGCCGGAAGCAGAGTGAGCGAGATGAAAACCGGGCTGGCGGGAGAGTCATTGCTGATGTCGGCGCTTAATGCCTGCCGCGCCCGGCTGAAAGCCTTTATCCGCGGACGAACGTCCGTGCGCGATGATGCCGACGATATTTTGCAGGAAGTCACCTATCAGCTGATGAAAGTGGAGCAGCCGGTTGAAAACGTCGCCGCCTGGCTGTTTCGCGCGGCACGTAATGAGATGACCGACCGGGCGCGGAAAAAACGTGAGGTCTCTTTTTCAGGATATTTTACCGGGGATGATGATGAGGACTTCCCCGAAGATGAACTGGCGGAAACCCTGTTCGGTGTCCCGCATACGCCGGAGGAGGAGTACCTCAAAACGCTGCTGTGGGAAGAACTGGGCCAGGCGCTGTCTGAACTTCCGCTGCTTCAGCGCGAGGTTTTTGAAAAAACGGAGCTCCAGGGCTACAGCATTAAAATGCTGGCAGAGGAAACCGGGGCCAGCGAGCAGGCGCTGTTATCGCGTAAGCACAAGGCGGTGCTTTTCCTGCGCACGCGACTGCGGGACGTCTATGATGCGTTGACCGGTGACTAACGCCGACAGACAAAACCTTACATTGTCAGGACTTGTAGATTCATCACTATCGTTTATGATCGGGGCGTCTGGTAAATTTGGAACGTTATGCGCAACCGTCAGCTTCTGGGAAAATGGCTTTTGATAATCACGTGTCTGGCGATGGCTATTTGCCTGGTGCAGCGTGCGGTTTATCTCAACCATTTTTTGCAGGGACTGGATCCGCAAACGACCCTGATTGCTGATGCCCCGGCTCAAACCAGCGACGCTGAGCCGTCCGGGCCATCGCCGTGTCAGTTAGGCGCACACTCGCTGCTTTGTGCTCAGCCTCTGTTCTTTGATGGTGCGCTACCGGCGATTATCATCTTCTTCGCGCTACTTCAGTTGTTTACGCAAGGGCGGGCATGCGTTCCGAGAGAACAGCCCGTTCAGGCACCGCCTCCCCGAATACACCTCAAAAACTGCGTTTTCCGTGAATGAAAATCATCGTCACCACACGATAATTTTCACTATTCACGGAGTAAAACATGTTTAACCTCTTCAGGGGATTCGTCTTCCTGTGGCTGTCCTGCATCGGCATTGTCCATGCGGCGGATACAGGCTGGCTGGTTTCCCCGCAAAACGATCATGCCCGGATCCGCGTTCAGGCGGAAAGGGAGCAAAACCGCATCCTCGCGCTGCTCATCGTTGAGCTGCAGCCCGGCTGGAAAACCTACTGGCGTTCACCCGGCGAGGGCGGCGTAGCCCCGAAAATCACCTGGCCTGCTGGCGTAACAGATGACTGGCACTGGCCGGTGCCTTCGCGCTTTGATATCTCCGGGATGACCACCCAGGGCTATCACGATAAGGTCATCATCCCCATCACCCTCGACGGTGCGGCGGGGGATGCGCTCGACGGGACGCTTACCCTTTCCACGTGCAGCAATGTCTGTCTGCTGACGGACTATAAGCTGCACCTTGATTTTAACCAGCCGGTGGATGAGGGATTCAGCCACGCGTTTGAACGCGCGATGCAGGCCATTCCCGCGACATCTGGCGTGTCCGCAGACCTGTCAGCCTGGTTATCAGACGACAAGCTGATCATTACGGGAACCACACAAGGCCAATGGGACAAGCCAGGGATCTATTTTGACCCGCTGGAAGGCGACATTCTTCCCGGTGAACCGACCCTCAAAGCCGACGGCAATCAGCTTCGGGTAACGGTGCCCGTGACCGATGAGTGGGGAGATAAACCCACTTCGCTGCAGGGAAAAGCACTGTCGTTTGTGCTCACCAATGGCGATAAAGCGCAGCAAACCGTGATGACCGTCGGGGCAACGCCCGCGGAACCGTCAGCGGCGGGCGTGTCTGAGGGAACCGGCAAAATGGTGCTCTTTGCGCTATTGGGCGGGTTGATCCTGAACCTGATGCCTTGCGTGCTGCCGGTGATGGGCATGAAGCTCAACAGCGTGCTCCATGCGGGCTCAGACAGACGGATGATCAGGCTCCGTTTTCTGGCAACCAGTGCCGGGATCCTGGTCTCCTTTATGCTGCTGGCCGCAATGGTGACCGCGCTTAAGCTGACCGGTGCCTCGCTGGGCTGGGGTATTCAGTTCCAGAATCCGTGGTTTATTGGCCTGATGGTCGCGGTGACCTTCCTCTTCGCACTCAATCTGTTCGGGGCGTTTGAGATGCTGCTGCCTTCTGCCGCCGCAGGACGGCTGGCAACGGCAGGGGGAACGGGGCTTGCCGGCAGTTTCTGCGAAGGGATGTTTGCCACGCTGCTGGCCACACCATGTTCTGCGCCGTTCCTCGGCACGGCGGTGGCCTTTGCCCTTGGCGCACCACTGCATTCGCTGTGGCTTATCTTCCTGATGCTCGGCGTGGGGATGAGTTTGCCGTGGTTGTTCGTTGCGCTGGTTCCAAAAACCGCCATGCTGCTGCCAAAACCCGGTCGCTGGATGAACGGCCTGAAAATTATTCTTGGCCTGATGATGCTGGCTTCCAGCCTGTGGCTGGTGACGTTGCTTAGCCCGCATCTGGGTGAGGCGGTGAGCCAGAGCGTGATGTTAGTGCTTATCGTCGTCGCTATCGCACTGCTTGCGATGACCGGGCAGAAAACCTCGCCGCTGTTCTGGTGCGTGGTGATCGCGCTGTCAGCCTTTGGCGGATACCAGCTGCGCGGATTGCTTACCTCACCGCCTGTAACCCCCACCGCAAGCGTCGCTCAGGCAATCCCGTGGCAACCGCTAAGTGAAGATGCTATTCAGGGTGCCCTTGCGCAGGGCAAACGGGTCTTCGTGGATATCTCCGCGGACTGGTGTGTTACCTGCAAGGTAAATGAGCATCGGGTGTTGAATCAGCCTGACGTTATTGCCGCACTTAGCCAGCCGGACGTGGTGGCGCTGCGTGGCGACTGGAGCAAGCCTTCAGCGTTTATCGCCGAATTCCTTGAAAAGCGAAACCGTTACGCCATCCCGTTTAATGAGGTGTACGGCCCGGGCTTCCCTGAGGGGGAGATGCTTTCGCCGCTGCTGGATAAAGACACGCTTATTGCCACCCTGAACAACGCTAAAGGCTAAATGTATTATGAAAAGAATCCTTATTACGCTTCTGCTACTGTTGACCTCAGCGCAGGTGATGGCGGCGCAGACCATGACGCCGGAACAGGAGCAACGTGCACAGAAGATGGTTTATGACTTTCTGTTTAACGACCCGGACTCGCCGCGCATTGGCGCTAAGGCTCCGAAGCTCACCCTGGTGGTCTTTACGGATTACAACTGCCCGTACTGCAAGAAATTCGATCCTTACCTGGAAAAGATCGTCGAAAAACACCCGGATGTGGCGGTGGTATTTAAGTTTTTGCCTTTCCGGTCGGAAAGTTCACTGACCTCAGCACGCGATGCCTTAACCGTCTGGCGCGCGCATCCTGAGCAATTTATGAAATTTAACCATACCCTGATGGCCAAAAAGGGATATCACGATGACGCCAGCATTCAGGAGGCGCAAAAACGGGCCGGGGTGAACGTCACAACGCCTGATGATGAGAGCCTGGTGACGATCAAACGCAGCCTGATCATCGCCGAAAAGATGGGTATCCAGGGAACACCGGCCACGCTGATTGGCGAAGGGTTACTCCCGGGCTGGGTTCCTTTTGAGCAGTTCGATGAAATGGTCAGTGACGCACTGAAAAATCGTTAACGTGAAGGGGGCGGTTCGCCCCCGATGATCCCGGAGCGGAAAATGAAAAAATTACTGTTACTGTCGGTGCTGGCAACGTCAGGGCTGGCGCAGGCCGCTGAAGCGATACCGGATGTGGTGAAGCTCTTCAGCGAGCAGCAGAATATCAAAATCATTAAGAAAATTGATGCGCCAGGGGGCGCGCCGGCCTGGCTGGGGCAGTATCAGGATATGGGCGTTACGCTGTTTTTAACCCCTGATGGCAAGCACGTAATTTCTGGCTATCTGTACGATGAAAAAGGAAAAAACCTGAGCGAAGGCTATTTCCAGAAAGAGATCTACGCCCCGATGGGACGCGAAATGTGGAAGCAACTGAACGCGGCGCATCCCCTGAAAGAGGGGCCGGATAACGCTCCGCGCAAAGTCTTCGTCTTCGCCGATCCGTTCTGCCCGTACTGTAAGCAATTCTGGTCCGAGGCGCAGCCGTGGGTGAAAGCGGGCAAGGTGCAGCTTAATACGCTGCTGGTGGCGTTTCTCAACCCCAACAGTGGGCGTAATGCCTCCGCTATCCTGAATGCGAAAGATCCCGTTTCGGCCTGGCGTGATTACGAGCTTTCAGGCGGGAAAAAATTGCCAAAACCGCAGGGCGCTGCATCCCGTGAAACCGTCGACATACTGCAAAAACACCAGACGTTAATGGACAACCTGGGCGCGAACGCCACGCCCGCCATTTATTATCTGAATGCCGATAATGAGCTTCAGCAGGTGGTCGGCATGCCGGATGAGAAACAGCTTGAGGCGATGTTTGGGCCGAAGCCGTAGTAAAAAAACAGGCAGAAACAGGGGGTTTCTGCCTGATGTTGACCGGTCAGCTACCCCAGCGTCCGCGCAGGTAGCTGACGGCTTCCTGCGTCTGCGGCTGGTTAAGATAATCTTCGCGGAACAGGATCGTGCCATTCACGTTGGGCAGTGAATCGTTGAGATCGAGCTGTTTTTTCAGCTCCGGCACGCCGCCCTGAACCGTCCAGTCCGGCTCATTTTTCGACGGTTCGCCTACCTTGTAGAACGCAATGCCAATATACAGGCGGGTATGCGTCGGTTTCACCACCTCTGCCCACCATTTCGTCAGCACGTCATAGCGCGCCGCATCCCGGGAGAAAGGCCAGTATATTTGTGGCGCGATATAGTCCAGCAGACCCTGCTGCACCCACTGACGCGTGTCGGCGTAGGATTCATCGTAGGCTGCGGCACCGCGCGTGTCTGAACCGGCCGGGTCGAATGAGCGGTTACGCCATACGCCAGCCGGGCTGACACCAAACTCCACGCCAGGTTTCGTCTGCTTAATGGCCCGGGAGACCTGCACAATCAGCTGCTGCGTATTGTGGCGGCGCCAGTCTGCTTTAGAGGCAAATCCCTGACCGTATTGTCTGAAAGTCTGCGCGTCATTGAGCGCGGATCCCGGTGATTCGGTATAGAAATAGTCGTCAAACTGCACGCCATCAATGGGATAGTGCGCAACCACTTCGGTGACCACCTGCGTTATCCAGTCACGCACTTGCGGAATGCCGGGGTCGAGTACAAAACGATCGCCGGCAATACGAATCCATTCCGGGTGCTGGACATAAACGCTGGAAGGCTGCAATGACGACGTGCGGTTCAGCGCGGCAATGGTCGACGGTTTGGTATTGGTTGAAACGCGGTAAGGGTTGAACCAGGCATGGACTTTCATGCCGCGCTTGTGCGCTTCATCGAGCATAAACTGCAGCGGATCGTAGCCCGGGTACTCGCCGATATTGCCGGTGAGCATATCTGACCACGGCAGAATTTTAGACGACCAGAGCGCCGTGCTGTCCGGTTTGACCTGGAAAAACACGGTATTGATACCGAGGTGCTTAAGCTTGTCGAGCTTGTTCGTCAGGGCCTGTTTTTGCATCGCGATACGGTCTTGCGCATCGCGGCCATTCACTGAGGCCACCGGGGGCCAGTCCAGGCGTGAGACGGTTGCCAGCCAGATCCCACGCATCGGCTCGTTAGCCTGCTGGGTCGGTTTGCTCGCGGTCGGGAGAGGCGTTACCAGTGATTTTGGTGGTTTTGAGGAGCAACTAACAAGTAAAAGTGCACAGGCAGTCAGCGCACCAATCCGTTTTACATGTCGCGTCATTTGCGTTTTAGCTCTTGGTTATCCGACTGTTAGCCCAGGGGTTAAAGGCGGGTTCGTCCGGTTCTGCGATCCCCTCATCATTCAGGGAATCAAGATACAGGGCTTCAACTTCTGCGCGAGCCCAGGGCGTGCGGCGCAGAAATTTCAGGCTCGATTTAACGCTTGGGTCTTTTCTGAAACAGTTAATTTTGATTCGATCGCCCAACTCACTCCAGCCATATCGTGCAACCAGGGCATTGACCTGCATCTCCAGCGTTACGCCATGTAAAGGGTCTTTAGAAAGGTGTGCAGTCATAAGCGTCCGGATGTCTCAGTTCTTGTGGGGTTGGGGTTAACGACGAAAGGGTACAAGAAAGCAGGGGAAGCGGCAATTTCCCTTTTTGCCTGCGATGAAAAACAGAAGAGCGTATGACCCGAAAGCCATACGCTCTTCTGTATCGCGAACGCGCTAGTCGTGTTTTGTGTCAAACAAATCTGGTGCCCACGGACGTGGGTCAACCTCCATAAACGGCGCGCGTTCGAAGCGGTCCTTCAGCGCCCACGGTACCGTGCAATCGAAGATGGTCTTACAGGAAATGCCATTTCCGCGAATCGACGTGCTGTAATCCGGCGACTGCGACGGATCCAGCTGGTGGCCGCGGATCCCTGGAATAGTGGTGATGCTGACATCTCCCTGCATGCGGGTGGTCATCGCCCACAGGATGTCGTCACTGTCGAAAATATCCACGTCTTCGTCGACAAGAATGATGTTTTTCAGCTCGGAATAGGTCGCGAGTGCGATAAGCGCCGCCTGTCCCTGACGTCCTTCATCGGATGGCTGGCGTTTTTTCACCTGCAGAATGCCGAGGAACTTACCGCCGCCCGCGGTATGCGCATAGACATTTTGCAGGAAGCCCGGAATGGCCTCTTCAACGGCATTGCGGATGCTGGCCTCCGTTGGCAGGCCAGCGAGCGTGGTGTGCTCTTCACCTGGCCCCACCAGCGTTTGCAGAATTGCCTGGTGACGAAGGGTGACGGCTTTCACTTTGATGACGGGCAAAGAAGGGTTTGCCTCGCCGCAGTAGCCCGGAAATTCCGGCATCGCATGGCCACTGTTGGTGTGCTGATCTTCTCTAACGCGCACCCCTGGCAGCAGTTCGCCTTCGATAATGATTTCAGCCCGCGCGATCGCTTTCTCTTTTACCGCCACGCCCTGCACCAGTTCGACCGGTTTCTGACGCAGCGCCCCGGCAACGCCCAGTTCGTTATAACCAAACGGCGTCGTGGGCGCTTCAAAGCAGGCACCGATATAAATCGCCGGGTCGAGCCCCATGTTGATCGTCACCGGCAGCGGTTTTCCGGCTGCTTCAGCCTTTTTACGAAAGACCTCAATGTGGCGCCCCGCGGCCAGGAACATGGAAAGCTCATCGCGCTCCTGAACGCAGAGACGGTGAATCGTGACGTCAGTCAGCGAACTGTCTTCCGGATCGCTTGCCAGTACCAGCCCCAGACAGAAGAACGGGCCAGCATCAATCGGCGTGTTGGTCGGGGCCGGAAGCAGTTTACGCAGATCAAAATCAGGATCGTCAGCGTAGAATACCTGCTCCTGGCAAGGGGCCTGCGATGCCGGGACAACAACCGGCGCGATCGGGTTTTTCACGGCCTGACCGACGTGCTGCGCGAGCGTCGAGGGTTCACATCCCAGAAGGAGTGCCGCTCTTTCCCGGCTGGCGTGCATGCCCACCAGGATACGCGAATCCGGATAACCTTTAACGTTATTGAACATCATGGCCGGGCCCGTTCGGGTAGGGCGTTTCACCGTGCCGCCCGCACCAATGTGTCGATAAACACCCGCCAGCTCCGCGTTGGGATCCACCGGATGATCCGTTTCAATATATTGTCCTTCGTGGCGTTGCAGTAACGCGATGGCACTTCTGAGATCGTTGACTGGGCTTTCCATTTTTTCCTCCCGTGTTTGCATGCCTCCATTTTTATGGCAATAGCCCATAGCATCAATTGCATCATTACTGCTATTTTGATAATAAATTTGTTATCAAAAAATCCGGGGAAGCGTTATGCAATTTCGTCAGATGCGTAATTTCATTGTCGTTGCGGAAGAGCTTCACATGCACCGGGCTGCGGAGCGCCTGAACATGGCACAACCCGCGCTGAGTCAGCAGATTAAAACGTTAGAGGAACGGTTAGGCGTTACGCTCTTTAGCCGGGCGAACCGCCGTTTAACCCTGACGCCGGCCGGTGAAGCTTTCCTGGAGAAAGCCAGGCTGGCCATCGCCCTGACGGAACAGGCGGTACTGGACGCCAGGCAAACGGCGAGGGGGGAGCAGGGGGTGTTGAATCTCGGGTGCGTATCGAGCGCCATGTTTGACACCAGGCTGCCTGCCGCGCTGCGCCAGATGCACAGTCGGTGGCCTGCCATCACCATGTCGCTAATGACGGGGAATGTGCAGACGCTCTATACCGCCGTGCAAAGCAACCAGCTGGATGTGGCCATCATTCGGGCACCGCTGCCGTCCCTGCCTGACGACCTGCAAAGCCGCCCGTTTACGTCCGAGAAAACGGTGCTGGCGCTCTCTTCACAGCATCCTCTGGCAAAATCGTCCGCGCTTACGCTCGCCTCGGTGAAAGATGAAAAATGGATCTCCCTGCGCGACCCGGAGGGAATGGGCCTCGAACAGTACTTCTATGACGTTTGTTACGGCGCAGGTTTCCAGCCTGAGGTGGTACAAAACGCCACCGACGTACCTACTGTCATCAGCCTGGTCTCTGCGGGTTTTGGCATGGCGCTACTGCCGGTCTCCGCCAGGGCAGTCAGCGTGGAGAATGTCGTGTACGTCGACATCATTGACAGGCTCAGGGAAAGCGAGCTGAAGCTGGTGTGCCACCGGATCATTCGCTCAGAGGTGTTAAAGAAATTTCTGCATACCCTCGATCACATCTGACGTCCCGCGGCCAGCAGCAGTTGCTCGCGCAGCCAGAGGCTTGCCGGATCCTGACTGTTTTTCGGGTGCCAGTACATGCTGATGGTAATCGGCTGCAGCGGCAGCGGCGGGGGAAAGATATCCAGCGTCGAGGCAAAGCGTTGCAGCATACGTTCCGGTAAGGTGCAGAGCAGGTCCGTGCTGGCGACAAGTGGAGGTGCCATGGCGTAGCTCTGCGTGGACATCACCACGTTGCGCTGATACCCCAGTCCGCCCAGGGTTTGATCCACAAAGCCGGTAAACGGGTCACCCTCTGAAGAGACCACCAGATGAGAGAGCGCGCAATAGTGCTCCAGATCCAGTGGCCCGACACCGCGGGGGTGGCCTTTTCGCTGGGCTGTTGCAAACTGGTCATCGAAAAGTTTGCGTCTGACCCAGCCGTCGTGCGCGCCGGCGCTCACACCGATATAGGCATCCACATCACCCTTTTCCAGCTGCTGTGGCAGGGTTGCCATTTCTGGCAGCGCGAATCGCAAGCGGATCCCCGGGGCATGGGCCCGGAACTGATTAAGCAGTTCGGCACCCAGCATCAGGGCCGGATTTTCATGCAGGGCAATCACAAATGTCCGCTGGCTGGTTTGCGCATCAAAGGTGGTGGGAGCAAACATCGCGTTAATGCCCCGCAATACGGTCATGACCTGCGGTCGCAGCGCTTCCGCTCTGGGCGTGGGCAACACCCCACGTCCATGTGGGGAAGGGATAAACAACGGTTCGCCAAAGAGCGAACGCAGGCGCGCCAGACGGGCGGACATCGCGGGCTGGCTGATGCCGAGCCGCGCGGCCGCATGGGTGATGTTCTGATCCTGGAGCAATGCATCCAGCGTCAGGATCAGGTCGATATCCATCTCAGCAACGGGCGTCATCGTGTTATCCGTTTTACTTTGCGCTGTGGCTGTCGCGATTGGTGTAGGTGACGGGCACCCAGGCGTAACCGCCGTGCTCGCCTTTCGTGACGTAACCGATACCCGGGAACGGCAGGTGGGGGGCTGCGACAAGGTCTCTGTTTTTCACAAAATCAGCAAAAGCATCCTGGCGGACACGTGCCGCACCATCCTGATCCTGGTCGTAGGCGATGGTCACGGCGGGCTGCGGGAACTGTACCGCCGCGACGTGGATAATATCGCCGACAAAGGTGATTTTCTCGCCTTTACTTTCCAGCGTATAGAAGGCCGATCCAGGCGTATGGCCCGGGTGAACCGTGCCGGTTATCCCGGGCAGAAGCTGCGAGGTTCCGGAAAAAGGAACCACCTTGCCGGCATCACGATACGGTTTTAAGGTTTTCTGCGCGACATCGAAGTAGTTCTGGTCGTAGCCGGTTTTTTTCTGATTATCATTGTTAAAGAAAAAGTCGATGTCAGGTTTGCCGACAAAAACGCGCGCATTGGTAAACACCGCCTTGCCATCTTTGACCAGGCCACCGGCATGATCGGAGTGCGCATGGGTCAGTAAAATCTCGGTGATGTCCTGCGGCGCGATCCCCTGCGTTGCCAGACTCTCAATCAGTCGCCCGCCGTTACCGGGGCCAAAAAGCTGGCCTGAGCCGGTATCCACCAGAATCTTGTGGCCGGGCAGAGCAATCAGAAAAGCATTAATGGACGCCTCTACCGGGTTGGTCTGGAAATTTTGTGTGAGCAACGCATCGGTCTTCTGCGGGGTCGTCCGACGAAGTAATTTGTGCAGGTCTTGCGCCACGGTACCGTCGGTAAACGAGGTCACCATAATATCGCCAACCTGCACACTGTACCCCCCGGCAGGCTGTTTAACCACGTGCTGGGGCGTTTCTGCCGAAGCCTGAAGCGCAGGGTAGAACAATAACGAACTGGAAATCAGCGTTGTCAGGGCAAGTTTTTTTACGGTCAGCATAAGGGTCTCCTTCAGAAAGAGCTCATCTTACTTCTCCGTAAAATTATATGAACCCGCCTGATAATGATAGGACCTATAAACGGGATGGATAGGTCGGGTCAAATATCGGGTGGCAGCAGTGTGCCACCCGGCAAGCCAGACGTTATTGCTTCAGCGGGGCTTTCCAGCCTTCAAGCGTGGCTTTTGACCACGAGCCATACGCGGCATTGGGGAGTACGATCCAGTCACTGCCAAAGCGATCGGCGCTGGCCTCAACCAGTTCACGCTGCGCTTCGCTCGGCTTTTTGTTTTTAAATTGCGCGGCGAAATCAGGCAGGCTGTCACCGAAGAGCATGATTATCTGCTGTTTCTTCAGGATGCTCTGGCGGCGGGCTTCTTTACTGACCGTATCGAGCAGAACGCTATCCTCTGAAACCTGCGGTAAGCCAAGGGATTTTAACGTATTGAGCGTATCTGCTTTGTTTTCCTGCATGCGGTCAGATACATAATAAATACGGACCTTACTTTGATTCACGCGATCAAGAAACGCCTTCGCGCCAGGAATTAATTCCGGTTTTCCCTGTTTTTCCCAGTCACTCCAGGTGTCCCATTTCGTGTAGTCGTGGCACTGTTCGGCATCACGCGCCAGTAACGGAGTGTTATCCAGCACCGTTTCATCAAGATCCATCACAACGGCATAGTTCTCAGGCGCAGTCAGCCCTTTTATTTTTTCGTTAAAACGCTCGGTGGCGAAACGATAGGTCTGCAGCTGAAGTGCCATGATTTCTGCCGATTTCTGTTGGTAGCGCAGCGCCATCTCATACGCTTTCGGCTCACAGATTTCGTGGTCGGCTGCCGTGGCGGTCGCGCTCAAAACAGGTAATGCCAGCAGTAATGCCTTAGCCATTGAATTCACTCTTCTTTCCTTAACGTCATTGTCAAAATCATGTAAGCGTATTGAAATTAAGTGACAGAAAAATGAAGGGATGCAGGCGAGTCATATTCTGACGCACATTCCTTTGCGCGCCGGGTGGATAATTTTCAGACAAATCGCTTTCGTCCGCCAATATCCGTTAGAGCCAGGGTCAGATCAGCATGTAATACCAGAACAGGGCGATTTCGTCTTTTTCCGGTAATGCGTTGTAGAGGAAACGATCGTATCCGCCTAACGTAAAGCCATAATGACGGTAGAACAGGCAGGCAGAAACATTCACATTCTGGGTTTCGAGCCTTAATCCAGCCGCGTTGACGCTGCGCGCCCACACGTGTGCGGCCGCCATCAATTTTTGTGCCGCGCCAGCTCTGCGTTTCGTGCGCTCAACGGCAATATAGTCAACGGCGATAAATTTATTCCAGCTCATTGACGCGGTGATAAAACCGGCAATTTCTCCCTCATCTGTTTCGGCCACAAGAAATATGGCATCCGGATTAACGCAATGATTTTCAAGGGTCTGCATATCGAGCTCATACGTTTTACGATAAGGCACGGCGACAGCGTCGATATGCAAATCACAATGTATAAAAGGCTCCCGCGCAACGTGACTGACGGTGAATGAAAAGTCACAGCATTCAAGACGTGCGAGGTCGGTATTTAATCCTTTTCGAATCTGCATGGTATTCCTTGTGGCGAATATTTTTATAAATAATAGATGAAGCCATTAAAACCGCTGGCGTAACACTCTTTTGATCCTGAACTAAGCTTGTACTTCATTCCGCGTAAAATGTGGGTCATTCGAGGACAATGAATGGAATTCAGGACATTTCAAAAACACTGGGGTGCTGAGTTTATTTCCAATGACGTTGTACGTTTTCGCGTCTGGGCAGAAGGACAGAAAGAACTTACGCTACGTCTGGCAGAAAACGACTTGCCAATGACGGCGGTCGGCAGCGGCTGGTTCCAGATTGACGTCCCCGGCGTCACGCACGGCACAGAATATCAGTATGTTTTGCAGGACGGCATGGCCGTTCCCGATCCGGCGTCGCGCGCCCAGGCTGGGGATGTTAACGGTCCCTCGGTTGTTATCGATGCCAGACGGTATCCGCCCGGCAACCGGGAGTGGGCAGGGCGTCCGTGGGAAGACACGGTCATTTACGAGCTGCACATCGGCACCTTTACCCCGGAGGGCACCTTCCGGGCCGCCATTGAAAAACTGCCTTACCTGGCTGAACTTGGCATTACCCAGATTGAAGTCATGCCCGTCTCACAGTTTGGCGGATCGCGCGGCTGGGGATATGACGGGGTATTGCTGTATGCACCGCACTCTGCCTATGGCACGCCAGAAGACTTCCACGCCTTTATCGATGCTGCGCATGGGCTTGGGCTTTCTGTCGTGCTGGATATTGTGCTTAACCACTTCGGCCCGGAAGGGAATTATCTGCCTGTGCTGTCACCCGCGTTTTTCGACGCGGAACGGATGACGCCCTGGGGCAACGGGATTGCTTACGAGACTGGGCCGGTCAGGCAATACATTACCGAAGCCCCGCTGTTCTGGCTGACGGAATACCATCTTGATGGATTACGGTTTGATGCCATCGACCAGATTGAAGACGCATCGGATAAACATATCCTGCAGGAGATTGCCGAACGCATTCGCGAGGCTATCCCCGGGCGGCAGATCCATCTCACCACCGAAGACAGCCGTAACGTTATCTTCCTGCATCCGCGCGACGCACACGGTGCGACCCCGCTTTTTACCGCGGAGTGGAACGATGACTTTCACAATGCCGCGCATGTCTTTGCCACCGGCGAAACGCATGCGTACTACCAGGATTTTGCCTTTGAACCGGAGAAAAAACTCGCCCGTGCGCTGACAGAAGGTTTTGTCTATCAGGGCGAGGTTTCTCTCCAGACCGGCAAATCGCGCGGCGTGGAATGTCACACGCAGCCGCCACAGTTTTTTGTCGATTTTATTCAAAACCACGATCAAACCGGCAACCGCGCTCAGGGAGAGAGACTGATCGCCCTTGCGGGGGCCGATAAAACACGGGTGTTGCTTGCTGCACTGCTGCTTTCGCCCCATATTCCGCTGCTGTTTATGGGGGAAGAGTTTGGTGAAACCAATCCGTTTTTGTTCTTTACCGATTTTCACGGTGAGCTTGCCAAAGCAGTGAGAGAAGGGCGCGCAAAAGAGTTTACCGGCCATGCCGGGCACGATGCGTCTGTCCCCGACCCGAATGACGTGAAGACCTTTGTTCGCTCCAAAATTGACTGGAATAAGGTCGCCACCGATGACGGCAAAACGTGGCTGCGCTTCACGCGAACGCTGCTGACGTTGCGCCATCGTCATATCGTTCCGTTACTGCGTAAGGGCGTCACGGTGGAGAGCAAAGTCATCAGGACGGCACCCGGCATGATTGCAGTGAGCTGGCGATTCCCGACCGGAACGTTGTCTCTGGCGTTCAATACCGGCAATAAGGCTGTTGATGTGCCTGCACTGACAGGAGAAACGCTCTTTAGCTGGCCGGAGGTGAACGAGGTGTTACCGCCGAACAGTATTGTTGTTCGCTTTGCTGATGGAGAAGCATCGTTATGATCCCTTCCGCGACCTACCGTATTCAGTTCCGCAACGGCATGACGTTTGACCGTGTCGTGGAACTGGTGCCGTATATGAAAGATCTCGGCATCAGCCATCTTTACGCGTCACCTGTGTTCACCGCCACGACTGGCTCTACGCACGGCTATGACGTGACCGACCCGAATGAAATTGACCCCGCCATTGGCGGACGAGAAGGATTCGACCGTATGGCGGCCGCGCTCAGGCAGGCGGGAATGGGCTTGATACTGGATATTGTGCCTAACCACATGTCGACCTCGCTGGAGAATCACTGGTGGCGAGACGTGATTGAGCATGGCAAACAGAGCCGCTACGCACGCTATTTCGATATTGACTGGTCACGGCCGCTTACGCTGCCGTTTCTGGGCGACACCTTTGAGGCGGAGCTTGAGAAGGGTGCGATCACTTTAAAACGTGACCCTGTCACGGACAAAGCCGCGCTGGTCTACTACGACACCGCCTATCCTCTTAACCCGGGGACCTTTGTGGAGGGTAAAAGCATTGCGGCGCTGCACGAGGCCCAGAGCTGGAGGCTGATGTCCTGGCGTGAAGCCCCGAAACAGCTCTCGTGGCGGCGTTTCTTCGAAATCACCGGCCTGGTGGGCGTGCGGGTTGAAGACGCGTCGGTATTTAGTGATACACACCGATTGATCCTTGAACTGGTTCATTCTGGCGTCGTTGACGGTCTGCGAATTGACCATATCGACGGTCTGGCCGATCCGCTGGGCTATCTGCAGCGTCTGCGCCAGGCAACCGGACCGGCCTGTTACATCACGGTTGAAAAAATTCTCGCCAAAGGGGAACAGCTGCCCGTCGAATGGCCAGTCTCCGGCACCACGGGATACGAGTTTATTGCCTCGCTGGCGGAAGTTCTGGTGGACGACAGCCGCCTTGACCGCCTGGAGAAAATCCATGACGACACGCTCGGGGAAACCGTTGATCGGTTTGCAGCGTTACGGGATGCCAAAGGGCTGATGACCGATCGCAATTTCGAGGGCGAATTCACTACCCTGTTAACTATCGCCACCGATCTTGCCCGACGCAATGCGGTTGAACTGCAACCCGACGAGATCCACCATGCGTTGCGCGAGTTGCTGATCGCGTTTCCGGTGTATCGGACCTACGGCACCCGTGAAGGATTAACCGCCTCTGACGTGGCGCTGCTCAATCGCGTTGTCGCAAGCGTTAACACCTCTGAAGCGGCCCTGAGCCTGATCGTATGCATTCTTACCGGCGATCTTCCTGAAAATTGCCACGACGACGCGGCACGTTTCAGAACCCGCTTCCAGCAACTCACCGGGCCACTGATGGCGAAATCCGTGGAAGATACGCTGTTCTTTCGCCATAACCTGGAGCTGGCGCTTAACGAAGTGGGGGCAGACCCGACGCCGCGCACCTTTTCGCTATCGCGTTTTCATCAGGAAATGCGCATCCGTCTTGCCCGCCAGCCTGACGCCTTACTCGGGACATCCACCCATGACACGAAGCGCGGCGAAGATGCCCGGGCACGCCTCTATACCCTGACGGAAGCGCCGGAACAGTGGGGCGAAAATCTGGCCCGCTGGCGGCAGATGAATCAAACCCACGTGCGTTTTCTGAGCGACGGTACCGCGCCGAACGCTGCCGATACCTGGATGATCTATCAGGCTCTGGCCGGCGTCTGGCCCGCCACGCTGTCACCTGACGATGTCGACGGGCTGAAATCACTCGAAGAGCGCTTCCTCGGCTTCCTGGAGAAAGCGCTGCGCGAAGCCAAACAACGCACAGACTGGATAGACAGCAACGAAAGCTATGAGAGCGTGGTGCTGAGCTATGCCCGGCATCTGCTTTCACCGGACAACACGCTGTTCCTGAAGGATTTCAGTGAGGCGATGCAGCCCTTTATCCGTGCCGGGCTGATGAACAGCCTCAGCCAGACGGTGATCAAACTTACCGCACCCGGGGTACCGGACATCTATCAGGGCTGCGAAGCGCTTAACTTTAGCCTTGTCGACCCGGATAACCGACGGGAACCGGATTTCCCCGCGCTGGTGCGCCACCTCAGCACGGCGGATGCCGGGGTGTTTGCCCGCCCGGAATGCTGGCGAGACGGGAGCGTTAAGCAATATGTCACCGCCACGCTGTTACGGCTTCGTCCGCATTATGCCGCGCTATTCCATTACGGTGACTGGCTACCGCTGAAGGTGAGCGGCGAGCGGGCGGAGAACCTGATTGTTTACGCACGCGTGAAAGACGAGGAGGCGCTGATTGTTGCCGTGCCGCGGCTGGTCTTCGACGTGACAACCCATGAAGCACTGTGGGCCAATACCACTATTGCTATACCCGATGCGCTGGCAGGAAAACGCTACCGGGATCTGTTCACCGGTGAAAGCCGGGTTCTGCAAGAGACGCTGGATGTAACGTCTGAAACGGGATGCTTAATGGTTCTGCTTACCTGCGAATGATCGTGGAGAACAAAAAATGCCAAAGGATAATACGTTTGAAATTCGGGCCGGTCATGGCCAGCAGCAAGGCGCAAATTATGACGGGAAGGGGGTCAACTTTGCGCTGTTTTCAGCACATGCGGAGCGGGTTGAGCTCTGTCTGTTTGACCCTTCAGGAAAAACCGAAATCGCCCGGCTGGAGCTGCCGGAATATACCCATGAAGTGTGGCACGGCTATGTGCCGGATCTGAAGCCTGGCGCGCTGTACGGCTATCGTGTTTACGGCCCCTATGACCCGGAAAACGGGCATCGCTTCAACCCCAATAAACTGCTTATCGATCCGTATGCCCGTGAACTGGTGGGCGATATCGACTGGAACGACGCCCATTTCGGCTATGAGCTGGGTCATGACGATCTCGACCTCAGTTTTGATACCCGCGACAGCGCGCCGTTCACGCCAAAATGCAAGGTCATCGACCCCAATGCTTTTGACTGGCAGGATGATAACCGGCCAACCATTCCGTGGCCGAATACCGTTGTGTATGAGAGCCACGTGAAGGGCTTTACCCAGCTTAACCCGGCGATCCCGCCTGAACTGCGCGGTACGTTTGAAGGGATGGGACACAAAGCCTCGGTCGATTACATCAAAAGCCTTGGCATCACCTCGGTTGAACTGCTTCCGGTTCACTGGTTCCCGGACGATCAACACCTGCTCGACAGGGGGCTGAAAAACTTCTGGGGCTACAACACGCTCGGCTTCTTTGCACCGGCGTCACGCTATTACGGTCCGGCGGGGATCCAGGGTTTTCGCGATATGGTGCGCGCCTATCATGACGCAGGCATCGAGGTGATCCTCGATGTTGTCTATAACCACACGGCAGAAGGCAATGAGCTCGGCCCAACGCTGTCGTTTAAGGGCATCGATAACTTCAGCTATTACCGCACCTTACCCGATCAACACCGGTATTACATTAACGACACCGGCACGGGGAATACGGTGAATACCTCCCACCCGAGAGTGCTGCAGATGGTGATGGATTCACTGCGCTACTGGGCCGAATCGATGCATATTGACGGTTTCCGTTTCGACCTCGGGACAATTCTGGGCCGTGAGCCCGAAGGCTTTGATCCGCGCGGTGGCTTTTTCGATGCCGTCACGCAGGATCCGGTGTTATCCCGTCTGAAGCTGATTGGTGAGCCCTGGGATATCGGCCCCGGCGGTTATCAGGTCGGCGGCTTCCCGCCAGGTTGGGGGGAGTGGAACGACAAATACCGCGATACCGTACGTGAGTACTGGAAGGGCGATAACGTGTCTAACGACTTCGCCGCGCGCCTGCTCGGTTCCGGTGACTTGTACGACCTGCGCGGACGCCGTCCGTGGGCCAGCATCAACTTTATTACCGCCCACGACGGCTTTACGTTGAACGACCTGGTGTCTTACAACGAAAAGCATAATGCCGACAATGGTGAAGACAATAACGACGGGCATAACGATAACCGGTCGTATAACTACGGAGAGGAAGGGCCGACAGAGAATCCGGATATTATCGCTACCCGGGAGCGGCAGAAGCGTAATTTCCTCACCACGCTGTTGTTCTCTCACGGCACGCCAATGCTGCTGGCCGGGGACGAGTTTGGCCGAACGCAAAAGGGCAACAATAACGGGTATTGCCAGGACAGCGAGATCTCCTGGATCGACTGGAAGGGGTTATCGGAAAACGACACCGCCCTGCGCGACTTTACCCGCCATCTGATTGCCCTTCGCGCGAAACAGCCGTTGCTGCGGCGAGAAAGCTGGCGCGACGGACTTGAGATCCGCTGGTTTAACGCCGGCGGCGGCCCGCAGCAGGATGAGCAGTGGGATGAAGGTTCAACCCTCGGCGTATCCATCAGCAGACCGGACCTCAGACAGGAGCCGGGCCTCTGGCACGATGTGCTGATGCTGTTTAACCCGTTTGAAGGCACCGTGCCGTTCCAGATCCCCCAGTTTGGCGAAGGAGGCTGGGTACTGGAACTCTCCACGGCGGATGACGTTGTCCCCGGGACGGTCATCACCAAAGCCGTGGAATACAATCTGGCCGGACGAAGTATTTCGCTTTTCAGACGCCCTTAACTACAGTGATGCCGCCGCCCGCGCGGCGGTGTCATACAGGGAAGATATGGTCCGGAGCAGCTGCGCGGTGTCACCTATAGACGCTCCGGAAATCCCGCTCTCCGCATGGATATTGATCAGGCACGCTTCCCGCACGTCGCGGTATTTCATGCATAGCGCTTTCCCTTCCTCCGTCGTTGAGAAATAGAGCTCTTTTCCGGCTTTTTCACTCGTCACGTAGCCCGCCTTGACCAGCTTCTTCAGTGCATACGTCACCACATGGGTATCTTCCACGTTCAGAACAAAGCAGATGTCGGCCAGCTTTTTCTTGCGATCCCGGTGGTTCACGTGATGCAGAAGCGAGACATCAAAAGCCCCCATATCTGGCTCACCGGCGGCGGTCATGCAGCGCACCATCCATTTGTTAAACGCGTTGCTGGTCATGATCAACGCGTACTCCAGCTCTGATAATTCCGCGCAACGTTCCGATACCAGATGGCGAGAGGACACGATTCGGCCATCGGTTATATCGTCGTGATTTGATGATCCAGCACTCTTCTTTGCAGTCATAACGTTCCTTACGGGGGGTGACGTTGGCCCGGAAATGTAAACTCATCGATAAAATAAGAACATTTTATTGATAAATTGTTTACATGTTTTTGTGGTTCAGATATAGCTTTTTAGTGCAGGTTCTGCAGAGCCTGACGCAAAACACAACATCGCGCGCCGCACTGCATCCCGCTTCGCCATGATGCGAAGTATTAAAAAAATAGCCGCCGGCGCGCAACGCTCACTTTGGATAGGGTAAACGTTTATGGACGGTTCGACACTGTTGCCGCTCATCGGTATACCGGTGGTGGTTATTGGTTTTGCTCTGCGTTTCAACCCGCTACTGGTGGTTGTGGTGGCGGGGCTGGCTACCGGACTGCTGGTTGGCATGGATTTTGGGATGTTGCTGGAGACCTTTGGCGAGAAGTTCGTCAACAGTCGTTCCCTTGCAACCTTTATTCTGATCCTGCCGGTTATTGGCCTGCTGGAATATTACGGGTTGAAAGAGCGGGCGCAGGCGTGGGTGGCAAAGATTGCCAGCGCCACCTCGGCACGTATTCTGATGCTCTATTTTGTGGCGCGTGAAGGGACGGCCGCGCTGGGATTGATGTCGCTGGGTGGGCATGCTCAGACCGTTCGTCCGCTGTTAGCACCAATGGCCGAAGGCGCAGCGCTCAATGAGTATGGCGAACTGCCGCAACATATCCGGGACAAGATCAAAGCGCATGCCGCGGCGTGCGATAACATCGCAGTTTTCTTTGGCGAAGATATTTTTATCGCGTTTGGCGCGGTGCTGCTGATCGACGCTTTCCTGAAAGAGAATGGGATACAGGGCATTGAACCGTTGCATATCGGTCTGTGGGCCATTCCGACCGCCATCGCGGCATTGATTATTCATATGACGCGCCTGTTGCGTCTGGATGCCAGCATCCGTCGTGACGTTATGTCCTGGCGCGCTGAGCAGGGTACTCAGGAGATCGCGCCATGATGACCCTGATCACCATTAACCGCGTGTATTACCTGATCGGCTTTGTCGTGATGCTGCTGGTCGTGATGACCCTGCGCGATCGCGCGAATCCTAAACGTTTTACTACCGCGCTGTTCTGGTTCCTGTTCGGCGGGATCTTCCTGTTTGGCGACCTGATGGTGCAGGAGCTGGGCAAATCCCTTGCTTATCGAATTATCGGCGGCTGCGTCATTGTGATTGCTCTGCTGGCGGGCTTTGGTCTGGTCGGCAAAGGGCACTATAAAATGGCTACCGATGCCGAGCGCGAAGCCTCGTCAACGCGGCTGAAAAACTGGCTGTTCCTGCCTGCGCTGATGATCCCGGTGGTTACGGTGATCGGGACATTATTCCTGAAAGGGGTGTCGATAGGGGGCGTATTCCTTCTTGACCAGAAACAGCTCACGCTGGCGGCACTGTGCGTCGCCTGTGTGGCGGCGATCCTGACCGGCTGGTGGCTGACCAAAGGCACGCCATTGCAGGCTATTCGCCAGTCCCGACGCCTGGTCGACACCATTGGCTGGGCGGTGATTTTGCCACAGATGCTGGCCATGCTGGGCGGGGTATTTGTGGTGGCGAACACCGGCGAGTCAGTCCAGAAGGTCGTAAGCCTGTTTGTGAACCCCGATAGCCGGTTCATGCTGGTGGTGATTTACTGCGTGGGCATGGCGCTTTTCACCATGATCATGGGCAACGCCTTCGCGGCATTCCCGGTGCTCAGCGCCGGTATCGCCTTGCCGTTCCTGATTAACGTTCACCATGGTAACCCGGCACCGCTGCTGGCGATTGGCATGTACGCGGGCTATTGCGGCACGCTGATGACGCCGATGGCGGCCAACTTTAATATCGTTCCGGCCGCGCTGCTGGAGCTTAAAGATAAGTACCAGGTGATCAAGATCCAGATCCCAACGGCGTTAACCCTGCTGGTGGTCAACGTGTTCTTAATGTATTTCCTCGTTTTTCGCTAAGCGCGGCAACGATCTAAGGAGCTGATATGGAATTAACGCAACACCAGGCCGACGCGTTTGCCCGCATGCCTTTGACCTATTTACGCCAGGAATATCCGAACCACATTATGCACCTGCTTAATGATGACGGTGATGTCCTGCCACCCCGCGAACTGCACCCCATTTTTTATGGCTGCTTCGACTGGCACTCGGCGGTGCACGGCTACTGGCTGCTGCTGCGCTGCGTGCGGCTTTACCCTGAACTGTCGTGCCGGGATGAAATTGTCGCCCTGTTTGATGAACACATCACGCAGGAGAAGGTGGCGAAAGAGCTGGCCTATTTCAAGGCACCGTTTCGCGCCTCGTTCGAGCGCCCTTATGGCTACGGCTGGCTTCTGGCGCTGACGCAGGAGCTGAAGCAATCCGCGTTACCTCAGGCCGCCAGCTGGTATCAGACACTGCAGCCGTTAACGCAGGACATTCGCGACAGGCTGGTGGATTACCTCAGCAAGCTCACCTATCCGATCCGTGTCGGTACGCATTACAACACCGCTTTTGCCCTGGCGCTGGGGATTGATTACGCCCGGGCAGTGCAGGATAACGCCCTTGAACAGGCTATTCTGACGGCGGCGACGCGCTTTTATCTGGCTGACACGCATTACCCGGCCCACTATGAACCGGGTGGTGATGAGTATATTTCCGGCGCGCTGACGGAAGCGCTGTTGATGAGTAAGGTGGCGGAGCATTTCCCGACGTGGTTTGACGCCTTTCTTCCTGATGTGGGGTCTGTTTCGGCCCTGATGCACCCGGCAGAAGTGAGCGATCGTACCGACCCGAAAATTGCCCATCTGGATGGGTTAAACCTCAGCCGCGCCTGGTGCATGAAGCATATTGCCCGCGCGTTGCCCGATAACCATCCGGGACAACAGGCGCTGCGCGAGGCAGTCAACCGACATCTGGCGGCAAGCGTCGAGCATGTGGTGGGAAGCCACTACAGCGGCGGACACTGGCTGGCGAGTTTTGCGCTGCTGGCGCTGGAGTAAATCACAGGTGCAGCGCGTAGTGCGCTGCACCGTGTTTATGCCGTAGCCTGACGCGTGGCGCGCAGCCGGCTCACGCTAAACACGACAGAAACCGCTGAAGCAATGACCGCAATCCACAGTGAATAATGAACGGCCCGATCGTCAAAAGCCGGCTGATTCTGCGTTGTGGCCAGCAGAACGCCGACCACGGCAGCCCCCAGGCATTGTCCAAACGTCCGCACGATAGCCAGTACGCCGGATGCGTAGCTGGCATACTCCCGCACCACGTTAGAGAGCATTTCCCGGTTATTGGGACTCTGGAAACAGCCAAAACCGATCCCGCACACCAGGCTTCTCAGGCAGATATTCCATGCGGAAGGGCTGGCGGGCAGTGTCGCGAGCAGGATCAACCCCACCACAAACACGAATAGCCCGAGGGTAGATATCAGCGGGGCTGAAATTGTGTCTGCCCAGCGGCCCGCATGCGGCGCAATCAGTACGATGCCTATCGGCCAGGGCGTGAACAGCAGCGCGGAGACCACCGGACTGTAGCCGTACACGCTCTGAAACAGGAACGGCAGGGCGATAAAGGTGATGCCCTGGCTCACAAACGAGGCCAGCGACGTGAGCGCGGCGAGCGTAAAGCGTCCGTTGTGGAAAATAACGGGAGGCAGTATGGGGCTTCGGGTGCGGCGAATATGCCAGACAAAGGTGATGGCGCTAATCGTGGCCAGCATCGCCCAGCTGATAGCCTCGTGGCTGATGTGGTGCGAAGCATGCTGGAAACTGTTGGCCGCCATGATCATTGCCCCCAACAGGACCGCGGAGAGCAGTGCCCCCGGGGCATCGAACGGAGAAGGATCTGAAGCCGGCTGTCGTGGAAAGGCCTTCCAGGCCAACAGCAGGGCAATCGTTCCGGGAACAAGGTTAATGGCGAATAACCACTGCCAGCGCAGTACGTCCAGGATCGTCCCGCCCAGTACGGGTGCAATGGCCGTGCTGGAGGCGATCAGCAGGGCGTGCAGTCCCAGAATGCGGCCAAGCAGTCGACCGGGGAAGACGGCGCGCAGTATCGCTGGGGCAATACTCAGTGTGGCCGCCCCGCCAATCCCCTGCAAAATCCGCATCCCGATCAGCATGTCCGGGGTGCGGGCCAGCGCGCAGCCGAGCGAGGTGAGTGTAAAGACGGCAAGTCCGGTCAGAAACACCGGGCGGTAGCCAACCCGGGCCGCCAGGGCAGCGAAGATGGCCAGAGTCATGGCCGCGGACAACAGATACCCATTGGCGAACCAGACGGCCACATTCGCGGGCACCTGCATCGCGCTTGCCATCGAAGGCAAGGCGATGTTGATCATGGTGCCATCAAAAACGCCCATCAGCGTGGTGGTCATTACCGCGGCCATCACCCGGGCGCGTTCATGGCCGGGCAATCCTTCGTCGCCGGGCTGGTTTGAAAATAGCGTCATCGTCGTAACTCCGGAAAGAATGTTGATGACGAAACTATAATCATGGGATATACAAGGCGGAAGACGCAGCAGTTGCACTGTTCAGTTGCATACAACGCCTTATCTGAGGATGCATCATGTCCGATCCGGATTTTAATTTGCTTGTCGCCCTCGACGTCCTGCTGGCCGAAGCCAGCGTGGCGGGCGCGGCGCGGCGTTTAAACCTGAGTACGTCAGCCATGAGCCGTACCCTGAGCCGGCTGCGAGAGGTGACCGGCGACCCGATCCTGGTGCGGGCAGGGCGTAATATGGTGCTGACGCCCTGGGCCGAGGCCACCCGGGAGCGAGCCAGAGGGGCCGTGTATGAGGCAAGAGCCGTATTGCAGCCCTCCACTGAAACGCTGAAGGTGGAAAACCTCGAGCGGCTGTTCACCATCAGAGCCAATGATGGTTTTGTGGTCGCATTTGGCCCATTGCTGATTGCCGCCGTGGCCGAAGCTGCGCCCGATGTGTGTATTCGGTTCTCGCCGAAGCCCGAGAAAACGTCACGCTATCTGCGGGAAGGGCTGGTTGACCTGGAAATTGGCGTGCAGAGCAACATGGGACCTGAAATACGCCTGCAGCGATTATTTCAGGATCGGTTCATTGCCGCGGTGCGTAAGGGACATCCGCTGGCGGCACACCCCACGGTCAGCCTTCACGATTATGTTTCCTGGGGCCACGTGGTTGCCGCGCCCGACGGGTCGCTACACGGCTTTGTCGACGATGCGCTGGCAGAAGTGGGGATGAAGCGCAAAATTGCCAGCGTCGTGCCCGGTTTCCCGACGGCGTTATCCGTGGCGCTGGCGTCCGATCTGATCGCCATGGTTCCGGCATTGTATCTGCTGAACCAGCCGATGGCGCAGAGTGTGCATGTCTTTGAACTGCCGTTTAAAACCCAAACCATTACGGTATCGCAGATGTGGCACCCGCGAATGGAAAGGGATCCGGGGCACCGCTGGCTGAGAGAGAAAGTGCTGGACGTGTGTCGGGCTGTGCAGCAACCACTCAGTACTGGGTAACCCGCTTAGGCACGGACAAGATAAAGCGCGTCGACTGAGTATCCGATTCGACGCGGACTTTGCCATGATGCGCGGTGACAATTGACTTCACAATGGCAAGACCAATCCCGCTGCCTTCGCCTTTTCGCTGCCTGGAAGGATCCACCCGGTAAAAACGGTCAAACAGCCTGGGTAGATGTTCTTGCGGGACAGGTTTCCCGGGGTTGGCAATCATCAGCTCAAAATCGTTTTCCCGTTCGTCGATTGAGACGGTCACCGTCTTGCCTTCCGGCGTATAGCGCAGGGCATTGGATAACAGGTTGTTGATTGCGCGTCTGAACATCTGCGGATCGCCTTCGATCAGGCAGGGCATCCCGTGAAACGTCAGCGTGATATGACGTTCTTCCGCCCAGGCCTCGAAGAAATCAAAGACTTTAATGACCTCCGCGCTTAAATCAAACATCACCCTGTCCGGGATCAGCTGATTATTATCCGCCTGCGCCAGGAAAAGCATATCGCTGACCATCCGGGTCATCCGGTTATACTCTTCAAGGCTGGAGTAGAGGATATCTTCCAGCTCTTTCGGCGTCCGGTTCTGGCTGAGTGCGATTTCAGTCTGGGTCACCAGATTGGTGATGGGGGTTCTGATTTCGTGGGCGATATCGGCAGAAAAATTCGCCTGGCGGGTGAACACATCTTCAATCTTTTCAATCATATGGTTGAACGAAATCACCAGTTGCTCCAGTTCAACCGGAACGCGCGACGGTTCCAGCCTCGCATCGAGATTTTCAGAGGTGATATTTTTAATGGCATTGCTGACGTTACGCAGCGGCAGGTGTCCCTGACGGACCGCGATTCGAATGATAAGAATAATCAGCAGGCTGATCACCACGGCAATCGCAATCAGGTTCTTTTTCAGCGCATCGAGGTAATGGAGATGGAAATTAATTGAAAGCCCGATCAGCATAACGTAATTCTGCGCTTTTCCCTGCAGCGTTGCCGTGCCTGACGAGGCGATAATCCGGTACGTGTCACTTTTCATCTCAGCGCCGGAATGACTTTGCCGGGTGGAGTCATCCACCGTCCAGAGAAACACATCCCGTGCCCGGCTGTGCGTGCTGAACGCCGCCGTGTTCACGGCAGGGCGTAACGCTGCCCCCTGCGCCGTACTGAACAACACCTCCCCACGCGCGTCGAGAAGCAGAACCGCAACGTTACGATAGCTGGCAATTGACTCTTTGATTTTACTGATTTTCTTCTCGTCCGGATCTGCCGGGGACTGCAGGATACGGTGCATCGCGGTACTGATTTGCTGCAGATCGTTGATATCCTGCTCGGCGAAATGCTTTTCAACGGAGTGCAGCATAAACCAGGTGAAGGCGAAAAATGCCAATATCGTGGAGAGGCTGATAAAAAACGTTAGCCTGAGGGCTAATGAAAAAGGGCGTCTGGGTAGTTTAACGCGCATCCGGTGCCTCCAGCATGTACCCCACGCCGCGGACCGTCTGGATCAGCTTCGGCTCATAATCATTGTCTATTTTCGCGCGAAGCCGTTTGACGGCGACATCAATCGCGTTGGTGTCGCTGTCAAAATTCATGTCCCAGACCTGGGATGCAATCAGGGAGCGGGGCAGCACTTCCCCCTGGTGTCGCATAAAAAACTCCAGCAGGCTGAACTCTTTGCTGGTCAGCAGGATGCGGTTGCCCGCGCGGCTCACCTTTCTGGACACGAGATCAATCATCAGATCAGCCACCTGAAACTGGCTTTCCGTGATCACCGTATTGCCCCGTCGCAGAAGCGTCCTGACGCGGGCGAGAAGCTCCGCAAAGGCAAAGGGTTTGATCAGGTAATCATCCGCGCCCAGTTCAAGACCCTTCACCCGGTGTTCAATAGTGCCAAGGGCTGAGAGTAACAGAACCGGCATTCCCTTCCCGGCAGAACGTAGCATGCGGATGATATCCCAGCCGTTCACGTCGGGAAGCATGATATCCAGAATCAGGAGGTCATACTCGGCGGTCATGGCGAGATGATATCCGGTCAGGCCATTGTCAGCGTGGTCCACCACAAACCCCGCCTCAGTCAGCCCCTTGCTGAGGTACTCCCCGGTTTTTATCTCGTCTTCAACGATCAGTATTTTCATCTTGCTCCCCTGACTGGCTGCTCTGGACATTCTAGAGAGCCTCAAACCGTTATCAATGACTTACGTTAAGAATGACAACATTGTCATTATCCTGTCACCAGGCAAACAGGAAGCACGCTGTAGAGTAACCCTGGTAATACCCTGGACTTCATTTGAAACATTTACCAGGTCTGCCTGGACGAGAAGCGTGATGTGCACATTAAAACGACTTAGCATTAGCACAATATTTTTCCTGGCAGGCTGCGTCTCGCTGGCACCAGAATATGCGCGTCCGCCAGCACCGGTTCCGCAGCAGTTCTCGTTATCCCGAAATAGCCTCACGCCGGTGGTGGCGGGGTATCACGACAGCGGATGGCGTAGCTTTTTTACCGATCCTCAGGTCGCAGCACTGATCGCCGAAGCCCTGAATAACAACCGTGATTTAAAAATGGCCGCCCTTAAGGTTGAAGAAGCGCGCGCGCAGTTCAACGTGACGGATGCCGACCGGTATCCGCAGCTGAATGCCTCGTCAGGTGTGACCTACAGCGGTGGGCTGAAAACGGACAAGCCGACCACACAGCAGTACGACGCAGGGTTGAACCTCAGTTACGAACTCGATTTCTTCGGCAAACTCAGGAATATGAGTAATGCTGACAGACAGAACTATTTTGCCAGCGAGGAGGCTCGCCGTGCCGTGCATATCCTGCTCGTCTCCAGCGTGTCGCAGAGCTATTTCAGCCAGCAGCTGGCCTACAAACAACGTCGTATTGCCCGCGATACGCTAAAAAACTATCAACAATCCTGGGCTTTTGTTGAACAACAGCTGGTAACGGGCAGCACCAACGTTCTGGCACTTGAACAGGCCCGGGGGCAGATTGAAAGTACCCGTGCAGAAATAGCGAAAAGAGAAGGCGAGCTGGCTCAGGCCAATAATGCCCTGCAGCAGGTTCTGGGAACCTATCGCGCGCTGCCGGCAGAGAAAGGAGGCAGCGTCGATGAGATTTCACCCGTCAAACTGCCGCCTCGTCTGCCGTCAGAAATATTGCTTCAGCGCCCGGACATTATGGAAGCGGAGTATCAACTGAAAGCGGCTGATGCCAATATTGGCGCGGCGCGCGCCGCCTTTTTCCCGTCCATTACGCTAACCAGCGGGCTTTCAGCAAGCAGTACGGAATTATCCAGCCTCTTCACCGCAGGAAGCGGGATGTGGAATTTTATTCCGAAAATTGACATTCCTGTTTTTAATGCTGGAAGGAATAAAGCCAATCTCAAACTGGCTGAAATTCGCCAGCAGCAGTCAATCGTTAATTACGAACAAAAAATTCAGGCGGCTTTTAAACAGGTCGCCGACGCGCTCGCATTGCGGGACAGCATCAGTCAGCAACTCGACGCCCAGCAACGTTATCTTGATTCGCTACACATCACCCTGCAGCGAGCCAGAGGTTTATATTCCAGTGGCGCGGTCAGTTACATTGAAGTGCTTGATGCCGAACGTTCTCTTTTTGCAACACAACAAACCATTCTCGACCTTATCTATTCCCGACAGGTGAATGAAATTAACTTATTCACCGCGCTGGGCGGCGGTTGGGTTGAGTAATTTCTTTTAATTACTCCATCAGGAAATCAAAAAATGAACAGTTTATTTAACGCGGTCGTACTGGGCGCACTCTCCGTTATATTTTCTGCAGGCCTGCATGCTGAAACACATCAGCACGGGGAGATGAGCACAGCAGCACAAGCCACGCCAGAGCAGGTCATCGCGGGAACCGGCGTGGTGAAAGCGGTTGATCTGAGCACTAAAAAAATCACTATCGCGCATGATGATATTCCAGCGATTGGTTGGCCCGCCATGACCATGCGTTTCACCTTTGTCCAGGCAGACGAAACTATTCTCGCCTTAAAAGCCGGCAGCCACGTTAATTTTACGTTTGTTCAGCAGGGCAATATCTCTTTACTCAAGAGCATTAAATAGCGAGAAAAAGCATGGCCTCTTTAAGAATAAAGTTTGCTGCCGTCATCCTCGGCAGCCTTATTGCAGGAGGGCTGATTTCAGTTATCGCCTGGCAGTCGGTGCATCCCGCAGAAAAAACAGAACAGACCACGACGGAGAGAAAAGTTCTTTTCTGGTATGACCCGATGAAGCCGGATACCCGGTTTGATAAACCCGGCAAGTCTCCGTTTATGGATATGGATCTGGTGCCGAAATATGCCGATGAAAATGACGAAAAAAGGAGTGAGGGTATTCGTATTGACCCGACGCAGGTTCAGAACCTGGGACTCAAAACGCAGAAAGTGACGCGGGGAGCGCTGAATTACGCCCAGACCATACCGGCCAACGTCAGTTATAACGAATATCAGTTTGTCATTGTGCAGGCGCGTTCTGAGGGTTTCGTTGAGAGAGTGTACCCACTGACCGTGGGCGATCATGTTAAAAAAGGGACGCCGCTTATCGATATCACCATTCCGGAATGGGTAGAAGCGCAAAGCGAGTTCCTGTTGTTATCGGGTACCGGCGGAACCCCTACCCAGATAAAAGGTGTTCTGGAGCGACTACGTCTTGCCGGCATGCCGGAAGAGGATGTTCAACGACTGCGTGCGACCCGGAGTATCCAGACCCGTTTTACTATCAAGGCCCCCATAGATGGCGTGATTACGGCGTTTAACCTGCGCACGGGCATGAACATTACCAAAGATAACGTGGTGGCACAGATACAGGGGATGGATCCGGTCTGGATCAGTGCGGCCGTGCCGGAATCCATTGCGTATCTTCTCAAAGACAGCTCGCAGTTTGAAATTTCAGTGCCCGCGTATCCGGATAAATCATTTGCCGTTGAAAAATGGAACATTCTCCCCAGCGTGGATCAAACTACCCGCACGCTGCAGGTCCGTTTGCAGGTCTCCAACCAAGACGAAAGCCTGAAACCCGGCATGAACGCCTACCTGAAACTGAACGCCAGGAGCCAGGAGATGCTGCTGATCCCATCCCAGGCCGTGATTGATACGGGCAAAGAACAGCGGGTGATTGTGGTCGATGCGGAAGGGCGTTTTGTGCCGAAAAGCATTCATGTTCTGCATGAATCTCAGCAGCAGTCCGCGATTGGCAGCGGACTGAGCGAAGGCGATTCTGTCGTGGTCAGCGGTCTGTTCCTGATTGACTCCGAAGCCAATATTAGCGGTGCGCTGGAGCGCATGCGTCATTCTGAAAAAACTGACGACGCGCATTCGGGCCATTAAGGAGACGATGATGATTGAATGGATTATCCGGCGCTCCGTCGCCAACCGTTTCCTGGTGATGATGGGCGCTTTGTTTCTCAGCGTCTGGGGAACATGGACTATCATCAATACCCCTGTGGATGCATTGCCCGATCTGTCTGATGTGCAGGTGATCATTAAAACCAGCTATCCCGGTCAGGCCCCGCAGATTGTTGAAAATCAGGTCACGTATCCGCTCACGACAACCATGCTGTCGGTACCCGGCGCAAAGACCGTGCGTGGTTTTTCCCAGTTTGGTGACTCCTATGTGTACGTCATTTTTGAAGACGGTACTGACCTCTACTGGGCCCGCTCACGCGTTCTGGAATACCTGAATCAGGTGCAGGGCAAATTGCCTGCCGGAGTAAGCTCAGAAATAGGACCAGATGCCACCGGTGTCGGCTGGATATTTGAATATGCTCTGGTGGATCACAGCGGAAAACACGATCTTGCAGAACTGCGTTCCCTTCAGGACTGGTTCCTGAAATTCGAACTGAAAACCATCCCTAACGTCGCGGAGGTTGCGTCAGTAGGCGGCGTGGTTAAGCAGTATCAGATTCAGGTTAACCCGTTGAAGCTGGCGCAGTACGGTGTCACGCTGCCCGGCGTTAAACAGGCTCTCGAATCATCTAACCAGGAAGCAGGGGGATCATCCATTGAAATGGCGGAAGCGGAGTACATGGTCCGCGCCAGCGGTTACCTTCAGTCCATTGATGATTTCAATAATATCGTTCTGAAATCGGGCGAGAACGGCGTGCCGGTTTATCTGCGCGATGTGGCCCGCGTGCAAACGGGCCCGGAAATGCGGCGCGGCATTGCAGAACTTAACGGCCAGGGCGAAGTTGCTGGTGGCGTCGTGATCCTGCGCTCGGGGAAAAACGCACGTGAAGTCATTACCGCAGTGAAAGACAAACTGGAGACGCTGAAAGCCAGCCTGCCAGAGGGTGTCGAGGTGGTGACCACCTACGATCGCAGCCAGTTAATTGACCGCGCCATTGATAACCTGAGTAACAAACTCCTTGAAGAGTTTATCGTGGTGGCCATCGTCTGTGCGCTGTTCCTCTGGCATATCCGCTCTGCGCTGGTGGCGATCGTTTCTCTGCCGCTTGGCCTGTGCATTGCCTTTATCGTCATGCATTTCCAGGGGCTAAACGCCAATATTATGTCTCTGGGCGGGATTGCCATTGCCGTGGGGGCGATGGTGGATGCCGCCATTGTGATGATTGAAAATGCACATAAACGGCTGGAAGAGTGGGATCATCAACACCCTGAGGAGCAGATAGACAACGCAACCCGCTGGAAGGTCATTACCGATGCGTCCGTTGAAGTGGGCCCGGCGCTGTTTATCAGCCTGCTGATCATTACCTTGTCGTTCATCCCCATTTTCACGCTTGAGGGACAGGAAGGGCGCCTGTTTGGGCCGCTGGCCTTCACGAAGACGTATGCCATGGCGGGCGCGGCCGCGCTGGCGATCATCGTCATTCCTATACTGATGGGGTTCTGGATCAGAGGGAAAATCCCCGCGGAGACCAGTAACCCGCTGAACCGACTGCTGATTAATGCCTATCACCCGTTACTGCTTCGTGTGCTCCACTGGCCGAAAACGACCATGCTGGTTGCGGCGTTAACTATTTTTACGGTCATATGGCCGCTGAGCCAGGTCGGGGGGGAATTTCTGCCAAAGATCAATGAGGGCGATCTGCTGTACATGCCTTCAACGTTACCTGGCGTATCGCCGGCAGAGGCTGCCGCGCTCTTGCAGACGACAGACAAATTAATCAAAACCGTCCCTGAAGTGGCGTCCGTATTTGGTAAGACCGGTAAGGCTGAAACGGCGACCGACTCCGCGCCACTGGAAATGGTCGAAACCACCCTTCAGCTTAAACCTGAAGATCAGTGGCGACCAGGAATGACGATTGACAAGATCGTTGATGAACTGGATAAGACCGTGCGTTTGCCCGGCCTGGCTAACCTCTGGGTACCGCCGATCCGTAACCGTATAGATATGCTCTCCACCGGCATTAAAAGCCCAATCGGTATCAAGGTGTCTGGCACCGTTTTGTCTGATATTGATGCCACGGCACAACGTATCGAAGCGGTGGCCAAAACCGTGCCGGGCGTGGTTTCAGCACTGGCAGAACGTCTGGAAGGCGGACGCTACATCGACGTGGATATCAACCGGGAGAAAGCATCCCGATACGGAATGACGGTGGGTGATGTGCAGCTGTTTGTCTCATCAGCCATCGGTGGCGCAACAACCGGCGAGACGGTTGAGGGCGTAGCCCGTTACCCGATCAATATCCGCTACCCTCAGGATTACCGAAACAGCCCACAGGCACTGAAACAGATGCCCATTCTGACGCCCATGAAGCAGCAAATTACCCTGGGCGATGTCGCTGATATTCGTGTCGTTTCCGGACCTACCATGCTGAAAACGGAAAATGCCCGTCCTGCCAGCTGGATTTATATTGATGCCCGTGGCAGGGATATGGTGTCGGTTGTGAACGACATTAAAACCGCTATCAGCCAGCACGTAAAATTAAGACCGGGCACCAGTGTCTCTTTCTCCGGACAGTTTGAATTGCTGGAGCACGCCAATAAAAAACTGAAACTGATGGTGCCGATGACGGTAATGATCATATTCATTTTGTTATATCTGGCATTCCGTCGTGTTGATGAGGCACTGCTTATTCTGATGAGTCTGCCATTCGCCCTGGTCGGCGGAATTTGGTTCCTGTACTGGCAGGGCTTCCATATGTCCGTGGCGACCGGAACCGGCTTTATTGCCCTGGCCGGGGTGGCAGCAGAGTTTGGCGTGGTGATGCTGATGTACTTGCGTCATGCCATTGAAGCCCATCCGGCGCTTGCCCAGCGGGAAACCTTTACCGCGGAAGGGCTCGATGAAGCCCTTTATCAGGGGGCGGTACTCCGCGTGAGACCGAAAGCAATGACCGTAGCGGTTATCATTGCCGGTCTGTTGCCCATCCTCTGGGGAACCGGTGCGGGCTCAGAAGTCATGAGCCGGATAGCCGCGCCGATGATTGGAGGAATGATTACGGCTCCGCTGTTATCCCTGTTCATTATTCCGGCCGCCTACAAATTAATCTGGCTGCGAAGACATAAATAAACGCGCGACGATATTAAAAGGACACGCTGGAGTGTCCTTTTTTATGCGTATGGGGCAGGGCGTTATTCCCCGTATGGCCCAGTGACAGAAATGTCATCAGCCCGTCACGGGATAAACAGAGGTCGGTTTTTATAATCAATGATAATTCAGACGCCGATGCATTTATCTCTGACTTTTCATTCAGCGATATTGCAGAGCATGTAAACTTAGGAGATTCGACCATGAAAAAGATCCTGTTATCCATTGTCACCATTATGGCTGTCACCTCATCTGGCTGGGCAGCAGAAACGATCAACATGCACGACCAGGTTAATAACGCTCAGGCAACTGCGCATCAAACCATGGCTGAGATGCACAAGAAAATGCTCAAAGCTGGCCCCTGTAATACTCCCGAATCGGCAAAGTCTTTCTCTGCGATGAATGAGCATGAGAAGGCCGCCGTTGTGCATGAAACGGCGAACAATGGGCAGTCTTCTGTTATTCACCAGCAACAGGCAGAGAAACATCGCCGTATGAATCAGGCGAATTAACTGGCGCGTGGTGGATGTCACGGGTATACGCCCCTCGAGTGTGGGGCGTTTTCAGCATCTTTTAGAAGTTCTTCTAAGGATGCAGCCACCGCTGAGCAGTATCATGCCGATACGGAGAAGCGCTGCAGTCAGAGATCTACTTTTATCTTCATCCCGGACCAAAAAATATGTAACATGCCTGAAGATTGTTAAAATAACGCACTTAACATATTTAGATTCCAAACTCACCACAAACAGATGATAAGAATGAAACAGAATAAAAATCATCCGCAAGATCCTGATAAGTTGTTACGTAATATGATCCTACTGAGGCGTGGGTGTTTCATTGGTGGCGCTGCAGTTGGTTTGCAGACATTACTTGGTGTGTTCACCCGACAGGACGAAGCGGGATCAATTTTATTTCATGTGCTTCTGGCTCTTTTCTGTATCGGTTATGGCCTATCACTAACTCCCCGGATACGTAAGCTTTTGCATACAGAGGAGAGCGATGAATGAAAGGAACCATAAAATGTTTACATGCAAGGTGTTTGTCAGTAGAGGTTACAGCGCGCGAGAATGTTCTTCTCTCTGGCTATCGTTCTTCGCCATATCCATTAATAGTGCGATACCAATATAGTTACTCCAGTTAAATGCATTTTGAAGCACGACTACCGCATTGCCTTTTTGTTTATCGAAACCGATAAAGCTTGAGTAGCCGCCAATATAGCCTACCTGATAAGTAATTTTTTCCAGACCGATAAAGTCGGTGGTCCAGGCAATCCCCTGTACACCGTCGGGGCGTTGAATATCGGTATTACTGACTTCAGCAAAGACGCTATCCAATAAGCGATTGTCGGTTGTCGCCACGTGATAGCGGGCATACGCGGCCAGATCTTCGGCGTTACTGTATAAACTCGCTGCCGCTACCATGTTGTTGGAAAAATGCCAGTCGGGCGTCAGCTGACCGCGCGGGATGAATTTGGGTTGATCGCCAGCGTGGCCAAGCGCACGCTGCGGGTATCCCTTTAACGTCTGGGGAGTAAAACTACTGTTAGCCATTTGCAGCGGTTGAAAAATATAGCGCGAGGCTAAACTCTGAATATCTTCGCCGGTTTTGTGTTTCAGGATATAGCCAATCAGGGCATAGCCGGTATTAGAGTATTGCGGCATTTTATGCTGCGGTGCATGCCAGTTGGCTAAATAGCGCAATACGTTATCGCTATCCAGTTCGCCATAAAAGTTATCACCACTGCTTAAATAGCTGATGAATTTTCCCAGCATCGGAACATCCATATTCTGACGGGGCAGGCCAGAGGTGTGATTCACCAGTTCCAGTAGAGTAATTTTTTGTGCATCTGCGCTTAAGGGCGTACCCGGTGGCAGCAATGTCGCCAGGTTATCGTCCCAACTCAGCCTTCCTTCGTTCACCAGACAAGCCACCACTTCCGCCGTAATCCCTTTGCTGAGCGAACCGAGGGCAAACAAGGTATTGGACCCGATCGGGTAGCGATTGGCCGCATCGGTTACGCCCCAACTGTAAAACTGCGGAGAACCGTAATTATGGATCACCGCAACCGTCATCCCGGGTACGGATTTTTGCGCCATATAGTGACGCACCACGCTATCAACGTCGCCGTCCAGCGATTTATGGGTGAGGAGTTCCTGTGTTCCTGCCGGGGAGGACATTTGCGAGAGCGTGCCACAACCGCTGAGTGACGGGATAACAAGCAGAAGCCAGCGAAAATGTTGAGTTATGTTCTGCATACCTGTCATGTGTGGTGGTCATTAGAGCGCCCGGAATGTATCACACCTGGCCTGCTTAAACGCCATTTTTCTACGCTTTAGCCGCCAGGGACGATATCTGCGGTTATCCCACCTTTATTACGCAGAAATAGTGGTTTGACAGGAATAGACGTTTTACGGGTACTGATGTGCGCCGTTTGCTTTAGATAATCCCTAAAGTGCGGCGTCTGTCTGTGGAGTTGATAATCTTCCTCACTGGCGTAAATCTCATAGAAATACCAGCGGTGGGGATCATCTACGTCTGTCGCGGCATACATGGCAAGCACACCTTTTTCTATGTTGAGCGACTGAGCCATTTCAGGAAGGACAATGTTTTTGAATTCGGTCTGATATTCCGGCTTCACCTCGACTACCACCAGATTATTGATGGTCCGCTCATCGGGTATGATGTGTTTGTCCCCTGTAAATTGCGGCACCAGTGTGATTTTCAGCTTCCGATCAATCATATCAGGAGCTTGAGCATCAAACGCTTTGTATGGAGCGGCATCCAGATGTTTGCGGTAGGCCAACTCGCTTGCATAAAGCTCAACCATATATGCCTGACGCGCATTGTCACTGCGTTTCAGCGCGTACATCGCCAGCGTGCCCGCCTCATGATCAACCTTCAGCGTCGGGCAGGGCTGTCGCCACCTCGTCAAGGATGGTGGCGTTGGCGACAGAATGGTTAAGTTCTGGATGTCCGGAAACGATAAGGATATTTTTCATTTCAATCAGTTATGCAGAATTGATGGATGTTTAACTCAGGCGTGTTTTCAGATGCAGCGTCTTAAAAAGACGGGACGTCAGCCACGCCGTGCTTTTAGTTTTTAAATTCTTCTGAGAAGAGATTTTCCCAGTTAATAAAGGAGCCAAGAGGAATGCACTCGAAGCTTAACGAAAAGGGTGAAAGCCCTGATTGATTTTTTGATCTCCGCGACCGAGCGATAAGGTTGCGCAGGCACAGGGCGAAGTCCCGCCAGTAGTGGCGGGAATGTGTTTAACGCTGCATGTTATTGCGTGTCTGGCGGATTTGCTGGCGCCATGCGCGATTATGAAGGGTAAATAGCAGCATCTTATAGAAGGAGGTAGGATTGCGTAATGAGTGTTGCCCATGAATGGATCATAATAGTCAATTTAACATAATATACATTATGCGCACTTACATAGATTAAGGCAGAATCTGGCTTTTTATGGTCATCCTTGTTCTGGTGTTTGACATCCTCTAATGCACCTTATCTGCTCCGAATCCTCTAAACCTGCATAGCCATCTTCACTCACGCTGTTTATTCTCTGGCTTCTCTGCCGGCGCTGCATACCAGTTATCTTCCGTCACGACGACCGCGCCTTCTGGTTGCATCACAAAGTTTGGCGACATGATTTGTACATTAAACTCGTTAAAGACATCCTGAATATTGCTGTGCAGTTCATTGCGGGCCTCCGCCAGTGATTGCCCGGCACGCAGCTTCACCTGAAGTTCATAAGCAATATACCAGTCCATCAAACTCAATTGTCTTACCAGCGGCTGTTGTGACTGATCGATACATTTCGCCCGTCTGGCGGCAATCTCCAGCATGGCATGAACTTGCCGCCATGGCGTGTCGTATCCGATAGTGACACCTGTCGTCAGGTTCACGCCACCATCTGGATTTTGCGCGCTCAGATTAGTGATTTTGCCGCTAACTACGACAGCATTCGGTACGGTTACAACATAATTCTCCCGCGTAATGATTTTCGTCGCGAGCATACCTATCTCTGTGACCAACCCTTCGTTATCCGCGACCCGAATGATGTCGCCTTTTCTCAATGCTCGCGAGTAAATCAGTACCAGGCCACTCATGGCATGGTTCATCACCCCGGCAGATCCCAGGGTCAACATCAGCCCAAAGAATACACTGATACCTTTAAAGGCCAGTGAATTGGCCCCGGGTAAAAACGGGTATGCCGCGGACAGAGCAAATAACCACACCACTACAGAAATTAACTTCCGCGTCGCGCCGACGGTTTCAGGATGGATCCCGGGAAGGTGTAAACGCCCTGCTTCTACCTGATTTAACAAGACTTTAAGGAGTTTTAGAATGAAGGCTGTGATAAGAAAAATAATCAGGACGATTAAAATGCCCGGCATAGCCGAGACAATAGACAGTGCGATATCCCGCAGAACACGCATGGTCCAGTCACCCAGCGATGCCCCCCAAACGCGCGTCCAGGGAAACAGACTGAATGACCAACTTAGCCAGATATAAAGCCCGAGAATACCCAGAATAATCATCAGCAAAGCATACAAACGAGTCTCAATCGCGCCGACAAACCTGCGCCAGCTTTGTGGAATGATACTGCGGTTCTCAAGAATGCGGCCTCGGTAAAAACGCCTTACTCCACGCCATGACCGCCAGGCACCGTACCAGAAAACAAACAGTGCCAGCAGCCCTGCGGCCGTTTTGCCTGCCGATAATGCCAGCCACCCGGCGTCATATTGATCGCGAAGCGCCGTACGTTGTGCCTCCATTCGGGTCAGCACACGTTGAGCTGCCTCATCAAGCGTCAGGTCGTCGCCCTCATCGAGATCGGCTTGTGCCAGTAACATCACCGGCTTGCCGTTCATCACAATCAGTCTTCCCGGTTGGTTGTAACGGGTAACCGGAATAATTTTCAGGGGCTCCCGAACATCCTGTTGAGAGAAATTGCGCAGCGTATTACGAATGCGCAAAACTCGCTCTTCAGGCGTGGTCAGACCGAATTTTGCCTGCAGCATAACAATCGGCTGATGGAAAATATAAATCGTTCTGGCGCGCTCCCGATCTGTCGGCTCCTGGCGCGGCTCTGCGGCTACGCTGAGAAAGGAGATTACCGAGAGCAAGCATGACACTGTAACGAGCAGGATCCTCTTCATTTCCACCCCCTGAAACGCAAGATTATTGTTATTTTTCAATACGCCCAGAGAATGGTTGATCTCTGCTTTTTGAGCATAGACCAGCTCTACTCTTCTGCAACTGTCTTAAAAAAACCATAATGCACAATATTGCTTGAAATTGCACGAAACTGGCGATTAATATGAAGCCAGAAACAAAAGACGCACAAATGTGCAAACTCATGCATTTTTACTTACTGAGGTTGATATGACACAACAGTTGATTTTAATCGCCGGCCCCTATCGTAGCGGCACCGATGGCGTGCAGGCGCGCATTGATGAAAACCTTGCTCGTCTTGAAAATGCGGCGTTAGCCGTCTATCAACGTGGCCACGTTCCGGTTATTGGCGAATGGCTGGCCTTACCGTTGGCAAAAGCGGCTGGCTCGAAATCGATGGGTGATGAAATCAGTGAAGCAATGCTGTATCCCGTCGCGCACCGACTCATTGCAAAATGTGATGCTATCTACCGGATTGCCGGCGCGTCCAAAGGGGCCGATATGGACATAGAGGTGGCGCAAACGCTGGGGCTTAAGATTTACACTGCGCTTGAGGATATCCCTCAGGTTTGATGTGGCCTGCCAGCCTGTCGGCTTACCGACAGGCCGGATCATAAAGGCTTTTCGCGTGGGTTATGCCTTTTCCCGTGCTGAGGTCATCACCACGGAAATCCCCTTTTCTTTTACCGCGTTAATCCAGGCGCTATCGGTATCGTCTTCAACGACAATCGTGTTCACCAGCGACAGATCGCCAATCACAAAAGATGACGCGGTATTGATTTTTTCGGGGGAAGCCAGCACAACCGTTTCGGCGGCTCTGCCGGAAAATGCACGTTTGATACTCGCCTCTTCAAAATCACCGGTCGTCAGGCCCGCATCAGGATGGATGCCAGTCACTCCCATAAAGAACAGGTCCGCATGGATTTTTTCGATGCCTTCGATAGCAGCCGCGCCGACCGCGACAATAGAGTGTTTATACAGACGGCCACCGATCAGGATAACCTCAATGGAGGGATGTTCGACAAGTCCCAGCGCAATGCCAGGGCTGTGCGTGACCACGGTTATCTTCAAATCAGGAGGCAGAAACGTAATCAGCTCTGACGTGGTCGTGCCGCCGTCAATGATCACCACCTGGCCGTCAGAAATCAGCTGCGCACCTTTACGGGCGACATTTTTCTTGGCATCCATCTTTACCGATTTACGCTCAGCAAACGGGGCAATGGCCGAGGATGACGGCAGCGCCCCGCCGTGAACACGCTGTAAACGCCCTTCTGCCGCCAGCTCGCGTAAATCACGCCGAATGGTATCTTCAGACACCGCGAAAAGCGTGCTGAGCGCTTTCGACTGGACCTGACCTTCAGCCTCGAGCTTTTCAAGGATCAATTGTTTTCGCTGCGTTGTGAGCATAAGGAATTCCTGATATTGCACGTTTAATCTTGAAACTGCACGACAATGCTGTTTATGATAATTACTCTACGTAAGGAGGAACAAACGTGCAATCAAAACGTGCAGATGTACGCATCATAGAAAGTGAAACACTGTCTGATAACTGGTACATCCTGAAAAAATATACCTTTGATCTGCAGCGACGCGATGGCGAATGGCAGCGGCAAAATCGCGAAGTTTACGACCGGGGAAACGGAGCCACCATCCTGCTTTATAACCGGGATAAAAAGACGGTGATCCTGACCCGCCAGTTCCGTTTCCCTGTCTTTATTAACGGGCACGAAGATGACCTTATTGAAGCTGCTGCGGGCTTGCTCGATAACATGGATCCGGAAAGCCGGATTAAAGCAGAAGCGGAAGAAGAGACCGGCTATAGCGTTTCCCGCGTTGAGAAAATTTTTGAAGCTTACATGAGCCCGGGCTCCGTCACTGAAAAACTCTATTTTTATCTCGCCGAATACCAGCCGAAAGACAGAACCAGTGAAGGCGGTGGACTCAAAGCGGAGGGTGAGGATATCGACGTACTGGAAATGACGCTGGAAGAGGCACTGCGCGGCATTGAAACGGGCAGGATTGTCGACGGGAAAACCATCATGCTGCTTTATCATATTGCCCTGAAAGGCATTCTGTAATTGCTGCAGGACAGACACCTGCCGCAGTGCAGGTGTCTGTGTGTGCTATTCTTGCTGAAGCATGCACAACGGAGATGCAAAGATGGCTGACTGGAACCCTTCCCTGTACCTGCGATACGGAGCCGAACGTACGCGCCCCGCCGCTGAATTGCTCGCCAGAATTCCCCTGGATGACGTGTCATCCATCGTCGATCTGGGCTGCGGGCCTGGAAACAGTACGGCGCTGTTAAAACATCGCTGGCCTTCAGCGCACGTCACAGGGGTCGATAACTCACCTGCGATGCTCGACGAAGCCCGCAGCGCCTTACCGGATTGCCACTTTGTTGAGGCCGATATCCGTCAGTTTAAGCCCGGCCAGCCGCTGAGCCTGATTTACGCCAATGCCTCATTGCAGTGGGTGCCCGACCACTACGATCTTCTGCCGCACCTGGTCTCTCTGCTCACGTTAAATGGCGTACTGGCCATTCAGATGCCTGACAACTGGCTTGAGCCCACTCATGTGGCGATGCGTGAAGTTGCCTGGGAGCAAGGCTATCCCGACCGGGGTCGTGAAGCCTTACCCGGCGTGCATGCCTATTACGACATTCTGACAGACGCCGGTTGTGATGTGGATATCTGGCGGACAACCTATTTCCATAAAATGAGCTCACACCAGGCCATCATTGACTGGGTAAGCGCGACCGGTTTACGTCCGTGGCTGCAGGAGCTTAATGAGAGCGAGCAGAAACGTTTTCTCAAGCGCTACCATGAAATGCTGGAAGAGCAGTATCCGCTCCAGGAAAACGGGCAGATACTGCTGGCTTTTCCACGGTTGTTTATCATTGCTCAACGTCAGCCCTGAGCAACGTTATGAGCGGGCCTCTTTAAGCAACTGCTGGATAACTTTTTCCTGTTCTTCATAGTTACCTTCACCAAAAGAGGTATAACGTAACTGCCCTTTGGCATCGAAATAATAATGTGCAGGCCAGTACTGGTTACCGAAGGCGTTCCAGATCTGGTAGTTATTATCCGTCACGACCCGATACGGCAGTTGCCATTTGTTCACCGCGTTTTTCACCGACGAGAGCGGTTTTTCCCACGGATATTCAGGCGTATGCACGCCGATGACCACCAGACCCTGGGACTGATATCGTGTGGCCCAGTCGCGGACATGCGGGAGCGTATGCTGGCAGTTGATGCAGTCCCAGGTCCAGAAATCAATCAGGACGACTTTACCTCGCAAAGATTCAGACGTGACAGGGTCACCATTAACCCATCCGGTTCCGCCACTTAACGAAGGCAACTGACTGCTGGGTTCGGTCATGACGACCGGCTGCAGTTTTACTGGCGCAGTGGCGGGCTTCGCCAGAGTCAACAGCGTGGTTTCAAGACGGTCTGCCACGCCATTTGCACCTTTCAGCACCGAGTTCATCCCCGTGGCGTTGAACGCCACAGCCGCTAACATCACCACGCCCGCCCCCTTGCGCATCCTTTCCATCAGTGCTGATTTGGCCCGCAGCGGTGCCATCAGTTTCCGACCACCGGCCATAAGCAGGCCCAGCATAAGCGCACATCCGCTGCCATACGCCGCCAGCAGCGCGCCGGTGGTGATGGCCGAATGACCTGCAATATTGATACTGAAAATAGCCCCGAGGATCGGTCCGGCACAGGGAGACCAGAGCAGACCGACGGCCAGTCCGGCCAGGAAAGCAGAAAACATTCCGCGCGTTTGTCCGCTGCGGGTATTGAGGATATTGCCCGCGCTGACCGCAGGCTCGGCTATACGCTGGGCGAAGGACGGGAAAATCAAGGCCAGCGCGGCTGTAGCCAGAATAATGAGTGCCAGCCAGCGCCCTATTATCGTGGCATCCGTGATCCATTCGCTGGCAACCGTGACAACCATCGCCACCACGGTAAACATCACGATCATCCCTGCCAGCAGAGCCAGGATATGTCTTCGCTGCCCCTGAAAACCGGCAAACAGAAGAGGTATCACCGGGAGCGTACATGGACTGAGCAGGCTTATCATCCCGCCCAGAAACGCGATTATCAAAAACATAAAAACCTCACATTACAGATGGCCTGCGACGCTGCAGTGAGGGTATTTCATCGTACGGATGTGTTTGGGATGTGTACAAAACGGGATGATTTGTCTGCTCTCGTATCGGTAACGGAACCGGATACAAAACCGTACAATTAGCGACGCGGCAGCGTTACCGTGACCTTCAGCCCGCCTTCAGGAAGGTTTGCCAGCCGCAGTTTCCCGTCAAGCTGCGCGGTCAGCTGTGAGGCAATCGCCAGCCCCAGGCCGGTTCCGCCGGTATCACGGTTACGCGAAGTTTCTACCCGATAAAAAGGCTGTAATACCGCGTCGAGTTCAGCCTCGGGTATCCCCGGCCCGCCGTCCAGAATATGGATAGCAATGTGTCCGGCTGAAGAATCATCAATCTCAATAACGGCATAGCCACCAAACTTAAGCGCGTTATCCAGGAGGTTGGTCATCACCCGGCGAAGCGCCTGCGGCCGAGTCACTATCGGCAGACGAGCGTCGTTTGCCTGAAACTGCACGTTTTTACCAATGTCCTGATAATCACAGGCAATGCTGTTTACCCAGGCATTGAGCTCCAGCTTTAGCGAGGTCTCTTCCAGAGATTCTGATGACCGGGCATAGGCAATCCCCTCTCGCACCAGACGGGTCATGTTATCGAGGTCGTTCAATAACTTGTCTCGTAACTCGGGTTGATCGGCCATCTCGACGCGCAATTTCATGCGCGTGATGGGCGTCTGCAGGTCGTGAGAAATGGATGCCAGGATCTGCGCGCGTTCGCGAAGATAGGATTGAATGCGCGCCTGCATCGCGTTAAAGGCATGCGCGGCTCTTTGCACTTCTACCGGCCCCTTCTCCGTCATTGGTGTGTTTGCCGCCGGGTCCAGCGCGTCAACCGCACGGGTAAACTGAGAAAAAGGCCGAATCACCTGACGCACGGCGATCCAGGCACAGGCCGCAAGCAGCAGCAGCTGCAATACCAGCACGACAGGTAACCAGCTGGCGACCGGCGGCATGCGTGGTGTCAGATCGATGGTCAACGGTGCGCCATCCCGTAAGGTGAGATGCGCCTGAATATGGGAAATGGGACCGGGAACGGCGGTAAACGTGAGCGGGTAGTCAGCCGTAAGGGTCTCTTTAAGCGTTCGAATGGCATCGCGTGAACGCTTATCCTCAGGCGGTGCGCCCGGTTCTCCAGGCCCGAGAATATAGCGATAGTTACCGCGCTCCAGCCGCGGCAGCCAGGCCGCCCGCTCCTGGGCGGGAAGCCGGTCAAGAATGGCCACGCTAGTGGCTACATCGTTTTCCAGATTACCCAGCATTACGGTGCGGGCGCTGTGCATGCGTTCAACCATCACCAGCGTCAGGCTGAGAGTATTCGCCAGCAAGAGTCCAGCCAGCACGATGACCAACAGCCGGGACAGCAACGAGCGTGGCCAAAGCGTCATTCATTGGCCTCTTTTATGGTCACCGGCATTGTAAAGACATAACCTTCACTGCGCACGGTCTTGATATAGGCCGGCGTGCGGGCGTCTTCATTCAGACGCTGACGCACCCGGCTCACCAGCAGATCAATCGATCGTTCAAAAAGCTCGGCATCGCGCCCCTGGGTCAGATTTAGCAGTTGATCGCGGGTCAGGACACGCTGAGGGTGATCGAGGAACACGCGCAGCAGACGATATTCCGCCCCGCTGAGCGCCACCACCATCCCTTCACTGTCGATTAAATGACGGGCCACGGTGTCCAGTTGCCATTCTCCGAACGTGACCAGTCGTCCGGCTTCCGTCACCTGTAAATTAGGGGGCATTGTGCGGAAACGACGTAAAATGGCTTTGATCCGCGCGAGTAACTCGCGTGCAACAAAAGGCTTCACGACATAATCGTCTGCCCCCATCTCCAGCCCCAGGATCCGGTCTGTTTCCTCGTTACGCGCCGTGAGCATCAGAATGGGCAAGTCTTTATGTTTACCGCTTCGGAGCTGACGGCACAGCGTTAATCCGTCATCGCCGGGCATCATGACATCCAGCACCACAAGATCGATATGCTGTTTATCAAGCACAACTCGCATCTCTTTGCCATTTGCCGCGCCAGAGGCGCGATATCCGGACTTAACGAGGTAATCGACAATCAGCTCACGAATATCCCTGTCGTCATCGACGACAAGGATATGATCAATATGCTCCACAGAAATCTCCAGACTGAAGGGTAACGTATTGAAAATAGCACATTTCAGAGTTTATCTGCGTCCACAACTGCGTTGACGAAATCCTGCGGATCTTCCTGCGGAGGATTGTGACCTACGGTTTTGCCAAAGGTACGGTGTTCATACTTGCCGGTGAATTTCCCGGCGTAGGCCTGTGGAGCAGGATGCGGCGCCCCGTTGTTTCCACCTTCGATGGTGATCGTCGGGACGGTAATATTCGGAAGCGTTGCCAGTTTTTGCTCATAACTGTCGTATTTGCGCTCCCCTTTTTCCAGCCCTAAACGCCAGCGATAGTTACTGAGCGTCACCGCGACATGGTCCGGGTTATCAAGGGATTTGGCACTGGCGTTAAACGTTGCATCGCTAAATTTCCAGTCAGGTGATGCCTGCGACCAGATCAAACGGGCGAAGTCATGGGTGTTTTTGGCGTAGCCTTCAGCACCACGTTCGGTGGCGAAATAGAACTGATACCACCACTGAACTTCTGCTTTCGGCGGTAAGGGTTGTTTGCCAATCTGCTGGCTGCTGATCAGGTATCCGCTGACGGAGACCAGCGATTTAACGCGTTCTGGCCACAGCGCCGCGACGATGTCCGCCGTACGGGCACCCCAGTCGTATCCTGCAAAAACGGCCTGCTTGATGTTCAGGGCATCCATCAGGTTCACAATGTCTTTCGCCATGGCCGAAGGCTGGCCGTTACGCGGCGTTTTGTCTGAGAGGAAACGGGTAGTTCCGTAGCCACGCAGAGAAGGCACAATCACCCGATATCCTTTGGCAGCCAGCGCGGGAGCGACTTGCGCATAACTATGAATATCGTAGGGCCAGCCGTGTAATAAAATGATCGGTTGACCATTTTTCGGGCCGATGTCGACATAACCGACGTTAAGGTCGCCGGCGTTAATCTGCTGAGGATGATCAAACGCCGTCGCGAAATCAGTACCGGTTGCTTCGGCCTGACAGGACATGACGGTACCAAGAGAAACGGTTAACGCCAGAGTTGAGTATGCGAGTTTGCTGAACATGTTGTTATCTCCGATTGAGTACGATTCACGGGGATATAACAACATCGGTTTGTATAGCGGATATGTGCGAATGGGCCTTTATTGCAAGCCTGTGTATGTATCAGAGGCGTTGATACAATGTGATACAAACACAGGTCATTGCGTCTTAAAGCGAGACGCGATAACGAACGTAATCGTCGGCTTCGCCATATTGGTCGTAGAGTTTACGTGCCGGGTTGTTCTGCCGCGTGACCCAGTAAAGTTTCGACCACCCTTCGCGCTTGCCTTCGTCCATCAGGGCGTCAATGAGCGCTTTTCCGGTCCCTGCTCCCCGTTGGCTGGCAGCAACAAACAGGTCTTCCAGATAACAAACGGGCGCTGTCGACCAGGTTCCTTCGTGCAAAATACACATGGCGAAGCCGATGACGTTGCCGTCGCTTTCCGCAACCCGGCAAAACATCGATGATCGCTCGTCGAGCGCCCTTTGCCATGTCGCGGCTGTCACGGACTCATCGAGGACACAGTCATAAAAATGGGTGTAGCCGTCCCACAGCGGACGCCACTGGGAATAATCTTCTGCGCGTAAAGCTCTTACCGTAACAGCCATATATTCCTCATATTACAAATCGAAAGCCTTTTAAAAGCAGTTATTGGTAGTAAAGAATTCCAGCACACCGAAAAAGAATGTGATAGAGATGAAAATATCAGAAGGTGAACAAGAACATAACGCTTAAACAGGGAGAACCACGGATGACAATACCGACGCTAACGACAGACCGCCTGTTACTCATTCCCCTGGTCGCGGAAGATGCCGTCCAGATACAGCGGCTTTATCCACGCTGGGAAATCGTTCGCTATATGGTCTCCTCAGTGCCCTGGCCCTACCCGGATAACGGCGCGGAGTATTATGTTAATAACGTTGCGCTGCCGGATATGGAAAAAGGCATTGCCTGGTTCTGGAGTATTCGACGTCGCGAGGTGCCGGATGAGCTGATGGGGATTATCTGCCTGTACGATGTTGAAGATAATAACCGTGGGTTCTGGCTGGCGCCGGAGTTTCAGGGTAAGGGATACATGCGTGAGGCCAGTATTGCGGCGACGGATTATTGGTTTAACACCCTGAACAAGCCGGTGTTGCGTGCGCCAAAAGCGGCTGCTAACAGCCGCTCCCGTCGTATTTCAGACAGTAGCGGCATGCGGCTTATCAGGACAGAAAAGAAAGCGTACGTCAGCGGCATACTGGACTCCGAACTATGGGAAATCACCCGTGACGAATGGAATGCCCGTCAGGTCAGTTGATAATATTTATCCGGTAACAGTCTTTCGGGGATCTCTTCTTCATCGTTCATCTGCAACAGGTCTCGTTCCATCATGTTGCAGATGGCGTCCAGCGGCAGGTCATTATCTTCGGTACCAAACGGGTCTTCCAGCTCTTCCGCCAGCGTATCCAGCGAGATAAAGGTGTAAGAAATCAGCGCCGACACAAAAGGTGTCATGTAGTGCAGATCGACGACCAGCGCGAACGGCAGCATGATGCAGAACAGATACACCGTACGATGAAGGATCAGCGTGTAAGCAAACGGTACGGGTGTCGTCAAAATACGCTCGCAACCCGACAGGACGATGGACATGTCGTTCAGCCGGTTGTTGAGACTGTGGAACAGGATATCTGAGAGCTCGCCATTGCGGCGCCTGACGGCAAGCCACTCCCCCATGATCAGTAAAATACGGTTCGCCGGCGAGTTGGCGTTCATCACCTTGCGTAAATCATCTTCCGGAAGATAACGGGAAAGTTGTTCGGCGTTCGTTTCCCGGCGCAGGGTCATGCGCAAACAGTTGGCAAAGGCAATCTGCAGGCGGACAAACTCGCCGAGATGTTTATCGTCCGGCAAGGTGTTTTTTACCTCGCGAAACAGAGAGCGTGCCGCTATCATCAGTTGCCCCCAAAGCTGGCGCGCCTCAACGTAGCGGGAATAGCAGGCGTTGTTTCGGAAACCGAGAAAGATAGCGATCGCCACACCGAGAATGCTAAATGGCGCAACGGTAAATTTGATGCCAAGGGACGTGTACCACGGCAGCATCAGGATCACGGCGATAGAAAGCAGAAAGTTGAGTAGCAAGCGGGTATAGATTTTTGGCAGTACCGAGCCATGCCAGACAAAGATGAGTTGTAACCAGTGCTGTTTAGGACGAACAATCATAGTGAGTTTCAGGAAAGAAAAAGAGCGTGGCTATTAAACGTGATCCCCCTCACGGTTGCAAGCATGTTAATAAAACATTGAATTTTCTGACCTGGTTAGCCTAAACCGCACGGTGTCAGAGGTGTTTTTTAAAAACAGAGCAAATAGTATGTTGTAACTAATAAGATTTCCATTAAAACCCGGCCGAAGCCGGGCAACGGTGTTAGCAGAGCGGTTTAACCGCCGCACGCATTCCCTGTAGCAGAATAGCATCCAGATCCCGCGTAACCTGCTCGACCAGGCCGTTAACCTGCGTAAGATTTTGCTCCCAGTGTTCGCTCACGCTCAGTACCGATTTTACCAGTTGGCGGGTAGTGATCTGGCGATCGTGATGCTGTGTCCACATCTGCTGGAAACGCGCCAGCCAGTGCGCGTCATCCTGTACCGGGTAACTTTCCCCGTTACGCTCCCCGCGATAAAACGCAATCAGTGCCGCTAAAGCAAACGTCAGTCGCGCAGGCAATGACCCGGTTGCTTTCTGCCCTGCCAGCAGCTGCGGCAGAATGCGGGTGCGGAACTTTGTCATCCCGTTGAGGGCAATCGACAGCAGCTGATGCCGGATGTAAGGGTTACGGAAACGGCCCGTTACCGCACTGGCGAACGATTCCAGCTCATCACGCGGCAAATCCAGTACCGGAATAATTTCCTCATAGATAGCTTTTTCGACAAAAGCACACACGTCAGCATCGTTCATCGCCTCGCCTACCGTGTCCAGCCCGGCCTGGAAGGCTACCGGTACCAGCGCCGTGTGCGCACCGTTCAGAATGGCGACTTTACGCTCTTTGTAAGGGCGGATGTCATCCACGATCAATACGTTGAGCGGGAACTTATCGAGACGCAGTTCGCTGGCAAGGGAGTCAGGGCCTTGAATCACAAACAGATAGAAGTTTTCGGCGGTATCCAGGAACCCGTCCTGATAACCCAGTTCAGCCTGCAGGGCGGCCACTTCGTCACGCGGGTAACCCGTTACAATGCGGTCAACCAGGGTCGAGCAGAAGCAGTTGGCATCGTTCAACCATTCAGTAAAGGCCGTCGGCAGCGCCCAATCCTGCGCGTAGCGCAGCACCAGTTCCCGCAGCGCATCCCCGTTGTAGTCAATCAGTTCACACGGAATGATGACCCAGCCTTTGTCTGGCGCACCGTTAAAATGACTGAAACGCTCGAAGAGCAATCGCGTCAGTTTCGCCGGGTAGCTGACGGCAGGCGCATCTTCAAAGGTGTCGCCCGCGTGATAACCGATCCCGGCTTCCGTGGTATTCGAGAACACAAAGCGCATCTCCGGGTTATGAGCCAGCCTGAGGAACGCATCGTATTCATTATAAACGTTGATTTCGCGGTTAACGGAACGGATAAGACGCGCATCGCTCACCGCGTCGCCCTTCTCGTTCAGGCCGCGAATGATCGTGGTATACAGTCCATCCTGCGTATTCAGCGACGGCGGAAAATCACTTTGAATGGGACGAACGACCACCACACCGGCGTTGAGATCGGTATGTTCGTTTAACAAGTCGATTTGCCAGTCGATAAACGCCCGCAGGAAATTGCCTTCACCAAACTGAATGATACGTTCCGGATAGTGTGGACCGGGAAAATCATGACGGTTAAGTGTGTTCACAATGGGTTCCTTTTATAATTAGTCATACAGCCTGATAAGATTGGTACGATAACTTATCAAAACTTTACGACCGGGAACCCTGTTTTGATCAATTCATGATGGAGTTGTGAAAAATAATTATAAGAACTTATAGAACACGGAGGTGGCGGTCATCGCGCCATCCGGCATCAATGCATAGCGCGGGATCTCCCCCACTTTTTGCCAGCCAGCACGCTGGTAGAACGTCTCGGCACCGCTGCCAGTCGACGTATCCAGTACCAGGACCGAAATGCCTCTGGCTCTGGCCTGAACTTCAAGTTCTTCCATCAGGGCCATTGCCGCCCCTTTACGGCGCGCTTTTTCATGGACCAGCAGTTTTGCCACATCCGCGCGATGCGGCTGATTCTCCGGCTGATCGGTGATCAACTGTACCGTGCCGATAACACCGTCCTGCGGATCGATACTGGCCAGCACAAGACGTTCATTGCGTCCCACGCTCTCAGCAATACCGCGCCAGAAAGCACGCGCTTTTTCCGGGCTAAAGGGCAACATAAAACTGACGGATGCGCCGCCGTTAACGCAGTTTTCGAGGATCGCGGACAACGCATCGAGGTGAGTGAGGATCTCTTCCCGGGAGAGGTTTTTGATGTGCAGTGAGGTATTCATTGTTTTTCCTTACGTTGAATACCGTCACTGTGCAATTAACATCTTATTAACGCAAACGGATCGATCATAGGCTTTTGTTATGTCATCTTTCGCGATGGCGCTGCTGCTTCATGGCATACATCTTTTCATCGGCCTCTTTTAGCCACTGTTGCAGGTCATGGCCATTGTGGTCGAATTCACTGAGGCCCCACGAGAACAGAAGCGACCACGGATGCAGTTTGCGGGCATTATAATTTTCGACCTGCTCGGCCAGATACTGCATCGCAATCCAGGCCCCCTGCTCATCCGTATCGGCGAACAGCACGGCAAACTCATCCCCACCAAAGCGAACCAGCAGATCCGCCTCACGGAAGGAGGAACGCATCAGTTGCGCCATCACGTTCAGCGCCTTATCGCCTTCCTCGTGGCCGTAGCGATCGTTTATCTCCTTAAAACGATCCAGATCCAGCCAGCCGAGGGTTAACGGCTCTGCACGGCGTCGGGCGACGGACAGGGTAAACCGGACGAGCTGATTAAAGCCCCGACGGTTGAATAAGCCCGTCAGTTCATCGGTAGTCGCCGCACTGACGGCGGCAAATTCATCTTCTGCCAGCGCGCCCAGGTCTCCCAGCACGGCAAGATCGGCCGCCGTAAACTCGCGCGGAGAATAATCAATCAGGCAAAGCGATCCGACGCTCGCGCCGTCGCGCAGACGCAGCGGGAAACCAGCGTAGAAACGAACGCCAGGCTCACCGGCCACCAGCGGATTATCGGCAAAGCGGTCATCCTGACGCATGTCCCCCACCACCAGCGGCGCTTCGCTGAGGATCGTATGGCCACAAAATGAGATATTGCGCGGGACAGAGTCCGGTGCCTGGCCATCCGCTGACTTCACGATCAGCGAATGCTCATCGATAAGATTGACCATCGCCAGCGGCACCTGGAAAAAGCGTTTTGCCAGACGCGTCAGGCGGTCAAAGGCCGGCGAACTGTCGATTTCAAGCAGGCCTGATTCGCGCAGCGAGTTCAGACGTTCCGTTTCATTTTCAGGGGTTGCAGGTGTTTTCATAACGTCTCCTGACGCAAGCTTTACTAAAAGCGTAGCTTAAACAGAGACATTGTCAGTGTACGAATATCCTGTTCAGACGCTATTTGTTAACGTCACTGGCTTATGACGACTAATGCAGTGATGTTTCGCTGCCGGACGTTGCAGTAACCTGCTCATCCGACAGCCGGGCGCTGGTCCGATTTCGCCCCGCTTTCTTTGAACGATAGAGATGATCGTCCGCTTCAGCCATCAGCTTATTAAAGACCTCCGTCAACTGCCATGACTCAGATTTACCGCTGCCCAGGCCAATGCTGACGGTCAGATACAGCGTCTGCTGGCGCCAGGTAAACGGATGATGTGCGACGGTGGTTCGGATGCGTTCAGCCAGTTCAAAACCGTGCTGCGCATCCCCGGAATTCACGACCACCGCGAACTCTTCTCCGCCCATTCGCGCCACCATACCGTCCTCACCGACAACCTGCTGAACCTGCCGGGCAAAGGCCGCCAGTACGCGGTCACCGCACTCGTGACCGTAGTTATCATTGATGCTTTTGAAGTAATCGATATCCAGCAGCATGACGGTTAAAAAACGCGAATGCCGGTGCGCCTCTTCTTGCTTTAACGCTTCATAAAGCCCGGAGCGGGAATAGACATGCGTTAGAAAATCATAATCTGCCCGCAGTGACACCTGGCGAATCAGTGAATTAATGGCCGCCACGCTGACGGAGACCATCACCGGACAAATAGCCATAGTGGCAATGCCCAGCCGGGCTGAGAACATCATCGGGGTCGAAAGCGGTGTCGCGACGGCAATATTGATAATGGAGTTGGCAACCAGAATGATCTCAACGGCGCCCGTGAGAAACGTCAGTAAACAGGTGACGGGCAGCGGGTAGCGTACCGCACACCAGATAAGCGCCGGCAGCGGGAAACAGAGGCTCCCCGCGCCGCCAATCACCACCGACGCGACCACCGAGACAATCAACGCCATAACCGGGAACAGCTGCTCCAGGCGTAGCTGAATATCACGCACGGGCAGGCTAATCGTCAGCATACACGGCACAATCAGCCCCCCCGTTGAAAACTGCTCGCTAAACCAGTCGGCAAACAGCGGCCAGAAGGTGTGACTGTCGATACCGACCGACCCCACCGCGCCAAGCAAGGCACACAGCAGCGCAGCAATCAGGCAGTAGTTAAACAGACGCAGCGCATTAAGCGGATCGGGGGTTTTCATCAGCCGTTTATCACGCAGAACCAGTATGGCGACCACGACGATAAAAATCATATTCGACAGGTTAATCACCAGCGAGGCCATTCCCCAGCTGGTGGTGACCGCGTCGTACATCAGCATGGCAACATACGCGATCGCGTAGTTATGCAGACGATTCAGATAAGCATAACGGGCGAATACTCCCGCCATAACGCCATTCAGTGGCCAGAACAGCGACAACGCTTCAACCAGACGCAATTCAGCACCCACAAAATAGAATAAGGTGGTGAAAATAAAGATCCACGACGCATTACGCAGCGGAGTATCGGGTTGAAAAAACCTGAAGGCAGAGAGAGCAGAACGCATTAAATATCATTCCGTATAATAACTTATGGCGATTATGTCGATCGTCAGCAGGATCTGAACTAACTTAACCTGCATCTATAACACAAATACAACAGGATCATAACTCGTCAAATTTAGGCGTTCATCTGCAGCACCAGCCAGTGGTGGATCACGCTGACGATATAATGCTGTTGCTGCGCGCTGAGCTGAACACCCTGCGGAATGTTATGCCACTTTGCCAGACAGCCACGACAACAGGTGGCGGTGGCATGCTGAGCTATAAACACCGGATGACCGCGCATGGGCGTCTGTTTCCCGTCATTGTTGGGATGGGCCGGTGCAAGACGCCGGGCAATAAAATCGGCGGCGTGCTGGTCAATGGTTTCGGCACCTTTGTCCCAGCAGTACTGCCGTTCCTTCGTGCCTAAGCGAAAGCGCGAACGAAAAGGCGATCGTGCCAGGCGGGCAAAAAGCGGATCCAGGGTCGACATCAGTATACGGAACGTCTCAGACGTTGGGTCAGTTTCTCCAGAACTGCCACACCGGCAAGTGAATTTCCCGTTTCATCCAGCTCCGGGCTCCAGACGGCAATCGCCATTTCGTGAGGCACGATTGCCACCACCCCGCCGCCGACACCCGATTTAGCCGGAAGACCGACGCGCCAGGCAAACTCTCCGGCGTTCTGATACATCCCGCTGGTCGCCATCAGGGCATTCACCTGACGCGCCTGCATGGGCGAGACAACATCTTGCGCGAGGTGCGGCGCATGCCCCTGATGGGCGAGGAACAAGAATGTCTGTGCCAGTTCAACACAGCTCATTTCCAGCGCGCAGTAATGGAAATAGTTTTGCAGCACGGTGGCGACATCGTTATGGAAGTTACCAAACGATTTCATGAGCCAGGCGATAGCCGCGTTACGGGCGGAGTGTTCAAACTCCGAGCGCGCCACCACCGCATTGTAGGCAATATCCGCGACGCCCGAGAGCTGGCGGACAATTTCAAGCATACGCTGGCGAGGGGCGCTGAGACGGCTTTGCAGCATATCGCAAACCACCAGCGCACCGGCATTGATAAACGGGTTACGCGGTTTACCCTGTTCAATTTCGAGCTGAAGCAGTGAGTTGAAAGGCTGCCCGGACGGATCTTTCCCCACGCGGTGCCAGATTTCGTCTTCCTCATACTGGCGCATGGCCGCAACCAGACTGAGTACTTTTGAAATCGACTGAATTGAAAAACGCTCGGTGGCGTCACCGGCCTGGTAACGCTGCCCGTCTACCGTACAAATGGCAATACCCAGCTTATTCCCGCTGACCGAGGCAAGGGCCGGAATATAGTCGGCAACCTTCCCTTTTCCAATTAACGGACGAACCTGCGACAGAATCTCGTCCAACATCTCATTATGGATGACCGCAGCCACACTTTGCTCCTTGCCCTCAGGCTAAAACGGGCTGCGAGTATAACAGAGGCTTATATGTTGCGTCAGGCGCTAAGACGAAAACGCGAAACCGCCTGCAATAAAAGATCGGATTGCTTATGCAGCCGTTCAGAGGCATCCGACGCGTCAGACACCAGCATGTCGGTCTGACGGGAAACCTGATTTAATGCCTGAAGCTGCCGCGTCATCTGATGAATGCTCTCCCCCTGGCTCAGGGTTGCTACCGAGATCTCATTCAGCAGACTGCTTAAATTAGCCACCAGCCCGATCACCTGCTGCAGATTATCTTCCAGCAGGTTAACGGCCCGGGAACCGTCTTCGATGCCCTGCAAAGAGTGATTGATCAGTGCCTGAATAGTCTGCGTCGAGTGGCTGCTCTTTCTGGCCAGCAGCCCCACTTCCCGGGCGACAACGGCGAACCCGCGCCCGTGGTTCCCCGCATGGGCAGCCTCGATGGCCGCATTCAGTGCCAGAATGTTGGTCTGAAACGCCACGCTGTCGATCATCGCCACAATCCCGCGCATCTCTGACGATCGGTCAACGATCGCCTGCATGGAGGCATTGACGGTTGTCATCATCCGATCGCCACCCGCGGCTACCTGGCGCGCCTCGTCCGCCCTGGAACTGGCGAGTTTTGCATAACCTGTATTCCCTTCTACGTGGTTTTCCAGCGCGGCAATGTGTGTCGTCACATCCTCAAGCTCTTTCGCCTGACGAGCCGACTGCAGATACAGCTTCTGGTTGCCCTGCGCCAGCGAGCCTATATTTTCGACCATTGCGTGGGTGGCATTGCTGACCTGGGTCACCAGTTCCTGCAGTCCGTCCTGCAGGGTGGAAACACTGTCGCTCAACTGTCCGATCTCCTTGTTAAAGCGCAGCACGCCCGGCGGTGTACCGGACAGGTCTCCTGCCGCCAGCTGGTTAATATGAGCAATCAACCGACGCAGCGGCGTAATGACCCAGCGGGACATGCCGAACCACACCAGAACGGCGATGGCAAGTAGCAGAACCGGTGCAATCAGGAAGAGCGTTTGCAGGCCAGAGAGTTGTGCCATCAGGCTCTGGCGGCCCTGCATCGCCTGCTTCTCGCTGGCCTGCTGATAGCGGGCATAGTTTTCGTTGAAGTCAGTCTGAAAAGCCTGGGCAGGTACGGCAAAAAAGGCATCGATCGTGTTGGTCTTGATGAGCCCTTCCGCCTGCTCCTTGATGGCACCGTAGAAAAGCTGGTAGCTGGTGATCAGGGCGTCATCTTTTGGCGGATTAAGCGCCAGCCAGGCGTTCCAGGCCTGCTGAGAAACCGTCAGCGACGCCTGAGCTTCGTCCATCAGGCTGTGCCAGCTTCCTTCAGAGCCGGTCTCTTTATCCTGCATAAACCAGACGCCGGAGCGGTTAAGCAGATCGCTTGCTGCCAGCAGAGACACGCGGGCCAGATCCAGTTTGCTCTGTTGCTGGTACGCCAGCAGATTTTGCTGCTCGTTGCGCTGAGCGTCCTTCAGGGAAGCATTGAGCAAAAATGAAGAGGAGAGTTGCAGTGCGGAGAAAAGACCAATAATACAGAAAATACCGGTCAGCAGGCCAAACTGACGAGGGATGAGGCGCTGCGCAATACGGCGAAAAATTTGCGTTAGGTTCATAATTTTCTTCAGTAACAAGACGTTAGACGCGTGCGAGTCTACGAAACGAAAATGACAGAACCATTGCAGGAAAATGACAACGGCCTTCGTGCTGAAGGCCGTTATCGGAGAGCGAACTAGACTCTGTTCTTCCATACCGTCTGCACGTTACAGAACTCGTGCAGACCGAAGTGGGAAAGCTCACGACCAAAACCGCTCTTCTTCACGCCGCCAAAGGCCACGCGCGCATCGCTGGCGCTGAAACCATTGATGAACACCCCACCGCACTCCAGCTCACGGGAGAATTTCTCCGCCAGCGTATCGTTCGCGGTAAAGACGGTTGCGGACAGACCAAAGTCGCTGTCGTTAGCCAGCTGCAGCGCGTGCTCCGCGTCTTTCGCAACGCTAACCGCCGCAACCGGACCAAACAGCTCCTGACGAAATGCCGTCATGCTGGCAGTGACATTACCCAGCACGGTCGGTGCATAGTAGTTACCTTCACCGGCAACTTTCTCCCCGCCAAGCAGCAGCGTGGCGCCTTCGGCCAGCGTGGCCTGCACCTGCTGATGCAGTTCATCGCGCAGGTCAAATCGCGCCATCGGGCCAATAAAGTTTTCTTCGCGATCCGGCGTCCCCATCTTCAGGGCTGCCGTCGCCTCGACAAAACGCTGGGTGAAAGCATCAGCGATGCCCTCTTCCACAATAAAGCGCTTAGCGGCGGCGCAAACCTGTCCGGTATTCTGATAACGTCCGGCCACGGCTGCTTTCACCGCCAGATCCAAATCAGCATCATTGAGCACAATAAACGGATCTGAACCGCCCAGCTCCAGAACGCATTTCTTCAGTGCTGCCCCCGCCTGCGCACCAATCGCCGCCCCCGCGCGCACGCTGCCGGTTACGGTTACAGCGGCAATGCGACGGTCGTTGATCGCCTGGCTCACGCCCTCATTCGTGGCATTCACCCAGCCAAAGACACCCTGCGGAAAACCGGCGTCAGCAAACACCTGCGCAATAAGGTCAGCCGAGCCGAGTACGTTTGGCGCGTGCTTGAGCAGATAGCTGTTCCCGGCCAGCAGGATGGGTACCGCGCCACGCAGTACCTGCCAGAGCGGGAAGTTCCACGGCATGACGGCAAGAACAGGTCCCAGCGGCCGGTATTCAATCACCGCGTTCTGGTTTTCTACCAGGGTCGGTTCGGGCTGCAGCATTGCCGGGCCGTGTTCCGCATACCAGTCGCAGAGGCTGGCGGATTTTGCCACTTCAGCACGCGCCTGCAAAATAGGTTTGCCCATCTCACGGGAGATCATTCGTGCCATCTCGTCTGCACGGTTGCGCAGCGCGCTGGCGAGATCGCGCAGCTTTTGCGCCCGGTCTGAAACGCTTACGCGTCTCCACTGACGAAAACCGGCATCAGCCTGCGCAATTGCGCGTTCAACGTCGTCGGTGCTCGCCCACGGATACGCCGCAAGCGTCTCACCGGTGGCTGGGTTAACAGAGAGGGCATGTGTAGCAGAGGAATAAGTCATGATGGTCTCCACGTAATAACGGTTGATTCATTGTGGCGCACTCTGCTATTTCTTAAAAATGAATAATACTAACCACCTTGTTCACGAATCGAGAATGGTATGGACTTAACTCAGCTTGAAATGTTTAACGCCGTGGCGCTCACCGGCAGCATCACCCAGGCGGCGCAAAAGGTGCATCGCGTTCCGTCGAACCTGACCACCCGCATCCGCCAGCTGGAGGCCGATCTTGGCGTTGAGCTGTTTATTCGTGAGAACCAGCGTTTACGTTTATCCCCTGCCGGGCATAACTTCCTGCGCTACAGCAAGCAGATCCTGGCGCTGGTCGATGAGGCACGAATGGTCGTCGCCGGTGATGAACCGCAGGGATTATTTGCGCTTGGTGCGCTGGAGAGTACCGCCGCCGTGCGTATTCCGGAAAGCCTGGCGCAGTTTAACCAGCGCTATCCACGTATCCAGTTTGCCCTCTCTACCGGACCGTCCGGCACAATGATTGACGGCGTACTGGAGGGAACCTTAAGCGCCGCGTTTGTCGACGGCCCCCTTTCGCATCCGGAACTGGAAGGCATGCCGGTTTACCGGGAAGAGATGATGCTGGTCACGCCCGCCGGGCATGCAGAAGTGGCACGCGCCACGCAGGTAAGCGGCAGTGACGTCTACGCCTTTCGCGCAAACTGTTCGTATCGCCGACATCTGGAAAGCTGGTTTCACGCCGACAGAGCCACGCCCGGGCGTATTCATGAGATGGAGTCTTATCACGGCATGCTCGCCTGCGTCATCGCGGGCGCCGGTATCGCGCTGATGCCTCGTTCGATGCTGGAAAGTATGCCAGGCCACCATCAGGTGGAAGCCTGGCCGCTGGCAGAAAACTGGCGCTGGCTTACCACCTGGCTGGTCTGGCGCCGCGGGGCTATGACCCGCCCGCTGGAGGCTTTTATAGCGCTGCTAAACGAACGTCAACCACCAGTGCCTTCTCCATAAATAGGCTCAGCGGGTCATCAACATACGGCGGAAACGCCGGACGTTGCTCATAGCCGCACTGCTCATACAGACGGACGGCGGCATGTTGCCGGATGCCCGTCTCCAGGCGAAGCGTGTGGCAGTGACGGCTCAGGGCTTCATCTTCCAGCGCCGCCAGCAGCATCTCGCCGAGATGTTGCCCGCGATGAGCCGGATCGATATACACCCGTTTCATTTCACCGGTCCCGTCGCCGTTGAGCACCACGGCACCACACCCGACGGCATGAAGCTGCCGGTCCCGAATAATCATCAGGATCAGCGAGGCTGTCGGCAGTTCGGTCAGATCGAGCAGGTGGTTACTTTCAGCGGGATAGAGTTCGCTCTGATAGCGGTCAAGCGCGGCAATCAGATGCAAAATATCAGGGTGATGTGCAGATTCAGCGGTAATGGAATACATGGCGGGCTCCTTGTTGTTTTTATTTCAACATAGCGCAGCCCTGCACACGTGCTTCATACCGTTAACTTATATCAGCATTGCCGTTCAGGCTGACGAGGGTATTCCTTAACCAGCGGTGTCCGGCGTGGTTATGGCTGCGTTCATGCCAGATAAGACTGACGTCAAACGTCTCTTTCAGCCAGGGGAGTTCCACCACGGTGAGCGGGTTAACGGTTCCCATAATTAATCGTCGGGGCACCAGTGCTACCAGATGGCTCATCTGCACCATGCCGGGAACAAACAGAAATGATGCCGCAGACACCGCAACCTTACGTTGCAACCCTGACTCCGCCAGCATGACATCCATCGGCGTGGTAAAACCGCCCCCCGAGGGGGACACGATAATATGCTCAAGTTTTGCGAACGCTTCCATTGTCAGTTGGTCGTTCAGTTCAGGATGCTGAGGGCGCCCGATAAGCACGTACGATTCGTCATAGAGATATTGCGTTCTGAGCTGCGCCTGAGCAGGGTCTGGCGTGGCTATGGCAGCATCAACATCGCCTGAGCTCAGTTGATGGGCCAGCTGATGCGGATCGTAATTCCTGACAGCAATACGCACGCCGGGGGCAATCTCTTGCAGGGTCACAATCAGCGGCATAATAACCGCGGCCTGCACGTAATCAGTACAGGCCAGAGAGACCGTTAGCGAATCGTGCAGCGGATCAAAGTCCTCATGTGATTGCAGCGTATCCCGTATTTTTGCCAGCGCCCCACCAAGCGTCGCCATCAGCTCAAGAGCTTTGGGGGTTGGCGTCATCCCCCTGCGCCCCGGGATCAATAACGGATCGTTAAACATCCCCCTCAGCCGGTTAAGCTGCGCGCTGACGGCAGGCTGGCTAAGACAAAGCCGGCTGGCGGCCCTGGTGACATTTTGCTCCGCGACCAGCGCTTCCAGAGTCAGCAGCAGGTTTACGTCAGGCTTTTTGGTATTCATAGGGTGGATATCATGTAAGAAATAAATCGATTTCACGCTCGCCGTCCGCATTCCGATAATGCACTACCGCAACAACACAGAGCGAGAATGAAATGTCGTATGATAAAAAACCACTCATAACAGTTTTTGGTGCCACCAGTAAACAAGGACGTAGCGTAACCACAACCCTGCTGCAAAGTGGGCGCTATCGGGTGCGCGCCTTAACGCAAAACACGGACTCTCCTGCGGCGAAACAGCTGGCGGAACGGGGTGCTGAACTGAGACAAATCACCCTTCAGACGGGCAATGATGCGCATCTGATCGGGGCGTTTGCCGAGTCAGACGGGGCGTTCCTGATGACACCGGGTTTCATCCCCGTATCGACGCAGATGCCAACGGGTGAAACGGCGCTGGGCTACAGGCTTGCAGATGCCGCCGTCAACGCCGGGGTAAAACACCTTGTCTTCAGCAGTCTGGAAAACGTCGAGAGAATAACGGGCGGAACTCTATGGGCTCCTCATTTCAGCGATAAGGGCCGAATTGAGGAGTACATCCGCACACTCCCCGTCAGCGCGTCGTTTATTCAACTGGCGTTCTTTTACACCAATCTGGCCGAATATTATCCGCCGCGTAAAGAAGGCGACGAGCTGATCTTTCCCCTCTATCTCCCGGAAGACGTTCGGGCGCCCTTTGTCGATCCGCTCACGGCAACCGGCCCTGCGGTGCTTGAGATGTTCGATAACCCCGAACACTACAACGGCATGACGTTACCCGTTGTCGGTGAGTGTCTTTCGCCGAGTGAGATGGTGGAAACCTTCACGGAGGTCACCGGCATAAAAGCCCGGTATCGCTCAGCCTACACGCGAGAAGCACTCCTTAACCACTTCCCCGATTTCGCAGACAACGCGGCACTGGTCAGTGAAATTACCGGCATGACGGAATATGCCGTGAACTACGGCTATTACGGAAAAGACCGGGATCTCACCTGGAGCAGAACCATAAACCCTGCCACCTTAACGTGGCGTGAATTTCTGATTACGTCTGGCTGGCAGGGGGAAAAACGAACGTTTGATTAACGCAAGCCACCGTCATTCCCGATGATGAAATGACGGTGGCCCATTCCTGGCTTACATCGCCTGGCGTAGATAGATATGCCCTTTCAGATACAGGGTGGCCTGACCGCCGATTAACACCCGGTCCCCCGCCAGTTCACAGCGTAAATCCCCGCCCCGTCGCGAGACCTGGCGCGCGTTCAGCACGGTTTTGCCCAGCTTATCGCTCCAGTAGGGAATCAACATGCTGTGAGTGGACCCCGTGACCGGATCTTCCGGCACCCCTTCTCCCGGACAGAAGAAGCGGCTGACGAAGTCATATTCATCGCCCGGTGCCGTGACGCAGACCATCTTATCCAGCGGAATCATTGCTGAGATATCCGGCGTAAGGGCCTCTACCTGCTGCTGGTTCTCCAGCACCACCATGTAGTCGCGCCTGACACGCACCTCTTTTGCCCGCTCAATGCCCAGCGCGCTCAACAGCAGCGCTGGCGGATTATCGACGACCTCCGTCGGCCAGGCCGGGAAGTTGAGCGTCAACCAGTCACCGCTGCGTTTTACCGTCAGCTCGCCGACGAAACGGGTGGTGAAGGTGATTTCCGTGTGTGGATAATCAAGGTATTCGAAAATGACATGCGATGCCGCCAGTGTGGCATGTCCACACAGGTTAATTTCGTCAAGGGTAGTAAACCAGCGCAGCTCGAATCCGCCGTCAGTGCGTACGAAAAAGGCCGTCTCAGACTGATTGTGCTGTTGCGCCATGTTGAGCAGCGTCTCGTCCGGCAGCCACTCTTCCAGGGGGCAAACCGCCGCTGCGTTGCCGCCAAACGCCCTGTCGCTGAAGGCATCGACCAGATAGAAATCAATTTCCTGCATTGTCTCTTCCTCTTTTGTTATGGTTATTTAGCGCAGAAAGACGGTGCCTTTCAGATACAGCGAGGCCTGCCCGCTCATCAGCACGCGTGAACCTTTCAGTTCGCAGCGCATATCACCGCCACGCGCCGACACCTGGCGGGCAAACATCGCTGTTTTACCCAGTTTTTCACTCCAGTAGGGAATAAGCATTGTATGCGCGGATCCGGTGACCGGATCTTCCCAGACGGCAACTCCCGGTGAGAAAAAGCGGCTCACAAAATCATAATCCCCCTCTCCCCGCGCCGTCACGCTGACCTTATGTTCGCCAGGCGTCATTGCCGAGATATTCGGCGCAAGCGCCTCAACCTGCTGGCGGTTTTCCAGAACCACCACCCAGGCTCGCCCCTTACGGGCTTCTACGTAATGGCCGATCCCCAGCGCCGCAAGCATCGCCGGCGGGGGCGTCTCTTCCTGCGTCGGGCATGCCGGGAAGTCCAGCGTCATCCAGTCCCCTTCCCGGCTAACCGTCAGCTGGCCAGAGGCGGTATCAAAGTGGATACGCGAGTCAGGATAGTTGAGTTCATTAAACAGGACGTACGCGGCTGCCAGTGTGGCATGTCCGCAAAGGTTGACTTCGGTAAGGGTGGTAAACCAGCGTAACTCAATTCCCGCTTTACTGCAGACGAAAAACGCCGTTTCCGACTGATTATGCTGCTGTGCCATTCTGAGCAGTGTCTCATCAGGCAACCATGCGTCTAACGGGCACACGGCCGCCGGGTTTCCACCAAAAGAGGCATTGCTGAACGCATCTACCAGATAAAAATCAATCTCCTGCATTGTCTTACCGCCTGTTTTTGTTGTGATGTTCTTTTATATTCAATGAAAACCATGCCCCCGGCTACCGCTTTTACCAGGTGAATTTTGAGATCTGCATCACATAATGGTTGAGTTTTCGCCGGTTGACGTTTTAAGATCGTCTCCTCTTCTTTTCAGCAACGAATCTCCGACATCGCTATGACAACGAACACAGTTACCCGCAGAGTCGCGTGGCTACGCGTGGTCACGCTGGCAATTGCCGCGTTTATTTTTAATACCACAGAATTTGTTCCGGTTGGGCTGTTGTCTGACATCGCTGAAAGTTTCCAGATGGAAACCGCGCAGGTGGGCATTATGTTGACCATCTATGCCTGGGTGGTGGCACTGATGTCACTGCCGTTTATGCTGCTGACCAGCCAGATGGAACGGCGGAAGCTGCTGATCGGCCTGTTTGCCCTGTTTATCGTCAGCCACGTCCTGTCGTTTCTGGCGTGGAACTTTACGGTGCTGGTCATCAGCCGCGTCGGTATCGCCTTTGCCCATGCCGTATTCTGGTCGATCACCGCGTCACTGGCCATCCGCCTGGCACCTGCGGGTAAACGCGCGCAGGCGCTGAGCCTGATAGCCACCGGCACGGCACTGGCTATGGTCCTGGGCCTGCCGATTGGCCGTATCGTTGGGCAATACTTTGGCTGGCGAACCACGTTCTTCGCTATCGGCATGGGGGCAATGATCACCCTGGTCTGCCTGATTAAACTGCTGCCGAAGCTGCCAAGCGAACACTCCGGCTCGCTGAAAAGCCTGCCGCTGTTAATGCGTCGTCCGGCATTGCTGAGTATCTATTTGCTGACGGTCATTGTGGTCACGGCACATTACACCGCCTACAGCTATATTGAGCCGTTCGTTCAGGTCGTGGCCGGCTTTAGCGCCAACTTTGCCACCGTTCTGCTGTTGATCCTGGGGGGCGCGGGCATTATTGGCAGTATTCTGTTTGGTAAGCTCGGCAATCAGCACGCGTCGGCGCTGGTCAGTAGCGCCATTGGTTTACTGCTGGCGTGCCTGGTGTTACTCATGCCAGCGGCGGGCAGCGAGGGGCATCTGGCCGTCCTGAGCCTGTTCTGGGGAGTGGCGATCATGATTATCGGTCTGGGTATGCAGGTGAAGGTGCTGGCCCTCGCGCCGGACGCAACGGATGTGGCGATGTCACTGTTCTCGGGGATTTTCAATCTTGGTATTGGCGCGGGCGCGCTGCTGGGAAATCAGATTAGCCTTCACGTGTCGATGTCGGCGATTGGCTATCTGGGTGCCATTCCGGCACTGGTGGCGCTCATCTGGTCCCTGCTCATCTTCCGTAAATGGCCGGTCGCACTGGAAGAACAGGCCCATCACGGGTAGACCGCAGTCAACGTAAAACGGCAACCGAGGTTGCCGTTTTGCATTACCGGGCGGGTGATTAATGGTACGTCTTAATAATCTCCAGCACGCCGTTGATAATAAACTGCACGCCCATACACACCAGTAAGAAGCCCATCAGGCGGGAAATCGCCTCAATACCGCCCTTACCGACCCAGCGCATGATCGCGCCTGAACTGCGCAAGGATGCCCATACGATGATACCAATCAGTGCAAAAATCAGCGGGGGCGCAACCGTGATGACCCAGTCCGGGAAGGTCGAACCATCCCGCACCGTTGACGCGGAGCTGATGATCATCGCAATTGTTCCTGGTCCCGCCGTACTTGGCATCGCCAGCGGGACAAAAGCAATATTCGCGCTGGGCTCGGTTTCCAGCTCTTCGGATTTGCTTTTGGCCTCAGGTGACTCATGCGCTTTCTGCGCAGGGAACAGCATACGGAACCCGATGAAGGCGACAATCAGTCCGCCGGCAATACGCAGACCCGGGATAGAGATTCCGAAGGTGTTCATCACCAGCTGTCCGGCGTAGTAAGCCACCATCATGATGGCAAACACATAGACCGAGGCCATCATCGACTGATGGTTACGCTCGGCGCTGTTCATGTTCCCTGCCAGCCCCAGGAAGAGCGCAACCGTCGTTAGCGGGTTAGCCAACGGCAGCAATACCACCAGCCCCAGACCAATTGCTTTAATCAAATCCAACATAGTGCGTCGTTGTCCTTATCCATGTTTATCACCGCAATTATAGGGTGAAAGTGTGACGTTCAGCCATTCGCTCAACGTAACGATTATTTACGGTCATTAACGATAACCCTTCGTTATCTATTTGAATTGAAAGCATGCAAAAAAAGTTCATGAAACGTTTTAGCAATTCGTGGCATCCGCTGATCCATTCAGTTGACTTATACTTGCCTGAGCAATAATATCTGCCGTGACTAAACTACTTGCCAGGGCAACCATTGTGAAAAGCACCAGTGATCTCTTTAACGACATTATTCCGCTGGGTCGTCTTATTCATATGGTTAACCAGAAAAAAGATCGCCTGCTCAATGACTATCTGTCACCGCTGGATATCACCGCCACGCAGTTTAAAGTGCTGTGCTCCATTCGCTGCGAAGTGTGTATCACGCCGGTTGAGCTGAAAAAGGTGCTCTCTGTCGATCTGGGTGCGCTAACCCGCATGCTCGATCGTCTCGTTTGCAAAGGATGGATAGAACGAAGCCCTAACCCGAATGACAAACGCGGCGTCCTGGTGAAACTCACCAGCGATGGCGCGGCTATGTGCGAGCAATGTCATCAACTAGTAGGACAAACACTGCATCAGGAACTAACAAAAAACTTAACGGCAGATGAAGTGGCAACGCTTGAGCTTTTGCTTAAGAAAATACTGCCGTAAACAGAAAAAGAGGTATGACGATGTCCAGACGCAATACTGACGCTATTACTATTCATAGCATTTTGGACTGGATCGAAGATAACCTGGAATCGCCGCTCTCCCTTGAAAAAGTGTCAGAGCGTTCAGGTTACTCCAAATGGCACCTGCAACGGATGTTCAAAAAAGAGACCGGCCATTCATTAGGTCAATATATTCGCAGCCGCAAGCTGACGGAAATTGCCCAGAAGCTGAAAGAAAGCAATGAGCCGATCCTTTATCTGGCGGAACGTTACGGTTTTGAATCACAGCAAACCCTGACGCGTACGTTTAAGAACTACTTCGACGTGCCGCCTCACAAATACCGTATTACCAGCGTGCCGGGTGAATCCCGATACCTGTATCCACTAAAACATTGTAGTTAATCATCGCCTGTAAAGACGTAACCGAGGAAATCATGAAAGTTACAGCCTCCGCCGCCCTCGCCTTGCTGGTGCTGTTTTCCAGCCAGACCTTCGCGGAGCAAACCCCTCGTGCAACGCAGCAAAATAATCGTGACACGATGATTTTGCCGTCAGCACATGACCAGTCACCTTATGACTTCAACCACATGGGTGCTGGTAGTGACAAATCCGACGAGTTAGGCGTGCCTTATTATAATCAGCACAGCTTCTGATTCGTTTTTGCCCCGCGGATGCGGGGCTTTTTTTATGCCTATCCTCTTGCCCGCGTTACCCGACGCACGCGCAAACCAAACACGTTGATGTACAGCCCGGCCATGATCAGCACGGCCCCCAGCAGCTGCAGCGCACTCAGCTTTTCATCGAGCAACAGCGCGGCGCTGGCCAACCCTACCACCGGAACCAGCAGGGATAACGGCGCCACGCGCCAGGTTTCGTAGCGACCCAGCAGCGATCCCCAGATCCCGTAACCAATAATGGTGGCCACAAACGCCAGGTAGATCAGCGATAAAATGGTGGTGAGATCGATTTCCACCAGGCTTTTCAGCATCACGTCCGGCCCATCAAAAATGAGCGCCGCAACCATAAACGGAACAATGGGGATCAAGGCGCTCCAGACCACCAGCGACATCACCTTCGGGCGCGCCTCATGCTGCATAATCAGCTTGTTGAAGATATTCCCGCAGGCCCAGCTCAGTCCTGCCGCCAGCGTTAACATAAAGCCCAGTAACGCCACGTGCTGCCCGTTCAGGCTGGCTTCTATCAGCACCAGCACGCCGAACACCGCAAGGGTGATCCCCGCCAGCTGTTTACCCTGCAGACGCTCGCCAAAGACAAACGCCCCGAGAATGATGGTAAAGAACGCCTGAGCCTGTAACACCAGAGAAGCCAGACCGGCGGGCATCCCGAACTTAATGGCGCAGAACAGAAACGCGAACTGGCCAAAGCTGATGGTCAGGCCGTATCCCAGTAAGAGTCTGAACGGAATTTTCGGGCGCGCGACAAAGAAGAGCGCCGGGAAGGCCACCAGCAGAAAACGCAAACCGGCCAGCATGAGTGGGGGCATGTTATGCAACCCAAGCTTGATGACCACAAAATTCAGACCCCATACGATGACCACCAGCAACGCCAGCAGCCCGTCTTTTCGCGTCATACTCTGCCCCTGAATAATTAAATTTTTGTAAACACTTCAAGGTAACGAAAAAAACATGCCACGAGAAGATCATTATTTCTGGCAGTCAACTGAAGCACTTACGGATAAATTAGGTGCTATACAAGCCTCTTATGTCGTGATACTCCTGATATATACCTAAAATAATACACGTTGCAGGATGGCGGCGAGCAAGCGCGGCCAGAATCTCTGCGGCTCAAAAAAAACAAACGCAATTGTCTGGCAGGAATATGAAACCATCACTCAGGCGCTCAACCGCAGCGCTGCTGGCGTCGTCGTTATTATTAACCATTGGTCGTGGGGCAACGCTGCCGTTTATGACCATCTATCTCACGCGTGTATTTAATATGAGCGTTGAGAATATTGGCTATGCCCTGACCATTGCGCTTACCGTCGGTGTGGTATTCAGTATGGGGTTTGGCATCCTCGCCGATAAGTTTGATAAAAAGCGCTACATGCTGATTTCTATCGTCGCCTTTATTGCCGGGTTTGTTGCTATCCCGCTGGTGGATAACGTCACGCTGGTGGTGCTCTTCTTTTCCCTGATTAACTGCGCCTATTCGGTATTTTCAACGGTGCTGAAGGCCTGGTTTGCCGATGTGCTAACCTCGAGCCAAAAAGCGCGCGTTTTCTCGCTAAACTATAGCTTCCTGAACATTGGTTGGACGATCGGGCCGCCGGTGGGCACCTTACTGGTGATGTACAGCCTGCAGCTGCCGTTCTGGCTGGCCGCTTTTTGTGCCGCATTGCCGCTCGGTTTTATCCATTTCTTCGTGCAAAAAAGCGTTGCGCTCGATGCCACCGAAGAGAAAATGCCGTGGCAACCGTCTGTACTGCTTAAAGACCGCGCCCTCTTCTGGTACACCCTTTCCGGCCTGCTGGCGTCGTATGTGGGCGGGTCATTCGCCAGCTGTATTTCGCAGTACGTGTTGGCTGCGAATGCCGACAGCAACTTTGCGCAAAACGTGGTCGCCGTGGTGCTGCCGGTTAATGCTGCGGTGGTCGTCACCCTGCAATACGTTATCGGTCGCAAGATCTCCGCCACCAATATACGTCCGCTGATGACGGTGGGAACTCTCTTCTTCGTCCTGGGTCTGGGCGGTTTTATGCTCTCCGGGGAAAACCTGGTCTACTGGGGCATTGCGGCAGCGGTGTTTACGCTGGGTGAGATTATCTATGCACCGGGCGAATATATGCTGATCGACAATATTGCCCCGCCGGGTATGAAAGCGAGTTACTTCTCTGCCCAGGCGCTGGGCTGGCTTGGGGCGGCGGCAAACCCGATGATCACCGGTATTATCCTTACCAACCTGCCGCACTGGTCATTGTTTGCGATCATGATGGTTGCCATCGTGATTGCCTGGCTGATGATTTTGCGTGGGATGAGCGTGAAGGCGTGGTGCGAAATGCCGAAAGTGGCTTAAGTCCTCAACGCCGGGCGGCATGACGCCCACCCGGCTTCGGGCAGGCCATTAATGGTGCAGCATCTCGTCTACCACCTGCTGTTTGTACATTTCGTTCGGGTAGTACGTCGGCCAGTTATCCATCTCTTTTAGCAGCGCCTCGTGGGAGGTGTTGCCCATAAAGATATGGAAATGGGAAGAGGCTTTTGGGGCGATGGTATGGTCGCTGAACTGGACAAACTTCGGCGCCTTGCTGTCCGGATCTTTACACTCGAACAGATAGCGAACCCCTTTCTTACCTGATGCATAAGTCAGGATCTTATAGCCGCTGTAATCATACTGGCAGCGACTGATAGCCTTTCCTTTGTGGAATTCCATCACGTTGTTTTCGATGCCGATAGCCTCAACGTCCGTCGCATACCCTGTGCGATAGTAAGCTTTCACCTCGTCGAAGGATTTTTTATCCTTCTGCGCTTTCTGTTTAAAAACCGGATCCAGCGCGCCATCGAGCAAAAATGGATAGACGGATTGCCATGTCCCATCCCAGTCAGACAGCTTTCTGTCTTTGACGTCTTTATCCTCAAAGACGCCGTTCGCCGCCTTCTGTTCCGCTTCCGTCATCTGATGTCCATGCGAATGGGCAAACAGCTGACCGCTTACCAGCAGCGCCCCCAGAGTCATTGCAAATTTGCCAATATGTGCAGCCAAAACAAACTCCTCACTCCGTTTTATGAGAATGAGGATGTTATAATATAACATTTCAAATCGCAACCAGTCCGCGAACGCCCTCTTGTTCCATTGTATCGCCCCGTCCACGCTGGATGATGGTCCCGCGCGACATCAGCAGATAGCTGTCGGCAAGTTCAGCGGCGAAATCGTAAAACTGCTCTACGAGCAGGATTGCCATATCCCCTCTGTCCGCCAGCTTGCGGATCACCAGGCCTATCTCTTTGATTACCGACGGCTGAATACCTTCCGTGGGTTCATCGAGGATTAACAGCTGTGGCCGGCTCGCCAGAGCGCGACCAATCGCCAGCTGTTGCTGCTGACCGCCGGAGAGATCGCCTCCACGACGATGCTTCATCTCTTTAAGCACCGGGAACAACTGCCAGATATCCTCCGGGACGCGCTTTGCGTCGCGGGCGGGGAAGCGTGACAGCCCGAGCAACAGATTCTCCTCGACCGTTAAGCGTGGAAAAATCTCACGCCCCTGTGGAACATAGGCCACACCGGACTCCACGCGCTGGTGCGGTTTGCTGTGGGTGATTTTTTTTCCCTGCCAGATAATGTCGCCTGTTTTTACCGGGATCAGGCCCATCAGACACTTGAGCAGCGTGGTTTTCCCCACCCCGTTGCGCCCCAGCAGGCAGGTCACTTCACCGGTCGCCGCTTCAAAACTGACCCCGCGCAGAATATGACTGCCGCCGTAATACTGATTCAGTTCGTTCACCTGTAACATGACGGCTCCTTAGCGTCCCAGATAGACTTCTATGACCTGCTCATTGGCCTGCACCTGGCGAAGTGAACCCTCCGCCAGCACGCGTCCCTGGTGCAGTACCGTCACGTGATCGGCAATGGTTTCGACAAAGCCCATATCGTGCTCGACGACCATCAGGGAGTGTTTGCCCGCAAGGGTTCTGAACAGCTCAGCCGTATAGTCGGTCTCCGCGTCGGTCATTCCGGCCGCCGGTTCATCCAGCAACAGCAGATGCGGGTCCTGCACCAGCAGCATGCCAATCTCCAGAAACTGCTTTTGCCCGTGCGAAAGTAGCCCGGCGCGGCGATTGCGCTCGCCGCCAAGCCGCAGCAAGAGCAGCATCTCGTCAATACGGTCCCGCTGCTCGCCGTTGAGTCTGGCCCGCAGGCTCGCCCAGACGGATTTGTCGGTTTTCATCGCAATCTCAAGGTTTTCCCACACCGTGAGCGCTTCAAAGACCGTGGGCTTCTGGAACTTACGTCCGATGCCCTGGCGGGCAATCTCGGCGGGTTCAAGCGCCGTCAGGTCGATGGACTGATCGTACAGCGCTCTGCCGCTTTTAGGCCGCGTTTTGCCGGTAATCACGTCCATTAATGTCGTTTTTCCCGCACCGTTTGGGCCAATCACGCAGCGCAATTCACCCACGCCAATGTTCAGTGAGAGGTCCGTCAGCGCCTGAAAACCATCGAAATTCACGTTGATGGCTTCAAGTTGCAGTACCGGATCGGTCTGGTCGCGATAGCGATCCCCGGGTAACTGGCGGGTAAATAATTCTTCGGCTGGCTGCATTAGTGTTCTCCCTTACGAAACAGACCGTAGACACCGCGCGGTAAAAACAGCGTCACGGCGATGAAAATCAGCCCCAGAAACAGCTGCCAGTATTCCGGCAGGGCAACGGTAAAGACGCTCTTCGCACCGTTCACCAGCGCCGCGCCTATCACCGGGCCGACCAGCGTGCCGCGCCCCCCCAGCGCAACCCAGATGGCCGCTTCAATTGAGTTGGTTGGCGACATTTCACCCGGGTTGATAATGCCCACCTGCGGCACATACAGTGCGCCAGCCAGACCGCAGAGTACGGCTGAAAGTGTCCACACCAGCAGCTTGAAACCGCGGGGATCGTACCCGCAAAACGTCAGGCGGTTTTCGGCGTCACGCACCGCGGTCAGAATGCGACCGAACTTACTTTTCGCCAGCGCGAAGCCTGTGCCCAGCGCTATCAGCAACAGCATCACGGTAGCCAGAAACAGCGCAATACGGGTGGTGGTCGCGGTAACGGAAAACCCGAGCAGCGTGGTAAAACCGGTAAATCCGTTATTCCCGCCAAAGCCGGTTTCATTGCGAAAGAACAGCAACATCCCCGCGTACGTCAGCGCCTGGGTCATGATCGAAAAATAGACCCCTTTGATTTTTGAGCGAAAGGCAAACCAGCCAAACACCAGCGCCAGCATCCCCGGCACCATCACAATTAATACCAGTGCCCAGACAAAGTGCTGCGTCCCCCACCAGAACCATGGCAGTTCGCTCCAGGAGAGAAACGACATAAACGCGGGCAGCCCGTCACCCGCCGCCTGGCGCATCAGGTACATGCCCATCGCATAGCCGCCCAGCGCGAAGAAGATACCGTGGCCCAGGGAGAGCATTCCGGCATAGCCCCACACCAGATCGAGCGCCACGGCGACAATGGCATAGCAGAGGATCTTACCCGTGAGCGTGAGCATCCAGGTCGAGATCGCCAGCGGATGCGTCGAGGGCAGTAAGGCGAAAAACGGTAAAATCAGCAGGCAGGCCACGATCAGGCTACCGGCTATCTGCGTCGTGCGTGGCGCTTTGCGCGCCAGCGTTAAGGTAAGCGGCTGGCTCATCAGTCAGTAACCCTCCCTTTCAGTGCGAATAACCCCTGCGGACGTTTCTGAATAAACAGAATAATCGCCACCAGGATCAGGATTTTGCCCAATACTGCCCCCATTTGCGGTTCGAGAATTTTATTAAAGATCCCCAGCCCAAACGCCGCGGCCACGCTACCTGCCAGTTGACCCACCCCGCCAAGCACCACCACGAGGAACGAGTCGATGATGTAACCCTGGCCCAGTTCTGGCCCAACGTTGCCTAACTGCGATAACGCCACGCCCCCCAGACCCGCAATCCCCGAGCCAAGCCCAAAGGCCAGCATATCGACGCGACCTGTCGGTACCCCGCAGCAGGCCGCCATGCTGCGATTTTGCGTCACTGCGCGCACGTTCAGACCAAGACGGGTTTTGTTCAGAATGAGCCACGTGAAGAACAGCACCAGCAGCACAAAACCCAGTACCACAATGCGGTTCCACGGCAGCGTCAGATTGGCAAACACCTGCACGCCACCGGACAGCCATGTCGGGTTTGCCACCTCCAGGTTCTGGGCGCCAAACGTCATGCGTACCAGCTGAATAATCATCAGGCTAATACCCCATGTCGCCAGCAGCGTTTCCAGTGGTCGGCCATACAAATGACGAATAACGGTACGCTCAAGCACCATCCCGATGCTGGCGGTCACAATAAACGCCACCGGCAGCGCAACGATCGGGTAGAGCGCCAGCCACTGTGGGGCGAGCCCGGCCATCACCTGCTGAACCATCCAGGTGGCGTACGCGCCCAGCATCAGCATCTCCCCGTGGGCCATGTTAATCACCCCCAGCAGGCCGTAGGTAATTGCCAGCCCCAGCGCGGCGAGCAACAGTACCGACCCCAGCGAGAGTCCCATAAACGCCTGACCAAGCAGATCGCCCCACATCAGGCGATGCTCAATCAGTTTCAGACTTTCGGCAGCGGCAGCACGCACGCCAGCATCCGGCTCCGTTGCTGCCTGCGTATACGGCGTCAGCCGGGACTGAACGTCCGGATCGTCTGATTGCCCTAACAGCGCCACAGCGTTCAGGCGCACCGCAGCCTGCGGACTTGCCAGCTGGAGGTTCGCCAGCGCCAGCATCAGCGACTGACGGGCCACATCATCCGTTTCGCTGCTCACCCGTTTTTGCAGGAAATCAAGCATTTCAGGCTGTGCATCCCGCTGGAGTTGACGGGCTGCCGTACGCCTCTCCGTGACACTGTCACTCACGAGCTGATGGGTTGCCATTGCCGTCGCCACCAGATTGCGCAGCCGGTTGGTCAGACGCACGGCTTTGGTTTGGCCTGCTGCGGCTTTTGTTTCACCCAGGGGAACCATTGCCCCCTGGCGTTGTGCAAACGCATGTTTCTGGCTGTCGGTATAGAGACTTTCACTTTGTAGCGCCTGGAGCAGCGGCAACCGTGCCGCCTCCGGCGCGGTTGCCCACTGCGTCAACAGTTCTGCCTGCTGGCTGCGACTGGCGGCCACGAATTGGTCGGCATCCGATGCCTGCACCATCCCTGGCAGCAGTCCGGTAAGCCACACAATAGCGATGATCGTGCGTATGGCGTTCATGACTTTTCTCCCTGCGGTGATAACTTAGTTGCTGGCGGTTTTCATCGGCTGATCGGGCTTTTTGTCATTACCGGCAATGAAGGGACTCCACGGCTGAGCACGCACCGGCTGTTCCGTCTGCCAGACCACATTAAACTGGCCGTTACCTTCAATTTCGCCAATCATGACCGGCTTATGCAGATGGTGGTTGGTGGCATCCATGGTGAGCGTAAAGCCTGAAGGGGCCTTGAAGGACTGACCGGCCATTGCCGCCCGAACTTTATCGACGTCGGTGGTACCTGCTTTTTCAACCGCCTGCGCCCACATGTGGATCCCGACGTAGGTGGCTTCCATCGGGTCGTTGGTGACCACGGTGTCGGCGTTCGGCAATTTGTGTGCCCTGGCATACGCTTTGTAATCCGCCACAAACGCCTGGTTGGTCGGGTTATCAACGGACTCAAAGTAGTTCCACGCCGCCAGGTTGCCCACCAGCGGTTTGGTGTCGATCCCGCGCAGCTCCTCTTCTCCCACGGAGAAGGCTACAACCGGAACATCGGTAGCTTTCAGGCCCTGGTTAGCCAGCTCTTTATAGAACGGAACGTTGGAGTCGCCGTTGATGGTGGAAACCACCGCGGTTTTCCCTCCGGCAGAGAATTTTTTGATACTGGAAACGATTGTCTGGTAATCGCTGTGACCAAACGGGGTGTATACCTCTTCAATGTCTTTGTCTTCCACCCCTTTCGAATGCAGGAAAGCACGCAAGATTTTGTTCGTGGTGCGGGGATAAACGTAGTCGGTGCCTAACAGGAAGAAGCGTTTCGCGCTGCCTCCGTCTTCACTCATCAGGTACTCCACCGCCGGGATAGCCTGCTGGTTTGGCGCGGCACCGGTATAGAAGACGTTAGGTGACATCTCTTCACCCTCATACTGCACCGGGTAGAACAGCAGTCCATTCAGCTCCTCAAACACCGGCAGCACCGATTTGCGCGACACCGACGTCCAGCAACCAAACACCACCGCTACTTTGTCCTGGCTCAACAGCTGGCGCGCTTTTTCGGCAAACAGCGGCCAGTTCGAGGCCGGGTCAACCACTACCGGTTCCAGCTTCTTACCCAGCACGCCCCCTTTGGCGTTGATCTCATCGATGGTCATCAGCGCAACATCTTTAAGCGGCGTTTCGGAAATCGCCATCGTGCCGGAAAGGGAATGCATGATCCCCACCTTGATGGTATCGGCCGCCTGAGCGCCAAAACTCATCCCCATAGCTACGACAGACGCGGACAATGCGAAGGCTTTTAATAAGGTACGACGGTGCATATTTTCACTCCTGAAAAAGAAAGCTGTGCAAAGGCGTCCGTTACGGCGTGGACGCAGAAAATAAAAACGTCAGCTTAGAGAGAGCAAAAAGGATGCCAGGATGGATAAAGCGCTATGACAGGAGAAGTAACGAAGGATGTAAAAAGAACGACTCAGAATGGTACAGCGCTGCACTTTTATAATGCAGCGCTGTGGCGGAGGGTTTACCAGACTTCGCTGGCGATCTGCGTCACCAGGCGGACTTTGTCCCACTGCTGGGTTTCGCTCAGGCTGTTGCCCTCTTCGGTAGAGGCAAATCCGCACTGCGGGCTCAGGCAAATCTGCTCTTTAGCCACGTATTTCGCCGCCTCTTCCAGACGCGCCTTCACCCCTTCCGGGTTCTCCAGCTCGCCATTTTTGGTGGTGATAAGGCCGAGCACCACCTGCTGCTTGCCCGGGCGAACAAAACGCAGTGGCGCAAAATCACCGCTCCGGTCATTGTCGTACTCAAGGAAAAAGGCATCCACGTTGACCGTCCCGAACAGCACTTCAGCCACCGGCTCATAGCCCCCTTCGGAAATCCAGGTTGAACGGAAGTTGCCGCGACAGACATGCAGCCCGATGGTGAGATCGTCCGGCTTGCCCTCCAGTGCCTTATTCAGAACGCGGGCATAAATACGCGCCAGCTCGTCGGCATCGTCACCACGCTCGTGGATCTGACGACGTTGTTCGTCCGAACAGAGATAGGCCCAGACGGTGTCATCCAGTTGCAGATAACGGCAGCCCGCGTCGTAAAACGCCCGGATCGCGTCCCGCCAGGTGGTCGCCAGATCGTCAAAATAGTCCTTCAGATCCGGGTAGACCGTCGCATCAATGTCTTTGCGCCCACCGCGGAAATGCAGCACGCTCGGGCTGGGAATGGTCATCTTCGGCTGAGCATTGCCGCTAATGCTTTTCAGGTAGCGGAAATCCTCCAGCATCGGGTGATCGCCAAAGCCCAGTTTGCCGGTCACGCGCACGCCGTGGGCTTTGGTCTGTACACCGTTGAACTGAATACCCTGCTGAGAATCGTAACGCTCAACACCCTGCAGACCGTCGAAGAAATCAAAGTGCCACCAGGCACGACGAAATTCACCGTCGGTCACCACATGCAAGCCACAGGCGCACTGCTGCTCGACAACATGGCGGATCGCCTCATCCTCAACCGCACGAAGCTGCCCGGCATCAATTTCGCCGCTGGCGAATTTCAGGCGAGCCTGTTTGATGGCATCCGGACGTAAAAAGCTGCCGACTACATCGGCGCGGTATGGGGCATGGTGACGTTGCATGGAAATCTCCTTTATCTGCCGACAATAATTGCCCGCAGTGATAATTCATTATTTGAATCTTTAGACTTCTGGATGTCTAAATGTCCAAAAAAGATGTCATACCTGCCGCCAGCCAGCAAACGAGAAAATTTCACGGGTGTTGAAAAAAATTCATCTTCACAGTGCGGAGAGCGATTCCTGGCTCGCAAACTCAAACTTTTCATCTTCCCAGCCGGTGATCCCACCGAGCATAATTTTCACCGGCAGCCCCAGACGCGCCAGCTTCAGCGCGGCTCTGTCCGCACCGTTGCAGTGAGGCCCGGCGCAATAGACCACAAACAGCGTGCCGTCAGGCCACTGAGCCATGCGTTCGGCGGTGATCTGACGCCACGGCATATGTAGCGCACCGGGAACGTGACGGCGGGTGAACTGCTGCGGGCTCCCGACGACGTGCAGCAGGACGAAATCCTGCTCGTGATTCGTGATGGCATGATGCACATCGGCGCAATCGGTCTCGACGCTCAGGCGGCGCAGAAAATGGGTAACGGCTTCCTGGGGTTCAGCAGCCGGAAATTCAGTAACATAACTCATGATCCTTCCTCATCTTTGGCGTTTGTGTTAACACTACTCTATCCACAAATTCAGCCCGTGAATGCGCTCGCTTATGCCAGAAAACAGCAAAAAGATGACAAACTTAAGACAGATTTCCCGCCCTCAGGTCATTGTGCTGGCGTATGACGGTTTGTGTACCTTTGAGTTTGGCGTGGCAGTGGAAATCTTTGGTCTGCCGCGTCCGGAGCTGGGAGACGAATGGTATCGTTTTGCCGTGGCGGGCGTAGACAGCGGTGAACTTCGGGCGACCGGCGGGATTCGCCTCATCACCGACGGTGATTTAACCCTGCTTGAGACGGCCGACCTGATCGTTGTGCCCGGCTGGCGAGGACTGGATTCACCGGTTCCGCCCGCGCTCTGCGCGGCATTACGTAAGGCCAATGCGCGGGGATGCCAGCTTTTGTCGATCTGTTCCGGCGTGTTTGTTCTTGCCGCTGCCGGGCTGCTGGATGGGCGTAAAGCCACAACGCACTGGCGCTATATTGAGGCGCTTAAGGCCCGGTACCCGGCCATCGAGGTGGTTGAAGATGTACTTTATCAGGACGACGGCGACATTCTCACCTCGGCGGGCAGCGCGGCAGGCATCGATTTATGCCTACACGTAGTCCGGCGGGATTATGGGATGGAAATCGCCAACACCGTAGCGCGTCGTCTGGTCATTCCCCCGCACCGGGATGGCTCACAGCCGCAGCAGCTAAGCCGCCCGGTGGCGCAACTGCGCGAAAGTCAGCGTCTCGGTCAGCTGTTTGATTTTCTGCACACCCATCTTGCCGTATCGCACAGCGTTGATTCACTGGCGCGTCGGGTCGGCATGAGTCAACGCACCTTTCTGCGCCGCTTTCAGGATGCGACCGGCACCACGCCCGCGCGCTGGCTGCTCAATGAGCGCCTGCTGAGGGCAAAAGATTATCTGGAAAGCAGTCGTTTAAGTATCGACAGCATCGCGGAGCAGACCGGATTCGGTCAGGCATCGACCCTGCGTCACCATTTTCGGCAGCAGTTCGCCCTTTCACCGGCCCAGTATCGCAAACACTATTCGCGTCCTGCCCGCTAGTGGCCGGATTGCAGACAAAAAAAACCGCCATAATATGGCGGTAAATGCTTGCATGGATAGATTTGTATTTTGGTCTCTACGTCCCGACACTCCATGGCCGGGCAGCGGATCTCTTACAAACTAACATCCATAGTCTCAATGAAAGGTAAACAGCCTGATTAACCCGCTTTGGTATTGATTTGCAAATAACGCATCAGACCCTGCTCCGCGCTCTGTTTTGCATCATCATTGATGGCTTCCAGATAAAACGAACGCGACACACCATACGGTGCTTTTTCAGACGGATAAACCGCAAACTCGAATGTTTTACCTCTTGCCTGATTGGTGCAGCCTAATTGCCAGCGCTGGTCATCAATTCTGGTGCTATTACAGGCCACGCGTCCGTAATCGCTGGTTAAATATGACCCAACACGCGCTTTCGCGGACTGAATATATTCTGGTTCGTCATTACTAATAGAGTAAATACCTGCACCCGCCCCAACAGCAACCACCAGCAGCGCAAGCGCTATCATTTTTTTCATTTAACAAGACCCATTCCTTAGCCAGAGTTTAACCATTATATAGGATTTATCCTTAAAGCTAGTGGCTAATTACGTACCAGAATTGGCGGTTAACAAACTTGATGCTAATTTTAGGAAAAGTCTCATCACGGCTGTCGCCGCACAGAATTTGACACTCTCTTTGCGCTAATTTGAATTTTTGAATAATTTCCCGAAGAAATTATTGGCATGATAGTCCCGCGATGGCATTCAACGGTGAAATAATGATGAGAAAAGGGTTAACGCTGATATTGCTGGTATGTGGGTTATTTTCAGGTCAGCTGATGGCAGGACATAAAGGCCATGAATATGTGTGGGTAAAGAATGTGGAGCATCAGCTCCGCCATGAAGCGGATAGCGATGAATTACGCAGCGTTGCAGAGGAGTCTGCGGAAGGTTTGCGCGAACACCACCTGTGGCAGAAATCGCGCAAACCGGACACGCACTTTCGGTAATTAATTACCCTTACGCTTCGGCAGGGTTTTCATTAAATCGTCCGGGCTCACGGAGGCCACAACGCTACCCGGCGACGGCATTTTGAAAATATGATTTTTCATCTTGCCAATCACATGCATTTCGCACGGACGGCAGTCAAATTTCAGGGTCAGCACTTCGTCGCCATTTACCAGCTGCATCGGTGTGGCCTTCCAGCTTTTAATATTCCCTTTCGCCTGTTTCGGGCAGAGGTTGAAAGCGAAGCGGAGACAGTGCTTGGTGATCATCACCGGCACGTCGCCCTTCTCTTCATGCGCTTCATAGGCTGCGTCAATCAGCTGTACGCCGTGACGGTGATAGAATTCACGCGCTTTGTGGTTATAGACGTTCGCCAGGAAGGACAAGTGCGTGTCAGGGTAAACCGGCGCAGGAACGGTTTCGGCCTTGCGGCTGCCGCGTGGATAGTTAGCCAGGCGGGCGGCATCCAGCATTTCTGCCGTCTCGCGGCGGAACTGGTTCAGCAGGCTGTTCGGAACAAACAGGGCATCCGGCAGGTTAACGTCGATATGACGCGCGTAGTAAAGGGTCTGCCCCAGCTTCGCCACGCCATCCTTCAGGTTGTTAAGGGCTTTTTCCGCGTTGTTTGCCACCTCGAACAGACCATCAAGCGTATGCGTCACGCTGATACCGTCTTCACAGGTCATGGTCAGGATCAGCTGCTCTTCCCAGCCGCCCAGTTCAATGTCCACCGCGATACGACGTTCGCTCGAGGTTTTCAGCAGCGCCTGCTGCCAGTTGTGGTCAAGGTTACGGTTCAGTGCCGCGTTAGGGCGCGCTTTGTAGAGATCCGCAGGCATCTCGTTTGGCCATACGCGATAGCGATTTTCACCGGTTTTTTCCACCGTATTCGCACGGAAGCCCACCACTTCACGCTTGATCATCACGTTCAGTCCATCGCCGTTGGCCAGCGGCTCGGTCACTTCCACGTCGAGGTGATCTTTTGCCACTTTCAGCACTTCACCCACCGGTAACCCGATAAACTTCGGTGAATCAAACGCACCGATATCCCCTTTACGGGCATTCACAAAGTAGTCAGTGCTGCCGCGGTGGAAAGTTTTGTCCGTTGACGGAATAAAGAAATGCTCGGTACGACCGGCCGACGCACGCGCCAGGTCACCGCGATCTTCAATGATGGCATCCAGCATCTGACGATAGTGAGCGGTGATATTCTTCACGTAGCTCATGTCTTTATAACGCCCTTCAATTTTGAAGGAGCGCACACCGGCGTCAATCAGCGCACCCAGGTTGGCGGTCTGATCGTTATCTTTCATCGAGAGCAGGTGTTTTTCGAACGCCACAACGCGGCCCTGATCGTCTTTCAGGGTATACGGCAGACGACATGCCTGAGAGCAGTCGCCGCGGTTGGCGCTGCGCCCCGTCTGGGCGTGGGAAATATTGCACTGACCAGAATAGGCGACGCACAGCGCGCCGTGGATAAAGAATTCAATGGTTGCGTCGGTCGCCTGGTGAATATCGCGGATCTGGTTCAGGTTCAGCTCACGCGCCAGCACGATCTGGGAAAAACCCACATCAGAAAGAAACTTCGCCTTCTCTACCGTGCGGATATCGCACTGGGTACTGGCATGCAGTTCAATGGGAGGAATATCCAGCTCCAGCACGCCCATATCCTGCACAATCAGGGCATCGACGCCGGTCTGGTAGAGATCGGTAATTAAACGTTGCGCAGGCTCCAGCTCATCATCATGCAGAATCGTGTTCAGGGTCACGAACACTTTCGCCCCAAAGCGATGGGCGAACGGCACCAGTTCAGCAATATCGCTCAGGCTGTTGCTGGCGTTATGGCGGGCACCAAAGCCAGGCCCACCAATGTAGACGGCATCAGCACCATGAAGGATCGCTTCACGGGCGATAGAGGCGTCGCGGGCCGGGCTTAAGAGTTCGAGATGATGGGATTGCAGGCGCATACTTCGTCGTTATCCGTTATGGTCAAAATGGCGGCTATTGTAGTCAGAAGTATGCGGCAGCGAAACAGTTTTGCGTCGCTTCAGCGGGGATAATGGATCAGGGAGTGAAAATGCACCGGCCGGTCGCTGCTGTTGCGATAGGCGTGCGGTTTATCCCCGGCAAAACGCACCCCCGAATCGGCACTAATGATCTGCCACTCGCCATCGATGTTCATCTCCAGTTCGCCGCTGATCACCACCACGTGTTCAATCACGCCAGCCTCGTGGGGCGTGGATTCGCTCAGGGCGCCGGCAGCGAGGGTTATCGAAAAGTGGTCAAACTTTAGCGTCTCATCCCACGGGAATAACGGTTTCACCACCATCGCCTGCTGTTCCGGGTCGAATACCGCCTGCCTGTCAGCTGCCGGCGTGATGAAGGCAGAAAAAGGGATGTTCAGCCCCGTGGCGATTTTCCACAACGTGGATACCGTCGGGCTGGATTCATTGCGCTCGATTTGCCCGAGCATGGCCTTTGAAACGCCGGTCTCTTCCGCCAGTTTGGCGAGGCTCCAGCCACGCGCCTGACGCTCGGTTTTCAGTGTGTAAGCAAGATGTTGTGTGATGTCCATGTTCCCTCCTGATGCGACCGATCATACCACTTGTACGCTATAACGCACAGTGTTACCTTAGAGCGAACGTTATAACGCACAACGGAGTTTTTATGCGCCCCTCATCCTCACTCTTTCCTGCCGTTCTCGCCGGTTTTGTCGCCGTTCTGGTGGGATATGCCAGTTCCGCCGCCATTATCTGGCAAGCCGCTGCTGCCGCAGGCGCAAACGCGCAGCAGATCGCTGGCTGGATGACGGCCCTGGGGATAGGTATGGGGGTCAGCACGCTGGCGCTTTCCTGGTGGTATAAAGCCCCGGTGCTTACCGCCTGGTCCACCCCCGGCGCGGCGCTATTAGCCACCAGTCTGCATGGGGTAACGCTTGCCGAGACCATCGGGATTTTCATCTTTGCCAACGCGCTCATTCTGCTGTGCGGCGTAACCGGGTTGTTTGCTCGCCTGATGAAGCTTATCCCGCATTCCCTTGCCGCTGCTATGCTCGCCGGGGTGTTGCTCAGGTTTGGACTGCAGGCGTTCAGCAATCTTGAGGGGCATTTTTTGCTGTGCGGCAGCATGCTGGCGGCATGGCTGTTCGCCAAAGCGCTGGCCCCTCGCTACGCCATTGTCGCCACGCTGCTGATGGGCAGTATGGTGGCCTGGGCGGGAGGTGACGTTGTCACAAAAGAGTTAACCCTTTCCGTGGTGATGCCCACATTTATCGAGCCGACCTTTACGTTAACCAGTTTGATAAGCATTGGCGTGCCCTTCTTCCTGGTCACCATGGCGTCCCAGAATGCGCCGGGCTTCGCCACGATGCAGGCTTCCGGCTATCCTCTGGCCATATCACCGCTGATGATCGTCACCGGAGGGCTGGCACTGGTGTTATCCCCGCTCGGCGTCTTTTCCATCTGTATCGCCGCGATCACCGCTGCGATTTGCCAGAGCCCGGATGCGCACCCGGATGCCAGCAAACGCTGGCTTGCCGCCATGGCCGCAGGCGGGTTTTATCTGCTGGCGGGTATTTTTGGCGGATCCATTTCCGGGCTGATGGCCTCCCTACCCCTGAGCTGGATCCAGATGCTCGCCGGCCTGGCGCTGCTGGGCACCATCAGCGGGAGCTTGTATCAGGCACTGAACAACGAAACGGAGCGCGACGCGGCAATTGTCACCTTTCTGATGACCGCCAGCGGCGTCACGATCCTGGGTATTGGCTCTGCGTTCTGGGGGCTGGTGCTGGGCGGCGTATGTTATACGGTTTTTTCACACCTTCGCCGCGCGTAGCTGCGAGGGCGTTATGCCCATCATGCTGCGAAAGCGGTTACTGAAATGGCTGGCGGAGTTAAACCCGCAGGCCAGCGCGATATCGGTGAGCGGTGTGGTTGTGTGCTGCACCAGCGCTTTGGCTTTCTCCATCCGACGCTGCATCACGTACTGATGTGGCGCCAGCCCCATGGACTGACGGAACATTCTGGCGAAATGATACTCGCTCAGCGCGGCCTGTTCGGCCAGTTCCGCCAGCGTCAGCGGCTGGGAAAGGTTCTCTTCGATAAACGCCAGCACATTACGCAGCACAAACGGCGACAACCCGCCGGTCACCACCGGCAGCTTCCACTGCACGCTGGAGTAATTCTGTAACAGGTGGGTCATCAACAGCGTAGATGCGGTACTCAGGGTGAGCTGGTTAGCTTTTTGCTGCCAGTCGCAGCCGAGCAAAAACTGACGGTAAAGCGCGGTAATTTTCGGGTCGCTGCCGAAAATCTTTTCATCCAGCGTCAGGGACAGCGGGCGCTTGTCCCAGATTTTTTCCCCGACATCACGCAGATGCTCATCGGTGCAGTAGAGATGGACAAACGACAGGTCATCGCGAATATCCCACGTCGATTCACTCTCTTTTGGCATCAGACAGAAACGGTCCGGGCCGCCGCCGTTTTTCCAGCCGCCCGGCGTTTTTTGATAGCTCTCATAACCGTCCGCCACGTACAGGCTGAGGGTATGGTGATTACTTTTTACGGTTATCGTGTCGTGCTTGTTGTACCAGGCTGCCAGTTGAATACCGGAATTCAGCGCAACGGTTTCCCGCAGCACGGCGTTCTGCTGGCGTAGCGTTTCAAAGGTATCGTAAGCGCGAGACATAGCTATTAACGGGTGAGTAATCAGACTCTCAGTCTATGAAGTGTTGCGCCACGATGCCAGATCTGCAGCCACAAAAAAACGCAAGAATATGCAAGTCCACCGCAAATCGGTGAAAGCAATGTCATGCCACTCGCGCCAGACTGCACTTTTCGCTGTGTGAGAAGAGAGCAACAATGAACGCATTACTCTATGGACTGGTGGTGGTGATATGGGGAACAACCTGGATTGCCATTTTCCTGCAACAGGGGCCAGTCGCAGCCCCGGTGTCAATTTTCTGGCGTTTTGCCGTGGCCTGCGCCACGATCATGATCGTCTTAATTGCCCTGCGTCGGCTTCGTAAGCTGGCCTTGCGGGATCATCTCTTTTGCATGCTGCAGGGATGCTGCGTTTTTTGCTTCAACTTCTGGTGTTTTTATACCGCCGCCGCGCACATTAATACCGGGCTGGAGTCGGTGATTTTCTCGATGGCCGTACTGTATAACGCCATCAACAGTTTTATTTTCTTCGGTCAGCGCCCACCCGCACGCTTCTGGACGGCGGCGGCCCTGGGACTTATCGGGATCATCACCCTCTTCTGGGACGACCTGCTGGCGAGTGGCTGGAGTGCCTCACTGCTGACGGGGATTGGCCTTTCAGCACTGGGGACCTACGGGTTCTCGCTGGGCAATATGATCAGCATGCGCCACCAGCGAAAAGGGCTGGAGACCATGACCACCAACGCCTGGGCGATGTTTTACGGTACGGTCATTATGGGCTGCATTGCCCTGTTCAGGGGTGACAGTTTTATCCCCGAATGGACGGTGAGTTACATTGGTGCGCTGCTTTATCTCGCCATTTTTGGTTCGGTCATCGCTTTTGGTGCCTACTTCACGCTGGTGGGACGCATTGGCCCGGGCAAAGCGGCATACAGTACGCTGCTCTTCCCGCTGGTGGCGCTGTCTATCTCCACGGTATATGAAGGTTACGTGTGGCATCTCAATGGCATCATTGGATTACTGCTGATTCTGGGCGGGAATATGGTGATGTTTACGAAACCGGAAACCTGGTTCAGACGTTTGCGTATGGCATAAAAAAAGGCCTGCATTGCTGCAGGCCGTTTTGATTATTTCGCGGTTTTCTTAACATCAAACATGGTGGCATCCGTCGCCATGTCATCCACAACCTGTTTTAACGTTGCGAAGCCCATTGGCGTGTTTTCGTTCGCCAGCTCTTTACCTTCGCCTTTACGCACGACCTTCATGACCGGCTTATTCGTCGCCGAATCAATCAGCTCGCCTTCGAAGAAGAGATGGGTATCCATGGTGCGGTGCCCCGTTGCCATCTGCGTACCTGCAACCACTAACGCGACGGGCACTACTTCATAGAACTGCAGACCTTCTTTCTGTGAACTCACACCGGTAATCGCACCGCGGAAGATCAGGCTGTGTTTACCTGGTGTCGTAACAACAGGTTTACGCTGGCTGATTGCCGCTTTCATTTTGGTGTTGGTATAAGCCAGAAGCTCATCAAGCGTTTTTTGACCAATTTGGGTCGTTGGTTTTGGCGCTGGATAATAGGTGATTGGCGTCCATAAAATACTGTCGTAATTTGCCTCGTTATACGACGGGTCGACCCAACGCAGCGTCGGTTTACCCGTTGCGGACGTTGTTTGCTGCAATCCAGAATAATCTTTTAAAAAGCCTGAATATTGTTCGGGGGCGGCGACTTTAGACGAACAGCCCGCTAACGCCAACAGACCAGAAAGCACTGCAACTTTAAAAAAAGTGTGAGTACGCATGATGGTATTCCATGTTATCTGCAAGTATGCATTTGAAGTTATAGCAAAAGTCTGGCGGGTTTGTTGTGACAAAAAATGATGTAAGCAGCACAAATTGCGAAAAGATTGCCCGACTGAACGCCGGGCAGTGAAAAACTACTGATTAATATCAACCTGCCAGAACAAATGCTTGCCAAACGGATCGATTTCATAGCCCGTGACTTCCTTGCGCACCGGTTCGAAAATCGTCGAATGGGCAATCATTACTGCCGGCATCTGGTCATGCATCATCTGCTGGGCCTCTTTATACAGCGCCACGCGTTTATCATGATCGGTTATCGATTTCGCTTCAGCGATAATTTTATCAAATGGTTTGTAGCACCATTTGGCGGAATTAGATCCACCGTTAGCCGATGTACAGGTAAATAACGGACCAAAGAAGTTATCCGGGTCGCCGGTTGCGGTCGTCCATCCCATCAGCGCGGCCTGGTGTTCACCGCCCTTCACCCGCTTAAGATACTCACCCCATTCATAGGTGACGATTTTGGTCTGGACGCCAACCTTCGCCCAGTCGGCCTGAATCATCTCCGCCATCCGTTTTGCGTTCGGATTGTAGGGGCGCTGAACCGGCATCGCCCATAAATCAATGCTGATGCCGTTTGCAAAACCAGCCTCCTTTAACAACGCTTTCGCTTTTTCCGGATCGTAGTCGTAATCCTTCAGTTCGCTGTCGGCGCTCCAGACGCCCGGTGGCAGCAGGTTTTTGGCCGCCGTGCCGGTGCCGTGGAATACCGCGTCAATAATGGCCGGCTTATTGATGGCCATTGCCAGCGCCTGGCGGACCTTCACGTTATCCAGCGGAGGTTTTTGCGTATTGAAGGCCAGAAAACCGGTATTCAGCCCGGCTTTACTCATCAGATTAATGTCTTTGTTAGCCTTCATGCGCGGCAGGTCCGCCGGGTTTGGAAACGGCATCACCTGACATTCGTTCTTCTCGATTTTGGCAAAACGCACCGAGGCATCGGGCGTGATGCTAAACACCAGCCGATCCAGCTTCGATTTGCCCTGCCAGTACTCCGGAAACGCAGTGAACAGGATGCGCGAATCTTTCTGGTACTGCGCCAGCTTAAACGGCCCGGTGCCAATCGGGTCCATATCGACCTTTTCCGGCGTGCCGGCTTTCAGCATCGCGTCGGCATACTCTGCCGACAGGATCGAGGCGAAATACCACGCCAGATCGGCGACAAACGGCGCTTCCGGATGGGCGAGCGTAAAGCGCACGGTGTGCTCATCGACTTTATCAATGGCCGTGATCAGGCTACCGAACTCAAGGCTCTCGAAGTTGGAATAGCTGCCGTTAGAGACGTTGTGATAGGGATGGTTGACATCCTTCTGGCGCATAAACGAGAAAATCACGTCGTCGGCGTTAAAGTCGCGCGTCGGCCTGAACGATTTATTACTCTGGAATTTCACCCCTTTACGCAGATGGAAGGTATAAACCTTGCCGTCCTCGCTCACCTCCCAACGTTCCGCGAGGCTCGGGACCAGTTCCGTTGTACCCGCCCTGAAATCGACCAGCCGGTTATAGACCGGCACGGCACTGGCATCCACGCTGGTTCCCGACGTGTATAACTGAGGATTAAAGTTTTCCGGCGATCCTTCAGAGCAATACACTAGCGTTTTTGCCGCGACGGTGGAACTGACCGTGAGCGCAGCAAGTGCCAGCGTTAACATTGTGAGTTTGCTTTTCATCATTTATTCCTGTCTTTTTAATTCGACGGCTAATTAATTCTTTTGCCATTTCATAAATATCATTAAAGTGATGTAGCAAACACCTGAAAAATAAATACAGAAGGAATCACTATGGGCTCGGCACTCTCCAGACAATTAACGCACCGCTTCTTCCGCTATCTCGCCATCACCAGCCAGAGCGATCCCAGAGTGAACACCCTTCCCTCTACGCCGGGCCAGCACGACATGGCGCGTGAACTGGCCCAGGAGCTGGCGCAACTGGGTTTAGACGATATTGTGATTGATGAATACGCGACGGTTACTGCGGTTAAAAAAGGTAATGTAGCCGGGGCGCCACGCATCGGTTTTATTACCCATATTGATACCGTCGATGTCGGTTTATCACCGGATATTCATCCACAAATATTAAAATTTACGGGTGAAGACCTCTGTTTGAATAAAGAGAAATCAATCTGGTTACGCGTAAAAGAGCATCCGGAAATTCTGGCTTACCCGGGTGAAGAGATTATTTTCAGCGACGGGACCAGCGTATTAGGCGCAGATAATAAAGCCGCCGTCACCGTGGTCATGACGCTGCTGGAAAACCTGACGCCAGAACATCAGCATGGCGACATTGTGGTCGCGTTTGTGCCGGATGAGGAGATCGGCCTGTGTGGCGCGAAGGCGCTGGATCTAAACCGTTTTGACGTTGATTTTGCCTGGACCATCGACTGCTGTGAGCTGGGTGAGATTGTTTACGAGAACTTCAACGCCGCGGCGGCAGAGATTCGCTTTACCGGCGTAACGGCTCACCCCATGTCCGCCAAAGGCGTGCTGGTTAACCCACTGCTGATGGCGACAGACTTCATCAGCCATTTTGACCGCCAGCAAACCCCGGAATGCACCGAGGGCCGTGAAGGCTATATCTGGTTTAACGGCATTCAGGCGGGGCAAAACGAGGCCGTCTTAAAAGCGAATATCCGTGATTTCGATAAAGCACAGTTTGCCGCCCGCAAGCAGCAGATTGCCGATGTCGCGGCGTTGATTGCCGGACAGCATCCTACGGCAAAGGTGGAGTATCGCATTGAAGATACCTACAGCAATATCAGCAATGCGATTGGTGAGGATCGTCGCGCTATCGACCTGATGTTTGAGGCCATGGAATCCCTTGGGATCACGCCCAAACCGACGCCAATGCGCGGCGGTACTGACGGCGCAGCGCTCTCGGCAAAAGGCCTGCTCACGCCAAACTTCTTCACCGGCGCGCATAACTTCCACTCGAAGTTTGAGTTTTTGCCGCTGTCGTCGTTCGAGGCCTCATACAACACGGCCCTGCAGCTCTGCCTGTTGGCCGCCCGTTAAGCGGGCTTACGCGCCAGCAGCGTGGCAAAACGCAGTTTGATGCGGTTACCGTTCTCGTCGGTGCGGTGCAGTTCGCCCACCTCTTCGTTGTACTTGAGCAACGCCCAGCCCTCGTAGTAGTTGCTCAGTTCACCGCTTTTGAACGCAAACGGGAAGCCGACGGTGCACGGGTAATCCGCCGTGTCCATCGCGGCAACAATCAGGTTATAACCGCCGGGTCTGGTGCAGCGCTGCATATTGTCGATCAGGCCCGGAATGGTTTTCGCTTCCAGGAACATCAGCACCACGGTAGAGAGAATAAAATCGTATTCGCCCTCAAAGCTCAGGTTGTTCAGATCTTTGATTGCCGTCTGCAGGTTTACGATGCCTTCTTCCGCTTTGATACGCTCAATATTATCGATACTCAGGGGATTTTTATCCCACGCGGTCACGTCGTAACCGTTGGCTGCCAGATAGAGGCTGTTACGCCCGTTACCACAGCCCAGATCCAGCGTTTTACCCGGTTTCACAATGCCCGCGCTGTACAGCACTTCTGAGTGCGTACGGGTTAAGCCATATTTCTCTGTGAAGTAATTTTCATCAACAGCCATTATTTTTCCTCAGATTGCATAAGCAGCGCTTTATCAGTGCGCACCAGAAGTTTGCCCTGTATCAGCAAGATAAACGTTCGTACCAGCAGCATCCCGATGATGACATTGGTAAAGATAAACAGTGGGACGGCAATGGCGTGGAAAAAGCCCGACGGACTGCTCTGCCCAAGATGAAGCCCCGTGGTGGCCAGGGCCGACACGCCAAACGAGAAGCTCCAGAACGAGGCGTTAAACGGCTGGGACAAATACCATGGCATCAGCCGTAACATAAACAGCAGTTGCAACAGGCCGTAGCCGAACAGCATTTTGGCAAATGTATCCGCCTCACCGCCATTGACGCTAAACCAGGCGCTGCAGGCCACCAGCGCGGGGGCCAGCTGAATACCCAGCGAGGTTCGCAGCGCGGAAGGCAACTCCCCGGCGCTACGAAGTCGTTGCAAAATCACCGGCTCAAGGCTGAGCCAGGAAAAAACGCCCGCCCCGAGAAACGCCAGCCCGGCATCGTTAAACCCCAGCGCGCCGCACGCCATGGCGCTGATAAAGTTGTTTGCTACCGTGGGCAGATATAACCCCGGCGTGGTGGCCTCTTGCGGATGGTTACCGCGCCATAATCCGGCGCTTTGCCAGGCAGCATAAGCCAGCTGTATCACCACCCCGACGCTAAATAACACCAGTGACACCGGACGCAGCCAGGGCACAAAACCGATGGCGACCAGCATCGTTGTGGCGGGAAAAAGGCTGACAAAACTGCTCATCACCGGGTGGCGCATCTCGGCCAGCACACTTTGCGGGAAACGGATCGCCCGGGTGATAAACGCCACCGTCAGCAAAAACCAAATCACAATCGCAAGGGCCACCAGGCTCTCACCAGGCCAGCGCGTCACGTGCCAGAGCGTGCTGCCGTATCGCCAGGCGAACCCCATCCCAATGATGCCAAGCACCATACCGAAGTAACCCGCGGGCAGGTTAAGCACTTGTTGAGCGTTGTTATTTTTATTCATTAATTTGAATTTTTAAAATGTATTTTAAATGCCATTTTAAGGGGTTTCCGCGACGGATGCCAGCACTACGAAACGCCGAAAGTTTGCTACGTTTAGTGGAGACGCTTACCCGAGACTCCATGATGAAAAAGTACAGGCTCAGCGAGGACACCCGCCTCTGGCAATGGAAAAACGGCGAGACAACGCACACGACGTCGTTACGACAGATTATTGCCACGGCGAATTTTAACGACATCGTGAGCGGCACGAAAGGCGGCTGGGTTGAAGATGAGAGCGCCCTCGCGCACGAAGGCGACTGCTGGATCTACGATGAAAACAGCGTCGTCTTTGCCGGTGCGACGGTGTCCGGCAACGCGCGCCTTACCCTGCCTTGCATCGTCAGTCATGACGCGCAGATTGGCGACAACTGCTGGCTCGACGGCGCAGAGGTCAGTCACGGCGCACGCATAAGTGACAACGTCACGATACAGCAATCCTGCGTACGCGGCGAATGCCATATTTTCGGCGAGGCGCGGGTGCTTCATAACAGCGTGGTGATTGCTGCCAAAGGGCTTACGCCGGACCATGAGCAGATCCTGAAAATTTATGACAAGGCGACGGTGAGCCAGTCCCGCATTGTGCATCAGGCGCAAATCTACGGCGAGGCAATGGTTAATTATGCCTTCGTTGAACACCGGGCAGAAGTTTTCGACAGCGCCATCCTCGAAGGCAACGATCTCAATAACGTCTGGGTATGTGACTGCGCAAAAGTGTACGGTAACGCCCGCGTCATTGCCGGTTTTGACGACGATGCCATCCCTACCGTCCGCTACAGCTCTCAGGTGGCAGAGAACGCGGTGGTGGAAGGAAATTGTGTCATTAAACACCACGTCCTGATTGGCGGTCAGGCCTGGCTGCGCGGCGGCCCTATCCTGCTTGACGATAAGGTCGTGATCCAGGGGCGGGCGCGTATCAGCGGCGATGTGCTTATTGAGCATCGGGTTGAAATCACCGACGATGCGGTGATTGAGGCTTTTGCCGGTGAGAACATCCACCTGCGCGGAGAAAAGGTGATTAACGGCGACCAGCGCATCACCCGTACGCCTCTGTTGGGGGCGTTATAGCGGGTAAATTTTGCCGTAGAGATTCACATCGTCATAACGGCCATTCAGAAACTCTGCTTCCCGCAGGCACCCCTCCAGCGTAAAACCGTTGCGCAGGGCAACGTTGTTGCTGGGTTTATTCGCCACCCGACACTTAATGACAAAACGGCGGATCTCGCCTTGCTCGACGTAATAGCGCATAAACGCCTGCAGCGCCTGCGACAGAATGCCCTGTCCCTGATGCGCCTCGTCCAGCCAGTAACCGATGTATCCGGCTTTGTTGGCGGGTTCAATCGCATTAAACGACAGCACGCCGACCAGGTCCTCATCCTTGAAAATCAGAAACATTTTGGCGTAGCCGCGCTGGTGCAGCATCTGATTACTCAGCACATTACGACGGGTGTCATCTTCGGTGCCCACATGCTGCGCCCAGTCAAAGGCGGTTTGCAGCCAGGCTTTGTTTCTGATGACCATGTTGTGCAGATCGGCGGTATAGCGCTCTTCGACGGCGCGAAGCTCGAGATGGTCAGTCACCGGGATAATTTCAGATTCAGTGGCGGTCATGGTCCCTTCCCGTCACCCTCTCCCCGCCGGGGAGAGGGAATAAATGGTCAACGCATGATGCGATCGTCAACGTAGTTACGTTTGTCCGGCGCAGGCGGGAAATACTGATACAGCCAGGTCTCACTGATCGTATCCCCCTGGCAGCGCAGGAACATGCGCATATCCACCGGTTCGGTCGAATCCGAGGTAGGATACCAGTCGAACAGAATGCGATAGCCGTCAAACGGCTCAACGTAGAGGATCTCAACCTGCTTCGCTTCACCGCTGGAGAGGGTAATGACCGGCTCAATGCCTTTTGGCGCGGCAGCTTTCAGATCGCCCCCGACGAAGTCGATAGCAAAGCGACGGGCCCACACTTTCGGGTAGTTTTCGCCCGGCGCCCAGCCTTCCGGGAACCCACCCATACCGGTGCGGGTCGCGAAGACATTCGCCAGTGGGGAACGGACCGGCGGCATGGCGCTCCAGTAAAGACGGTATTTAAAGTCCAGCTCATCGCCCGCTTTCACCGGTTTTTCTGGCTGCCAGAAGCAGACCACGTTATCCAGTGTTTCACCCGTTGTCGGGATCTCCATCAGGCCAACCGCACCTTTACCCCAGTCGTTACGCGGCTCCACCCAGAGGCCTGGGCGTTTGTTATACCAGCCCATGACGTCCTGATAATGCGAGAAATCGCGATCGAGCTGGAGCAAGCCGAACCCTTTCGGGTTTTTGTCCACAAACGCATTAAACTGCAGCTTCTGCGGGTTGTTCAGCGGACGGCAAATCCACTCCCCGTTACCGCGCCACATGGCGAGACGGTCGGAGTCATGAATTTGCGGGTGGATGGTATCGCACATGCGGCGTTCGTTTGTACCGCAGCTGAACATACTGGTCATCGGCGCAATGCCGAGCTGCTTAATGTCTTTACGCGCATAGAGATGGTTTTCCACCTCCATGATCACCTGGCTCTTCTCGCAGTGGATCACGAACTTATACGCACCGGTGATGCTTGGGCTGTCCAGCAGCGTATAGACGGTAAAGGTAGTGTCGCCCGGTTTGACGGTTTCGAACCAGAACGCGGTGAAGTCAGGGAACTCTTCCGGCGTGTCGGTAAAGGTATCCACCGCCAGACCCCGCGCGGAAAGACCATACTGATAGGTATCATCAACCGCACGGAAATAGCTCGCCCCCAGGAATGAGACGATATCGCGACGCGCCAGTTCCGGTGCCTTGAAGGCACGGAAACCGGCAAACCCAAGATCGCTTTGCCCTTCCAGCTGCTTCGTATCAACACCGGTTTCACCGTAGCTGAACAGCTCAGGACGGAAGTGGATTTCGCGCGCCTGTGACGTTGACTGATCCAGCGAGAACATGCGCACGCGGCGACGGAAACCCATGCCCATATGGAAGAACTGCACATCCAGCTGACGGCCTTCAATGTTATTCCACAGTGACTGTTTTTCATCGTAACGGATGGCGTTATAGGCCTGCGGCGTCATGGTCGCCAGCGTGTCCGGTAACGGTCGCGGTGCTCCGCCCCATGGGGTTTTCGCCAGGTCATGGGCCATGGATTGCAGTACGGAGAAGTCAAAACGACGGCTCTGACCGTCAGCAATGTCAGAGTCAGCAGCGTAAGCCGCTTTGGAAAACAGGGAAGCAAGGCCAGTTGTGCCGCTCAGGGCTGCCATTGCCAGCGAGCCTTTTAGAAAACGTCTGCGATTCATGCCTGGAAAAACGTCCTTATGGTCGTGTGAATGTGTTTCGCACTCGGCGAAATGACGGCAAGAAAGAACGCACAGCCTAAACAAAAATGGTTAAGAATCCAATTGTTGGGCGGCGATTATCTGTACAAAGTGCGAAATATTTTCTGTCGACCAGAACGACCCGAAAAAGGTGTAAAGAAAGGTATAAAGACGTGTATAAAAATGCCCCGGCTGGACATCGTCAGTCGGGGCAAATGAGGCGGTTATTTTACGCTGACATCGATACCTGGGAAGTACTTATCAGCGAGTTTAGCGATCGTGCCATCGGCACGCACTTTATCAATTGCGGCATCAAGTTGCTTTTTGGTGGCCTCGTCCCCTTTACGCAACCCAAAGCCGATCCCACTGCCGAGGATAGTGTCGTCCGACACCGGTTTGCCGATAAAGCCAAACCCTTTCCCCTGCGGCTTGCTGAGGAAACCTGCCTGCCCGGCCGCGGACATGACCAGCGAGGCGTCGATACGGCCATTCAGCAGATCGCCCCAGGCCATATTCTGATCTTTATAAGACACCACGGTGACACCCTGCTTTTCCCAGTGCTCTTTCGCATAGGTTTCCTGAATGGAGCCCTGCAGGACACCGATGGTTTTGCCCTTAAGCCCCGCGGGCGTTGCCTCTACCGCGGTACCGGCCTTGCCAACGAGCTGCGATGGGATGCGGTAAATCGGCTGGGTAAAATCAATACTTTTACGTCGCTGTTCGGTGATGTTCATCGCCGAGTTAATGGCATCAAATTTCTTCGCCACCAGGCCCGGTATTAACGCATCAAAAGAGGTTTCAACCCAGGTGCATTTCAGCGCTGCGGCTTTGCAGATGGCATTGCCCAGCTCAACGTCAAACCCTTCCAGTTCGCCAGCAGCATTTCGGCTTTCAAACGGCGGATATTCCGCCTCCAGCCCGTACCGCAGTTCGGTAGCCGCGAATGACGAAAACGTACACAGCAATCCCATGCCGACAACTAACGCGCGTAATTTCATCTCCAACTCCTTAGCGTGGTTTAACCCGACACAGGGCCTGGGCACCTGCCCGTAACGTCGCCTCATCTTTCGCAAAAGAGAGACGAATCAATTTATTATCCGTACCATCCGCATAAAACGCCGACAGCGGAATGGTGGCCACTCCATACTCAACGATCAGCCGTTTCACCAGTTCACTGTCGCGCTCATCGCTAAACTGGCTGTAGTCGGCCAGCAGGAAAAACGAACCGGCGCTCGGCAAGAGTCTGAACGGTGATGCTTCCAGCAAACTTTGCAGCAGATCGCGTTTGCGCTGATAAAACGCCGCCAGCGACAGCCAGGTTTGCGGGTCAATCATGTGCTCTGCAAACGCATGCTGCATTGGCGTATCGGCCGAAAACATCAGAAATTGATGGACTTTACAAATCTCATCCATCAGTACCGCCGGAGCAACACAGTAACCCACACGCCAGCCGGTCACGTGATAGGTTTTTCCGAAAGAAGAGATAATGACGCTACGCTCCGCCAGCTGCGGATGTGTCGCCATACCGTGGTGCGGTTCACCATCAAAGACGACGTGTTCGTACACTTCGTCAGACAAAATAATGATATCGGTATTGCGGGTCACCGCCACCAGCTGCTGCAGGTCCTCTGCTGAGAAGACCTGCCCGCTCGGGTTGTGCGGGGTATTGATGATAATCATGCGCGTACGCGGGGTGATCGCCGCACGGACTTCATCCCAGTTGACGGCAAAATCCGGCACCGTCAGTTTAATGGCAACCGGCGTGGCCCCCTGCAGGCGAACAATCGGGGCGTAACTGTCAAACGACGGTTCAAAGTAGATCACTTCGTCGCCCGGGTGCACCAGCCCGCTGATCGCCGAATAGAGTCCTTCGCTGGCACTGGCGGTGACCAGCACTTCGCTGGCCGGGTCATAGTGCGTGCCGTAGAGGGTGGCAATTTTATACGCAATACGCTCTTTAAGCGGCTGCAGGCCGGTCATTGCCGCGTACTGGTTGTGCCCTGCCTCCATCGCCCGGGTCACCCCGGCGACCAGTTTGGGATCGCAGGAAAAATTGGGTGCACCCTGAGAAAGATTGATGGCGTTATGCCGGGCGGAAAGCTGGCCGATAACGGTAAAAATCGTGGTCCCCACATCGGGTAATTTGGAACGGGTGTGCACCGGAGTGTGTAACGTCATCCTCTTTCCTTTCTCATAATGAATGCATAACTATTCAAACAACAAGTCAGTTGTCGGGACAATCGAATTGTTGTCATAATAGCCATGAGAAAAACGCATACCTGAGGTGTTTAATGTCGCGCCGTTCGCTCCCGCTTAATGCCATCGACGCCTTTTTAGTCACCGCGCGTCATCTGAATCTGACCCATGCCGCAACAGAACTCTGTCTGACGCAGGGAGCCGTAAGTCGCAAAATCGCCACCCTTGAAGCGTGGTTCGGCTTTCCGCTGTTCGAGCGCCATGCGCGCGGCCTGCGCCTCTCCCCACAGGGCAGCGCCCTGCTTCCGGAATTGCAATCCACTTTTGAAACGCTGCTGACCCTGGCCGATCGGGCCCGCACCCAGCAAACCGTGATCCGACTCAAAGCACCCACCTGCGCCATGCGCTGGCTGGTGCCTCGTCTGCTGGAGGTGGAGCGCGAGCAGCCGGATCTGCAGATCGCATTGACCACTACCACCGACCATAACGTCAATTTCAAAACGGAATCTTACGACGCTGCCATTGTATTTGGCACTCATATGAGCGCGGGCGATCTGCTGTTTGAAGAGGCGTTAACCCCGGTAATGAGCCCCCTGCGGGCAGGTTGCGAACTGGGTGCGTTAACCTTCCTTCACCCGACACGGGATAAGACAGACTGGTCCTTGTGGCTGGCGAAGCAGGAAGGCCCGGGGGTTGTTATGCACAAAAATCAACACTTCGACACGATGGACCTTGCCATCACGGCCGCCATTCAGGGGCTGGGGGTGGCCATTGCTGACGAAACGCTGGTGGAAGAAGATGTCCGCGCCGGAAGGCTGGCGCGGCCTTTTGAGAGCAGCATTAAAACGGGTGCGAGCTACAGACTGGTTCTGCGCGAATCGCCTGGCCAGGAAAATGGGCTGGCGGCGTTTCGCGCATGCCTGCTCAGTCGAGGCTCACATGGTGTTTCATAACGCGCTTAAAGAGGCTCATGCGCGCGCGCATAAAGCGGTTTTCAAGCCTGAAACCTGCATGTTTATTCACGCCGATACGTAGCAGCACGTCCCTTCCTTTTCGACAGGCCGGCCAGTGCGTCGGGCCAGGAAGACTTTCCCGGTGACCGGCGTCACGCGCAAAACTCACCCAATAATCTGCAACCTGCGCTGCGAATTGCCGGTCTCGCGCATTAACGTAGTGGCAGGAAGGCTCAATCTCACCAAGGGTGTCAAACACGTACGGCACCTCATTACCGTGCCAGGCACCGTTGATATAGGTTGCGTGCTCTGCTTCCGCCACATAGTCGAACCAGTAACGCCAGCACAAGCCGCCCACGCGCTGCTGGGCCTGCATCACCACATATCCCATGGTGGTAAAAGCCATATCCCGGCACACCTGCCTGCCAAGCTCCACATCCCCTTTCACCCCCGGATAGAGCAGTTTGATCAGCCCCAGTCCAAAGCGACGTTCACGGCGAAGCTTCTGGATCTGACCGGCGAGATCGATACCAAATACCGCCATCACGCTGGCTTCGTCACTGTTTGATCCAATCATCACCGGAACAGGATGCTGACGCGCGGCAAAGAACACATCGAGCATTGATTCCGGCAGAACACAGTCTCCGACGATGGGGGCCGGGGCGATGTTCAGCGGCGCGGCCAGCGGCCAGAACGCTTCGGGGGGAATGGCACGCAACTGTTCTGCTGACGCCTCCTCAAGGCCGAAATGCGCCGCCAGCGCTTCCCCTTTTTGCAGGGCCTGTTCCCGCGGCGTATCCGGCAGGGTGTATCCGCTTTGCACAATCGCTTTTTGGAAGAGTCCCTTCGCCAGCGGAGACGCCAGCAGCGACAGCACGCTGCGCGCGCCGGCGGATTCACCAAACAGGGTGACGTTGTCAGGATCGCCACCGAAAGCGGCAATATTCTCCCGAACCCATTCAAGGGCGGCAATCTGATCCAGCAGCGCAAAGTTATGCACCACCCGGTCTTCTTCTCCCTCCAGCGCGGGATGGGCAAAAAAGCCAAGGTGACCAAGACGGTAATTGATCGTCACAACCACCACGCCGCGCGTTGCCAGCGCCTTACCGTTATAGGGCGGCAGGCCACCCGCGCCAATGGTAAACCCCCCGCCGTGCAGCCAGACCATGACGGGAAGCGGCGCCGGCCGCTCGACGGGTGACCAGACGTTAAGATACAGACAATCTTCTGAGAACCGGCCGGGATCGCCACCGCCTAACGCCTGGCAATACTCACTGTTCTGCCAGCTTGAGGGCGAAAAAGCGGTGGCCAGACGCAGCCCCTCCCAGCGTTCAGGCGGCCGTGGCGAACGCCAGCGCCAGTTGCCAACGGGAGGCGCCGCATAGGGAATACCACACCAGAGATGTACGTTTTCATCCGTTAAACCAGACAGTGCGCCCTGGCGCGTTTCAATCACAGGGGCGGAGGGATTTTGCATAACAACCTTCTGTTTCCATCACACCCCAGAAGATTAACGATTTCAGAGCAAACCGCAACGCTGTTTGCTGCGGATTTCAGCCTCCTGATAGAGCATGAACTCATCGTACACCGGGCAACCCAGCGCCGCTTCGAACGCGTCGCGACTGGCGTTACCGTGGCTACGCGCCTGGGTTTCATTGCCCAGATTCGACTGGAAAATCCCTGCGGCACTGACCGGGAGGAAATCTTCATAGGTGATCGGCTGAGCGACAACCCACCCGCGCTCAATTAACGGCTGTGGATCGTCTCCCGGACGAAACGCATGTCGATGCGCTTCCCCGGATGGCGTCAGGCGATAGCGGAAATAGGCCAGCTCCTGACGGCGCATCAACAATTCGCTGTCCGGGAAGGCGCTGAAGATCTCGCGCAAATGGAGCTGGTGCGTCATGTTGTCTTTACCGATACCGGCCTCTGCAAGCAGGCTGTCATAAAGCGCACGGCCTTTTGGCGTCAGCGCCACGCCGCGCTGTTCAATTTCGCCAAAGCGCGCGGTATGCGTTCCTGTATGCTCCCCGGCAAACAGCACCGGCTCTTCCAGCGCTTTAAAGCTGGTCTGGCGCAGTAATACGGGAACCTCGCGGCGCGGTGGTCCTTCAATCAGAATTTTGGGTTCAATCCCGTACTTCGGCATCAGTTCCTGCACCCGGTCAATATCCAGCGTACGTGGCGTGAGGTGGTTGATATGGCACCCCGGGAAACAGACCACATCCGCAATCAGTCGGTGCTCGTTATGCAATGCCAGATAGGTCTCCTGGTCGACCGTCGCATGACGATGCCAGCGGAAGGTTTCTAACGCCTCCTGTACAAACGCCTGCGCCTGCGCATCCGTAAAGTGCCCTTCTGCCTCATGCTGCGCGATAAGCTCCAGACAACGCGGGGTAAAGATATTGCGGTGTGACAGGATCTCCGCGGCACGCTCACGCAGGACGACGTTGTCAATCAATTCGAGGCGCAGCAGCGAGGTAAAGATACGAAACGGATTTCGGCACAGCGCCGCATCATCGACCGGGCGGAACGCCGTGGAGTGGACGGGCACCCCCGCCTGAGAGAGGTCGTAATAGCTGACCGGGTACATCCCCATAATGGCAAACATACGACGCAAGGTCGAAAGCTCTTGCGCGGTGCCCACGCGGATCGCCCCATGACGCTCCACATTCAGGCGCGCCAGTTCATCCGCGTTCGCCAGTTGTTCATGTAATAGTGGGTTATTTTCCAGAACCGCCAGGTTTACGTCCGCAACCAGGTCGAGCAAGGTGCCGTACTGCGGAACTTCCTGCTGGTACATCGCCGACATAGCCTGCGAAAAGTGTTCCCGAATATCATCAGCCGTGATGGTGTTCGCCATGATGTCATGCCTCCAGTGAATATTACCTGGAGTGTAGAGAAACCCGTTCCCTCTGGGGGGAAGAATTTCCGATTTGTGATCTTAAGACAGGAGTGGTTAAAGCGTGTGCTGGCCTGCCCTGACACCCATATGACCTGGCAGATTCACCTTCTCTAAATGTAGATTCACCTTCTCTAAATAAAGCGTTTTCTGATCAAACTGTATTATTAATAACCTCATCGCTTAACCATTAAGAGGTAATAAATAGCATTATCTTAAGAGGTAATATCTCATTAAAAACAAATATTAGTGGCATATATCTTATTTCGTTAACGCAACAAGCGGATTTTCAATATTTCTCCTTAAGATTAATCTGTAATTTTTAGACTGCCGCACGCGCTTCAGGCATAAACAATGCAAGAAAAACAGTTATCCCCTGCGGCTCGCGGATTAACCCCATGAAGACAGACAGTTAACCGCAAGCCATCCAGGATATATTCATATTAAACGAAGCGTTAACCATCGGAAATATCTCAGCAACGAAGCGATGGTTTACAAAACATATTTGACGAATATGAAACACCGACTAAAGTTATTATTCGAACGACGAGTGATACGGAATATTTTCGTATCTTAACTGACATAACCAATATATGAGGTTTAATATGGCAGAGCATCGTGGTGGTTCCGGTAATTTCGCACAAGACCGTGAAAAAGCATCAGAAGCTGGACGTAAAGGTGGCCAGCACAGCGGCGGTAATTTTAAAAACGATCCGCAACGCGCATCTGAAGCAGGTAAGAAAGGAGGAGAAAACAGCCACGGTGGTGGCCGTAAAAACTCCTGATCTGATGTAAATCTCTTTTATTTAAAACAGAGAGCATGCTGCGGGCCTCCAGGCTCGCAGTACCCCTTCTTTATTTTACCGGAGCGTAATGATGAATATGAAAAGTGTCGAAGATGTGTTTATTCACCTCCTGTCCGATACCTACAGCGCTGAGAAGCAGCTGACCCGCGCGCTCGGCAAACTGGCTCGTGCTGCCTCCAGTGAAAAACTGAGCGCAGCCTTTAGTGCACACCTTGAAGAGACGCAGGGACAGATTGAGCGTATCGACCAGATTATCGAGCAAGAATCTGGCCTTAAGCTCAAGCGTATGAAGTGCGTAGCAATGGAAGGCCTGATTGAAGAGGCCAATGAGGTCATCGAGAGCACCGAGAAAAATGAGGTGCGTGACGCCGCATTAATTGCCGCAGCACAAAAAGTGGAGCATTACGAAATTGCCAGTTACGGTACCCTCGCCACATTAGCAGAACAACTGGGCTATAAAAAAGCCGTTAAACTTCTGGCCGAAACGCTGGAAGAAGAGAAAGAAACCGATCTTAAACTTACCGACCTGGCCGTAGGCAATATTAACCAAAAAGCGCAAAAATGACGCTATAGCAAAGGTTAAATAAAATGAGCATCAGTCCCAGGACTATTAAACGGTGCCATTTAACGGCAGCAATAATATGGTTCATACTCGCTATACCTTCCGTTTTATGGTGGAAGAGCAGCGTGCTATGGGTCATTATCATCAGTATCTACGCCAATATTGTCGGCCATTTATCTGGCTACAGTGCTGCGCGTGCCGATCAGGCTGCTGAGAGTGAGACCAAATAAGCGACACCATAATGAGGACATTATAATGAATCACGTAGAACACTACCATGACTGGCTACGCGATGCCCATGCGATGGAAAAGCAAGCCGAATCTATGCTGGAATCCATGGCCAGCCGTATCGATAATTATCCCGATGTTCGCGCCAGAATTGAGCAGCATATTAGTGAAACGAAGCGACAAATTACCTTACTGGAAGAGATCCTCGACCGTAATGATATTTCTCGTTCGGTTTTAAAAGATTCGATGAGTAAAATGGCGGCGCTCGGACAATCCATTGGCGGGATGTTCCCCTCTGATGAGATCGTCAAAGGGTCTATCAGCGGCTATGTTTTCGAACAGTTTGAAATAGCCTGCTACACCTCCCTGCTGGCCGCGGCCAAAAAAGCGGGCGACATGGCTTCCGTGCCTGCCATCGAAAGTATCCTGGCGGAAGAGCGCGAGATGGCCGACTGGCTGATTCGCCACATTCCACAGACCACCGAACAGTTCCTGCTGCGTTCAGACGCATCCGGTGTCGAAGCAAAAAAATAACCTCAGGAGAGAAGACATGTTTCGACACATCAAACAATTACAATATACGGTTCGGGTTGCCGAACCGAATCCCGGCCTTGCCAATTTATTACTGGAACAATTCGGCGGCCCTCAGGGCGAGCTGGCCGCCGCCTGCCGTTACTTTACTCAGGGGCTGAGTGATGACGACCCGGGTCGTAAAGATATGCTAATGGATATCGCGACCGAAGAGTTAAGCCACCTTGAAATTATCGGTACCCTGGTGGGTATGCTTAATAAAGGGGCTAAAGGCGCACTGGCGGAGGGCGTGGAAAATGAAGCCGAGCTGTATCGGTCCATGACCGAAAACGGTAACGACAGCCATATTACCTCCCTGCTTTACGGTGGCGGTACTCCGTTGACCAACTCCGCCGGGGTGCCGTGGACGGCGGCTTATGTCGACACCATTGGCGAGCCAACCGCCGATCTGCGCTCAAATGTGGCTGCCGAGGCCCGAGCGAAGATCATCTATGAACGGCTGATTAACGTCACGGACGATCCGGGCGTGAAGGATGCGCTGGCGTTTCTGATGACGCGTGAGGCAGCGCATCAGCTCTCCTTTGAGAAGGCGCTTCAGTCCATTCGTAATAATTTCCCTCCGGGAAAACTGCCGCCAATCGAGGAATACACCAACAAGTACTACAATATGTCTGAAGGTGGAGAGGTTCGCGGAAGCTGGAACAGCGATAAACATTTCGACTACGTTGAATCCCCCCAACCTGCCGTTGACGGCGGTGACGGGAGTGCAAGCGTGACGCTGACGACCGAACAGGCCACGCTGGTCAAAGCGATGTCGGCCCGCACGAAGTCCGATCCACATTCCGACCCGCTGACCGGCGCCGAACTGGGTGCCGGGAAGAAAAAACCGTAACCGATTTTGCCAGGCAGCCCCGGACTGCCTGGCAATCCTCGTGCGCAACAGTTCCAGAGGTACGGACCATGTTCGAACTCGACGCATTTCATCTCGCCAGAATCCAGTTCGCTTTTACCGTCTCGTTTCATATTCTTTTCCCGGCGATCACCATCGGTCTTGCCAGCTATCTGGTGGTGCTTGAAGGGATGTGGCTTCGCACCAAAAATGAGGTGTGGCGCTCGCTGTATCATTTCTGGCTAAAGATATTTGCCGTTAACTTCGGTATGGGGGTCGTTTCCGGTCTGGTCATGGCCTATCAGTTCGGCACTAACTGGAGCGGATTCTCACAGTTTGCCGGCAGTATCACCGGCCCTCTCCTGACCTATGAAGTCTTAACCGCCTTCTTCCTCGAAGCCGGATTTCTTGGCGTGATGCTGTTCGGCTGGAACAAGGTCGGCCCGGGCCTGCACTTCTTCTCGACCTGTATGGTCGCGCTGGGTACGCTGATGTCCACCTTCTGGATCCTCGCCTCCAACAGCTGGATGCACACGCCCCAGGGGTTCAGTATTCAGAACGGTCAGGTCATTCCGGAGGACTGGCTGGCCATCATTTTTAACCCCTCCTTCCCTTACCGTCTCATTCACATGGCTATCGCCGCGTTCCTGAGCAGTGCGCTGTTTGTGGGGGCGTCGGGCGCATGGCATCTGCTGCGCGGCAACGACACGCCCGCGATACGCACCATGTTTTCCATGGCGATGTGGATGGCCCTGCTGGTCGCGCCCATTCAGGCCGTCGTCGGTGATATGCATGGCCTGAATACCCTCGAACATCAGCCGGCCAAAATTGCCGCCATCGAAGGTCACTGGGAGAACCCACCAGGCGAAGCGACACCGCTGCTGCTGTTTGGCCTGCCGGATATGGAGCAGGAGCGCACCCGCTACGCGCTGGAAATTCCTGCCCTTGGCAGTCTGATTCTGACCCACAGCCTGGATAAACAGGTCCCGGCACTGAAAGACTTCCCGAAAGAAGATCGCCCGAACTCACCGATTGTTTTCTGGTCATTCCGCATTATGGTCGGCATGGGTCTGCTGATGATCACGCTGGGTCTGGTCAGCGTCTGGCTACGCTATCGCCATCGACTCTACCAGTCGCGGCCCTTCCACTGGTTCGCGCTCTGCATGGGACCAGCGGGCCTACTGGCGCTGCTGGCCGGCTGGGTCACCACCGAAGTGGGTCGTCAGCCGTGGGTGGTGTATGGCTATCTGCGCACGATCGACGCGGTCTCGCTGCACAGCACGCTGCAGATGAGCATTAGCCTGCTGGCCTTCTTTGTGGTCTATTCGTCGGTGTTTGGCGTGGGCTACGTCTACCTGATTCGGCTTATCAAGAAAGGTCCGCAGCCCGTTGATACGTTGACGTCAAATACCTCGGGCACCCCTGCCCGTCCGCTGTCTGCCGCTGAGTCTGTTCCGGAACAGGAGAGAAACTGATGGGCGTCGATATCTCAGTTATCTGGTTTGCCATCATCGTATTCGCCACGCTGATGTATATCATCATGGATGGCTTTGATTTGGGCATCGGGCTGCTTTTTAACTTCGTGGGCGATGCCAGAGAGCGTGACGTAATGGTCAACAGCGTGGCGCCGGTGTGGGACGGCAACGAGACCTGGCTGGTGCTCGGCGGTGCGGGGTTATTCGGCGCGTTTCCGCTGGCCTATGCGGTGATTATCGATGCGCTGACCATCCCTCTTACCGCCATGTTAATTGGCCTTATCTTTCGCGGCGTGGCCTTTGAGTTCCGCTTTAAGGCAACGCCTTCGCACCGCAAGTTCTGGGACTACGCCTTCGCCGGCGGCTCTTTGCTTGCCACCTTCAGCCAGGGGGTGGTGGTGGGAGCAGTGATTAACGGCTTTGACGTTGAGGGCCGGCGTTTTGTCGGCTCCGCCCTTGACTGGTTAACGCCCTTCAATCTTTTCTGCGGCATCGGGCTGGTTGTGGCCTACACCCTGCTCGGTACCACGTGGCTTATCATGAAAAGTGAAGGCGCGTTGCAAAACCGCATGCGTGAGCTGACCCGGCACGTGCTGCTGGCGCTGGTGGTGGTGATCGCGGTGGTGAGTATCTGGACGCCGCTCGGCTGGCAGTACGTTGCCGACCGCTGGTTTACCTTCCCCAACTTCATCTGGTTCCTGCCGGTTCCCCTGCTGGTAGGCGTGTTTAGCCTGTGGATCTGGCGACTAACACGCAACCCGGCCAGCCACTCGCGTCCCTTCCTGCTGACCCTTGGGCTGATCTTCCTCGGATTTAGCGGTCTGGGAATTAGCCTGTGGCCTAACATTATTCCGCCGCGCATTACCCTGTGGGAGGCTGCGGCACCACCGGCCAGCCAGCTGTTTATGCTGGTCGGAACGTTACTGATTATTCCGGTGATTCTGGTGTACACCGCCTGGAGCTACTACGTTTTCCGGGGCAAAGTTTCCGACACGGAAGGTTATCACTGAGGTGAACTATGGCAGACTGGCATACCCGAGCCATTATTTATCAGATTGATACTGCACTCTTTTATGATTTAAACGGCGATGGCTGCGGGGACATCGCCGGGATTGGCGCAAAGCTGCGCTACATTCGCCGCATGGGGGCGACGGTTATCTGGATCACCCCTTTCTACCTCACCCCGTTTCTGGATGAAGGCTACGACGTCAGCGACCATCTGCAGGTTGATCCTCGCTTCGGAAAGCTGGCCGACATTATCGCCTTTATTGAACAGGCCCGGGAGCTGGGTATGCAGGTCATTATTGAGCTGTTGATTCAACACACCTCGGACGCCCATCCCTGGTTTCAGCAGGCTCGCCGCAACCCAACTTCACCTTTTCGTGACTACTATATCTGGTCGGATAATAACGAGGACGATACCTCTCCGATGTTTCCCGGCGTGGAAGAGAGCGTCTGGACATGGGATGACGAGGCCGGGCAATACTACCGACATATGTTCTATCACCACGAGCCCGACCTGAATCTGACCTGCCCCGCGCTGCTCAACGAGATCGAAAATATTATCCTCTTCTGGCTCAAGCTCGGGGTGTCGGGATTTCGCCTTGATGCCGCAACGCATCTGACCGCGCAGGCAGGCGGCGGTGACGAGAAAAAGGGGTTATGGATCCTGGAGCATATGCGCCGCCTTATTGAAGCACGTAATCCGGAAGCGATCCTGCTCGGTGAGGTGGACGTCGACGTGGAGGCGTATAAAGACTATTTCGGCGAAAATAACCGTCTGAATCTGGTGCTGAATTTCTGGCTCAATAAGTATTTCTACGTCAGCCTTGCCAGGAAAAGCGCCCGACCGCTGCGCAATGCCATAAAGAAGATGATTGTCCCGCCTGACTCGTGCTGCTTTGCCAACTGGCTGCGCAACCACGATGAGTTGGATCTGGAAGGGATCGGTAAAAAAGAGAAACAGATTGTGGTCGACACCTTCGCCCCTGACGAAGAGATGAACGTCTACCAGCGCGGGATACGACGCCGTCTGGCACCGATGTTAAAGGGCGATCAAAAACGGCTGGCGTTCTGCCACGCGGTGCTCTTCTCACTCCCGGGCGTGCCGGTCATGCGCTACGGCGATGAGATTGGCATGGGTGATGATCTGACGCTGGAAGAGCGCTATGCCGTGCGAACGCCAATGCAGTGGGCGGGGTCAGAAGGCGGTGGCTTTTCAGCAGCGGATCCTGAGCGGTTTATCGCCCCAATCATCGATCGCGGTCCCTGGCGTTATCAGAAAATCAACGTGGCCGATTCCCTGCTGCACCGCAATTCCCTGCTGCACCGGATCATCGACATGGCCAATACGCGCTCTGAATTTCCGGAGATTGCTGTCGCACCGTTTCGTCTTATCAATATTGATGATGACGCGGTACTGGGCATTTATTACGAGGCCGAAGCGCGCAGTATCCTGACCTTCGTTAACTTTAGCGACAAGCCGGTCCAGTTTACCGCCCGCGGGATCCGTCACGCCACCTGGACCGCCTGCCTGGCGGATAAACGCTATGACGACGCGCTGATCTGTGGCAAAACCGTCCAGCTTACCCTCAGCGGCTACGGCTATCGCTGGTTCTGGACTAACCGTAGCGCGCTGCGCTGATTACCTTTTACGCCGAATCATCAGCCGCGTCAGCACAACGCCCGCCACCGCGAGGGAGCCTAACAGGACTTTCCCGGGCACACCTGACGTGATCGCCGTGGCGCGGTTTTTCGCTTCCGGGGTAAAACGCCCATGGATTTTGTGCAGGTCGTTGACCGGCTGGTCGAGATAATCCTGGCGATCCCGGTCATTCAGATCGTCAGTCATCTGACCTTCCCAGGCCTTCTTCACCATTAGCCGGTCCAGGAAACCCGGGAAGAGGAATTGTCCGACGATCGACTGAATGGTACTGCTGCCCACCCACAGTTCGCGCACCGGTTTTTGCGCGACCTTAAAAATCGCGCTCGCGGCGACTTCAGGCTCAAACACCGGCGGAACCGGACGCATAGCCCAGGCGAATTTGTTTCTTGCCCAGTCAAACTGCGGTGTATTCAGCCCCGGCATCTGCACCATTGAAAGCTGCACCCGGCTGTTCTCATGCATCAGTTCCGTGCGCACCGCATCGGTGAATCCCCGAATCGCCGCTTTGGCGCCGCAGTAGGCCGATTGTAATGGGATCGAGCGGTAGGCCAGCGCGGACCCGACCTGAATAATCACGCCGCGATCGCGTGGCACCATCAATTCCAGCGCGGCGCGGGTTCCGTTTACGAAGCCAAGATAGGTCACGTCAGTGACGCGGCGAAATTCATCCGGCGTCAGGGTACGAAACGGTGCCAGCACAGCACCCATCGCATTGTTAACCCAAACATCAATCGCGCCGAGGCGATATTCAATCTCGTTTGCCGCGTCCACCACCGCCTGGCTGTCGGCGACATCCGCCTGTACCGCACAGGCTTTGACGCCAAAACGCGTTAACTCCTCCTGGGTCGAGTGCAGGCTTGTCTCATCGCGGGCAATAATCCCCACATCGTAGCCTGCCTTTGCGAAGTGCACCGCCGTTGCCTTTCCCACACCCGCCGTACCGCCGGTAATGACAATCACAGCCATAGAACCTCCGCGTTAATTTACTCGTTATCCCAGCCGGATAATCTGGTCACTAATTCAGACAATGAATACTGCACCGCCTTCTCAACCACATCCTGACAGTCGCCGGAAAACAGGACGGTACGGGTTTCCGTGTGTCCGCGAAGGTTCCAGGCGAAGCAAACGGTCCCTGCCGCCGTGCCATCGTCGCCCCCTTCTGGCCCGGCATAACCGCTGATGGCAATACTGACATCCGCCTGGGCAATCTCCAGGATCCGGGCGGCCATTTCGGTTACCGTCTGTTCACTTACGGCCGTATACCGTTCAAGGGTCTCAGGACGCACGCCCAGAATGCGCTCTTTTGCGCCGTCACTGAACACGACCAGGCCGACATCATAAAATTCGGCCGTGTTCTCTTCGGCACAAAGGGCGACGGAAAGTTTTCCGCCGGTGCAGGATTCTGCCGTGGTTAAGCGAAGCCCTAAGTCTGTCAATTTGCTCGCCACTTTTTTGGTCAGTTCGGCGACGGTATAATTGTTATCATGGTGAAGGTTGCTCATTTCGTGGCCTCTTACTTCTCAAAAGGAATGATTGAAATATGACCATTGCGCTCAAGAATGGCATATTTAATTTCACTCAGCTGCGTAACACCATTATTCTGGCGTGCCGATACCAGAATATCATCACAGGAAACGTCGACTTTTTTGAGTTTATCTGCTAGCGGCACACCGTTCTCAACCAATATCACCGGAGTGCCATCAAGAATATTTTCTACCGGTGAGAAATATTTTTTCAGTATCCCAAAGATAATATCCACTACCACCAGCGTGGTAATGGTAATCATTGCGCCGGTGACCGAAAAATCTTCCCCGAGCAGCGCCTGTTGCGTCGCCTCACTGATAATTAACAGGAGAATCAGATCAAAGCTGGTCATCTGCAGCAAAGCGCGCCGTCCGGCAACTTTAAATACCACGACGAGGAACAGGTAAATAGCCAGCGCACGAAAGACCATATCCATATCAGCCTCCTACGGGTAAATTAATTGCCAGAAAGGGATTTCCGGCTCGTTGTTTATGCGAACGACATTGTCCCATTTACCTGCGCGTGCAGGGGTCGTGAAAAGTAAGACAGAGAAGTTGTCGGACATTTTCAGGTTGTTATAAACAAAAAAGAGCGTATTCCCGCGACTGAACATGCTGTCCGGTTGCGGCCAAACGCTTCCTGGCTCGTAAACATCGTTGCTCTCGCTGGTCACACTCAGGGTGTATTTCCCTTCTGTTCTGACCGGGAATGAAAGGTGGATCTTCGACTCCGTCTGGCGTCGGCCAAAGCGCTCGTAGTTGATGGTCAGCGACTTTGCCGAGTTTGTTCTTTGCGTATCACTCACCACTCCACTTGAAAAGAAACCCGCTATCGCCGCAACGATAATGGCCAGCAGGACAATAAACCCCACCTGACGAAATCCATATTCAAACGTCAGCAATCGGTAATTCTCATCTATCCCAGGTAACTTATCACTTTGACGCTTCATGGCGGCTATCACCGTTTCGCTTATTAACCGATATTTTTGATTTCAAAAGCGAATGTTTTTAAGACTTATCACATTTGCCACATAAAGGAATAGCAACAATACTTAATAAGTCAAGACACACAAAATGAAGGATATCAGATGAAATTATCGCTTACTTCCGCTTTTTTGATATTTCTGGTACCGACCGCATGGGCAGATAATAACGGCGGGTTACAAAAAGGTGAAGCACCGCCACCGCCGCACGCACTGGATAGCGGTTATCGTGGAACCGATGATGCACGAATTATGACCATCGATCATGCAAAAGAAATGCATGATGGTGCGACTATTTCATTACGCGGAAACCTTATTGACGGTAGCGGCGATAAGTTTGTATTCCAGGATAAAACCGGAAAAATAGACGTTATTATTCCCCAGGCAGTATTCGACGGCAGAACAGTAAAACCCGATCAGATGATCAGTATCAACGGATCGCTTGATAAGAAATCATCGCCGCCTGTCGTGCGCGTCGATCATTTGCAGAAATAATTCAGCGAAGCGTTAACGCTGCAACTATCCATCAAATCTCACCCCTTGGCTTAAGGAGTCAGCTATGAGTGATACTACACAACGTCAGAACGCTTACCCGCAACCCCCTTTCCCGGAGCAACCGCAAACGCCGCCGGGACTGGCATCAGAAATGCAACCCGTACCCGACCACGGGGAAACGAGCTATAAAGGGCATGGCCGCCTTGCCGGCAAGAAAGCATTGATCACCGGAGGTGACTCCGGTATTGGTCGCGCAGTCGCGATCGCTTACGCCCGTGAAGGGGCTGACGTCGCAATCAACTATCTGCCTGAAGAAGAGAAAGACGCGGTTGACGTCATTGAGCTTATCAAAGCGGAAGGACGCATTGCCGTCGCGCTGCCGGGTGACATCCGTGATGAGACGTTCTGCCAGAATCTGGTAGAAGAGGCGGTGGCCAAACTGGGGGGACTGGACATTCTGGTGAATAACGCCGGTCGTCAGCAATACCGGGAATCCCTTGAAGAGCTCACCACGGAAGATTTTGACGCGACCTTTAAAACCAATGTCTATGCGCCTTTCTGGATAACCAAAGCGGCGCTGCGCCATCTGAAACCGTCGGCCTCTATCATTAATACTTCCTCGGTCCAGGCGGTTAAGCCCAGCCCTGTGCTGCTGGATTATGCCCAGACAAAAGCCTGTCTGGCGGTATTCACCAAATCCTTAGCGAAACAGCTTGGGCCAAAAGGAATACGCGTCAACGCGGTTGCCCCGGGTCCTTACTGGACGGTGCTGCAGTCCAGCGGCGGCCAGCCGATGGAAAAAGTGAAAGAGTTTGGCGGTGATACCCCGCTGGGGCGTCCGGGTCAACCTGTTGAGATCGCACCGCTCTATGTCACGCTGGCCTCGGATGAATGTTCATTTACCTCCGGTCAGGTATGGTGCTCTGACGGCGGTGATGGCGTGATTTAACCCGGCTATACACTGACGTAACGCTCTCAATGTGCACGAAAAGAACAAGGACGTTCTTCCTCTCCCCCCTGCCAAAAAACATGTTGTAACTCAAACAGATCAAATGTTAAAAATATTTTGCTATCAAGTTATCAAAATTAAACAACTTAGCTTGTCACCCGCATCGCTCTGTTTTTAACATCGCCTATGGAAAAAAATGGTCTGTTCAGTCAGCGCATACGCTTGCGCCATTTGCATACATTTGTGGCCGTCGCTCAACAGGGAACGCTGGGGCGAGCGGCTGAAACTCTCAACCTAAGCCAGCCTGCGCTCTCCAAAACGCTGAACGAGCTGGAACAACTCACCGGAACCCGTCTCTTCGACCGCGGTCGGCTGGGGGCACAACTCACCCTCGTGGGTGAACAATTTCTTACGCACGCCGTCAAGGTTCTCGATGCGCTGAATACTGCCGGACAGTCGCTCAACCGCAAAGAGGAGCACGCCACGGAGATTGTGCGCGTGGGTGCCCTGCCAACGGCGGCACTCGGCATTCTGCCTCCGGTCATTGGGCAGTTCCACAAACATCAGCGGCATACCACTATTCAGGTTGCCACCATGAATAACACCATGCTGCTCGCCGGGCTAAAATCCGGCGAACTGGATCTCGGTATCGGGCGCATGTCCGACCCCGAGCTTATGGGCGGGCTTAACTACGAGCTGCTGTTCCTGGAATCCCTGAAGCTGGTCGTGCGTCCAGGTCACCCCCTGCTGCAGGATACGGTGACGTTAAGCCGCGTGATGGAGTGGCCGGTGGTAGTATCCCCAAAAGGCACCGTTCCGCGTCAGAACGCTGAGACACTGCTGCAGATGCAGGGCTGCTCACTGCCTTCAGGTTGCATCGAAACGCTGTCAGCCTCGCTTTCGCGCCAGCTTACGGTGGATTATGACTACGTCTGGTTCGTTCCCTCCGGCGCGGTGAAAGATGATCTCCGCCAGGGCACGCTTACCGCACTGCCGGTGACGTCGCCAGGTGCGGGCGAACCTATCGGTATATTAACCCGCGTGGATACCCCGCTCTCCCCGGGTGCGCAGACGCTGCTCAGCGCCATCCGCAAATCCATGCCTGCCTGAGACGCCTTTACAACCTCAACCACTAACCCGTCCTGTCGACGGGTTTTTTGTTTCTGTGGTCAAAAAATGCGAAATCATCCATTAACAATTGCGTAAAACAATTTAACAGTTTTATCATAGCCTCGAATTCACCAAATGGTTCGCATGCTATTTGTTAAACAGGAATTCAACCGCACATGATGCGGATAAACCGTATAAAACCTCATCCCCCTCTGCGATTATTACCCAATTGGTACATATTCGGCACCGTTCCGCAACGCGGGGGATTTAAAGGAGACAGAAATGGCATTTGGCAGCGCGCCACGTGGGATACCCCGTATCCTGCAGTGGCTCCTTGCCGGACTGATGACGCTCATCGGTCTGGCTGTTGGCGGCTTAGGTTTAAAGCTTGTTACCGTAGGCGGAAGTGGGTACTTCCTGATCATGGGCGTGGCGATGGTGATTGCCGCCGTCCTGATTTTCATCAACCGCGCCAGCGGGATCGTCCTCTATGGCATCGCGTTTATCGCCTCGCTGTTCTGGGCCGTCAGCGATGCCGGATGGGATTTCTGGCCGCTCTTCTCGCGCCTCTTTACGTTTGCCGTGCTGGCCTTCCTCTGTGCCATCGTCTGGCCGTTTATGCGCGCAGCAAACCACAACGCCCCGAACAAAGCACCGGCATTTGGCGTCGCGGCCGTTCTGGCGGTCGTGATGCTGGTGAGCCTCGGCTGGATGTTCAAGCCGCAAATGCTGGTGGCGGCGAATGAGCCGGTACCGGTAAAACCGGTCGCACCGGGTCAGGAGCAGAAAAACTGGGCGCACTGGGGCAATACCACCCACGGTGACCGCTTCGCCGCCCTCGATCAAATTAACAAACAAAACGTGAACGATCTGAAGGTGGCCTGGGTTGCCCACACGGGGGATATTCCTCAGAGCAACGGCTCCGGTGCGGAAGATCAGAACACCCCATTGCAAATTGGCGACACGCTGTATGTCTGTACGCCGTACAGTAAAGTCCTGGCGCTGGACGTCGACTCCGGTAAAGAAAAATGGCGTTACGACGCGAAAGCCTCGGCACCGAACTGGCAGCGTTGCCGCGGTCTGGGTTATTTTGAAGACCACAGCAGCGTGACAACGTCACAGGGAGATACACAACCTGCGGCCTGCCCTCGTCGTCTGTTCCTGCCGACCACCGATGCGCGACTGATTGCCATCAATGCGGATAACGGCAAAGTCTGTGAAGACTTTGGCGATCGTGGCACCGTTGACCTGAGCATCGGGATGGGGGAAATCAAGCCGGGCTACTATCAGCAGACCTCCACGCCGCTGGTCGCGGGGAATGTGGTGGTGGTCGGCGGTCGTATCGCGGATAACTTCTCCACTGGCGAACCGCCGGGCGTCGTGCGTGCATATGACGTTCATACCGGTAAGCTGGCATGGGCATGGGATCCGGGTAATCCGCAACTGACCGGCCTTCCACCGGAAGGACAGACCTATACACGCGGCACGCCGAACGTCTGGTCTGCCATGTCTTACGATGCAAAACTGAACCTGATCTATCTGCCAACCGGCAACGCCACGCCAGATTTCTGGGCGGGTGAGCGTACGGCGCTGGATGACAAGTACAGCTCCTCCATCGTGGCGGTGGACGCCGCCACCGGTCAGGTGCGCTGGCATTTCCAGACCACCCACCACGACCTGTGGGACTTTGATCTCCCTTCCCAGCCGCTGCTGTACGATTTACCCGACGGTAAAGGTGGCACCACGCCGGTGCTGGTGCAGACCAGCAAGCAGGGCATGATCTTTATGCTCAACCGCGAAACCGGCAAGCCCGTGGCGAAAGTGGAAGAGCGCCCGGCACCGGCCGGTAACGTTGAAGGTGAACGTTACTCCCCGACCCAACCGTACTCTGTTGGCATGCCGATGATTGGCAACCAGACGCTGACCGAATCGGATATGTGGGGGGCGACACCAGTCGACCTGCTGCTGTGCCGCATTCAGTTTAAAGAGATGCGTCACCAGGGCGTCTTCACCCCACCGGGTCTCGACCGTTCCCTGCAGTTCCCGGGCTCCCTTGGCGGGATGAACTGGGGCAGCGTCTCAATCGACCCGAACAACAGCCTGATGTTCGTTAACGATATGCGCCTGGGCCTGGCAAACTACATGGTACCGCGTGCCAACGTGGCGAAAAACGCCAGCGGCATCGAAATGGGTATTGTGCCTATGGACGGTACACCGTTCGGGGCTATGCGTGAACGCTTCCTGTCGCCGTTGGGCATTCCGTGTCAGAAGCCACCGTTTGGCACCATGTCAGCCGTTGACCTGAAATCAGGCAAGCTGGTGTGGCAGGTTCCGGTCGGTACGGTGGAAGATACTGGCCCGCTTGGCATTCGCATGCATATGCCGATCCCAATCGGTATGCCGACCCTGGGCGCGTCACTCGCTACCCAGTCCGGTTTGCTGTTCTTTGCCGGCACCCAGGATTTCTACCTGCGCGCGTTTGATACCGCCACCGGGAAAGAGATCTGGAAAGACCGTCTGCCGGTCGGTAGCCAGTCCGGACCGATGACTTATGTTTCACCGAAAACCGGTAAACAGTACATCATCATCAACGCGGGGGGTGCTCGTCAGTCGCCGGATCGCGGTGATTACGTGATTGCCTACGCGCTGCCGGATAAGCAGTAACGCAATAAAAAAGGGACCTGACGGTCCCTTTTTTTTCACCCGTTTACCCCGGACGACTCAGAACGTTTCCCAGTTATCACCCGACACCGCAGGCGCAGGACGTAAAGGTGCGTTTTTCACCGCTGGCGCAGACGAGACTGAACGGCCAGGCTTTGCGCCACTCAGACGAAATGCCCCGACAGCCTCGGTCAGACGCGCGCCCTGTTCTTCCAGGGAGGCCGCCGCCGCAGAGGCTTCTTCCACCAGCGAGGCGTTCTGCTGCGTCACTTTGTCCATCTCCGAAATCGCCTGGCTGACCTGCTCGATACCGCGGCTCTGTTCGTCGGAGGCGGCGGCAATTTCCAGCATAATATCGGTGACGCGTTTCACCGCATCGACGATGTCGTTCATGGTGTTGCCCGCGGCGACCACTTCACCGGAACCCTGATCGATCAGGGAAACCGACTCGTTGATCAGGCTTTCAATCTCTTTCGCGGCATTTGCACTTCGGCTCGCCAGGGTGCGCACTTCGCTCGCCACCACCGCAAAGCCGCGTCCTTGTTCACCCGCACGCGCTGCTTCTACTGCCGCATTGAGCGCCAGGATATTGGTCTGGAACGCAATGCTGTTAATCACCGCAGTAATCTCAGAGATCTTCTTCGAACTGGTGGAGATATTGCTCATCGTTTTCACCACGCCGGAGACCATCTGGCCGCCACGGCTGGCTTTACCGGAGGCATCTTCCGCCAGCTTGCTGGCATGGTGCGCGTTATCGGCATTCTGTTTCACCGTCGCGGTCAGCTGTTCCATACTTGCGGCAGTCTGCTCAATGGCGGCCGCCTGCTGTTCGGTACGGGATGAGAGATCGGTGTTGCCAGCCGAGATTTCACTGGTTCCGCGATAGATCTCTTCCGCCCCCTGGCGTACGGTGCCAACCGTGGTCTCCAGCGAGTGCTGCATGGTTTGCAGGTCGCGCGTCAGCCGGCCAATTTCGCTGCGCCCGGCGACATCATCCGGCATCGTCAGGTCGCCTTTTGCAATGTTCTCGATTCGCGTAGCAGCACGCTGAAGCGGATTGATGACCGTGCGGCGCAGCACGATAAAGGTCAGCGCGGTCAACACCAGCGCCAGGGCAAACGCCCCGACCATAAACATCAGGCCCAGCTGCGTGCGGCTGTGCGCCTGCGCCGTCAGGGCATTGGCCCGGTCGGTACGGATCTTAATCGCCTTCAGCAGGACGGCGTTATAGGCGTCATCCAGCGGGCGGGCGGATTCGTTTTCATGGTTAATGATCGCTTCAAACATGCCGTTTTTGGCAAATTTAACCATCGGCTGAAGGCCCGCGATATAGGCGTCAAAGCGTGTTTTCAGTTCGGCATCCAGCGCTTCATCCTCCGCCGTAGGAACGGGGCGGTTCATGTACGCGTTAAAGCCATCCTGAGACTGCTTAATACGTTTTTCCGCCTCGCTGATGTTCTGCTTCATTGCATCCATCTCGGCGATACGGCTGGCCGCGCCAGCGTGGATCATATTGATACGCGCGGTGCGAAGATGGTTAGAACTGTTCGACAGCCCCATACGCACCTGAATTTCTGATGTGACATCCTGCTGATCGGCGTCTGCCTGCAGCAGGAAATAGCCCGCCAGACCTGAGCTCAAGGCGAACAGCAAAATAATGCCACCGAGAATGGAGGAAAACAGCGGAACCAGCCTGATATGATGCAAAAAGCTCAGCGTGCGCTGCGCCTGCATCGTTGTTGTGTTGTCCATGACCGTCGACTCTCTTGTAGGTAAGATGCGTAAAAACACGCCTGTAAAATAGTCATCGGCACGGCTGTAGATTAGCTTACGGCTAAAAGCGCAAGGCAGGTCACACTTTAGAGAAGATTATGCAGGAAACGCCAGCGGCAAAAAAACCGCTGGCAGAAGAGTTACTTGTCGCCGAAGTGAATCACGGTACGGATGGACTTACCTTCGTGCATCAAATCGAACGCGTCGTTGATTTGCTCCAGCGGCAGGCGATGGGTAATGAACGGGTCGAGCTGAATTTTCCCGACCATTGCATCTTCCACCATGCCCGGAAGCTGGGTGCGCCCTTTCACGCCGCCAAACGCTGAACCACGCCACACACGGCCGGTCACCAGCTGGAATGGACGGGTTTTGATCTCCTGGCCCGCACCGGCAACGCCAATGATGATGCTCTCACCCCAGCCTTTGTGGCAGCATTCAAGCGCGGAACGCATCACGTTAACGTTACCGATACATTCGAAGCTGAAGTCAACGCCGCCATCGGTCATCTCAACGATCACATCCTGAACCGGCTTATCGTAGTCTTTCGGGTTCACGAAATCAGTGGCACCCATTTCGCCTGCCAGGGTGAATTTCTCCGGGTTAGTATCGACAGCGATAATACGACCCGCTTTTGCCTGCACCGCCCCCTGGATAACCGCCAGACCGATACCGCCGAGACCGAACACCGCAACGGTGTCGCCCTCTTTCACTTTTGCGGTGTTATGCACCGCGCCAATCCCGGTGGTTACGCCGCAGCCCAGCAGGCAAACCTTATCCAGCGGCGCCTGTGGGTTCACTTTCGCCAGCGAAATTTCCGCGCACACGGTGTATTCGCTGAAGGTACTGGTGCCCATGTAGTGATAGATCGGCTCGCCGTTATAGGAGAAGCGAGTGGTACCGTCTGGCATCAGACCTTTACCCTGAGTAGCGCGAACCGCCTGGCAGAGGTTAGTTTTGCCGGATTTACAGAACTTACACTCACCACATTCTGCCGTGTACAGCGGGATCACATGGTCACCCGGTTTCAGGCTGGTCACACCCTCGCCGACTTCCACCACAATCCCGCCGCCTTCGTGGCCGAGTACCGCCGGGAACACGCCTTCAGGATCGTCACCCGAAAGGGTAAACGCATCGGTATGGCACACGCCGGTATGGGTAATTTTGATCAGGACTTCGCCTTTCTTCGGCGGAGCCACGTCGATTTCAACGATTTTGAGCGGCTGGCCGGGGCCAAATGCGACAGCAGCGCGAGATTTCATAATGTCTCTTCCCTTATTGTGAGGTCTGTGGGTTTATTTTAGATAAGAGCGCAGCAAATGGCCGACTTCTGCCATGCGAACGGCCCGCTGGTCCGGCGTTGTTTCCCCGGTCACCAGCTCATCTTTGAGGTGAATTTCAACCATTTCGCCCATCAGCCCATTCGCAGCACCGCGCACGGCGGCAATTTGCTGCAGGATGGCCAGACAGGGGTCGCCCGATTCCAGTGCACGCTCAAGAGCATCAACCTGCCCTCGAATGCGGCGGACGCGCGTCAGAATACGTTTTTTATCTGCGGGTGAATGCGGCATACGCCCTCCTGATACTATAGGGGGGTATTGTATATTTTAAAACAGCTTTATGTAAACATTAGGTTTGACGTGGTTATCGTGTAGTTAGCTGAGAGGCTCATCCGCCAGAATTGCTGCTCAGGGTTAATTCATTTCCTGCGATTTGCTCATAACCATGACCAAAGAATGCAGAACGAATCGTGTGGCTAAACCTTTCTGCCCGTATCTGGGTTCACCAGGTGAATATATCTGTCGCCACGTTTCCTCCGGACGTAAAAAAACCCGCCTAAGCGGGTCATTTTTTAGCTAAAAATCACGGGTATTTTTTCTTCAGTTCATCAAGCTTGTTACCGTCTTCCTCTGTAAACATTGTTGCATCAAACAACGCCTGCTTATCAGTACCGTCTACTCTCATGACCGTCACAGTGAAAACAGCGTCGCTTGGGGCATAAAGTTGACCCCATTCAGAATTTTTAGGCGGAGCCAGAGCCCATGTAGCTTCTTCATTCGGTTTAAGCCCGTCAGGAATATCGTAAAAGAACTTACTTTCCAACCAGGGCTCTGAGTGTCCGCTGCTTGCTATCACTCCATGCAGGTAGGCTCTGGAAATAACGTTTTCACTCTTGTTTTTTACAACCAGTCTAATTACGGGTTGTGGCTCACCGTCTGCCTCAGGCTCCCTGGTAAATCTGGCTGATAAAACCTGGATTTTCTTCAGCTCCTCTTTAGCCATATCTGAGTCAGCTTTTTTCTTTTCTAGCGTTTTAATTTCCTGAATTGCCTGTTCTTTCTGCTTAAGCTCTCTCTCAGCTGTTACTTTCTGAGCATAAGAAATGACTTCCTCAGCAGTCTTTCCCGACAGGGGTTCGCGCATCTTTTTGCTGAGGTCTTCTTTGTCATTGTCTGATGAGGCATGCATGAGATCAGCCATGTTGATGTTACTGAATGCCACAACTTGCAGAGCGCTATCAAACTCCTCCCGCTTATTCTCCGGAAGTGACTCTCTGACTTTAGCTATAGACGATTTCATTGCATCATCAGTTGATGAGTCAATTTTAGGTTTATCGCAACCGGCAAGTAAGCAGGAAAGTAATATCACGCCAACAATTTTTTTCATGTCCCTATTCCATCAGTAAAAATTAGGAACAATCTTATCAGGAATTGGTGCATTGATAAAATAAGCCTATAGAACATTAACTTGATTCAGTTGCATTCCACACGTCTGGTGATAATCAACGCCAGGCGCAGGGTCGTTTTCACCATGCCTTCTGCGTTTTGGCTGCGGCCATCACATCCCGCTCATTCATCACAATAAAAAAGGCCACCGAATGGCAGCCCTGGTCGTTAGGTATTTATCAATATCGTTTCGTGGTACCGACTGGCGTCCTTTCAGACCAATCAGGTCTCTCACCAGCCATGATCGCACGCTGTTGGGATGGTGTCACAGACTGGGTTATCTCTGGCATAGCCTTGTATTCAGGTTTTTGAGGTGGGCTGAGAACCAGATCGGAACTACAACCTGTCAGCAAAAAAATCGCAAGAAGAGAGGAATTAAACTTGTGCACTCTATACCCTTCCAATGGGATAAAAAATTAAAGAAAGAATCGTGGTGTCGGGTGCATCCCAGTGACTCTTCCCAGATAAGCAAAGACGCGAGCATACCTGCGGACGGCAGTAGTCTGGAACGCCCTCTCGTCAGAGAGGATTCACCACAGAAATAAATTATGTCGAATTTATTCCTTCGGTCAATGCATGATTGCTGCGAGTCGTCGCAGGATCAGGGGAATACGAGGTGACGTGATCGGAGCCATAGAAAAGAAACGTGGATGTTTACGTTCGCCGTGGTTTGCCCTGAACGTTCACTTTCTTCGATTACGGGACTACAATTCAATAAATTTCATTCACATAGAGTTGATACGATGAGTACAACCCCCTTTATCCGCCCTCAACTTGCCCTGCCAGACGGTGCCGACAAACTGCTGCTGCACTCCTGCTGCGCACCCTGCTCGGGAGAAGTGATGGAGGCCATCCAGGCCTCGGGAATTGATTACACCATATTTTTCTATAACCCCAATATTCATCCACAAAAGGAATACCTCATCCGTAAGGAGGAGAATATTCGCTTTGCGGAAAAACACGGCGTGCCGTTTGTCGATGCCGATTACGACACCGATAACTGGTTTGAACGCGCTAAGGGCATGGAATGGGAACCCGAGCGCGGCATCCGCTGCACCATGTGCTTCGATATGCGTTTCGAACGCACGGCGTTGTATGCGGCAGAAAATGGTTTTCGCGTCATCAGTAGTTCATTAGGGATCTCCCGCTGGAAGAATATGCAGCAGATAAATGACTGCGGCCAGCGTGCGGCAGCGCGCTATCCGGAGATGGTCTACTGGGACTACAACTGGCGCAAACAGGGCGGTTCCTCACGCATGATTGAGATAAGCAAGCGAGAACAGTTTTACCAGCAGGAATATTGCGGGTGCGTGTATTCGCTCAGGGACAGTAACCTGCACCGCAAGTCTCAGGGCCGCCCGCTTATCCGGATTGGGAAACTGTATTACGGTCAGGATGAGAATGAGAAATAAAGGGTTTATGGCATAGAGATATATCCGAAAACAGGAGGATTTTGTGCCAAATTCCGCCCTGCGTCCCTTAAAACGCAAAAGAGAGGCTATCCTTATACTATCAACACAAGGAGGCAAAAATGACTGATTTCAATACTGATAAAAATACACAGTTTGCAGAAGACAAAGCGAAAAATAAACTCGATGAACTGGCAGGCTCAGCCCAGCAGCAGTTTGGCGATTTCGTTGACTCCCCTAAGCATCAGGTTAAAGGTGCTGCCAAGAAATATGCCGCACAGGCCAGCGACGCCGTTTCCGATGTCACTGAAGCGGTGAGAAACAATCCCCTGACGGGTTTAATTGCTGCGGGGGCGGTAGGTATTGTTCTCGGCCTGTTACTGGGTCGAAAATAAATAAAGGCCCTTCGGGGCTTTATTTTTGCGCTTTAGCTAAACAATCTGACCATGCGATCTAATTCGTCTTCTTTCACCGCCCGCGACAGATAATAGCCCTGAAAGCTTTTAACCCCAAGGGCGACTAACTTCTCAAACTTCTCTTCGCTATCCACCCCTTCAGCAATACAATCCGTGCCGGTCATATCGCTGTATATCTGTATCGCTTTAATAAGATTATAATCATTATCATTCGCCACAAAATGCTCGACGATATCCCGGTCAAGCTTTAATCCATCAAAATGCACCTGCCTTACCGGGAACATGGTTTGATGGTTGGAAAAGCAGTCATCGAGAAACAGCCGGCACCCGGTATTGCGTAAACGCCGCATGGTTTCTGGGATCGTCCTATCCTTGGTCACATCAATATCTTCGGCAAATTCAAAGACCAGTTTGTCGGCCCACTGCGGATTGAGCAGCATCGCCACAGCCTTTTTGGCCATGTCGGGAAGTGCATTACCCGAGGCAAGTCGCGGGGGGATATTGACGGAAAAATAATATTTACCGTTATATTTATTAATACCTGACACCGCAGCATGAATCACTAGCGCAGTAATTTTTAGCCATATTTCCTGGCTTGAAATATCAGTAAGAAAATTAACTGGCTTGATAATTTTACCATTATTATTCCAGCGAATGAGTATCTCAAACCCCACCCCTTTTTTATAACGGTCGGTTATGATCTGATATGCAGGGAATATTTCTCTTTTTAGCAATGCATTATAAACCGACGTCTCTTTGGCAGAGAGACTTTCTTTTTGCGTTAACCGTTCCGTGCTTCCTTCCATTCTTAAGGCATGCGGATCTTTCAGCCAGCGTCGGATCTGGTGTAATTTTTTCACCCCTTCCTTACGATGAGTATAAACCGTTTTATTAGACAGCCCCATTTTTTCACACTGCTCTTTCACTGACATTCCGCGATAAAAATTTAATAAAACGCTTACCTCTCTTTCGGTTAAACCTTTTACGTTTTCCTGATAAGACAACCCCCAATATTGGTCACGCAATGAACGTGAGTTATCCTTAAATACGTCATTATGCATACGAAAACAGGTCATAACATCAGACACGCTGGCTATACGAATCAATGAAAGCTGGAAAGTATTATTTAAAAGATTCCCCAGAGTTCGATACAGCCAGCCATCCGGCATTTCCCCGTACAGGGTTACCTTTCGAATAACAGGAAGTTTATTTAGCACGCAAGCGAGTCGCTTCAGGCTCTCCAGCAGAGAGACCACACCTTTTCCGAGAAACACCGAGATTTGAGCGTTTTGACTGCTAAGGATATTTTCCAGATCCTGCCGGGAAGGTTCATCCCCCTCAAAACGAACGTGCGAAGCGTCTATACCGTACTGTTTGAGTAACAGACTGTACCCCTGAAATGTGAAATGGCAGGTTGAGATGACAAATTTTTGCTCATAAAAAGCAGCATTTCTGAAAGAAATATTTTGGGTCATAACCTGCTCCTGGGCACAAAAACACATATCCCATTTGTGAATGTAACAAAATATAAAAAACCCTGTTGTTGATAATAATTTTACAGTACACCATCAGGTTAAGAAACCGTTATCAACGTGACTAACGAGAACATCTTTGTGTTAATCACCGCCTGTATCCATATGCAGTATAAATATAAAATTCGCATCAAATAATAACGGTAAATATGTCAATCTCAAGGTATAATGAAAAATCCGAAAGAAGACTGGATACTTCATCTATCGGCTCATTCATATAAGAGACAAACGCTATGGATAATCATATCTCATCCAGGGCCTTGCTACATCGAAGGGATGTCATTAAAAACAATCCGCGATTCAGTGAGGCAATAACAGAGCACTACACCATTAATGACGCCATCTACAAAAAACAACCTTTGTTCTACAAAACGATGCTTCAGGAATCACGGTTCAACATTATTCTTTCCATGTGTTGTTTTATCTTTGGAAATCAGGCTGAGTCAGTATCAGAAATTAAAGAATTATGTTCCCGTTATAAAATAGCCAGCCCCAACAGTGTGATTGCGATCATCACCTTGCTCAGAACCACCGGCCGCATCAAGACCTGGCGCTGCAGTGAAGACAGACGCAAAACGAGAATCGCACCGACTGAAAAGGGACTTAATGAACTTAAACGCTACATGTCCGGCGCATTTTTGCCGGTAAGTATTCTTTTCCCAAAGTTTAATATCAACGTTAATCTGCTGGATAACGACATCCTGCGAAATAACTTTTTCCGTCGCGCAGCGGAATACCTTTTCAGGGGATTAACGTTCAGAAAGGTTTTGCCTGAAGTGGGATTGTTTATTGATAAAGACGGAGGGCGAATGATAATGTTATATCTTTACCTGCAGGCCATAAAAAATAAAACCGCACATGGTGCAGTAATAACTTATTCAGCCAACTTACTGGCTAAAGAATTTTTTGTTTCACGGATCCACGTCAACCGTATTATCAAATCGGCGCAAGAGGCGGGTTATCTTAAAGATCAGGGTGATGGCCAGATGTCGATTTACCCGGCGTTTATAGAACTGGTCGAAAACTATGCCGGATTATACTTCGCCTATGTGACTCACTATATCAACGTTGTTCCTAAAGAACGACGCCACGTTGTTAACGTAACGTCGACGGTATAATGTTTCTGGCGTTCGGTTTCCCGAACGCCCTTTGTTTACCGTTCCCGCAGTGCCTCTTTCGCCTTATTAAGCGGTTTCAACAGATAATCCAGAATCGTTTTACTGCCTGTTTTAATATCAACGGTCGCAATCATCCCCGGAAACACCGGGAAGGCTTTGCCTTGTTTATTGGTCAGATGATTACTATCAGTGCGGATATAGACCCGATAGTAATACACATCCCTTTTCACCTCATCCTGAAGCGTATCCGGCGAAATCATGGTCACCTCGCCCTCCAGCCCACCGTAAATGGAATAGTCATAGGCGGTCACTTTCACCAGCGCTTTTTGTCCCGGATGAATAAAGGCGACATCGCGCGGCGAGATTTTCGCTTCAATCACCATCTGGTCATCAAGCGGAACCAGGCTCATCAGCTTGCCGTTTGGCGGAATCACCCCTCCCACGGTTGTCACGTCGATATCCTTAACGATCCCGCGCACCGGCGCATTGAAGGTCAGTCTGGTCAACGAATCTTCACGCCCTTTCATCACCGAACGTTGCGCTTCAATCTCCGCGTTCGCTTTCGCCAGCTCTTCACGGGCGCGAACGTAATACTGGTTTTTCATCTCGGTGATTTTGTTCTCAAGCTCATTTTTTTGACGCTCAAGACGTAACACCTCCACCTTACTGGCTGCCCCCTGCGTCACCAGCGGACGGGTCAGCGACAGCTCACGCTGCACCAGTTCGGCCCCCTGCCGTATCCCCGCCAGCCCTTTTTCAAGACTTTCGCGACGAGACTGATACAGCGCCGTTTCCTGTTTGACCAGCTCAACGTCATCATCCAGCTCTGCCGGAAAAGCCAGTGCCGTGTCGTTCACTTCGGCCTTCAGACGCGAGGCGGTTGCCAGCGCGGCATTCAGGCGCGATTCACTTTCCAGCACGCTTGATTCGGTTTTCGTCCGGTCAAGCTGTGCCAGCTGCTGACCACGCTCAACGATGTCGCCTTCACGCACCAGCAAACTGTGAATAATGCCCCCCTCAAGGGACTGGATCACCTGCTCGTGCGAAGAGGGGATCACCTTGCCGCTACCGGTGGTGACCTCATCAAGGCTGAACAGGCTTGCCCAGGTGATAAATACCGCCAGCAGGGCGAACAGCGACCAGGCGACCCAGGTTGACCGCGGCAAGCGTGGCTCCTTCAGGCGGCTGTTGACGCGAGAGAAATCAGTCATGCTACGCCCTCCTCTGCTACTGGTGTCGGTTTCATGGTCACGGTACGCTGTGAGGCTTTTTGCGGCGCCATACCGTGCTGGCGAAGAATGGCGTCGCGCGGGCCATCCATGATCACCTTGCCGTTTTCCAGCACGATGATACGGTCAACCAGTTCCAGAATAGGCAGACGATGGGTCGCGACCACCAGCGTCCGGCGCTTGCCCAACCACGGTTTAAGGTGCTGGATAAACTGCTTCTCACTCATCTCGTCAAGCCAGGCGGTAGGTTCATCCAGCAACAAAATGTTCGGAGAGGTGATCAGGGCGCGAGCCAGTAATAACGCCTGACGCTGCCCGCCGGACAGGCCCGCACCGCCTTCGTTGATAATGTAGTTGAGCCCCATTTTCTGTTTGCGGACAAACTCCAGCGCACCACTGTTCACCAGCGCCTGATGGATTTCATCGTCGGTGGCCAGCGGGTTGCCCATCAGAATGTTGTCCCGCACGGAGCCAAAGAACAGCCGCGCCTGCTGGCTCAGCAGCTGCATGTCGCGGCGCACGTCAGCCGGGTCCAGGTGGTTCAACGCGATATTATCCAGCAGAATGCTGCCCTGCTGAGGCTCCTGCATCCCTGCCAGCAGTTGCAGCAGCGTGCTTTTGCCGGAGCCATTGCGTCCGAGCACCGCCACCCGCTCCCCGGCGCGAATCTGCAGTTTGCTGATGTTCAGAACGGTGAGTTTTTCTTCATCGTCGTACCAGAACCCCACCTCTTCCAGCGCATAATCCCCCCGCAGATGGGCTTTATGCACCTTCTTGCCCTGCTGAGGATCGTCAATCGGGCGCTGCATCAGATCGTCGAGTCCTTTACGCGCCACTTTCGCCGACTGCCAGCGGGAGAGCACGCCTGAAATTTGCGACAGCGGCGCGATGGTCCGCGACGCGAGAATAGAGGTCCCCACCAGCGCACCGGTGGTCATGTCCCCGCTGATAACCAGGTAACACCCCACCAGCAGCACCACGGCATACACAATCGACTGCACCTCCTGCGTCCAGGTCAGCAACAGCCCGGTCAGCCAGCGCTGCTTCATGCCGACGTTAGCGGCAACATCATTGGTGTTATTCCACTGATTCTGGAAGCGCTGTTCAGCGCGCATCAGCTTGATGTCTTCAATGCCCTGAACCGCTTCCACCAGCATGGCGTTACGAATGGCAGACTCGCGCATCCCTTCGCTGGACAGTTTGCCCAGCGGGCGCTGGACCAGCAGGCCCGGGATAAGCAGCAGCGGCACGGCAAGCAGGACAACCAGTACCAGCGGTCCGCCAATCATCCACAAAATGAACACAAACAGCAGGAAGAATGGCAGATCGGAGATGGCCGCAATGGTGGTGGACGTGATCAGTTCACGAACCGACTCCAGCTCGCGGATCTGGGCAATAAACGACCCGGTTGACTTAGAGCGGGCTCCGTTTTTAATCCGCAGCGCGTGTGCAAAAACGCGTTCAGAAATACGCAGGTCGGCGCGTTTACCCACCACATCCGAAATGTGCACGCGCAGCATGCGCATGATGAATTCGAAAACAATGGCGATCATCACGCCGCCAAACAGGACCCACAGCGTGGCTTCCGATTGCGAGGGCACCACCCTGTCATACACCTGCATGGAAAAGACCATGCCGGAAAGGGCCAGGACGTTAGCGACCAGCGCCACCAGCATAATATCGCTGTAGCGTCGCCAGTCCTTCAGGGCCAGCTGCCAGAACCAGTTTTTCTCATACGGTTTGATGTAATCATCCACCCGGGCATCCGGCGTGGACTCGAGCGGGCGCAGCACCAGCAGTCCTGTCAACCGTGAGCACAGCGCATCACGCGTCAGCGTCGTCTCCAGGCCGCCGTCACCGCTGAACTGCAGGCTCACGTTGCCCTCGCTGTCCATGCGGTTAATGACCGCGATTTGTCCGCCAGTAAATTCCGCAAGCAGAGGTAAACGCCACGGGTCGAGGGAGACCGCGTCGGCCGCCACCATACGCATCCCTAACCCAAGCTGGCGTGCCATCTCTTCCAGCACCAGCTGGCGTGGAGACTGGCTTTCATGGTTAATCGTGACCCGAACATGCTCTGCCGAGAAGTCCAGCCGATAGTGCTTCGCGATGATGAGCATGCCCTGCAACCAGGGTTCGTACTGTGGATGTGTCTTCATAATGTTGTGAAATCTTTTATCGCTCTTCGTTATAGCTACGCAAAAGGCCGCGAGGATCGCTCCTCGCGGCATAGTTTTACGCAATTAACAGTTGATGATTTGCCAGCAGCGTAGCCAGATCGGTCTGCACGCCGTTCAGCGTGACCAGCGTTGTGGGTGAGAACTGGCCGCCGCTACCGTCCAGGTCAACCTGGATTTCGGTATTGCTGCCGTTTTGCACCACGCGGATGTAATCGGTGATATTCCCCGCACTGCCGTCCAGCGTGGCGACCCCGTTCACATAGCTCGCTGAGCCCGTACCGGTGTAGCCGCTGCCTGAAAGCAGGTCGCGCAGGTCAATACGGTCCGTATCCGCCGTGCCTTCCCAGGTGCCTACCGTAAAGCCGTTCACCACATCACTGCCGTTACCGCCTGTGGCATTGGAGGCGTTGATCAACGTGTAGAGCAGCGTATCGTGACCGCCGCTGCCAATATTGAACGTGTCGTTACCGCCACGGCCTTCGAACTGGTTGTTACCGCTGTTGCCGGTAATGACATCGTCAAAGTCCGAGCCGTTAATGCCCTCAATGTTCAGCAGGCGTGAGGTACCAAACCCGGTGTCCTGCGCGGTAGAAAGACGCAGGTCGACGGTCACGCCGGACGTCGCATTGCGGTAGTCCACCACGTCCATCCCCCCGGTGTTGCTCCAGGTGTCGTGATCCGAGTGGGTCGTCCAGCCGCCGGAACCGTTATAGGTATACGTGCCGTCCTCGGCGATAAAGGTGTCGTTATACCCGGTACCGGTAAGCGTCCCGCTGTGCCCTCCGGTTGCTGCTTCGGCAGTGAGGACGTAGCCCTCTTTGCCGTTGCCGGCTTCCAGACCGCTCCAGGTGACGTTATCCGACACGCCATTGGTGATTTTCAGGATCTCGGCCGAGTAAGTTTCATTCGGATCCAGACCGTAGAAACTCACCAGTGCAGAGGTATCGTTCGAACCGATACCGGACTGGGCGTTGATGATCTGCGAGGCCACCAGTACGCCCGCCGCGTTATACAGATTGACCGTATTACCGTAGTAGGCGTTGATACCCTCACTGTCGACAATGTGCAGATGCATCGCCGTGCCGTCGGCAACGGTTTTGCTGTTTTGCACCAGCACCACCTTGCCGTTCTGCTGCGACACCAGCAGATCCTGCGCGCCGTCCCAGTTGTAATCCACGGCGGCCACACCGGTGACGTTCGCCAGCCCGGAAGCCAGCTGACTTGCTGTCCAGCTTGAACCGTAACCGTTGTTGGTAAACAGTGTTGCGGTCTGCGATCCGCTGTAGGTACTGAGCTTGATGACGTCCATCTGGCCGTCGGCGTTCCAGTCCACCGCCACCGACAGATACCCTGCAGACGCGTTAGAGGCCTCAACCGCGCTCTTGGTGGTGGAGAGTTTTCCGGTACCGTCGTTGTAGTAGATCACCCCGCCGTTGTTGTTGTAGCTGCTGCCCAGGTACAGATCCATGTAGCCATCGCCGTTGAAATCCGCCCACGTCATCGACGCCGCTGTGGTGGTATTCGCCACGTTTGCAACAAACACGTTAGTCAGGTTCTGACCGAGGGATAACGTCCCGTTACCGTTGTTGTTAATCACGGTAAGCGAGTACGCGCCGCTGCGGTTGGTGTGCTGAACCACATCCACGGTGCCGTCGTTATTCAGGTCAACGCCGGAGATTTCACGCATGGTGGTGAATTGTCCCCAGAACCCGGCGCCGCCATAGCTCCCATCCGGCGTGAGTACCCCCTTGTTGTTAATAAGGTAGGTAATGGAGTCCGCACCGGCATCGCCATACGCAAGGTCCAGATACCCGTCACCGGTTTTATCGTAGGCAATGACACCGCCGTACCAGATAGTGGTTCCCATACCCAGTTGGCTGGCGTTGTAAGTGCTGCCATCGTAGGTCCACATCACCTGTGTAGACCCGCCGTAGGTGGTTTCAGTCGCAAAGATGTCCTGCGTGCCGTTACGGTCGAAATCGGCGGCGGTCTGGCTTACGGCAGGGAAGCCACGCGTATTGGTTAGCGCGTTCGCCGCGTAGGTTGAATCATCACTGCTGGAATAGGACTGTCCGTTAGCAATGATATTCCACAGGCCGCTGCTGTTCATGCCGACGGTCATGGTCGAGTTTTCGCTGTTACCCGCCGTGGTGGCCCAGCTGGTATTCACCGTGGTGGTGTCAATCACCAGGCTGCCGCTCGCCGTCCCGGTGGTATTGCCGTTACCCGCGCTGCTCTTCACCTGTGCCGTTACGTTATAGCTGGCAACGCTCAGTGCATCGCTGTCCGGGATCTGCAGATACCAGGTGTTGTGATCCGGGTCGACCACCACCGCGCCGCCCGTCTGCGACGTGTAGGTTTTACCGTTCACATTCACCACCAGGTACTCGCCGTTCACCAGATCAGCGGAGACCGTTCCGCTGACAATCGGCGTGGTATCCGATGTTGTCTGCGCGGTAATTGCCGCCGTGGTGGTCGGGATACTGGTATCGACGTTCAGTACAAACCCGTCCGATTCCGTATAGTTACCGGCTTTATCGGTTACCCGCAGGATATACGTATGATTGCCATCGCTCAGGCCGTTATCCTGGAAGGACCAGCTTGCGCTACCGTTCATCGTGACCTGGCCCAGCAGGATCCCGTCACGATAAAGCTGCACAATCTCACCGTCATCCGGCGCGCGGTTCAGCGTTCCGTTGATCAGCGGCGAGCTGTCATCCGTCGCCATCGCGCTGCCAAAGGAGCCCAGACGCTCACCTTCGTCATCGGTATAGCTCACCACGGTTCCCACGGTGGTTGGCGGCGTGGTATCCACCGTCACCACCTGCGATGAGGTTGAGCCCACGTTGCCCGCCTGGTCGATAATCCGCACCTGGTAGGTGTAATCACCGTCAGCCAGATCGCGGGTATCGGTGTAGCTCCAGCGCTGGTTGGTTACCGTTGCATCTGTCCAGGTATTCCCGCCGTCCAGGCTAATCTGCACGCGTTCATCATTGGCCAGCGCGCTGCCAAGCGAGCCGTTGAGCGTAAGCGTGGTGTCCATGGTGATGAAATCAGTGCCGGACTGCCCGGTATCTTCACTGATGCTGTCAATGGTGATGCCGTACTGAGGCGCATGGGTATCAACCGTGACCGTCTGCGACGTGGTAGCCCCGACGTTACCGGCCAGATCGACCACCCGCACCTGATAGTTGTAGCTACCGTCGGACAGGGTACGCGTGTCGTTATAGCTCCACTGTGTGCCATTCACCGTCGCGTTAACCCAGGTGGTGCCGCCATCCATACTGACCTGAACATACTCGCCCGCAACGGGTTGCGCCCCCAGCGTCCCGTTCAGGGTGTATGACGTTGAACTGGTCAGGAAGTCGTTGTTGTCAAAGCCGGTATCCACGGTGATGTTATCCACGGTCACCGTAATCGCCGCATCCGGGGCGACCGTATCGACAGTCACCTGCTGATGGGCACTGGATCCCACGTTACCTGCGGCATCCACCACGCGCACATAATAGTCATAGGTGGCATTACCCAACGTACGGCCGTCCACGTAGTACCAGCTGTTGCCGGTGACAATCACGTTCTGCCAGGTCACGCCACCGTCGATGCTGATTTGCGCATATTCGCCGTCAGCCAGCGTCGCGCCGAGCGAGCCATGCAGCGTTAGCGAGGTATCATGGGTGATAAAGTCGCTGCTGCTCAGGCCAGTGTCATCGCTGATGCTGTCAATGGCGATGGTTTTACTGGCATCGGGTGCCACGGTATCAATGGTGACCACCTGGCTGGTGGTGGCGCTGATATTGCCCGCATCGTCAATCACGCGAAGCTGATAGTTATAATCGCCGTCCGCCAGCGTGCGGGTATCAACCCAGGTCCAGCTCAGTCCGCTGACGCTGACATCCGTCCAGGTTACGCCGCCGTCGAGGCTGATCTGCGCGTGATCGCCACTCCCCAGCGCCGCACCGAGCGTCCCTTTCAGGCTGATCTGGTTATCGCTGGTGATAAAGTCGCTGCCAGACAAACCGGTATCCTGACTGACGGAATCGACCGTAATGGTCGTCGCCGCAGGCGCGGTGAGATCCACCACCACGTTCTGGCTGTCCGTTGCCCCTACGTTACCCGCGTTATCAATCACGCGGACCTGGTACTGATACGTACCGTCCGTCAGGGTGCGGCCATCGGTGTAGCGCCAGGTGGTGCCCGTGACGGCCAGGTCAATCCAGCTCGCCCCGCCGTCCACGCTGATCTGCGCTTTCTCGTTATTGCCGAGCTGCGCGGTCAATGAACCGTTAACAATAATCTGGCTGTCGTTGGTGATGAAATCACTCGCGCTCAGCCCGGTATCGTTTTGCAGGGCGTCGATACTGATCCCCATTGACGGCGCGGTCAGATCCACGGTCACGGTGTGATCGTCGCTGGCAGTGTTACCGATGGTGTTACTCACCTGGGCATGGATCACATACGATCCTCCGTCTGCCAGCGCGGTCACGTCTGCACTGCCTACGGTGTAGTTCCAGCTACCGTCAGCCTGCACGGTTGTGGTGTAGGTTTTGCCGTTCAGGGTGATGGTCACTGTCTGGCCAGCAGGCGCGTCGGTGGTACCACTGACCACCAGAGGGATACCATGTTCAGCGGTGCTGACGATATCGTCCTGCGCAAAGGTGTGGATAGTTATGGTCGGGACATCACCGTTCAGCGTCACGTCGTGCGTCGCGCTGCCCGGGTTACCGGCCTTATCGTTCACCGTCGCCGTTAGGGTGTAATTCCCGTCACTCAGGCCGAGGAAATCATGCCCCGGCACAAAGACCGACCACGAGCCGTCCGCCCCCACGGTCGCCTGATAGTTGTGATCGTTGAAGGAAACCGTCACCGTCTGGCCCTGCTCCGCCGTGGTGGTGCCGCTGATGGTCTGGCCTGCCAGCTGCTCGGCGTTATTGACAATATCGTCATCCGCCACAGTGCCGATGGTTACGGTTGGCGCCACGGTATCCACCGTCAGGGTGTGAGTGGTCTGTCCGCTGTTACCCGCTTTATCGTTGACTGAAGCGGTCAGCGTCAGCGCCCCTTCATTCAGGGCCGCCAGGTCGGCGGCCGGCACATCCAGCGTCCACGTACCATCGTTCGCCACCGTTGCGCTGTAGGTTTTACCCCCCAGCGTTACGGTAACGGTCTGCCCGGCTTCCGCGCTGGTAGAACCGTGAACGGTCAGCGGCTGCTGTGCTTCCGCTGCATTTAACACGTCGTCGCCAGAGAGCGTATTCACACCGATCACCGGCGCGGTGGTATCCACGCTGATGCCGTGCGTTGCCGACGCGCTGTTGCCCGCGCTGTCCTGGGCAGCAACGGAGACAGGATAATGTCCGCCATCGGTCAGTGCGCCCACATCAGCAGCCGGCACGGTAGTCGTCCAGGAGCCGTCACTCTGAATGGTGGCGGTGTAGCTTTTACCGTTCAGGGTTACCGTGACCTGCGTCCCGCTGGCAAACTGCGCGCTCGAGCCGTTAATCACCAGTGAGGAGCCTGCTTCTGCCGCGTTGATCACGTCGTCGCCGGCAATGGTATTCACGGTCAGCGCCACCGAGGCCGTGTTGACCACCACATCATGGGTCTTAGTGCTGCTGTTGCCCGCACTGTCGGTAATGGTTGCGCTGAGGGTCGCGGTGCCGTCAGCCAGCGAGGAAATTACGCTGGCCGGGACGCCCACGCTCCAGTTGCCGCTCGCATCCACCGTTGTCGTGTACTGATGAGACCCGACGGTAATCACCAGCCTGTCGCCGACGTTTGCACCGGTTGCACTACCGCTGACGATCTGCGCCTGCGCATGCTCCACGCTGTTGATCACATCATCAACGGCGACCGCGTTAAAGCTGATAACCGGTGGCGTGGTGTCAAGGGTAATGGCTTTATCCGCACTGCCTGGGTTACCGGCCGCATCGCTCACGCTAACCTGTACGGTGTAGCCGTTGTCGGCCATCGCAGTCAGGTCGGCCCCGGGCACATTCACACTCCACGTGCCGCCTGCCTGAACCTGCGCGGTGTACTGTTTATCGCCGAGCGTTACGGTGACCGTCTGACCCGCTTCTGCCGTGGTGGTGCCGGTGATGGCCACACCTGCAGACGCTTCGCTGGCGTTGATCACGTTGTCGCCGGCAACCGTATCAATCGTCACGGCAGGCGCGGTCGCATCGACGCTGTATTCGCGCCCTGCTGAGGCGCTGTTGCCGTTCACGTTGGTGACGCTCACCTGTACGCTGGCATCGCCGTCTTTCAGACCGACCAGGTCAGCAGACGGTACCGTCGCCGTCCAGTTACCGCTGGCATCAACGGTGGCCGTGTAGTGCTTGCCACCAAAGGTGATGCTGACGGTCTGGTTGGCTTCCACGTTGCTGGTGGTGCCGGAAAGCAGCAGATCTGCCCCTTTCTCCGCCGCGTTAATCACATCGTCAACGGCAATGGTATCAATGCTGATGGCGACGGCCGCCAGATCAACAGTGACGTCATGGCTGATGGTCACCGGATTGCCCGTGGTGCTTTGGCCTGCAACGGTAACGGTTACCGTTCCTGCCTGCAGCACGCTTACATCCGTCGCCGGAATAGCCGCGTTCCAGGTCCCGTCAGCCAGTACGGACGCCGCATAGGTTTTGCCGTTCACCGTTACCGTAAGCAGGGTCCCCGCTGCCAGCCCATCGCTGGAGCCGCTGACAATCAGGTTCTGACCATGCTCGATGCTGTTAATCACATCGTCGCCTGCCACGGTATCGACACGCAGGCCCGGCAGGCTGGCATCGATGGAGATATCACGCTCGCCGGAACCGGTATTGCCGTGTCCGTTGGTAACCGCTGCGGTGACGGTCAGGTCGCCATTACCCAGCGCGGTCAGCACGGACTGCGGGACATCAACCGACCAGCTCAGATCGCTCTGTACCGTTGTGGTGTAGGTATTGCCACCGACAGAGACCGTCACGGTGTTACCCGCTTCGGCGTTCACCACTTTCCCGCCGATCGTCTGGCCTGCCGCCACTTCCGCTGCATTGATGACGTTGTCACCGGCCACGGTGTTGATGATGACGGTCGGCAGCGCGGTGTCGACCTGCAGGTTCGCCGTATTGCTGACGCTGTTCCCCACGGTGTTCGTCGCGGTTGCGCTCAGGGTGTAGTTCGCCTCACCCAGCGCGGCCAAATCCGCTGCCGGTACCGTCAGGCTCCAGCCGCCGTCCGCCGCGGTTGTTGCGGTGTACTGTTTACCGTTCAGGGTCACGGTGACCAGGGTGCCTTCCGCAAGGTTGGCACTGGTACCGCTGACGCTCAGATCCTGACCTTTCTCCACCGCGTTCAGTACGTTGTCGCCGCTGAGGGTATCGAAGCCCACGGAAGGCAGCCCGGTATCGACGGTCACGTTATGGGTGCCGGATCCGGTATTGCCCGCGGCATCGGTGACGCTGACGCTGACCGTCACGGTGCCATCCTGCAGCGCGGAAATCACGTTCGCCGGAACGCCCACGCTCCAGTTGCCCGCAGCGTCCAGCACGGTGGTGTAGGTCTGGCTGCCAAGGGTCACGGTGACTTTATCGCCCGCCGCCGCGCCGGTGGCGGAGCCGCTGACGATCTGCGCCTGCGCATGCTCAGCCACGTTAATCACGTCGTCGCCTGCCACGGTGTTGATGGTCACGACCGGCACCGTCACGTCAACAGCCAGGTTGTGAGCCACCGAGGCCGGGTTACCCGCCTTGTCACTGACGGCGGCCGTCACGGTCACGCTACCGTCCGTGAGCGCCGCCAGGTCGGCTGCCGGAACGTCCAGCGTCCAGTTGCCGTCTGCCCCCACGGTGGTGGTGTAGTTCTTCCCGTTCAGGCTCACGGTGACCGTCTGGCCCGCTTCGGCGGTGCTGGTACCGGACACCGTCAGGTCAGCTTTCGCTTCGGTCGCATTCAGGATGTCGTCAGCCGCCAGGGTGTTAATCGTTACGGACGGCGCGGTGGTGTCCACGCTGTACTCGCGACCCGCAGACGCGCTGTTGCCGTTGGCGTTGGTAACGCTCACCTGCACGCTGGCATCGCCCTCTTTCAGACCGGCCAGGTCAGCAGACGGTACGGTATAAGTCCAGTTACCGCTCGCATCGACAGTGGTGGTATAGATTTTACCGCCCATGGCGAGGGTGACGGTCTGTCCGGCTTCCACGTTGGTGGTCGCACCTGACAGCACCAGATCGGTCCCTTTTTCCGCCGCGTTAATCACGTCATCGGTAGCGATGGCGTTAATGCTGATCGCCACGGTCGCCAGATCCACCGTCACGTCGTGGCTGATGGTCATCGGGTTGCCCGTCGGGCTATCACCGGTAACGGTAATTTTCACGGTGCCTTCCGGCCATGCGCTGACGTCTGCGGCCGGCACGGCTGCGTTCCAGGTCCCGTCCGCCAGTACGGACGCCGCATAGGTTTTGCCGTTCACGGTGATGGTCAGTGCCGTGCCCGCTGCCAGCCCATCGCTGGAGCCGCTGACAATCAGGTTCTGACCATGCTCGATGCTGTTAATCACATCGTCACCTGCCACGGTATCGACACGCAGGCCCGGCAGGCTGGCGTCAATGGTGATATCGCGTTCGCCGGAACCGGTATTGCCGTGCCCGTTGGTGACGGTGGCCGTCACGCTCAGTCCGCCGTTACCCAGCGCCGTCAGCACCTCTGAAGGCACGTTGACGGACCAGGTCAGGTCATCCTGCACCGTCGCCGTCCAGCTGTTACCGCCCATCGTAACGGTGACGGTATTGCCCGCTTCGGCGTTCACCACTCTCCCGCCGATCGTCTGACCTGCAGCCACTTCCGCCGCATTGATCACGTTGTCACCGGCCACGGTGTTGATGATGACGGTCGGCATCGCGGTGTCGACCTGCAGGTTCGCCGTATTGCTGACGCTGTTCCCCACGGTATTCGTTGCGGTTGCGCTCAGGGTGTAGTTCGCCTCACCCAGCGCGGCCAGATCCGCTGCCGGTACCGTCAGGCTCCAGCCGCCGTCCGCCGCGGTTGTTGCGGTGTATTGTTTGCCGTTCAGGGTCACGGTGACCAGGGTACCTTCCGCAAGGTTGGCGCTGGTACCGCTGACGCTCAGATCCTGACCTTTCTCCACCGCGTTCAGTACGTTGTCGCCGCTCAGGGTATCGAAGCCCACGGAAGGCAGCCCGGTATCGACGGTCACGTTATGAGTGCCGGATCCGGTATTGCCCGCAGCATCGGTGACGCTGACGCTGACCGTCACGGTGCCGTCGCTGAGGCCAGAAATCACGTTCGCCGGAACGCCCACGCTCCAGTTACCCGCGGCGTCCAGCACGGTGGTGTAGGTCTGGCTGCCAAGGGTCACGGTGACTTTATCGCCCGCCGCCGCGCCGGTGGCGGAGCCGCTGACGATCTGCGCCTGCGCATGCTCAGCCACGTTAATCACGTCGTCGCCCGCCACGGTGTTGATGGTCACGACCGGCACCGTCACGTCAACAGCCAGGTTATGATCCACCGAGGCCGGGTTACCCGCCTTGTCACTGACGGCGGCCGTCACGGTCACGCTGCCGTCCGTAAGCGCCGCCAGGTCGGCTGCCGGAACGTCCAGCGTCCAGTTGCCGTCTGCGCCCACGGTAGTGGTGTAGTCCTTCCCGTTCAGGCTCACGGTGACCGTCTGGCCCGCTTCGGCGGTGCTGGTACCGGACACCGTCAGGTCAGCTTTCGCTTCGGTCGCATTCAGGATGTCGTCAGCCGCCAGGGTGTTAATCGTTACGGACGGCGCGGTGGTGTCCACGCTGTACTCGCGACCCGCAGACGCGCTGTTGCCGTTGACGTTGGTGACGCTCACCTGCACGCTGGTATCGCCCTCTTTCAGACCGGCCAGGTCAGCAGACGGCACCGTCGCCGTCCATTTGCCGTCGGCATCCACCGACGCCGTATAGGTTTTACCGCCGAAGAGGATGCTGACGGTCTGATTCTCCTCCACGTTGGAGGTGGTGCCAGAGAGCACCAGGTCCGCGCCCTTCTCAGCCGCGTTAATCACATCATCCGTGGCAATGGCGTCAATCCCGATGGCGACAGCCGCAAGGTCCACCGTCACATTGTGGGTAATGGACACCGGCGTACCGGCGCTGTTCTGCCCCTCAACGGTGACAGCTACCGTGCCTGCCGCCAGCGCGCCAACATCGGCCGCCGGAATAGCCGCACTCCAGGTGCCGTCAGCCAGCACGGTGGCCGGATAGGTTTTATTATTTACCGTTACGGTCAGAGCGGTCCCTGCCGCCAGTCCTTCGCTGGTGCCGGTCACGATCAGGTTCTGGCCATGCTCGATGCTGTTGATCACATCGTCACCCGCCACGGTATCCACGCGCAGGCCCGGCAGGCTGGCGTCAATGGTGATATCGCGCTCGCCGGTGCCGCTGTTGCCCACGCCGTTAGTCACGCTGGCGGTGACGGTCAGTTCGCCGTTACCCAGTGCGGTTAACACGGACTGCGGTACGTTGACGGACCAGGTCAGGTCATCCTGCACCGTGGCGGTCAGGGTGTTACCGCCGAGGATCACGGTGACGGTGTTGCCTGCTTCGGCATTCACCACGGTACCGCTGAGAGTCTGGCCGGTCGCCAGCTCCGCGGTATTAATAATATCGTCGCCAGCCACGGTGTTGATGGTGACACCCGGCAGGACAGACTCCACGTTCACGGTGTGAGTCACGCTGGTACTGTTGCCAACAGCATCGGTTGCAGACGCGGTGAGGGTGTAGATCGCTTCACCCAGTGCGCCGACCTGATCCGCCGGAACGGTAGCCCTCCACAGCCCGTTATCATCCACCGTCGCGCTGTAGGCTTTGCCGTTCAGCATCACGGTGACGATCGCGCCCGCCGCCAGACCTGACGCGGTGCCGGTGAGGGTGAGATCCTGCGTTTTCTCGGTGCTATTGATGACATCGTCGTCTGAAACGGTGTCAATGGTCAGCACCGGAGCGGTAAGGTTGACGGCCACGTCGTGCGTCGCACTGTTGCTGTTGCCCGCTTTATCGGTCAGGGTCGCGGTGATGGTGTGATCCCCGGCGGCCAGAGCATTGACGTCGACCGCAGGCACTCCCACGCTCCAGTTGCCCACGGCATCCAGCGTGGCGGTGTAAGATTTATTATTGATGGTGACGGTGACCACATCACCCGCTGCCGCGCCGGTGACAGACCCGGTGACAATCAGCGCCTGCGCGTGCTCAACGCTGTTGATGACGTCGTCATCCGAAACGGTGTGAATGGTCAACTGCGGCACCGTGGTATCCACCAGCACGTCACGATCCACCGAGGCCGGGTTACCCGCTTTGTCGGATACCGCCGCGGTGATGGTGTAGTTTCCGTCGATAATGCCGCTCAGGTCGGTTGACGGTACGCTCAGGCTCCAGCTGCCATCCGCCTGCACGGTGGTGGTGTAATCCTTGCCATTCAGCGTAACGGTCACGGTCTGGCCCGCTTCCGCGTTTGTGATGCCGTTAACCACCAAATCCTGCTGCGCTTCAGACGCATTAATGATGTTGTTGTCGCTGACAATGTCGATAGAGACCGTCGGCGCGGTCGTATCCACGCTGTATTCACGGCCCGCTGACGCGCTGTTGCCGTTCACGTTGGTGACGCTAACCTGCACGCTGGCATCGCCCTCCTTCAGGCTGCCTAAATCAGCAGAAGGCACGGTAGCGGTCCAGTTACCGCTGGCATCCACGGTCGCGGTGTAAGACTTGCCGCCGAAGGTGATATACACGGTCTGGTTGGCTTCGACGTGGGTGGTGGTACCCGACAGGACCAGGTCCGTGCCTTTTTCCGCCGCGTTGATCACGTCGTCGGTGGCAATCGCGTTGACGCTGATCGCCACCGCGGCCAGATCGACCGTGACGTCATGCGCAATCGTCACCGGGTTTCCTGCGGTGCTCTGACCCTCAACGGTTACCGTCACCTTGCCTGCGTTCAGCGCGCTGACGTCGGCGGCCGGGATCGCTGCCGTCCAGGTCCCGTCTGCCAGAACCGTCGCCGCATAGGTTTTACCATTGACGGTCACCGTCAACGCAGAGCCGGTTTTCAGTCCATCACTGGAGCCGCTAATAATCAGGTTTTGGCCATGCTCGATGCTGTTAATCACATCGTCGCCCGCCACGGTATCGACCCGCAGACCCGGCAGGTTGGCATCAATGGTGATGTCGCGGCTGCCGGAGCCGGTATTGCCGTGACCGTTAGTGACGCTTGCCGTCACGGTTAAATCGCCGTTGCCAATGGCCTTTAAGACTTCAGGCGGCACATTGACCGACCAGCTCAGATCATCCTGAACGGTGGCGGTCCAGGTGTTGCCCCCCATTGAAATCGTGACAGTGTCACCGCTTGCGGCACCGCTGACGTTCCCGCTCAGGGTCTGTCCCGCAGTCACTTCCGCCGCATTGATGACATCATCAATGGCGACAGCGTTAATGGTCACCACCGGTAGCGCACTGTCGACAAGTGCCTGATGGCTGGTGCTCGCGCTGTTGCCTGCGGTATCGGTCACGCTCGCGGTGACGGTGTAGTTCGCTTCGCCCAGCGCCGAGACGTTTGATGCCGGTACCGTCACGCTCCAGTTGCCGCTGGCGTCAGTCGTGGCCGTGTAGTTAATGCCATTCAGGGTCACGACGATCGTGGTGCCGTCCGGCTGGTTGCTGGTGCCGGAGAGTTGCAGATCTTCGCCTTTCTCGATGGCATTGATCACATCATCGCCCGCAACGGTATTGATAGCGATAACCGGAGCGGTCAGGGAAACCGCAATCTCATGCGTCTGCGTGGTGCTGTTGCCCGCTTTGTCGGTGAGGGTCGCAGACATCGTATGGTCGCCATTGCCCAGCGCGCCCGCGTCAGCCGCCGGAATACCCATACTCCAGTTGCCGGACGCGTCCAGCATTGCGCTGTAATTTTTACCGTTCAGCGTCACGGTGATCACGTCGCCTGCCTGTGCCCCGGTGACTGTGCCAGAAACGATCAGCGCCTGACCGTGTTCAGCAATATTCAGAATGTCATCACCGGCAACGGTGTTGAAGGTGATCTGCGGCACGGTAGTGTCCACCAGCACAGACGCATCCGTGCTGGCCGGGTTACCGGCTTTATCCGACACGGTCGCCGTAACGACGGCAGTGCCGTCGGTGATACCGGCCAGATCGGCTGCCGGCACGTCAAGCGTCCAGCTGCCGTCAGCCTGTACCTGTGAGGTGTATTGATTGCCATTAAAGGTCACCGTGACCGTCTGCCCCGCTTCGGCAGTCGAGGTGCCGCTCAGGGTGAGATCCTGTGCCGCCTCTGCCGCATTGAGCATGTTGTCGTGACTGACCGTATCGATGGTGACCGCCGGCGCAGTGGTATCGACGCTGAATTCGTGTGACGAAGAGGCCGGGTTGCCATTCACGTTGCTCACGCTCACCTGAACGCGGGCATCTCCCTCTTTCAGGCCGCTTACATCCGCAGCCGGAACGGTGTAAGCCCAGTTGCCATTCGCATCCACGGTGGTGGTGTAGCTTTTGCCACCAAAGGTGACCGTCACCGTCTGACCGGCTTCGACCCCAGACGTGGTGCCGGAGAGCGCCAGATCGTGTCCCTTCTCCGCCGCATTCAGCACGTTATCAGGGGTCACGCTGTTAACGCTTATCGCGACCGGGGCGAGATCGACATCCACCACGGTCCCGATATTCACCGGGTTGGCGGAAGCATCCTGTGCGCGGGCTGTAATGTCGAGAGGACCGTCCGCCCACTGGCTGACATCCGCCGCAGGCACAGCCGCTTTCCAGGTTCCATCGGCCAGGACCGTGGCGACGTACTCAATGTTGTTAATGGTCACGGTAACGGTGCTGCCCGCGGCCAGATCGGTGCTGGTACCGGAAACAATCAGATTCTGACCGTGCTCGATGATATTGATAACATCGTCGCCCGCCACGGTATCAATACGCAGACCAGGCAACTGGGCGTCGATGGTGAAGTCCAGCGCGGCAGAACCGGTGTTTCCGTGCGCATTCGTCACGCTGGCCGTAACCGTCAGCTCACCGTTACCGAGCGCGGTTAACTGGCTCTGGGTTAACGGCAGGCTCCAGGTAAGATCGTCCTGCACCGCAACGGTATACGTCTGGCCGCCCAGGGTAAGGGTGACAATGTCGCCTGCCGCCGCGTTGGCGACTTTCCCCGTCAGGGTCTGGCCTGCCGCCAGTTCCGCCGCGTTGATGATGTTATCGCCCGCCAGCGTGTTGAGCGTGACCATCGGCAGCGAGCTGTCTACCAGCACATCGTGCGTGGCCGACGCGCTGTTACCCACACTGTCCGTGACGCTCGCCGTCACCGTATAGTGCGCCTCGCCCAGCGCGCTTACTGCGGAGGCCGGTACGGTAACACGCCAGTTACCGCTGGCATCCGTAATGGCGGTGTAGTGAATGCCATTCAGGGCCACGGTGATCGGGGTGCCTTCTGGCTGGTTGCTGGTCCCGGAAAGCAGCAGGTTTTCGCCTTTTTCGGTGGCGTTAATCACGTCGTCCGCCGCCAGAGTGTGAATACCTATCTCCGGCGTCACGGTATTAACCACCACCTCCAGCGTGCTGCTGCCGGTGTTGCCAGATTGGTCGGTCACAGAGACCGTAATCGTCCAGGTTCCGTCCGCCAGGCCCTGTACCACAGACGCAGGCAGGCCGAGGCTCCAGTTGCCCGCCGCATCCACCACGGTGGTGTAATCCACGTTATTGATGGTCACCGTGACCCAATCACCCGCTGCCGCTCCGGTCACGGAGCCGCTGAGGACCTGCGCCTGGGTATGGGCAAGCTGGTTTATGGTATTGGTATCGGTGACAAAATCGTTAATGGTCACCTGCGGTACGGTGGCATCCACCAGCCCGACGCGATCCGTGCTGCTGCTGTTACCTGCCACATCGCTCACGGTTGCCGTTACCGTGACGGTGCCATCGGCCAGTGCGCCGACGTCCGCAGCAGGTACTGTCAGTTGCCAGCTACCGTCATGTTGAACGGTGGTCTGGTAGGTTTTACCGTTCAGCGCGACGGTGACCGTCTGGCCCGCTTCCGCCGTGCTGCTACCGCTTAACACGATATCCTGCTGCGCTTCGGCAGCACTGATGATGTTGTCATCGGTCAGATTATTGATCGTGATGTCCGGAGGCAGCGTATCGACCGTCACCACGCGCGACGCATCGGCGCTGTTGCCGTTAACGTTCGTCACGCTGACGCTCACCTGCGCGCGGCCGTCAATCAACGTTTCCATGGCGCTGGCCGGTACGGTCAGGCTCCAGGAGCCGTCCTGCTGCACCTGCGCGGTATAGGTCCGATCGGCGAATTTCACCACCACAGTCTGCCCGGCTTCCACGCCCTGCGTCTGGCCAGAGAGCGTGAGATCGCTGCCTTTTTCCGCCGCGTTCAGTCGGTCATCACCGGAGATGACATCAACAGTCACCGCCACGGCGTTCAGGTCGAGTTCGATCGGATGTTCAGCGGCAACGGCATTGCCCCACGCATCTTCTGCACTGACGTGCACTGCGATATGGCCCGGCGTCCAGGACTGGAGGTCGCTCGCCGGGACACCAATCTGCCAGCCACCGGTGGCGTTGACCACGGTGACATAGTCGACGTTATTGATGGTGACGGTGATCTGCGTGCCTGCGGCCAGATGGCTGCTGGAGCCGGTCACGGTAAGATCCTGATGCTGCTCAATGGCATTGATCACGTCATCACCGGAAAGGGTGTTAACGCGCAGACCCGGCAGCGCCGCGTTGATATTGATATCGCGCTCGCCGCTGCCCGTATTGCCGTGGCTGTTGGTGACTGACGCGGTAATGGTCAGGTCGCCGTCGCCGAATGCCCTGAGATCCGCAGACGGGATAGTGAGGTTCCAGGTCAGATCGCTACCCACGGTGGCGCTGTAATGCTTGCCGCCAACGGAAACAGACACCGTATCCCCTGCCGCTGCACCCGTGACACGACCGCTGATCGTTTGATCGGCGGCCACTTCGGCGTTATTCACCCGGTTGTCGCCGGCAAAGGTATTAATGACCACCTGTGGCAACACGGTATCAACCAGCAGTGTGGCCTCCGCTGAGCCGCTGTTGCCCACGCTGTCGGTACCGCTGACGCTGACGGTGTACAGCGTGTTCGCCAGTTGCAGGACGTCGGAAACCGGTACCTGAACTGACCAGCTCCCGTTCTCGACAACGGTTTGATAATTGACGTTGTTCAGCGTCACGGTGATGGCGCTGCCGTCTGGCAGCGTGCTGGTGCCGGTCAGGCTCAGCGGCTGCATAGCCTCCTGAGCATTGAGAACGTTATCCTGGCTGATGGCATGAACGGTAAATTCCGGTGGGTTACCGCTCAGCGTAATGCCGTGTGTGGCGCTGCCGGTATTGCCCGCGGCATCGGTAACGGAAACCGTAATGTTGTGGTTGCCTTCTCCCAGCAAGCCCACCACGGACGCAGGCACCCCCACGCTCCAGCTGCCGTCCGCCTGCACCACACCGGTGAAGGTCTGACCGCCAACGGTTACGCTCACGACATCCCCTGCTGCGGCGCCGCTCGCCGTACCGGAAATAATCTGCGCCTGGCCCTGCTCGCTGGTATTGAGGATATTGTCGTCAGCAACGGTGTTAATCGTCACGACCGGGGCGGCGGTATCCACGGTGAAATCGACGGTCGTGGAAGATCCGTTCCCCGCTTTATCGCTGACGTTCACCGTTAGCGTATGGTCGCCATTCGCCAGCGATTGCACCTCGCTGGCGGGAAGCGTAACGGACCACGTGCCGTTGCTCCCCACCGTGGCGGTATGATTTTTCCCGTTGAGCGTTACCGTCACAATCTGGCCGGCTTCCGCATCGGTTTTACCGGTGAGCGTCAGCGCCTGGTTGTGCTCAGCCGCGTTGATGATGTTGTCCTGCGCAATCGTATCAACAGAAAGCGCTGGCGCGTTGGTATCCACACCTATCGTCTGGCTGCCGCTCACGGTATTGCCCGCGGCGTCTTTACCGCTGACGTTCACGGTCCAGGTGCCGTCACCCAGCGCCTGTGCATCCGCGGCAGGCACGTTCACGCTCCATGCGCCGCCGGCCCCCACTTCCGCCGTGTAGGTTTTGCCGTTCAGCGTGACGGTAAGCCCGGTTCCCTGCGCCAGATTTTTGCTGGTGCCGGACAGCGTAAAGCCAGCGGAGTGTTCGCTGGCATTGATCACGTTGTCACCGGCCGTTGTCCCCAGCGTGATGCTGGCGTCAGCGGTAGAAATTGTGACGGTAATGCTGCCCGCCTGCGTCGTTTTGCTCCCGTCGATTTGCACGACAGACCAGGTATGTTCGCCGTCAGCCTGAGTCGGGAGTTTTACGGTCCAGGTACCCTCTTTCCCGACCATAGTGCTGGCAATGGTGCTTCCGCTGCTGTCTTTAACCTGAATGGTCGCGCCCGGCTGCCCGGTACCGCTGAAGGTTGGGGTGTTGTCGTCCGTGATCGCTTTTCCACTCAGCACACCCTGCTTATCACCCGCGTTGTCCGTCAGCAAAAAGGTCGGCGTCGCGCTTTCAACATCTTTGGTGTTGTCGATGACTTTGGTTTTGGTTTCGCCGTCACCCCCGTGCGCCAGCAGTGCGCCAATGGTACCGCCGCCCAACGCAGCGCCTGCAATCCATCCCCATGGCGCGTCATTGAGAACGCTTCCCTGCTCAAGGAAAGGCTCAATGCTGGCAACCGGCGTAGCCTGCGCGGTTAACTCGGTAACAGCAACGCCAGACGCTTCCCCGGCATCGGCAAAAGAAATATGCGTCAGTTCCTGCTGATCGTTGAAGACCAGTTCTGATTGATTATGGGTCTGTGGATCTTCAACAAAATAGTTATTGCAGCGAATAACGCTGCCGTCTTTCATATAAATAAGCAGGTCTTTACCCTGGCGAACATAACGCACAACATCCTGAGCAGAACCCTGAATTTCAATCACACTCGGCGAAGAAATAGAAACCGACAAATTACCCTCACCGGTTAATTTCGTTTTCTCGGCCGTTTTGCGAATGATGACATCAACAATTTTTACGTTACTCATTTTCCTCTCCTTGCAGGTGTCCGGATTCCTGTGGATATGTCCACCAAATGGATGTAGCTATCCCTGGGAAAAAGCACCCATTATTTTCTTACTTATTTCGCACAAAAAGACGCGTGTTTTTTAACTCAAATCAGGTAATTTTGCGGCAGCGTTTTTCTCTATTCCGATCAGCGGCATCAAATTATCAACGGCAGATGCGTAATTAATCGCCGAACTCCAGCCATCATATTCAGCCATTATTTTGGCTGAGGTGGCTTGCCAGACATCCTGTTCAACGCTGAGCAAATCGTTAATGCTCCGCTTGCTCAGGGTATATTCATTTCTGTAAACATCCCGGGCGCGTAATGCGCTTTCCAGCTGCAGCTTCCCTGCCTGCATTCTTCCCTGCGCGCCGGTCCAGTCAGCCTGCGCGACAGAGGCTTTTTGCAGGACATCGAACCGCGCCTGGTCAACCTGAGACGATGCCATGGCCCTTGCCCCTTCGGCCTGGCGAACGCGGGCTGAAACGGCGCCCCCCTGGTATAGCGGTGCGTCAATATTGAGCTGAATCTGGTCATCCCAGTAAGAACGGTTGTCGGACTCGTAGCGGGTGCGGCCTCCTTTCAGGCTTAACGTCGGCCAGTGCTGAGACTTTGCCGTTGCCACGCCATACTGAGCTGAACGCTCCATATTCTGCGCGGCCATGACCGCGGGAATGGCCGAGTAATCAATGCGATTAAGCGAATCCTGCTCAACGGCAAGCTTCGCCGGTACAGGTGAATAGCGCTCGGCCTCCATGCCAGTCAACACCGCAAGCCGTGCGCGGGCGCTGTTTAACGCCGCGTTATACTGCTCGACCGTGGCCTGCATACCGGCAATGCGCGTGCGCGTCTGAAGCTCGTCAGAGGTTGAACTGACGCCTGCGTCGGCGCGGAGTTTGGCCAGTTGTTCAACGTTTTTGAGCGCCTGAACGTTCTCTTTGGCGGCCTGCAACAGGTCGGAATAGCGTTTGACTTCTACGTAGCTGAGCGCCGTTTTTTCCGCCACCGCAGACAAAGTGCTCATCAACTGGTAACGATAGCTATCGCGCTGCGCCGTGGACTGGTCGATGCTGTTGTTGGTCTTGCCAAAATCGTATACCAGCTGCGTCAGACTCAATCCCCAGGCCGCAGAATTGCGCAGCGAGCCGCTGGAATCGGTGGTCTGGCTATGGCCGGTGCTACCGTTTAACGATATTTGTGGCATCCAGCCGCTGCGTGCTTCATCTATTTGTGCCTGACCTATTCCCAGTTGCGCGGCCTGCTGGCTAATCGACGGATCGCGATCGATGGCAAAAAGAATACTCTCTTTTAATGTTGTCGCGGCAATCGGAGCAATCCCCACCTGGCGGCTATTCGCAGAGGCCGTATTAAAGGCCAACGAAATTAATGCCAGGGCGACTGGAAATCTCAGCAACATATTATTTCGCATGATAGTCATTTTTATCTCCCTGACTCTGAATGACGCTTAAATATTTACCCCTAAAGGGGTATAAATAATTCGACAAATATCTTACCTGGGTCCGAATAAATATTGGACAAACGCTCCCCAACCCCATTTCCATTGGAGATGAGAGCCGACCATATTCTTATGACAATAAGAATTTACTTATTTCTTTAACTGGTTTGCAGCATAACAAAATGCGCTATAGGCAACTACACCCACAATGTTAATGTGGTGTTACAGATAAGAAAAAAGATGGGGTTTCTGGACAAAACCTTAAAAAGGGGCTTTCAAATGAAACAAATAAAGTCTTTGTTATTTAAGTAAAATTTTAGAATCGCCGGATGCACATTTTTGCGTTAATTTCAGCATGCGTCAGACACAAAGATTTTCAAAGAAATGTCAGTTTAAGTAACCATAATGCCATATACAACATTAAATTCTGTGTATATAAATATACACAGAATTTATTGCTATTTATTAATTTCATTAAAGCATTAATGGTTGCATATTGGTATCACAATGGTTATATCCGCCAGTGTGTTTAATAAAACACAACAATAACATTGCTGTTAACATTTGGAATGAATCACTCACACCGTATTAATAACATTTTAATAATAACCAATATGAACAATACCGGACATTGATACTTACTGGCGATCAACACCCTTCCCTCTGCGGCAAAATGCTGTAATATGCAACTTATTGCGACATTTTGCGGGATTCATCCATGCACAAAACGGCCAGACAAAAATATGTGCTTGATATCATTAGTGAGCACGGGCAGGCCAGCATTACGGAACTGGCGGACAAACTGCAGGTCTCAGCGGACACCATCCGCCGGGATCTGACCGATCTCGAGAAACAGGGGCTGGCGCAAAAGAACCACGGCGGGGCAATTGCCCTGAATCTGTCGGCCATGAATCGTCAGGGGCGCAATACACTGCTGCCGGAAACCAAACAACGTCTTGGTAAACAGGTGGCGCAGACTGTTCCGCCAGGTTCGACGCTGTTTCTGGATGCGGGGAGCACGGTAATGGCTGTCGCCTCGTTCCTGAAGGGACCGCTGACAATCATCACCACCTCGCTGGATATCGCGTGGCACTTCAGCGACCGTGACGATATCGAACTGATCCTGCTCGGCGGAAAATGGGATCACAAGCAGCGACTGTTTGCCGGCAGCGCCACCCTCTCCCTGCTGTCACGCTACCGCGCGGATATCGCCATTCTGGGAGCCTGTGCTATCCATGCTGAACTCGGTCTGAGCGCCGGAAAAGAGGCCGATGCCGAGGTCAAACGGGCGATGCTCGCGGCCAGCCATGAACGCTGGATTGTCGCCGACCATCTGAAACTAAACCGCTGTGAACCGTATCTGGTCAGCGGATTATCCAACATCCAGCACCTCTTTTTAGATCGTCCCTGGCCTGAGCTTGGGGACCCTGGCGCAATGCACATTACGGTTTGCGCGAAATAACGTGGAGAAGGTCATGAGTAAAGAAAAGACAATCAACATTGCGCTGATCGGGTATGGATTTGTAGGCAAGACCTTCCATGCCCCGCTGATCCAGTCCGTGGACGGCCTTACGCTGGCGGTGGTTTCGTCTCGTGATGAAGAGAAGGTTAAACGCGATCTTCCTGATGTTCAGGTGGTGGCAACCCCGGAAGAGGCAATTCAGCATCCAGATGTCGATCTGGTGGTGATTGCCTCGCCTAACGCCACCCACGCGCCGCTGGCAACGCTTGCCCTGAATTCAGGCAAACATGTGGTCGTGGATAAACCGTTCACGCTAGACATGCAGGAAGCCCGCGACCTGATTGCCCTGGCGCAAGAGAAGCAACGGCTGCTCTCCGTCTTCCATAACCGCCGCTGGGACAGCGACTTCCTCGGCATTAAGCAGGTTATTGAGCAAGGAACCCTTGGCAAGGTCAAACACCTTGAGTCGCACATTGACCGTTTCCGCCCGGAAGTACGCGTGCGCTGGAGAGAGCAAAACGTGCCCGGTAGTGGTCTGTGGTTTGATCTGGGGCCGCACCTGATTGACCAGACGCTGCAGCTCTTTGGACTGCCACAGTCGGTACAGGGCAATATCGCCACGCTGCGTGACGGCGCGGAAATTAACGACTGGGCACACGTGGTCTTAGATTATCCGCAACATAAAGTGATTTTGCACTGCAGCATGCTGGTGGCTGGCGGAACGGCACGTTTTACCGTTCACGGCGATAAAGGCAGCGTGGTGAAAGCCCGAATCGACCAACAGGAAGCGCAGCTGCTGGCGGGCGTGATCCCCGGCAGTGAGGCCTGGGGCGAGGACAGTGACAGCATGGTGTTCTTTGGTGCAAACGGTGAGCCGCAGACCGTTACCACGCCGAAAGGCGATCAGCGTCAGTACTACATCAACGTGCGTGATGCGCTACTCGGAAAAATCACCAATCCGGTTCATCCGGTCGAGGCGCTGGCGGTGATGGCGGTACTGGAAGCGGCCGTGAAATCCTCAGAGACGGGCACCACTCAGGCGCTGGAGTTAACCCCGGAAGAGCGCGCTCAACTGCAATAAAACGCTAAAAAACAGCCCTGCAGACTGCTGCAGGGCTCGTTGTTATGGGTTACTGGCGTTTTTTTGGCATCATGCGCAGGAGGGTGTTGTCTTTCCAGAAATAGTGATGCATCAGCGCCGCCATCGCGTGCAGACCAATCACAACGTACCCCACGTTGGCCAGCGTCTCGTGCCACTCTTTCAGAACGTCGACCAGATCAAAATTCGATTCTGCCGCGTGCGGCATCACCAGACCAAAGGCTAACCAGTCAGTACCGCGGTTATACATCATGACAATACCAATCAGCGGCAACGCGATGAACAGCAGATACACCACCAGATGACCAAGATGGGACAGCCCGGTCACCATCGGTTTTGGCTTTGGTTCAATCGGCGGTGCGCGGAATTTAAGGCGAACCACTAAACGCGTCACCATTAACACCAGTACAGAGATGCCGCACGAAACGTGGATCATGTTGATTACCGGCCGGGCGGTGCGTGGGAAGAAGCCTTTGAACTCCATCGCGCAGTAGGCGACGATGATTAACAAAAACACCAGCCAGTGGATAGCAATTTGCAGGCTTGTATATTTAGTACGCATGAGATTTCCTGATAAATAACCGATATCGCGCCAACATAATCCCCTTTCCTTAAAAATTCATTAATTTTTCTGTATGGTTTTTCAAATACTTCCCCTCGCATGAAGCTTCTTCAATTGCCGCCCTGTCCGTGATGGTCTAAGCCTGGATGAGTTCAAACTGTCGCAAAGACGCGTTCACAGGAGTACACCATGAGTAAAATTGGCATTAACGGATTTGGACGCATAGGACGCCTTGTCCTGCGTCGCCTTCTTGAAACCCAGGACAGCAACACCGTCGTCGCCATCAACGATCTCACCTCTCCCAAAGTACTGGCTTATCTGCTCAGGCATGATTCCAACTACGGTGGCTTCCCGTGGAGCGTAGACTTCACCGAAGACGCCCTGATTGTTGACGGAAAAACTATCGCCGTGTACGCCGAAAAAGAGGCAAAACATATCCCGTGGAAAGCCGCGGGCGTGGATATTGTCGTGGAATGCACCGGCTTCTACACGTCGGCAGAAAAATCACAGGCACACCTTGAGGCTGGTGCCAAAAAAGTGCTGATCTCTGCCCCTGCCGGTGAGATGAAAACCATCGTGTATAACGTGAATGACGATACCATTGACGCCAGTGATACGATTATTTCCGTTGCTTCCTGTACCACCAACTGCCTCGCCCCACTGGCAAAAGCCCTGCACGATGCGTTTGAAATAAAAGTGGGCACCATGACAACCATTCACGCCTATACCGGCACGCAGGCGCTGGTGGATGGCCCGCGCGGGAAAGATCTTCGCGCCTCACGCGCCGCGGCGGAGAATATTATTCCGCACACCACCGGGGCGGCCAAAGCCATCGGTCTGGTGATTCCGGCCCTCAGCGGCAAGCTGAAAGGCCACGCCCAGCGCGTACCGGTGAAAACCGGTTCAGTGACCGAGCTGGTCTCGATTCTGGGTAAAAAGGTCACCGTTGAGGAGATCAACGCCGCGCTGAAAAAAGCGACGCAGGGGAATAAATCTTTTGGTTATACCGATGAAGAGATTGTTTCGTCTGATGTGATTGGCTCTCACTTTGGTTCTGTCTTTGACGCCACACAGACCGAAGTATCAGAGGCTGGCGATCTGCAACTGGTGAAAACCGTCGCCTGGTATGACAACGAATACGGTTTCGTCACCCAGCTGGTGCGCACGCTGGACAAATTCGCCTCGCTGTAATGCCTGTCCCCTCTCCGCGGAGAGGGGAATACCGCAAACGGCCTCTGCTCAGAGAAGCGACCGGTGGTTCAGGGCATCCGTAAGCACAGGATCCTGCTTTAACCGTGCCCACGCTGCAGTCACCTCGTCGGGGAATTCAACGTGTGCAATAAAATCACGCCCGGCCGGGCCATAGCCGTTCATGTCATCACAGAGTCGCGGAAGCTCGCCTAAAATGAGCGAGAGATAACGCTCTACCGGCCAGAGGCCAGCGCTCTCCCCGCTGAACACCAGCCCGTTTTCGCCATTTTTCAGCACCGGTGTATAGCCCGGGTGGCTGACCCACTGCGGCGAAGCAGACTCGTCACGGCACACGCGGGCAAAGGTTGCCATCGTGCGGCGCTGCATGGTCGGATCCTGCACGACCAGCACGCGCCCGGACGTCTGTTGATGCTGTTTGAGCATGTTCCAGCTAAAACGCGCGTTTTCTCCGCAGTTGGTTGATTGATCGTCAACCCACACGCGCGCATCAGGGATCTGCCAGAACTGGCGGGCAATATCGGCCAGAATACGTGCTTCCGCTCGCCCCGTTACCGGGACAGTGTGATAACGCGGATGCTGAGCGATGGCCGCATACAAAAACGCGGTCGAATGGCCAATCCCTCCGCTAATCAGTAACGGAACGTCGTGTTCAGCGGCAAGACGGCAGGCAGCGTCGATGGTCGGCATCACCGCGTTTCCGGCCAGAATAACCCTGTCAACCGCCGCCACGTCGCGGGTATCGCCCAAATCATCCTGTGCCAGCCACTGGCCGACCGTGTTGATTGCCGCCAGGGTTGACTCCGGCAGAAGGGGAAAATGCGTCTGAACCATGGTGATGTCCTCAGTTGTTCTGGTTCAGATTAACGACTTCAGATCGACAAAACAACGGCCTCCCGGGCCGCTCTTTTTCCTTAACCTGTTCTTCAACATTTGATTAACCTGCGAAAATCATATTCACTTGAATTATCATTTGCGGCAAACGTAGAATCGTTAGCCCACTCATTATTCAATTTTTTCTAAGGTAAAAGACGTTATGCGCCTGCCCGAACGCGACCCTTATGCTCCTCGCGAGTGGCAGCCTCATGAGAAACCCGCCCTGTTGGGTTCGCCCTCCACGCCAGAACACAGCACGCCAAAACGGATTGCCTACGGGGTTGTCGGTCTGCTGGTGTGCCTGACGGGGGCGCTGGGTAATGCGGTGGTCACCGCCAATCTGCAAAATCTGCAGGGAACCTTCGGGGCCTGGTCGACAGAAATCGCCTGGCTCCCGGCGGTGTATGTAATGACCAACATCTCCATCAACCTGCTGCTGGTGAAATTCCGCCAGCAGTATGGTTTGCGTGCCTTCACGGAAGGTTTTCTGGTGCTGTATGTGCTGGTCACCTTTTTCCACCTGTTTGTAAACGATCTCAGCTCCGCGCTGATGGTGCGTGCCGCACACGGGATGGTGGCCGCCGCGCTCAGCTCCCTCGGTATTTACTACCAGATACAGGCCTGGCCCGCGAAACACCGTCTGAAGGCGCTGACCATCGGGATTACCGGGTCATCGCTCGCCATCCCCCTCGCCCGCCTCTTTTCGACCGAGCTGCTGCAGCTTGACGAGTGGCGCGGGCTTTACTTCTTTGAGCTCGGTCTGGCGCTCATTTCACTGGCCTGCGTGATAGCGTTGAAATTGCCTCCTGGCGACCGGCGCAAGGTCTTCGAGAAAAAAGACTTCATCACCTTCTTTTTACTGGCCCCGGGGATGGCGTTGCTCTGCGCGGTACTCTCCTTAGGCCGTCTTTACTGGTGGTTTGAAGCGCCGTGGATCGGCTGGTCGCTGGCATTAGCGCTGATATTAATCGTGTCTGCGATCGTGTTTGAACATAACCGTTCTAACCCGTTGCTGAATACCCGCTGGTTGTCGAGCGGCAGCATCGTGCGTCTCGGGCTCATTATGCTGCTGATCCGCATCGTGCTGGCGGAGCAAAACACCGGCGTTATCGGCTGGCTGCAGTATGTCGGCTTGCAGAATGAGCAGATGACCCACCTGGCGTGGTCTATTTTTGCCGGTATTGTCTGCGGGATTGTGACCAGCTGTTTGACCATCAAGCCCACAAAACTGGCGTGGCCGATCATTACCTCGCTGGCGCTCATGATTGTTGCCTCCCTGCTGGACAGCCAGTCGAACAACCTGACCCGCCCGGACCAGCTGATGCTCAGCCAGTTCCTGCTGGGCTTCGGCAGCGCCTTCTTCCTCGCCCCCGCCATGCTGGCCGCCATTGGCGGGGTTATCGCCGATCCGCGCAACCTGGTGAGCTTCTCGGTGATGTTTGGCATGAGCCAGAACCTCGGCGGCCTGCTCGGCTCTGCCATCCTGGGGACCTTCCAGACCTGGCGCGAGAAATACCACTCCAGCATGCTGGCCGATCAGCTCACAACCCTGAACCCGCTGGTGAATGACCGTATTCAGGCTTACACCGGGCTGTACCGGAGCCTGATTGGCGACAGCTCGCTGCTGGGCACCCAGGCCATCACCCAGCTGCAAACGGTTTCAACGCTTGAGGCAAATATTCTGGCTTATAACGATACTTATTTACTGACGGCGAGCATTGCCGCCGCCACCCTGGTCTGGATTTTATGGCGCTTGCTGCGCCTGCGCCTGACTGCCCGTATGGCCCTGAAGAAGGCAACAGGCAACAAGTAATGAATATGAAGATGATTTCTCTGGAGATGTTATGAGTCAGCAGGATGCCGCTAAAGAGCAGGCCAACACCCGTAAAAATGTCCGTATCGTTTCGGTTTTCACCGCGGCAGCAATCGGTATTGTCGGCGTACTGGTGATCCTCTACGCCTGGCAGCTACCCCCGTTCACCCGCCACTCGCAGTTTACTGATAATGCCTACGTGCGCGGACAGACGACCTTTATCAGCCCGCAGGTTAACGGCTATATCACTGAGGTGAAGGTGCAGGATTTCGACCGGGTTAAAAAGGGCGAGCTGCTGCTGCAGATTGATGACCGTATCTACCGCCAGCGGGTGCATCAGGCCGAAGCGCAGCTGGCGATGAAGATTGCCGCCCTGAACAACAACCTGCAACAGCGCAAAAGCGCCGAAGCGGTGATCGCCAAAAACGAAGCGGCTCTGAAAAATGCCCGCGCCCAGAGTCTGAAATCCCAGGCAGATTTGAAGCGCGTAAAGGACCTGACGGCGGATGGTTCACTGTCTATCCGTGAGCGCGACGCCGCGCTGGCAAGCGCAGCCCAGGGCAGCGCCGACATTGACCAGGCGAAAGCCACGCTGGAAATGTCGCGCCAGGATCTGCAAACGGTGATCGTCAATCGCGGCGCGCTGGAGGCGGATGTGGAAAACGCCAAAGCGGCGCTGGAGCTGGCGCAAATTGACCTGCAAAACACGCGCATTGTGGCGCCTCGCGACGGCCAGCTTGGTCAGATCGCCGTTCGTCTGGGCGCTTACGTTACCGCCGGAACCCACCTCACCACCCTCGTGCCGCCTCAGCACTGGGTGATCGCCAATATTAAAGAGACGCAGCTGGCGGAGCTTCGGGTGGGTCAGCCGGTGAAATTCACCGTCGATGCATTAAATGATAAGGCCTATCAGGGCCGCGTGGAGAGCATCTCTCCGGCAACCGGCGTTGAGTTCAGCGCCATCACGCCGGATAACGCCACGGGTAACTTTGTCAAAATTGCCCAGCGTATTCCGGTGCGAATTGAAGTATTGGGTGACCAGGAAGCCTATCAGCTTCTGCGTCCGGGCATGTCGGTGCAGGTGACCATTGATACGCGGGAGGCGAAGCAATGACCCTTCGCCCGATAGCCGTTCTGATGATCATGACCGTGCTGGCCGGTTGCCAGTCGGTCGACGTGAAACCGGCGCAGCCGTCGCTGCACATCCCCACACAATGGCGAGCAACAGCAGGCCCGGCAAGCCCTGCAGAACAGCTCTGGTGGCGTAATTTCCACGACAATAATCTGAACCGCTATGTGGACCTGGCGCTTAAGAACAACAGCGACGTGCTGATTGCCCGCGAACGGATTAACGAGTATCAGGCGCGGGTCTACGCGGCCGACGGCAGCCTGTTTCCGTCGCTGGATGCTGGCGTCACGGGCACCCGCGCGCGGACACAATCTGCTGCCACCGGTCTGCCGATCTACAGCAGCCTGTATAAAGGCAGCCTCACCGCCAGCTATGATGTCGATATCTGGGGCGTAAACCGCAGCACCGCGAATGCGGCTGAAGCCTCGCTGGACGCGCAGAAAGCCGCGGCGGCGGCAGCAGATCTTACCGTGGCGTCCTCGGTCGCCTCCGGCTATATCACCCTGCTGTCCCTCGATGAACAGCTTCGCGTCACCCGCTCCACGCTGAAGTCCCGGGAAGAGGCATTCACTCTCGCTAAACGCCAGTTTGAAACGGGCTACAGTTCACGCCTGGAACTGATGCAGTCCGACTCCGAACTGCGCTCCACGCGGGCGCAGGTTCCCCTGCTGCAGCATCAGATTGCACAGCAGGAGAACGCCCTGAGCCTGCTGCTGGGGAGCAACCCGGGCGAGGTCGCGCGCAGTGAAAGCTTCGCGGCCCTGACGCCCCTGACATTGCCCTCGCAACTGCCCTCCTCGCTGCTTAATCGCCGTCCGGATATTGTGCAGGCTGAAAAGCAACTGGTTGCGGCTGATGCCTCGCTGGCTGCCTCACGCGCCAGCCTGCTGCCGTCGATCAACCTGACTGCAACCGGATCGATACAGGATCGCACGCTTTCCGGCTTACTCGACAACCCGCTGCAGCTCTGGAGCGTCGGCGGCAGCATTCTTGCTCCGCTGCTCAACCGCCAGGCGCTGAACGCACAGGTGGATATTTCGCAGTCCCAGCGCAACCAGGCGCTTTACAGTTATGAAAAAACCGTCCGTAACGCCTTTGCCGAGGTCAATAACAGTCTTGATGCCATCACGCGCTATCAGGAACAACTGACGGAGCTGCTTGCCCAACAAGATGTGGCGCAAGAGACGCTGCGCATAGCGCAAAACCGCTATCGCAACGGCTATTCGTCGTACCTGGATGTGCTGGATGCCCAGCGCACGCTGTTCTCGGTACAAACCAGCGTCGTGCAGGTCAAAAATAACCTGCTGCTGGCGCAGGTTGATTTGTACAGAGCACTGGGCGGAGGCTGGAGCAACGCGTGACCTGATACCCCACAGGCCCTCTCCGGCATGGAGGGGGCGAAAACCGGATCGCAGCGCAACCCGGTGTTTGCCACTCAGGAGTCAATCTATGCAACAACAGTGGTCTGCAGTCGATAATTACATGATCTCTTCACTCATTCCCGAGGATGATACCCTCCAGCGGGTGCTGGAAAACAACCAGCGTGCCGGTTTACCCGAACACGATGTCGCGCCAAATCAAGGGCAGCTGCTGGCGCTTTTTGTCCGCATGACGCAGGCACGGCGGATCCTTGAAATCGGCACGCTGGGCGCCTACAGCACTATCTGGATGGCGCGTGCGCTGCCACCTGACGGGAAGTTGATCACCCTCGAAGCGGACCCCATCCATGCCCGTGTTGCACTTCAGAATATCCAGCTGGCGGGGCTCAGCGATCGGATTGAGCTCATTGAAGGCCCGGCGCTGCACTCTCTTGAACACGTCGGTGATGTTCCACCGTTCGACCTGATCTTTATCGATGCCGATAAACCAAACAATCCGGGGTATCTGGAGTGGGCATTGTACTACTCGCGCCCGGGAACGCTGATCGTCGGGGATAATGTGGTTCGGGACGGCGAAGTGATTAACGCGCAAAGCGACGATGCCCGCGTACAGGGCGTCAGACGATTTATTGAGATGATCGGGGATAACCCGCGCCTGACGGCGACCGCGCTACAAACGGTGGGCAGTAAAGGATGGGATGGCTTTACCCTGGCCGTGGTGAATCGCTAAACGCAGATGCCCTCTCTCACAGAGAGAGGGCGAACACCCGACGTTACGCCGAAATCTGCTCCATTGCCTGCAAAATACGTTTATCCGAAATGGGATACGGCGTACCGAGCTGCTGGGCAAAGAAGCTGACGCGCAGCTCTTCGATCATCCAGCGGATCGCCTGCACGTCTTCATCGTCACGGCGCGCCGGCGGCAATTTGTTGAGCCACTGCTGCCATGCCTTCTGCACGCTTTCCACTTTCAGCATCTGCGCGCGGTCACGATGCGGATCGATAGCCATTTTCTCCAGACGTTTTTCGATCGCCTGCAGATAACGCAACGTATCGCCAAGGCGCTTGAAGCCGTTGCCGGTAACGAATCCACGGTACACTAACCCGGCCATCTGCGCTTTCACGTCCGACAGCCCCAGCGCCATGGTCATATCCACGCGCCCTTTCAGGCGTTTGTTGATATTGAACACGGTGGTGAGGATCTGCTCGACCTGTTTCGCAATGTCGACCACGGTGTCGTTCAGTTCTGCCCTGACTTTCTCATGCAGTACCGCAAACTCCGCTTCTGACCAGACCGGACCGCCCGCCTCGTGGATAAGCTTGTCTACGCCACAGGAGATGCAGTCGTCAATCAGATCCAGCACTTTACCGTACGGGTTAAAGTAGAGGCCAAGCTTGGCTTTGTTCGGTAACTTCTCGTGCAGATATTTAATCGGTGACGGAATATTAAGCAGCAGCAAACGACGCAGACCACGCCACATCATCTGCTGTTGTTCCTGTGGATTATCAAAGAGTTTGATGGCCACGCTGTCACGCTCATCCACCAGTGCAGGCCAGGCCTTCACCCGGTAGTTGCCGCGTTTTTGCTCATAGCTTTCCGGAAGCTCTCCAAAGCTCCAGATGTGCAATCCGCTCTGCTCGATACCATCATCAGCCACCGCAGAAAGCGTCTCCTGGACTTTACCTTTCAGCGCCTCTTTCAGTTCGGTCAGCGATCGGCCTTCCTGCAGCTTTTTGTTTTTGTCGTCCACCACGCGGAAGCTGATTTTCAGGTGATCGGGCACCTGATCCCAGTGCCAGTCGTCGCGGTCGACGGTTACGCCCGTCATGCGCCTGAGCTCACGCTCCAGCGAATCCAGCAGCGGCGACTCCAGCGGCGTTACGCGGCCTAAAAACGCGTCGGCATAGTTTGGCGCAGGCACAAAGTTACGACGCACCGGTTTTGGCAGCGATTTGATCAGCGCAATCACCAGCTCGCGACGCAGCCCCGGAATTTGCCACTCGAATCCGCTCTCTTCGACCTGGTTTAACAGCGGCAGCGGAATGTGTACGGTGACGCCATCCGCATCCGCGCCCGGCTCAAACTGATAGGTCAGACGCAGCTTGAGAGAGCCCTGATGCCAGAAGTTCGGGTAATCGAGTTTGCTGACCGACTCCGCTCCCTCTTTGATCAACATGCTCTTTTCAAAGTTGAGCAGGTCCGGGGTCTCTTTGCTGGCCTTCTTCCACCAGCTGTCGAAGTGGCGGGCAGAAATCACATCGTGGCTGATACGCTGGTCGTAAAACTCAAACAGCGCCTCGTCGTCGACCAGAATGTCGCGGCGACGGGATTTATGCTCAAGCTCTTCCACTTCGGCACGCAGTTTAAGGTTTTCACGGAAAAACGCATGACGCGTCTGCCAGTCGCCCTCCACCAGCGCGTGACGAATAAACAACTCGCGGCACAACGCGGGATCTATCTGGCTGTAGTTAACCTTGCGCGCGCCAACCACCGGCAGACCGTAAACGGTCACTTTTTCGGTCGCCATCACCGCGCCCTGCGCGCGCTCCCAGTGCGGTTCACTGTATGAGCGCTTCAGCAGGTGCTGGGCAACAGGTTCAACCCATTCGGGATCAATGCGCGCCGCAATGCGGCCCCACAGGCGGCTGGTTTCCACCAGTTCGGCCACCATGGTCCATTTAGGCGGTTTCTTGAATAAACCGGACCCCGGGAAGATGGAGAAACGGGCGTTACGCGCCCCGGTATACTCCTGCTTGTCGGCATCCTTCATCCCGATATGGGAGAGCAGACCGGTCAGCAACGCAATGTGAATTTCGCGGTACTCCGCCGGTTCACTGTTAACCGGAATGCCCAGCTCTTTCACCACCTGACGCAGCTGCGTGTAGATATCCTGCCACTCGCGCACGCGCAGATAATTGAGGAAATCGACGCGGCACTGGCGGCGGAACTGGTTCGACGACAGCGCTTTCTGCTGCTCGCCGAGGTAGTTCCACAGGTTCACAAAGGCGAGGAAGTCGGACTCTTTATCGTGGAACCGACGGTGTTTTTCATCAGACGCCTGCTGCTTGTCCATCGGACGCTCGCGCGGATCCTGAATCGAGAGCGCGGAGGTAATGATCATCGCTTCACGCACACAGCCGTGTTTCTGTGCTTCCAGCACCATGCGCGCCAGACGCGGGTCAACCGGCAGCTGGCTGAGCTGACGACCCAGCGGCGTCAGTTTGTAGGCGCTAGCCTGCTCGTCGGTGGTGATGGCACCCAGCTCTTCCAGCAGGCGCACGCCGTCCTGAATGTTGCGCTTGTCCGGCGCTTCGACAAACGGGAACGCGGCGATGTCGCCAAGCCCTAGCGCAGTCATCTGCAGGATGACCGACGCCAGGTTGGTGCGCAGAATTTCCGGGTCAGTAAACTCCGGTCGCGACAGGAAATCGTCCTCGGAATAGAGGCGAATACAGATCCCTTCCGACACACGGCCGCAGCGGCCTTTACGCTGATTAGCGGAAGCCTGAGAAACCGGCTCAATTGGCAGGCGCTGCACTTTGGTGCGATAGCTGTAGCGGCTGATACGCGCCGTACCCGGGTCAATCACATATTTGATGCCCGGCACGGTAAGCGAGGTTTCCGCCACGTTGGTGGCGAGCACAATACGACGTCCGCTGTGCGACTGGAACACGCGGTTTTGTTCGCTGTTTGACAGGCGCGCATACAGCGGCAGAATTTCGGTATGGCGAAGATCGCGCTTGCTGAGGGCGTCAGCGGTATCGCGAATTTCCCGTTCGCCGCTCAGGAAAATCAGAATGTCGCCCGCGCTTTCATTTCCCAGCTCGTCGACGGCATCAAAGATGGCCTGCAGCTGGTCGCGCTCGGTATCGTCCGCGTCTTCCACTATCGGGCGATAGCGCACCTCCACCGGATACGTTCGGCCAGAGACCTCGATAATCGGCGCATTGTTGAAATGCTTTGAGAAACGCTCCGGATCGATGGTGGCGGAAGTGATGATAATTTTCAGGTCCGGGCGACGCGGTAACAGTTCTTTCAGATACCCGAGCAGGAAGTCGATATTCAGGCTGCGTTCGTGCGCTTCATCGATAATGATCGTGTCGTACTGCATCAGCAGACGATCCTGCTGGATTTCCGCCAGCAGAATACCGTCAGTCATCAGTTTGACCATGGTGTTATCGCTAACGTGGTCGCTGAATCGCACCTTATACCCAATGCAGCCACCGGGCTGCGTTTGCAGCTCTTCGGCAATACGGTTCGCCACGGTACGCGCCGCCAGACGACGCGGCTGGGTGTGACCAATCAGCCCTTTCACCCCACGCCCCAGCTCCATACAAATTTTCGGCAGCTGAGTGGTTTTCCCTGAACCGGTTTCCCCTGCGACAATCACCACCTGGTGGTCGCGCACGGCGTCAAGAATGTCCTGTTTTTTCTGACTGACCGGCAGGTTTTCCGGGTAGGTAATCTCCGGACGTGCGGCTTCGCGCAGCACGACTTTCCCTGCCGCCTGTTCAATCTCTTTCGCCATCTCCTGATAAATGGCCTGTTGTGCATCAGGATTTTTAACCTTCTTCACCCCGTGCAGACGGCGGGCAAACCGCTGTTTATCACGCAGCATCAGTGAATCAAGCTGTTGCAGGAGCATCGGGAAGGTTAATTTTTGTTGTTCTGTCATAGCGTTAACGGGCAGTGCACTGCCGGGTAAAATCTCTTTTTAATGATTGCTATAGAGTATCACATTGGCGCTTTGAGTGCCTTATTCAAAAAATTCGAACATAGACTTCGATATATTGCGCTATCCCTGCGACAGGATTGTGAATAGAGTGTCAACAAGCAACGGGGCAACCCCCTTCAATCAAATGCAAAAACAGGAATCACCCATGAGCAAAGTATTAGTATTGAAATCCAGTATTCTGGCAGGGTACTCACAGTCTGGTCAGCTCTCTGACTACTTCGTTGAACAGTGGCGTGAACAGCATTCTGCTGATGAAATCACCGTGCGTGACCTGGCTGCAAACCCGATTCCTGTGCTGGATGGCGAACTGGTTGGCGCGCTGCGTCCAGGCGACGCTCCCCTGACGCCACGTCAGCAGGAAGCCCTGGCCCTCTCTGACGAGCTGATTGCTGAACTGCAGGCGCACGACGTTATCGTGATCAACGCGCCAATGTACAACTTCAACATCCCTACTCAGCTGAAGAACTACTTCGACCTGGTGGCTCGTGCCGGCGTAACCTTCCGTTACACTGAAAACGGCCCTGAAGGTCTGGTGAAAGGTAAGCGTGCGATTGTACTGACCAGCCGTGGTGGTATTCACAAAGACACCCCAACTGACCTGGTTGCACCGTACCTGACTCTGTTCCTGGGCTTCATCGGTATCACCGACGTGAATTTCGTGTTTGCTGAAGGTATTGCCTACGGCCCGGAAGTTGCGACCAAAGCGCAGACCGACGCGAAAGCCGCTATCGACAGCCTCGTAGCCGCTTAGTCATCCCCCTCTCACCGCCTGGTGGGAGGGTTTCTTTCTGTCCCCACCGCTAAAAATTCGCTATTATCCGCACCTACTCTTCTGTCGGGCCGTCTGATGTCTGCGATTATAGATTCTTTTATTGCCCCACCGTGTCACGACGAGATCGAGATCCTCTGGCAGGACGAACATCTGGTCCTGATTAATAAGCCTTCCGGTCTGCTCAGCCTTTCAGGCAAAAATCCGCAAAACCGCGATTCCGTGCATTATCGACTGGTACAGACGTTTCCCGGCTGCACGCTGGTGCATCGTCTGGATTTCGGTACATCCGGGCTGATGGTCATTGCGCGCAATAAAGCGATTAACGCCGCTCTCTGTCACCAGTTCAGCCAGCGCGCCGTGCGAAAGGTATACAGCGCCCTGCTTTGCGGGCATGTGGAACACGACGAGGGCGTGATTGATGCCCCGATTGCTAAAGATCCGGCACTGTTCCCGCTGATGTCGATTTGTGCGATTACCGGCAAGCCCGCACGCTCACGCTATCAGGTGATGGACCGGTTTTATGATGCGGCACTGCCGTTGACGCGGGTCAGACTGACCCCGGAGACCGGGCGAACCCACCAGCTGCGTATTCACTGCCAGCAGTTGGGCTACCCTATTTTAGGCTGCGATCTGTATGGTGGTCTTGCACTGTCGGGCACCGAACCGATACCGCGGCTGATGCTGCACGCCAGCGAGCTGGATTTTGTGCATCCGGTGAGCGCAGAGGCAATTAACGCCCGTCACGCCGCACCGTTTTAAGCGCTGCTTACCACATCAAATCGTCAGGAATTTTGAAATCTGCATACGGATCGTCTTCATCCTGCTCTTCCTGACTCAGGGCACTGTTTAACACGATACTCTCGGCATCGCGCTGGGCGATTTTATCGGCCACCACTGCCGGGATAATCGCATAGTCGCAGTCGCCATTGGCATTAATCACCAGACGCGCAATCGACAGGCGGCCATTGATCAGCTGGGCCTGCGTCTGCTTGTCGACCTCGATTTTTTTGATGAGATTGCCGTCGGTAAAGTTAAAGGCGATGGTGCCTCTGGTCACGGTGATGCGGTTCATTTCGATCAGCTGCTTGACCTGCGCTTTAAACTCTTTCGCCAGCGTCGCCTGCTTCTGCTGCTCGCTCAGCTGCTTGTCTCGCTCGAGCTGCGCTTTTTTATTCTCTTCTACTGCTTCCCTTGCTTCACGGGCCTGAACGCGCGATTTCTTGGCCGTGCGCTGAACTTTAGCCATCTTTTTACTGCTGACTAAGCCTGCTTTCAGCATCTGCTCTTGTAGGGTGAGTTTTGTCATGATCGTTTCTAAACCGTATTGAAATTTTGGGGATTATACCTGGAAAGGCGCTGTTCATGAAGATAGCTCATGTTGCAGTGAAATTAAGTCACTTCCCCTCCGCCACGGGCTCAGGCATAAATTATGCATTGGTAACTTCTTAGCAACAAGAACTTAGGATGTATAACGACGATGAGTAATGCTTTTACATTTAGCCTTAAGCGTAGTTGCTTTGATGAAAATTATAACCCTTCAGAAAATACGCGTACCACCACCAACTTCGCCAACCTGGCCCGTGGCGAAAAACGCCAGCAAAACCTGCGTAATACGCTGGTGATGATGAATAACCGTTTTAACGCGTTAGCGCGCTGGGATAACCCAAAAGCCGATCGCTATGCGCTCGAACTGGACATTATTTCTGTGGATTTGCATATCGGCGCTGAGAAGCCCTTCCCGGCTATCGAAATATTGCAGACAACGATCGTTGATAAAAAGACCCATGAGCGCATCGACGGTATCGTTGGAAATAATTTCTCGTCCTATGTCCGCGATTATGATTTCAGCGTCTTGCTGCCGGAGCACAATAAAAATCAGTCCCGCTTCGCGATCCCGGATAATTTTGGTGAGCTGCACGGCACTATTTTCCGGCATTTCGTTAACTCACCTGAATACAAAGAGAACTTCAAAAAGGCACCGGTGATCTGCCTGAGCGTCTCCAGCAAAGACACCTACCGCCGCACGGGCAACCAGCACCCAGTGCTGGGCATCGAGTATCGTCCGGACGGTACATCCTTAACCGAGCAGTACTTCGGGAAAATGGGTCTGCAGGTTCGTTACTTTATGCCTGAGAATAGCGCAGCACCGTTTGCGTTTTATTTCACCGGCGATTTATTACGGGATTACACCAACCTGGAGTTGATTAGCACCATCAGCACCATGGAGACTTTCCAGAAAATTTATCGTCCTGAAATTTACAATGCGAACTCAACCGCCGGAGAATGCTACCAGCCCGATCTGAATCATGAGGATCATTCATTAACAAAAATTGTTTATGACCGCGAAGAACGCAGCCGGCTGGCAATTGAACAGGGCAAATTTACGGAAGCGTATTTCATCAAGCCCTATAAACCTCTTCTTGAGCAGTGGTCAGGTCACAACACGCTTTAATTAATCGATAATAAAGGTCTTCTACTATGAAAACATTGCTCCCGACTTCAACGGCTGGCAGTTTGCCTAAGCCAACCTGGCTTGCGCAACCCGAAACGCTCTGGTCGCCATGGAAATTGCAGGATCAGGAATTACTTGCCGGTAAACAGGATGCGCTGCGTTTATCTCTGGATGAGCAGATCCGTGCGGGCATTGATATTGTCAGCGACGGGGAACAGACTCGTCAGCACTTCGTCACCACCTTTATTGAACACCTCAGCGGCGTTGATTTTGAGAACCGCCAGACCGTGCGAATTCGTAACCGCTATGACGCAAGCGTGCCGACCGTGGTGGATGCCGTCGCGCGTCAAAAACCGGTGTTCGTTGATGATGCAAAGTATTTACGCCAGCTCACGGATAAACCGATCAAGTGGGCTCTGCCCGGCCCGATGACCATGATCGACACCCTCTATGACGCTCACTATAAAAGCCGTGAAAAGCTGGCCTGGGAATTTGCCAAAATTCTCAACCAGGAAGCGAGGGAGTTAGAAGCGGCAGGCGTTGATATCATCCAGTTTGATGAACCGGCCTTTAACGTGTTTTTTGATGAGGTGAACGACTGGGGAATTGCCGCGCTGGAACGCGCCATCGAAGGTCTGCGCTGCCAGACCGCGGTCCATATCTGCTACGGGTATGGCATCAAAGCCAATACCGACTGGAAAAAAACGCTCGGTTCAGAATGGCGGCAGTATGAAGAAGCCTTCCCTAAACTGCAGACGTCCAATATCGACATCATCTCGCTGGAGTGCCACAACTCCCGCGTACCGATGGACCTGCTGGAACTGATCCGCGGAAAAAAGGTGATGGTGGGTGCCATTGACGTGGCGACCAATACCATTGAGACGCCAGAGGAAGTGGCCGATACGCTGCGTAAAGCGCTGCAGTTTGTCGATGCCGACAAGCTGTGGCCATCAACAAACTGCGGGATGGCCCCGCTCTCACGTCAGGTAGCCAACGGAAAGCTCAACGCCCTGAGCGCCGGCGCCGACATTATCCGTAAAGAACTCGGCGCGTAATCGCTACGTCTGCCAGTAAGGCGGGGTGCCGAAAAGCGCCACGTAATGATCAATCACCGCCCTGACGTTCAGGGGCGGATGACGGGCGTGAGGATAGATCGCCGCAATGTTCAGCGGCTCGGTATTTATGGCGCACTCCCGTTCCGCGAGGAGTGCGACCAGTTCCCCCTTCTGCAGTCTGTCGCCAATCAACCAGTCCGGAAACAGCACGATCCCCATCCCGCCCAGCGCGGCAATGAGCAGCGACTCCGCATTATTGGAGGTCATCAGCGGCACCACGGGGTAATGCACCCAGGCTTCCCCCTGACCTCGCACCAGCCAGCGATTGGGACCTGACGACCCGCGGTAGACCAGGCACTGGTGACGACTGAGGTCATCCGGCCCGTCTGGCACACCGTGTTTTCGCAAATAGTCCGGCGACGCGGCCAGATGGTAACGCTGCTGGCCAAAAACCCGCGCGTGAAAGGTTGAATCCGTCAGCATCCCGATGCGAAAGATAACGTCGGCGGCATCTTTATGCGGGTCGATAAAGTCATCGGTCAGCGTCAGTTCTATATTCAGCCGGGGATACCGCGCCGCCAGTGCAGGCAGGCCAGGGGCAACGTGTCGCTGCCCAAAGTACACCGGGCCATTAATGCGCAGCGTGCCGGAAGGCTCCGTCGAACGCTCATCCAGCTCCCGACGCGCCTCCTCCAGGCTTTCCACCATCGCTCTGGCGTAGCGGATAAAAAGGTGGCCGCTTTCCGTTGGGATCACCGCCCGGGTATTACGATAGAAAAGCTGCTGGCCGAGCGCATCCTCAAGCTGATGGATAACGCGTGAAACCTGCGAGGCAGACATCCCCTCCCGCCGGGCGACCACAGAAAAGTTTTGCGCTTCGTAAACCGCAATAAAAACCCGCAGCGAGCGGATGTTCATATTTCCGGCATCAACCATTAGTGCATTTCCTGCAAAGGTGTTTCCTGCATTATGGCATTTTTCTCATCGATGTTCAGGGCTAGTCTGTTTCGCCTTCAGAACGTAGAGATAATGAATATGCAATGGATGTTAATTTTACTGGTTATTCTCGGCGGCATGGGCCTCTCCATAGAGGCTGGCTTGCTGGGGCCACTGGGTGGGGAAGTCGGCGATTTATGGGCCACGTTCAGTATTTTCGGTACAGGTGCCGCGCTGACGTTTCTGCTGATGCTGTTTTTCAGCCCGCGTAACAGCCCGTCGTTTTTCGCGCAGCCCGCATGGCAACTGCTCGGCGGCGTACTCGGGCCCGTTTACGTCGTCATTTTGACCCTCGCCACGCCGGCCATCGGCATTGCCCTGACGATGATTGGCATTCTGGCAGGTCAGGTCTTTAAGAGTCTTATCATTGACCACTATGGGTTGCTGGGCACCACGCCCAGAAAGATTAACGGTAAACGCATCATCGCGCTGCTTTTCATCATTGCCGCGCTGGTTCTGGTTGCACAGGGGTAACAAAATGACACTGATTATGATTATGTTGGCAGTGTGTGGCGGTGCGACGCTGAGCATCCAGGCCGCCATCAACGGACAGCTGGGAAGCAGCGTGGGCGTCTTTAAAAGCGCGTTTCTGACGTTTTCCGTTGGTGCGCTGGTCACCGCCCTGCTGATCTTCTTCTTTGAACCCAAACAGGCCGTTACCCTGATGGACGTGCCCAAATGGCAGCTGCTCGGTGCCCTGTTCGGCGTGCCCTACATTGTGATAATGGTACTGGCGGTACAACGTATCGGTACCGCCGTTGCCACGGTCGCGGTGATCTTCGGCCAGCTCACCATGAGCATGTTGATTGACAGCTTTGGCTGGCTGGGTAACGCCGTCATTCCGTTTTCGCTAAGCCGTCTCGGGGCCATCGTCTGCCTGGCCATTGCGCTGATCTTCATCTACCTTAGCAGCAAAACCCCCGCCGAACCGGCGCCCGGGAGCGAGTAACGTCACGCCTTGCGGGTAAAGAACAGCGTCACCGTGGCGACGGTGACGCCCAGTTTCTTCAGCTCTGTTTTATTGAACAGATGGGTTTCATCCTGCAGGTACATCCAGTCGTCAAAGTGCAGCAGCCAGGTGCTGCCATTGGCTTTCACCTGCATGCTGTAATGCCAGTTGAAGGCGTTTCCCGCCGCCTGCCCGGTGGCCACCCCTTCGATATCCCCTGCCGTGCCTTCGTAGCGATCGCCCCCCATCCGTCGGATATGCCATACCCGCTGCTGCTTTTCGCCGTCGTCATAGACGAAATGTTCATTGAGCGTCAGCGTATCGCCGATAACGTCCCCGGCAATCTCAACGTGAAACCGGCGCAACTGTTTCCCGCTGCGATCCTGCACCATGCCCCACGCTTCGGTTTTCCCCTGAAAATAGCGGAAGATATCCAGCTTCGGCTGCTGCTGACGGTATTCCGTCACCTCTGTACTGCAGCCGGCCAGCAGCATCGTTACCGCCAGCGCGATGACCAGAATACGTTTCATTGTTGCCCTCCTGTCAGCTGCTGACGCAGCGCGGGATATTGCGTGCGGGGACTGAGCCAGATTGCCAGAAAGCGCGTGCTGAACGCGGCGGACTGACGTGGTCCCAGTGGAATAAAGTTTTTCTGCGCCGCCGAAGCGCGGTACCAGAACTGCCCCTGCCTGTCGGTGACCACAAACGCCAGCTGGCTGCCCGGCCCAACATCGGGCCAGAGCGACTGGAGCATACGCAGCCAGGCTTCGCTTTGGGGCTCCTGCTCGAGGATCCCCTGCGCCTGCCACTGATCGCGCGTTGCCTCAACCAGGTCTTCACGGTCGATTTCACGCGCGTAAGTGATGATCAACGCCCGATCCCCGTTCTCCCCGCTGTAACGCCCCTCCGGCGTGCGAAGCTGTGAGGTATAGACGGTGAACGGCCCCCAGGTCAGCGTGGCGTCACCGACCTTGCGCCAGGTCAGCCAGTCGGCAGCCTGAGCCATGGGGGACAGGATTATCAGTAAGAGAAGCAGTGCCGCAGCTCTCATTTTTGTCTCCCCACCAGCAGATGGAAAAACAGCATCAATACCAGCCAGCCCGGTGCCATCCAGCTGATGACAATAAAGGTCGGCTCCAGAAAAGTAATGGCGCCAAGCCGTTCGCCAATCAGATAGGCGACAGGCCCGCCCACGGTTGCCAGCAGGGTCAGCAGCCAGCCGGGTAATGTTGTTGTGCGCGTCAGCTGAGTCCAGACAGTGGCGAACATCAGCCACAGTGCCACCATCCACAGCGGCATCAGTGACTCACCCGTAAACGCAATCAGGCCCGTCAACGCCCAGAGCGCATCCAGCAGGCTCCCTGCCGCGGCCAGCGCAATGGCGTAAAGTCGGTACGCGGACGGCAACAGCAGGCAGGCCACAACCGCCAGCACGATCCAGATAATCAGGCCCTGCTCGCGAAAGAGCACCACCAGCGCCCAGTAAAAATCGAACGCGATAGCCAGCAGAAAGACCTGCAAATAATGTTTCATACGCGCTCGGCGGTCAGCTGCACCACGCTGATGGTGCGGGCGTTAAACCCGGCTTCGCAGTAGCCGAGGTAGTACAGCCACATCCGACGAAACCGCTCATCGAACCCGAGCTTTTCAATCTCCTGCCATGCATGCACGAAGCGCTGGCGCCAGAGAGCCAGCGTGCGGGCATAGTCGGGCCCCATATCAAAGAGATTGCGCATCACGAAATCGGTGTGGCGCGTCATAAGCTCATTCATGGCGGTGATGCTTGGTAAAAAACCGCCGGGGAAAATGTAGCGCTGGATAAAGTCGACGCTTTTGCTGTAGTCGCGATAGCGCTGGTCCTGAATGGTGATGGCCTGTATTGCCATACGACCTCCCGGTCGCAGCCTGGCCTGACAGGTGCGGAAGAAGGTTGGCAGATAGCGCTGCCCCACGGCCTCAATCATCTCTATCGAGACCAGCTTGTCGTACTCTCCGGTGAGATCGCGGTAATCGCACAGCAGTACCTCAACGCGATCCTGCAACCCGGCGCGGGCAATCCGTTCTTTCGCCCAGAGATACTGCTCCTGCGACAGCGTCGTGGTGGTCACCCGACAGCCATAATGACGGGCGGCATATTCCGCCATCGCGCCCCAGCCGGTACCAATTTCCAGCAGGTGATCATTGGCGTTCAGCGCCAGCTGATCGCACAGGCGAGCCATTTTGGCCTGTTGAGCCGCCGTGAGATCCTGCTCATCTGCGGTGAACAGCGCACTGGAGTAAAGCAACTCGTTGTCCAGAAAATGGGCATAGAAGGTGTTACCCAGATCGTAATGCGCGGCAATATTTTCGCGGGCCTGGGCGCGTGAGTTTCGCCGCGTCCAGTGGCGAAGCCGTTCAAGCGGCCTGCTGAACAGACGAAATCCCTTTTCCAGCCGGCCAAGCACCTGCCCGTTAAGCGCCAGGATCTCAAGCAATGGCGTGAGCTGTGTGGTTTCCCATTCGCCATCCATCCAGGCCTCAGCGGCGGCAAGGCTGCCCCCCGTTAAGACACGCCAGTACACGCCCGGGCTCAGGATCTGAACGTCAGCATGCAGCGCAGCGGATGTCTCGCCGAAATGGAACGTCTGCGCACCCTCACACAGGGTCAGCGAGCCGCCGCGGATACCGCTTAACAGACGAAACAGCAGCCAGCGCGCGATGCGGACGTTGCGCGGGATATCGGGTTCAAGCGCAAAGACGGGATCGGTCATGAGCGTTCACTCCTGCTGACGGGATGGTTATACAGCGGCACGCGCTTGAGCCACAGCCGCAGCGCCTGCCAGTAAATAGCGAAAACGGTTTTGAGGGTCATCAGTGGAATGCGCAGCAGCAGCGACCGCAGTGCTGCCCGGGTAAGCGGCTCCCGGCGTAGCGCCAGCGTGGCGTCAAACACCTTCGTTTCCTGATGGTTTTCGATGTGCATATGCAACGAGTCGTCAGGCGGGTTAAAGCGCCAGTGGTAAACCATGTCCATCGGGTTAAAAGGGGAAACATGAAACGCTTTTTCTGTGGGACGCGCATCCTGCCCATTCACCGCGTAGTAATGACGCTCATTCCATGGGGTATTGCGAACTTCCGCCAGCACCCAGCGCAGCGTCTCCGCCCGGTCATAGCAGTAGTAAAAGTTGACCGGATTAAAATGGAATCCGAAGTAGCGCAGCTGCGTCAGGAGCATAACCCGCCCCTGCGGCCGTTCTCCGGTCAGGCTTTCAAGCCTGGTGAGGACGTTCTCTTTAAGCGGCGTGCCCAGCGGATAATCCGCATCATGGAACGAAGCAGCGGCAACACGATTGCGACGGACCCCGACCGCGGGCAACGTCTCCAGCTCATCGAGATCGAGCCAGGCCATAAAGACGCTGTAGCGGAACTGGTGCGCTTTCGGCCGGAAGCGACGATGGCGTAAGACACCGTGATAGAGGCAGCTGTTCATTTCAGTTCCCCTCCCCGGCGGCTATCGCATTCACCACGTCCAGCGCACTGCGCACGCCATCTTCATGAAAGCCGTTGTACCAGTAAGCGCCGCAGAACCAGCTACGCTGGTGGCCGTTAATCTCACCGCGACGCGCCTGTGCACGCCAGCTTTTGGGGTTAAACAGCGGGTGTTCATAGACAAAGCGTTTCAGAACGAAGCGTTCATCCACGGGGATGTCCGGATTAAGGGTGACGCAGAACAGCGGGCTACCCGCAGGCAACCCCTGCAAAATATTCATGTTGTAGGTGACGCAGGCGCTGGCCTGATCCTGCTGGCTCAGACGGTAGTTCCAGCTCGCCCAGGCACGCTGACGTACCGGTAGCCAGCGCGGATCGCTGTGAAGCACCACCTCATTACGCTGCCAGCCGATATCGCCCAGCACGTCCTGCTCAGCCGCGCTCGGCGCGTCAAGCATCGCCAGCGCCTGCCCGGAGTGACAGGCAAAAATCACCTGATCAACGCTGTGGCTCGCGTTGTCGAGCTGGATCGTTACCCCATTCTGCTGACGAATCACCCGCTGCACCGGGGCGTTGAGGTGCAGCGTCAGGCGGTCACCGAGTTTATCCATCATGGCGCGGATGTATTCCCGCGAACCTCCGGGCACGACGTACCACTGCGGACGATGCGTCACATCCAGCAGGCCGTGATTGTCAAAGAAACGCAAAAAGAGCGGCAACGGAAAACGTTTCATCTCCTGCAACGACGATGACCAGATGGCCGCCCCCATCGGCAGAATGTAGTGACGTGCGAAAAACGGCGTAAAGCGGTGCCTGTCCAGAAACGTCTGCAGCGTCGCGTGCGGGTCTGGCTCGCTCTCCAGCGCCTGTTTCGCCAGGCGATTAAAGCGGACAATCTCTCCGAGCAGCCGCCAGAACGACGGGTTCACCAGGTTTCGACGCTGAGCAAATAACGAGGTCAGGGTGTGTCCGTTGTACTCCAGCCCGGTTTGCGGGTTATGCACCGAAAAGCTCATCTGCGTCTTTTGGCCACTGATACCCAGCTCGCTCAGCAGGCCCATAAATCGTGGGTAGGTACGGTCGTTGTAGACGATAAAACCGGTATCGATGGCGAAAGTGCCCTGTGGCGTCGGCACGTCAACCGTCGCGGTATGCCCGCCGGGAGTGGCCCCCGCTTCGAACAGCGTCACCTCATGATGACCGGCAAGACGCCAGGCACAGGTCAACCCGGCGATGCCGCTGCCGATAATGGCAATCTTCATGAACGCACCATCCTGCGCAGCAGTGTGCGCTGAAGAAACGCGGGAAGCCCTGAGAGCAACCGCAAGATAAGGCCAAACCCCACCGGAAACGCAATTTGCATTTTCCCTTTCGCCAGCCCGGTCCGAATGGCCTGCACGGCCTCCTCAACGCTCACCCTGCCCGGCATGGCAAAGTCATTTTTTCGCGTCAGCGGCGTATCAACGAAGCCCGGGAATACCACCGTCACGGCGATCCCTTTCGGCTCCCAGTCGAGCCGCAGACTGTCGGCAAACCAGCTCAACGCCGCTTTGGACGCGCCGTAAGCCTCTGCGCGCGGGAACGTCAGCCAGTGCGCCATGGAGCTGACCAGCACCACGCGATTGCCTGAAACCAGCTGCGGCTGTAACGCGGCCAGACAGTTCACCGGCCCGAGGAAATTGGTGGTCATCACCCGCTCTACCAGCGCTGCATCCACCACGCCCTGCTCAAGGTATTCGCAGGTACCGGCGCAGAGAATAACCAGGTCGGCATAGCAGCCCGTCAGCGCCTGGCGACAGGCGTCCCTGTCTGTCATATCGAACAGGCGAACCGTGATGGTGGGGCTGTGCTGATGCAGGGCGTCCAGACGCGCCGGATCGCGCCCGCAGGCGATAACCGTGTGGCCGTCAGCAGCGAAGGATTTCGCCAGCCCGGCGCCGATGCCCGAGCTTGCTCCGGTAATCAGAACCGTGCTCATGCGTTCACCCTCCGCTTCACGCCGCGCACTGCCCAACCGAGCAGCGGAAGGTGTTCGTAGATCATCTCTCCGGCGTCGTAATAGTCACGCTGGCGAGTAATCAACCCATGTTCGGTCTCCACCACCGAACATCCCGGCAGGTCGAGCGGCTCGCCTCCGGCAATGCGCGGATGCGACCAGTGCATTATCCACGTGACAACGAAACGGCGGTCACCGAACAGCGGAGGATCAATGGTAAAACGGCAATTTTCTACATTGGCCAGCAAATGGGTGAAATAGCGCTGGAGCGCGAAAATCCCGTCATGCTCGCCGAACGGATCGATAAGCGTGGCATCCGAATGATAAAGCCCGACCAGCGCTGAGGGCGGCTGGCTATCCAGTGCGGTGTAGTACTCAACAAACCGACTCACGACAGAGGGCAAAGTGCTCATGGGTCACATCCTGGCGGTAAACAACGTGGCGTAATCGCATAATTAAAACTTACACAATTAACGTTATTTGTCCAAGTTTGTGTGCAACTATTTTTTATTTATATTATTTTTCAAAAAGTTACACCTGTGTTGCCGATGCTTTTTTTCAGAACATTTTCTAACGCACCTGTTTCCCGTTTTGCTTTTCAGTTTTACCTTAAGGCGCATTTCCCCTTCTTCTTCCAGACTTATCCTTTTTAATCATAAGGATGAGGAAACCCCGCGATGAAACGTTTCTTTCTGTCACTTTTCTCCAGTCCGGAATCATTGCTCCAGGTGATGAGCCAGCAGGAAATTATCGAAGCCGTGGAGGATGGCGATCGCATCATCATCGACCAGGACGGGAACGCCTCGGTGAACTACAAGAGCAACGAGGTGCGACAGGATTTCCTGCGTCATGTTAACGCGCTGAAGAGGGCCTGATATGGGAACGGCTATCTTTATGGTGCTGATGGTCTGTGGGTACTGGTACACCAGCCGTGACCTGTCGACCCGTTTTAAAATCAAGCGATCTTTCGGCTGGGATGTCTATTTTCTCGTTGCCCTGTATGGCTGTATCTTCGTTCTGCAAGGGGTGATCGCCACGGGGCTGCTCTGGCTGTTGCTCTATGCACTTTCTGCCGCCGATAACACCTTCCACTTCACGGCGCAAACCTATGCCGACTGGCAAATAGATTTTATGAACTGGAGCTTTTTAGGTATTCAGGCGCCGGTCGTCGTCATGCTGGCCTTCGCCATTCTGTTTTGTCTTTATCGTTCTAACTGGGCAGGCAGCGCCAGGCTGGACGGTGAAGGCAGGAAGAAGCTCTACAAACGTCTCGCGCAGTCGAGCGGTATCGAACAACTGCTGTATCAGTGTATGGAGCAAGGGGAGCTGGCGCAGGTGACGCTGCGCTCGAGACGGATTTATGTCGGCATGATCCACACCGCAACGCTTGAGTATGAAAAAACCGCCAATATCGTGCTGATCCCCATGCTAAGCGGCTATCGTGATGAAAAGACAATGCGGATTTGCATCGAAAATAATTACAGCAAATGGTATGCCCGCCACGACATTACTCTGGATTCAGAACCCGGAAGTGCGATGGACTTCAGAAAGGTGATCATGCTGAATCAGATCGAGAGTATTTCCCTGTTTGATCCGGCCAGTGCCAGCTCGCTGGCGATGGCGGAACGGGCAGAAGATGATGACTAAAGGCAGGAGCCTGGCATTCACTGCCAGGCTCAGCGCCAGCCCTTCCATGCTAAGCGTATTTCGTCGACGACCGATCGTGCCCCGGTTCAGGCGGCGTTTTCTGTTAGCCGTTCTACTCCCTTTTTCAATGAGCTTATGACCTCATCCGCTGCGATCCCCATTTGCGCATGAATAATCGCACCGTCGATCAGCATCATGATTTCATTAACGGTTTTCTCATCGGTTATGCCGGTCAGGGACGCTATTTTTGCCTTTGTTTCGGTTTTATGATTGCGGCAAATATCTTTTATTTCGCGTTCATTTTCTTCAGATTTTGCTTCTGCGCTGGCATTAATAAAGGCGCACCCATGGAATAACGGCGAAATAAACCATTCATATAGCGTGTCAGATAATGCATTGGCCGGGGTTTTGCCCGCAGCAAGATGTCGACGCAGCGTGCTTTCAAACCAGTCAATCCATATTTCGTGTCGATAGTGGAGATAGGCAACAATCAGTAAACTTTTCCCAGGAAAATGGCGATAAAACGTCACTTTAGTGACTCTAGCCTGCTTGATAATGGTATCCACGCCCGTTGCTTTAAATCCGCTGGAATAAAACAGATCGTGCGCGGTAAGCAATATTTTTTCCCTCACACTGATTATTTTATCGTTATTCAAGTTGACTGTATTCACAGATCGACGGCCTCAATTGACAGGTTGACAGCGTTAATTTTCAGGCCTAGATTAACACCAGTAGACAGACCTGTCTACCTAATACCAACCAGAGGTAGCCGAAATGAACACACGCCCCCCTTTACCGCCTTTTACGCGTGAAAGTGCCATCGAAAAAGTCAGACTGGCAGAAGATGGCTGGAACAGTCGCGACCCGGCCAAAATCGCACTTGCCTATTCGCTGGATACCCAGTGGCGAAACCGCGCGGAGTTTGCCACCAACCGTCAGGAAGCGCAGGCATTCCTGGAGCGCAAATGGAAAAAAGAGCTGGATTATCGTCTGATCAAAGAGCTGTGGGCATTTACGGAAAACCGTATCGCCGTGCGCTATGCCTATGAATGGCATGATGATTCAGGCAACTGGTATCGGTCTTACGGTAATGAAAACTGGGAATTCGAGCCGGATGGTCTGATGAAGCGCCGCTTCGCCTGCATCAACGATATGCCGATAAAAGCGTCTGAGCGCCTGTTTCACTGGCCGCTGGGCAGACGTCCTGATGACCACCCTTCACTGAGCGACCTGGGGCTGTAGGTTTCATCAGGATCATGCTTCGCCATTACGGGGGGTTATACGCTCCGGGTAACCTTTCGGTTACCCGGGCGGGCTTATCTTTTACACCACGAAAAAGAGGCAGACTATTATTTAAATCACACCCAACTGTTTCATCAGCGTCAGGTTATCTTCAATATGCCAGTTGGACACTATTTTACCGTTGCCGATCTCATAGATATCCGTCGCGATAAAATCAACGTTTTGACCCTGCCCTTTTATTTTGCCAAATGTCCCGCTGAAATGACCGTGGAAATGCAAATGGGACACGACACGATTCCCCGTAACGATCATTTGTTCCACCTCGCAGCGTAAATCCGGCACCGCGGTGCGAAATGCCCTCGAGGCCATAATGGCGCCCTCTGGCCCCTGTTTACGGCCTTCCGGTGGGGTTTTATCCACAAAATTAACCGCCAGCGCTTCCCGCGCCAGAGACTCTTTGCCGGTATCCCAGAACGTGGCATACGTAACGGCCGCATTTTCGCTCGCCGTTAATTGCGTTTGCGACAGCGTGTTATCCACGATAAGAAGATTCGGTTTCACCCGGTCGCTCTGGGCCGAATAAGCCACACCGGATACGCCAGCCAGAATTAACGCCAGCACAGCTGGACGTGCATATGTTGAATATTGCATAAACGCTTACAACCTGAGATTACGTTTTCCGCCAGCATGTTCACTGCCGGAATCAATTCGGATCAACGCGGGGTCAGTTAAGTAATGCCCCGCCCTCAATATCAATCACCGAGCCCGTAACAAAGGCATTATCGATGGCAAAGAGATAGCCCTGAGCGACGTCTTCCGCTCGTCCCCACGCTTTAGCGGGCAACGTCTGTGCTGCAACAGTCAGCATTTTTTCCCGCGCAGCCGCATCCATCCCGGCGTGGGCTTCGGTATCGGTCAGACCCGGGCTGATGACGTTTACGCGACGCGGTGAAAGCTCTTTTGCCAGCACTTTTGTTGCCGCCTCGATGGCGGCGTTCATGGTGGTTTTGACTATGGCACCGGCTACCACGCGGCGTGCAACAAATCCGCTGGTCAGCGTCAGCGTACCGCGGGGCGAAATATTCCCGCTCAGATATCTGGCGACGTGCATGCTGCCCCAAAATTTGGTATCAAAAGCCAGTCTCGCTGCGCCAGGGTCGAGGGTCGAAAGCGGCCCTCCCGGTGCCTGAGAGCCGGCCGTGACAATAATATTGTCGACCTCACCCAGCGTTTCGCTTAACGCGATCACCTCTGCTTCATTGCTAATATCGAGGACGAGGGTCTCAACAGAGGCGGGAGATGGACTGAGCCGCGCGCGGGCAGCGTTCAGTTTCTCTTTATTGCGTCCCACGAGAATAATGTCGTCGCCGCGTGCTGCCAGGGCACGTGCTACAGCAAAACCAATACCGGACGCGCCGCCAATAATTAACGTTTTACGGGTCATCATTTTTCCTCACACAGGTTGTAAGTGGGGTAATCGGTATACCCCACCGCTGTACCACCAAAGAGCGTGGCGGGATCGCTGACGTCATTCAGCGGCCAGTGATGCGCCAGCCGCTGTGGTAAATCGGGGTTGGCAATAAACGGGCGTCCAAACGCAATCAAATCGGCATACCCTGCTGCGAGGATTTTTTCCGCCTTTTCAGGGGTATAATTTCCCGCCACGATCAGGGTGCCGCGGAATGTTTCGCGCAGTTTTTTGCGGAAACTTTCCGGAACCTGTGGCGCATCATCCCAGTCGGCTTCCGCCAGGTGAATAAACGCAATGCCTCGTTGCTGGCACCAGGCCGCGAGGGCGAGAATGGCTTCGATGACCTGCGGATCGTTCATTCCCCGCTGTGTAATAAACGGCGAAAGCCGGATACCGGTGCGCTCAGCGCCAATGGCCTGCGCAATGGCATCGAGCACCTCCTGCGCGAAGCGGATCCGGTTCACGAGACTGCCGCCATACTCATCCGTGCGGATGTTTGACGTAGATCTCAGGAACTGATCAATCAGATAGCCGTTTCCGCCGTGCACCTCCACGCCATCAAACCCGGCCTGAACGGCATTGAGCGCCGCCTGTCGGTACTGTTCGACGACGCGCACGATCTCTTTTCGCGACAGCACGCGTGGCGTCGGGCAGTCAACCATTTGACCTTCGCCATGTTCATTCACCACCCATACTTTCGCATCGGGTGCCAGCGCGGAGGGCGCGACGGGCAGTCCGTCTTCGTGAAAACGGGCATGAGACATCCGCCCCACGTGCCAGAGCTGGGAAAAAATCACCCCTCCCGCCTGATGGACCGCGCCGGTAGTGAGTTGCCACCCCGCAACCTGCTCTGGCGTATGGATCCCCGGAGTCCATGAATAGCCCTGGCCCTGAGGCGAGATCTGCGTGGCTTCGGTGATGATTAAGCCCGCGCTGGCCCGCTGTCGGTAATATTCAGCCATCAGCGTCGAGGGAATATTTCCCGGCTGAAGAGCGCGGGCACGGGTCATGGGTGCCATGACGATGCGATTTTTCAGGTTGAGATCCCCTAACCTGTAGCGTTCAAAAAGTGAGGTCTGGTTCATCTGGACGTCCCTTGTGGTTACGATGAAATCACTTTACAGGCGGCATCTGATTTTGATAATTACACTAAAATCAGATGCACTTTTCGGTAAATATGAATAATGGGTAAACTCGAAGATATGGCGCTGCTGGTTGAAGTGGCCGAGGCTGGCGGGCTTTCCGCCGCTGGCCGCCGCCTGTCACTTTCCCCGGCCACCATGACCTCCCGCCTCAAAGCGATTGAAGAACGCTACCAGACGCGCCTGTTTCACCGTTCCACGCGGGCTATCTCCCTCACCCGTGCGGGCGAAGAGTTTTACCATGCTGCACTGCGCGTGCTGGAAGAGATGCATCATGCCGAGTCGTTACTGGCACAAAAAGAGGGCGTGCTCAGCGGCAACATTCGTCTTTCCGCCCCCTCTGACTTTGGCAGGCAGTATCTCAGCCCCGCCGTCATGGCATTTTCCCGCCTGCATCCGGAAATCAAATTTTTCATTTACTTAAGAGAACACGTAGAGGATCTGGTCGCTAACCGGCTGGATATGAGCATTCGCTTCGGCAACCTGCCGGACAGCAGCCTGGTGGTCAGAAATATCCGTCCCAATCACCGGGTGCTGGTCGCGTCAGCAGCGTATCTTAACGACCAAGGTATCCCTGCCTCCTGTGACGCGCTGACGGACCACCGCTGTCTGGCGCTGGAGTCGCAAGGGGTGGTGATGAATGAATGGCGGTTTGAGGTTGAGGGGAAAGAGCGCGTCGTTCGCGTAGAGCCTGCCATGGTCTGTGATGACGGAGCGCTGCTTCGTCAGTGGGCCCTCGACGGGGCTGGCATTGTGGGCAAATCGTGGTGGGACGTGAAGGACGATGTCGAGAAAGGTAGGCTGAAAGTGTTGCTTGCCGGGAGCTTCACCGGCTTTAGCCGGTTTGATCGCAAAGATGTCGGGCTACAGTTTGTCTACCCGCAACGGAAACTCCAGCCGCTTCAGGTCACCGCATTTAGCCAGTTTTTTATCGACTGGCTTAAAAAGACTGAACGCGGTGAGCTGATGACGTCGTGAAGCCGCCGGTTGCGTTAACCGGCCCGCGTCGGCCGTTTAAAATACATCAACACACGGCTGACCGACTTTATGAAGGGCATCGGTCAAGCGGGTCCGAAGTTCATTCAGCGCCGCTTCTTTCTCCGCCAGTTGCGCCAGTTTGCGCCGCAAAGCGGCCTGTTTTTCCTCCGCGGTAAAGCGGTCATCAACCCAGACCGCCAGAACATCGGCGATTTCAGCCAGGGTAAACCCCAGCATTTTGGCATGCCCGATCAGCTTCAGCCGTTGTAAATCCACAGCCGAGTAGACTTTGTAGTTATTACTGCCGTTTGGCTGCGGAATTTTTTCCAGCAAGCCCGCCCTTTCATAATAACGCACCGTCTCTTTCGATAACCCTGTTCTGGCACACAGCTCGCCGATCCTCATCGCGTCGTTCTCACTTTGTAAAAATCACGCTTGACCGTGTACCTGAGTACACGGTTTATCCTGTGCCGCACAGACAGGGAAAACGGGATGTATGTTATGAATTCTTTTGATTATACAGGAAAAACAGCACTGGTTACCGGTGCATCCTCGGGCATCGGACGGGAGTTCGCCCGCCAGCTCGCGGCCCGTGGCGTGGGGTTGATCCTGGTTGCCCGCTCCGAGGCAACGCTGCAGGCGCTTGCGGCTGAGCTTCAGAAAACGCACGGCGTATCACTCACCGTTATCGTGCAGGACTTAACGCTGCCTGAGGCCATTACCCACATTGTGGAACGGCTGGAAGCGTTACGGCTTTATCCCGATATTTTGATTAATAGCGCGGGGTTTGCCACCTACGGGCGATTTGAAAAGCTATCTCTGGCGCGCCAGCGTGAAGAGATCAACGTCAACTGCTTCGCTCCCGTGGCGCTCGCGCACGCCCTGCTGCCCGCGATGCTGCGTAAAGGTTCAGGCGTGATGATTAACGTGGCCTCAACCGCTGCCATGCAACCGGATCCGTATATGGCAATTTATGGGGCAACAAAGGCATTTTTACTCTCCTTTTCGAACGCGCTGTGGGGAGAATACCGCGCTCACGGCATCCGCGTGCTGGCGCTTTGCCCCGGCGCAACGGATACCGCCTTTTTTGAGGTGGTGAACGCCGAGGAAGCGTCAGTGGGCAAAAGAATGCCAGCGCAGAACGTGGTCGCGCTGGCGTTACGGGCCGTGGATACGCAACGCAACACGCTGATCCCCGGCTGCGGTAACTGGCTGCTGGGCCAGTTACACCGGTTTGTCACCCGCCGACGTCTGGCGATCATTGCTGAAAAAGTATTACGACCTAAGCCCGCCGGTCAGGGGACGCACTCAGACGCATAATCCCGTTCAGGTCAAAGCGTGACGTTTCAGTGCCGCGCAATTGCACTGAAACGCGCGCAACCTCTCGCAAAGACTGACAATATCCCGCGAAAAACAGTGATACACTTAGCCGACCTGGTTGATGATGCAGTCTTAACGGCTCAGGGCTAACGAGTATTATCCCTCGGGTTCCACAGACGACTGTGCATGTGCCATCTGCCCACTCAACCATGTGACCCAATTACCAAATGGTCACACGTTGTCAATCGGAGCCTGTCACGCTAAGCTGAAATAATGACTAAAGACATAAACACCCCATCCACACGTGGTCCACTCGATCACACGGTCCGAGAGCAAATCGTCGAAGCTGCGTATGAGCATTTCGGCCATTACGGCTATGAAAAAACCACCGTCGCCGAACTTGCCAAAGCCATCGGTTTTTCAAAAGCCTATATCTATAAATTTTTTGATTCCAAGCAGGCAATCGGCGAGGTCATCTGCGCGAACCGTCTTGATATGATCATGGCGGCGGTCAATGCAGCCATCGCTGATGCGCCATCCGCAAGCGAAAAGCTGCGTCGTCTGTTCAGGGCGCTCACCGAGGCGGGAAGTGAACTGTTTTTCCATGAGCGTAAACTCTACGACATCGCCGCCGTTGCCGCGCGGGACAAGTGGCCTTCAACCGAAAGGTATTCAGAACGTCTGCTGAAGCTGATTGAGAGCATTGTTGTCGAGGGCAGAAAAGCCGGTGAGTTCGAGAGAAAAACCCCTCTGGACGAAGCTACACTGGCGATCTATATGGTGATGTGCCCTTTCATTAACCCTGTTCAGCTACAGTACAACCTTGAAGCCGCCCCGACCGCGGCGGTTGTCCTCTCCTCTCTGATTTTGCGAAGCCTGGCCCCCTGATTAGTGACCATTGACTTTATTGGTCACTAGAATGAGAATGCGGATACCGTCCTGTTAATGTAATAAGGGTTCCCATGCTCAGGCTTCATTCAGCCCGCCTTGCCGTATGCCTCCTGCCGTTTGCCCTGGTGGCATGCGGCGATAACCACGCCAGTGACGATCCGCGCACGCAGCCACCGCTTGTCAGGTTTGCGTCCGTGATCCCTGCGAACGAGACGTCACGCGCCTTTACCGGCGTGGTGGTGGCAAGAACGCAAAGTGATTTAGGCTTCAGGGTGCAGGGCAAAATTCTCGAACGTCTTGTCGATACGGGTCAAACCGTTAAGCAGGGCCAGCCTTTAATGCGTCTGGATCCTGTTGATCTGAAATTACAGGCGCAGGCCCAGCAGCGAGCGGTGGATGCTGCCCAGGCGCGCGCACGTAAAGCGTCCAGCGATGAGGCGCGTTATCGCGGCCTTGTGGCATCCGGTGCAGTGTCGGCGTCGGAATACGACCAGATTAAAGCCGCAGCCGACAGCGCCAGAGCGGAGCTCAGCGCTGCCCGGGCACAGGCAGGCGTGGCGCAAAACGCCACCGGTTATGCCGTGCTACTTGCCGATTCAGACGGCGTGGTAATGGAGACGCTTGCCGAGCCTGGACAGGTGGTCAGCGCCGGGCAGGCGGTGATCCGTCTGGCCCGCGCGGGGCAGCGCGAGGCGCTGGTCCAGTTGCCGGAAACCCTGCGCCCTGCCGTAGGAAGTACAGCCCTGGCAACGCTCTACGGTAACGAAAAACAGCCCGTTAGCGCGAAGCTGCGCCTGCTGTCTGATTCAGCCGATGCGACCACCCGTACCTTTGAGGCCCGATACGTGCTGAACGGCGCGCTGGCGAACGCGCCGCTGGGGGCGACCGTGACGCTGAGCATCGAACACGGCAAAGGCGACAGCCGGGTGATGCAGGTTCCTCTGGCGTCTCTCTACGATGCGGGGAAAGGGCCTGGCGTCTGGCGTATTTCCGCTCAGCCGACAAAAGTCGTCTGGCGGCCTGTCAGGGTGCTTAGCGTAGGGGATGATATCGCCAGAGTGACCGGCGGCGTGCAGCCCGGAGAGAAGATTGTTGCGTTAGGCGTCCATCTTCTGCACGAAGGCGAAGCGGTCCGGCTGGCGGAACAGCGCGATGCCACTCAGGCGGGGATGACACCATGAGTGGAGGTCGTTTCAACCTGTCAGCGCTTGCGGTACGCGAGCGCTCGGTCACGCTGTTCTTGATTATTCTGGTTACCCTTGCCGGTATTTTCTCGTTTTTTGGCCTTGGCCGCGCGGAAGATCCCCCCTTCACGGTTAAGCAAATGACGGTTATCACCGTCTGGCCCGGTGCAACCGCACAGGAAATTCAGGATCAGGTCGCCGAGCCGCTGGAAAAACGTCTGCAGGAACTCAAATGGTATGACCGCACGGAAACGTATACCCGCCCCGGTATGGCGTTTATCACGCTGTCATTGCAGGACAAAACCCCGCCTTCTCAGGTTCAGGAAGAGTTTTACCAGGCGCGAAAGAAACTGGGGGATGAAACCAAAAACCTTCCGGCAGGCGTCATGGGGCCGATGATCAATGACGAGTTTTCCGATGTCACCTTTGCCCTTTTTGCACTGAAAGCGAAAGGCGAACCACAGCGTCTGTTAGTGCGTGACGCCGAAGCCCTGCGCCAGCAGCTTTTGCACGTTCCAGGTGTAAAGAAAGTGAACATCATCGGGGAACAGGCCGAGCGGATTTACATCTCCTTCTCGCATGACCGTCTGGCAACACTGGGGCTCTCCCCGCAGGATATTTTCACCACGCTCAACAGCCAGAACGCATTAACCGCGGCGGGCTCGATTGAAACGCGCGGGGCGCAAATCTTTATCCGCCTCGACGGCGCTTTCGATAAATTGCAGAAGATCCGCGATACGCCCCTTATCGCGCAGGGCAAAACGCTCCGGCTGTCCGACGTGGCAACGGTTGAACGAGGGTATGAAGATCCACCGACACTGCAGATCCGTAACCAGCAAGAACCCACCCTGCTGCTCGGTATTGTCATGCGTGAAGGCTGGAACGGCCTGGCGCTGGGTAAAGCGCTGGATGCAGAAACGGCAAACATCAATGCGAATATGCCTCTGGGGATGACCCTGACGAAAGTCACCGATCAGTCGGTGAATATCCGCTCGTCGGTCGATGAGTTCATGATCAAGTTCTTCGTCGCCCTGCTGGTGGTGATGGTGGTGTGTTTTGTCAGTATGGGGTGGCGCGTGGGCATCGTTGTCGCGGCGGCAGTGCCGCTGACGCTGGCGGTCGTTTTTGTCGTGATGGAAGCCTCCGGTATAAACTTCGACCGCGTTACCCTGGGCTCCCTTATTCTTGCCCTCGGCTTACTGGTTGATGATGCCATTATCGCCATCGAAATGATGGTGGTAAAAATGGAGGAAGGCTACGACAGAATCAAAGCCTCCGCCTACGCCTGGAGCCATACCGCCGCGCCAATGCTGGCCGGAACCCTGGTGACAGCCATCGGGTTTATGCCGAATGGTTTTGCGCAGTCAACCGCCGGGGAGTACACCAGCAATATGTTCTGGGTAGTCGGCCTCGCCCTGATAGCTTCGTGGTTTGTGGCGGTGGTGTTCACCCCTTATCTGGGCGTCAAAATTCTGCCGGACATCGCAAAAGTCGAAGGCGGTCATGCCGCCATCTATGACACCCCGCGCTATAACCGTTTTCGTCATACCCTGAGCCGCGTGATCGCCCGAAAATGGATCGTCGCCGCGTCCGTCGTGGCCATCTTCACCCTCGCAGTACTGGGGATGGGGCTGGTTAAAAAACAGTTTTTCCCGACGTCCGACCGCCCCGAGGTGCTGGTGGAAGTGCAGATGCCGTATGGCACATCGATTGAGCAAACCAGCGCCGCCACCGCGAAAATCGAAGCGTGGCTGCGCAAACAGCCTGAAGCCAGCATCGTCACCGCCTACATTGGCCAGGGTTCGCCGCGTTTTTATCTGGCGATGGCCCCTGAGTTGCCCGATCCCTCTTTCGCGAAGGTTGTCGTCATGACGGACAGCGAGAAGTCACGCGAGGCGCTTAAGTTCCGCCTTCGCGAAGCGGTAGCCCGCGGGCTGGCTCCGGAGGCACGCGTGCGGGTAACGCAGCTGGTGTTCGGGCCTTATTCTCCCTTCCCGGTCGCCTGGCGAGTAATGGGACCGGATGTCAATAAACTGCGTGACATTGCAGATAACGTCAAAGGTGTGCTGCAGGCCAGTCCGATGATGAGAACCGTCAATACCGACTGGGGTTCACGCGTACCGACCCTGCATTTCACCCTCGATCAGAACCGCCTGCAGGCTACCGGTTTAACATCGAACGCCGTTGCCCAGCAGCTTCAGTTCCTGCTGTCGGGCGTTCCCATCACCTCCGTGCGGGAAGATATTCGCTCGGTACAGGTTACGGGCCGCGCCGCGGGTGATATCCGTCTTGATCCGGCGAAGATAGAGGGCTTTACCCTGGTGGGTAACGCCGGACAACGCGTTCCGCTGTCACAAATCGGGGAGATTGAGATCCGAATGGAAGATCCGCTGTTGCGCCGCCGCGATCGTACGCCCACGATTACCGTGCGGGGAGACATTGCCGAAAACCTTCAGCCCCCGGATGTGTCAACCGCCATCATGAAACAGCTGCAACCCATTGTTGATTCGCTTCCACCTGGCTATCGCATCGAAATGGCGGGATCGATTGAGGAATCCGGCAAAGCCACCCAGGCCATGGCCCCGCTGTTCCCCATCATGATTGCCCTGACGCTGCTGATAATCATTCTGCAGGTGCGTTCACTCTCGGCCATGGTCATGGTATTCCTGACCGCACCGCTGGGGCTTATTGGTGTGGTTCCTACACTGCTGCTTTTCAATCAGCCATTTGGCATCAATGCCCTCGTCGGCCTGATCGCGCTTTCGGGGATCCTGATGCGAAACACGCTGATTCTCATTGGTCAAATCGATCACAACCAGAAGGACGGTCTCGATCCGTTCCATGCCGTGGTTGAGGCGACCGTACAGCGCGCGAGGCCGGTCTTACTGACAGCCATGGCCGCCGTGCTGGCGTTCATTCCCCTGACGCACTCCGTGTTCTGGGGAACGCTGGCCTACACGCTGATTGGCGGAACGCTAGGGGGAACCATTATTACCCTCGTCTTCCTGCCAGCGATGTATGCGATCTGGTTTCGGATCAAGCCCGCCGCCTGACGGTGCCGGGCTGGCGTCCGGGATAAGCCCGGCAATCCAGTCTGCAAAGGCACGCACTGCGGGAGAGAGAAAACGCTGATGGGGATAAAGCAACGTGACGGGCACCGAAGGCGGTTGCCAGTCAGCCAGAACCTCAACCAGCCTTCCCTCCCGCAGATGCGCTGAGACAATACTCTCAGCCAGCTGCGCCAGCCCGAAACCTTCAAGGCACATGTTGATATAAAGCCCGGTGGCATTTACGGCCGCTTCGCCGCGAACAGGGATGGAGACGGTCTCTGTCCCGCGGACAAAGCGTAACGCATCCGCCCGTCGGGTCTGATCGGAAAAATAGTGTATCGCCCGATGCTGTGATAAGTCGTCTGGCGAGCGGGGAGTACCGAACTTCCTGAGATAGTCCGGTGAGGCACAGGTCACCCAGCGAAACCGGCCCAAAGGACGGGCAACAAGAGTCGAGCTATTCAGATCCCCCGTTCGGATCACACAGTCCACCCCCTCCTGCACCAGATCAACCTGCCGATCGTTGACGCCCAACATCAGGTAGATATCCGGATAAAGCCGGTAAAAATCTTTCAGGTGAGGCATCACGATGAAATCCGCGATCCCGCCCGGCATGTCCACCAGCAAGCGTCCCTGCGGGCGCCGGACTGACGCCGTCAGGCTCGTTTCCGCATGCTCGATTAACGCCAGTATTTCCTGGCATTGCGCCAGATACTGCACACCTTCAGCGGTGAGGCTCACCCGCCTTGTCGTTCTGTTAAGCAGGCGCACCTGGAGGTAACTCTCCAGATTTTTTATGCTGCTGGTGACCGTTGACGAAGGAAGAGAAAGCGTTTCGGCTGCGCGGACAAAGCTTCCGGCCTGCGCTACCCGCATGAAGATCTGCATTGCCTGAATACGATCCATTTTTTCTCCCCCGACCGTCGCTCACATTATTCTTCGTAGATTATGAATAATGAAAACACGTTAAGCATCTTTTTCGCCGTAATCGGGTGGCGTAATTTCTCACCCATGAAGAGACAAAGGACAAGAAGATGAGCGATTACCTGAGAAATATGATTAACAATCAAAGCATAACTCCACCCGCCACGTTGATTAAGGGCGCAACCCTGCTCAGCATGGATGACAGGGTGGGTAATTTTGAGCGCGGAGATATCCTTATCGAAGGCGCAAAGATCGTCGCCATTGGTGAAAATCTTGCAGCAGAAGGCGCCCGCATAATAGATGCCACACATATGATTGCCATGCCGGGCCTGGTGGATACCCATCGCCATGCCTGGGAGGGACAACTGCGCCGCATTAACCCCGACGCCAAAACGCTTGAAGATTACTGCAACGCCACGCACTTCTCATTCGCCAGGTATTATCGCCCTGCCGATATTTATATCGGCAACCTGCTCACCGCCCTGGGGTGTATTGATGCCGGTATCACCACGGTGATTGATAATTCCCATAACAGCCGCACCGCTGCGCATTCGGACGCGGCCGTTGAGGCCCTGCTGGATGCGGGGATCCGCGCCGTACACGCTTCCGGTGCACCGGTGTCCGGAGAATGGGACCGCGCGCACTGGCCCGGTAACTGGCAGCGCCTGCAAGAAAAGTATTTCCAGAATAATCCTGAGAGTCTTGTTTCGCTGGCAGTCATGGCCCAGCTGGAGCCGGAGAGATGGCTGGAGGCCCGCAGGCTGGGGTTGCCAATCGTGACCGAATTCTTTGGGGGTGAAATGGCGTCGCAGCTTGAGGCGCTGCATCAGCAGGGGCTTCTGGGACCGGACAATATTTTTAATCACTGCACCGCACTGCCGGACGACGGATGGAAAATCCTGCGGGATGCGGGCGTACGCGTGAACGTCTGCCCCCGCTCCGATGCGCACTACGGTATCGAAGACGGCATGTTTGCCCTTCAGTCCGCGCTGCGCCACGGCATCAGCCCCGGCCTCAGCGTAGACAATGAAACGTCGTACAGCGGCGACATGTTTATGGAAATGCGCGTGGCTTTTTACCTCCAGCGCGTCATGGGCATGCATCAGCAGCACTGCTGTGGTTCAGCGCACACCGTAAATACGCTTCATACCCAACAGCTCCTGAAAGCAGCCACCGTCGATGGTGCGGCCTGTGCAGGGTTACAGGAGAGCATCGGCAGCCTGACGCCGGGTAAACAGGCCGACCTGGTGCTTATTAACGCCGGCGATCTCAACCTCTATCCGTCCGGCAATGCATTTGGCACGGTGGTCCATGCGGCAGAGCGCAGCAACATCCATACCGTCATGATTGCCGGACGAATCGTGAAGCAAGACGGCAACGTGCTGGGGGTAGACATCACCCGCCTTCGCGAGGCCATTGATGAATCACGTCATCATCTCTTTACCTCAGCCGGGTATGAGCCGGACATATTTGCTGACGCCTTCCTGCCGCTGGCGCAGGATTAAGCCCCTTCAACCACAACAAATGTCCCGGTTGCCGCCCCCGCGCGCAGCTTTCTGGCGGCCACGTACCCGGGACTGTTATAAAAACGTTTGGCCTCAGCATACGAATCAAACTCTAGAACGACATGGCGTTCATGCGCCTCCCCTTCGAGATTTTCATATTCCCCTGACCAGACGATGACCCGGGGGTTGAACCCCTGCAGCGCTTCCCCGGCAGCGTTCGCATATTCTGCATAGGCAGCAGGATCTGTGACGGTCACGTGGGCGATTAAATAACCTTTATTCATCTTCTTTATCCTTCCTGAGGACTGTTGCCGGTGGTGTAAAACGCATCAACCTGTTTGACAGCGTTACGCGGTATGAAGACACTCTATTAGTCATCAATAAGGGAATAAATCACCCAAAAAATAACGCACTGTTACCCGGAAGGTGAACAATGAAAAACCTGCATGCACTGACTATTTTTGCGCGCGTCGCAGAAATGCAGAGCTTTACTCAGGCGGCGGAGAGCCTGGGCATTAAGAAAGGCCGCGTTTCAACGGTCGTACGTGAGCTTGAGCATGACCTCGGGACGACGCTGTTGCACCGGACTACCCGCGCGGTACAGCTGACCGAAGACGGTCGGGCTTTTTATTCCCGCGCCCGGGATTTGTTGTCAGATGCAGAAGATCTCCAGTCCATGTTTGCGCCTGGCGGCATGTCACTGCGGGGACGTTTACGCGTCGATATGCCAGCAGTGTTGGCCCAAAGCGTAGTGATTCCCGCCCTGCCACAACTGCTGGACGCGCATCCTGAACTTGAAATAGAACTTTCAAGCACAGACCGGCGAGTCGATCTGGTTCAGGAAGGCTTTGACTGCGTCATTCGTTTTGGGCCCATTGTTGATGAGACCCTCATTGCCCGACCGCTGGGTCAGTTACGGATGATTAACGCCGCCAGCCCACGCTATCTGGAGCGCGTCGGGGTGCCCGAGACGATTGACGACCTGCTTCGTCAGGGACACCGTATGGTGCATTACATGCGAAATTTTGGTGCCAGGCCTGATGGCTGGCAGTACCCGGACGGTGATGGCTACCGGTCCGTCATGTTACCCGGCGCCGCGCGGGTCAACAGCGTACCGGCCTATCATGAAGCCGGGCTGGCGGGTCTGGGCTTAATTCAGGGCGGGTATTCCGCGCTGGCGCCCCATATCCAGCGCGGCGCGCTGGTTGAAGTGCTTCCCCATTTGCCTCCTGAACCGCTTAATGCCGCTTTCGTGGTCGCCCATCGGCGTAATTTATCGCAGCGTGTCAGAGCTTTTATGCACTGGACGGAAGTCATTTTAAAACCGTACTTTGATTAATATCCTGCTAAATATATTCACGCTAATTGTCGGAGGCGGGACGGCAATATTATCTCGGTGAGGGACGTTTCTTGTGAAAGGAATACACAACGCAAATGCGAATAATGACTAAAACTGGCAGTTGATTGTTATTTGTGTGGCTTTTAAAATTTAATTGCAAGGTATTTATTAAATTTTAATTAGGGACATAAAAATGACAAGAAATACGCTTTTACTGACGATGATGGTCGCCTTTTCAGGCACAGTATACGCAGGGGAAACGCAATTTACGCCGAATTTCTCACCTGACAGCGTCACCGTTTCAGCCTCGGGCGGGATGCTCAGCGGGAAATCCCATGAAATGGTGTATGACGACGTCACAGGCAGAAAAATCAGCCAGCTGGACTGGAAAATTAAAAACGTCGCCATCCTGAAAGGCGATATTTCCTGGGATGCGTACCCTTTCCTGACCCTGAACGCACGCGGCTGGACCTCGCTGGCATCCGGCTCGGGTCATATGGATGACTATGACTGGATGAACGAAAGACAATCCAGCTGGACAGATCATTCGACGCATCCGGCAACTAACGTCAATTATGCCAATGAATACGATCTCAATGTAAAAGGCTGGATATTGCAGGGCGAAAGCTATAAAGCGGGCGTGACTGCCGGTTATCAGGAAACCCGTTTTAGCTGGACGGCCACCGGTGGCTCTTATAATTATGATAACGGTACCAACACGGGGAATTTCCCGGTGGGCGAACGCGGCATTGGTTATAGCCAGCGCTTCTCAATGCCTTATATTGGGCTTGTGGGGCAGTATCGTATTAATAATTTCGAATTTAATGGCCTGTTTAAATTCAGTGACTGGGTGCGCGCTCATGATAACGACGAGCACTATATGCGCGACCTGACCTTCCGCGAGAAAACCTCAGACTCTCGCTATTATGGTGCGTCAGTGGATGCAGGATATTACGTCACGCCACACGCCAAAGTTTTTGCCGAGTTCGCGTATAGCCGTTACAAAGAGGGCAAAGGCGGCACGCAGATTATTGATACTAACACGGGCGAATCCGGGTCAATTGGCGGTGATGCGGCGGGCATTTCCAACAAAAACTATACCGTTACCGCCGGTCTGCAATACCGGTTCTGATTTCGCGCAACGCAACAGGCCAGCGTAAACATGCACAGGCCCCTGACGGGGCCTTTTTCGATGCGCTGCTTTACTTCCGCAGGTGCGCGCCCCTTCATGACGCCGATTTTGGTCGCAGATCCTCGTCAAACTCCAGACGTTTTCGACCGGGCTCCACTTCGCGCAGGGGTTCGACCTGATGCAGGGTCAGCTTGCAGCGATCCACCAGCACCTGATACTCACGCGTGCCCTGCTTCTTCCAGGCGATTTCCTGCTCGCTCAGCACACGTATCGCTTTTGCCGGACTGCCAATGACCAAATGGTTGGCGGGCATCTCCGCTTTCGCTTTCACAAAGGCCGCCGCGCCGACAATGCTGTTTTCGCCAATCACCGCGCCGTCCATGACCACTGCGTTCATCCCTACCAGAGCGTTACGGCGGATAATACAGCCATGCAGAATCGCGCTGTGGCCGATATGTCCGTCCTCTTCCACCACCGTGTCCTGCTCCGGGAAACCGTGCATGACGCAGTTATCCTGAATGTTCGCGCCGTCTTTCACCACAATCCGGCCAAAATCGCCGCGCAGGCTGGCATTCGGGCCAACATACACGCCTTTGCCCAGGATCACGTCGCCGATGAGCACCGCCGTCGGGTGAACGTAGCTCTCATCAGGCACCACCGGCGTCAGACCGTCAATTTGATAAACGGGCATCTCCACTCCTTATACGATAGTAAGACCACCAAAGCGTTGATAGTAGAGCGTGCCGGGCACAGGCAGTTCGCCGACGGAGGTTTCACCTTTCTCGCTGACAAACGCCAGCGCCCCCGGTGCCACACGCTGATAAATATTAATGCACAGCTGTCGCGCACTTTGTCCGGCCCAGTGTGCAGGCAATAACTCCTCCGGCAACAGCGGGTCTTTCAGCACCACGCGACGGTAAAAATGGATCAGCAACAGCTGGATCTGGAAGCAGCGTTCCGGCGTTAATTCGTCCGGTGCGGCCTCTTTCAGCAGCGGCAGAAGAGGACGGAACGAGTGGATAAACGTCTCGTACATCGCGTTCTGTTCGGTCAACTGCCAGCACTCCTCGACCCGGGCACGCAGCGCCGCGCGGGACAGCGCCAGCGGCGAATGGGCCTCGAAGAAGATGACGTTTTCCGCCACGCCTGCGTCGTGTAAAAGCGACTGCACATCCGCCAGATGCTGCGATGGGGAGGCCATCAGGCTGGGAGCCAGGGTGCCAAAACCCTGCCAGATCAGCTGCTTTTTGACGTCAGCAAGGGTGGTTTTGTCCAGACCTTCCGAAAGCAGCAACAGCCACTTGCCGTCCCATGCGGGGAGTTCAGACCGGTAGATTTTACTCTCCGCGCGACGGGTCAAACGCAGCCCCTTGTCGCTCAGCCGGTAAAAGCTGCGTCGTCCGATACGCGACACATCCAGCCAGCCCTCTTTGTTAAGACGAAACAGCGCAGTGCGCACAAAGCGCTCGCCAAACCCCATGCCTTCCAGTAAGGCGGCGAGGCTGCCAAGCCAAATCTCGCCGCCGCGATGTGAAAGCGCGTCACCGTATAATGAGGAGATAAGCGACGTTCCGCTAACGGGAACCGAGCTAACCGCGTGCTGGATAAAGGCATCGAGTTTATTCATGTGATTCATTCTGTTGTTATTTTTGGTCTGGATGAATCATAGCATATTCCCCTCACCCCGGCCCTCTCCCAAAGTGAGAGGGGGACAACGTCCCTTCCCCCCTCTGTGGAGAAGGTTAGGATGAGGGGTGAGGGAAACTCAACCGTTAGCCGCAACTTTACGCAAATCAAACACCCGACAGGCTTTGCCCTCTGAGCGCGGGATACTGCCGCAGTTGACAATCATCACGTCGGTGGAGATCCCGACCATCGATTTAATCCGATGGCGCAGCTGATGGCACACCTGGCAGCGCTGCTCGTGGGTCAGGGTCAGACTGCTCTCTTTGAGCTCCACCTTTACGGAAAGTGAATCAAGATGGCCGCGGCGATTGACCTCCAGCTGGTAGTGCGGGGAGAGGTGTTCGAACTTCACGATCTCCTCTTCCAGCTGGGACGGGAAGACGTTGACGCCGCGGATGATGAGCATATCGTCACTGCGACCGCTGATCCTGTCCATACGGCGCATTGTGCGGGCGGTCCCAGGAAGCAGACGCGTCAGGTCGCGGGTGCGATAACGGATCACCGGCAGCGCCTCCTTGGTCAGCGTGGTGAACAGCAGTTCGCCCTGCTCGCCATCATTAAGCGGCGTGCCGTCGTTCGGGTTGACGATCTCCGGATAGAAATGATCTTCCCAGATGGTCGGACCGTCGGCGGTTTCGATACACTCCATCGCCACGCCTGGCCCCATGACCTCGGAAAGCCCATAGATATCCAGCGCGGTGATCCCCAGACGTTTCTCGATTTCGCGGCGCATGGCCTGCGTCCACGGCTCTGCGCCAAACACCCCCACACGCAGGGAGCAGGCGCTGGCATCGCCTCCCATCTGACGTTCCAGCTCTTCGATCAGATTAAGGCAGTAGGATGGCGTCACCATGATCATATCCGGCTGGAAATCGCGGATCAGCTGCGCCTGTTTCTCCGTCTGGCCGCCGGACATCGGGATAACGGTCGCCCCTAAACGCTCTGCGCCATAGTGCGCGCCCAGCCCACCGGTAAACAGGCCATACCCATAGGCCACGTGAATTTTGTCTTTCGCACTGCCGCCCGCGGCGCGCAGAGAACGGGCCACCAGGTTGGCCCAGTTGTCGATGTCATGTTGGGTATAACCGACGACGGTCGGCTTTCCGGTGGTGCCGGAAGAAGCATGAATACGCACCACCTGCTCCATCGGTACGGCAAAGGTATCGAACGGATAGTTATCACGCAGGTCCTGCTTGGTGGTGCACGGGAACTTACGGATATCTTCCAGCGTTTTAAAATCGTCAGGGTGAACGCCCGCGGCGTCAAACTTGCGTTTGTACATCGGAACGTTGTTATAGGCGTGATGCAGCGTCCATTTCAGACGCTCGGTTTGCAGCGCCTGTAATTCGTCAATGGAGGCCGTTTCGATCGGATCAAGCTTTGTTGTATTTGTCATTGTAGGGTACTCACACTGTTATTCGCTCAAACACGCTCAAGGATCATGGCAATGCCCTGACCCACACCGATGCACATCGTACACAGCGCATAGCGCCCGTTGCGTCGATGCAATTCATTGCTCGCGGCCAGCGCCAGTCTGGCACCGCTCATGCCCAGCGGGTGGCCCAACGCAATGGCCCCTCCGTTCGGGTTGACGTGTTCAGCGTCATCCGGCAATCCCAGCTGACGTAACACGCCCAGCGCCTGAGAAGCGAAAGCTTCGTTAAGCTCAATCACGTCCATATCGTTGATGCTGAGCCCGGCACGTTCCAGCACTTTGCGGGTGGCTGGCACCGGTCCTAAGCCCATCAGACGTGGCTCCACGCCAGCGGTAGCCATCGCCACGATCCGCGTGCGCGGGACAAGCCCTTGCGCGTGCGCCATCGACTCGCTGGCGATAATCAACGCCGAAGCGCCATCGTTTACACCGGAGGCGTTACCCGCCGTCACGACACCGTTCCTGCGAAACGGTGTTTTCAGCGCGGCAAGTTGTTCAAGCGTGGTATCAGCACGGGGATGCTCATCTACCGAAACTTCCGTAACCGTTCCTTTTTTGCCGGGCACCTGCACCGGCACAATCTCCTGCGCCAGAATGCCGTTCTGCTGTGCCTGAGCAGTACGCTGCTGGCTGCGCAGCGCGAAAGCATCCTGATCGGCCCGGCTGATATTTAACAATTCAGCTACATTCTCTGCCGTTTCCGGCATGCTGTCAGTTCCGAATTGCTGATGCATGAGCGGATTCACAAATCGCCAGCCGAGGGTGGTGTCGAAAATCTCCGCCTGACGCTGGAACGCCGCCGTGGCTTTCCCCATCACAAACGGCGCCCGGGACATTGACTCGACGCCGCCTGCAAGCAGCATGTCGCCATCGCCCGCCCTGATTGCCCGTGCGGCAAAGCCAATCGCGTCCAGACCCGAACCGCACAGGCGGTTCAGCGTGGTGCCGGAGACCGTCTGAGGCAGTCCGGCCAGCAGCAGCGACATACGCGCCACGTTGCGGTTATCTTCCCCCGCCTGGTTGGCGCAGCCGAAGATCACATCATCAATCCGCTCGAGGTCGAGCTGCGGATAACGGGCCAGCAGCGCACGCAGCGGCACCGCGCCGAGATCGTCGGCGCGAACGCTGGCCAGTGCCCCGCCATAGCGCCCTACCGGGGTTCGAACGCCATCACAAATAAAAGCGTCACGCATCAGGCTTCTCCTGTCACACTGCCGCCGATGCGGTGAGATTTTCCGCGAAACAGGGCAACGGTTTTCTGTTGTTGGTTCTGAATTTCAATGTCATACACGCCGGTCAGTTTGCCCTGATGCTTAACCCGCGCGGTGGCGGTCAGCGTGTCGCCGGCAAACCCCGGGCGCAGAAAATCGATTGAACAGCCTGACGCCACTGCCGCCAGCCCCTGGCTGTTGCAGGCGTAGGCAAAGGCGGTATCGGCCAGTGAAAACAGCTGTCCTCCGTGGCAGGTTTTGTGGCCGTTGAGCATCTGTGGGGTGATGGTCATCGTCACTACCGCGTAGCCATCGTCCATGTCGATGATGTCGATCCCCAGCGCCTGGGCGCAGGCGTCCTGTTCATACATGGTGCGGGCGTTATGCCAGGCGTTATGACTCATAGCTACTCTCCAGAAGCGCACGCTGGCGCAGCAGTGAACAAGGGCGATAGCGTTCTTCACCGTAATGGCGTTGCAAATTTTCAAGCAGCGTTAACAGCCGTTGCCAGCCCAGACGCTCACCCCAGGCAATGGGCCCGTTCGGGTAATTCACGCCGAGGCGCATGGCGGTGTCGATATCCTTCTCGCTGGCCACCCCTTTTTGCAGCGCATCCAGCGCTTCGTTGGCGATCATCGCCACCGTCCGCCAGACCAGCAGGCCGGGGTAATCGGCAATGTGCAGTACCCGGTGTCCCTGCTGTTGCAGGTACCAGACGGCTTTTTGCGTGGCGGTATGCGGGTTATCCGATGCGGCTGCGATCACCGCCACGTCGCGTTCGATGCGGTCAATCACCACGACCGGACAGTGAAAACGCCGGGCCAGCGCCTGAGCGGTCTCCCCCTGGGTTTCAATCAACAGGAGCTCATCTATTTCCATGACACCGTCACCTCTTCGCTGCACGCGCATGGGTGTAAAGCTGTCGTTTACTGCGTCAAGCCACGGCACAGCCGGTTTCTCACCGTGCCAGTCGTAAACGCCCTTCCCGCTTTTTTTGCCCAGTCGCCCCGCCAGCACCAGTTCCTGCTGCACCAGCGACGGCAGGAAACGACGTTCCTGCCAGAAAGCATTGAACACGGAACAGGTCACCGCAAAGTTGACGTCCTGACCAATCATGTCGGTCAGCTCCAGCGGTCCCATCGGGAAACCGCCGCCGTCGCGCAGGGCGGCATCAATCACTTCTGGCGCGGCGACCTGCTCTTCCAGGGCGCGCCAGGCTTCAGAATAGAACGGACGCGCAACGCGGTTGACGATGAACCCTGGCGTTGACTGACAGCGAACGGGCTGTTTCCCCCAGTTCAGCGCCAGCTCGCACAGCGCATCGGCCACTTCGGGCGATGTCGCCAGCCCGCTCACCACCTCGACCAGCTTCATGACTGGTGCAGGATTAAAGAAATGCAGCCCCGCGACGCGCTCCGGATGGTGAACATCCGCCGCAATCGCCGTAACAGAAATGGAGGAGGTATTGCTGGTCAGCAAGGTCTGCGGCGGGCAAATCTGAGCCAGTTGCGCAAACAGCGCTTTTTTGACGTCGATACGCTCAGACGCGGCTTCAATCACCAGATCTGCCGCGGCAAGCGCTTCGATATCCGTTACCGGCAGCAGCCTGGCAAGTATCTGGCTGCCAGCATCGGCGGAAAGTTTTCCGCGAGTCACCCGGGAGGCGAGACGCTGGCGGATCCCGTCAATCGCGCGTGAAATCGCGTCTGAAGCAATGTCATACATCAGAACCTGATGCCCATGACTCGCCGCGACTTCCGCAATTCCCGCACCCATCGTGCCGCTTCCAATGACGGCGACAGTACGAACCGTGATCGCCATCTTATTTCCCCGTGAATGTCGGTGCGCGTTTGGCAAGGAAGGCGCTGACCCCTTCCCGGTAGTCGTCGCTGCGACCGGCCAGACGTTGAAAATCGCGCTCCAGGTCAAGCTGGGCGTCGAGGGTGTTGGTCTCTGCCGCGTTAATCGCCTGCTTAATCAGCCCCAGACCAAAGGTGGGCTGAGAAGCAAAGTGCAGCGCCATCTGCTGGGCCGTGGCGGAGAGGTGTTCGTCATCCACCACCTGCCAGATCATCCCCCAGGCGTGTGCCTGTTCGGCGCTGAGTTTGTCTCCGAGCAACGCCAGTCCCATTGCGCGGGCGCGCCCGGCGACGCGCGGCAGGAACCATGTTCCCCCGCAGTCCGGCACTAATCCGAGCTTGCTGAAAGCCATCACAAAGGTGGCAGAACGGGCGGCAATGACCATGTCACACCCCAGTGCCAGCGTGGCCCCGGCCCCGGCGGCCACGCCGTTGACCGCGCAAATCACCGGTTTCGGCAACGTCGCAAGACGGCGAACCAGCGGGTTGTAGAACGTCTCCACGGACATTCCCAGATCCGGCGCCGGACCGTTAGGGTCGACGTTGCGGTCATTAAGATCCTGACCCGCGCAGAAGCCGCGCCCCGCCCCGGTAATAAGCAGACAGCGGATGGTGTCATCGCGCTCGGCCTGCTTCAGGCACTCAGCGAGTTGCTGATGCATCACGTCGTTAAAGCTGTTCAGACGCTCCGGACGGTTCAGCGTCAGGGTCATCACGCCTTGTTCTACATGACTGAGAATAAATTCCACGATTAGCGTCCTTTAAAGTCGGGGGTACGTTTCTGTAAGAATGCGTCGATGCCTTCTCGCCGGTCTTCGGTCGCTGAAAGCAGCGTAAACAGCTGTCGCTCCTGGACCAGTCCGGCCTGCAGGGAAACCTCCTGAGACTGGCGCAGCGCCTGCTTCGCCGCCTGGAGCGCCAGCGGTGAGTGTCGTGCCATCAGCGCCGCCTGTTTCAGGGCATATTCCAGCGTCAATGAAGCCGGGAACACATCGCTGACCAGCCCGGCGCGCTGCGCCTGCTGCGCGGTAATGCTCTCCCCGGTCAGCACCATTTTGCTGGCCAGCGATTTGCCCACGCTACGAATCAGGCGCTGCGTACCGCCCGCCCCGGGCATGATCCCGAGCGTAATTTCCGGCAGACCAAAACGGGCGTTATCCCCGGCAATCACCACGTCGCACAGCAGCGCAAGCTCGCAGCCCGCGCCCAGCGCGAAGCCGTTGACGGCGGCAATCAGGGGTTTGTTGAAGGCGTTGATCCGGGCCCACAGCTGGGGACGGATATCGTTCAGGGTGGCAGGCAGGTCTTTCTCCGCCATTTCGTTGAGATCTGCGCCGGCAGCAAAGCAGCGTGCGTTGCCGTAAATCACGCAAACGGAGAGATCGCGATCGGCCGCAGCGGCGTCGAGCGCGTCAGCAATCTGCTCTAACAGGGCGTTATTCAGCGCGTTGCGTGCCGCCGGACGGTTAAGCGTCAGCTGCAGGACACGACCATGACGGGTGACCATCAGTTCGCTCATGCCATCCCCCTGGAGTCAAAATCGACGATCACGTCAGCGGTTAACGGCAGCGACTGACAGCTCAGCACATACCCGGCCGCCAGTTCGTCCGGCTCAAGGCTGTAGTTCGTCGCCATATCAACTTTGCCACGCAGCACTTTGCATTTGCAGGTCGCGCATACGCCGCCCTTGCAGGCATAAGGCAGGTCGGCGCCCTGACGCAGGGCGGCATCAAGAATGCTTTCATCGTTTGCCGTGAGGGTAATTTCCCGGTCGCGACCGTCCTGACGCACGGTGACTTTCTGCCCTTCAGCCTGCACGCTGACCGTGCGTTTGCCGGTCGAGCCTGGCGTATTAAAACGCTCAAGGTGAATCGATTTCTCTGGCATCCCCAGCGCTTTCAGCGCCGCTTCCGCGTCGTCCATCATGGCCGACGGGCCACAAATAAAGGCTTCGTCGTACTGGCGGAAGTTGATCAGGGTTTTCGCCAGCGCCTGCAGCTTCTCACCGTCGATACGTCCATGCAGCAGATCGCTGTCGAGCACCTCCTGGCTGAAGATGGCGACCAGCTGCAGACGCTGCGGGTATTTGTCTTTCAGATCGGCAAGCGCCTCGCGAAACATCATGCTCTGGCTGCTGCGGTTGCCGTAGATTAGGGTGAAATGACTGTTCGGCTCGGTGGCGAGCGTGGCGGACAAGATGGCCAGCATTGGGGTAATGCCTGAACCCGCGGCAATGGCCAGATAGTGCCCTTCCCGGTCGGCGCGCGGCTGGTAACCAAACTGGCCCTGCGGCACCATGACCTCCAGCGCCATGCCCTGTTTGATCTCATCCCGGGCATAGCGGGAAAAACGTCCGCCCTCGATGGCTTTCACCGCTACGCTGATCTCACCCGGCGCGGTACTGCGGCAGATGGAGTAGCAGCGACGCAGCTCATCCTCACCCAGCTTCGCTTTCAGGGTCAGGTGTTGTCCGGGACGAAAGCGATAGGCGTCCTGCAACGCCTGGGGTACCGCGAAAGTGATGGTCACCGCGTCGCGGGTTTCGGGTTCCACTTTTGCCACTGTTAATGAATGAAACGTTGTCATGGCAACCTCAAATACATTTGAAATAGTCGAAAGGCTCACGGCAGTCGTTGCAGCGATAAAGCGCTTTGCAGGCCGTCGAACCAAATTCACTGATAAGCGAGGTATGTGTGCTGGCACAGCGTGGGCAACTCACCTCGGCCGGGGCATGCGCGTGGCAGCTGTGGCCCACCGGTGGGCTGATGCCATATGCGCGCAGGCGTTCACGCGCATCCGCCGTCATCCAGTCAGTGGTCCAGGCCGGTTCGAGCTGCAGCACAATATGCACTGGCGTAAAGCCGTGTGCCGTCATCGCCTCGCGAATCGCGCCAAGCAAATGTTCCGTCGCCGGGCAGCCTGAATAGGTTGGCGTAAAGCCAATAACCCAGCCTTCGCCCTGCGCCGATACGTTACGCACCATACCTAAATCGGTGATGGTTAACACCGGCACTTCCGGGTCCGGTATCTGGCTTAACAGCGACCAGATTTGAGGGATCTCCGCGGGTGCAATCCCGGCAAAACGCTGCATCTTCACCTCCGTACTTACCACTGCTGACCCGGATGGGCGCGCTGGAGATACTGCATTTCTGCCAGCATTGGGCCGAGATGTTCGGTATGCAGCCCGCGCTTGCCCCCCGTGCGATACGCCACTTCCGACGGCACGCTCAGGATGGCCTCCTGCAAACCGGAAAACACTTCCTGCTCCCACGGCTGACGAAGCTCGCGCGGATCAACCGCGACGCCGGAGGCAATCAACGCCAGCTCGACGTCATCGGCTTCAAACAGCTCGGCCGTAAACCGCCACAGGGTGTCGACCGCCTGCTGCATACGCTGTGAAGATGTTTCCGTTCCGTCACCCAGACGCACCAGCCAGCCACGACTGAAGCGCAGGTGGTAGCGCGCCTCTTTAATGGCTTTCGCGGCGATGGCGGCAAGCTGGCTGTCGCTGCTGTGGGTCAGGCGTTCATACAGGGCTACGTTCCAGGCATCCATAAAGTACTGGCGCGCGAGCGTGTCGGCGAAACTGCCGTTAGGCTGTTCCACCAGCAACACGTTGTGAAACTGGCGTTCATCACGCCCAAACGCCAGGGTGTCTTCATCGCCCTGACCTTCCAGCTCTGCGGCATAGGTCAGGAAATTGCGCGCCTGCCCCAGCAAGTCGAGGCCGATGTTGGCGAGCGCGAGATCGATTTCCAGCTCCGGCGCGTGACCACACCAGGCGCCCAGACGCTGGGAGAGCACCAGACCGTTGTCGCCCAGACGCAGGGCATATGCGGATAATGTTTTCATCCCTGACCTCACATGTGCTCGATGCCATCAGGGATGGTGTAAAACGTAGGATGGCGGTAAACCTTACTTTCCGCCGGGTCGAAGAACTCGCCGCTCTCTTCCGGCTGAGAGGCGACAATCTCGCTCGCCTTCACCACCCAGATAGAGCAGCCTTCACTGCGACGGGTATAGGCATCACGCGCATTTTCCAGCGCCATGCGATCGTCGGCGGCATGAAGACTTCCCACATGACGGTGGGACAACCCTTGTTTGCTGCGTACGAACACTTCGTACAGCGGCCAGTAGACATTGCTCATCGTGTTTCCTCTTAAGCCACTTTGCGGGCGTGTTGTTTTTCCGCGTGCGCCAGTGCGGCTTCACGCACCCACGCCCCGTCTTCCCAGGCTTTACGTTTGGCAGCCAGACGTTCGTGGTTACAGATACCGCGCCCGTTAATGACCTCATCAAACTCGTGCCAGTCGATCTCGCCAAAGCGGTAGTGACCGCTCTCTTCGTCAAAACGCAGGTCAGGATCCGGAACCGTCATGCCCAGCATTTCTACCTGCGGAACCGTGTTGTCGACAAAGCGCTGGCGAAGTTCGTCATTGCCGAAGCGTTTGATTTTCCAGGCGAGGCTGCGGGCGCTGTTCGGCGAGTTGTCATCGTTTGGGCCGAACATCATCAGAGCGGGCCACCAGAAGCGGTTAATGGCGTCCTGCAGCATCTGACGCTGGGCGTCACCCCCCTGCGCAAGCGCCATACAGGCTTCAAAGCCCTGACGCTGGTGGAAACTCTCTTCTTTACAGATTTTCACCATCGCGCGGGCATAGGGGCCATATGAGGTACGGCAGAGCGCCACCTGGTTGACGATCGCCGCACCGTCCACCAGCCAGCCGATCACCCCGATATCCGCCCAGCTCAGGGTCGGGTAGTTGAAGATGGAGGAGTATTTCATCTTGCCGTCGAGCATCTTCTGGTAGATGTCTTCCCGCGCGCAGCCCAGCGTCTCGGCCGCGCTGTAGAGGTACAAACCGTGCCCGGCTTCGTCCTGCACTTTCGCCAGCAGGATCGCTTTGCGGCGCAGCGTCGGCGCGCGGGTGATCCAGTTTCCTTCCGGCAGCATGCCGACAATTTCGGAGTGCGCGTGCTGACCAATCTGGCGGATCAACGTCTTACGATAGGCATCAGGCATCCAGTCCTGAGGCTCAATCGCCGTCTCCTGCGCTATGCGCTGCTCAAAGCGTTGTTCTTGCGTCACGTCATCACCTTTATGATTCGATTATTTACCACCAAAAGTGAAATGCTGAATCACTTCATTTCTTAAAAGTTACACAAAGGTTAAATATAACCCCAAGAAATGTTTCCCTATTTTGTGATGGTGCTCGCAAGGCTTTTTGCATAAGGCCTGCACAACGGGGCTTCCGGCCTTCCACTTCATTACGCTGGATCACAATGTTAACAATTCATTAAAACTCAGCTTGCTTTTTATGATTCATGATTAAACTATTGATAGTGAAATTACGTAACACTTGGAGATAAGCGATGCAGCAGTTAGCCAGCTTCTTGTCCGGCACCTGGCAGTCTGGCCGGGGCCGCGAACGTACTATCCATCACGCCATCAGTGGCGAAGCGCTGTGGTCCGTGACCAGCGAAGGGCTGGACATGGCGGATGCACGTCGCTATGCGATCGCGCGTGGCGGCGAAGCCCTGCGCGCCATGACCTTTATCGACCGTGCCGCCATGCTGAAGGCGGTGGCGAAACATCTGCTTAGTGAGAAAGAGACGTTCTATGCCCTGTCTGCCCAGACCGGGGCGACCCGAGCGGACAGCTGGGTGGATATTGAGGGTGGGATCGGGACGCTGTTCACCTATGCCAGCCTGGGGAGTCGCGAGCTGCCTGATGACACACTCTGGCCGGAAGATGAGTTGATCCCGTTGTCGAAGGAAGGCGGCTTTGCTGCGCGTCACGTACTGACGTCAAAATCGGGCGTGGCGGTCCATATCAACGCCTTTAATTTCCCGTGCTGGGGAATGCTGGAAAAACTGGCGCCCACCTGGCTTGCGGGGATGCCTGCCATTATCAAACCCGCCACCGCTACCGCGCAGGTCGCGCAGGCGATGGTGAAAGCGATTGTGGAGAGCGGTCTGGTGCCGGACGGTGCTATCAGCCTTGTCTGCGGCGGCGCGGGCGATCTGCTGAATCATCTCGACAGCCAGGATGTGGTGACCTTTACCGGCTCCGCCAGCACCGGCCAGAGCCTGCGCATTCACCCGAATATCGTGGCGAATTCCATTCCCTTTACCATGGAAGCCGACTCCCTCAACTGCTGCGTTCTGGGTGAGGATGTGACGCCGGAACAGCCAGAATTCGCGCTGTTTATTCGCGAAGTGGTACGCGAAATGACCGCCAAGGCAGGGCAAAAATGTACCGCCATCCGCCGCATAATTGTGCCTCAGGATCAGATGGATGCCGTCAGCCAGGCGCTGATCGCACGGCTGCAAAACGTGGTCGTCGGCGACCCGGCAGAGGACGGGGTGAAGATGGGCGCGCTGGTGAACGGCGAGCAACGCGCGGACGTGCAGGAGAAAGTCGATCTGTTGATTGCGGCGGGTTGCCAGGTCAGACTCGGCGGAAAAGCCGATCTGCAGGCTGCGGGGGCATTCTTCCCGCCGACGCTGCTTTTCTGCCCACAGCCAGATGAAACCCCCGCCGTGCATTACACCGAAGCCTTCGGGCCGGTCGCCACGCTGATGCCCTCCCGCAATTCAGACCACGCGATGCAGCTGGCACGGGCGGGTGGCGGGAGTCTGGCCGGTACGCTGGTCACCGCCGACCCGGCAATCGCCCGCCAGTTTATTACCGGCGCGGCGCGGGCGCACGGACGAATTCAGATCCTTAACGCCGAATCCGCCAGGGAGTCCACCGGACACGGCTCTCCGCTGCCGCAGCTGGTGCACGGCGGTCCTGGCCGCGCAGGTGGCGGTGAAGAGCTGGGAGGACTGCGTGCGGTGAAGCACTATCTGCAGCGCACCGCCATTCAGGGCAGCCCGACCATGCTTGCCGCCATCGGCAAACAGTGGGTACGGGGTGCTGCGGTTCAGGAAGATCGCGTTCATCCGTTCCGGAAATACTTTGAAGAACTGCAGCCGGGCGACAGCCTGCTGACCCCGCGCCGCACCCTGACGGAAGCCGATATCGTTAACTTTGCCTGCCTGAGCGGCGATCACTTCTACGCCCATATGGACAAAATCGGCGCGGCTGAATCCATCTTTGGCGAACGGGTGGTGCACGGTTACTTCCTGATCTCTGCTGCGGCGGGTCTGTTTGTTGATGCCGGCGTTGGGCCGGTGATTGCCAACTACGGCATGGAAAACCTGCGCTTTATCGAACCGGTTAAGCCGGGCGATACCATTCAGGTGCGCCTCACCTGTAAACGTAAAACGCTGAAGAAACAACGGACCGCCGATGAGAAGCCGACCGGCGTGGTCGAATGGGCCGTTGAGATCTTTAACCAGCACCAGCAGGCGGTCGCGCTCTACTCCATCCTGACGCTGGTGGCGCGCCAGCACGGCGACTTCTGACACGTTCCTCTCTCGCACGTTGACCGGGGTGTGATATTGCCCCGGTCTTTTTTTAACCTGGCAAGACTAACAAATAACCTGGCAGATGCAGGCAAACGCTTTTCTCGGGCGCCTGTCAGGATAAGGCTGTCACAACACAATAAACACAACAAGATGAGGTCTACGATGGGAAGCAATTCTTCTTTTTCTGCCCGTAGAACGGCACTGGCTATGGCCGTTGCGCTGTGTTGCGCCTGGCAATCACCTGTTTTCGCACACGGCAGTGAGGCGCATATGGTCCCGATGGACAAAACGCTGCAGGCGTTTGGCGCCGATGTGCAGTGGGATGATTACGCACAGATGTTCACCATTGCAAAGGACGGGGCATATGTGAAGGTCAAGCCCGGCGCGAAAACCGCTATTGTGAACGGCAAAACCCTCACGCTGCAGGTGCCGGTGGTCATGAAAGGCAAAAAAGCGTTCATCTCCGAGACCTTCATCAACGACGTTTTCCAGTCGGGTCTCGACCAGACCTTCCAGGTTGAAAAACGCCCTCACCCGTTAAACGCGCTAACGGCTGACGAAATTAAGCAAGCCGTGGAGATTGTGAAAGGCTCTGCGGATTTTAAACCGAACACCCGCTTCACCCAGATAGCCCTGGCCGAACCCGAGAAAGCCAAAGTGTGGGACTTTGTGCTCAACGGCACGGCGGTGGACTCTCCCCGCCAGGCGAACATCACCATGCTGGACGGGAAACACGTTATTGAAAGTCTGGTGGACCTGAAGGATAAAAAGATCCTGCGCTGGGACGCCGTTAAAGATGCCCACGGCATGGTGCTGCTGGATGATTTTGCGACCGTTCAGCAGATCATCAACGAGAGTGCAGAGTTTGCCGAGGTTCTGAAAAAGCGCGGCATTACCGATACGAAGAAAGTGATCACCACGCCACTGACCGTCGGCTATTTTGACGGCAAAGATGGCCTGAAACAGGAAGACCGGTTGCTGAAAGTGGTGAGCTATCTGGACGTGGGCGACGGCAACTACTGGGCGCACCCGATTGAGAACCTGGTGGCAGTGGTCGACCTTGAGCAGAAGAAGATCCAGAAGATTGAAGAAGGTGCCGTTGTGCCGGTGCCGATGACGCCGCGTCCGTATGATGGACGTGACCGCATCAACACGCCGAAAAAACCGCTTAACATCATTGAACCAGAAGGCAAAAACTACACCATTACCGGCGATATGATTCACTGGCAGAACTGGGATTTCCATCTCAGTCTGGATTCCCGCGTGGGCCCAATGATTTCTACCGTCACCTACAATGACAACGGCAAAAAACGCCAGATTATGTATCAGGGCTCCCTGGGCGGGATGATCGTCCCTTACGGTGACCCTGACGTGGGCTGGTACTTCAAAGCCTATCTGGATTCCGGCGACTATGGTATGGGCACCCTGACCTCTCCGCTGGTGCGCGGCAAAGACGTGCCGTCCAACGCCGTGATGCTCAATGAAACCATTGCCGATTATACCGGTGCGCCGATGGAGATCCCCCGTGCCATCGCCATTTTTGAACGCTACGCAGGACCGGAATATAAACACCAGGAGATGGGTCAGCCTAACGTCAGTACCGAGCGGCGCGAGCTGGTGGTTCGCTGGGTGAGCACCGTTGGCAACTACGACTACATTTTCGACTGGGTATTCCACGAAAATGGCACCATCGGGATTGATGCCGGTGCAACGGGGATTGAGGCGGTGAAAGGCGTACAGGCGAAAACGATGCATGACCCTACTGCCAAAGACGATACCCGATACGGCACATTAATTGATCACAACATCGTCGGGACCACCCACCAGCACATCTATAACTTCCGTCTCGATATGGATGTGGATGGCATCAACAACACGCTGGTGGCAATGGATCCACAAGTGAAACCGAACACCGCTGGCGGCCCGCGAACCAGCACCATGCAGATCAATCAGTACGCTATTGATACCGAGCAGCAGGCGGCGCAGAAATTTGACCCGGGCACCATTCGTCTGCTGAGCAACACCAGCAAAGAGAACCGCATGGGGAACCCAATTTCGTATCAGATAATCCCTTACGCCGGGGGGACGCACCCGGTGGCGACCGGCGCGAAGTTTGCCCCGGACGAGTGGATCTATCACCGCCTGAGCTTTATGGATAAACAGCTGTGGGTCACGCGTTACCATCCGGATGAGATGTACCCGGAGGGCAAATTCCCAAATCGCTCAACCCACGATACGGGGCTTGGCAAATACAGCAAAGATAACGAGTCGCTAAACGATCAGGATGACGTGGTCTGGATGACCACCGGCACAACCCACGTCGCGCGCGCCGAAGAGTGGCCAATCATGCCAACGGAATGGGTGCATACCCTGCTCAAACCGTGGAACTTCTTCGACGAAACGCCGACACTCGGCAGGAAAAAAGACGCGCAGAAATAAAAACAGACCGGGCGTAATGCCCGGTTTTTTATTCGTTTATTTGCTGAATATCTCATCCTGATTATAGTTATTTTACTCCACACATTCCGATTGCATCTTTTGAAACATTTTCAGCCAGGACGCGAAGTTTTCACAAACGACGTAGTACTTTCTCTGAGAGGTTTTAAATGAAATTGAATCTGATTGTCAGAAGTTTCGTGCTGGCTGGAATGATCATGTCCAACAGTCCCTCTTATGCGGCGGAAGCACCAAAGGACGCGTCTGCCGCAACACAACAAGCCAACAATGCCCTTTTTAACCAGCTTCCTTTCTCCGATAACACTGATTTTACCAATGCCCATAAAGGATTTATCGCTCCACTTCCTCAGGACGTTATCAAAGGCGAACAAGGCAATGTCATCTGGGATCCCCAACAGTATTCATTTATTAAAGAAGGTGATAAATCGCCGGATTCGGTAAACCCCAGTTTATGGCGTCAATCCCAGCTGATTAATATCAGCGGTCTGTTTGAAGTTACCGAAGGGGTATATCAGATCCGCAATCTCGATCTGTCAAATATGACCATCATCGAAGGCAAAGAAGGGATTACCGTCGTTGACCCGCTGGTCTCGGCAGAAACCGCCAAAGTCGGCATGGATCTTTATTACAAAAATCGCGGCCAAAAACCGGTCGTGGCGGTGATTTATACCCACAGTCATGTTGACCACTATGGCGGTGTGCGGGGTGTGGTTGATGAAGCAGACGTGAAGGCTGGCAAGGTAAAAGTTTATGCCCCTTCCGGATTTATGGAGGCGGCGGTTGCGGAAAATATCATGGCGGGCAACGTTATGAGTCGTCGCGCCAGTTATATGTATGGCAACCTGCTGAAGCCTGATGCAAAGGGACAAGTGGGTGCGGGTCTGGGGACGACCACGTCCGCCGGTACCGTCACCCTTATCGCACCGACTAACATCATTGAAAAAGACGGACAAAAAGAGGTCATTGACGGGCTGACCTACGATTTTATGCTGGCCCCCGGCTCTGAAGCACCTTCAGAGATGCTCTGGTTTATCGAAGAGAAAAAAATCATTGAATCCGCAGAGGATGTGACCCATACGCTGCATAACACCTACTCGCTGCGCGGCGCAAAAATTCGTGAACCGCTGCCCTGGTCAAAATATATTAACCAGGCGATTGTGCGCTGGGGCGATAAAGCCGACATCATCATGGCACAGCATCACTGGCCAACCTGGGGCAATGATAATGTCGTCACACTGCTGAAGAGCCAGCGCGACCTCTACCGTTACATCAACGACCAGACGTTACGCATGGCGAATGAAGGCCTGACGCGTGATGAAATCGCCGCTAATTTCAAACTCCCGGATTCCCTCGCCCATATCTGGGCTAACCGCGGTTACTACGGTTCTGTCAGCCATGACGTTAAAGCCACCTATGTGCTCTATCTGGGCTGGTTCGACGGTAATCCCGCCACGCTGGATGAACTGCCACCTGAAGAGGCTGCGAAGAAATTCGTTGAGTATATGGGCGGCGCGGAGGCCATTCTGAACAAAGCGAAAACTGACTTCGATCAGGGCAACTATCGCTGGGTGGCGCAGGTCGTGAGTAAAGTGGTGTTTGCCGACCCGAACAACCAGGCCGCGCGTAATCTCGAAGCAGATGCGCTGGAACAGCTGGGTTATCAGGCGGAATCCGGCCCGTGGCGCAACTTCTACCTGACCGGCGCGCAAGAGCTGCGTAACGGCGTGGTGAAAGGCCCGACCCCGAACACCGCCAGCCCGGATACCGTGCGGGCGATGACGCCAGAGATGTTCTTCGACTACCTTGCCGTTCATATCAATGGCCAAAAAGCCGGCGATGCCAAATCGGTGTTTAACATCGATCTGGGCAGCGATGGCGGCAAATACAAACTTGAACTGGAAAACGGCGTGCTGAACCACACGGCAAATGCCGAAGCGAAAGACGCTGACGCTACGCTTACCCTGAACCGTGATACCCTGAATAAAATTATCCTGAAAGAAGTCACGCTGAAACAGGCGCAGGACAGTGGCGATATCAAGATCAGCGGCGACAGTGCCAAACTGGACGCTATGCTTGGCTATATGGATAAGTTCGATTTCTGGTTTAATATTGTGACACCGTAACGGTGCAAAACAGACGGGCGGTCCTTCCGCCCGTTCCTGCTTCACTTGCTCCCAGGAAAGGGTAAAGAGCATTTATGGAAAAAAGAAAAAAAACGACGCCAGAGCGGGCTGCCTGGCCGACGCGTCAGGCGATGGTCATGCACGGGCTGGCGATGAACCTGCCGTGGCTGGCATTCGTCAACATCAGCTTCGCCGTGATGATCCTGCTGCGCCACGTCTCGCTTAAGCCCGACGACCCCCTCTACCTCCGGTCGCTGCCTCTGCTGAAGTTTATTGATGCCTCGATGTTCGGCATTATTATTCTGTCAGCCGCGTTAATCATCATGGCCTGGCGACGTATTGCCGGTATCAGCGTGGTGCTCTTTTTCTGTAGCGTCATCTGGTCGATATCCTGTTTCTGGTTTATCACCGATCTGTTGCTGCCCCACGTCTGGCCCCTGTGTGCGATTTTGTTACTCGCCGGGTTGACGGCGCTCTACTTTTACCCCCGTGGGTTACTCTCCTTCGTGATCCCGCTCTGGGTCACGCTACCGGTCGCAAGCTGGGTACTCAATGATGGTGTCAACCTTCATTTTGCCGCCGTCTGGACCGTCTTTACGCTGATTTTGCTCTGCGGGCGTTTCATCCTGATAAGCTGGTTTGATGAAGCCTGGCGACGTAACCAGCAAAACCAGCTGTTGATTTCGCGGCTGGAAGCACTGGCGCATCAGGATCCGTTAACCCAGACCGCCAACCGTCGCAAGATGGAAGTGGTGCTGGAGAATGCCGTTGAGCAGAAAAAAGCCTTCTCGCTGATTATGCTGGATATAGATTATTTCAAACTTTACAACGACACCTATGGTCATCAGGCCGGTGACGAATGTTTGACCCGCGTGGCGCAGGTGCTCCGGCAGTCAGTGCGAACACCTGACGATGTCGTGTCTCGCTACGGCGGTGAAGAGTTTGTGGTGATCCTCTTTGATTGCCCGGAAAACACAGCCGAAAAAGTTGCCATGCGTATTCAGGACGGCCTGCGCGCGGAAGCGATAGCGCACGATGCCTCAAAAGTCAGCGATCACGTCACCGTAAGCATGGGCATTGCAGGAATGGCAGAGGGACTGGCGGGGACGGAGATTATCGCCCGCGCCGATGAGGCGCTGTACCGGGCGAAAGCGGCCGGACGGGACCGCTGGTCACGATAGCCGTGTCGGGTGGCCGTTGCGCCAGCCCGACACGCTTTGTTTTAATACCGTACACATACCGATTTGGTTTCACACCAGCCATCCAGCCAGTCCGGGCCGAAATCGCGCCCGGTGCCGGACTGCTTCATGCCACCAAACGGCAGGTTGGCGTCGATCAGCGTATGGCTGTTCACCCAGACGGTTCCCGCCTGCAGCCGGTCGGTGTATTCCAGCGCCTTGCTGATATTTTGCGTCCAGACGCTGGCCGTCAGCCCGTATTCGGTGTCGTTGGCCAGCGCCAGCGCTTCTTCGCCATCCGCGACGCGCACCAGGTTGACCACCGGGCCGAACACTTCTTCGCGGGTGAGTCGCAGCGCGGCATCCGGGTTCACCACCAGCGTCGGCGACACGTAATAACCTTTGCCATCCGGCCCCCGGTTACCGGTGATCAACTCCGCATTGCGCGATTTTGCCTCGTCGAGGAAGGTCTGCACTTTATCGCAGTGCGCGCGCGAGACCAGCGGGTTGATGAACGCCTCCGGCGACATGCCCGGCCCGACGCTCAGGGATTTCACCGCCTGCTCAAACCCGCTGACCAGCGTGTCAAACAGCGGCGCTTCAATATAGATACGGGAGCTCGCCGCACAAACCTGCCCCTGGTTCAGGAAGCTGCCGGTCATCAGGCCTTCAATTACCCAGGCCGGGTCAGCATCTTTCAGCACGATAGCCGGGTTTTTACCCCCCAGCTCCAGCGTCACCCCCGTGAGCGTATCCGCCGCCGCGCGGGCAATTTGCTTGCCTGTCGCCGTTGAGCCAGTAAAGCTCACTTTGGCAATATGCGGATGTGAGGTCAGCGCGGCACCGCACACCGCACCGCTTCCCGTGACCACATTAAACACCCCGTCGGGGATGCCCGCTTCACTTGCCAGTTCCGCCACGCGCAGCATGGTGAGCGGCGTGGTTTCTGAAGGCTTAATGACAATGGAACACCCCGCCGCCAGCGCAGGCATGACTTTCCACATCCCGATCATCAGCGGGAAGTTCCACGGCACAATCCCGGCCACCACGCCAACCGGCTCTTTGCGCGTCCACGCCTGATAGCGGGCCCCCTGCGGTAAGGGGATGGAGAGGTCGAGGGTTTTACCGGCAATTTTCGTGGTAAGCCCTGCGGTATAGCGCATCCAGTTCAGGGTGCAGCCCACTTCAAAGGCGCGAGAGATATGAATGGATTTCCCCTGCTCCAGCGTCTCAAGCTGGGCCAGCTCTTCGCTGTGCTGCTCAACCAGATCGGCGAAATGCAGCAGGATACGCTCACGCTCCGCCGGTAATTTTCCGGCCCAGCTACGGGCAACAAATGCACGCCAGCCGGACATCACGGCGCGGTCGACATCATCAACGCTGGCATCGGCGGTGGAGGCGATGACGTCGCCCGTAGCCGGATTATAGACATTGAGCCGCTTTTCACTGTCCGACGCGGCCTGACGCCCTTCAATCCACAGGCCATGATGTCGGTCTAAAAACTGCTGTACGGCAGGCTGAACGGCTACCTGAGATTCAGACATAGGGTACTCCTTCGTTTTTATTCGCAGGGTGTTAATGCAGTCTAAGAGGGGTTTTGGATTCTCGCTTTTGTCTCTGTGACATTCGCTTTGCCACCTGTGACAGGCTCCGCAAATCGTGATAATTCCGTCTTATAACGCTGTTACCGGTGAGTGTTCTTTCCTATAGTCAGCCTCATAGCTCTGACAAAATGCAACACAAATGCAACAATGCAAAAACATTGACGGTGCAGCGAGATAAGCGATGGCGTGTGCAAGCGAAGAGGAACAGTATCAACAGTGGCTGGCACAAATTAACCAGGTCTGCGGGCGTTTTAATGCGCGTCCGCTGGAGGGGGAATTCGTCGGCGAGCTGGAAACCAGCTATGCCCGTAGCCTGAAGTTAAGCACCGTAACCGCAGGTGGCGTTAACCTGTTCCGCTCCCGCCATGAGATTAACGACAGTAACGATGCCTGGTTCTATACCGTATTTCAGCTGGAGGGCAGCGCGGAGATTGAACAGGACGACCGCCGCGCGGTGCTGAAGACCGGCGATATCACGCTGCTTGATGCTTCCCGCCCATGCTCCATTGCCTGGCATGAAAAATCCCGCCAGATTTCGCTGCTGGTTCCGCGCCAGATTATTGAGCAACAGTGTCGTTTTCAGGAGGTAAGCTGCGCGCTCACCCTTTCGCGCACGCTGCCCACCGTTCAGTTAAGCCACCACCTGCTGATGGAAAGTATGGGGAATGCCGATCTGAGTGACCGGGAGAGTGAAGCGGCGCTGGAAGCGATGATCTGTCTGCTTCGCCCCGCGTTCCAGCAGCGCGACGTGGCTCAGCCACGTAAAGAACGCCTGTTCCGCAATGTGCTGTCATTGATTGACGATCATATTCAGTCTGAATCACTGCGACCGGAATGGATTGCTGCACAGAGCGGGATGTCGGTGCGAAGCCTCTACCGCATGTTTGCTGATAAGGGGCTGGTGGTCGCCCAGTACATTAAAAACCGCCGTCTCGACCTGTGCGCACAAGTGTTGCGCTCCGCCAGCGATGATGAAAAGCTGGCGGGCATTGGCTACAGCTGGGGCTTTTCCGACCACAGCCATTTTTCAACCGCCTTTAAGCAGCGTTTTGGCGTCTCGCCTGGCGAATATCGTAAGCGCTTTCGCTAACTACTTCTTCAGCCATTTCCCGTTGATGCCTTTCACGTACTCGCCCGGTTGGGCGCGGGCAACCAGCTTTTGCCCTGCCATTTTCGCCACTTCATCCACCGGCAGATTGTTGCTGTCAGCCAGCTTCTGATAGCTTTCCGTGCGCGCGGCGTTAATGCGATTGACCAGCGCCAGGGTTTCCGCATCCTGTTTGATTGGTGCAAGATAACCGCTCAGGGTTTCCCCCACGCGCCCCTGCGTCCGGGCGTCATTTAAGGTCAGCGTTGCCGCCTGCACGTTCATGCCGAGCGCCAGTAACATCAGAGCTAATCGTTTCATGGCATCCTCAGAACAGATCGCTGCGTGATTTCAGCAGGGTTTCAACGTCTTTATCGACCTTAATGTGGATCTCATGTTCGATTTTGACATTCATATTGATGGTAATCGGCTCCTTCGGCGCGGCGACTTCAATGCGCGGCGTACAGCCGGTCAGTAGCGCGGCAACGGCAACGGTGAGCACACCAGCCATCTTTTTCATTGTTGTTCCTCACTTTCCTTGCCAGTCGAACTGCGGATACCAGGTATTGCCGCGTGTTGCTCAAACCAGGTTTGCAGGTTGTCTCCAAAACGCAGGCTGCGCCAGAGGGTAAAGACATTCTCTTCATGGGTATAGTTCAGATTAACGTAGCTGCTTTTACCCTCTACCCGGCTGGTTCCCTTAAGGGTCGCCTGCATGGTTAATTCACCCAGATTATCTAAATTGATTCTTGTCCACGAGCGAGAAATTTCCATATAGCGCAGCCAGTTAATTGCGGCGCCCGCCACCATATTATCTTTTACGATAGCGTCCGCCGTGTCTTTATCGATACGCAGCGTCATCGGACCGGGGTTGGTCAGCCAGCCATCTTTGATGATCCATTTTTCATTGTCCAGCCAGAACGGCAGCGCCCCGCTCACCGGGCCAGACATCGCAAACTGCTTCGGATTAACGGCACTGATCAGCTCGCTGGAGGAGATATTGTCTACCCGCAACAGCGCCGGATCGTGTTGCGGCATCCTCAACTGCTGCATGGTGATTTTTCCGCCGAGGGTTTCCACCTTCACATTGGTGAGCAGAAGCGGGTTCGCCTCACTCCAGGGGTAGTCACCCTGCAGGTCCGCCGTGATATTCCGCGCGGTCACCAGGTTTACCACCTCGCCAATCCGCAAGGTTACCGGGCCGCGCGTTCCCAGCGACCAGGTGCCCTCACTAAACCGGAACGGCAGGACAAAGTCGACGCCGTTGATCTGGTTGTCTGGCATCCAGGCGCTACCGGCTTTCAGCACGCCGTGACCGCCCGCCTCAAAGCCCTGACCCGCGGCGGCCGAGAAGGCCACCTGCGCATACAGTTCGCCGTCACGCAGCGTCATTTTCCAGTCTGGCGGGATCAACGGCTGGAACACGGTGAGCGATTGTTTCGGCCACCAGGCCTGCCCGCGAAGGCGTTCCCCGTCCCAGCGTCCGTTCACCTGTACCGGTCCGATAGCATCGGCATGCAGATCGCCCTTGAACTGGAACAGTGTCGGGTCTGTTCCGTCTACGCTGAAGGTCAGCACCGACGGCGGCAATACGCTGCCGCCGCTGAAACGGGTTTGCCCGGCATTCAGCGACAGCGCTCCGCTGAACGTCGGCTTGTCCGGATCGCGATACCAGCGCACCGGGTTATCCAGCACCAGACGGGGTTTACTGACCTCCATGGCACCGTACTTGAGCTGGTCGAAACCGGTTGAAAGCGCGGTCAGCTCAATAAGTTTGTCGCGCCATTCGCCTTTTCCGGCAACATCCCAGCGCGCATTCATTGGGGTGAAGCCCCCTTTGCCCCAGTAGCGCCACTGCCACAGGCCGTTGTCGGGTAAAAAGTCACTGGCCTGGCCATCCAGATGCAGTTCAAAATCACCCATCTCGTTCTCGTGCGCCCGCAAAATGGCCTGCAGGCGTCCATCGACACCCTTTTGGGTCAGCCTGACGCCCGCCAGCGGCCAGCGAATTTCATCAATATCCAGTGAATCGATAATGCGACCACGTGAGCGCAGCAGCGCGCCCGGCTCAAAGGAGAGCTGCGGTTCATACAGGCTTCCGGTCAGTTTTGCCGGCAGTCTGGCATAGAGCACCAGGTCGTTATGTTTCGCCTCGCCGCTCAGATGAAGCGACATGTCGCTTTGTTCCATACTGAGCCTGCCCGGTCCGATATTCAGCACCGCGTTGCCCTTCCCCGCATCCCCTTGAGTGAGCACATTCAGACGCCCGGTCAGGGTCGCTTTCTCAAGCCCCGCCTGCCAGTTATCGACACGAAGGCCAACCCGCCCGCTCAGCGGCATGCCGGAAAGGTTCCAGTTCCAGCGTCCGTCACTGATATTCAGCTGTTCCGCGGTTATTTGCCACGGCAGATCGAGCAGCGGATCGGGGTTATCCCGCGCCATGACCACCAGTTGCCCCTGATTGGCTTCCCAGTCGAGATCGGCATCGACCAGCGAGGTTAACTGTGGCACGTTAAAGGTCGCAACCGCATGGCCTTTAACCGGCACGCCGTCCGGCACCAGCGGCAGGGTGAATTGTCCCACCAGTTTTATCGGCTGTGGCTGGTCGGGAAGTTGTACATCGAACTGGGTGACAGAGAGGGTCTGACCGCGGAGCATCCCTTTAATACTGACCTGCTCACCTTTGTAGGCAATCTCCTGACGCGCGGGCGTCAGCGACGCCTGAAGTTCTCCCTGCCACTGCTGCCAGGGCGAGAGCGTCAGACGATGGACAATAAGCCAGGTATTCGGTAACACCGCCTGCCACTGCGCCAGCGTTTTGGGCGCGACCGTGGACGGTGCGGACTGGGGAATTTTATTGAGGCAAACGGAGTTCAGTTCGAGCGCGCCGACATCCAGTTTCCAGCGGCTGGGGTGCGACAGGGTCGCGTTATCGACTCGGGCAATTTCGCAGTCATCCACAAGATAGCGAAGATCGGGGATGATCAGGGCATGACGCGTGAGTCTGGGACTTTGTTCAAAGGCGATGCGTGTCCCGACGGGAAGCCAGACCCCAGCAAGGGTTGGTACCCACTGGGCAAGGGTCATCAGCAGCGTCAGCGGCACCAGAATGAACAGCAGTAAGAGCGCAATTGCGGCTTTGTATGTACCCCTCATGGGCAGTTAATATCCTGATTTAGCGAAAGAATTAAGCCGACAGTGCCGATCATTGTCGCATGTTTAGCCAGTCAGTTGAAGAGAATGCCAAATTTAAGGATAGATGCTCTGACCGTATGCGCTAAAAATTTTATTATACTTAACGTCAATAAGTCACCTTAAATTCAATGGGTTAGACTGTATTTCAAGATGACTTTCAGCGTTGTAACGTCAAAAGTTAGAATTTGTTGCGCGGCATTGCCAGCAGGTAAACCATCGCAAAAACCAGGGAACCCCAGTACACCGAGTCATACCGATAAGGATCAAAATCTATGTGCAAAAATCCATTCACAAACTCATGCCCATTCGCAAAAATGTTTATCTGTACGGCAGCGACTGCAATCACGAGCAATGTATAAGCAATGAAGAGAGGGTATTTGCGGAGTCGGTTGATTTTTATCTTCCCCAGATACAGGATGACAAAAATTGCAATAGATACAATAAAATAGCAAAAAGCGGGCCACATAGGTGGGTTTAGGGATAACTCAAGTTGTGGTGACATAATCAATTCTCTTTAGCAATCTGGTACATCTGCCATCCTGTAACGCTTCCACTTGTTAAATCCAGAGCCATTGCGGTTTTGGAAGCTTCTTGCCATCCTCTGATATAATCGGACTGGATATTATGAAACAAGCTCCATGATTTTTCTCTGGGCCCCAGAACTTTCCTGCCTGCACCATATGCTGATAAGGAAATATCAACCGCCCCATAGACTAAATCAGCTTCATTATTCCCATACCCGAGTTTCGCTGCGGCATAACGATAAGCATCTCGCAGAGTTCCTGACTGATCTTCGCGATATAGAAGATAATATCCATTTTCATACATATTATTCAGTCCATGAGCAATCATAGGTGCGCCATAAGCAGCACAAGCAAGTCCAAGCGAGCCTACGCATAAACTGGCTCCTCCATACACTTGTGCGCCACCGGCAACAAAGCCAATCTGCTTTAGCGCTAGCGTTGTAGTAGTTGTCCGATCTTTTTCAACCACTATGAATATCTTAGCTTTATTGAAAGTGAGAAGATCATCCTGCTCTTGAAGGTGATGTATCTCTTCATCAAGAATCTGAATGCCACCAGACCAGGTTAGACAATGTGATTCAATCTCCCTTCTTATACGGCTAACAAGTTGTTGAACTTCAAAAAACATGGCAGAGGTACCATATAGCAAATGCTTGGTGGCAATGCGCTGCGCAATATTCTCGATCTCTAGTGCTTTACTTTCGAAATGACTTTTATCCCGGTTATGGTTGTACATTTGACCTCCATATCATTTTTTCAAATGGTAGTAACAGTATTACATTTGATGACAGTACATTCAAAAGGCTCAACCATTTCGGCAAAGCAACTCTTACATGGTAAATCACCCCTGGCGCCACTCACCTGAGATCTCAATTACATCGTAAGTTGCGAACATCTCAAACTATGCCATTTCATCATCGAAATCGCCATTTTGAGCACAATGAAGGTTTTCCTCTCCTGCACAACCCAACCAGCGACATGAGGTAAATACTTCTAACCCGCCCACCTTCTGACACCTCCGCCCCAGGGTGCATCAAATCTATACTTAAGCAGGGGTGTAGATTGAATATCATAGAGTTAACGGGTAAAGATGCTCTAAAATAATTGATAGAACTAATTGAATTCAATAATATTTCAGAAATTGTAAGATAATTTTAATCATGCTAACGTGAATGCAAAATCACTGGAGAAAGTCTTATGAAACTCGCGGTATATAGCACAAAGCAGTACGACAAAAAGTATCTGCAACATGTTAACGAGGCTTACGGGTTCGAGCTTGAATTTTTCGACTTTCTGCTGTCCGAAAAAACTGCCAAAACGGCGCACGGCTGTGAAGGCGTTTGCATTTTTGTGAATGATGATGGCAGCCGTCCGGTGCTGGAAGAGTTGAAAAAACAGGGCGTGAAATATATCGCCCTGCGCTGCGCTGGCTTCAACAACGTGGATCTTGATGCCGCAAAAGAGCTGGGGCTGAAGGTGGTCCGCGTCCCGGCATATTCTCCGGAAGCGGTCGCGGAACATGCCATCGGTATGATGATGTCGCTGAACCGTCGTATTCACCGTGCTTATCAGCGTACCCGTGATGCCAACTTCTCTCTGGAAGGACTGACCGGCTTTACCATGTACGGTAAAACCGCGGGCGTTATCGGTACCGGTAAGATTGGCGTCGCCGCCCTGCGCATTCTGAAAGGGTTTGGTATGCGTCTGCTGGCGTTTGATCCGTACCCAAGCGCTGCCGCGCTGGATCTGGGCGTGGAATATGTCGACCTGCCGACGCTGTTTTCACAGTCTGACGTTATCTCCCTGCACTGCCCGCTGACGCCGGAAAACTACCACCTGCTCAACCAGGCGGCGTTTGACCAGATGAAAGATGGCGTGATGATCATCAACACCAGCCGCGGCGGGTTGATTGATTCCCAGGCCGCTATTGAAGCGCTGAAAACTCAGAAGATTGGCGCGCTGGGGATGGACGTGTATGAGAATGAGCGCGATCTGTTCTTTGAAGACAAATCTAATGACGTGATCCAGGACGACGTATTCCGCCGTCTGTCTGCCTGCCATAACGTCCTGTTCACCGGACACCAGGCGTTTCTGACTGCCGAAGCGCTGATCAGCATTTCAGAAACCACGCTGGGGAACTTGCAGCAGCTGGAAAAGGGTGAAGAGTGCCCTAACGCTATCGTGTAAACCCGTGTGCCGGGTGCGGCTCTGCCCTGCCCGGCCAGCTACGCCCGGTCTGGTGTCCAGCTCCGGTGAGCAAAGCGCCACCAGAGCAGAACAGCCAGCAACGCAATGGCGCTGAGCACACTAAAGGCCGTCGCAAAAGAGTAATGACCGGCAATGGTGCCGGTTAACGCCGGGCTCATTGCTGCTCCGACACCCTGCATCAGCATGACCACGCTCTGCCCGGCATTCACGTGCCCACTCCCGCGCAACAGCACCACGATAAACGACGGCACGACAACGCCCAGGATCCCCGCGGCCAGACCATCAAGAATTTGTACCGGGATCATCATCAACGGGGCGTCTGTGGAGGCTGCCAGTGCCGCCCGAACGGGCATGATCAGCAGGGCCAGCATGATGAAACGCCAGTAACCGTAGCGCTCAATTCGGCCTGCCACCCCAATGGCGACGGGGATCATCACCGCCTGAGAAATGATGACGGTGGCCGCCGCAAATAATCCGGGATTGATGGTTGCCGGTGCCGCAGCAACCCTCATGCTCAGCATCGGCAGCAGTGCGGCATTGGCCAGATGGAACAGCAACAGCGTCAGCCCGGTTATCAACAGCGCCCGGTTTTTAATCAGCACCGCGACGCCGGGGACCGGTTGACGGTCTGAAGAGGTCAGCCCCCGCGCCGCATCGTTGTCGATATCTGTATGACGAATGGCAAGCAGCGCGCACAACGTCAGAAGCGTAGTACTGGTCATCAGCAGGAAAATGCCCCCGACGCCCCAGAACCAGGCAATGCCGCCCGCAATCATCGCCGTCAGGAAATTGCCGGCGTGGTTGAACGCCTCGTTCTTCCCCATCTGCGCGCTAAACCCGCTCGGGCCCGTCAGACCCAGCGTAATACCCGCAATCAGTGGCCCCACAAACGCCGCGCAGATACCGGTGATAATTTGCGAGACGGCGACGACGCCGCTCTGCTGACTAAACCAGAGCAGCAGCGTACTCAGCGTAATGGCGATACAAAGCAGTGCCAGAACCGAACGCTTATTACGGGAGGTATCCGTAATAAATCCCGCCGGCAGCGTTGCCAGTAATCCCGCCAGCCCCCCGGCGGTCATCAGGATGCCGATATCATCCGGGGTCCAGTGACGTTCCGTCAGGAAGATGCCGAGAAAGGGCCCGAGGCCATCGCGAACATCAGCAATGAAAAAACTTGTCAGGCACAACGCCCGCAGTGAACGAAGAGACATACTTCCTGCCTTTTGCATATTGGCTGGCTCTGTTAGCGACGGCCTGTACGTTCGACGCCCTGTTAAAATCACGATGCAGTATACCGGAGCGTGTTGAAGCTAAAATGACCTCTCAACTCTTCTGCCGCGGCAAACTCTTTTATAGAACTTCACGCTTTCCAGATACGCCCATTTATGGGAGTATTTAGGAATCGATTGTTTCCTAAATGATGAGCACAATGTCTGAGAAGCTACAGAACGCACGCGAGCGCGGACGTCCGCGGCAGTTTGATCTCGATGCGGCCCTGGATCTGGCGATGCCGGTATTCAGAGAAAAGGGTTACCACAGCGCGTCGATTAGTGACCTGAGCGACGCGATGCAGCTCACTGCGGGCAGTATTTATAAAGCCTTTCACGATAAACGTGGCCTTTTCCTGCAGGTATTCGCACGTTATACCTCCCTGCGTAATCAATCGTTGCGCGAGCGTCTGGCGCGACAACCTGATGGCCGGGCCAAAATAGCCGAGCTGCTGAACTTTTATCTTGAATCGGCCAGCGCTGTCGAAGGGCGCCGCGGCTGCCTGGTGGTCGGCAGCACCCTTGAACTCAGCCAGTTTGACGGCGAAATTGCCGGGCTGGTGCAGAGCGCGCTTGCGCGAAATCAGCACGCGATCCTCCAGCTGATCGAACAGGGTATGCAGGACGGTTCAGTTAATTCACGTCACGACGCACAGGCGTTGAGCGGCGTACTGCTGTGCCTGGTCCTGGGCATGCGTGTGGCGGGCAAAGCCGGAGAATTACCGGCACGCGAACGGCTGGTAGAGACGGTGATGGCGCTACTCGCCTAAAAAATTTACCCATAAAGGAAATGATCATTTCCTAAATATCTGGAGGTAGTTATGTTTGAGAATTCAATCCCCCTTCCGTGGTCGCAGCCTGTCGCGGACTTGCCCGGTTTTGCGCACTATTACTCAACGGTCGATGGGGTTCGTCTGCACTATGTCAGAGGCGGACAGACGCAAGGTGAAACAATCGTGCTGCTTGCAGGCTTCCCGCAAAGCGGGTTTGCCTGGCATAAGGTGATGGCTCTTTTAGCCGATCGTTACGATATCATCGCACTCGACCTCCCGGGCCAGGGCGACTCCGATAAGCCACAGTCTGGCTACGATACCCTCACGCTGGCCAGTTCGGTTTTTGGGCTGGTGCAGGCACTTGGGATCACAAGACATTACCTGGCCGCCCACGATGTAGGTGCATGGGTTGCCTGGCCGTATGCCCTGCGTTATGAACAGCAGGTAATCAAGCTGGCTCTGCTTGATGCCGGTATCCCGGGTATTACTTTGCCGGACGCCCTGCCCGCGACGCCAGAAAAAGCCTGGAAAACCTGGCACTTCGCGTTTCATCTTCTCCCCGACCTGCCGGAAGCCTTAATTAGCGGGCGTGAAGAGATTTACCTCGAATGGTTCCTGCGGCGAAAAACTGCCAGTCCGATGGCCTTTAGCGATGCGGATATCGCCCGGTATGTCCGCCTGATGCAGCAAAACGGGGCGCTGCGTGCCGGGCTGGCCCCTTACAGAGAAGCGGCGGTCTCCGCTGTTCAGAACCGGACGCTGGCTGAAACGCAAAAACTTCGGGTGCCGCTGCTGGCCGTCAGTGCCGATCAGGGTTCGATTGCCGATATGGCTGCCCCGCTTCGCCAGTTTGCAGAGACGGTGAGTGGCATTACGCTTGCTCATTGCGGTCATTTCATTCCCGATGAACAACCTCAGGCCCTGAGTGAGGCCCTGGCAGACTTCTTCCGTTAACAGGAAGCGCACGGTGTTGATCACTGCTGGCACCGTGCCCTGCTTCATCAACAAAGACAATTGCTGTCGCCATAAAATAAACCTCGCTCAAAATTTATTAAGGAGTTAATCTCGCAAAGAAAATAAGGGGGCATTATGAAAAACTTGATACTCAGTGTTATCGCAAAAATTTCCAAAATGGACGCTGAAGCTAAAGAGCTGGCGGCCAAAGTAGAAGCGCAGTCTTTGTTGATAGGCGCGTTGTTACTGACCATTGGTAAAAATGGCGGTATGAACGAAATGCTCGAGAATGTCAGAAAAGCGATCAACGCAGCGCTTGAAGCAGCAGATACGCCGCTCAAATCCGACGCTGAAATGTTACTGAACGAATTCAATAACCTGATTTTATTAACCCAGCTACTCGAAACTAATGACTCAGAGATAAGTATCGAATCATTAAAGGAAGCCCCAGGCGAAACGGCCTCAGATTGAAACCATTCCTTGAGGCTGGAGTTAAGTCTCCAGCTTCTCGTTAAACCCACGCCTTACGCGCAGCGCGCCACGGCCGTGTGAGCGTGATTAGACTTTGCCAGACAGAATATTCAACATCCGTCGCAAGGGTTCCGCAGCGCCCCACAACAGCTGATCGCCGACCGTCAGAACCGAGTAAATAGGGTCATTGTTAAGCGACATTTTCTTGTAACGGCCAATACCCACCTGCAGCGAACCGCTAATGTTAGCGGGAGTCAATTTACTGACACTGTCATCCTTATTATTGGGCACATAGTTAACCCATGGATGGGAATGCGTCACAAGCTCTGCAAATTCTTCTTCGCTGACTTCACGCTTGAGCTTCAGGGTTATTGCAGCACTATGGCAACGGATCACACCGACCCGAATACACAAGCCATTTACTGCAATCGTACCCGGAGAGAGACCAAGAATTTTGTTCGTTTCTGCCTCACCCTTCCATTCTTCTCTGCTATTACCATCCCCTAAATCGCTGTCAATCCATGGAATAATACTGCCCATTAAAGGCGCGCCGAAATTCTGGATGGGCATGTTAGCACTGTTAATTAATTCACTCACTTTATTGACTAAAGGAAGCACTGAACCTGAGGATTCCAGCTCATCAGCAGATAAATGTTTACTGATATAAGCGCTTTGAGTAATTAACTCCCGGACATATTTAGCCCCCGCTCCGGATGCAGACTGATAGGTCATCACACTCATCCATTCTATCAGGTCAGCTTTAATTAACCCTGACAGTCCCATAAGACTCAGCGTAATGGAACAGTTGCCCCCAACAAAAAGTTTAATTCCCTCTTTGATGGCACGATCGATATTTGTGCGGTTAACCGGGTCGAGAATAATGCAGGCTTTTTCATCCATCCGTAGCGCTGAGGCCGCATCAATCCAGTAGCCTTGCCAGCCATGGTTAATCAACGCAGGATAAATTGCCTTGGTATAATCCCCGCCCTGACAGGTTATGATGATATCCATTTCGGCCAGGGCGCTAATAGAATTAGCATCTTTGAGTGTGTGGTTGACGCCACCAATGACGGGACCAGCGGCACCTGCACTGGAAGTACTGTAAAAATGCGCGGAAATATTGTCGAAGTCGTTCTCTTCGACCATTCTTTGTAACAAAACAGAGCCCACCATTCCTCGCCAACCAACAATACCAACCTGCTTCATTTGCTTAACCTTAATGACGTTATGAGAATGTTAATTTTTCAAAACATGTTATATCTCATCCCACATTAATGGTCATTACGAATTGCATCACATTCGGCCATTATTAAAATGTTTCATACGGCATCAGCAATATTTATACCTTTTACACGGCATAAATAATTAAAATTGTGGGTAAGACATAATCAAACAAAAACCGGGCCTCACGCCCGGTTTTGTGACTGATCTGAATCAGCGCTACGCACTCAACCCGCGATTCTCCAGCATCGGTTCAATCCTCGGATCGTGGCCGCGCCAGTTCCGGTAAAGTTCAGCTCAATCACTACTGCTCCCGCGCGACAGAATCACCTCGCGGAATGTCTGTCCGTTTTCGCGGGTCAAACCACCCTGCTCGACAAGCCACTGATAGCCATCGTCTGCCAGCATTTGCGTCTATAGGTAATCCAGATTCAGTGTTTGATAATACAGATCAACCTTTTTTATCTGTGGTAAACCTTGCTATTACTTCTTGTTCATCTGCAATTTTACCAAGATTTTCTGGCGCTATTATTCTGCCAACGGGTGTGTATCCGTAGTTTGTCTGAAAGGTCTCATAAAAAAGTACCAGGGTACGATGGCCATATAACATGAGATCGCCCTGATTAATGGTTCCAGGTTTGACCTGGTGGGTCGGTAAGGGACGGGGCAGATCAGCAAATTTCTCGTTCCCGTTAAGTTCCTCCATCGTTAAAGTCAGGGGAAGCTGTTCAATAAATGCCTGTGCGGCTGGATTATTCTTAAGTTCAACGTAAAAAGTTTGCTGATTGATAGTCATTTTAACGGTCACGACTTCTTCCTTGTCTGGCTGTAAAGAATTACTGGCACGAACCGGGAATAAAAAGGTCGTGATGATAATAAATAACAGGAATAATATTTTTTTCATCCAGATTCTCTCCCGCAAATGTGCTGCACCTTTCAGGTGCAGCATCAATGATTATTTTAGATAAGCTTTTAAAAAGAAGTCAATTTATCAAATGGGTTCAGAACCGTATGCTTATCTCCGGACTCCTCTCTTACTGGAAATTCTACACGATAGATGTATGCCGACTAGCTAATGATTGCTTAATGGGCTTATAAGCTATAGTTATGTTTTGCGAGTATTTCACTGATGAAACGTAATCTGAATGACCTCCTTTATTTCATTACCGTCACCCGCGAAGGGAGTTTAACCCGTGCGAAGGCTCAACCAAGGGGTGCGCAACCGGCTCTCAGCCAGGCAATATCGACGCGGGAATAACGGCTGCAGATCCTACTGCTCACACGAACTACCCGTAACGTATCTCCAATTAATGAGCTGTACTCATAATCAATATAAATTTATACGCATTATCGAATTAATGCTCTGCTGCTAAGATTATCCCTGTTCAGGAATGTGTCACTGAAGTCTGAAGAGATTGAACCTGATCTCAGTCTGATAGTGGTGACAACAGCCCATCACCTATTCAGGAAGAGTAAAAATGACAGATAACATCATAGGCAAAGTAATTGTAATCACGGGTGCATCAAGCGGTATGGGTGAAGCGGCTGCACGTTATCTTGCTGAAAAAGGAGCAAAGGTTGTGATGGCAGCGCGGAGAATAGACCGCATAGAGGCCATTGCGAGTGAGCTCCAAAAGCAGAATAAAGAAGCCATCGCCGTCGCAACCGATGTGACGAAACTTGATGACGTAAACAACCTCATTGAGACTGCGGTCAACAAATTCGGTCGTGTAGATGTTCTTATCAATAATGCCGGCCTGATGCCACTTTCCCGCCTTGAACAGGGAAATGTCGATGAATGGAATCAGATGATTGATGTCAATCTGCGCGGGGTTCTACACGGGATTGCTGCGGTGCTGCCTTATATGAAATCACAAAAAACAGGTCATATCATTAACACCGCATCTGTTGCTGCACACCTTGTCTTCCAGAGTTCTGCTGTCTATTCGGCGACAAAATTTGCTGTTCGTGCATTAACCGATGGTTTGCGCCAGGAAATGGCGGCACATAACATTCGCGTCACGTTAGTCTCTCCCGGTGCTGTTAAAACAGAACTGCTGGAGCATATAACGGATAAAGATGTTAAGGCTGCAAACCAGGATTACGTTGAAAATGTTGGCGTGCCAGCAGAAACCTTTGCACGCATGGTAGCCTTCGCAATTAATGAACCAGAAGATGTTGGTGTGAGTGAAATTATTTTCAGACCAACGGCTCAGGAATTGTAATTAGTTTAGTGGCGGCAACTGGAGAAAAACTATCAGGATTTAGGCTTTCAGATTCGGCATACCCCTATGCCTTTTCCTAAGCCTAAAACACGATTTTTCCTGCACCTAACAGCGAGAAATGTCCGCTTCTGGCACAGGCCTGCTGTTGCAGCCCTGACAACCTTAGACTTCAATCGATTCAGAGATTGCTAACGCATCATCTACTTCAATGCCCGGATAGCGGACTGTGCTTTCCAGTTTCTTATGGCCCAACAGAAGTTGGATCACCCGAAGATTCTTGGTTTTCTTGCAGATCAGGTAAGGTTTTGTTCTTCTCATGGAATGTGTGCTGTAAAGCGAATCTTCGAGACCACGCTTTTCTACCCACCCATGAAAGATTCGGTTGTATTGTCGGGTTGATATGTGCTGATTAGTTCCGACCCGAGACCGGAACAAGAAGTCTTTACTGTGCAAATTGCCAAGCTTTATCAATGCAGCAACAGCTTCTCTTATTCCTTTGGTTATCTCAAATTGCACAGGACTACCGGTTTTCTGTTGCAACACCGTTGCTATGCTTGAAACCAAGCTACCATATGCCACATCAGATACTTTGAGTTTGACCAGATCACAGCCTCGAAGCTTACTGTCCAGGGCCATATTGAACAGAGCTAAATCGCGCGTTTTACCTTCCAGTTCAAGCCGGATTCGGATCCCCCAGATATGAGATATCTGAAGTGGTCTTTTTTGGCCGATGATACGGTCTTTGTTCCACGGTGACGTGTTCATACTCAAATCTCCTGCAATGTGGGAGATTTGAGTATGGTTGTCCCTTATGAGCGAGGAGCGGACGTAAAGGTTGCTGCTATGTGATAGAAGTATTATGCCAAGAGTCAGCAAGTAACCACAAATCTGAGAGCGTTTGAAGTTCTTGTTCTTCACTAAGGTTGAACGTAGCTTCTTGAAAAGAAATATTCATGCCATTTAAATTCATTATAAAACTTGATCTCACATACCGAAATGCCTTTCGAAGGCGATCAAGTTGTGGAGGGTTATTTAAATATCTTTTTAAATTTATTTCCGCCTCCTCAAAGTTAGTGTAAAACTTAAAGACTTTAGACTCATTGTTTTTATTCCTCATTTCAAAATTACCCTGATCAAAGTAGCGTTCCAGTATAGATAAGTCAACTACTGGCATGTTGTTTATTTTTATTCCGGCTGCATGTGGAACACTAGACAAATAGCAAAAAATAACATTTTCTGGCTTTAGGGGAAACATGGCCTCCTTATCATAAATTGACTTGAATCGATCATATTCAGAAAGAAAAAAATCTATTTTTTGATTGGCGTTAGAATCTTTCAACTCTTTTAAATTATTATGATACCCAGTAGTTCCAGCTCTATAGATAAAAGATTTCGCCTCTATCAAGAGATAAGTTTCCCCGATGCGCATTACAAGATCTATTTCTTCATTTCTTTTGCCTTTAGATTGTTTAAAACCCAGAGCCAACACACGGCAAAATCCATCTTGTAATACTTTATTTTTAGAGATCTGCTCAGATAAAATGCTTTTGACATTTTTTTCAAAGAACTTTCCTTTTTCAATTTTTTTTGTATTTAGTTGTTTTTTGACCACATTATCAATAACTCTAGTTAACTGCCCTGCTATAAATACGCCTAAATTAATATGGTAATTTCCATTTAAAATATAAAGTGGCTTGAGATAAAAATCAGATAATTCACCCTTTGTGTTTGTGTGTAATTCAACTAATTGTTCAGCTTTTAATATATTTATTTTTATACAGCGCGTTATAATATCCACTAAGCTTTTTTTAGTAAAAACTACTGGTTGGTAAACGTTTCCATCTGTTAAAAATCGATTAACTATACAAGTTGATAATCTAGAGAAAACCAGCCAAAAATATCGCACGTCAAATAAAGTCAAAGATTGGAAATCATTTAATGGAACATTTTTATAATCTCTATAATAGAATGGATGTTGATTTAATAGCAGGTTATGTTGAATGTGAGTATCCTCATTAGGCTCATTATAAATAACCTTGACTGTATTATTTTCAATGATCGCGTCATTTGGCACTAATTTTATTTTTGGGTCGGAGATTCCGCCAGAACTATATGCCTCATGTAATAATTGCACCATGTGATCTTCAAATCGTTGAATAGCAGTTTTTTCACCGAAATCAATTTCACATTCACTTGGAGATAAAATCACGCCTCTATCGTCAGGTTTAAATGTCCAATTTGATTTCTCTATCTTTTCCCATTGCTTTTGTAAGTAAATTCTTTTCGATGCTAATTGATATAATTCATGGTATATATCATTTGGCTGATATTTGACGAATTTTTTTCTTGACAGTTTTAGGCATAACTGACTTGATTCTTGAATGGATTCCAATAGAGAATCAATATTCCCTTTAAATCTTCCATTTTTTTTCTGAAAAAATAAATCAAGGGTTAACCATTGTTGATAAGCCAAGATCTCCTGTTCTGAAATTCCATTTATAACATTAATTAATCTTGCGCATTTTTTATCAATTTCCTTCAGAAGTTCTCCGATGATTAAACCATCATGAAAAAGGCTAGATGTCTCTTTTTCTTTTGAAGAGAATTCCTCTGACCATTTTTTTTCATCGAAAAAATAAGATGTTGGTGAGTAAGCTTTTTCTTTCATATCGCACCCTGCCACTGTTTATATAACTATCAATAAAAATGATTATAATAATGTTAATTTATCAGATGTAATATTTTGAATTTTCATTGGATTATTCCCATGTAATTTATGTGTGCATAGTAGAATTAATGAAACATACAATGAGACTATGGTACAATAATAATATTTACAAATAATAGACTTAACAATATAATCGATGTGTTTAGTATTAAATTTAAAGACGGCGTGTTTTATTTTGAAGATAATTTTTGAGAATATATGAGTATTAATAACTAGAAAGGTCATCGGTGATTGCAGTCCTACCCCAATGCAATCGGAAAAAATTATTTTCTTAAAACCATTCACAGTACATATCCTTGCTCATAGATTGCTAGTCTTCAATCTAAGTTCTGATTCATTTTGAATCAATAGAATGAGGAAAATTTGCAACTTCCGATCCTAGCACATAGCAGCCCACGGCAACGGCCAGGAGCGGCAATAAAGCATGCTCCCACAATTGATGCTGAGTCCTAATCAATGGGAACAGTTCAGCGTGTTTTTACAGGCTTTATTAGTTTCGGTTATGGCCAAACTCCCGCGAGAGCAGTATTTGTTTCCAGTGAGTTTCGCGGCGATCAATTTCACCTTTTTCGGCATTAAGATCCATGACTTCAAGGATCGCGAAAGTGATATTCTGTAGTCGGTTTTCATCGCCTGTGCCGAAAGCTTCCTTAAGACCTACATTGCCGCCATGCCTGGAACCAAAATAATATTCCCATCGGCCCCATATCCCTTCAATTCCATCGGCTTTTCCAACGTAGAGTTTTCCGCCGTCCCGATCGGTTAATACATAGATGCCTTTAACCACGGACAGTGCGGTACGCCAGGATTGCAGATTAAGTCTGAGGATCGAGCCGATGCTGTTCCGGTCCAGCACGACGTTGCGGTAGCCTGGAAACTCGCCGAAGGTCTGACGTGCTGGGGTGATGGCGCTGATAACCAGTTCGCTCTGAATACTTTCACCGAGGCGAATGAAGTTGCGGACTTTATTTTTAAAGCTGATATACATCCTTCCAGCGTACTCTTCAGTCTCTGGGATTTTCTGAAGGTGGTACTGATAATACAGTTCCTCACGATCAGGATAGGCTTTCTTTCCCGCGTTACCTATCTGCTGAAATACTCCCGCAAATAGCCAAGTGTCAGTCCCCGGGACCCTGATCAGGGAAACGACATATCTGCGGCTAAACTCCCGCCGCTTCTGCCAGCACTGCCAGTCGTCGAAAGTCCCTCCCCGGAATTTAACCAGCGGATCCTCTTTATAATCATTTGTTTGCGCAAGATGGACTTTGGTGGCTTCAGGCGTGAGATCAGGAAATTCCATCTTCAGATAATCAAAAAGCTTCAATTCCTCTCCTTAATAATCAGCTGAGTCTGTTAACTCTTTGCCGTGGCTTCACGTTACATGCCCGCATTTCACTAAGCTGTTGCTCACAAATTAACACAATATTCGATTTCAACAACGTTCTCTTCGGCAGGTAACTTACTGACGACTGAATAAGATACTGACCAGCTCCCTTTAAATTGACATAGATGACTATATTGGCAACGTCAGCTTCTGGCACATAACGGCCCTGGACATTGGGAAAATCACCGGACCCTTAGCAGATCTGAATATCTGGTCGTCTATCTCGGCGACAGCATTTCACGTTTCATCTGCCAATACTGCTATATGCCCTGCCCTGCAAAGTAAAGCGTGCCTTTCCCGTCTTTCGCATTCAGGTGATCGAACACCTCAATCAACTTTTCGCTGCCAGCATACGGCGCGTTCTCATCGAAAAGGTTGAGCTGGGCCACCCCCTGGCTGAAGAAGTCACCCAACATTATTCCGGCTTTCTGATAACGATGGTCATCCTTCCAGATTTTATCCAGGCACTTTATGTGGCGTTAATGATTTTGGGGAAGAAAAATCGGTCAAAAAAAACCGGGCATCGCGCCCGGTTCTGTTCCCATACTAAAAAAGCCCTTAAGCACTCAATCCACGATTCTCCAGCATCGGTTCAATCCTCGGCTCGTGCCCGCGCCAGTTCCGGTAAAGTTCAGCTAAATCAGTGCTGTTCCCGCGCGACAAAATGGCCTCGCGGAATTTCTGTCCGTTTTCGCGAGTCAACCCGCCCTGCTCAACAAACCACTGGTAGCCATCGTCTGCCAGCATTTGCGTCCAAAGATAAGCGTAATACCCTGCCGCGTAGCCGCCGCCAAAGATATGGGCGAAGTAGCTGCTGCGATAGCGCGGTGGAACGGCGGGCAGATCCAGTCCCTCTTTGTGCAGTGCTGCCGCTTCAAAGGTGTCAACATCGTCCACGGGTTCGCTGATGCCGTGCCAGTTCATATCCAGCAGCGCAGCGCTAAGCAGCTCGGTCATGTCATAACCTTTATTAAACTGCGTCGCGTTAAGCATTTTATCGCGCAGCGCCTCGGGCATCGGCTCTCCTGTCTGATAGTGGCGGGCATAGTGGGCAAACACCTGCGGATGGCTCGCCCAGTGCTCGTTGATTTGCGATGGGAACTCGACAAAATCACGCGGCGTATTGGTGCCGGAGAGGGAGGCGTAGCGCTGGCTGGCAAACAGACCGTGCAGCGTATGACCAAACTCGTGGAACAGAGTGACCACATCGTCCCAGGAGATCAGCGCCGTCTGACCGTTAGCCGGTTTTTGATAGTTGCAGACATTGTAGATAACCGGGCGCGAGGCAAACTCATACGATTGCTCGACGAAATTCCCCATCCACGCCCCACCGGCTTTCGATTCGCGGGCAAAGAAATCCCCGTAGAACAGCGCCATCCCTTCGCCGGTGTGGTCGAAAATCTCCCACACGCGGACATCAGGATGGTAAACCGGAATATCGAAACGCTCGACAAAGCGGAGGCCAAACAGCTGGCTTGCAGCCCAGAATACGCCATCCTGCAACACCGTGTTGAGCGCAAAGTACGGCTTGAATTGCGACTCGTCGAGGGCATATTTCGCCTGGCGCACGCGCTCGGCATAAAAGGCCCAGTCCCACGCCTGCACGGTGAACCCGCCCTGCTCGTCATCAATCACTTTTTGGATATCGGCCTGCTCAAGCGTCGCTCGGGTGCGTGCGGCGGGTACAATTCCGCGCATAAAAGCCAACGCGGCGGCAGGTGTTTTCGCCATTTGATCGGCGATACTCCAGCTTGCGTAGTCCTCAAACCCCAACAATTTTGCCTGACGCGCACGCAACGCGGTGAGACGCAGGATCAGTGCCCGGGTATCGTTTTCATCCCCTTTCTGGGTACGCGTCCAGCCCGCGTTAAACAAATTTTCCCGCGTCTGACGGTCACGCAGCGCGGAAAGTGCGGGTTGTTGAGTGGTATTCAGCAGCGGAATCAACCAGCGATCGTTCAGCCCTTTCTCCGCGGCGGCATGGGCAGCCGTCGCAATCTCGTCAGGACTGAGTCCATCAAGCTGATGTGCATAATCCACGACCAGCCCACCGGCTTTGGTGGCGGCCAGCAGACGCTGATTAAACTGGCTGGTGAGGGTCGCCGCCTCGGTATTCAGCGCTTTCAGCTCCGCTTTTTCTGCATCATTCAGCCGCGCACCGGCCAGCACAAAGTGCTGGTACGTCTCTTCTGCCAGCCGACGGGATTCGGCGTCCAGCGCAGCACAATCCTGCCAGACGCTCTCCACGCGAGAGAACAGCGTGTCGTTAAGCCAGATATCGTTCGCCAGGGCAGCAAGCTCGGTAGAGATCTGCTCCTCAAGCGCCTGTAAGTCATCATTGGTGTGCGCAGAGGTCATGGCGAAGAAAACGCTGCTGACACGCGAGAGCATGGCACCGCTTTTTTCGAGCGCCAGCACGGTATTGTTGAAATCCGGGGCGGCCGTTTGCGCGACAATCGCGTCAATTTCGGCTCGCTTCTGGCGTATCGCTTCATCGAATGCCGGGCGGTAGTGGCCGTCGTTGATTTCGTCGAATCGGGGTGCCTGATAAGGCAACAGGCTGCTTTCAAAAAAGGGATTAGTGGCCGACATCTTTCACTCCTGAGTACGGTTATCTTCCCAGAGTAGGCCAGGCCGCCACTGCCTGCAATGCCGTCATACAAATGTTGCCTTAACGCATCCTTCGCGGCCGTGCTATGTTAGTACAACACAAAAAGCGTTGAGGAACAGTGAGATGATTATTTTAGTTACCGGGGCAACGGCAGGTTTTGGTGAAAGCATCACGCGTCGCTTCGTCGCCAACGGGCATAAGGTGATTGCGACGGGTCGTCGTCAGGAGCGTCTGCAGGAGCTGAAAGATGAGCTGGGTGACAGCATCCTGACCGCGCAGCTTGATGTCCGTAACCGTGCCGCCATCGAAGAGATGATTGCTAACCTGCCGGCCGAATGGCGTGCCATTGACCTGCTGGTCAACAATGCCGGTCTGGCGCTCGGTATGGAGCCTGCCCACAAAGCCAGCGTCGAAGACTGGGAAAACATGATCGACACGAACAACAAAGGGCTGGTGTACATGACCCGCGCCGTGCTGCCAGGCATGGTTGAGCGCAATCGCGGCCACATTATTAATATCGGTTCGACCGCAGGAAGCTGGCCTTATGCGGGCGGTAATGTTTATGGCGCGACCAAAGCCTTCGTGCGTCAGTTCAGCCTTAACCTGCGTACCGATCTGCACGGCACCGCCATTCGCGTGACCGATATTGAGCCGGGCCTGGTAGGCGGAACCGAATTTTCCAACGTTCGGTTTAAAGGTGATGACGCGAAAGCAGACAAAACCTACGAGAATGCGAACGCCCTGACGCCGGAAGATGTCACCGAAGCGGTCTGGTGGGTGGCAACGCTGCCAAAACACGTCAACATTAACACCGTAGAAATGATGCCAGTCAGCCAGAGTTTTGGCGGACTTAGCGTCCATCGTGGCTAAAATTGCCCTTCCCGGCCTGCGGGCCGGGTCTGTTTCAGGCCATAAAAGAATGGTAGTATGTTCAGGCTAACTCTCTGAGAAATGACAACTCATGGCCGCTGAATCGCAACTCAATCCTACCCAGCCCGTAAACCAGCAAATCTATCGCATTTTGCGACGTGATATTGTCCATTGCCTGATCCCACCCGGAACGCCGCTCTCTGAAAAAGAGGTGTCCGTGCGATTTGACGTGTCCCGCCAGCCCGTGCGTGAGGCGTTTATCAAGCTTGCAGAAAACGGTCTGATTCAGATCCGCCCGCAGCGCGGCAGCTATGTGAACAAAATCTCGCTCTCCCAGGTGCGTAACGGCTGTTTTGTCCGTCAGGCCATTGAGTGCGCGGTGGCGCGCCGGGCCGCATCCTTGATTGATGACAACCAGTGCTACCTGCTGGAGCAAAACCTGCATCAGCAGCGTATTGCGATTGACCGCAAACAGTTCAACGACTTCTTCCAGCTTGATGACGAGTTTCACCAGAAGCTGGCGCAAATTGCGGACTGTCAGTTGGCCTGGGACACGATTGAAAACATCAAAGCCACCATCGACCGCGTGCGCTATATGAGCCTCGACCATGTCTCCCCACCGGAAATGTTGCTCCGACAGCATCATGATATTTTCAGTGCGCTGGAAAAACGCGATCAGGACGGTGTAGAAAAAGCGATGACGCTGCACCTGCAGGAAATCAGCGAATCCGTACAGTTAATTCGTCAGGAAAACAGCGACTGGTTTAGCGAAGAGTAAAATACGCCGCCCCCGTTTCGGTTGCGGCGAAGAGATTAGCGAACCACCAGCACCGGAATACTCGCATAGCGCAGGATAGATTCCGCATTTGAACCGAGCAGATGGGTGCTGATGCTCGGGTTTTTCGACCCGATGACGATCACGTCATATTCCCCTTCTTTGCTCAGTTTGATAATTTCGTCACGCACGTTGCCAAAGCAGACCAGGCTGTGGATATTCTCCCCGGGGAGATCAAACAGCCTTTTTAGCTCGTTCATTTTCTTCCCGGATTCTGCGGTCATAAACGCTTCAAACTTTTTGATATCGGCGTTGAATCCGCGCAGCAACGAGCGGCTGCTGTTGGGGAGAATGTTCACCAGCGTAATCGACGCGCCTTCCGCCTTTGCAAGGTTGGCCGCGTGGCGAACCGCTTTGTCGCTCAATTCCATTTCAAATACATCAACAGGCATTAAAATCTTCTTATACATAAGCCTGACTCCTTATTCCTGTGAAAGGGGTATTCCCTGCGTCAAGAATGACAGCCGGAATATAAACAAACCCTAAACGCTTGCCAGCAGAAACTATCAATAAAGGAAAATAAATGTGGGCTTTGTAAATTGCTGTCGTGAACCGTCAGCACCCACCAATATTGAGAAAAAAGTGTGAGTTTGATCAAAAACAAAAAAATGAGATGCAGACAGGCGTATTTATAGTGCCCCGTGAACGGTGAAACCTGAAATAGCGCCGTAACGGATAAGTGAGAGAGGAGAAAATACCATGATGACATACGACCGTAACCGTAACGCAATTACCACCGGCAGCCGTGTAATGATCAATGGCACAGGACACACCGGCGTGATTAAAGCGATCCACAGCGAAGGGCTGGATGCCGCGCAGGTGCGTCGCAGCAAAACGGTAGAAGTGGAAGGTTGCGAAGGTAAGTTCGAACCGATTGAACTGATTCGCCTGGGTATGCACTGATTCATGCGACATCATGCCGCCGCACGCGGCGGCATGTGATGACTTAGCCGTTCGCCGCGTACTCTGCGACCGTGGCTTTTGCACCTTTTTGCACTAACGTCTGGTAAGCACGCATTACCGCATCCACAAAGACGGTTTCATGCGGGAGTTCTTTGCCAAAAATGGCCTCAATGCCCAGCAGCGCCTTCACCCGGTCTTCGCCCTCAGCACTTCCCTTCACCGCCGCCTGAATGACCGCCAGCTGCGGGTCGCTCACGTCGATAGCGTTGCCCTGCTCATCGACACCACCGACATACCGCATCCAGCCTGCAATGCCTAATGCCAGCAGCGGGAAGCTTTTTTGATGCACCAGATGCCAGCGCACGGAATCGAGCATACGCTGCGGGAGCTTCTGGCTGCCGTCCATCGCGATTTGCCAGGTACGGTGACGTAACGCCGGGTTGCTGTAGCGGGCAATCAACAGGTCAGCATAGTGGCCTAAATCAACGCCTTTCACTTTTAAGGTCGGCGCCTGCTCGTTCAGCATCAGCGCATGGGCGGCAGTACGGTAGTGCGCGTCTTCCATGCAGTCGTTGATATGCGGGTACCCCGCCAGATAGCCAAGATACGCGAGGAAAGAGTGACTGCCGTTAAGCATGCGCAGCTTCATCTCTTCAAACGGAATGACGTCAGAAACCAGCTCCGCCCCGGCCTTTTCCCATTGCGGACGGCCTGCAACAAAGTTGTCCTCAATCACCCACTGACGGAACGGTTCGCACGCCACGCCTGCCGGGTCACGAACGCCAGTCAGCTGTTCAATTTTATCCAGCGTCTCCGGTGTAACCGCGGGAACAATACGATCCACCATGGTGGACGGGAAAGTGACGCTGGATTCAATCCAGTCTGCCAGCTCGCCGTCAACCGCGCGGGCATAAGCGCAGGTCACATTACGCATGACGTGCCCGTTCTCCGGCATATTGTCACAGGACATGACGCTAAACGCGGGCAGCCCGGCAGCTTTGCGTCGCGCGAGTGCTTCCACCACCACACCCGGCGCAGATTTCGGCTGATGCGGGTTTTTCAGGTCGGCGGCGATTAACGGGTGATCGAGCATCAGTTTCCCGGTCGCCGGCGAGTGGCAATATCCCTTTTCAGTAATGGTGAGCGAGACAATCGCCACCTGCGGCTCACACAGTGCGGCCAGCACGCGTTCCAGCCCGTCAACCTGTGCATGCAGTGCGTTCCTGACCACGCCCACCACCCGCGATGTCCACGCATCGGCAGACATTTCCGCCACGGTGTAGAGATGATCCTGTGCGTTCAAATCGGCAATCTGCTGTTCACCGCCAATCAGGTTTACCTCACAGTAACCCCAGTCGCTGTTGTGTTCCGCGGCGAGAATGTCGGCGTACACCGCCTGGTGCGCACGGTGAAATGCGCCAAACCCTAAATGAACAATGCGTGCCTTGAGGCGATCGCGATCGTACTGAGGAAGCGTCGCTTTCGCCTGTAATAACCGGTTTTCCATGATTAAGACTCGTTAAGTTATGTACGCTGGGATTCGCTGCCGCTCTATATGAGCAGCAGCGCCTGCTGACTACACCAACTAGAATGGCAGTCGGGGTAAAAAAGAACTGCCATTAACCATACTGATCCTGCAGTTTCAGATTTTGATTTATATTAACTTTTACGCATGTGGTGTGACATGAACATAAAGTTGTGTGACAGGTCACTCAAGATATAAACCATTACCGCCGCGATGAAACCGCCCCATAGCCAACGGAATCACGTGCCGGCCCCTCCGCCGCATCTTCCGCCACGCTCAAATCACGATCGCAGACCTCTGGCATGCAGATGGCGGCGATCAGCCCAATCACGGAGTAAGCGATCATCATGGCGACAATTGGCCACCAGGAACCGGTCATATTGCAGAAGATCCCGGCGAGCACTGGCCCAAAGCCTACCGCCACCAGCCCGCCCGCCTCTTTTGAGATAGCCATCCGGGTAAAGCGGTTACGCGAGCCAAACATCTCCGCCATCGTGATGTTTTCCAGGGCGAACAGTCCCAGTACGGCGAAATTATGGATAACGATGATAGAAAGCGTGATCACACCCGGCGCATAGCTCTTATCAACGATAATCGACAGCATCGGGTACGCCAGAATAATGGCGGAGATATTGAGCAGAATGTACGGCAGACGACGCCCTACTTTATCGGAGAGCCAGCCCAACAGCGGGATAGAGATAAACCCGAGAATTGAGCTTATCATCAGCGCATCGGTGGGGATCGCTTTATCGAACAGCAACGTCTGAACCAGATACCCGGCAAGAAACGTCTGGATCAGTCCCGAATTCCCCGCCTGACCAAAACGCAGCCCGGTTGCCAGCCAGAAGGACTTACTCTTCACCATCGCTGCAAATGATAAATCATGTTTTGTCACCGGTGCGGTTGTCTCAGCCTCGTTCACTTTTTCAAATACCGGGCTCTCCTTGAGGTTCATTCGCAGCCAGATGGCGAAGATCATTACCACCACGCTGGCAAGAAACGGTACACGCCAGCCCCAGGCAACCAACTGTTCGCGGTCGAGGGCGAAGAACATAATTGCCCAGATAGCCGTTGCACTTAGCGTCCCGCAGTTGGTGCCCATCGCCACCAGCGAAGAGATAATGCCGCGTTTCCCTTTAGGGGCGTACTCCGCCAGCATGGTGCCGGCACCGGAGATTTCAGCCCCTGCCCCCAGCCCCTGGATAATACGCAGCGTCACTAACAGGACGGGCGCGAAAATCCCAATCTGCGCGTAGGTCGGCAAGACCCCGATCAGGGTCGTGCAGATCCCCATCATAGTAATGGTGATAAACAGCACCTTTTTACGGCCAATGCTGTCGCCCATTCGCCCGAAGATAAAGGCGCCGACAATGCGCGCGATATAGCCTGCGCCGTACGTCCCCATCGCCAGAATCAGCGCCATTGCGGCCGATTGTTCCGGGAAGAAGATCTCATGGAATACCAGGGCGGCCCCCAGCGAATAGAGCTGGAAATCCATAAACTCCAGTGCGGTACCCAGCCAGCCGGAAACGGCGGCTTTCACCAGATCTGAAGTCGTTCTTTGTGGTTGTGTTTGCGTCATAATGGCTATCTCTGCAAGGTAAGATGCGTACCACTCAGAGCCTGTCTGCGCAGGCTCTTAACCGCATGAATTATTATTGCCCGAACGTGAGTAAGACTTTGCAGCACTGCCGCTGATCTTTTTCAAACCGTTCGATGGCGTCTGTTACGTGGTGATAGTCAAAAGTGTGGGTAATCAGTTTGTCCGGGTCGATCAGCCCCTTTTCCAGCCAGTCGATGACGACGGGGAATTTGTTGGCATTCAGCCGTGATGAGAATATCGCCAGCTCTTTTCCGGTGATCCCCTGCTGAACAATCTGGCTTGGGTCGCTGGAAAACCCCATCAGCACGATGCGTGCCGCCGGAGAGGCAATGGTGATGGCTTCCTGTAAAATTGTCGGATGACAGGCTGCGTCAATAATAAGCGTCGGTTTGATCCCTTTTTCTTCCAGCGCCGCCTGTAACGACAGCTCTGCGTTGTTGAACACCCAGTCCGCGCCGCTGCGTTGCGCCATCGCCAGCCGTTCATTGATCCGATCGACAACGATAACCTGCTTCACCTTATAGACACCTTTCAATGCCTGGAGGGTGACAAGCCCCATGGGGCCTGCGCCGTAGATCAGGGCGATATCCTGCCCGGTGGGTTGTGCGTGGCCCGTCACGTTAGCGGCAATCGTGAACGGCTCGATCATTACCGCGTGTTTATCTGGAATAGCATCCGGAACAACCCAGGCATTTTTTGCCGGTACGACGGCATACTCACTAAAGCCTCCGTCGCGATGAACACCCAGCACCACCAGAGAGGTACAGACATTGGGTTTGCCCACGGAGCACGGATAGCAGTGTCCGCAGCTGATCACCGGGTCAACCGAGACGCGCTCGCCCACGCGGGCCGGGTCAACTCCCTCACCAACGGCATCAATCTCACCAAAAAATTCATGGCCAATCACGCGCGGGTATCGCGCAAACGGATTATGTCCGCGGTAAATATGGCTGTCTGAACCGCAAATACCGGCCAGTTTGACGTTGACGCGCACTTCACCTGCCGCGGGTTCCGGGAGTGGACGATCTTCAATCACCAGTGCATTGGGTTGTTGAATCACTACGCTTTTCATCGTTCGCTCCTCGTTTACCAGTTCCACAACGTGCCATCTTCGAGACGGGCAACCGGAAGATAGGCAGGATCGTACGGGTATTTCGCCGCCAGTTTTTCGTCAAATTCAATACCCAGCCCGGGTTTGTCGCCCGGATGCATATAGCCATTATCAAAGCGCCAGCTGTGCGGGAAGACCTCCAGCATTTGTTCGGAGTAACCCATATATTCCTGTACACCAAAGTTTGGCACCCACAGGTCAAAATGCAGCGCGGCGGCGTGGCAAACAGGCGACAGATCCGACGGTCCATGTGAGCCGGTACGCACCTGATAAAGCGAGGCGAAGTCCGCGATGCGCCGCATGCCGGTGATGCCGCCCGCGTGGGTAATGGTGGTGCGGATATAGTCGATAAGCTGCTCTTCAATAAGCTGCTTGCAGTCCCAGATGCTGTTAAACACTTCTCCAACCGCAATCGGCGTGACCGTGTGCTGACGGATCAGACGGAAGCAGGCCTGGTTTTCCGCTGGCGTAGGATCTTCCATCCAGAACATACGGAATGCTTCAATGCTCTTACCGAATCGCGCCGCCTCAATCGGGGTCAAACGGTGGTGCATGTCGTGCAAAAGATGCTCATTAAAGCCAAACTTACTGCGCACCGCATCGAACAGCTTCGGTGTGAAATCGAGGTATTTTTCAGTGGACCAGAGCTGCTCTTCCGGCCAGTCACCTTTAGTGGCGGGCTCGTAGGCCAGCCCTTTTCCTTTCGACATGCCATAGGTGGTTTTCATACCCGGCACGCCGCACTGGACGCGGATCGCCTTAAAGCCCATCTCTTTATGTCGGGCGTAATCTTCCAGCACGTCATCAATGGAGTGTCCAGTGGTATGACAATAGACCATCACCCCTTCCCGGGATGCGCCGCCCAGCAGCTGGTAGAGCGGCATATTGGCCGCTTTGGCTTTGATATCCCACAGTGCCATATCCACGGCGGAAATGGCCGACATGGTGACCGGACCACGACGCCAGTAGGCGCCTTTATAGAAGAACTGCCAGATATCCTCAATGCGGTGCGCATCACGGCCGATCAGCTGCGGGCAAAGGTGATCTTTCAGATAAGAGGCCACCGAAAGTTCACGTCCGTTAAGGGTGGCATCACCGAGGCCGACGATGCCCTCGTCGGTGGTAATCTTAAGGGTGACAAAGTTACGCCCCGGGCAGGTAACAAAGACTTCAGCCCCGACAATCTTCATAATCCATTTCCTTACATCGCTCATTGTGATGCTGGAAACTTACTCTTCTGCACTACTACCATACAAGTATAATGATCATAAAATCAGCGAACGGTCACAAAAAAATCGGGCGCTCAGGCGCGCCCCCATCCGGCAACAATAATCAACATGCCGCACAGCGCAACCAGCGCCCCGGCCCAGTCATAGGCGCTGAGCTTCACACCATCCACCACGCGTAACCACAGCAGCGCGGTACAGACATAAACCCCGCCATAAGCGGCGTAGACGCGCCCGCTGGCCGCCGGGTGCAGCGTCAACAGCCAGACAAACAGGGCCAGCGCAATGCCCGCCGGGATCAGCAGGAAGACGGTTGCCCCCTTCTTTAGCCAGAGCCACGGAAGGAAGCAGCCGATGATTTCACACAGCGCGGTGGCAAAAAAAAGCAGAGTGGTTTTGAGCATATTTACGGTCATGTGATGATTTATTTAGACATCATACCTGATGATATCGTTTACTTTTCCATACCCGTGTCGCGGGTATGCCGTTATTTCTCTTTGGTGTAGAATCTGAACGGGATAACTTAATTATCTGCGCCCATTTAAAAGGAAACGCTATGACTACATTAAGCAAACGCCTTTGTCTGACAGCCCTGCTGGCGCTGTCATCGTTCGCCTTTGCCGCCTCTGCCACCGCCGAAACCAGCAAACTCATTATTGAGTCTGGTGACAGCGCGCAAAGCCGTCAGAACGCCGCGATGGACAAAGAACAATGGAATGACACCCGTAGCCTTCGCCAGAAGGTGAACAAACGTGTTGAAAAAGAGTGGGACAAAGAAGATGTCGCTTTCGACGCGCGCGATAAGTGTCAGCAAAGTGCCAACGTTAACGCCTACTGGGAGCCAAATACCCTGCGCTGCCTGGATCGTCGTACTGGCCGCACGGTAGCGCCATAATGTCAGTGCAGTGTGACGTTAAGCTCCGCCCGCTGGAGCGTGAAGACCTGCGCTTCGTCCACCAGCTCGACAATAACGCCAGCGTGATGCGCTACTGGTTCGAAGAGCCTTACGAGGCGTTTGTTGAGCTGTCGGATCTCTACGATAAGCACATTCACGATCAGAGCGAACGCCGTTTTGTCGTGGAGTGTGAAGGTGAAAAAGCCGGTCTGGTGGAACTGGTGGAGATCAACCACGTTCATCGTCGGGCAGAATTCCAGATTATCATTTCACCTGAGCATCAGGGGAAAGGTCTTGCCACGCGGGCGGCGAAGCTGGCGATGGATTACGGATTCAACGTCCTGAATCTCTACAAGCTTTATCTCATCGTGGATAAAGAGAACGAGAAAGCGATCCATATCTACCGCAAGCTGGGCTTTATGGTGGAAGGCGAACTGGTTCACGAGTTCTTTATCAACGGTGAATACCGCAACACCATTCGCATGTGCATCTTCCAGCATCAGCACCTGGCCGGACACAAACCGTCAGGCGCCAGCCTGCTGAAACCCACCGCGCAGTAACCTGCGCGGCTTTTTCTCAGTAGTATTCAATACTGTTCTTAATGGTGTACTTGCGCTCAACGGCGGGCTTCACACTGTTGTCGGTGATCGTCAGATCGCAACTCACCGGATTATTGTGTCGATCGTAATCACAGCTTTGATTGACGTTGCCCAGCGGCTTGTCATTCAGCATGCTCACGGCGGAGTAATCCATTCTTTTGCGAAGATCTTTAGACGGCGTCGACTGGACGGATAAATGCTGGTCCCCGGAGACGGTGGTTTTCCCCAGCGGATAGCCATCCGCATCATAGCGGTACTTCACTTCCATCTCTTTGCCGTGCGCCGCCACCACAAACCCGTTATCGTCGGTATCCCACGTTACGCCCGCCGACGGCAATTCGGCCAGCTGGCATTTCCCCTGCAGTTTCACTTTTCGCTGCTGGGTTTCCGCATCAAGGTAGTAATTAGCATCCAGTACCAGCGCCACGCCGGTATTGGCCTCGAGGTCGTGCAGTTCGAGGGTATCGAAACACCCTTCCGTCGACATCGTACCGGTTACCCGTTTGGAGACTTCACCTTTGTCGTTGAACAGTGTCTGGGTAAAGTCTTTTACCGGGCCGCGCAGAGGGTCAAAATCAAATTCATTGGAGAAGCTCGCCATCTCGGGCGTAAACGACAGCGGCGCGGAAGGGTTGTCGCACCCCACCAGTGTTGCTGCCAGTAGCGTTATCGCTGCGTAGTTCTTCACATCATTTACCGAATCAGGGAGAGTATTCCCGATCATATTAGCAAATACCGTTGTTCACACGATAGCAAAATGTCAGGCGAAAAGAGACGTACAATCAATGCATTAATCTCTCTTACCCTCTGCAAAACCTCGCCAGAACGAGAAGGCGCTGTGCCCGCTGTTGAACAGGAAACACACCTGCTTTGAGCACATGACGGATATTCTGTGACATATTAACAACATGAAAACGCCGGCAGATTGCGCCATCTAACTTTTTTCTTTGATATATTAAATGTTTACCATCCCCTTTCTTCCTCTATAAGGATGCGCTACCCTCACAAATGCGTTCGCGTCCAAAACCGCCTGGAATCTCTATGCTTTCTTTATTCATGAAAAAACGTAGGCAAAACGCTGATTTTTGATTGCTCATCAAAGGTTAAAAAATGAAAAAAACAATCCCTGAATATACGCCTGTTGACTTATCACGTTGGGCCAGAAAAGAACATTTCGAGGTATTTCAGTCCTTTGCTCAATCTACATTTAATCAAACTGTTCAAATAGACATCACCGCATTGCTCAAGGATATAAAAGAACTGGGCTGGAAATTTTATCCGACGATGATTTCCCTCCTTTCTAAAATCGTCAACAACCATTCGGAATTCCGTATGGCCATGAAGAACAATGAACTTGTCATATGGAATGAAATTCATCCAAGCTATACCATTTTCCATAATGAAACGGAGACCTTTTCTTCTTTATGGAGTCACTTCGATGGCAATATTGATCATTTCCAGAACGTTTATTCGGAAGATGTTGCTCGCTATGGTAATACCCTTTCTTATTGGCCGAAGGAAGAGTCGCGGGAAAATGTATTTTTCGTGTCGGCGATCCCCTGGTCAAGTTTTACCAGTTTTAATATCAACGTAGCCAATATGCAGAACTTTTTTGCCCCCATGTTCACGATGGGGAAATACGTCAACCAGGGTGGAAAAGTATTGTTGCCCCTCGCCGTGCAGGTCCATCATTCCGTGTGCGATGGTTTCCATGTGGCAAGATTGTTCAATGAGTTACAGGCGATGTGTGATGACTTACGGCATCACTCCGGCGAACGACAGGTGCAGAGCAAAACGCAACGCGCTTAGCGTCGCGATGCCGGGCGGGTATCACCGCCCGCAGGACGTGTTGATGGAAATTGAAATTGGGGAAAATGAGCGCAGGAAGCCTGTATAAGATTGTTCAGAAAGTTATCCCCAATAACAAAAGCTTACACGAACCCTGCTAAGCTTAACCGACACACAGAGAAAAGGAGCTACAGATGAAACGGTTACCCTGGATTACCGCCCTGCTGTTAATGAGCGCTTCTACAGCTGCTCTGGCTGCCCCGGATTCCTGCGAGCGCGTAAAAAGCGACATTCAGCAGAAAATCATCAATAACGGCGTGCCCGAGTCCGGCTTTACGTTGAACATTGTGCCAAACGATCAGGCTGACCAGCCGGATGCACAGGTAGTCGGTCATTGTGCGAACGATACCTTTAAAATTCTCTATACCCGCACCGGTAGCGGTGCCGCATCAGGGATGCAGGATAATGGTCAGGGCGAACCTCAGTGATTTTAATCACTTTCTCGCGGCCAATTCCCTTTGACTTGATGAGGATTAATATTTAATACCTCCAAATAAGTAACATTCACCCCATCATTAGCCCGGTTGTAATCACGGGCGAAAATAATACGCAATTAAAATGATGGGGTGAGTTATGTCCGATGTCGAAAATCACGGCGGGATCAGCCGTCGAGCGTTGGTTAAATCCACTGCAATAGGCTCTCTGGCACTTGCCGCCGGGGGGATTTTACTGCCTTTTGGCCTCAAACGTGCCGCTGCCGCGGTACAAAACGCCGTAAAGCCCGCTGAAGACAAAGTGGTCTGGGGTGCCTGCTCGGTCAACTGCGGGAGCCGTTGTGCGCTGCGTCTTCACGTCCGTGATGAAGAAGTTTACTGGGTCGAAACGGATAACACCGGTGAGGATATTTATGGCAATCATCAGGTTCGTGCCTGCCTGCGCGGGCGTTCTATTCGCCGTCGGATCAATCACCCCGATCGTCTGAACTACCCCATGAAGCGCGTAGGGAAACGCGGTGAAGGCAAATTTGAGCGTATCTCATGGGATGAAGCCCTGGACACCCTTACCCGCAGCCTGAAAGATGTCGTCGAAAAATACGGCAACGAAGCGGTCTACATTAACTACTCCTCCGGCATTGTGGGCGGCAATATCACCCGCTCCTCCCCTTATGCTTCGCTGGTCGCGCGTCTGATGAACTGCTACGGCGGCTTTTTAAGCCACTATGGCACCTACAGCACCGCGCAAATAGCCTGTGCAATGCCCTACACCTACGGCAGCAACGATGGCAACAGCACCTCAGATATTGAAAACACGAAGCTGGTGGTGATGTTCGGCAATAACCCGGCAGAGACGCGAATGAGCGGCGGCGGGATAACCTATTATCTCGAGCAGGCCCGCGAGCGCTCTCACGCGCGCATGATCGTCATCGATCCGCGGTATACCGACACCGCCGCCGGGCGCGAAGACGAGTGGATCCCGATTCGCCCGGGGACGGACGCCGCGCTGGTCGCGGGTATCGCCTGGGTACTGATCGACGAAAACCTTGTCGATCAGCCGTTCCTCGACACGTACTGCGTCGGCTATGACGAAAAAACGCTGCCGGAAGGTGCGCCTGCTAACGGACATTACAAAGCGTATATTCTCGGTCAGGGTGACGATGGCATCGCCAAAACGCCGGAATGGGCCTCGCGCATCACAGGCATACCGGCCGATCGCATCATCAAGCTTGCACGAGAAATTGGCAGTACCAAACCGGCTTACATCTGTCAGGGCTGGGGCCCCCAACGCCAGGCCAACGGCGAGCTGACTTCCCGCGCCATTGCCATGTTGCCGATTTTGACCGGAAACGTCGGTATCAACGGCGGTAACAGCGGCGCGCGTGAATCGACCTACACGATCACCATTGAGCGTATGCCACTGCCGGATAACCCGGTGAAAACGCAAATCTCATGCTTTAGCTGGACCGACGCCATCGCGCGCGGACCCGAAATGACCGCCCTGCGCGACGGCGTGCGGGGAAAAGAGAAGCTGGATGTGCCGATCAAATTCATCTGGAACTACGCCGGCAACACCATCATCAACCAGCATTCCGACATCAACAAAACCCACGATATTCTGCAGGACGAGAGTAAATGCGAAACCATCGTGGTGATCGACAACTTTATGACCTCGTCGGCGAAATATGCTGACATCCTGCTACCCGATTTAATGACCGTTGAGCAGGAAGACATTATTCCTAACGATTATGCAGGCAACATGGGCTATCTGATTTTCCTTCAGCCCGTGACCGCACCGAAGTTTGAGCGCAAACCGATCTACTGGATCATGAGTGAAGTGGCGAAACGCCTCGGCCCGGATATTCATCAGCGATTTACCGAAGGACGTACCCAGGCGCAGTGGCTGCAGTATCTGTATGCCAAAATGCTCGAAAAAGATCCGCAGTTGCCGTCCTATGACGAACTGAAAGAGAGGGGTATTTATAAGCGTAAAGATCCGGCCGGGCACTTCGTAGCCTATAAAAAATTCCGCGATGATCCGCAGGCTCATCCCCTCAACACCCCCTCGGGCAAGATTGAAATTTACTCCAGCAAGCTGGCAGAGATTGCGGCTACCTGGGAGCTCGCCGACGACGAAACCATCAGCCCGCTGCCGGTCTACGCCTCGACCTTCGACGGCTGGGACGCCCCGGAACGTCATAAATTCCCGCTGCAGCTCTTCGGCTTCCACTTCAAAGCTCGCACCCACTCCAGCTACGGCAATGTCGACGTGCTGAAAGCCGCCTGCCGTCAGGAGGTCTGGCTTAACCCCGTGGACGCGGCGCAACGCGGCATCAAAAATGGCGATACGGTGCGCGTGTTTAACGATCGCGGCGAGGTACGCATCGAAGCGAAAGTCACACCACGCATCATGCCCGGCGTGAGCGCGATGGGCCAGGGAGCCTGGCATGACGCCAATATGAACGGCGATCGTATCGACCACGGTTCATGCATCAACACCCTGACCACGCACCGCCCGTCACCGCTGGCCAAAGGTAACCCGCAGCACACCAATCTGGTGCAGATCGAGAAGGCGTAAGGAGTAAGTGATGACCACTCAGTATGGATTTTTTATTGATTCCAGCCGCTGCACCGGGTGCAAAACCTGCGAGCTCGCCTGCAAGGATTACAAAGATTTAACCCCGGACGTCAGCTTCCGCCGTATTTACGAATACGCGGGCGGTGACTGGCAGGAAGACAACGGTGTCTGGCACCAGAACGTGTTTGCCTACTACCTGTCGATTGCCTGCAACCACTGCGAAGACCCGGCCTGCACCAAGGTCTGCCCGAGCGGGGCGATGCACAAGCGTGACGACGGGTTCGTGGCAGTGGATGAAGATGTCTGCATCGGCTGTCGCTACTGCCACATGGCCTGTCCGTACGGTGCCCCGCAGTACAATGCCGCCAAAGGGCATATGACCAAGTGCGACAGCTGCCACACCCGCGTGGCAGACGGCAAAAAGCCGATCTGCGTGGAGTCCTGCCCGCTGCGTGCGCTGGACTTCGGTCCTATCGACGAACTGCGTAAAAAACATGGTCAGCTGGCGGCCGTCGCGCCGCTGCCGTCCGCGCACTTCACGAAGCCGAGCATCGTGATTAAACCTAACGCCAACAGCCGCCCGACAGGGGATACCACCGGCTACCTGGCAAACCCGAAAGAGGTGTGAGATGGGAAGTGGATGGCATGAATGGCCGCTGGTGATCTTCACCGTCTTCGGACAGTGCGTCGCCGGGGCATTGATCGTTATGGGGCTCGTCTGGCTTACTGAAAAAGACGACGCGGTGAAAACACGCCTTGTCCGCAGTATGTTCTTTCTGTGGCTGGTGATGGGCATCGGATTTTTGGCGTCCGTGCTGCACCTTGGCTCCCCGCTCCGGGCCTTTAACTCGCTCAACCGCGTGGGTGCTTCGGCGCTCAGTAACGAAATTGCCGCGGGATCCGTTTTCTTTGCCGTTGGCGGTTTCTGGTGGCTGGTATCCATTATCGGTAAAATGCCCCCGGCACTGGGTAAAATCTGGCTGGTCGTTAGCCAGATCCTGGGCGTTGTCTTTGTCTGGGCGATGACCCGGGTTTATCAAATTGATACCGTACCGACCTGGTATACGGGTTACACCACGCTGGCCTTTTTCCTGACGCTGGTATTGGGAGGGCCGCTGTTTGCAGCCCTGTTGCTGCGCGTGGCAAACACGACATATAAAAGCACATTCGCGGCCTCTGTCAGCGTGCTGGCACTCCTGGCCTGCGTGGCGGTCATCGTGCTGCAGAGCAATGACCTGGCGACAATCCACAGTTCCGTTCAACAGGCGAGTGCCCTGCTGCCTGACTATGGCGCACTGCAAATCTGGCGTATCGTACTGCTTGCCGCCGGACTCGGCTGCTGGTTGTGCCCGCTGATGCGTCGGCAGGAGCCTAAAGCCCTCGCTCTTTTTGCAGGCGTGATACTGGTCGTCGTGGGTGAACTGATTGGCCGTGGTCTTTTCTATGGTCTGCACATGACCGCAGGTATGGCGATTGCGGGTTAACACAGTCGCGCGGGCTACTCCGCGCGAGCAAGGAAGGTAGTCATGAAAGAAGTGTCACAGCGTGATTCGTTCGCGTTCAGCGCCCGGGTACTGGGCGCGCTGTTTTATTTTGCTCCGGATAGTGAGCAGACTGCGCCGCTGGTGCAGGCGCTCACCGAAGGCGACTGGATTCAGGACTGGCCGCTGGCGCCGGAAACGCTGCAGCCTGTTGCAGATGCGTTCAAAACGCCATCCGATGAAGCGTTGAAAGATGCCTGGCAACGTCTGTTTATTGGCCCTTACGCCCTGCCGTCACCGCCGTGGGGTTCCGTCTGGCTGGATCGGGAATCCGTGCTCTTCGGCGACTCCACCCTCGCGCTGCGCCAGTGGATGCGTGAAAACAACATTGCCTTCGAGATGAAGCAGAACGAACCGGAAGATCACATCGGTACCCTGCTGTTACTGGCCGCGTGGCTGGCAGAAAATGGCCGCGACGCTGAACACGACCAGCTTCTGGCGTGGCACCTGCTGCCGTGGAGTACCCGCTTCCTGTCCGTGTTTGTTGAAAACGCCGGGCACCCGTTCTACACCGCACTGGGCAAACTCGCACAGCTGACGCTCGCGGACTGGCAGGACACGTTAATTATTCCGGTCGCGGAAAAAACGCTCTACCGCTAACGCCAGCACCTGGCTTGCTCACCGTTTCCGGGCAAGCCAGGCTCTCCAGCCACCAAATTCCGTGATATCCCGTGCCCCCTCCAGGCCATACGCCTCGCAGATAAACCCGGTCAACCAGCGTCCGTCCTGCAGCTCGATTTTTCCCAGCCCCAGAGGTGCGGGGATCCCGGCGAGAAACGACCCCACTTCGCTGTGCGGTAGCTCCCAGACCTCAACCGCAATCCCGGCCCCCTGGTCTGCCACCCGAACCATTCCGGGACGTTTACCGTCCGCCAGCGCATACAGACGGTAATAAGGTGCGCTGGTGGTCGCGTCGACAAGACGTGCTCCGCGCTCTCGTAACTGAACATTGAGCGCCAGACCGTCCATATGCGCACCGCAGACCACTATCCGCAGGCGGTCATGGGTTGCGGTGCAGGTCGGCGCGTCGTCCATCATGGCGCGGTTGCCCGGTAATGTTAATTTTGTGTGACGTTGTAACGCATCGGCCAGACTGAGCAGATACTGATCGGTAAACGCGCGGCCAAACAGCGTGACGCCGGATGGCAGCCCATTGTTCATTTCACCGACCGGAACCGCTACGGCGGCATAGTCGAGCAGGTTCATAAAGTTGGTATAGATGCCCAGCGCCGAGTTGCTTTTAACCGGTTCATCGGCCAGCTCAGCCAGACTCACCGGGCGGGGATACGTCGGGATTAATACGCAATCCAGGTCGGCCATCATGGCATCGCACTCGGCTTTATACCGCTGGAGTTTGTACTGCGCGTCAAACGTCGCCACCGCAGTGGCTGCAGGCGCGTTTTGCAGGACATCACGGATAACCGGCAACACCGCGTCCGGCTGGCGTTCAATCAGCGCACCCGCGAGGTGATAACGCTCGGCGACCCACGGGCCGTCATAGAGCAGTTTCGCGGCCGACAGAAACGGTGCAAAGTCGAGAGTCACGGGCACGCCACCCAGCGCGATAAGCCCCGTCTTCGCGCGGTGATACAGCGCCTCGCTTTCTGCACAGCCGAGAAACTCCAGCGTCTCCGGCACGCCAAAGCGAAAGCCCGCAGCAGGGACACCAAAAGCCTGCGGGCCGTTCCACGCCGGGTTGGACCGGCTGTATTCGTCACGCGGATCCTGTCGCGCCGTGAGTGCCAGCAGCTGGCTGGCCTCTGCTGCCGTCGCGGTGAAAAACGTGACGCAGTCCAGCGTGCGGCAGGCAGGCACAACCCCTGCCGTGGAGATGAGTCCTTTGGTTGCCTTGAGGCCGACCAGATTATTCAGCGAGGCCGGTACGCGCCCGCTACCGGCCGTGTCCGTTCCCAGTGCGAAGCTCGCCAGCCCCAGGGCGACCGCCAGCGACGACCCCGCGCTGGATCCACCGGACGGGTAATCCGGATGAACGCTGTTACGACATGGGCCATACGGCGAACGCGTACCGTTTAAGCCGGTAGCGAACTGATCGAGGTTAGTTTTCCCCAGAGGAATCGCCCCCAGCGCAATCAGCTGCGAAACTATCGTTGCATCCTGTTCTGCCCGATACGCAAATGCCGGACAGGCGGCGGTGGTGTCGATACCCGCCAGATCGATATTGTCTTTGATGGCAAAGGGCACGCCGAACAGCGGCAGCGCGTCCGGCGCTACGCCCTCCAGCGCGGCAAGGTACGGCTCCAGCTCTTCAGGGGTGAGCAGATAAATAAAAGCGTTAAATGACGGGTTCAGCGCCAGCGCGCGCTCGCGTAATGCCGTTATCACCTCACGCGGGGCGATCTGGCCTTCACGGTAGGCCTCTGCCAGCACAGAGAGACGTAAATCATAAAGAGGCTTCATGCTGTTTTCTCCAGAACGACCACGCACTGGCCCGCCCGCACCGACGACCCCGGCTGGACACGGACCTGACTGACCACACCGTCCTGAGTGGCAACTAACGGGATTTCCATTTTCATCGACTCCAGCACCACCAGCACATCACCTTCGCGCACGGTGTTGCCGACCTCAACGTTCACCTGCCACAGGTTGCCGGCAACCGGGCTTTCAACACCGGATTCTCCCGACCGTAACGGCACGTCGTCACCGTCATCCGTCGTTTCGTCGCTGCTGTCAAAATGCGCCTGTCCGCCCGCTATCCAGCGCTCACGCTCGGCGTTAAACGCCGCCTGCTGATGCGCTCGGAATGCCTCAATCTCAGGTGCTTCGTCCGCAAGAAACTGCTGGTACTCCGCCAGTTTCAGCGTGGTGTGTTCAATACGCAGCGGATAACGCCCCAGCGGGAAATCCCGGCGGATGGTTTGCAATTCCCCGGCTGAGACCGGATAAAAGCGAATTTGATCGAAGAAACGCAGCAGCCAGGGCTTGCCGCCGAAATCCTCTACCGTGCGATAGCGATTCCACATCTGCAGGGTTCGCCCCACAAACTGATACCCGCCCGGCCCTTCCATACCGTAGATGCAGAGGTATGCCCCGCCAATGCCCACCGAGTTCTCCGCCGTCCAGGTACGCGCCGGGTTGTATTTGGTGGTCACCAGACGGTGTCGCGGGTCGAGCGGCGTGGCCACCGGCGCGCCGAGGTAGACATCCCCCAGCCCCATCACCAGATACCGGGCGTCAAAGACCGTTTTATACACTTCATCAATGTTAGCCAGATCGTTTATGCGACGGATAAACTCCAGGTTGCTCGGGCACCACGGCGCATCGCGGCGTACGGTGGTCATGTATTTGTCGATGGCTTTCTGACACGCCGGATCGTCCCAGGAGAGCGGCAGCCAGACGATGCGCGACGGCACGTCCAGCGAGTCCTGGTCACAAACGCCCTGCCACAGCCCGGCGATCACCTCCAGCAGGCTATCCAGGCGCAGCGTTTCCGGCTGATAATGAATTTGCAGGGAGCGGATCCCCGGCGTGAGATCGATAACGCCTTTCAGCGCCCGGTCCTCCAGCGCCTGCATCAGCGCGTGGCCGCGAAAACGCAGCACCAGATCCAGCTCTGGCTCGCCAATCTCCAGCAGCAGATGGGTATCACCCGACACTCTCGCCACCAGACGTTTATCGTCAGTCCCCTGCGTCAGCACAATCGGTGAGTCCAGACCGGCAGGTTGCCACATGACAGGTTGCGGGGTCAGGCTGGCGATTTGGCGCTCCTGCGCCTGCGCCAGCCGTCGCGCGGTGGCAATATCCACCGGCACAAAGCGAACGTAATCTCCCGCCTTCAGTTGCCCTACCGCGTGCAGATCGGCCTCGATGATGGTGACCGGACAGACAAACCCGCCCAGACTTGGGCCATCCGGGCCGAGGATCACCGGCATATCGCCGGTAAAATCCACCGCGCCGATGGCATACGGATTGTCATGAATGTTCGACGGATGCAGGCCCGCCTCGCCGCCGCTGTCGCGAACCCATTCCGGTTTCGGGCCAATCAGGCGTACCCCCGTCCGGCTGGAGTTGAAATGCACTTCCCATTCGGTGGCGAAAAACGTCGCGATGTAATCCGGCGTGAAATACTCCGGCGCACCGTGCGGGCCGTAAATCACCCGCAGTTCGCGCACCGCGTCCAGCCTCGAGTGCAGCGCCTGCGGCAGCGGCGCGTCCGCTACTGGCTCGGTTAACGGCGCCAGATGCAAAATGTCACCTGTGCGGAGCGCCCGTCCGGCGTGCCCCCCGAACTGCCCCAGCGTGAAGGTGCTTTTACTGCCCAGATATTCCGGCACGTTAAACCCGCCGCGCAGGCAAAGATAGCTGCGCACGCCCGCACCGCGGATCTCTCCCATACGCAGCGTCATGCCCGCACGTACGCGAAAAACGTGATTATTGGCCAGCGGTTCACCGTCCAGCGTGAGCGCAATTTCAGCGCCCGTCACCACCAGCTGCGCATCGCAGTTGAATTTCAGCGTCGGGCCGCTGAGGGTGATCTCAAGCGCGGCGGCATCGTCTTTATTGCCCAGCAGGCGGTTACCCAGACGCAGCGCCAGGCTGTCCATTGGCCCGGATGGCGGAACACCAACCGCCCAGTAACCTGTGCGTCCCGGGTAATCCTGTACCGTGGTCTGCGTACCGGCGCTGAGCACCTCCAGCGTGGACGCCTGGTACATCAGGTGCTCAAGACAGCGGGTCCAGGGCTCACCTGCGGCAAACGGTGCGAAGGTCAGGATCTGCTGCAGATAACTGCGGTTGGTTTCAACGCCATAAAGACGGGTCTCCCCCAGCGCGGAATGCAGCACGCGGATGGCGGCTTCTCGTGTCGGCTGCCAGGCGATCATTTTGGCTAACATGGGGTCAAAAAACGGCGGGACTTCGCATCCGGCCTCAACCCAGCTGTCGATGCGCAACGTAACGCGGTCATCGGGCGGGAAAGCCACGTCGGTGAGCAGTCCCGGTGAAGGCTGGAACTGGCGGCCCGGGTTCTCGGCATAGATCCTGGCCTGAATGGCATGCCCCTCCGGTTTCAGGGTGTCACGCAGTTTCGCCAGTGGCGGCAACGTTCCGGCGGCAAGTTCGATCATCCAGCGCACCAGATCCACGCCCCACACCTGTTCGGTCACGCCGTGCTCCACCTGCAAACGGGTATTCACCTCAAGGAAGTAAAAGCGGGCGGCGTCGCTGTCATAGACGAATTCAACGGTGCCCGCGCTGCGGTAGTTGACCGCTTTACCGAGCGTTATCGCCGCCTCGCACAGTGCCTGCACCATGCCCGCCGGCAGGTTTGGCGCAGGCGTCTCCTCCAGCACTTTCTGGTTACGCCGCTGCACAGTGCAGTCGCGCACGCCGAGGGCAATCACCTCGCCCTTGCCGTCACCAAACAGCTGTACTTCCAGATGGCGCGCCCGCTCAATGTACTTTTCGATAAATACACCCGCGTCGCTGAAGTTATTTTTCCCCAGACGCACTACCGCATCGAACGCGTCACGCAGCGCTTCTGCGTCATAGCAGACGCGCATACCGATACCGCCGCCTCCCGCCGTGCTTTTCAGCATCACCGGATATCCCACTTCGGCGGCAGCGTTGACGGCCTGGTTAACATCGGCCAGCAGGTCGGTGCCCTCCAGCATCGGAACCCCGTGCGTTTTCGCCAGCGCGCGAGCGGTATGCTTTAGCCCAAACAGACGCAGCTGTTCCGGCGTGGGGCCCACAAAGGCAATCCCCGCGGCGTCACACGCTTCGGCGAACGCGGCGTTTTCCGAGAGAAAACCGTAGCCCGGATGAATGGCCTGTGCCCCGCTGGCTTTCGCGGCGGCGATGATCTTCGTGCTATCCAGATAGGTATTCGCCGCCGGGCCATCGCCCAGACTCAGCGCTTCATCGGCCTCGCGAATATGCAGGCTGCTGATATCCGCCTCGGAATAGACTGCAACACCACGGATTTTCATGGTGCGCAGGGTGCGTAAAATGCGGCAGGCTATCGCCCCGCGGTTCGCAATCAGGAGTGTCGTCAACATAGGTCAGACTCAATCGTGGCGGGTCGTCCCGCCGAAAATCGGCTCACCCATGGTCGTCCATGGGGGAAAAAGCGGTTACGGCAGAATGCGTCCGGCACGAACTTCAAACAGGCGGTACAGCGCCTGGCGCAGTCGCTGCCAGCGGGTGGGCGTCAGTTCCATACCAGCACCTCAACAGGCGTTGGGTTCCAGCCGTTGCAGGGGTTATTCAGCTGTGGACAGTTGGAGATCAAGACAATGACGTTGCACTCGGCGCGCAGGTCGACGTATTTCCCCGGCGCGGAGATGCCATCTTCAAACGTCAGCCCACCCTCTGGCGTCACCGGCACGTTCATAAAGAAATTGATGTTGGCCGTGATGTCACGTTTTTGCAGACGGCCATCGTGCAGACAGGCGCAGAGGAAGTTATCGCGGCAGCTGTGCATATGGCGTTTATCGAGGGCGTATCGCACGGTGTTGCTCTCCTGGGCGCAGGCCCCGCCGAGGGTATCGTGACGCCCGCAGGTATCGTCGATAATGGTCAGCAGGGGGTTACCGAGGCTGGAGTACAGGACGCTGCCCCGCGTGAGATAGGCGTTGTTCTGACGGCGCAATGTGCGCTGCGCATCGTAACGTTCACGCGGGTTATCGGCATTGTAGAACAGCGTGTCGACCGCCTGGTTACCTTCCAGGTCGAGCAGGCGCAACGTCTGCCCTTGTTTCACCTCGAACAGGTACGGTTCACCTGCCGGGATCACGTGGCGAAATACCGCGTCTTGCACATGCTTTTCAGAGATCATGGTCATTTTACTGCTCCTTACAGGGCGAAAAGCCGGGTATTGGTCATGGCGCGTTCGTTTTCCGGGCGCGTCAGAAGCGCGTTAACGGCCCCCTCTTCATCCTCAGCCTGTCGCCAGCTCAGCGCGACCGGTCGTGGGGCATATTCCCGGGACGGATCCATCGGATGCTGCAGCGCGGTCATCACCACAAGCGTGTCCATGGGGGCGTACAGCTCCACGTAACTGCCCGGCTGCGAATAACCGCCGTGGAAGGTGAACTGACCGCGGTCATCGACGGTGACTTTGCTGAAGAAGTTGACCACCATCAGCAGATCTTCGAGGTTGAGATCCCACTTACCCATCTCCACCAGCAGGTTGTCCGTTCCGTTTCGGTAAAACCCGTTACGCAGTTCCTGATAGCGTCCCTGGCCATACTTTTCAGTCACCTCGGCGGCGTTCAGTACGCCGCCAAACGGGTCATGCCAGCCGCAGGTATCTGCGGTGATGCCTGCCAGCACGCGTCCCATGTCGGAGTAAAAGCAGTGTCCGGCTGTCAGACGCGCGGTGTGCTGACCTTTCAGGGTGTCGGGCAGGTTAAGACGTTCACTTTTCTCGTGCGGATTCAGCATCAGCAAGCTGACGTTTGCTCCACCTTCAATGTCGGTCATACGCAGGATCTGCCCGCGCTTAAGCACAAACGAGAGGTGACCGCCGCCGGGCAGGATCTCTTCACGTAACATGGTCATGGTATTCACGGTGTTAACCCCTTAATGCATAAACGTTATCGGGAGCCGTTCCACTCAGCGCGGAGAGCCGCGTCTCGTTGAGCGGAATGTCGTAGGTAATACGGGCGCCAAAGGCGTTGGGCGCCTGCGGGTCGAGGCGCACTTTGTCGAACACCAGTAAGCGGGTGCCGAGGTTAAAGCCCTCCGAAAGATCGTGGGTGACCATAAAGACGGTCATGCGGGTCTCCCCCCACAGCTGAAGCAACAAGGCGTGCATATCTTTACGGATACCCGGGTCCAGGGCGCCAAACGGCTCATCCAGCAGCAACACGCGCGGCTGCATAATGAAGGCCTGCGCAATGGCTAAACGTTGCTGCATACCGCCGGAAAGCTGGGCCGGGTATTTGTGCATCGCATGCCCGAGACCGACTTTTTCCAGCATCCCGGTGGCCCGCTCACGCGCCGCGCGTTTCTTTGCCCCAAACAAGCGCCCGAACAGCGGCGCTTGCGGCAGTTCCAGACCTATGGTGACGTTATCCAGCACGCTGAGATGCGGGAAAACGGAGTAGCGCTGAAACACCACGCCCCGGCTGCTGTCCGGCTCGGCGCGCAGCGGTTTACCATCCAGCGTAATGGACCCTCGGCTGGGCGCTTCCTGACCGAGCAGCAGGCGCAAAAACGTGGATTTTCCGCAGCCAGAGGCCCCCACCATTGAGCAGAACTCACCCTCTTTCACCTGCAGATTGAGGCGCTCCAGCACCACGTGGTCGCCGTACTCCTGCCAGATATTGTTGATGGTGATAAAGCTCATGCCTTCCCTCCTTCCGCCCAGGGAAACCAGGTTTTATGTAACTGGCGCAGGGCCAGATCCATCAGCCAGGCCAGCAGCGTGATCCACAGGACGTACGGAATGATCACATCCATCGCCATATAGCGGCGCACGAGGAAAATGCGATAGCCCAGCCCGGCGGTTGAGGAGATGGCCTCCGCCGAAATGAGAAACAACCATGCCGACCCCAGCAGCAGACGCAGCGAGGTCAGAAGCCGCGATAGCAGCTGCGGAAGTACCACGCGCAACACCAGCGTCCAGCTGTTGGCACCCAGCGTCTGGGCTTTGATCAGAATCTCCGGTGGGATTTCGCACGCGCGATGCTCCAGATCGCGCGCCAGCATCGGAGTGATGCCGATGACAATCAGCATCACTTTCGACAGTTCATCCAGCCCGAAAACGATAAATAGCACTGGCAGGATCGCCAGCGGCGGGATCATCGACAGCACCGTCATCAGCGGCGAGAGCGACGCGCGCCACAGTGGGAAAACACCGGCGGTGACGCCAACACAGAGGCCGATGATCGAGGCGATGACCAGCCCCGTCAGAAGACGGGCAAGGCTCACCAGCGTGTCCACCCAGAACAGATAGTCACCGCTGCGTTTATCCGGGGTAAACGCCATGCGTGATAGCGCGTCCAGCATCTGCTGCAGGCCAGGCAGCAGCTTGTCCTGCGGGTTAGCCTCCAGCCTGACCGCGGAACCGAAAAAGTATGCGGCCAACAGCAGGACGAAAGGCAGCATCACGAGCATCAGCCGCATGCCGGGCGTGGGATGGCGATTAATTTGTCGCATGGATGTTCCGTCCGTTATTACAGCGTGCCGGCAGCGGCCATTTTCACGAAGCTGTCGTCAAAGCGCAGCTTCACGTTGCTGGCATCGCCCTGGGTGACATTGCCCGGGAAGCGCATGCCGATGAAATCCGCGCTTTGCGCCCCATCGCCCAGCAGCCCTTTATCGAACGAAAACGTGGCTACGCGCTGCATGGTTTTCGCCAGCTCCGGCGAGGTTAAAAAGGCAATATTGTCCTGCGGGGTATAGAACAGGTGGGTTGTTTTCAGCTGTGCCTGATAACCGGCCAGATCGGTACCGGAGGCGGCGGCCATTGCGTTGAGCACGGTGGCATCCTGCGCTTTCATCAGCCCCATCATCTCGTACCATGCGCCGGTTAATGCTTTGCCAAGCGCCGGGTTGTCTTTCAGGGTTTCGCTGTTGACCACCATCATGTCGATAAGCTCACCCGGTACCTGAGAGGAGCTGAACACTTCTGTCGTTTTTGGCGTGCCTTTGATGACCGACAGCTGCGGGTTCCAGGCTACCGCTGCCTGCACATTTGCCGTGCCAAAGGCGGAGACGATGTCCGCGTCAGACGTGTTTACCACAGTGACGTCTTTTTCGGCCAGGCCGGCTTTTTCCAGGCCGCGCACCAGCAGATAGTGGGAAACAGAGAGCTCAGGCAGGTAGACTTTCATCCCTTTCAGGTCGTTGAGCGTTTTGCCCTCGCCCTTCATCACTACGCCGTCGTTGCCTTCTGAATAGCTGCCGAGGATCAGCGCCGTGGTATCAACGCCGCCCGCGGCCGGTATGGTCAGCGCATCCATATTGGTCATGGTGCAGCCGTCAAACTGGCCCGCAGTGTACTGGTTGATGGATTCGATATAGTCGTTGAGCTGAACAACGTTGATTTTGATGCCGTATTTATCGGCCCATTTATCGATGATTTTGCTACTGCTGAGGGTGCCCCAGGGCATCCAGCCGGCGTAGATGGTCCAGCAGACGTTGAACTCTTTCTTCACCGCAGCAAAGGTGGGGAGACTGACCAGCATCGCCAGGGAGAGTACCAGGGTGCGGAATAATGGCGTTTTCTTCATGCTTGACCTCTGAGTGGCACAAAATTAGGGGGCAGCGCGACACCTTCAGGTGCTGCTGTCTCCCGGGCTTTTGTCCCGCCGTGTAACCTCTCAGAGGTCGCCAGCTCTTGGACCAGCCATTCACCGCAGTGAACCGGAACCCTAGCCAGCTATTTTTCAAATTGTGGTGTGCTGCCCTTCAGTGTTAAGCGTTGCAAGGGATATGCCAGAATTTTTTATGTTAATTATTAAACTGTTAAGTCTGCCTGTGCAGGCTGTTTCACCGTTTTGGTGAGACACGGCGAGTTGAGTGCACCGTGTTGGTGCTCTTTGGGATGACGCGTGGCGCTGACGGCGTTGCCCACAGAACGTGTCTGCGACAGCAGGAAAGGCTCAAAATGATGTGCTGGTTTTTGCCAGGTCTTTCATCATCGTCGTCGTCAGGCTGAGCTGCTCGCTTCCCATTTTACGTGACAATTCCTCTCTTGCGGACTGCCATACGGGGATCACGGATGTCAGAAGCGCCCACCCCTGCGCGGTCAGGCTAAGTTGTTTTCCACGGCGTCCGCGCCCCCCCGTTGATTCAATAACCCCACGGGACTCCATAATCCGTATGTTTCGGCTCAGTGTGGTTGCATCCACCCCGGCCTTTGATGCAAGCCCTGCCACCGTTTCATTTACGCCACCGCCGATCCCCACCAGCAGGCTGAACTGTTCTGCCGTCAATTCATAAGGTCTGAAGCAGGCGTTGTAATAACGCGTAATAGCCCGTGCTGTTGCACGTGCCTGATACGCCGGACAGGTCTCGGGGATGGTTTTTAGTAACGCCAGATCAACAGTGTTCATACTTTACGCTCGACAGATACGGTGAGATAAAATAGTGTATATACACTATTAACGCTATTCAAGGTATCATGATGCCCGCATTTATCCATATCAATTTACGTGTTATCGACCCTGCACGGCAGGCCAATCTTGCCCCTCGCTTCAGACTGGCACTTGAAGAGGCCGGCGGCAAAATTCTGCATTTTGGTCCTGTTGTCGAACTCCTTGAAGGCGATGAAGAACCGCTACCCTTTGCTGGCATTTTTGAGTTCCCTTCACTGCAGCAGGCGCTGGCGTTTTACCATTCGGAAAAATATGCCCCGATCAAAGCTGAACGCCAGCTGGCACAGCAGGCAAAAATGTTCGTTGTCACCACTGACTAAGCGTTTCGTTTCCTTGCCTGCGGTATCGTTTCCAGATTTCTCCACCCGTTCGCCAGAACCGGTGTAGAGTTTTTAAACACTGCATCTCTAAAAGGACACCGGCATCATGTTAAGCATCCTGGGCAAGACAACCTCGATCAACGTACGTAAAGTGCTCTGGACCTGCGAAGAAGCGGGTATCGAGTATCACCAGGAAGACTACGGCAGCGGTTTTGCCTCCACGCAAACCGCTGCCTTCCGCGCCCTGAATCCCAACGCCATGGTTCCCGTGCTGCTCGATGACGAGTTCGTCCTCTGGGAATCTAACGCAATCTGCCGTTATCTGGCCCGTAAAGCCGGCCGTGAGGATCTCCTGCCAACGGAACCGCAGGCCTGCGCCAACGTCGAACGCTGGATGGACTGGCAGGCAAGCGAATTTAACAATGCCTGGCGGTATGTCTTTCCGGCACTGGGACGCAATAACCCGGACTATAACGACCCGGAGCGTATTGCCGCCGGAATTAAAGCGTGGAACCACTGCATTGCTATTCTGGAGGAGCAGTTGCAACGCACCGCAGCCTATACGGCGGGCGAGGTGTTTACCCTTGCAGACGTGGTACTTGGTCTCTCGGTGAACCGCTGGAAAATGACGCCATTTGATAAGCCTGATGTGCCGGCAATTAACGCCTGGTTCGAACGGCTTAATCAGCGACCGGCATTTTTACGTCACGGGAATAACGGTATGGTGTAAGTTTTTCAGCCCACACACATTCAGCAAGGATATTTTATTTAATTACAAAACCCTGAATGCCGTTATCAGGAATAATAATTAAGCAATATCCTGGACAGCCCCTTGCACCGCTTTGCTAGCCTGAATAGTCAGGCAAAGCTCAACCCGGAGGTATTCTTGCTGATTAAACTCAAAAAAGAACGAACGCATCAGGAGGATCGCCTGCTCGCACTCTGGCTGGCGACCTCTGCAGGCTTGCTCAACGCCATCGCCCTCGGGGCATTTGGCTTTTTTCCCTCCCATATGACCGGCAATACCTCCCAATTATCCAGCGAAGTTTCCTCTACCGATCTGAATGATATTTTGTTCTTTGGCACCATTATTCTGTCTTTTGTTGCCGGCGCAATCATGGCCCGTATCATCGTGTTATGGGGGATTATCCATAATATCAGGCTGGTTTTTTGCCAGATACTGTTGGTCGAGGGATTATTACTGACCGGCGTTTCCTGTTACGAGATGTATTTCCATGCCCTCACGACTAACCGTGAAATTATTATCTTTCTTTGTGGTCTGATGGGGATTCATAATTCAACATCGACCCAGCTTTCCGGCGGCCGGGTAAGATCAACCCATATTACCGGCACGCTGACGGACGCGGGAATATCCCTGGCCTCGGTCCTGGTGGCGATGCTCCGCCGGGATTATTCCAAAGATACGGCAGCGCAAAAAAGTCAGCTTAAAACCCACTTAACCACCATTTTCTCGTTTATTACCGGCGGTATCGCCGGGCTGCTCCTGTTCAGGTGGATTGGGTTTAACGCCATGCTGGCGCTTGGGGTAATGCTCGTCGTTGTCGCCGCCTTTTCCATCATCAGCACCTCAGTGCGCGTTCGCCGGGTGCGCGCCGCCTTCAGCCGATAATGAGGGTCGCAGGCGTGAGGAGACGCTCACGCCATGTGACACTGTCACATTTTAAATTACGCTTTAGGACAATTCTGTCTGCCCCACAGCCAGCCCTTGCTCCATAAGGCTTAACCTAAGGTTGTCACTAATTTCATAGGGTTACTGATTTTCCCCCTTCGCTGGAACCCATCCCAAACGCTTGCTATAGGTCAACTACCCCTGCCGAAACATGGCATAACAACAGGCAACCCGTGGTTGCTATAACGCATGCGCACAGGGAGACACATCGCAATGCACCCATTACTCAAACGTTCGCTGCTTTTTGTCGGCGCCATTATTGTGGTCGTTGCCCTCCTCACCTGGGGAATTGGGCTGGATACAATTAAGGCGCGTCAGGTTGACCTGATTTACCTCGGGCAACAGCATTTAATCCTGGTATTCTCATCCATGTTCTTTGCCCTGCTGATGGGTATTCCCAGCGGCATTTTGTTGAGCCGCCCGTCAGCACGCGGTATCGCTGAATACGTGATGCAAATCTTTAATGTCGGTAATACCCTGCCGCCGCTGGCCGTTCTGGCGCTGGCAATGGTGGTGATTGGTATCGGTGATACGCCTGCGATTATCGCCCTGTTCCTCGCCTCGCTGCTGCCGATAGTGCGCAACACCTATGCCGGACTGTGCTCGGTTCCGTCGTCGTTACTGGAAGCGGCTAATGGCATTGGGATGACGAAATGGCAGCGTCTGCGCCAGGTCGAACTTCCCAACGCCTGGCCAGTAATGCTCTCCGGGATCCGCATTGCCACCGCCATCAACGTGGGTACCGCCCCGCTGGCCTTCCTGATTGGTGCCAGCAGCTACGGCGAACTGATTTTTCCCGGTATCTACCTCAACGACTTCCCGACGCTGATCCTCGGCGCGGCGGCCACCGCCCTGTTTGCTCTGATCCTCGACACCCTGCTGGCTGCGCTGGGTCGCGTGATGAGTCCACATCTCGCTCGATAACAATAACAAGGAGCTTTTATGAGACTGATATCCAGCCTGACGGCGCTGTGTGCCGCGGCACTGTTCACCAGCCAGGCGATAGCGGCCCCGCTGATCCTGGCGACCAAGAGCTTTACCGAGCAGCACATTCTCTCGGCCATGACCGTCCAGTATCTGCAAAAAAAGGGATTTCAGGTCCAGCCACAGACCAATATTGCCACGGTCATTTCCCGCAACGCGATGATCAACAAACAAATTGATATGACCTGGGAGTACACCGGCACGTCGTTAATCATTTTTAACCACATCAACAAGCGCATGTCGCCACAGGAGTCTTACGAGACGGTGAAACGCCTGGACGCGAAGCACGGTCTGGTATGGCTCAACCCCGCCGATATGAACAATACCTACGCCTTCGCCATGCAGCGTAAACGCGCCGAAGCGGAACACATCAACACCATGTCTGAAATGGTCGCAAAGATTGAGCAGACCCGTAAAACCGATCCGGATAAAAACTGGCTGCTGGGTCTGGACCTCGAATTTGCCGGACGCAGCGACGGGATGAAACCGCTGCAGGCGGCATACAACATGGAACTGGATCGCCCGCAGATCCGCCAGATGGACCCGGGCCTGGTCTATAACGCGGTGCGGGACGGTTTCGTCGATGCCGGGCTTATCTATACCACCGACGGGCGGGTAAAAGGCTTCGACCTGAAGGTGCTGGAAGATGATAAAGGCTTCTTCCCGAGCTATGCGGTCACTCCCGTGGTGCGTAAAGACACCCTTGACGCCAATCCGGGTCTGAAAGAGGCGCTGAATACTCTCTCCGCCCAGCTCAATAACGACGTTATCACCGAACTGAATAAGAAGGTGGATATCGACCATCAGTCACCGCAGCAGGTCGCCCGTGATTTCCTGCGTAGCAAACAGTTGCTGTAGGAGGCGCTATGGAGACGATTCACTACATTCTGGATAACTGGGACTATCTGTTAACCCTGACGCTGCAACACCTGTGGCTGGTGGCGCTGGCGGTTGGGCTAGCCATACTCATCGGCGTCCCTCTGGGGATTTTGATTGTCCGCCACAAATGGCTGGCGACGCCGGTGCTGGGGATTGCCACCATCGTGCTGACGATACCGTCCATTGCGCTGTTTGGCCTGATGATCCCGCTCTTTTCGCTGATCGGTCAGGGTATTGGTGCCCTGCCCGCTATCACGGCGGTGTTTCTCTACTCGTTGCTACCAATTGTGCGTAACACCCATACCGCGCTGGACAGCCTGCCGCCGGGCCTGCGTGAAGCCGGACGTGGTATCGGGATGACCTTCTGGCAGCGTTTGCGCTGGGTTGAAATCCCGATGGCACTGCCGGTGATTTTTGGCGGTATCCGCACCGCCGTCGTGATGAACATCGGCGTGATGGCCATTGCCGCAGTGATTGGCGCTGGCGGCCTTGGCCTGCTGCTGCTTAACGGCATCGGCGGTAGCGATATTCGAATGTTAATTGCGGGTGCGCTGATGATCTGTCTTTTAGCGATTGTGCTCGACTGGCTGCTGCATCGTCTGCAGGTCGTTCTGACTCCAAAGGGGATACGATAATGATAAAACTGGAAAACCTCACCAAACAATTTTCGCAAAAACACGGCCAGAGCGTTAAGGCCGTCGACAACGTCAACCTCAACGTGCCTGAAGGGGAAATGTGCGTCCTGCTTGGCCCGTCAGGCTGTGGGAAAACCACCACCCTGAAGATGATTAACCGTCTGATCGCACCAAGCAGCGGCACGATCCTGATTAACGGCGAAGACACCAGCGGGATGGATACCGTGACCCTGCGCCGCAATATTGGCTACGTTATTCAGCAGATTGGTCTGTTCCCGAACATGACCATTGAGGAGAACATCACCGTGGTGCCGCGCATGCTGGGCTGGGATAAAGCCCGGTGTAAAACCCGCGCTGAAGAGCTGATGGATATGGTGGCCATGGACCCGCATAAATTTCTCAACCGCTATCCGCGTGAAATGTCCGGCGGTCAGCAGCAGCGTATCGGCGTGATCCGCGCCCTGGCGGCGGATCCTCCGGTACTGCTGATGGATGAACCGTTCGGTGCGGTGGACCCGATAAACCGCGAGGTGATCCAGAACCAGTTCCTGGAGATGCAGCGTAAACTGAAAAAGACCGTGATGCTGGTCAGCCATGACATCGACGAGGCCCTGAAGCTTGGGGATCGTATCGCCGTCTTCCGCCAGGGGCGTATTGTCCAGTGCGCCAGCCCGGACGAACTGCTGGCAAAACCGGCGAATGAGTTCGTCGGCTCGTTTGTCGGCCAGGACCGTACGCTCAAGCGTTTGCTGCTGGTATCGGCAGGTGATGTCACCGACCAGCAACCGACCCTCACCGTGCGGGGCTCTACCCTGCTTTCTGACGCCTTTGCGACCATGGATGACAACGATATTCGCGCCATTACCGTCGTGGACGATCGGGGTAAACCGCTGGGCTTTGTGAAGCGTCGGGAAGCGCGTAATGCCAGTGGCACCTGTGCCGATATCCTGCATCCGTTCCGTATGACCGGCAAAGCGGAGGATAACCTGCGCGTGGTGCTTTCACGGTTGTATGAGAGCAACACCAGCTGGATGCCGATTGTCGACGAAGAGGGCCGCTATAACGGCGAGATCTCACAGGATTATATTGCCGAGTATCTCAGCTCCGGTCGTACGCGCCGGGCGCTGAATATTCACAGCGAGAGTTAAGCGAAAACACTCCGCCGGGCGGGCCAGACGTATGGCGCTGACCTGCCCGGCGGCACGCTCCCCCACAGCGCATTTGCTCAGGCCGACACGGTTCATCGCACGCATACCTTTTGCTAACCCCGCGATTTCCCCTCACAATATTGTATCTCCCACGTTTAATTGCGGCCCATGCAACGTCTTCACGCTTATCCCGACATCCGCGCGATGTTTCGCAGACTTCTGATTGCCACCCTTATCGGCATACTGGCCGCGCTGGCCGTCGCGGTGTTCCGCCACAGCATGTATCTGCTGGAGTGGCTGTTTCTCAGTAACAACAGCGGCAGTCTGGTGAATGCCGCGGCTGCGTTATCCCCGTGGCGTCGCGCGCTGACGCCCGCGCTGGGAGGGCTGGCGGCGGGGTTACTGTTGTGGGGATGGCAGCGGCTTACGGCGCAACGTCCTCATGCGCCGACAGATTATATGGAAGCACTGGAGACGGGCGACGGCCAGTTTGATTATGGCTCGAGCCTCGTAAAATCCCTTGCGTCACTGCTGGTTGTCTCCAGCGGGAGCGCCATCGGCCGCGAAGGTGCCATGATCCTGCTTGCGGCGCTGGCCGCCTCCTTTTTCGCCCAACGCTTTACGCCGAAATCCGAATGGAAATTATGGATTGCCTGCGGAGCCGCGGCCGGGATGGCCAGCGCCTATCACGCGCCCCTGGCCGGTAGCCTGTTTATTGCCGAAATTCTGTTTGGCACGCTGATGCTGGCCTCGCTCGGGCCGGTGGTGATTGCGGCGGTGGTAGCCCTGCTTACCACGCGACTCTTAGCGCCCGGTGCCGGTACGCTCTATGACGTCCATCTGAGTGGCCTACTCAGTGCGGCAGATTATGGCCTGCTTGTCGCGACAGGCCTGCTGGCGGGCCTGTGCGGACCGCTGCTGATGTGGCTAATGGCGTTCAGCCATTCGTTATTTCTGCGTCTCAGGCTTTCGCCGCCCTGGCAACTGGCGCTCGGCGGAGCGATCGTCGGGCTGCTGTCGCTCCTGACGCCTGACGTGTGGGGGAATGGCTACAGCGTGGTTCAGGCTTTTCTGCTCGCCCCACCGCTGCTGTCCGTGATAGCAGGTGTATTTATCTGTAAATTGCTGGCGGTACTGGCAAGCAGTGGTTCTGGCGCGCCGGGCGGGGTTTTCACACCGACGTTGTTTGTCGGCATGGCCACAGGAATGCTGTTTGCACAACTCTTCGGGCTGTGGTTTCCGGGGTCTGAAACGGTGATTTTACTGGGGCTGGCAGGCATGGCGACGTTACTCGCCGCGACGACCCATGCGCCCATTATGTCTGCGTTGATGGTCTGTGAAATGACCGGGCAGTATTTTTTGCTGCCCGGTTTGCTGATTGCCTGCGTGATCGCGTCCGTCTTCTCGCGGACGTTACGCCACGACTCGATCTACGGACAACATGCGACCGAGGGAAGAGAGATCGATGTACTGCGCTAATTCACGCTGTTCGGCACGTGGCAGATAAGGCAGCTCGCCCACCAACGGTCCCGGCAGTTTTTTGCTGAGCACGTCGATGATTTCCGCGTAGTGCGCCAGGCCCGGGTTGATACGGTTTGCGACCCAGCCAATCAACGGCAATCCGTCATTGGCAATCGCCTGCGCCGTCAGAAGCGCATGGTTGATGCACCCTTCCTGAATACCGACCACCATGATCACCGGCAGTTGCTCCTGCACCACCCACTCAGAAAGCGGGCGCAGATCGTTCATCAGGCTGCGCCATCCGCCGGTACCTTCCACCACGACATGGTCGGCCATCTCGCTCAGGTTCGCCAGACCGTCGGACAACAGGGTGTAATTAATCAGACCGCTGTGCGCCACGCTGCTTTCATCTTCGCTTAAGGCAATGGGATTGATCGCGTGATATGGCAGTTCCAGTGACGAGACGCTTTGTAACACCAGGGCGTCTTTATTCCGCAATCCTTCGGGCGTCTCTTTACTGCCTTTTGCGACCGGTTTGTACCCTGCAACGCGTTTACCGCTTGCTGCCAGAGCCTGTAGCAACGCGCGGGATACAACGGTCTTGCCGACAGAGGTATCTGTACCCGTAACAAAGAAACGCTTAAGCATGACTCATTCCACCTCTTGGGTATGCTTCGAAAATATAAACCAGAGAAATAATTCAGTGGGGGAAGTCTACGGGATGCGTGCGCTACCCAGCTTGAGATAGCGCAATTTTTCGTACATCTGCGGAAAAGAGTTAACCCTGTAACAGGCGGATCAGCAGCGAGCCGTTATACATGGCGTCCTTGACCAGGGCTGCACCAGCCATGGTGCCCTGATTGGAAAACTGGGTGCTTTCCACGGCAATATTTTTGCTGTAGGCCGGGAGCGCCTGTTGATGAATACAGGCCGAGATAGCCGGGAAGAGGATTTCCGCCGCCTGACTCAGCGGTGAGCCAATCAGGATTTTTTGCGGGTTGAAGAGATTCACCATAATGGCCAGAATGCGGCCAACGTTATTCCCCACTCCGGTAATAATATCCTTTGCCAGCAGATCCCCCTGACGCGCTGCGGCGCACAGTGAATCGACGGTCAACGGTTGTCCGTGCAGCGAAGAGCTCATGGACTGGCTGAGCCTGACCTGCGCCAGCTCCAGCACGCTTTCCACGCTGGCGATGGTTTCCAGACAGCCATGGTTGCCGCAGTAACAGCGCTTGCCGTAGGGATCGACCTGCGTGTGGCCGATTTCGACCAGGCTACTGCTTCCGGCATGCAGAAGGCGTCCGTCGGTGATGACGCCCGCCCCGACGTTATGGTCAATCACCACCTGAATCACGTCCCTTGCGCCGCGGGATGCGCCAAACAGCGCCTCCGCCATCGTCCAGGCGCTGATGTCATGCTGAATATAGACCGGCACGCCGGTGTGATTTTTCAGCACCTCGCCCAGCGGCATCTCTTTAACATCGTCGTAGAACGGCATGCGGTGCACGATTCCATTTTCGGTATCAATAATACCCGGCATGGTGATCGCAATGGCCGTTAAGCGTTCAAGGCGTTGCTGATGGCGAATAAAGAAGTGATCGATATGGGTGACAATGGCATCGAGGAGCGATTGTTCAGCCTTGAGCGGCAGCTCCAGCCGGTCTTCTACCACCAGCTTGCTGCTTAGATCGCGCAGGGCAAGGAAGATCTCTCCCCGGCTAATGCGCAGTGACAGGTAGTGCCACGCCTCAGTCTCCACCACCAGGCCGACCGCCGGACGGCCGCGGCTGCCCGGCTCCTGAATTTCCGTCTCCTGGACCAGGTGGGCTTCCAGCATTTCACGAACAATCTTGGTAATACTGGCAGGTGCCAGTTGTGCCAGGCGCGAAAGATCGATACGCGAAACCGGGCCAAGCTGATCAATCAGGCGATAAACCGCGCCAGCGTTGGTCTGCTTAATCTGATCAATGTGCCCTGGCTGACTATCAGCAACCACCTCGTACTCCCTTATTTTCGAGCATCGAAATAAACTGTGGGCTATGGTGAAGCACTTCAATGGCCGTCGTCAAATATTTACTTAGCCATGTGATTTACTGCACATTTTTACCCACTTTTCCCTCTAAATATCGTCCTGCAGAGGCGCTTAACAGCTGTGCTTTAAACCGCTGCGCTGCGTGGCTCTGCTCATGATGTTTCGACCATACCAGCCACATTTCCGAAACAGCATCGTCTTCGGCGATAGCAACCCAGCGCATTTCACGCAATTGTACCCGTTTAAACGAGGCCGGAAGAATAGAGACGCCCAGCCCCGCCGCGACCAGCCCAATAATGGTCATCGCTTCCCCAACTTCCTGCGTAATGATCGGGGCAAGATCGTAGCGTCGTAACAGGCCCAGAATATCGTCGTACAGACCGGTACCTACCTGCGGGTCGAAAAAAACAAACGGCTCTTTTGCCAGCTCTGCCAGCGTGACCGCCGAACGCGAGGCGAGCGGATGATCGTGCGGAATCATTGCCATCAACGGTTCGCGCAGAATAACCTGCCACGCCAGCGTATCCGGGAGTTGGGTGTTACGCATCAGACCTAAATCAAGAGAACCTTCATTCAGCGGAGCGATTTGCTCGCGGGTATTAATTTCGCGCGTCTGAATATGCACATCCGGAAAATGCCGGCGAAACGACGACAGGGTCTGCGAAACAGCGCTGATAAACGGTGCAGACGAGGTAAACCCAATCCGCAACTCTCCGGTTTCCCCGAGATAAAGCCGCTCTGCCCGGGCTGCCGCCTCATCCACCATACTGAGAATTTGTCGGCTGTCGGCCAGAAATTGCTTCCCGGCCGCCGTCAGGCTCACGCTGCGGTTGGTCCGTGCCAGAAGGCGCGCCCCGACCTGTTGCTCAAGGATCTGGATCTGCTGGCTTAGCGGGGGTTGTGAGATATTCAGTCTTGCCGCCGCGCGGCCAAAATGAAGCTCTTCAGCGACGGCGACAAAGTAGCGCAGATGACGCAGTTCGATATTCATATTTTTAAAGTATCATTTGAGATTATTAATATATTAGACAGAATATTTACATTTTCCTACTCTGATCGTGTGGTCATACCCGTCACCCGAAACCACGGGGATGTTTAAGCAAGGACATTGTGTGAGTCGTACATCTACCATTGATATCGATCCGGCCAGAGATATTGATGATTTACCCGCAGCATCGCAGCCGGTTCAGTTCATTAAACGTGGTACCCCCCAGTTTATGCGCGTCACGCTGGCGCTTTTCTCAGCGGGTCTGGCAACCTTCGCCCTGCTCTATTGCGTTCAGCCGATCCTGCCCGTTCTTTCCCATGAATTTGGCGTATCGCCTGCCAGCAGCAGTATTTCGCTCTCCATCTCTACCGGCATGCTGGCGATTGGTCTGCTTTTCACCGGGCCACTTTCCGACGCCATTGGCCGTAAACAGGTGATGGTTACCGCCCTGATGCTGGCTTCGATTTGTACGTTACTCTCCACGATGATGACCAGCTGGCACGGTATCCTGGTGATGCGCGCGTTAATTGGGTTATCCCTGAGCGGCGTGGCGGCGGTCGGGATGACCTATCTCAGCGAAGAGATCCACCCGAGCTTTGTCGCCTTCTCTATGGGGCTGTACATCAGCGGGAACTCGATTGGCGGAATGAGTGGACGTCTGCTGAGCGGGGTGTTTACGGACTTCTTTAACTGGCGCATTGCGCTGGCGGTGATCGGCTGCTTTGCCCTTGCGTCTGCGCTGATGTTCTGGAGAATCCTTCCGGAATCACGTCATTTTCGTTCCACCTCCCTGCGCCCGAAAACGCTGTTTATCAACTTCCGTCTGCACTGGCGTGACAAAGGGTTGCCGCTGCTGTTCCTGACCGGCTTTCTGCTGATGGGCTCATTCGTTACGTTGTTTAACTATATCGGTTATCGCCTGATGCTCTCCCCGTGGCACCTGAGCCAGGCGGTGGTGGGTCTGCTCTCTGTGGCGTATCTCACCGGCACGTGGAGTTCACCTAAAGCCGGAGCGATGACGGCCCGCTTTGGACGCGGTCCGGTTATGCTGGTCTCTACGGCCGTCATGCTGCTCGGCCTGTTGATGACCCTTTTCGCCTCCCTGTGGCTTATCTTCGCCGGGATGCTGCTTTTCTCTGCCGGTTTCTTCGCCGCTCACTCGGTGGCCAGCAGCTGGATTGGGCCACGCGCTCGCCGGGCCAAAGGCCAGGCGTCGTCTTTGTATCTGTTCAGCTATTACCTCGGTTCCAGCTTTGCGGGGACGCTGGGTGGGGTGTTCTGGCATAACTATGGCTGGAACGGCGTGGGCGGTTTTATTGCGCTGATGCTCTGCGGGGCGCTGTTGGTAGGGACCCGTTTACACCAGCGGCTGCACTGATTCAGGGTTTGAAATCGAGCGTGTAGTTTTCCCCGATACGCTCATCAGGTACCACTGGGAGCACATGATCGTCACTGGCAGACTGTAAGGCCGCAATGGCGGCCTTACACAGCTCAGGATCGCTGCCTTTTACCACCTGAATGTGGGTCACATAGGTCGCGCCTTTGGGCTGGTGAATCTTTAACGAGCAGAGCTTCCCTTCATACTGCTCTGTGGTCGTCATCCTTTGTTTCACTGTTTCCACATACGCAAACGCCCATGCGTGCGCAGAGTCTTTTTCGGTGTTGAACGGGATCACGTCATGATGATGTGTCTGGCACCCCGTCAGCAACACTGCAATCCCTACACTCACAACCTTGTTCATTTTCCATCCGGCAGTCGTTTTTTTTAGGGTTATAACACAGCGTTACTGAACGAAATAGCACCAAACTCTAAGGGGTAATGGCTTGGATTCAGGCGGGAATTTTGATACTACTCACTCTTCATGCCTGAAACATCGCCTTGCAAAGAGAAAACGAAATGAGCGAAAACAGCCACTACCAACAACTCACCCGCACCTTCCAGCGCCTCTCCCGTTTCTCCCACCTCTCCTCCATCGCCAGCTGGGATATGTTTACCATGATGCCACCGGGCGGCAGTGCCGCGCGCGGTGAAGCGCTGGCCGAAATGAGCGTTCTGCAACACCAGATCCTGACCGATAAAAAGGTGGGTGAATGGCTCACCGCCGCGGCCGGTGAGGACCTGAATGATATTGAACAAGCCAACCTGCGTGAAATGACGCGTCATTACCAGCAGGCGTCGCTGTTGCCGGAAGCGCTGGTGGAAGCCAAATCGCTGGCAGGCAGCAAATGTGAGCACGCCTGGCGTACCCAGCGCCCGGCCAATGACTGGCAGGGGTTTGCCGCCAACCTGAAAGAGGTCGTCAAACTGAGCCGCGAGGAGGCTCGTCTGCGTGCTGAAGCCAAAGGCTGCAGCCCTTACGACGCGCTGCTGGATATTTTCGAGCCGGACATGACCAGTGCGCGTCTGGACGTACTGTTCGCGGATATGAAATCCTGGCTGCCGGACCTGCTGGCAAACGTTGTGGAAAAACAGGCTCAGCAGTCGTTCGTTCCGCCGCAGGGCCCCTTCCCGACGGCAACGCAGCGTGAACTTGGGCTTGAAGCCATGAAGATGCTCGGCTTTGATTTTAACGGCGGTCGCCTGGACGTCAGTGCACACCCGTTCTGCGGTGGCGTGCCGGAAGATGTGCGCATCACCACGCGTTATGATGAGGACGAGCTGCTCAGCGCGCTGTTTGGCGTGATCCACGAAACCGGACACGCGCGCTACGAGCAAAACCTGCCACGAACGTGGGCCGGTCAACCTGTCGCGCTGGCCCGTTCAACGGCGATCCACGAATCCCAGAGCCTGTTCTTTGAGATGCAGCTGGGGCGCAGCGACGCTTTCCTTAAACATCTCCTTCCTGCGGTTCACGCCCGTTTTGGCAGTCAGGCGGCGTTCAGTGAAGAGAACTTTATTGCCTGGAACCAGCGCGTGAAACCGGGCTATATCCGCGTCGATGCCGACGAAGTCAGCTACCCGGCACATGTGGTGCTGCGCTATGAAATTGAACGTGCGCTGATCAATAGCGATATCGAGGTGGATGACATTCCGGCGCTGTGGGATGAGAAAATGCAGGCCTGGCTCGGGTTATCAACCAAAGATAACTACCGCAACGGCTGTATGCAGGACATTCACTGGACCGACGGCGGTTTTGGCTACTTCCCGTCCTACACGCTCGGCGCGATGTACGCCGCGCAATTGTTCCATGCGGCCAAAACGGCGCTGCCGGGTCTGCAGTCCTCCATCGCTGAGGGCGATTTCTCCGCCCTGTTTGACTGGCTGCGTCAGAACATCTGGCAGCACGGTAGCCGCTTCACCACTTCGCAACTGATTACCCAGGCGACGGGTGAAGACCTGAATATCCGTTACTTCCGCGAGCATTTGACGTCCCGTTATCTGTAATCCAGCGGCCGGAGTACGCTCCGGCCGTTTTCCTTTTGCGCACCCTTTACCGCCCTTTGTACATTCCGTTACACGCCGATACCAATCACTCACGGAAACCCCGAATTTACAGGGATATAGTTCTTTCAACGGCCCCGCAGTGGGGTTAAATGAAAAACCAAATTCGAGGGTATGAACATGAAAAAAGTATTAGCTCTGGTTGTTGCCGCTGCTATGGGTCTGTCTTCTGCTGCGTTTGCTGCTGAAACCACTGCTGCACCGGCTGCTGCTGCGCCAGCTGCAACGACGACTGCTGCTCCGGCAAAAACCGTACACCACAAGAAACACCATAAAGCCGCTAAACCTGCTGCAGAGCAAAAAGCCCAGGCTGCTAAAAAACACCACAAAAAAGCCGTTAAACAAGATGCCGCTAAACCGGCTGTAGAGCAGAAAGCGCAGGCCGCTAAAAAGCACCACAAAAAAGCGACCAAACCTGCTGTAGAACAGAAAGCCCAGGCCGCTAAAAAGCATCACAAAAAAGCAGTAAAACACGAAGCTGCTAAACCAGCTGCACAGCCAGCTGCGTAAGAGTACAAGCTTAACCGTGCCTTTCGGGGCACGTTGGTAAACCGGCGCTGAACCGGAAAGGTCCAGCGCCGTTTTTTTTATCCGGAGGGCGTATGCTGCGGCGCTATCGGTTTGAGCTGATTCTTATCCTGCTTATTTTATGCGCGCTCATCGCAAGCCATTTTTATCTTTCCTGATCGTAGCACGCTGATTTTACTCCCACTTTAGCGCTGTCCCGTCTATAGTATTTTTATAGGGTTCACTTTTAATAATCATAATTGCCCCCACCAGAGTGTGATATGCGTAAATCTGTTGTGTTGTTACTGGGAACGTTTGGTCTTTTTTCTGGATTCTCACATGCGGATGATGGCGGTGATGAAACCATTAGCGCGAAAGAGCTTAAAACGCTGTTTTTCGGTCATGACGATCGTACGCGCGTCGCCGATCCTACCCAGGCACCCTGGGACGCTATCGGGCAACTGGAAACCGCCAGCGGTAATTTATGTACCGCTACGCTGATTACCCCGCAACTAGCCCTGACGGCTGGCCACTGCCTGCTGACACCGCCAGACGGCAAGCCAGACAAAGCCGTTGCCCTGCGATTTGTGTCGCAAAAAGGGATGTGGCGTTATGAAATTCACGGTATTGAGGGACGGGTTGATGCTTCTCTCGGCAAACGTCTGAAGCCCGACGGTGACGGCTGGATAGTGCCTCCGTCAGCGGCATCCTGGGATTTTGGCCTGATCATTTTGCGCTACCCGCCTTCTGGCATAACCCCGCTTCCGTTATTTGACGGAGACAAAGCCGCGCTCACTGCCGCACTGAAAGCCGCCGACCGTAAGGTGACGCAATCAGGCTACCCTGTCGATCATCTGGACGCGCTTTACACCCACACGGACTGTATTGTCACAGGATGGGCGCAAAACAGCGTGCTCTCACATCAGTGCGATACGTTACCCGGTGACAGCGGCTCGCCGCTGATGTTAAAAACGGATAACGGCTGGCAGCTGATTGGTGTTCAAAGCTCTGCGCCAGCGGCAAAAGACAGATGGCGAGCAGATAACCGGGCCTTAGCCGTGACCGGTTTTCGTGACAAGCTGGAAGCACTGGCACAGCAGTAACTCAGCACTGTCTGACCTGACGTAACGCCCTGATTGATTCAATCGGCATCGGCTGGCTGAACCAGAATCCCTGCAGCTGATCGCAGCCAGCCAGCCGTAACAATTTCATCTGCTTTTCGTTTTCCACCCCTTCAGCGACCACCGCCATGCCCAGGGCATTGGCGATCCTCACCGTGCCGCTCACCAGCGCCGCCGCCTGCTCATCGTTGTCCACCAGCCCGGCCAGTGATTTATCGATCTTAATGGTGTCGAAATTAAAACGCCGCAAATAGCCAATACTCGAATAGCCCGTGCCAAAATCATCCAGCGCCACCGCGGTGCCCAGTGCTTTAAGGTTGGCAATCGCCGTGCGGGCACGCTCGGGGTTTTCCAGCACATAGGTCTCCGTGACTTCGAGCTGGAGTCGCCTGGCCGGGAAACGGGTGCTTTCCAGAACCCAGGCCACTTTTTCTTCGAATTCAGGGTCGCGAAACTGCGCCGGGGAGATATTAACGGAGAGCTTTAATTCGCTGTACGGCTCCAGATCCTGGCAGGCACGCTGCAAAACAAACTGGCCCAGTTTGTAAATCAGCCCACTCGTTTCCGCAATGGAAATGAAGGTATCCGGACCGAGTTCGCCTTCCGGACGACGCGGCCAGCGAACCAGCGCTTCCACACTGCTCATTTTCTGACTGCGGGCGTCAATAATCGGCTGGTACCAGACCTCAAACTCGTCTCGCTCCAGTCCGTTACGGATCTGGTTTTCAATCGCAAGCTTGCGTTCCCGGGCGTTATTCAGCGCCGCGTCATAGTGGGTGACACGCCCTTTCCCGCTAATTTTGGAATGGTACATGGCGATATCGGCGCGGCGAAACAGCTCGGAACTGGTGCATTCAATCAGGGTTCCGCTGGCAATCCCGATGCTGGCGCCGATATGAATGGTGCGCTCCCCCAGACGAATGGGGGTATTGAGAAAATCCAGTACGGATTCGGCAAAGGTGGTCGCCAGCGCTTCTGCCCCTTCACCGCCGATGGTCATGGCAAACTCATCGCCTCCCATGCGCGCCAGCATCCCGCCCGGTGGAACGCATTCATTCAGCGTTTTGGCAATGGTCACAATGAGATCGTCACCGACGCTGTGGCCGTAGATATCGTTGACGTCCTTGAAGCCATCCAGATCGATAAACACCACGCTTTTGACGTCAATATCGCCACGCAAACTCACGCGGTCCAGCGCTTCAATGAGTGCGCGGCGGTTCGGCAGATGGCTTAGCCAGTCCGTTCTGGCGACCAGACGCGCCTGGCTTTCTCCGCGGGCCAGTTTGTACAGGCCCACGCAGCTCACCATAATGAACAGCAGGATCAGCACCGATGCCAGCACCACTATCTGCGTAATATCGGATGATGCGGCCCGGGCCGCCTGCGCGCCAGGAAGGCGTGCCTGCCAGTTGAGGTACCCCAGTAACTCCCCTGCAGAACTGCGCAGCGGCATACTCAGACTGTTGATTTTATCCGGGGTAAAGTTGAGGTTATCAATCTGAAAGGTCTGCCCCAGATCGGATAATATGCCGCCATTCAAATGGCGGGTAATCACCAGATAGCGGCGTGTACCGTCGTTAACCTGCAATCGCCCGATCATCGGTCGGATCAGCCCTATTCCGACAAACGCGACGCCGTGACGCGTTCGGGTGATCCCGGCATAAATATTCTTCTGGCTGGGTAATTCACGTCCGTGCTGCTGAATAAGCGCTTGCAGGCCTTTGCCAAAAAAATCGAGATTCGTTTCCGCAAAAGGCTGGCTTTGAAACGATCCCCAGATGACGTTGAAATGCTCATCCAGCACGAAAGTGCCGTCATAGAGGTTATTGACTTTAAAGCCCGCTCCCCAGGTGTTGTATAACCATTCGGTATCGAGCTTTGGGCGGTAGACCTCGCGTACCGCATCGTCCCAGACGGCATTATCAATCACCAGGGTCGAGACACGGTTAACCGACGTTTGTATCGCACCCTGCACGGAAAGCGTGGTGCGGTGCTCGTCAATTTCATTGGTTTTGGTGCTGATCAGGTGCAGAGATAAATAGAGCAGCGCGACAATGGAGATGATTAAGCCGATCCCCGCCATGAAGATCATGGCAAACAATGTTCTCGCGGTGGGAATATTGCGCCAGCTTAATGTGCGATACATTAGCCATCCTCTTCAATGTTTTGCTTTTTTTAAGAGTAATACAGGCAGCGAATTTCGCTGCCTGTAAATAATGGCTTAACGTGTATCAGGCGAGTTTTATCATGATCATGCCGGCAAGCAGCAATATCAGTCCAATCCAACCTTTGTTATTTAAACGCTGACCGAACAGCACCCAGCCGGCTGCCAGGGTGGCGGCAATACCAAACCCGCCCCACAGCGCATAGGCCACGGACAGATCGATACCCTTCACCGCCTGTGACAGGGCGCTGAACGCCCCCAGTACGGCGGCAATCGACAACAGTCCGTAAATTTTACGACGAAAACCGTCAGAGAATTTTAGCAGGACGTTCGCTAAAATCTCCAGCACGATGGCAAACCCCAACCAGGCCGCGTGGATCCATTCAAACTGCTGCATGGGTCTGCTCCTTCGGCTGCTTAGTCGGTTTGCGTGTACCCGATTTAATCAGCACGATACCTGCTACCAGCGTCGTTAACCCGGCAATCTTCATTGTTGATAATGTTTCGTCAAATAATAAGACGCTGAACAGGGTGATCAACAAAATACCGATCCCTTCCCACAGTGCATAGGCCACACCCAGCGCAATTTTCTTCACTGCAAACGACAGGAAAATATAGGAAAGTGAAATCATCACCAGCATTAAAATAAAGCCGGTATTGCCATCGCTGACGCTTGCCCATTTCATCGACAACGTGCCGGTAATTTCAGCGATAATAGCAAGGGCTAATAAAATCCAGTAAAACATGTTTTTCTCCTGCTTGAGAATATAATCCATCGTGGCCTGCTGCGTGCAGCAAACCCAAAAATATGAAATTAAATCAGACAGCTAAGCGCGTAGCGCCAGCTCAGGCAGAAGATGTGACTATAGCGCGTTGCGCCAGTGTTGCTCACCAGAAAGAAGGCAGAAGGAAGTGAAAAATACAGCGGTGTTGTTTGAAGAATACGTCCTGAACAAATTGTCCATAAAATTACAATTATCCGCGTTGTTGCTTCTCGTCTTTGCGGATGAAAATTGTCCTCGGTAGTTGAACACGCCAAATTTGTACCATAAGTAAGGCTTTTACTCAAAGTCTTTTCAATTCTTTACCCATCCCGTTTGATTTTGGTTAGTTTATTGAAACGGCTTTCGCCTTTATTATAAATAAAAATATTATTCAGGAACCCCCATGGCTAAACCCATCATTACCCTGAACGGGCTAAAAATTGTCATCATGCTGGGCATGCTGGTGATCATATTGACGGGCGTCCGTTTTGCCGCCGACATCATCGTGCCGTTTATTCTGGCCCTGTTTATTGCGGTGATCCTTAACCCGCTCATACAGCGCATGACGCGGTTCCGCATCCCGCGCGTGCTGGCAATCACGATGCTTATCAGCATCATTATTATTGCCATGGTGCTGCTGGTCGCTTATCTCGGCACCTCCCTCAATGAACTGACGCGAACGTTACCGAAATACCGCTCGTCGCTGGCGATACCGCTGTTGCAGCTAGAACCCTGGCTGCAGCGTGCGGGAATCGAAGTCTCCGTTGAGGAGTTGCTGAAGTACATTGATCCGAATGCCGCCATGACCCTCGTCACTGGCCTGCTGGCGCAGCTCTCTAACGCCATGACCTCGATTTTCCTGCTGTTTTTAACGGTGGTGTTCATGCTGTTGGAAGTACCGCAACTGCCCGCAAAACTGCAGCAAATAATGGTCCGTCCGGTTGAAGGCATGGGGGCGATTCAACGCGCGCTGGATAGCGTCTCCCGCTATCTGGTCCTGAAAACCGCCATTAGCCTGGTCACCGGGGCCGTGGTCTGGGGAATGCTGATGGCGCTGGATGTCCGGTTTGCGTTCGTCTGGGGATTACTGGCCTTTGCGCTCAACTATATCCCCAACATCGGTTCGGTGCTGGCCGCTATCCCCCCTATTCTGCAGGTGCTGGTGTTCAGTGGGTTCTATGATGCGCTGATTCTGCTAGCCGGTTATCTGGTGATTAACCTGGTGTTCGGGAACATTCTTGAGCCACGCATGATGGGGCGTGGTCTGGGATTGTCCACGCTGGTGGTATTTCTGTCCCTTATCTTTTGGGGATGGCTGCTCGGCCCGGTCGGCATGTTGCTCTCCGTTCCGCTGACCATCATTGTGAAGATTGGCCTCGAACAGACGGCAGGCGGGCAAAGTATCGCCGTGCTGCTGAGCGATATGAGCCATAAGCCAGTCGAATAACCTCCGCAGATACCTGTCTCGTCCCCCTTACCGGCGGTGACGAGACAGGCAGGTGTTACGGCTTTCGCGCGCGGTGCCCGACGCACAACAAAATGGCTACTCGCGCCATCCCATTGCCGGTGCAACATGCTTCAGAATGGATTCGATAACATGCGCGTTGTAATCCACTCCGAGCTGGTTCGGCACGGTGAGCAATAAGGTGTCCGCTTCGGCAATCGCTTCGTCCTGTTTCAACTGCTCAATCAGCTTTTCAGGCTCAGCGGCATAGCTGCGTCCGAAAATTGCGCGCGTTTTCTCATCAAGGTAACCCACGCTATCGCTGTCGTTCCGGCTTGCGCCGAAGTACATGCGGTCACGATCGTCCATCAGCGCGAAAATACTGCGGCTGACCGAGACGCGCGGCTGACGAGTATGCCCGGCTTCCGCCCAGGCCTGTCGGTAAGCGCGGATCTGTTTTGCCTGCTGAATATGGAATGGCTCACCGGTTTCATCATCTTTCAAGGTTGAGCTTTGCAGGTTCATCCCCAGTTTTGCAGCCCATACCGCTGTCGCGTTCGACCCTGCGCCCCACCAGATGCGCTCACGTAAACCTTCGGAATGTGGCTCCAGGCGCAGCAGTCCCGGTGGATTTGGGAACATGGGTTGTGGGTTCGGTTTTGCAAACCCTTCTCCGCGCAGCACCTCGAGCAGTACCTCGGTGTGTCGGCGCGCCATATCTGATTCATTTTCCCCTTCCTGCGGGACATAACCAAAATGACGCCAGCCATCAATGACCTGCTCCGGAGAGCCCCGGCTGATCCCCAGCTGCAAACGTCCGCCGGAGATTAAATCCGCCGCGCCCGCATCTTCCGCCATGTACATCGGATTTTCATAGCGCATATCGATCACGCCAGTACCGATTTCGATGCTTTTCGTTTTCGCACCGATCGCCGCCAGTAAGGGGAACGGAGAGCTGAGTTGACGGGCAAAATGATGCACACGGAAATAGGCACCGTCTGCGCCCAGCTCTTCAGCGGCGACGGCCAGGTCGATGGATTGCAACAGGGTGTCCGCCGCGGAACGCGTGCCGGACTGAGGTGACGGTGTCCAGTGACCAAATGACAAAAAGCCGATCTTTTTCATAACGAGATATCCTGATGATGCTTTGCGTTATCTCTACTTTACGCATTACCCGGGGAGAATAAATGCCCTTTATTTAACGGAATAATTCAAATAAATTGACTGAATTGAGCGGATCGCAATGACGCCCCATAATGAGATATAGTGCGTCTTTCTTTTTCCCTGGCAGGTAAAACCGGCAATGGCTCTGATCCCTAAAAACTACGCGCGACTGGAAAGTGGCTACCGTGAAAAGGCATTAAAAATCTATCCCTGGGTCTGTGGACGCTGCTCACGCGAGTTCGTCTATTCAAACCTGCGCGAGCTCACGGTTCACCATATCGATCACGATCATACTAATAACCCGGAAGATGGCAGCAACTGGGAGCTGTTGTGCCTGTTTTGCCACGACCATGAACACTCGAAATACACCGAAGCAGATCAGTACGGTACTACCGTTGTGGCGGGTGAAGACGCGCAAAAAGACATGGGCGTGGCCACTTTCAACCCGTTTGCCGATCTAAAAGCGATGATGAATAAGAAAAAATAATTCCCTAATATTGCCCCTCTTCGTCATATGGGCCGCACAGTTACAGGTAAAAGGATATGGATACACTCCGTTGCTACTGGGACGTTTTTTTCAATGCTTATGGCTCACTGCTCACGAAAACCGTGCTGGTATTACTGCTGGTGTGGTGGTGTCATCAAACCCTGCAGCGCTTCAGAAAAGAAGCCCCTGACGCTACCGGCCCCATTGCCGAGGCCAATGCCAGAGAACGCTACCAGTGGCGCTACTTGCGGTGGGCTTTAAGTAGCATTCAGGGCATCCTTTCCCTGTATATTATAGGGTCGATTATTACGACGCTTTTTACGTAGCGGATACGGTTTCTGCCCTGAAAACGTCTCAGGTAGCTTCTGTCTTTAACAGTCCGCATTGTCGATGATAAGCCGGGGACGCATGCGCAGATTCGATACAGTCCAGCGTCCCCCTGCGGATCACTCAACCGTCAGCGCAAAACAATTTTTCAGTACAGAGGCAATGTCATTTTCTGCCAGCTGCTGCGTTTCAACGCCCTGCGCGGTGATCGTTTTCAGCACGTTACCCAGCAAAATCTGGCGTCCTTCCGGGCGATGCTGTACGACGAGCAGCTTCTGCACAAAAATGGCGTCCGGGTGCGTGGAGTTAAGGTAGTTGGCAGGCACAAAATCAATCCACTCCTGAGGAGAGAGGTCAAAGCCGTACTGACTGGCCCATTTACCCTCCACCCATGCCTGAAGCAGATACTCACCCTCAGCGTTACGGGTCAGCCGGAACGTGTCGAAATCCTGCCGGATATCCGTATCAAGCATGTCTAACGCCATCGGAGCACGGATGCCGTAGCTACCGAACCCGAGGTCACAAAGCCACTGACGACCGTCAATCTCAGCAATGAGTGCCATATGGGTTTTAGGCCGACGCACCGGGTAGAACATCGGGCGCGCCGCGACAAAACGCCAGCGAATGCCCAATGCCTCCAGCGCCATCGCAAATAGCCCATTCACCTCATAGCAGTAACCGCCGCGCTTCTGCCTCAACAGCTTATCGGCAATGTCTTCGGGTACCAGCGAGACAACTTTACCCGCCTGTACATCCCCATTTTCAAAGGGTATCGAAAAGAGCTGATGGCGCATAAGCGCATGCAGGGTAGCAGTATCGGCAGCCGCAGGGCCGGTATAGTTTATGCGCCTGAAATAGGCAGAAATATCGAAATTGTCGCTGTGCATAGTGCCTCCTTGTCTGGAACATGCCGGACACTATAGATGGGGCACTTCATTGGCTGTATAGTCAGTTTTATCGAAAATTTGACTGCACAGATCCCCATGGCCGCCCCGTCCCCCCATTACCGTCGGATTGCTGAGATGCTGCGTCTTACGCTGGCTTCAGGCGCGTTGCAAATCGGCGACCGGATGATCTCTGCACGTAAACTGGCCGAGCGCGAACAGGTCAGTCTCCCGACGGCACTGGAAGCACTCCGCTGCCTTGAGGCCGAAGGCCTGATCGTTGCGCGTCCGCGTTCGGGCTACTACGTCCGTCAGACCCGCCTGTCCCGATGCGTGCAGCCCACCCGTTCCCTGCCCGGCCCCGTGCCTGTGACAATGTCAGCCGTCGCGCGATCGTTATTCAGTAGTGCAGAAGCCCGGCTGGTACCGCTGGGGGCTGCCTTGCCCGACCCCGCGTGGCTGCCAGGCGATACCCTGCAACGTGCGCTGCAGTCTGCAGGTCGACGTCTGGAAGCGCGTGGGCAAAGCTATAGCCTGCCTCCGGGACGGGTTGATTTGCGCAGTAAGATTGCCGCCCGGGCAGCGCAATGGGGCGGCCGTTTTGGTGCAGAGGATCTCATCATCACCGCTGGCGCAACACAGGCGCTGCGTCTGGCGTTGCGGGCTGTGTGCCAGCCTGGCGACGTAGTAGCGATAGAACAACCCGCCTATTTCGGTACGCTGTTGCTGCTGGAAGATTTGGGCCTGAAGGCGCTGGAGATCCCAACCGATCCTCAAGAAGGGTTGTTGCTGGCGCCGCTCGCCGATGCTATTCGGTGCCATCATCCAGCGGCCGTTCTGGCCTCGCCCACCGTGCAAAATCCGCTGGGCGCCAGTATGTCCGTCACCCGCAAGCAGGAACTTGTTGCCCTGCTGGAAGATGCAGGCATCCCGTTAATTGAGGACGATGTTTATGGTGATCTGGTCGGCGAGGGGCAACGTCCTCCGGCCTGTAAAGCGTTCGACCAGAGCGGGAATGTCATTTACTGCAGTTCATTGTCTAAAACGCTTGCGCCCGGATGGCGCATCGGCTGGATTGCGCCCGGACGTTACCACGCCCAGGTCCTGCAGGCGCGTATGGCCGGAGACTGGGCAGGCGCGCCGCTGTTTGAAGCCGCAACGAGCGAAATCCTGGCCAGTGGCGACTACGATCGTCATCTGCGGCGGCTAAAGCGGCGCATCGCGGAGGGGATTGGTGCCGTCATTGCGCGCGTCAAGGCAAGCTTCCCTCCCGGCACACGCGTTAACGTGCCGGCTGCCGGTTTCCTGTTGTGGGTTGAACTTCCACACCAGGTGAATGCACTGGAGGTGCACCGCCGCGCGCTGACACTGAACATTGGCGTTAGCCCCGGGCCGCTGTTTTCCCCCCGCGCACACTTAACGAATTTCCTGCGATTAAATTGTGCCAACGAACCCACGCCCCTCCTGCTGAATGCGGTGGATCGGATTGGCGCGCTTTGTCATGAACTGGCCAGCTCCTCTGGCCTTATTCCAGAAAGTGAGCATTGAGCGCTCTTTACTCCCTGCATCCGGGTTCGCGTTTTTTACTGCCGTCAGAAACGCACACCCCTTTTTTTACGGAATAATACGTGCCGCTCTTAGCTGCGAGAACAGGCTGAAAAACATCTCATCGGTTGCCTGCATTCGCGTGAACCCTGACCGGCGGAGCTTACTGCCGTCGCCAAACATGTCGTAATTCCAGCTAAAGACAAAATCGGCAAAATGCCCGTCGTTCAGCTGCAAAATATCCGCCTCCACCAACCGCTCCCCGGCAATGTCGCGCCATAACGCACGATAATCCTTAAACAACTGATGGAATGACAATCTGACCGGCGGCGCAGAGTCCAGTTCAAACCAGCGTGCGATGCGCGGCCACAGCTCGCTCCAGCGCCAGATGTCCCCATTATTCACGTTGAAAGCCTGGTTGTTAGCCCTACGTGATGTGGCTGCCCACAGCGTTGCCTCCGCCAGCAATCCGGCGTCAGTATGATCAACAATGCTGTGCCAGGTCTGTTCCGAACCGGGAAAACGCAGAGGTAAACCCAGAGCCTTACACAGGGACGCATACAGTGCGATGCTCAGCGCAAGGTTCATTGTATTGCCTGGCACCGAACTGCCCACCACGCCTGGCCTGATGGCATTCCAGTGCCAGCGTTTTCCCCGCTGAAAATCACGGAGCCACGCGAGCTGAGCGGCGTTAAATTCTGCCCCGGGTACGCCCGGATCGCTTTCGCGTGCCGGGGTTTTGAACGGTCCCAGGTGCGCGCCATACACTTTGTATCCCTGCATCAGGCTTACCGTCTGCAAAGGCGCCGTTTTTTCAATATTGCTGACCAGGTTGCGCAACATCGTGACGTTCGGTTCAACCATTTCCGTCCAGCTCCCGGCATTCATCCAGGCGCTGTAAAAAATATGGGTGATCTCGCCAGCGGCTTGCAAAGCCCTGGCGCTTTCCTCCGCATCCAGTAAATCAACGTTGATCAGCGAAATAGCATCAGGATGGGATAAGGCATGGCGGCTCAGGCCAATCACCTGCCATTTGTTGTCCAGGAGCGTTTTGACGAGCTGTCTGCCTACGATCCCGCTGGCGCCAGCGACCAGCGCGACGTTTTGTGGCTGCATCTTATTCACGGTGTTTCTCCAGTTAGGGTGACAGACACAGTGTGATATATTATTTTTTCCCTACATATCCCCTGAATTCGATGGCACTTATAAGAAAAAACATTAAATGAACAATAAGCTCAACGCCATTTCCACCTTTCTGCGCGTCGCAGAAGCGGGTTCCTTTTCGGCAGCCGCTCGCCAGAGCGGAATGAAGCAGTCTGCCGTCAGCCAGCAGATTGCCGCCCTGGAACAGGAGCTCGGGGTGGTATTACTGCATCGGACAACGCGAATGATGAAGCTCACCGAGCAGGGTGAACGTTATCGCCGTGATATGCAGCTTTTGCTGGATGCCATGCAGGAAGCGGAGAGACGGTTGAACCCTGCCGATCATCAGTTTCAGGGCAGCGTCCATGTTCAGTTGCCAAGCGGTCTGGGGCAGATCGTTTTGCCCCCTCTGCTGGCGCTTCAGCGCCTGCATCCGGCATTGCACCTGACGCTGTCCCTGGATGACCGCATTGCCGACCTGGTGAGCGAAGGGGTGGATGTCGCGCTACGCCTTAGCGCTGAGCCTCCGCAATCGCATGCGGCACGTCTGCTGATGCGGATTGAAACCGCGCTGTTCGCTGCTCCCGGCTTTCAGGCGGTACACTCCGTCAGCGAACTGGCGGCACATCCCCATGTGCGATTTAGCGGCATCCCGCGGGATGCGCCTCTACGGTTGATCGCCGGTGAGGAAACAATTGACGTGAAAGTGCATACCGTTTTTCGTGCCAACACCAGTGACGCCCTGTTACAGGCGCTGGAGTCAGGCATCGGGATTGGCGGCATGCAGCTGCCGCTTGCGGCAAAGGCGTTGCAAGCCGGCACGCTGGTGCCGGTATTACCGGCCTGGCGGTTACCTGACCGGTATCTCTATGCCGTCTACCCCGACGCCCGCTTTATCCCACAACGCGTCAGAAGCGTGATACAGGTGATCGAACAAATCCTGCCGTCGCTTGCCAAATAACCGGCGTCTACTTCGCTACCGGCAAATCCGCGTACCGCGTCGTATAAGCCGGTGACAACATCTCGCGCTTCATCGCCCAGGATTTCTCAATCCCCTGCCCGGCAAACCATATCTTCCCTTTCCCGGAATGATTCACGCTGTCGATCAGCGCCATCAGCGCCGCGCTGTTGGCGCGCAAACGGTTATCGTCAAATAAATTCAGCTGGGCGACGCCGCTACTGAAAAAGTCCGCCAGCATCACCCCCGCTTTCATGTAGCGATAGCCGTCAAGCCATATGCGCCCCAGCGCATCGGTGGCGGCACGGATGATATCGCGCGAGTCATTGGTGGGCGTCATCAGGGTGACAGACGCCTGATTGCCGTAATAAACCTCGTTGTCCGCATGCGGGCTGGTACGCAAAAACACGCTGATAAAGCGACAATATTGATGCTCGCTGCGCAGCTTTTCCGCAGCCCGTTCAGCGTAGGCGCAAATGGCCTGGTGCATCTCCTCGTATTGCGTAATACGGTGTCCAAACGAGCGGCTACAGATAATCTGCTGCTTCGTGGGCGTGAACTCTTCCAGATCAAGACAGGGCTCGCCGCGCAACTCGCGCGCCGTGCGCTCCAGGACAACGTTAAAATGTTTGCGGATGACCCACGAGGAAGCTTGTGCCAGATCCAGCGCCGTGGTGACGCCCATCGCATTAAGTTTTTTGGTAATGCGCCGCCCGACGCCCCACACCTCCTCTACCGGTACGCGCGCCAGCAGTTTACGCTGCCGCTCGCGATCCGATAAATCCACTACGCCTCCCGTGCTGCTCCACCGCTTTGCCGCATAGTTGGCCAGCTTCGCCAGCGTTTTCGTGGGGGCAATGCCTACGCCAACGGTTAATCCCGTATTTTTAAACACCTGCGTGCGCATATGATGACCAAACGCCTCCAGCGCCATGCAGTTGCTGACGCCAGCAACGTTCACAAACGCCTCATCAATGGAGTAAATCTCTATGGCCGGGGCGAAGTCGGTCAGCGTCTGCATCACCCGGCTGCTGAGATCGGCGTAAAGCGCATAGTTCGAGCTAAAGACGTAAACCCGCGCGGGAAAGCGCTTCTCTTTGAATTTGAAATACGGCTCGCCCATTTTTATATCGAACTGCTTTGCCTCCCGCGACAGCGAAATAATGCAGCCGTCGTTATTGGAGACCACCACCACGGGTTTGCCCCGCAGATCGGGCCGAAACACCGTCTCGCAGGAGGCATAAAAGCTGTTCACATCAACCAGTGCGAACATGTTTATGCGTTTTGAGTGTGTGGGTGACAACACCGAAGATCTGCAGTTCCTCTTCGGACTGAAACGTGATCGGCTGATAGCGAACGTTATGCGGCACTAACCTCAGGATCGGGCGGGTCTGCAGCTCTTTGACCGTAAACTCACCCGCGACGGATGCCACCACAATATCCCCGTGCACGGCGTTTAACGAACGATCGACGACCAGCAGATCGCCATCGCCGATCCCAACGCCGATCATCGAGTCTCCGCTCACCTTCACAAAGTAGGTCGCGCTGGGATGCCTGACGGCCAGGCGGTTAAGATCGAGACGATCCTCCACATAATCCTGTGCCGGGCTTGGAAAACCACACGCTACGCGTTCTACAAATAACGGTAATTCAAGAGGTTGCTTTGGATAATAAGAAAAGAGAGTGTCCATAAATGCCTTTCTCGTCAGATACTGTATATAAATACAGTATTACGGATTATGGACAAGGATCAAGGTCCTTTACGGGGGTCACCCCAAACGCATTGAAGTGTGAGCGGATTTAATTCAGCCGTATCCTGCGCATCGGCGAAAGAATAGCCAGATAACGCCTGCGGCAGCGACATTCAGGTTTCAAGAGGGACAAAAAAGCCCAAAGCACTGCTTTGGGCTTATGCCTGTCTGGCTTAATCCGCCAGCGAATCGAGCGTTTCCAGCGCGTCAGCCGGGAGCACCAGCTCCGCCGCCGCAAGATTTTGTCGCAGATGCGCCACGGAGGAGGTGCCGGGGATCAGCAGGATGTTCGGCGAACGTTGCAGCAACCACGCCAGCGCGACCTGCATTGCCGTTACGCCCAGCGAATCAGCGACCGCCTGCAGCCCGGATGATTGCAGGGGTGTAAAACCGCCCAGCGGGAAGAACGGCACATACGCAATCCCCTGCTGCGCCAGCGAATCCACCAGCGCATCATCGCCACGGTTCACGATGTTGTACATGTTCTGCACACACACCACCTGCACCATCTTCTGCGCTTCCGCAACCTGGGTGGCCGTGACGTTGCTCAGGCCAATATGGCGCACCAAACCTTGCTGTTGTAACTCGGCCAGCGTGGCGAGAGGTTCAGCAATCGAGCCTTCTGCTGGCCCGTGTGCGCTGAACATGATGCGCAGATTAACCACGTCCAGCACATCCAGCTGCAGATTACGCAGGTTGTCATGTACCGCCTGCGTCAGTTCCTGCGCGGAGAAGGCCGGCAGCCAGGAGGCATCACTGCCGCGACGGGCACCGATCTTGGTGACGAGCGTCAGATCGTCGCGGTACGGATGAAGCGCCTCGCGGATCAGCTGGTTGGTGATATGAGGCCCGTAAAAATCGCTGGTATCAATGTGATTCACCCCAGCAGCCACCGCTTCGCGGAGCACATCCAGCGCGGCATTTTTGTCCTTTGGAGGACCAAACACGCCCGGCCCGGCAAGCTGCATCGCGCCATAGCCAAGCCGTTTAACCGTCCGCGACCCCAGTGCGTACGTCCCGCTTTTATCAATGCTGCTCATGTCGACCTTCCTCATAAAAATGATCCGGATTTACAACGAGTTCCTTAACAGACCCCGTAGTTAAGCGCGAGTTAAATTAAAGTTTAATTTCTCTACGACGATAGTATTTGTGTAACCCTGCATCTTCTCTAACGGACGACCGCTATGCTGAAAAATCTGCACGTGATTACCGGTATTATCTTTGCTCTCACCATATTCTGTCTGTTGCAAGTTGTCACGGGAGGGTTGTTCTACTCTGCCGTCAGCAACGACCGCCATAACTTCCAGAACTCCGGGGTGCTCAATGCCCAGCAGGAGAGCCTGAGCGACAGCGTGAACACGCTGATCAAAACGCGCGTCACCGTCACCCGCGTGGCGATCCGCTACCTGAAAAACCAGCGCGACCCGGCGTCCCTTGCGGCGATCAACAAACTGCTTGGCACCGCGGCTGATTCTCTGGCTAAAGCTGAAGCCTATAACAAAGAGTGGCAGAAAATGCCGCAGGTTAACGGCCAGAACGCGGCATTAACCGACGAAATGCAGAAATCATGGAGCCAGATGCATGAAGTAATGCGTCTCTCCATTGCGTATCTGCGTGCCGACAACTACCAGGCCTATGGCGATCTGGATGCCCAACAGGCCCAGGACGATATGGAAGGGGTTTATAACCGCTGGCGCGCCGAAAACAACACCCTGCTGAAAGCCGCAACCGAAGAGAACCAGAGCAGCTTTACCCAGATGCAATGGACGCTGGCAGCGATCTTCCTGGCCGTTATCGCGGTACTGGTGGTGATCTGGCAGGGTTTACAACACCTGCTGTTAAAACCGCTCCACATGATTATGAACCATATTCGCGCCATTGCGGGCGGCGATCTGACGCAGGATATCGCCCTGTCTGGCCGCAATGAGATGGGCCAGCTGGCGGCGGGTCTGCATGAGATGCAGCAGTCGCTGGTGACCACCGTCAGCGCCGTGCGTGGTAGCACCGACTCCATTTACACAGGCGCAGGTGAAATTGCCGCCGGAAGCAACGATCTGTCTGCCCGCACCGAGCAACAGGCGGCTTCGCTGGAGGAGACGGCTGCCAGCATGGAAGAGCTGACCGCAACGGTTAAACAGAACTCCGACAACGCCCGTCAGGCTACGCTACTGGCGAAAAACGCTTCAGAAACGGCGGCCCGTGGCGGTCACGTGGTGGATAACGTTGTCCGTACCATGACCGAAATCGCCGACAGCTCGCAGCAAATTGCGCACATTACCGGCGTGATTGACAGCATTGCCTTCCAGACAAACATTCTGGCGCTTAACGCGGCGGTGGAAGCCGCGCGTGCCGGGGAGCAAGGTCGTGGCTTTGCGGTCGTCGCAGGTGAAGTCCGCACGCTGGCCAGCCGCAGTGCGCAGGCGGCGAAAGAGATCAAAGGGCTGATTGAGAACTCCGTCAGCCGGGTGAATACCGGTTCAGAGCAGGTCAGCGAAGCGGGCGCAACCATGAAGGAGATTGTCGCTGCCGTGACCCGCGTGACCGATATCATGGGCGAGATTTCGTCGGCGTCCGATGAACAGAGCCGCGGCATTGAACAGGTGAGCCTGGCCGTTTCGCAGATGGACAGCGTCACACAGCAAAACGCCGCGCTGGTACAGCAATCCGCCACGGCGGCGGCGGCCCTGGAAGATCAGTCGGAACAACTGCGCCAGGCTGTGGCAGCGTTTCGCCTGAACGGAAAGGAAAAAGCCACCGCGCCCCGCCCGGCCACGGTGAAAACCCCACAGCTGTTACGCCCGGCAACGGCCAACACCGCCACCGACAGCAACTGGGAAACCTTCTGAGTGACAGACGGGCGAACGTCTCGCCCGCCAGAAGCGCTTAACGGCTGCGCTTAGCGTGCCGTTCCCAGTTCTCCTGTTTCGCTTCGTCAGACTTTCGTAGCGAAACATAGCATGCTCCGCTGCCGCCGTGATGCGGCAGCGCCACGCAAAAGGCCTGCACTTCCTCGAACTCGGTTAACCAGCGCGCCAGATAACTGCGTACCACGTTGGGATGAGCGTTCTGCTCCCGCCCTTTTCCATGAATGATCACCAGGTTACGTAATCCATCGCGTCCAGCCTGGCGGATAAAGGAAAACAGCATCTGCCGGCAACGCTCGGCGGGCTGGCGTAACAGATTTAAGCTGGCCTGGCGGGAATATTTACCCGAGCGGAGCTTATCAATAACGCCCTGTTGCACCCCTTCCCGTCTGAACGCCAGCGGCTCCTCCAGGGGCAGAAGTTCCAGGAAGCCCAGGGTCAGGAAGTTATCCAGTTGCTCGGTATCAATCTCCTGACGCGTTCGCGTGTTGCGGCTCGGCTGCCAGTGAATATCCGTGCAGCGCTTCAGGGGCTGGATACCCTCCATGGCGTCAAGAAAAAGTGATTTGTCGTCAGGGTTCATGGACATCCTCCCGCTACATCTGAGCCTGTACTATACCTGCGCCAGGCATGGGCCTCAATAACCGCTACCCCAGGATGAGGGCATAAATATTAACCTGATGAATATAAAAATTATTTCTTCGCAAAAGTTAAACGCGACTTAACTTAAATTTCAGCACACATAAAACAGAAAGTTTAGGTTAAAAAAATGTGGAATCAATGATGCTAAAACATATCTTTTTGAGGGTTGGCTGTTATAATTAAATAAACCTGCTTCACGGATATAACATTCAGGATCTGCGAAGGGAAGCACTGCTGTGTGTTGTAGGGTCTGTCTGATGTCGGACAGGCTCTGTTTTTTTATTTTACTCCCCGCTTCACTCCGATACTATTTTCCGCGCCTCTCTTCTGAATTGCGTAATTAACGATTCGGTCAGTGGTGTCTGACGAGAATCACGGCGCTGAATTAAATAATAGGCCGCTTTAGGTAGCGATTCGACAACGGGCAGCATAACCAGACGGTGCGCCAGCAGCGGGTCACAGCCCAGTTCCTTTGGAAGGATACTTAAAAAATCACTTTGTGCAACAAGGCTAATGCAGGAAGAAAACGTTTCGCAGACAACGTCAATGCGCGGTATTTGCGAGCGATGAGTAAAAACATCTTCTAATTGCTTATAATAACTCCCGCGTGGCGTCGGCATTGTCCAGTTATAATTCAGCAATTCGGTAATGGATGTCGCGCCCGTCGCCGGATGCCCTTCCCGACAAAATACGGCGAAAGGCTTTTCAAACAATTTTTCAAACGTAAACTCATGATCGTACGGCCCCTGATAATAGGTGTTGATGGTGAAATCCAGCTCGCCCTGGCGTAATTCATTGATCATCGACACCAGTTGCCCTTCCATAATCCGGACTTTTACCTGCGGATGTTGTGCATGAAAGCGGGTGATCACCGCGGGCATAAGGCTTCGCGAAATACTGGCTCCCATTCCAATGTTAATCTGCCCGGCCAGTTCCCCCTGGCGCTGGCGGATATCATCCTGCGCCGCGCGTAACTCTTCCAGAATCAGCCTGGCGCGCGAGTAAAACCCTTCCCCACATTCGGTCAATGCGACGCCTTTACTCCTGCGCACAAACAGCTGCGCCGCCATCCCCTCTTCCAGCTCTTTGATCGATTTGGTCAGCGCCGGTTGCGAAAGATTAAGCGTCCTGCTGGCACCGCGGATACTGCCCTGACGCGCGACTTCAACAAACGCCCGGATTTGATGAAATTTAATCTGAAATGACATAGCCCGACCGATAACCGTTATTTATCAGAGTAAAGAAACTGTCATCTACTTTAATGGAAATGGATGTGCGAGGGTAATTCCTGAACGGTTAAAACTGTGAAAAAACGGTTAGTGATAAGTAAAAACTATCACAGCGTGAAGCAGTTCACATATTTTAATGATGACAGGAACAGATATGGAATCACTGGCGCAGTACATCCAGACATTAGCCCCACAACTGAGCGCATGGCGTCGCGATTTTCACCATTTCGCGGAGTCCGGATGGCTCGAATTTCGCACGGCGGCGAAAGTCGCGGAAATCTTAGACCAGCTGGGTTATTCGCTGGCGATGGGCCGCGACGTGGTGGACGCCGAAAGCCGTATGGGATTACCCGATGACGCCACGCTGGCGCGAGAGTTTGCCCGCGCCCGGGCGCAAGGCGCACCAGAGAAATGGCTGGCCCCGTTTGAAGGGGGATTTACCGGCATTGTGGCGACCCTGAATACCGGCCGCCCAGGCCCGACGCTGGCGTTTCGCGTGGATATGGACGCGCTGGATTTAAGCGAAGCACTCGATGACAGCCATCGCCCGTTCCGCGACGGGTTTGCCTCCTGCAACCCGGGGATGATGCACGCCTGCGGCCACGATGGCCACACCACCATTGGTCTGGGGCTGGCGCACGTGCTTAAGCAGAATGAATCGCAACTCAATGGCACCATCAAACTGATCTTCCAGCCAGCCGAGGAAGGCACCCGAGGCGCTCGCGCCATGGTGGCCGCCGGGGCGCTCGACGACGTGGACTACTTCACCGCGATTCACATTGGCACCGGTGTGCCCGCCGGTGTGGTGATCTGCGGCAGCGATAACTTTATGGCCACCACCAAGTTCGATGTGCATTTTACCGGGGTTGCCGCACACGCCGGCGGTAAACCGGAGGACGGCCGTAATGCCCTGCTCGCCGCAGCTCAGGCCGCTATCGCGCTTCACAGCATTGCCCCACACAGCGAAGGTGCATCGCGGGTGAATGTCGGCGTGATGCAGGCCGGCAGCGGACGCAACGTCGTGCCAGCTAACGCCCTGCTCAAGGTTGAAACCCGCGGCGTAAGCGAAGCCATTAACCAGTACGTCTTTGAACGCGCGCAGGCCGTGATTACCGGTGCGGCGGCACTCTACGGCGTGAGCGTCGAGATGCGTCTGATGGGCGCCGCCACCGCCAGTGCCCCTACACCGGCCTGGGTAGATTATCTGCGCCAGCAGGCAAGTCAGGTGACCGGTGTGGTGCAGGCCATTGACAGAGTCAACGCCCCCGCAGGTTCCGAAGACGCGACGCTGATGATGGCCCGCGTGCAGCAGAACGGCGGAATGGCGTCGTATATGGTGTTCGGTACCGAGTTAAGCGCAGGTCATCACAATGAAAAATTTGATTTTGATGAGCAGGTCATGAACCTCGCTATCGAAACGCTGGCGCGCACTGCGCTTAATTTCCCGTGGACGCGAGGTGTGTAATGCAGGAGAACTACGCTTTTATTGCCGATGCCATCGACACGCGATGTCAGCTGTTAACCGGCATTGCCGACGACATCTGGGATCACCCTGAAACGCGTTTTGAAGAGTTCTGGTCCGCGGAACGGATTGCCGGCGCGCTGGAAGCGGAAGGTTTCACCCTGACCCGTGAAGCCGGCGGGATTCCGAATGCCTTTATCGCCAGCTTCGGCAGTGGTAAACCCGTTATCGCCCTGCTGGGGGAATATGATGCTCTGGCCGGATTGAGCCAGCAGGCACACTGCGCGACGGCACAGTCCGCCACGCCGGGTGCCAACGGCCACGGCTGTGGCCACAATTTGCTGGGAACGGCAGCGCTGGCGGGTGCCATTGCGGTGAAAAGCTGGCTGGAGCAGCACGGGGGGAGCGGCACCGTGCGTTTCTACGGCTGTCCTGGTGAAGAAGGCGGTTCAGGGAAAACCTTTATGGTGCGCGAAGGTTTGTTTGATGACGTTGATGCCGCCGTCACCTGGCACCCTGAAGCATTTGCCGGCATGTTTAACGTCAGCACGCTGGCCAATATTCAGGCCGCCTGGCGGTTTCACGGCGTGGCGGCACATGCTGCTAACTCGCCACATCTGGGGCGTAGCGCGCTGGATGCCGTAACGCTGATGACCACCGGCACCAATTTCCTCAACGAACACATCATTGAGAAAGCGCGCGTTCATTACGCTATCACCGATACCGGTGGAATCTCACCCAACGTGGTGCAGGCGCAGGCTGAAGTGCTGTACCTGATCCGCGCGCCGGAAATGGCCGATGCGCAGCAGATCTACGAACGTATCGAGAAAATCGCTCAGGGCGCGGCAATGATGACCGAAACCACCGTTGCGTGTCGCTTTGATAAAGCCTGCTCCAGCTACCTGCCCAACCGCACGCTCGAAGCGGCGATGTATCGCGCCCTGCAGCATTACGGCACGCCGGAATGGACGGAAGAAGAGCGCCAGTTTGCGCAGGATATTCGTGCCACGCTAACGCCAAATGACCTGCAAAACAGCCTGAAGAACATTGCCGCGACGGGGGGAGAAGCCGGTAACGCTTTTGCGCGCCGTCAGCAGGAGAAGTTACTGACAGATGAGGTCGCACCTTACGCCATTACCGATAACGTACTGGCCGGGTCAACCGATGTGGGCGATGTCAGCTGGAAAATACCGGTGGCACAGTGTTTCAGCCCCTGCTTTACCATCGGAACGCCTTTGCATACCTGGCAACTCGTGGCTCAGGGGCGAACCTCCATTGCTCATAAAGGCATGCTGCTGGCCGGAAAAGTGATGGGCGCAACCGCGCTAAATCTGCTCCAGGATGCAACGCTGCTGCAACAATGCCGGGAAGAGTTCGAACAACAAATCACCGAAAAGCCGTACGTGTGTCCGATTCCGGCAGGCGTGACACCGTCACCTTTAAAATAATAAAACACAACACAACAACAGTCCCGAGGAACGCCCATGAGTATGTCTTCCATACCTTCGCATTCCCCATCCGGTAAGCTCTATGGCTGGGTTGAAAGGATCGGCAATAAAGTGCCGCACCCTTTCCTGCTTTTTATCTGGTTGATCGTGGTTTTGATGGTGGCGACAGCGGTGCTGTCCGCCTTTGATGTCAGCGTGCGCAGTCCGGCCGATGGCAGTCTGGTGGCGGTCAAGAACCTGTTGAGTGTCGAAGGGTTGCACTGGTTCTTACCGAATGTGGTTAAAAACTTCAGCGGCTTCGCCCCGCTGGGGGCCATTCTGGCGCTGGTACTGGGCGCCGGGCTTGCCGAGCGTGTCGGACTGTTACCGGCGCTGATGGTGAAAATGGCCTCCCACGTCAGCGCACGTTACGCCAGCTACATGGTGCTGTTTATCGCCTTCTTTAGCCACATCTCCTCTGATGCCGCGCTGGTGATCATGCCGCCCATGGGCGCTCTGATTTTCCTCGCCGTCGGACGCCATCCCGTGGCGGGTCTGCTGTCGGCGATTGCGGGCGTAGGCTGCGGCTTTACCGCCAACCTGCTGATCGTGACCACCGATGTCCTGCTCTCAGGCATCAGCACGGAGGCGGCTAAAACCATCGACACCGCGATGCACGTCAGCGTCATCGACAACTGGTACTTTATGGCCAGCTCGGTGGTCCTGCTGACCCTGGTGGGCGGACTGATTACCGATAAGCTCATTGAGCCGCGTTTAGGGAAATGGGAAGGTCGAAGCGATGAGAAGCTGGAGACGCTGAGTAAAGAGCAACGCGTTGGCCTGCGCGTGGCAGGCGTGGTCTCGCTGGCGTTTATTGCCGCGGTCGCGCTGATGGTGGTACCGGAAAACGGCATCCTGCGCGATCCGGTTAAACATACCGTTCTCCCCTCGCCGTTTATTCAGGGCATTGTGCCGCTGATTATTCTGTTTTTCTTTGTCGTTTCGCTCGCCTATGGGATCGCCACCGGCAAAATTCGCCGTCAGGGCGATCTGCCGCAGCTGATGATCGAACCCATGAAAGAGATGGCGGGCTTTATTGTGATGGTGTTCCCGCTGGCGCAGTTCGTGGCGATGTTTAACTGGAGCAACATGGGCAAATTTATGGCCGTGGGGCTGACCGATGCGCTGGAAGCGGCGGGGTTAAGCGGCGTCCCGGCATTTGTCGGCCTTGCGCTGCTGTCGTCACTGCTGTGCATGTTTATCGCCAGCGGCTCGGCAATCTGGTCGATTCTGGCTCCCATCTTTGTGCCGATGTTTATGATGCTGGGGTTCCACCCGGCGTTTGCCCAGATCCTGTTCCGTATCGCAGACTCCTCCGTCATCCCGCTGGCACCGGTCTCACCGTTTGTTCCGCTGTTTTTAGGCTTCCTGCAGCGCTATAAACCAGAGGCAAAACTGGGTACCTACTATTCGCTGGTTTTACCCTATCCGCTTATCTTTTTAGGGGTATGGCTGGTGATGCTGGTGGCATGGTATCTTGTCGGTCTGCCGATTGGGCCGGGGATTTACCCAAGGCTGCACTAAAGGATTATCGATGCTGAGATTACTCGAAGATAAAATTGCCACGCCGCTTGGTCCACTGTGGGTGATTGCAGACGAGCAGTTCTGTCTGCGCGCCGTTGAGTGGGAAGAACACAGCGACAGGATGGACACGTTGCTCAACGTGCACTATCGCGCGCAGGGTTATGAACGTATCAGCGCCACCAACCCCGGCGGCCTGAGCGACAAACTGACGGCGTACTTCGAGGGCGATCTCAGCATCATTGACACCCTGCCGACCGCCACGGCAGGCACACCTTTCCAGCGCGAAGTCTGGCAGGCGCTGCGCAGTATTCCGTGCGGACAGGTCATGCATTACGGCCAGCTCGCCGGGCAACTCGGCCGTGCCGGCGCGGCCCGCGCGGTCGGCGCGGCAAATGGTGCTAACCCCGTCAGTATTGTGGTCCCCTGCCACCGCGTGATTGGCCGCAACGGCACCCTGACCGGCTATGCCGGTGGCGTGCAGCGCAAGGAGTGGTTACTGCGTCACGAGGGGTATCTCCTGCTCTAGTTTCCAGGCTTTTAGTGCTTAATTTTCTTCCGGTTAGGCTAAAAATCCATAATCAAGCTGTGGAATTTCAAGAAGATGGCAACAGGTTGTCGTCTCTTGTCCTTATTGATGGTTTGGCAGGCTTACGTACTTACCAAAAAGATGTTAAAATTGACCAATATCAATTAAGGCTTGAGCAAACCTATGATCCCGGAAAAGCGAATTATACGACGCATTCAGTCTGGCGGTTGTGCTATCCATTGCCAGGATTGCAGCATCAGCCAGCTCTGTATCCCGTTTACCCTGAATGAGCATGAACTCGATCAGCTTGATAATATCATCGAGCGCAAAAAGCCTATTCAGAAAGGGCAGACGCTGTTTAAAGCGGGAGACGAACTGAAATCGCTCTATGCTATCCGTTCTGGCACCATCAAAAGCTACACCATCACTGAACAGGGTGATGAGCAGATCACCGGCTTCCATCTGGCGGGTGACCTGGTTGGCTTTGATGCCATCGGTACTGGCCATCACCCGAGCTTTGCTCAGGCGCTGGAAACCTCAATGGTTTGCGAAATTCCGTTTGAAACGCTGGACGATCTCTCAGGCAAAATGCCCAATCTGCGTCAGCAGATGATGCGTCTGATGAGCGGTGAGATCAAAGGCGATCAGGACATGATTCTGCTGCTTTCCAAAAAGAATGCAGAAGAACGCCTGGCCGCGTTTATCTATAACCTCTCACGCCGCTTCGCGGAGCGCGGTTTCTCCCCGCGTGAATTCCGTCTGACCATGACGCGTGGCGATATCGGTAACTACCTGGGCCTGACCGTGGAAACCATCAGCCGTCTGCTGGGTCGTTTCCAGAAAAGCGGAATGCTGGCCGTTAAGGGTAAATACATTACCATCGAAAACGGTGAAGCTCTGGCCGTTCTTGCCGGTCACTCCCGCAACGTGGCATAACGCCTCCGCATGATTGATGCCAGGCCGATAAATTTTTATGATTTATTGGTCTGGTACGTCACCACTTCCGTTTCACCACGTTTCCCTGGCACCGCCCCACTCAGTCCCTGAAAGGTTCTTGTTGAGGTTATGAATTGAGAGAAAGTTTATTTTTCGTTTCAGTCGTTATCGCCTCAGTGACCTTCATATTCATCTGGATCATGCTTGTCGGGCCAATGAAGGGTGAAGAAAAAACCTACGTACAGGATTCAACGACGTTTGCGATTGCGGTGATGGTACTGCTGCTGATTGCCTTTATCGCGGTAACGACAACGGTTCTTTTTCTGTGACAGATTTTCATGATTTATTGATCTGACAAAAACTTCCCCCCTGTTTCATTCAAGATATATAGGTTACTCTTTTAATTACAGACTGTGGTGACAGTAGTAAGGAGACCTGTATGGCAAAGTATCAAAACATGCTGGTGGCTATCGATCCTAACCAGGACGATCAGCCGGCATTACGACGTGCTGTGTATCTACATCAACGGATTGGTGGCAAAATCAAAGCGTTTTTGCCGATCTATGACTTCTCATATGAGATGACCACCCTTCTGTCGCCTGACGAACGCACCGCAATGCGTCAGGGAGTGATCAGCCAGCGTACCGCGTGGATCCGTGAACAGGCCAAATATTACCTGGAAGCGGGTGTTCCTATCGATATTAAAGTGGTCTGGCATAACCGACCTTTCGAAGCCATTATCCAGGAAGTGGTCGCCGGTGGGCACGACCTGTTGCTGAAAATGGCGCACCAGCACGACAAGCTGGAATCCGTGATCTTTACCCCTACCGACTGGCACCTGCTGCGTAAATGCCCTTGCCCGGTGTGGATGGTAAAAGACCAGCCGTGGCCAGAAGGCGGCAAGGCCGTCGTGGCTGTCAACCTGGCGAGCGAGGAGGATTACCACAATTCGCTCAATGAAAAGCTGGTCAAGGAGACGATCCAGCTTGCCGAGCAGGTTAACCACACTGAAGTCCATCTGGTGGGCGCTTACCCGGTAACACCGATTAATATTGCTATCGAGCTGCCTGAATTTGACCCGAGCGTGTATAACGATGCGATCCGGGGGCAGCACCTGCTGGCCATGAAGGCGTTACGCCAGAAATTCAGCATCGATGAGAAAATGACACATGTGGAAAAAGGGTTGCCTGAAGAGGTGATCCCGGATTTAGCAGAACATCTGCAGGCGGGGATTGTGGTACTGGGTACCATTGGCCGGACCGGTATTTCTGCCGCATTCCTGGGCAATACCGCCGAACAGGTGATCGACCATCTGCGCTGTGACCTGCTGGTCATTAAGCCGGATGAGTATCAAACACCGGTTGAACTGGACGACCCGGAAGACGACTAAGTTCAGACATAAAAAAAACCGCCGTTTCCGGCGGTTTTTTTTGTCGCTGATTTACAGCGATTTCAGAATCGCATCGACACTGGCTTTTGCATCGCCAAACAGCATGTGCGTGTTCTCTTTGAAGAACAGCGGGTTCTGAACCCCTGCATAACCGGTGTTCATGGAACGTTTGAAGACAATCACGTTCTGCGCCTTCCACACTTCCAGAACCGGCATACCGGCAATTGGGCTACGCGGATCGTCCTGCGCCGCCGGGTTAACGGTGTCGTTGGCACCAATAACCAGGACGGTGTCGGTATCGGTGAAATCATCGTTGATCTCATCCATCTCCAGCACGATGTCGTAAGGCACTTTCGCTTCCGCCAGCAGCACGTTCATGTGTCCTGGCAGACGCCCCGCTACCGGGTGAATGCCAAAGCGAACCTTGATACCACGCGCACGCAGCTTCTCGGTGATCTCCGCAACCGGATACTGAGCCTGTGCCACCGCCATGCCGTAGCCTGGGGTAATGATGACCGAGTGTGAGTTTTTCAGCATCTCTGCGGTATCTTCCGCGGTGATCTCACGGTGCTCACCCACTTCTTCGTCAGAACCGGTTGAGGAGCCGTCAGAACCAAAGCCACCCGCGATAACGCTGATAAACGAACGGTTCATCGCCTTACACATGATGTAAGACAGGATCGCACCAGAAGAACCGACCAGCGCACCGGTGACGATCAACAGATCGTTGCTCAGCATGAAGCCAGCTGCCGCCGCGGCCCAACCGGAGTAGGAGTTCAGCATGGAGACAACCACTGGCATATCGGCACCACCAATGGAGGCCACCAGGTGCCAGCCAAAGGCCAGAGCAATCAGGGTCATCACCAGTAACGCCAGCACCTGCAGGCCCACGCTTTCAGTGCGCACGAAGACCACCAGCAGCACAAAGGACACGACCAGCGCCGCCAGGTTCAGCTTGTGACGGTTTGGCAGCATCAGCGGTTTAGAAGAGATCTTACCGCGCAGTTTGCCGAACGCGACAATTGAGCCGGTGAAGGTCACCGCACCAATGAAGATGCCGAGGAACACTTCCGTCAGATGGATGTTGACCAGAATCGGTTCCAGACCGGGTGTGTGGTACAGGTAGCTGTTGAAGCCCACCAGCACCGCCGCCAGCCCCACGAAGCTGTGCAGAATGGCCACCAGCTCCGGCATCTCGGTCATTTCAACGCGTTTCGCCAGGCGAATACCAATCGCGCCACCGATAATCATCGCCACCAGGATCCATGCAACGTTGCCGGTGTCCGGCCCGAAGATGGTGGCAATCAGCGCAATCGCCATCCCGGCGATACCAAAGTTATTTCCCTGCTGAGACGTTTCGTGTTTGGAAAGTCCCGCCAGACTGAAAATAAACAGGATTGCAGCAACAATGTATGCGGCTGTGACTAATCCTCCAGACATATGCTACCCCTTAGCCTTTACGAAACATTTTCAGCATGCGCTGAGTCACGGTGAACCCACCGAAAATATTGATACTGGCGATCAGCACCGCGATAAAGCTCAGGAAGCTTACCCAGCCGCCGTGGCCAATCTGCAGCAGCGCCCCGACCACGATAATCCCGGAGATGGCGTTAGTGACCGACATCAGTGGCGTATGCAGCGCATGAGAGACATTCCACACGACGTAGTACCCCACCACACACGAGAGCGCGAAGACGGTAAAGTGGCCGAGGAATTCTTTCGGCGCGACGTCTGCCAGCCAGCCAAACAGAATAATGACCAGCGCCATGATCGCGTATTTGCGCCACGGAGAAGCCGGTTTAGCTGGCTCTTTAGGCTCAGGCGCCGCTTTCGGTGCCGCCTGAGGCTGCGCGGACACCTGAATCGGTGGCGCAGGCCAGGTGATTTCGCCTTCACGCACCACCGTTACGCCACGCACAACAACATCGTCAAAATCAACGGTGATGTTGCCGTCTTTCTCTTTGCAGAGCAGTTTCAGCAGGTTAACAAGGTTGGTACCGTACAGCTGAGAAGACTGCGTTGGCAGACGGCCCGGCAAATCGGTATACCCGATCACCTTCACGCCGTTAGCAGTTGTGGTCACCTGATTTGGCACGGTGTATTCACAGTTGCCACCATTCTGCGACGCCAGGTCCACAATCACGCTGCCCGACTTCATTGAGTCAACCATCTCACGGGTAATCAGCTTCGGCGCGGGTTTACCGGGGATAAGCGCGGTAGTGACAATGATGTCGACATCTTTGGCCTGCGCGGCGAAGAGTTCCATTTCCGCTTTGATAAAGGCTTCGGACATGACCTTCGCGTAACCGTCACCGTTGCCCGCTTCTTCCTTGAAGTCCAGCTCAAGGAATTCGGCACCCATACTTTGGACTTGTTCTTTTACTTCAGGACGGGTGTCAAAAGCGCGTACGATAGCGCCCAGGCTGTTTGCCGCGCCGATAGCCGCAAGACCCGCCACGCCCGCGCCAATCACCATCACTTTCGCCGGAGGCACTTTCCCTGCCGCGGTGATCTGACCGGTAAAGAAGCGACCAAACTCATGCGCCGCCTCAACAATCGCGCGGTAACCGGCGATATTCGCCATGGAACTTAAGGCATCCAGCGACTGCGCGCGCGAAATACGCGGCACGGAGTCCATGGCCATCACGGTCACGCCACGTGCTGCCAGCTTCTCCATCAACTCAGGATTCTGTGCAGGCCAGATGAAGCTCACCAGCGTCGTGCCAGGATTCAGCAGTTCAATCTCGCTCTCTTCCGGCGCATTAACCTTGAGAATAACGGGCGACTGCCAGACTTCAGCACCGTCCACCACTTCCGCGCCAGCCTGAATAAAGGCCTCGTCATCGAAACTCGCCAGTTTGCCCGCGCCGCGTTCAACTGCGACGGTAAAACCCAGTTTAAGCAGTTGCTCCACCGTTTTCGGTGTTGCCGCTACGCGGGTTTCATTGGCTAACCGTTCTTTTGGTACCCCAATACGCATAGTTTTCCCTTCCATCGGTTTTTGATGATGGTTTGTCGATAAATGCCCGCGGTTTGTATCAACTTTCGCCAGCAGGACAGCGACGACATATGATTAACCCCAGAAAATAAAACAGTAACAAACTTTCTATAACCTACTGAAAATAACGCCCGTGATCTACCGCCAGAAAACACTATTTCTTACTTTATCTGTGAAAAATAAGTGATCTGCGTCGCTGACAGTGATATTTACCTTAAATTCATCGCTGAGACCGATAAATAGCGCAAGCGAAGCGGTAAAAACATGATATAGCGCCATTAGAGAACAACTTATTAACATTAAATTAACTTGTAAAAGTCATAAGCTTTATCAGTTTTGCTTGTCAGACGCCTGTTTTTTCAACATATCACTAAATGTTATCAAATCAGATGATTCAGTGAGCACAGGCTGTGAAAAATGGCGCAGACAGCGACGGGTTTTAAATGCCATAATCGGGACCGTCTCAAATTAACAACAATACCAGTACATGGTTTGCGCAAGGCGAAGGATTATTTTTATGAAGCTTAAGAACACACTCCTGGCGTCCGCACTTCTCTCCGCGACCGCCCTGTCTGCGAATGCCGCGACAGAGTTAACGCCGGAGCAAGCGGCAGCGTTAAAACCTTTTGACCATACGGTCATTGTGGGTCGTTATAATTCTATTGGCGATGCCGTCGCCGCCGCATCAAAAGCCGCCGATAAAAACGGTGCGGCCTCGTTTTACGTTGTTGATCAGTCTGACTCCGGCAACAGCGGTAACCAGCGCGTGACGATTGCGCTGTATAAAGACAATGCGCCGAAAGCTGACGCACCGAAAAACCGCGTGATTAACGGCGTCGTTGAATTACCGAAAGATCAGGCGATTGAGCTGGAACCTTATGACACCGTCACCGTGCAGGGCTTCTATCGCAGCCAGCCTGAAGTGAACGATGCCATCACCAAAGCCGCAAAAGAAAAAGGCGCGTACTCTTTCTTTATCGTGCGTCAGGTCGATGCTAACCAGGGTGGCAACCAGCGCATTACTGCGTTCATCTATAAAGAAGATGCGAAGAAACGCGTTCTGCAAAGCCCGGACGCTATTCCTGCTGATTCCGAAGCGGGTCGTGCGGCGATAGCGAAAGGCGGTGAAGAAGCGAAGAAAGTGGAAATTCCAGGCGTAGCCACCTCTGCCGCACCAAGCGCTGAAGTGGGCCGTTTCTTCGAAACACAATCCACCAAAGGTGGCCGTTACTCCGTTACCCTGCCAGACGGAACCAAAATTGAAGAGCTGAACAAAGCCACTGCAGCGCAGATGGTGCCGTTCGACAGCATTAAATTTACCGGCAACTACGGCAACATGACGGAAGTCTCTTATCAGGTCGCGAAACGTGCGGCGAAGAAAGGGGCGAAGTATTACCACATCACCCGCCAGTGGCAGGAACGTGGTAACAACGTGACCATCAGCGCCGACCTGTACAAGTAACAGAACGGTTGACCCGAGGCGGCGCAATGCCGCCTTTTTTGTTACTTTTTTTTGAAATTCGGCCCCACGTCATTGCATGCTTTCGTGACACTCCGTAAAATCCCGCGCCTTAGTGTGATCCACCATTTTTATGCGCCTGTGCGAAATAATTATTCTGGATTTGGACCTTTCATAACAGGAAGCCAATGGAAAAGAAACTAGGCCTGAGTGCTTTGACTGCACTCGTTTTGAGCTCAATGCTGGGTGCGGGCGTGTTCAGCTTACCGCAGAATATGGCGGCGGTCGCAAGCCCTGCCGCACTGCTTATAGGGTGGGGCATCACGGGTGCCGGGATTTTGCTGCTGGCGTTCGCAATGCTGCTGCTGACCCGCATCCGCCCGGATCTGGATGGGGGGATTTTCACTTACGCCCGTGAAGGTTTCGGCGAACTGATTGGCTTCTGTTCCGCATGGGGCTACTGGCTGTGTGCGGTCATCGCAAACGTCTCCTACCTGGTGATCGTCTTTTCGGCGCTCAGTTTCTTTACCGATACCCCTGAACTGCGGTTCTTTGGCGACGGCAATACCTGGCAGTCCATTGTGGGCGCTTCGGTACTGCTGTGGGTTGTTCACTGGCTGATTCTACGTGGCGTACAGACGGCGGCCAGCATTAACCTGGTGGCAACCCTGGCCAAACTGGTTCCGCTCGGCCTGTTTATCGTGCTGGCCTTTATGGCGTTCCGTCTCGATGTGTTCAGTCTCGATTTCAGCGGTGTCGCGCTGGGCGTACCGGTCTGGGAGCAGGTCAAAAACACCATGCTGATCACCCTGTGGGTCTTCATCGGTGTTGAAGGTGCCGTCGTGGTCTCTGCCCGGGCGCGGAATAAGCGCGATGTGGGTCGCGCCACGCTGCTGGCGGTACTGGCGGCGCTGGGCGTGTATCTGATGGTGACGCTGCTGTCGCTGGGGGTGGTCGCGCGTCCTGAACTGGCCGAAATGCGTAACCCGTCGATGGCGGGCCTGATGGTGAAAATGTTCGGACCGTGGGGTGACGTGGTGATTGCCGCGGGGCTGATTATCTCCGTGTGCGGCGCGTACCTGAGCTGGACCATTATGGCGGCAGAAGTGCCGTTCCTGGCCGCAACGCACAAAGCATTTCCACGCCTGTTTGCTCGTCAAAACAAAAACAGCGCGCCGTCGGCCTCACTCTGGCTGACCAACATCAGCGTTCAGGTCTGTCTGGTGCTGATCTGGCTCACAGGTTCAGACTATAACACTCTGCTGACCATCGCCTCGGAGATGATTCTGGTACCCTATTTCTTAGTGGGTGCATATCTGTTAAAAATCGCCACACGTCCGGCGCACTATGTGGTGGGTGTCGGAGCCTGTATTTACGGCCTGTGGTTGTTGTATGCTTCCGGGCCTATGCATCTGCTGCTGTCGGTGGTGTTGTATGCACCGGGCCTGCTGGTGTTTATCTACGCCCGCCGCACGCATCAGTTAGAGAACGCGCTTAGACGCCGTGAGATGGCCTTAATCGGGCTGTTACTGGTTGCTGCCGTACCGGCAACCTGGATGTTAATGGGATAGAATCGCCTTTCCCATTGTTGAACTGAAAAGGAGAACACGATGGGAAACGCGCAGCAACGCCCAATACTGATTACTGGTGGAGGCCGTCGTATCGGCCTCGCCCTTGCCCATCACTTTCTCAATCTTCGCCATCCGGTCATCATCAGTTACCGCAGCGAATATCCCTCGATTGAGGGGCTACGCAAAGCCGGTGCGATCTGCATTCAGGCCGATTTCTCAACCGATGACGGTATTCTGGCCTTCGCTGAAAAAGTAAAATCTACCACCCCCGGGCTGCGCGCCATTATCCATAATGCCAGCGCCTGGCTTCCCGAAAAATCTGGTACGCCACTCAGCGAAACGCTCTCCTGCATGCTGCAGATCCACGTCAATGCGCCCTATCTGCTGAACCATGCCCTGCTCGACCTGCTGCGTGGTCACGGACATGCGGCGGGTGATATTATTCATTTCACCGATTACGTCGTGGAGCGCGGCAGCGACAAGCACATCGCCTATGCGGCCAGTAAAGCCGCACTCGATAACATGACGCGCTCGTTCGCCCGTAAACTTGCCCCTGAAGTTAAGGTGAACGCCATCGCCCCGGCGATGATTTTATTCAACGAAGACGATGATGCGGAGTATCGCCAGCAGGCGCTGAATAAATCGCTGATGAAAATTGCGCCAGGTGAAAAAGAGGTTATCGATCTTATCGATTATCTGCTCACCAGTTGCTACGTCACTGGCAGAACCTTTGCCGTGGACGGCGGACGACCGCTGCGCTAGTGAAAGCGGCTCCAGAAGAAGATAAGCACCCAGGCGCTGAGTCCCCAGCAGACAACGGCCCCGCTCAGCGCCAGGGGAAGTCGCATAAAACCGGTGAAGTACCACAGCGAAAGCAGATAAAGAAAATAAGGGATGATCGACCACATCCCGAACACGATAGTCGTACGTAATGCTTCCGTGCCTCGTTCTGAGGCGACAATATAGTGCGCTATTAACGCAAAGGTCGGGAAGAGTGGGATCAGCCCGGCAATATAATAATTCCTGGTTTTAGCCAGAACACCAATCAGTAACACCACCAGCGCACCCAACGCGGCTTTTATCACCAGCCCCATGTTTTTCCCTATAACAATCAAATAACACTATGAGCCAGAATAACGGAACTGGCGTTAATTATGAAAGATTAATGGAACGTTAAGGTTGTGCGGTGTATGTTGGCTTTTTTCACGATAACAGACGTTGTATGAATAAGATTGTTTATGTTGAAGACGAGCCCGAAGTGGGGCAATTGATCGCCGCCTATCTGGGTAAGCATGATATGGACGTCATTGTTGAGCCTCGTGGCGATCGTGCCGAAGAGGTGGTCTTACGTGAAAACCCGGACCTGGTGCTGCTGGACATTATGCTGCCCGGCAAAGATGGCATGACGGTCTGCCGCGATCTGCGCGCCCGGTGGGAGGGCCCTATCGTGCTGCTGACCTCGCTGGACAGCGACATGAACCATATTTTGTCACTCGAAATGGGTGCCAATGACTACATTCTGAAAACCACGCCCCCTGCCGTCCTCCTTGCTCGTCTGCGCCTTCATTTACGCCAGCGTGCCAGCGTTGAACGAGAAGCGCCTGCTCAGTCGCTGACCCCGCACAAAGCGATGCGTTTTGGTACCTTGTCTATTGATCCGATTAACCGTCAGGTTCTGCTTTCTGGCGAGCTTATCGCCCTTTCCACCGCAGATTTTGACCTGCTCTGGGAACTGGCAACTCACGCCGGGCAGATCATGGACCGCGATGCATTACTGAAAAACCTGCGCGGCGTCAGCTATGACGGAATGGATCGCAGCGTTGACGTGGCTATTTCGCGCCTGCGTAAAAAACTGCAGGATAATGCCACTGAACCGTACCGCATTAAAACCGTGCGTAACAAGGGCTATCTGTTCGCGCCTCACGCCTGGGAAACCTGATACCGGTTCCCCGAACGACACCGTTTAAAACATTACGCAGACGAGGTCTGACAGTTGCATAAAATAAGAACACTCAGCCTGATCTGCTGTTTTGGGTTAACCGGGTGCGTTGTCGCAGATATGGATTCAAGTCATTATGACTATGTTCCGTATATTCAGACTATCCAGAATCCCAGGACCCCGGGCCATACCAATGTGCAACAACGCCGTGAGGATTTGTACGCCTGCGGTGTTGATCGAAAGTATTCGCTCAATTCATGGGACGAAAACTTCAGTCGTAACCGCCTGCTGCCGGGCGAAACGATAGAACAGCAAGATTCCAGGATCCAAAAAATAGAAGACTGTATGAAATCAAAAGGGTACGTTCTGTGGGATTACTCACAATGCGGGCCCCGTAAAAAACCGAGCGGTATGTGTAACTAGTTTGGGTTTGCGTGTTTGTCTTCGACGCAGGTTGTTAACGTATTGATTTTCGGTGAGATTGAATGAAAAAGCTGTTCGTACAGTTTTATCTCCTGCTGTTTGTCTGCTTCCTGGTGATGACCATGCTGGTTGGGCTGGTCTATAAATTCACCGCCGAACGTGCGGGCAGGCAGTCACTGGATGATTTAATGAAAAGCTCGCTCTACCTGATGCGCAGCGAGCTGCGAGAGATCCCGCCACACGACTGGGCCAGGACCTTAAAAGAGCTGGATCTGAACCTGTCGTTTGATCTGCGCATCGAGCCGATGAAGGATTTCGATTTAGAGCCACCCGCCATGCAGCGACTGCGTGACGGGGACATTGTGGCGCTGGATGAGAAATATACCTTTATCCAGCGCATTCCACGGAGCCATTACGTTCTGGCCGTGGGGCCGGTACCTTATCTCTATTATCTGCATCAGATGCGCCTGCTGGACCTTGCCCTGCTGGCTTTCATTGCCATTTCGCTCGCTTTCCCGGTCTTTATCTGGATGAGGCCACATTGGCAGGACATGCTGAAACTGGAATCTGCTGCGCAACGTTTTGGTGACGGGCATTTTACCGAGCGCATTCACTTCGACAGCGGTTCCAGCTTCGAACGTCTTGGCGTGGCGTTTAACCAGATGGCTGATAACATCAATGCGCTGATTATCAGTAAAAAACAGCTCATTGACGGAATTGCTCACGAGCTGCGTACGCCGCTGGTACGCCTGCGCTATCGGCTGGAGATGAGCGAAAACCTGACGGAGGCCGAGTCTCAGGCGCTGAACCGCGACATTGGTCAGCTTGAGGGCCTCATTGAGGAGCTCCTGACCTACGCGCGCCTCGATCGCCCGCAAAACGAACTGAACCTCAGTACGCCGGACCTGCCCGGCTGGTTACAAACCCATATCGATGATGTCCAGAGCGTAAACCCGCAACGTACCCTGTTGACACACGTCACGCCCGGCGATTATGGCGCACTGGATATGCGTCTGATGGAACGCGTGCTGGATAATCTGATGAACAACGCCATGCGCTATAGCGAGAGCACGCTGCAGATTGGCTTAGATTTACAGGGTAGTCAGGCCTGTCTGACGGTTGAGGATGACGGACCGGGCATCGCCCCGGAAGCGCGTGAAACGGTGTTTGAGCCGTTTGTACGCCTCGACCCCAGCCGCGATCGTGCCACGGGGGGATGTGGCCTCGGGCTGGCAATTGTTTACTCCATTGCGCAGGCGATGGGCGGCACGGTGCATTGTGAAGAGAGCGCACTCGGCGGCGCGCGCTTCTGCTTTAGCTGGCCGGTATATCACAACATCACCCTTCCCGTCCCTGCCTGACCTTTATCGCACGCTGGCCTGACCCGGCGTGCTGTGCTATATGATAAGTATGTTGTAACTAATGAAGAGTTATCATGGCGACGTACGATCTCATCGAAAGGCTGAACAGCACGTTCCGCGACATTGAACACGAGTTACTGACCCTGACCGAACGTTTGCAGACCTGCCGTCTGTTAGCCGCGCGCGTCTTTACCCTGCCGGATGTGGTGAAAGGCGCTGAACACGACCCGCTGGAAACCATAGAGGTACAGCAGCATATCGGCAAAGCGGCGCTGGAACTGACGCTGCGACACTACCGTCGCCTGTTTATCCAGCAGCAGTCAGAAAACCGCAGCAGTAAGGCGGCCGTTCGTCTGCCGGGCGTAATCTGCCTGCAAACTGATGCAACAACGCGAGAAGCGCTGGAAAACCAAATTGCGCATATCAACACGCTTAAGGCGACGTTTGAAAAGATCATCACTGAAGAGTCAGGTCTGGCCCCTGCCGCCCGTTTTGAATGGGTACACCGACAGCTACCGGGATTAATCACCCTGAATGCCTATCGTACGCTCACGGTACTGCGTCATCCCGCCACGCTTCGCTTCGGCTGGGCCAACAAGCACATCATTAAAAACTTCACCCGGGATGACATTCTGGCGCAGCTGGAAAAGAGTCTGAAGGCACCGCGGACTGTCGCACCGTGGTCACGCGAGCAGTGGATTGAACGGCTTGAGCAGGAGTACCACAGCATCGCCTCACTGCCGGCAGATACCCGGCTCAAGATTAAGCGTCCGGTGAAGGTGCAGCCTATCGCGCGCGTCTGGTATTCCGGCCAGCAAAAGCAGGTACAGTATGCCTGCCCGACGCCGCTGATCGCACTTTATGATGCCGATCAGGGGGCCATTGTGCCGGATATTGGCGAACTGCTGAATTACGATGCTGAAAATGTCCAGCATCGTTACAGACCTCAGGCGCAACCGCTGCAGCTGATTATTCCGCGGCTGCACCTGTATGTGGCGCAGTGATTATTTCAGGCTGCCGACCATCGATTCCGGGCGTACCCATGCATCAAACTCAGCCTCCGTCAGGTAACCCAATGCCAGAGCGGAGGCTTTCAGCGTCAGCCCCTCTTTATGCGCTTTTTTCGCAATCTCGGCGGCTTTGTCGTAGCCGATATGGGTATTCAGCGCGGTCACCAGCATCAACGACTCATTGAGCAACTGACTGATGCGCTCGCGGTTTGGCTCAATGCCTGACGCACAGTGCTCGTTGAAACTCTCCATACCGTCCGCCAGCAGGCGTATGGACTGAAGCACGTTGTGAATCACCATCGGGCGATAGACGTTCAGCTCAAAGTTACCGGATGCGCCGCCCATGTTAACGGCAACGTCGTTACCCATTACCTGGCAGCAGAGCATGGTCATGGCTTCACACTGGGTCGGGTTTACTTTGCCCGGCATGATAGAGCTACCCGGCTCGTTTTCCGGAATGCTAATTTCACCGATACCACAACGGGGACCCGAGGCCAGCCAGCGCACATCATTGGCGATTTTCATCAACGACGCTGCCAGCCCCTTGAGGGCACCGTGGGTATGAACCAGCGCATCACAGGTGGCCAGCGCTTCAAACTTATTCGGCGCCGTGATAAACGGCTGCCCGGTGATGGCCGCCAGCTCGTCGGCAACGCGCACCGCATATTCCGGATGGGTATTTAACCCCGTACCGACCGCCGTTCCGCCCAGCGCCAGCTCTGCAAGATGCGGCAGGCTGTACTCGATGTGCTTGAGGTTATGTTCTAGCATTGCCACCCAGCCGGAAATCTCCTGGCCGAGCGTCAGCGGCGTGGCATCCTGCAGGTGAGTACGTCCTATTTTGACGATATCGCTGAAAGCCTGCGCCTTCTCGCCAAGGGTGGTTTTAAGCACGTTGAGCTGCGGGATCAGCTGTTCACGAAGCGCAATCACCGCCGCCACGTGCATCGCCGTCGGGAAGACGTCGTTCGAACTTTGGCTTTTGTTTACGTCATCGTTCGGGTGAACCTTACGCTCCATACCGCGCACGCCGCCCAGCAGTTCGCTTGCCCGGTTCGCCAGCACTTCGTTCATATTCATGTTGCTCTGGGTGCCAGAACCGGTCTGCCAGATGGCGAGGGGGAATTCATCGGGATGCTTGCCGGCCAGCACTTCATCGGCAGCAGTGATAATCGCGGTGGCCTTATCTGCCGCCAGCAGGCCTAAATCCTGATTCACTTTGGCGGCCGCACGTTTAGTGAGCGCCAGCGCCTGAATAAGCGAGACGGGCATTTTCTCGGTCGAAATACGGAAATGTTCCAGCGAACGCTGGGTTTGCGCGCCCCATAGCTTGTCAGCCGGGACATCGATCGCGCCCATAGAGTCTTTCTCACGGCGTACCGTAGTCATTACTTTCTCCTTGATAACACTGTCGGGATTGCTCACATGCTTCAGAGATAAGTATTGATTGCTTTACAGAAAAGATATGGCGCTTTGTGCGCTCTTTGATGTGCCGGGTGACGTGAACGCCACCCGGCTATAGTAGATTACTTCACACACGCCGAACATTGAGAGGACTGGATCTGCCTGAAGAAGTCGTTACCTTTGTCATCCACAAGGATAAACGCCGGGAAATCTTCCACTTCAATTTTCCAGATAGCTTCCATACCCAATTCCGGGTATTCAATGCACTCCAGGCTCTTGATGCTGCCCTGCGCGAGTACGGCAGCCGGACCGCCGATGCTGCCCAGGTAGAAGCCACCGTGTTTATGGCAGGCATCTGTCACCTGCTGGCTACGGTTTCCTTTTGCCAGCATGATCATGCTGCCGCCGTTGGCCTGCAGCTGGTCAACATACGAGTCCATACGGCCTGCGGTGGTCGGGCCTAACGAGCCAGAGGCGTAGCCTTCTGGCGTTTTGGCCGGGCCTGCGTAGTAAATCGGGTGATCTTTGATGTACTGCGGCAGCCCTTCACCATTGTCCAGACGCTCTTTCAGTTTCGCGTGAGCGATGTCACGACCAACGATGATGGTTCCGTTAAGAGAGAGACGGGTCGACACCGGATACTGAGACAGCTGCGCCAGAATCTCTTTCATCGGACGGTTCAGGTCAACATGAACGGCTTCACCCTCTCCCGCTTTGCGCAGCGCTTCAGGAATGTACTTCCCTGGGTTGTTTTCCAGTTTTTCGATCCAGACGCCTTCGCGGTTGATCTTCGCCTTGATGTTACGATCCGCAGAACAGGAGACTCCCATCCCGACCGGACAGGAGGCGCCGTGGCGCGGCAGACGGATTACACGCACATCATGGGCAAAATATTTGCCGCCGAACTGCGCGCCCAGGCCGAGGTTACGCGCTTCTTCCAGCAGTTCCTGTTCAAGCTGAACATCGCGGAACGCCTGGCCGTGCTCGTTCCCTTCGGTAGGCAGGCCGTCGTAGTATTTGGTCGACGCCAGCTTCACCGTTTTCAGGGTGCTCTCTGCTGACGTACCGCCAATCACAAAGGCAATATGGTACGGCGGGCAGGCAGCGGTGCCGAGCGTGCGCATTTTCTCAACCAGGTAATTCTTCAGCTTGCCCGGTGTGAGCAGCGCTTTGGTTTCCTGGTAGAGATAGGTTTTGTTCGCTGAACCGCCACCTTTGGCGATGCAAAGGAATTTGTATTCATCACCGTCCACGCTATACAGGTCAATCTGCGCAGGCAGGTTTGTGCCCGTGTTGACCTCTTTGTACATATCCAGCGCCGCGTTTTGCGAGTAGCGCAGGTTGTCTTCGGTGTAGGTGTTGTACACGCCGTGCGCCAGCGCCGCTTCGTCGCCGCCGCCGGTCCAGACGCGCTGGCCTTTTTTACCCACAATGATGGCCGTGCCGGTGTCCTGGCAGGTAGGTAAAATACCTTTCGCCGCGATATCCGAGTTACGCAGGAACTGCAGGGCGACGTATTTGTCGTTTTCGCTGGCCTGCGGGTCGCTCAGGATATCGGCAACCTGCTGCTGGTGCGCAGGGCGGAGCATAAACGAGGCGTCGTGGAAAGCCTGCTGCGCCAGTAACGTCAGCGCCTGCGGATCGACCTTGAGGATCTCCTGCCCTTCGAATTCAGAGACGGAGACGTGATCGCGGGTTAACAGGTAATATTCGGTTTGATCCTTACTGAAGGGGAAAGGATCCTGATAATGAAAGGGTTTGTTCGACATTGTTCTCTCACTTACTGCTTCAGTCTGATTATTTGGGCAGATGTTCCGCTGCCCGCTTAAAAGCGAGTCAGCTTATCCTACACAATTTTTTAACAAAAACTGAGACTAGTACGACTTTTTACATCCACAGGTTACTTCCATGTGGTTTATTGCTTTAATACCCGGAGTTAATTCCACCATTGAATCAGGGCTTGATAATGCAAAAACTCATTAACTCAGTGCAAAACTACGCCTGGGGAAGTAAAACTGCGTTAACGGATCTCTACGGTATCGCGAACCCAAACAACCTGCCAATGGCAGAACTGTGGATGGGTGCGCACCCGAAGAGCAGCTCAAAAATTGAAGACGCAAGCGGCCAGGTTCGCTCTCTGCGCGACGTGATTGATGCCGACAAAGCCACCCTGCTGGGTGACAAGGTTGCCAGCCGTTTTGGTGAGCTGCCGTTCCTGTTTAAAGTGCTGTGCGCCGACCAGCCGCTCTCCATCCAGGTGCACCCGAATAAAAAAGCCTCTGAGATGGGCTTTGCGAAAGAGAACGCGGCCGGTATTCCGTTAGATGCCGCCGAGCGTAACTACAAAGATCCTAACCACAAGCCGGAGCTGGTCTTTGCGCTGACCCCCTTCCTGGCGATGAATGCATTTCGCGAGTTCTCAGAAATTATCTCTCTGCTGCAGCCGGTGGCGGGTGCTAACAACGCGATCGCCCACTTCCTGGAAAACCCGAATGCAGCAGGCCTGAGCCAGCTTTTCGCCAGCCTGCTGAACATGCAGGGTGAAGAGAAATCTCACGCCCTGGCGGTGCTAAAAGCAGCGCTGGACAGCCAGCACGGTGAGCCGTGGGATACCATCCGCCTGATTTCTGAATTCTACCCGGACGACAGCGGCCTGTTCTCCCCTCTGCTGCTGAACGTGGTGAAGCTGAACCCGGGCGAGGCGATGTTCCTGTTTGCTGAAACCCCGCACGCCTACCTGCAGGGCGTGGCGCTGGAGGTGATGGCCAACTCAGACAACGTACTGCGTGCAGGCCTGACGCCGAAATACATTGATATCCCTGAGCTGGTTGCCAACGTGAAGTTTGAGGCGAAGCCAGCGGATCACCTGCTGACTCAGCCTGTTAAACAGGGTGCGGAGCTGGACTTCCCAATCCCGGTGGATGATTTTGCCTTCTCACTGCATGACCTGAGCCCGGCAGAAACCGCCATCGCGCAGGAGAGCGCAGCAATCCTGTTCTGCGTTGAGGGTGAAGCAACGCTGCATAAAGGTGGCGAGCGTCTGGTGCTCAAGCCAGGCGAATCGGCATTTGTAGCGGCAAACGAGTCGCCGGTGAGCGTGAGCGGTACCGGTCGTCTGGCGCGTGTTTTTAATAAGCTATAAGCACTTACTGAATTTTTTAACAACTCTTGCTAAGCTAGTTGAAGACTTTACATCACCGGGCGGTTTCTACCGCCTGGTTTCATTTTAGGGATAGTCGCAATGAAAAAATCGGTCGTAGCGGTAGGAGTGATTGTAGCGTTAGGCGTGGTCTGGACAGGTGCCTCCTGGTTTACCGGGAAACAGCTGGAAAGCCGTCTGGCTGAGATGGTGGCACAGGCTAACGGAGAGCTTAAGCGTGGCGCGCCGGAAGCAGGCGTGGAGCTTGCCTACCAGAATTATCAGCGTGGTATCTTTACCAGCCATATGCAGGTGGTTGTCAAGCCTGTTGCCGGTAATGAAAATGGCTGGCTGAAACCGGGCCAAAGCGTGGTGCTGGATGAAGTGGTCAGCCACGGTCCGTTCCCGCTGGCACAGTTAACGTCTTTTAACCTGATCCCGTCGATGGCGTCCGTTCACACTGTACTGGTGAATAACGACTTAACCAAACCTCTGTTTGATCTGGCAAAAAATGAGTCACCTTTCGAGGTTAACACCCGCATCAGCTACGCCGGTGACACACGTTCCAGTATTGATCTGAAAGCACTGAACTACGAGAAAGATAACGAGAAAGTGACCTTTAGCGGGGGGAATTTCAAGGTTGATGCTGACCGCGATGGAAATGTCTTCTCCCTGACCGGTAAAGCAGAGAGCGGCCTGATCAATGCCGTCAATGAATACGGTCAAAAGGTTCAGCTGACGTTCAATAACCTGAAAGCCGATGGCGACAGCAAGATGACCGATTTTAAAGAGCGTATCGGTAATCAGAAACTCTCTTTCGACAAGATTGCTATCGCGGTTGAAGGGAAAGAGATGGCCGTGCTGGAAGGCATGGAGGTGGACGGCAAATCCGACGTGTCTAAAGACGGTAAGAGCATCAATACCCAACTGGATTACGCCCTGAAGAGCCTGAAAGTGCAGAACCAGGATCTCGGGACCGGCAAACTGTCGCTGAAGATTGGAAATATCGACGGTCAGGCATGGCATGAATTTAGCCAGAAATACAGCAAAGAGAGCCAGGCACTGCTGAGCAATGCCGCGCTGCAGCAGAATCCGGAAGTTTACCAGCAGCAGGCCATGGCGGTGCTGATGAACAACCTGCCCATCCTGCTGAAAGGCGAGCCGGTTATCACCGTGGCCCCGCTGAGCTGGAAAAACAGCAAAGGCGAAACCAACTTTAATCTGTCCCTGTTCCTGAAAGACCCGGCAACCGCAACGGGTGAACCTCAGACCCTGGCGCAGGAAGTGGATCGCAGCGTGAAGTCACTCGACAGCAAGCTGACCATCCCTGTGGATATGGCGACCGAGTTTATGACCCAGATTGCGAAGCTTGAAGGGTATGGTGATGAAGATGCCGGCAAGCTGGCGAGCCAGCAGGTGAAAGGCCTGGCGGCAATGGGCCAGATGTTCCGCATCACGAAGATGGAAGACAACACCATTTCCACCAGCCTGCAGTATGCCAACGGTCAGGTCACGCTAAACGGCGATAAAATGCCGCTGGAAGATTTTGTCGGGATGTTTGGTATGCCTGCCCTGGGGATGCCGGAACCGGCTGAACCTGCAGCGCCGGCCGTGCCTGAAGCACCTGCTGCACCCGCTGCACCACAGCAGTAATCATCAAAACCCCTCTCTGAGGGGTTTTTTATTACCGGTTGCAGGTACTCAGACTGGTGCCACGAAATACTATTTCACCGTCACTAACCGTGCCGACACAATCTGGTGCCCGGCCTGCACGTCTGCTTTTTCGATGCGCTGCATAATCCTGTCCGCCAGCGTGTAACCCATCTCCCGGGCAGGTGTGGTGGCCCAGACAATGGGCAGATCGTCCAGCGCGTTTTCACCGACGTCGGCAAATGCCCCTAACGCCACCTGGTGGCCGAAGAAGGTTTCAACCCCACCCTCGCCGCTCTGACGCCCGGCGCGGATCAGGCCAAACCAGGCTCCCATCGCAATCACCTCGTTATAGCAAATCACGGCGCTTATCGTCGGGCTACTCCGTAATAACGCGTTTATCGCTTCCGCGGCTTTCTTCTGGCTGGATTCGCATTCCACCACCCATTCGCTGTGGAACGGGAGGCCGTATTTAATCAGCGTCGCGCAGTAACCGCCTACCCGCTCGGCTCGCGTCAGGGACGAACTTTTTCCGCCAAGCCAGGCAATGCGCTGATGCCCCCGATGAATGAGATGCTCCGTCAACATTTGTGCGGCCTGCATGTTGTCCGGTCGCAGGGTATCGGCTTCGTCCAGATAACTGGCGCGCGAGGCAAACACCAGCGGCACGCCTTTTTCGGCGGCGCGCTCGCACAAGTCATTACTCACACCCGACGCGCCGGCGACGATCACCCCGTCGACGCCCTGCGTAAGCAGCATATCCAGACGGGAAAGGAGCTGATCGGCCTCGCGACCGCCGTGAAGCAAAAAGACCATCCGTCCCTGCGCTTCAAGCGCTTCGGTCAGGCCCGCGGTCAGTTCGGCATAAAAGGGAGAGGTCAGGTCACGCACAATCAAACCGATCACACCGCTTTGGCCACCGCGCAGCGCTGATGCCTGGCGGTTACGTACAAAGCCCAGTTGCTCAACCGCCTCGTTAACCCGTTGCCCGGTCGCGGGAGAAATGCGTCCTTTCCCGCTGAGCACCAGTGAAACGGTGCTGACGGAAACCCCGGCCGCCAGCGCGACATCGTTGATGGTGATTTTTTTCGCTACAGCCATGTGTCGGCGTGACTCCCTGAAATGAGATCGGTAAAACGTTTTATCAAAATGTAATCTTTATACTACCAGTCAAAGCCTGAGAATGTGATTCAGAGCGCACTAAACTTTGATAAAACGTTTTATCTTCTCGCAGCATTGAAGCAGATAAACTGATTTTAACAATAAAGGAGTCGTTTTATGACGGCGAAAGCAGCACAAAAAATATCGCTGTGGGAATTTTTCCAGCAACTGGGTAAAACCTTTATGCTGCCCGTGGCACTCCTCTCGTTCTGCGGGATCATGCTCGGGATCGGCAGTTCATTGAGCAGTAAGGACGTCATCACGCTGATCCCGTTCCTCGGGACACCTGTGCTGCAGGCGATCTTTATCTGGATGAGTAAAGTCGGCTCCTTCGCCTTCAGTTTCCTGCCGGTGATGTTCTGTATTGCTATCCCGCTGGGTCTGGCACGCGAGAACAAAGGCGTGGCCGCCTTTGCCGGGTTTGTCGGTTATGCGGTAATGAACCTTGCGGTGAACTTCTGGCTGACGGCTAAAGGCATTCTGCCCACCACCGATGCCGCCGTACTCAAAGCTAACAACATTCAGAGCGTTATCGGGATTCAGTCCATTGATACCGGGATCCTCGGTGCGGTGATCGCCGGGGTAATTATCTGGATGCTGCATGAGCGCTTCCACAATATCCGCCTGCCTGATGCGCTGGCGTTCTTCGGGGGCACCCGCTTTGTACCCATTGTAACCCTTGTGGTCATGGGTCTGTTTGGCCTTATTATTCCGCTGATCTGGCCAGTCTTTGCGCTGGGGATTAACGGGATTGGCCGCATCATCAACGGTGCGGGCGATTTTGGTCCGATGATCTTCGGAACCGGCGAACGTCTGCTGCTGCCGTTTGGTCTGCAACATATTCTGGTGGCGCTGATCCGCTTTACCGAAGCGGGCGGCACGATGGAGGTGTGCGGACACGATGTGAGCGGTGCGCTGACCATCTTCCAGGCACAGCTGAGCTGCCCGACCACGCACGGCTTCTCTGAAAGTGCAACCCGCTTCCTGTCACAGGGTAAAATGCCGGCCTTCCTCGGCGGCTTGCCGGGTGCGGCGCTGGCCATGTATCACTGTGCTCGTCCGGAAAACCGCCATAAAATTAAAGGGCTGCTGATTTCCGGGGTAATCGCCTGTGTCGTGGGCGGTACAACGGAGCCAATCGAATTCCTGTTCCTGTTTGTCGCGCCAGTGCTGTATCTCATCCACGCGGTACTGACCGGTCTGGGCTTCACCGTGATGGCGGTGCTGGGCGTCACCATCGGGAATACCGACGGCAACGTCATCGACTTTGTGGTGTTCGGGATCCTGCACGGGTTGTCGACCAAATGGTACCTGGTACCGGTGGTGGCCGCTATCTGGTTCGCGGTGTACTACGGAATTTTCCGCTTCGCCATCACCCGCTTTAACCTCAAAACGCCTGGACGGGATACCGATACCGCCAGCAGCGTTGAGCAGGCTGTTGCAGGTACCGTGGGTAAGTCTGGCTATAACACCCCTGCTATTCTGGCGGCGCTGGGCGGTGCGGATAACATTACCTCTCTGGATAACTGCATCACCCGACTGCGCCTGTCGGTGGCGGACATGTCGAAAGTGGACACCAACGCCCTGAAAGCCAACCGGGCCATCGGCGTGGTACAGTTAAATCAACATAATTTGCAGGTGGTTATCGGCCCGCAGGTCCAGTCAGTGAAAGATGAGCTGGCAACCCTGATGCGTACAGTGGAAGCCTGATGCCTCACCCCCTCGCGCTGAGGGGGTTTTTCTTTAAGGACTTGAGTCATGTTCGATTTTTCAACCGTCGTGGATCGACACGGCACCTGGTGCACGCAGTGGGACTATGTCGCCGACCGCTTTGGCGCGGCCGATCTGCTGCCCTTCACCATCTCCGATATGGATTTCGCGACCGCGCCCTGCATCACCGAAGCGCTGCACCAGCGTATTCATCACGGGGTGTTTGGCTACAGCCGCTGGAAAAATGAAGAGTTTCTCGCCGCTGTGGCGCACTGGTTCCGGCAGCGCTTTAGCAGCCACATTGATACCGACTCGCTCGTGTACGGGCCTTCCGTTATTTATATGGTGTCCGAACTGATTCGCCTCTGGTCAACTCCCGGCGACGGCGTGGTGGTCCATACCCCCGCTTACGATGCGTTCTATAAGGCCATCGAGGGGAATGCCCGCCAGGTGGTCGGCGTGGCGATGGAAAAACATGCCACGGGCTGGCAGGGAAATAGGGCCGCGCTTGAGGCGGCGCTGGCAAAACCGGAAAACAAAATTTTGCTGCTGTGCAGCCCGCAAAACCCCACGGGTAAAGTCTGGACGCGTGAAGAGCTGAGTCACATGGCTGAACTGTGCGCCCGTTATGACGTGGCGGTGATCAGCGATGAAATTCATATGGACATGGTGTGGGGAGGCCGTCGCCATACGCCGTGGAATGAAGTGGCACGCGGCAAATGGGCACTTCTGAGCTCTGGTTCAAAAAGTTTTAACATACCGGCGCTCACCGGTGCCTGGGGGCTGATTGGCGATGAAGAGAGCCGTAACGGTTACCTCAGCGCATTAAAAGGTCGTGACGGGCTCTCTTCCCCTTCCGTGCTGGCGCTGACGGCCCACATTGCTGCCTATCAGCAGGGAGAGCCATGGCTGGATGCGTTGCGGGCGTATCTGGAGGAAAATCTGGCGTACATTGCACGCGAATTACACCGCGCGTTTCCGACGCTCGACTGGCAGCCACCCGAAGCCACGTATCTGGCCTGGATCGATTTACGTCCACTCAACCTTGACGACAAAATGCTACAAAAAGTCCTGATTGAGCAGCAAAAGGTCGCCATCATGCCAGGATACACCTACGGCGAAGAGGGTAACGGTTTTGTCCGTCTGAACGCGGGATGCCCGCGTAGCAAGCTTGAGCAAGGGGTTCAGCGGCTGATCGCTGGCATAACGACGCTCCTGTAATCAGATTGCGCAACGGAATATTCCCTTGCGCAAATAGCTTTTTACCTCGTTTTGTTTTTATAATATGACGCACTTTAACCAGAAAAGAGTGCGACCATGATTGATACACGCCTGCCACTAACTGATATTCACCGCCATCTTGACGGTAACATTCGTGCCCAAACCATCCTCGATCTTGGCCGCCAGTACAATCTCACGCTCCCTGCTCAAACGATTGAGACCCTAATCCCCCACGTTCAGGTCACCTCAAATGAACCGGATCTGGTCAGTTTCCTGAGCAAACTCGACTGGGGCGTGAAGATGCTGGCCTCGCTGGATGCCTGCCGCCGTGTTGCTTTCGAAAATATTGAAGATGCCGCCCGTAATGGCCTGCACTACGTTGAACTGCGCTTTTCGCCAGGCTATATGGCGATGACCCACAACCTGCCCGTTGCAGGCGTGGTTGAAGCGGTAATTGACGGCGTGCGTGAAGGGTGTAAAACCTTCGACGTTCAGGCTCGCCTGATTGGCATTATGAGCCGCACCTTCGGTGAAGCGGCCTGTCTGCAGGAGCTTGAAGGGTTACTGGCGCATCGTGATGCGATCGCTGCCGTTGACCTGGCGGGTGATGAACTCGGCTTCCCGGGCAGTCTGTTCCTTTCTCATTTCAACCGCGCGCGTGACGCCGGCTGGCACATTACCGTGCATGCCGGTGAAGCGGCAGGCCCTGAAAGCATCTGGCAGGCCATCCGTGAGCTGGGTGCAGAGCGTATCGGTCATGGTGTCAAAGCCGTTGAAGATCGCGCCCTGATGGATTTCCTTGCCGAGCAGCGTATTGGTATTGAATCCTGTCTGACGTCCAATATTCAGACCAGCACAGTGGCATCACTGGCGCATCACCCGCTGAAAACCTTCCTGGAGCACGGTGTTCTGGCCTCACTGAACACGGACGATCCGGCAGTACAGGGCGTGGATATTATTCATGAGTACACCGTCGCCGCACCGCAGGCTGGCCTGAGTCAGGATCAGATCCGCCAGGCGCAGATTAACGGCCTGGACATCGCCTTCCTGACGCCAGCAGAGAAACAGGCGCTGCGGGATAAGGTCGCCCGCGGCTAAGCCCGTTGCCGGGTGGGCGCTTCGCCTTACCCGGCTTTGCCAGAATCACGCCAGACAGAGCGTTGCGCGGTGTTTGGCTGATTCAATCCCCAGTTCAATCAATTCCATAATCTGAATCGCCTGGCTGGCCGGAACCGGGTTATCCCCCGTCCCGTTTAGCGCATCACGGATAGCGGCATAATACGCCGGATAGTTACCCGGGATCGTCAGTAACGTTTCTTCAACCCTCTCCTCGCCTTCCACCCGCGTCACAACCCCGTCCCGCATGTCATAGCCCCAGTCTTCCTGCGGCAAACGCTCGCCGTTTTTCAGGCGTTCTTCCTGAGGATCGAGACCAAACTTCACAAAGCTCCCGCGGGTACCGTGGAGGATATAACGCGCTGATTCGGCGGCTGCCACCATTGTCCCGTGCAGTACAATACGCCGCTGCGGGTAACTCAAGACGGCATGAAAGTAATCAGTGGTTTGCGCTCCGGGTCTGAGCTGGGCCAGATCGACTGTCATACTGACCGGCAGGCCAAACAAATTTACGGCCTGATCGAGAAGATGCGGCGCTAAATCGTACCAGATGCCGCTGCCCGGCCCGGCTTGCTCACGCCAGCGGTTTCGGACCTGAGGGCGGAAGCGGTCAAAGTGCGATTCAAAAAAGAGGATTTCGCCCAGCGTACCTTCATTAAGGAGCGCTTTTACCGTCAGGAAATCACTGTCCCAGCGGCGGTTATGAAATACCGAAAGCACTCTGCCAAAACTTTTTGCCAGCGCATCCAGTTCGCGTGCCTGTGACAACGTCACCGTGAAGGGTTTATCGACAATAACGTGCTTACCGGCTTCCAGTGCGGCCTTTGCCAGCGGAAAATGCGTGTCATTGGGGGTGGGAATGACGATCAGATCAATATTAGGGTCGTTAAAAAGATGCTTAGATTCAGAAACAACCGGCACGGAGGGCCAGTCGGCATGCACTTTCGTGGCATCGCTACTGGAAACTGCCGCCAGCGCCATGCCCGGCGTCCCGGCAATCAGAGGCGCATGAAAAGTCTTGCTCGCGTAACCGTAACCAATAAGCCCGACGCGGATGCTATCACTCATAATGTTGCCCTCTTTTATGACTATCTTATTTCACACTGGCTACTCTGACGTTCTTACAGATTAATCATGTGCCATATGACGTAAAATAGCAGGCTATGCCGGTTGTTTTTGTTACATAGATTTAACGTTCTGATTTTGTTTAGGGGAACCGTTCCCAAAGCACTTGCCGCGGGGGAAACGGCGCTGTAACATTTGCAACCTGTATTTATGGATAAATTACACGTACCAGTCATGACGTCAATTATTAATCGAATCATTGAATTAGCGGGATGGATTGTCCTTGGGGTATCGGTCATTTTGCTTGGCGTTGCCAGCCATATCGATAACTACCAGCCGCCGGAGCCTGCCACCGTCGCCCAACCTAAGTAACCGGTTACCGCAATAAAGAGTGACATAATATGTCAGTTACTTATTGCCAGCCCTGGTGAACACGGTTAACCTTCTCTTACAGGCATCGTCTGATGCCTGTACTTTCAGCAAAGAAAACTCCTAATTTAGTCGCGTTATCTGAGTGGGCTGTTTACGTCTTTATTAATCCGTTTATTATTCGGACGAATTACCTTAACTGGTATTACTCACTTTTATATGGAAACTTATTAATATGACAGTTCAGGACTATTTATTAAAATTTCGCAAGATCAATTCGCTTGAGAGCCTGGAAAAACTGTTTGACCATCTGAACTACACGCTGTCGGATAATCAGGAAATCATCAATATGTATCGCGCCGCTGACCACCGCCGTGCGGAGCTGGTCTCCGGTGGCCGTTTGTTCAACGTCGGTGAAGTGCCTAAGTCTGTATGGCGCTACGTTTTATAAGAAAGTAGCCATCCGCGCGAAATGTTATATACTCTCCGCCCTGCAAACTGGCTGTACAACATTTCGCGCAGATTATGGGAGAGTTCATGACCGCAACGCCTGGAGAACGAATTGGAGGCTGGTTAATCGCCCCACTGGCATGGCTGCTGGTTGCCTTATTAAGCGCATCACTTGCGCTGCTGCTTTATACCACCGCTCTGATTACACCTCATGCAATCCAGACCCTGATGTCGCAAAGTGTGCTTAATATTACGATGTGGTTTGTGTCGTTCGTTTTTGCAATCGGGATGTGGTACTACACGCTATGGCTGACCATTGCCTTCTTTAAGCGCCGTAAGGGTGTCCCTAAACACTACATTATCTGGCTGCTGATTTCGGTCCTGCTGGCGGTGAAAGCCTTTGCTTTTTCGCCAGTTTCTGATGCCCTGGCCGTTCGCCAGCTGCTTTTCCCGTTACTGGCGGCGGCGCTGCTGGTGCCCTATTTCAAGCGTTCGACGCGGGTGAAGAACACCTTTGTGAACCCGTAATAACCTTACAGATAACCTGTTGTCGCCTGCGGTGGTTTGTCCGATAATAGGCGGCTTTTTTATTTCAGGCTAAATAATGACCGATTACTTACTGCTCTTTGTCGGCACTGTGCTGGTTAACAACTTCGTCCTGGTGAAGTTCCTTGGCCTGTGTCCATTTATGGGGGTTTCCAAAAAGCTGGAAACTGCGATGGGCATGGGGCTGGCCACCACCTTCGTGATGACGATGGCGTCTATCTGCGCGTGGTTGATTGATAACTGGATCCTCATCCCGCTGGATTTAATCTATCTGCGTACGCTGTCCTTTATTCTGGTCATCGCGGTGGTAGTGCAATTCACAGAAATGGTGGTGCGTAAAACCAGCCCGGCTCTCTATCGCCTGCTGGGTATCTTCCTGCCGCTGATTACCACCAACTGTGCAGTACTTGGCGTGGCGCTGCTGAACATCAACCTTGGGCATAATTTCATGCAATCGGCGCTGTACGGTTTTTCTGCCGCCGTCGGTTTCTCTCTGGTGATGGTGCTGTTCGCCTCGATTCGCGAGCGTCTGGCAGCAGCGGATATCCCTGCGCCATTCCGCGGTAACGCGATCGCCCTGGTGACAGCAGGTTTAATGTCTCTGGCCTTTATGGGCTTTAGTGGTCTGGTGAAGTTGTAATGAGTACTGTCTGGATAGCCATCGCCTCTATCAGCGTGCTGGGGTTGGTGTTTGGCCTTATTCTGGGTTACGCCTCCCGCCGTTTCGCGGTAGAGGATGATCCTGTTGTAGAAAAAATCGATGAGCTTCTGCCGCAAAGCCAGTGCGGGCAGTGTGGCTATCCTGGCTGCCGCCCCTATGCCGAAGCGGTAGGCGTGCAGGGTGAAAAAATTAACCGCTGCGCACCCGGCGGTGAAGCGGTAATGCTGAAAATAGCCGCCCTGCTTAACGTTGACCCGCAACCTGTTGACGGCGATGAAGATGTGCAGGAGCCGGTTCGCGCCCTCGCCGTGATTGACGAAGCGAACTGCATCGGCTGCACAAAATGCATTCAGGCATGCCCTGTCGACGCCATCGTTGGCGCAACGCGCGCCATGCACACCGTCGTGGCGGATCTGTGCACCGGCTGTAACCTCTGCGTGGCGCCCTGCCCGACGCAATGTATCGCGTTGCGCCCGGTTGAACCGACTACCGAAAGCTGGAAGTGGGATCTTCAAACCATTCCGGTTCGCATCATTCCTGTGGAACAACATGCTTAAGTTATTTTCTGCTTTCAGAAAAGAGAAGATTTGGGACTTTGACGGTGGTATCCATCCACCTGAAATGAAAACCCAGTCCAACGGCACGCCGCTGCGCCAAATTCCGCTGGCGTCCCGTTACGTCATGCCGCTGAAACAGCATATCGGTGCTGAGGGTGAACTGTGCGTGAAAGAAGGCGATACCGTCCTTCGCGGCCAGCCGTTAACGTTCGGTCGCGGACGTATGCTGCCGGTCCACGCTCCGACCTCCGGTACAGTGATGGCGATCGCCCCCCATACCGTTGCACACCCCTCTGCGCTCTCCGAGCTGAGCGTCATTATTGAAGCCGACGGAGAAGACCGCTGGATAGAACGTGACGGCTGGAGCGACTACCGCAACCGGAGCCGCGAAGCGCTTATCGAGCGTATTCATCAATTCGGCGTTGCCGGCCTGGGCGGCGCAGGGTTCCCTACCGGCGTCAAACTGCACGGCGGCGGCGATAAAATTCAGACTCTGATCATCAATGCAGCGGAATGTGAACCCTACATCACCGCCGACGATCGTCTGATGCAGGACTGCGCCGCGCAGGTCGTGGAAGGGATCCGCATTCTTGCCCATATTCTGCAGCCGCGCGAAGTGCTGATTGGCATTGAAGATAACAAGCCACAGGCTATTTCGATGCTGCGCGCCGTCCTCAACGGCAGCCACGATATCGGCCTGCGCGTTATCCCAACCAAGTACCCCTCTGGCGGCGCCAAACAGCTGACGCAAATTCTGACCGGCAAGCAGGTTCCGCATGGCGGACGCTCTTCGGACATCGGGGTGCTGATGCAAAACGTCGGGACAGCCTACGCCGTGAAACGTGCGGTGGTGGACGGTGAACCGCTGACCGAGCGCGTGGTTACGCTGACCGGTGAATCTGTAGCACGTCCGGGCAACGTCTGGGCGCGTCTGGGTACGCCGGTTCGTCATCTGCTGGAACAGGCTGATTTTTGCCCGGGCAGCGACCAGATGGTGATCATGGGTGGCCCGCTGATGGGCTTTACCCTGCCGTGGCTCGATGTCCCGGTAGTAAAAATCACAAACTGCCTGCTTGCCCCCTCCCCGACTGAAATGGGTGAAGAGCAGGAGGAGAAAGGCTGTATCCGCTGCAGCGCCTGTGCCGATGCCTGTCCGGCGGATTTACTTCCGCAACAGTTGTACTGGTACAGCAAAGGTCAGCTGCACGATAAAGCGCAGGCCCATAACCTGGCCGACTGCATCGAATGCGGCGCCTGCGCCTGGGTCTGCCCAAGTAACATTCCTCTGGTGCAGTACTTCCGCCAGGAGAAGGCCGAGATTTATGCCATCTCCATGGAAGAGAAACGCGCAGCCGAAGCGAAAGCACGTTTTGAAGCGCGTCAGGCGCGTCTGGAGCGTGAAAAACTGGCCCGTCAGGCGCGTCACAAACAGGCCGCAGTTCAGCCCGGCGAAAAAGACCAGGATACGATTAATGCCGCACTGGCACGCGTGCGGGAGAAAAAAGCGACGGCAGCCCAGACCGTGGTGATCCCGGCAGGTGAAAAACCGGATAACAGCGAAGCGATTGCCGCCCGCGAAGCGCGTAAAGCGGCTGCGCGCGCCCGTCAGGCAGAAAAAGCACAGTCAGCCTCCTCTGACGCTGAGATCGATCCGCGTAAAGCCGCCGTTGAAGCCGCCATTGCCCGCGCCAAAGCCCGTAAGGCCGGCGAGCAAAACGTGGTAGTTGAACAAGAAGCGGAGGCCGTAGATCCCCGTAAAGCGGCTGTTGAAGCGGCGATCGCTCGCGCCAAAGCGCGTAAGGCCGGCGAGCAAAACGTGGTGGTTGAGCAAGAAGTGGAGGCCGTAGATCCCCGTAAAGCGGCTGTTGAAGCGGCGATCGCGCGCGCTAAAGCGCGCAAAGCAGCGGCGCAGACTGAAACCGCTACGCCTGAAGCCCCCGTCGACCCGCGTAAAGCGGCTGTCGAAGCCGCCATTGCCCGTGCCAAAGCGCGTAAAGCGGCGGCGCAGCCTGAAGCCGCTGAACCTGAAGCACCTGTCGACCCGCGTAAGGCGGCTGTTGAAGCCGCCATTGCCCGCGCCAAGGCACGCAAAGCAGCACAGCAGGAAGAACAGCAGCCGGCCGCAAACGACGACCCACGTAAAGCCGCAGTCGCCGCCGCCATTGCGCGCGTTCAGGCGAAGAAAGCCGCACAGCAAGCAGTTAACGAGGATTAAATGGTTTTCAGAATCGCAAGTTCCCCTTACACCCATAATCAGCGCCAGACATCACGCATCATGATGCTGGTGTGCCTGGCGGCGCTGCCGGGCATTGCCGTTCAGTGCTGGTTTTTCGGCTGGGGAACGCTGTTCCAGATAGTGCTGGGTTGTGCCAGCGCCTTAGGGGCAGAAGCCCTGGTGCTTAAACTGCGTAAGCTGGCGGTTTCCCGCATCCTTGCCGATAACTCAGCACTGCTGACTGGCCTGTTGCTGGCAATCAGTATTCCACCGTTTGCTCCGTGGTGGATGGTGGTGCTCGGTACGGTGTTTGCAGTCATTATTGCCAAACAACTTTATGGTGGGCTGGGCCATAACCCGTTCAACCCGGCGATGATTGGCTACGTCGTACTGCTCATCTCCTTCCCGGTTCAGATGACCAGCTGGTTGCCGCCGCATGACATTGCCGCGACAGTACCCGGCTTTATGGATGCCCTGCACGTTATCTTTACCGGCCATACCGCGCTCGGTGCGGATATGAACGCGCTGCGTATGGGCGTGGATGGCATCAGCCAGGCCACACCACTCGATACGTTTAAAACCTCCCTGCATGCCGGACACTCCGTCGATCAGATTATGAAATCTGCCATCTTCAGCGGCATGCTGGCGGGCGCGGGCTGGCAGTGGGTGAACCTTGCTTATTTGCTGGGCGGGCTCTTCCTGCTGCAGCAGAAAGCGATCCGCTGGCATATTCCGGTCAGCTTCCTCGTGACGCTGGCGGTCTGCGCCACACTGGGATGGGTGTTCTCGCCAGAATCGCTCGCCAGCCCACAGATGCATCTGCTCTCGGGGGCAACCATGCTGGGTGCGTTCTTTATCCTGACCGATCCGGTAACGGCATCTACCACGAACCGTGGCCGCCTGATCTTCGGTGCACTGGCCGGCTTGCTGGTGTGGCTCATCCGCAGCTTTGGCGGTTACCCGGACGGTGTGGCATTCGCGGTTCTGCTTGCGAACATCACCGTTCCGCTCATCGACTACTACACGCGTCCGCGCGTGTACGGCCACCGTTAAGGGTTTCGCGATGCTGAAAACAATGCAAAAACATGGCGTCACGCTGGCCATTTTCGCCGCGGTCCTCACCGGACTGACGGCCCTGGTGAACAACCTGACCAAATCGACCATCGACGAACAGGCGGTGAAGCAGCAAAAAGCCCTGTTCGATCAGGTGATCCCCCCTGATTTCTACGATAATGACCTGCAGAAAAGTTGCTTCGTGGTCCAGGCACCTCAGTTAGGCAAAGGCCCGCACCGCGTCTTTATTGCCCGTAAGGGGGATAACGCGGTAGGCGCGGTAATGGAAGCGACGGCGCCCGATGGCTACTCCGGGGCGATTCAACTGCTGGTCGGCAGCGATTTCTCCGGTACCGTGTTGGGTACGCGCGTGACGGAACATCATGAGACGCCAGGCCTGGGGGATAAAATTGAAACCCGTCTGAGCGACTGGATTTTGCATTTTGCCGGAAAAGTGATCCACGGCGAAGCGGATCCTGCATTTGCTGTGAAAAAGGATGGCGGCGAGTTTGACCAGTTCACGGGGGCAACCATTACCCCACGGGCCGTGGTCAATGCCGTAAAACGAGCCGGGCTGTATGCGGAAACGCTGCCCGCGCAGATGAACAATCTTCCGGCCTGTGAGGAGTAATCATGAGCCAGGTTAAAGAGGTTATCGTCCAGGGATTGTGGAAGAACAACTCCGCGCTGGTACAGCTGCTGGGGATGTGTCCGCTGCTGGCAGTGACATCCACCGCCACCAACGCGCTGGGTCTGGGGCTGGCAACCACGCTGGTTCTCACCCTGACCAATCTGTCCATCTCTGCCCTGCGCCGCTGGACGCCATCGGAAATCCGTATTCCGATTTACGTCATGATCATCGCGTCGGTGGTGAGTATCGTCCAGATGCTGATTAACGCTTATGCGTTCGGTCTGTATCAGTCGCTCGGGATCTTTATTCCCCTCATCGTAACCAACTGTATTGTGGTCGGGCGCGCGGAAGCTTTTGCCGTAAAAAACAGCCCGGCGATGTCGGCTCTGGATGGTTTCTCTATTGGTATGGGGGCAACCGGTGCCATGTTCGTGCTCGGCTCAATGCGTGAGATCCTGGGTAACGGAACGCTGTTTGATGGCGCAGATGCGCTGCTCGGCGGCTGGGCTAAAGCGCTGCGCATCGAAGTCTTCCACACCGATACGCCGTTCCTGCTGGCCATGCTGCCGCCAGGCGCGTTTATTGGCCTCGGCATGATGCTGGCGATAAAATACCTGATTGATGAAAAACGTAAGCGCCGCGTGGCTGAGCGCAGCGTACAGGAAGGAATACCCGAGAAGGCCTCATGAATAAAGAAAAGCGCATTGCGATCCTGACCCGTCTGCGGGATGAGAACCCACATCCGACGACGGAGCTGAATTTTAACTCCCCGTTCGAGCTGTTGATCGCCGTGCTGCTCTCTGCGCAGGCTACCGACGTGAGCGTTAATAAGGCGACCGCCCTGCTTTATCCGGTCGCCAACACGCCAAAGGCGATGCTGGAACTGGGCGTGGACGGGGTGAAGTCCTATATCAAAACCATCGGTCTGTTTAACAGCAAGGCTGAGAACGTGATCAAAACCTGCCGGATCCTGCTGGAACAGCACGGGGGTGAAGTGCCGGAAGATCGCGCCGCGCTGGAAGCATTACCCGGCGTGGGACGCAAGACTGCGAATGTGGTACTTAACACCGCGTTTGGCTGGCCGACTATCGCCGTTGATACCCATATTTTCCGCGTCTCTAACCGCACGAACTTCGCACCGGGCAAGAATGTCGAGCAGGTTGAAGAGAAACTGCTAAAAGTGGTTCCCGCCGAATTTAAGGTGGATTGCCATCACTGGCTCATTCTCCATGGCCGTTATACCTGTATTGCCCGTAAGCCTCGCTGTGGCTCCTGTATTATCGAAGATCTCTGCGAGTACAAAGAGAAAGTGTATCCCTGATATCTTCCGCTTTTCGTTTTCTGACGCAACGCCAATTCCTTACCAAGAGAGGGTCTACCAGTAGACCTTCTTTTGACCATAATTTATCCGCCTTCCTTACCGCTTCCCTTATCACTTGTTCGAGCCTTTAACGCTCAAACAGGTTAATACTTTTTTCATAGCCAAAAATTTCTATACATATGTGATCAAGATCACCCTGATAACTTCGTGTTGAATTTTTGTTGTTAAAAGCGGCGTAAACCCTTTGCCAGACAAGATCAAACTCATCACGAGCAACACATAAGACCAGCTATTTTTCAGAATATGGGCTATATCACTGCAATAAACCTCAAATAGCAGAACATATCGCCATTGAGGGCAAATTATGGGTGAATGCCAGTCAAAAAAACTCCCTTTACAGATCGTATGAAATTTAACGCTGAATAACATTTGTATGAACCGCCGATTATAGCGGCCCAGTTATATGTAACAGATTATTACAAACGTATTGCCAGACGGTGCAGGATAGTGAACATTACCCGCCGTTTCTCCTCCCAATATAACTATAAGGCGGATGGACTACGGCCATCACGCGATGAACACCCCCGTTAATATGGGATGTAAAAAAAGAGGTATATGTGTCGACTGCAAACAATAAACCAACAGATGAAAGCGTAAGTCTTAACGCTTTTAAACAACCTAAAGCGTTCTATCTCATCTTCTCTATCGAGTTATGGGAGCGTTTTGGTTATTACGGCCTGCAAGGGATCATGGCGGTTTACCTGGTAAAACAGCTGGGTATGTCCGAAGCAGATTCCATTACGCTGTTCTCCTCTTTCAGTGCCCTGGTGTACGGTCTGGTCGCTATCGGCGGCTGGCTGGGTGATAAAGTCCTCGGGACTAAACGTGTCATTATGCTGGGTGCGATTGTCCTGGCCGTTGGCTATGCGCTGGTTGCATGGTCTGGTCACGATGCCGCTGTGGTGTATATGGGTATGGCGACTATCGCCGTCGGTAACGGTCTGTTCAAAGCGAACCCGTCTTCCCTGCTCTCTACCTGTTACAACAAAGATGACCCGCGTCTGGACGGTGCATTCACCATGTACTACATGTCCGTGAACATCGGTTCCTTCTTCTCCATGCTGGCAACCCCGTGGCTGGCCGCTAAATTCGGCTGGAGCGTTGCGTTCTCCCTGTCCGTTGTCGGTATGCTGATCACCGTGGTTAACTTTGCCTTCTGCAAACGCTGGGTAAAAGACTACGGCTCCAAACCAGACTTCGAACCGGTTCACATTGGCAAACTGCTGGCGACCATTGTCGGCGTGGTGATCCTCGCGGCAATCGCAACTTGGCTGCTGCATAACCAGGGCATCGCGCGTGCGGTTCTGGGTGTGGTTGCGCTGGGTATCGTGATCATCTTCGCGAAAGAAGCCTTCGCCATGCAGGGTGCCGCTCGTCGTAAGATGATTGTGGCCTTCATCCTGATGCTGGAAGCGATTATCTTCTTCGTTCTGTACAGCCAGATGCCAACGTCTCTGAACTTCTTCGCTATCCGTAACGTTGAACACTCAATCCTGGGTATCGCGTTCGAGCCGGAGCAGTATCAGGCCCTGAACCCGTTCTGGATCATGATTGGTAGCCCGATTCTGGCTGCTATCTATAACAAAATGGGCGACCGTCTGCCGATGCCGCACAAATTTGCTATCGGTATGCTGCTGTGTTCTGGCGCATTCCTGGTACTGCCGCTGGGTACGAAATTTGCGACTGACGCCGGTATCGTCTCCGTTAACTGGCTGATCCTGAGCTACGCGCTGCAGTCTATCGGTGAATTGATGATCTCCGGTCTGGGCCTGGCGATGGTTGCACAACTGGTTCCTCAGCGTCTGATGGGCTTCATCATGGGTAGCTGGTTCCTGACCACTGCGGGTGCCGCCATCATCGCAGGTAAAATTGCAAACCTGATGGCCGTGCCGGATAACGTGACTGACCCACTGGTCTCTCTGAACGTCTACGGTACCGTGTTCATGCAGATTGGTATTGCTACTGCGGTTATCGCGGTTCTGATGATGCTGACTGCGCCGAAGCTGAATCGCATGACTCAGGACGACGACAAGACGGCGAAAGCGACCGAAACCGCTACCGCATAATGTCACTGAGAAACGACTGAACAGAAGCCGCTAATGTATTAGCGGCTTTTTTTTTACCCGTTCGCGCACTAACATAGCTGAAACCTCAGCAAAAAGGAGTTACCGATGAAACTGTTCTACAAACCGGGCGCGTGCTCTCTTGCTTCCCACATTACCCTGCGCGAGAGCGGCAAAGATTTCACGCTGGATGGCGTTGACCTGATGAAAAAACGCCTGGAAAACGGCGATGATTTTTTTGCTATTAACCCGAAGGGACAAGTTCCGGCTCTGCTGCTGGATGACGGTACCCTGCTGACCGAAGGCGTGGCGATTATGCAGTTCCTCGCCGATAGTGTGCCCGACAGGCAATTGCTGGCACCGGTAAGCACGGTTTCTCGCTACAAAACGCTGGAGTGGATGAACTACATTGCGACCGAGCTGCACAAAGGCTTTACGCCGCTGTTCCGTCCGGAGACGCCGGAAGAGTACAAACCGACCGTACGTGCTCAACTGGAGAAAAAACTGCAGTACGTTAACGCATCGCTGAAAGACGATCAGTGGATTGGGGGCGCGCGTTTTACGATTGCCGATGCCTATCTGTTCACCGTGCTGCGCTGGGCGCGGGCCATTAAGCTCAACATGGACGGGCTGGACCACATTGCATCGTACATGGATCGCGTAGCCGCGCGTCCTGCGGTGGCTGCAGCGCTTAAAGCAGAAGGGTTGAACTGACCGGCGCACTGTATTGCCGGGTGGCGCTGTCGCTACCCGGCTGACAGGAACGTGAACCGTTATAACCGGGTCGCGCTGAAGTAATGCTCCGGTTTCGCGATACGATCCTGTGCCGCGACCACCTGCAGTTCATACTCCTGCATCTCTTTTGTCGCCTTCATGATTTCGTAAACCGCAGCAGTCACATGCTCAAGCGCATCCCGCAGCGTGGCTCCCTGAAGTAATTTCACCAGCAGCAAACCGCTTGTCACATCACCGACACCCACCGGCTGACGCATGCCGAAGTCCACCAGCGGACGGCTGATATGCCAGGCTTCGTCTTTCGTCACCAGCAGCATCTCAAAACGGTCCCTGCTCAGCCCTGCGCGCGCGAGATGTTTCACCAGGACAATCTCCGGCCCCTGGGCTATTAGCTCACGAGAAGCGCTTACCGCCTCTTCTACGCTATTCACCGGATGCTCGCAGAGAATTTCCAGCTCAATCAGGTTCGGCGCAATAATATCGCTAGCCGGCAGCGCGTGACGCACATGGAATTCAGCCACGCCGGGGGCCACGATACAGCCTTTCTCCGGATGCCCCATAACAGGATCACAAAAGTATTTCGCCGCCGGGTTTGCCGCTTTCACCTGGCGGACAATGCCCAGGATATGCTCTCCCTGCTCTGCCGAACCGAGATATCCGCTCAGTATCGCATCACAGCGTTTTAGCTGATCGATATTGGCAATGCCCTGCACAATGTCGGTGAGGTGCGAAGGCGGCATCACGCAGCCGGTCCATTGACCGTATTGTGTATGGTTTGAGAACTGCACGGTATTGAGGGGCCAGACGTTGGCACCGAGGCGGCGCATCGGAAATTCCGCGGCGCTGTTGCCAGCATGCCCAAAGACAACGTGGGACTGAATGGCGAGGATGTTCTTCATTTTTACTTACCAAACCCTGAAAAAACAAAAGGGGCGTGGTTTCCCACGCCCCTGGATACTTTTAATTATTTCCAGCAGACCAGACAGTAGTTTTTCTTACCGCGACGCAGAAGCGTGTAGCGGCCATACAGACGATCGCTGTCAGCGAAGGTGTATTCCGGGTCGGCCTGTTTTTCACCGTTAATGGTGATAGCGTTCGAGGCGATGGTTTTACGCGCCTGACCGCGGGATGGCTGCAGCTCGGAGTCCACCAGCGCCTGCATCAGGTCGGCACCTTTTTCCATCTCAACCATCGGCACGCCATCCTGCGCCAGCTGTTCGAAGTCCGCTTCGCTCAGATCGCTCAGCGTCCCGTTGAACAGGCTTGCAGTAATACGTTTTGCCGCGGCCAGACCTTCTTCACCGTGAACCAGTTTGGTCACTTCATCAGCCAGTACGTACTGAGCACGTGGCGCTTTACCGCTGGTTTTGTCTTCTTCTTCCAGAGCATTGATCGTCTCAATGTCCATAAAGGTGAAGAACTTCAGGAAGCGATAAACATCGGCATCCGCCGTGTTAATCCAGAACTGGTAGAATTTGTACGGGCTGGTTTTCTTCGGATCAAGCCATACCGCGCCGCCTTCGGTTTTACCAAATTTGGTGCCGTCGGCTTTGGTGATCAGTGGAACGGTCAGACCGAAGACCTGGTTCTGGTGCAGACGACGCGTCAGATCGATACCCGACGTGATGTTGCCCCACTGGTCAGAGCCACCAATCTGCAGGCAGACGCCGTGCAGTTTATTCAGGCAAGCAAAGTCATAACCCTGCAGCAGGTTGTAGGAGAACTCGGTAAAGGAGATGCCCTGGTCGTCACGGTTCAGACGCTGCTTCACCGCTTCTTTGTTAATCATCTGGTTAACAGAGAAGTGTTTGCCAATGTCGCGCAGGAAGGTCAGCACGTTCATGCCGCCAAACCAGTCATAGTTGTTGGCCGCAATCGCAGAGTTGTCACCGCAGTTAAAGTCGAGGAAAGGCGCAACCTGTTTGCGGATCTTATCCACCCACTCCTGCACGGTGTCTTCGGTGTTCAGTTTACGCTCGGCAGCTTTAAAGCTTGGGTCGCCAATCAGACCGGTCGCGCCGCCAACCAGTGCGACAGGCTTGTGGCCCGCCATCTGGAAGCGTTTCAGGCATAACAATGGAACAAGATGCCCCAAATGCAAGCTGTCAGCGGTAGGATCGAAGCCGCAATAGAGCGCGATCGGGCCTTGCGCCAGTCGCTCTGCTAACGCTTCCTCGTCCGTCACCTGAGCCACAAGGCCCCGCTCTTGCAATTGTTTAATCAAGTTACTGCTTGCCATCAAATTCTCCATGTATAAACGACTGCACCTTTGCCGGTACACGACTTTTCGCCTGATGCGAAAGGTACATAGAATAAAGCGCAAGCGCGGCCTGCGCTAGCGCTTAAATCAACAAATTTCGGCGATTACGGTGCCAGCCTGTCGATTTTCCAGCCGCCATTTTCACGCTGGTATAAAAAGCGGTCATGCAGACGGTGTTCGCCGCCCTGCCAGAATTCCATCTGCTCGATCGGAATGCGGAAGCCCCCCCAGAAACTGGGCAACGGAACTTCGCCCTGCTGGAATTTCTGCTTCAGTTCGAGGAATTTGCTTTCAAGCACCCCACGCGCCGAAATACGGCTGGACTGTTTTGAGACCCAGGCGCCAATCTGGCTGTCACGCGGACGGCTGTGGAAATACTTCACCACTTCCAGCGTGGAGAGACGCTCTGCTTTGCCGGTGACCATCACCTGACGCTCCAGCATATGCCACGGGAACAGCAGGCTGATACGAGGATTGTTTTCTAAATGGTGTGCCTTACGACTGCCCAGGTTGGTGTAAAACACCAGGCCTTTCTCGTCATAATGTTTGAGCAGGACGATACGCTGATACGGTTGACCGTTTTCATCTACCGTTGCGACAACCATTGCCGTTGGGTCGGCGAGTTTCGCTTCGCAGGCCTGTTTCAGCCAGCGTTCAAAAAGCACGAGGGGTTCGGCGGGAAGATCCTGGCGACGCAGGCCGCCTTTGGTGTATTCACGGCGCAGATGCGCAATTTGCTGCAGTTCGTCGTTATCTGACATGGCGTTAGCTGACATTGACATTGGGTGGCGCTATTGTGCGCCGCCCCTGTAAAAATCTCAACGCTTCGGATTTTCGAGCTGGCAATTGTTCAGCACAATACGGTCGCGTTTGTAGACGGTGGCACTGTCGCCTTTCGACCAGAAGACATAAATTCCGTCCGTGTAGCGTGCGCCGGAGGCAGAAATGCCCTGCTTGAGGGTGAGCAATTTGTTGTCGTAGACAAAACTGGCTTCCTGACGCGGATTGTTCAGCTTAACGGTCAGCGGTTTTTCATCACAGCGATACTCCAGGGTATCGGTCTGCATGCGATCAAGGAACTGGTTGTAGACGCTGCATCCTGACAGCAATAAAGGCGCGGCAATAAGAAGAAGTTTTTTCATGGGCGTATTCCGAAGACTTTCCTGGTCCTGGAGGGCATGGCTGCCCTCCTGTTTCATTCCATTCTAACGACCACACGCCGCGCTGAATTTCAGTTAACTCTGATTATGACGTGGATTCGCCGGGAAAATGGCCCCGAGGACGCTGGCCTCACGTGCGCCAGTCACCGACGGCAAATTGCCCGGAAGCCCGGCAATGGTGCGCCAGGCAAGCCAGGCAAAGGCCAGCGCTTCCATATCATCGCCGCTGATGCCGGCTTCATCGGTGGTCGTCACCTCGGTACCCGGCAATAACCCGGCAAGACGTGCCATCACCAACGGGTTACGACTGCCGCCGCCGCACACCAGCAGGCGTTCGCATCCACCGCTGAGAAGAACCTGTTCCGATATCGAGACCGCCGTTAACTCGGCGAGTGTCGCCTGGACATCCTGCGGTGCAAGCGCCGGGAACTGCGCCAGCTGACGTTCGAGCCAGCCATAGTTGAAATATTCGCGCCCCGTGCTTTTGGGCGCCGGTAGGGCGAAGTACGGATCGCTTAGCATGGACTGCAACAGCGGGATGATCACTTTGCCTTCGCTGGCCCACTGCGCGTCTTTATCATACGCCTGACCACGCTGACGCCAGATCCAGGCATCCATCAGCATGTTACCCGGGCCGGTGTCATAGCCGCGTACGGGTTGATCCGGGATAAGCAGAGACAGGTTGGCAATACCGCCAATGTTCAGCACCATTCGGCGCTCTGTCGGATGGGTCAACAATGCCTGATGAAAAGCGGGCACCAGCGGCGCGCCCTGCCCGCCAAGCGCAATATCGCGACGCCGAAAATCACCGACTACGGTCACGCCCGTCTTCGCCACAATCTGGTTGTTGTCGCCGATTTGCAGGGTATGCGGTGCATCGCCGACCGGCTCATGCCAGACCGTTTGTCCGTGACAGCCGATAGCGACGACATCCTGCGGGCGAAGCTTTTCTTTATGCATCAGAGCCAGTACCGCATCGGCAAACAGCGCCCCCAGCCGCACATCAAGCTGACCAAGCTGAGAAAGCGTCAGTTGCTGCCCCTGACAGACACTGAGAATGTCCTCTTTCAGCGCCAGGGGGATAGGCCAGGTCAGGCTCGCCTGCTGTGCCACCATGTTTTCATCAATAGCGGCCAGAACGACGTCTACGCCATCCAGACTGGTACCCGACATCACACCAATGTAGCGACCCGATTTCATGCGCTTTCCTTACGTTGCGTGGGCTAATGCTCTCCACTCAACCATAAACAGCGCCGCTTTGCTATCCGGCGATAATATTTTTTAACAATCTCAGACAGGTAACCTGCCGGGTGCCCGTTTATGTCTCGTTAAGTTAAATTCAAGTACAATTTTCTTATTGTTAGTGCAAAGATATGAACTATGGCCCCTTATGCCATATAATTTAGCCATAACGGATGCCCGCCATCGGGCGTTTTTGGTGAACAGGAGATTCAAATGATTTTACGTGTACTGGGCGTTTCGCTGATCGGTTTAACCCTTGCAGGCTGTGTGAATGACAGTTCACTTTCTGGCGACGTGTACAGCGCTTCTGAAGCCAAACAGGTTCAGAGCGTCACTTACGGTACCGTTGTTAACGCACGTCCTGTACAAATTCAGGGTGGCGATGACAGCAACGTGATGGGTGCCATCGGCGGTGCTGTGCTGGGTGGCTTCCTCGGTAATACCGTAGGCGGTGGCACGGGTCGTTCGCTGGCCACGGCAGCAGGTGCCGTTGCGGGTGGTGTTGCAGGCCAGGGCGTTCAGGGTGCAATGAACAAAAGCCAGGGCGTAGAACTGGAAATCCGTAAAGATGACGGCAGCACCATCATGGTAGTACAGAAACAAGGTAATACCCGTTTCTCTGCCGGCCAGCGCGTTGTTCTGGCGAGCAACGGAAGCCAGGTCACCGTTTCTCCACGCTAATTCAAAATGGATGTGGTCATCAGACCACATCCATTTAACAAATCCGTTTAGCGAAGTCCGTAAACAAATCTATTTACATATAATATAATTACCAGTAATATATTTACAAAAAACATTCCCGCCATGAATCATTAAGCGCGGTATATCTTGTTCCTGCGCAAAGTATTTACTCTCCACGCCTGTTACTCTCTTTCTTACTTTACATTTTTTAATTTTATTATTCCGTCAAATCCCTATGCTTGCACTACAACGATATTTTAAGAACCCTTATATTACATTCTGTTTTGGATGCATCGTCGTCGTTGGAATATTACAAGGTCTCTTTGTAAAACTGGTCGAATTAGTCCCTTCATTCTCACCGCTGCTATTCCCGACACTTACCATATTTTTGCTGGTATTCCACCTGTTTATTGCCTGCTTCATGGTCATGAAATACTGGTGTGACAGACGGCGGTTGTACCTTATCGCCCTCGCCTCGGCCTTCGCCGGTTCGACGATGCTGATGGCCGGTACCCTGTCCAGCTTCCCGTCATGGCTGGATCTCTATCAGTTCAATGTTGTCGACTATAACGACGCCATGATCTTCTTTATGTTCCGTCATATTCTTATGGCGGTGCTGATAATAGTCTCAGCCTTGCTCTATTCTATTCGGGATTATCCCCTTTCACGCCCCGCGCATATTGCCGTGGTTATCGGTACAATGCTGTTTACGGTTTCTATGGTCGCCCTGGCCTGGTTCTGCTCCAGCCACTCGGCACTGATAACGCTGGATCTGGTGGATAATGAAACCCGGCAATTTATGGTTCTCTGGAGCCAGGTCATAAATATCTTTTTGATTCTTCTCTGGGTTGTGGCATTAGCAACGTTAATGACGATTACCCGGGTGCGGAATCTTTTTTGGGTTGGCGGTAATTTCTTATGTGTTTGTTATGTCCTGACGCTCTCATTACTGTTAGCCGGCGGGCATGCTGAGGACACGTCCTGGTATCACGCTCGCTTATTCGAAACCGTGGCGACGCTGATGATTATTTTTGTCCTGCTGTACGACGTCTTTAACCTGTATCGCGACTCGCACATAAAGTATCAGCAGTCTTATCAGAACTCGATCCGCGACCCGCTGACGCGCCTTTACAACCGCAGTTATTTTTACGACGCCTTAAATCAGGCACTCAGCATCAGCAAAGCCAACCACCCTGTGTCGGTTATCGTCAGCGATCTCGACCGTTTTAAGCGCATCAACGACTGCTACGGCCATCTGCAGGGAGACAAAGTATTGCAGTTTGTCGCCAACCTGCTGATGGATTCCGTCCGCCCGCAGGACATTGCGGCACGTATTGGTGGGGAAGAATTTGTCCTGATGCTGACCAATACTTCGTCGGAGGCAGCGTACCAAGTGGCTGAACGCATACGGCTAAAGCTGAGCAGTTTTGATAAGGTCAGCAGCGGGGGTCAGTTACCTGAATCCATCACGATTAGCATGGGGGTATTTACCGCCACCTCTCCGACGACGACCGCTGAAGCGTGCGTGGAGAATGCTGACAAGGCGATGTATGAAGCGAAAGAGACCGGGCGTAACCGTGTCGTTGTATCGAGGTAAAAAAGGCCTTGCAGCAGCAAGGCCTTGTGATGGTGTCAGTCGCGTGACTGCAGCTCATGGATGTTCTGCTCGAGGCGTCCAATGAGGCTGATGAGCAGTTCAAGCTCTGCGGGTGAAACCCCGGAAAGGATTTCGCCGCGCGTTTTGGTGATAACGGCTTCCATTTCAGTAATGATAGGGGCCGCTTTCTCAGTGAGCTTAATCCGCTTAGCGCGACGATCGCTGGCGCAGGTTTGCCGGGAGATGAGTCCTTTCTCTTCCAGTTGGTCAAGCGTACGTACCAGTGACGGTTGCTCAATGCCGATCGCTTTTGCCAGTTGAATTTGTGACTGGTCGGGTGGCAGCTGATGAATGTTATGCAGCGTGACCCAGTGCGTCTGTGTCAATTCCAGAGGTTTCAGGCGATGGTCAATCAGAGCACGCCAGACGCGTACCAACCTTGCCAGATCAGAACCTAATGGCGATTCCAATTTCATCTCCTTATAATTAGCTTGCTAAGTTATTATACTGATTTTAGAATAGTGTGCAGCATTTGTATTGGCAAAACAAATGCAATACTGCATTCATCGAACTTAAAAGGATGACTTACACTGAATTGTGATGTTCCATCAGATTAAGACTCGCCCTCGCGGCATTTTGTTCACTGCAAAGGATCTCTGCCCGTGACGTTTTTTCAAAGCTCCGTGGGACTCCCCCTTCAGGACCTGATTTTCGGTGCGTCAGTCTACTTTCCGCCCTTGTTTAAGGCCGTCCTGGTCGGCTTTATGATTTGGCTCATAGCCCATCGCCTGCTTCGCGACTGGATGTACTCCGGCGAGATTTGGCACCCCATGTTAATGGATCTCTCCCTGTTTGCCCTTTCCGTATGCCTGGGCCTAGCTGTCTTGATTGTGTGGTGAATATGCCCCTGAAAACGCTGAAGTACTTTTCCACGCTGATTGTTCTTGCTCTGGCCCTGGTTGCCGGGTGGTGGCTCTGGAATTTTTATATGCAGTCACCCTGGACACGTGACGGCAAAGTGCGGGCTGAGCAGGTCAGCATTACCCCTCAGGTGTCGGGCAGCATTACGACGCTTGTCGTGAAAGATAACCAGTACGTTAAAAAGGGTGACGTGTTATTCCGTATCGACGACACCCCCTATCATATTGCGATCCTTAACGCCCAGGCACAGCTGGCGAAGGCCCAGTCTGATTTAGCAAAAGCCAATAACGAAGCCAATCGCCGCCGGCACTTGTCGCGCAACTATATTTCCGCAGAAGATTTAGATACTGCCAATATCAACGTTAAGGCCATGCAGGCGAGCGTGAACGTCGCGGAGGCTACGCTCAAACAGGCGCAGTGGGAGCTGACACAAACCGTTATTACCGCGCCAGTCAATGGATGGATCACCAACCTGTCAGCCCGCGTGGGGAATTATGCCACCGCCGGGCAACCCGTTTTCGCCCTTGTCGACAGCCACTCGTTCTATGTGGTGGGTTATTTTGAAGAGACCAAGCTTCGCCATATTCGCGAAGGGTCTGCCGCTACCATTACGCTTTACAGCGGTTCGCAGAGGTTACAGGGTCACGTCTCCAGCATCGGCCGTGCCATCTACGATCAGAGTGTTGAAATGGATTCAGGCCTGGTACCGGACATTAAACCGAACGTGCCGTGGGTGCGTCTGGCCCAGCGCGTACCGGTTCGTGTGGAGTTTGACCATTTACCGCAGGGCATAACGCTGGTCTCCGGCACAACCTGCACCGTCGCCATCGGGACCCGTTGATGAACCTGCAGGCCTTCTCCTGGCGAAATACGCCGTGGATGAAAGCGACACGTCCGCAGTGGCGCTATGCGCTGCGTAATGGCATTGCGATGTGTCTGGCGCTGACTGTCGCCTATTACCTCAACCTTGATCAGCCCTACTGGGCAATGACCTCTGCCGCGGTGGTGAGTTTCCCCACCGTCGGCGGGGTGATCAGCAAGAGTCTTGGACGTATTGCCGGCAGCCTGTTGGGTGCCACCGCAGCGTTAATCATTGCAGGTCATACGCTGAACGATCCGTGGCTTTTTTTGTTGAGCATGGCGATATGGCTGGGCTTTTGTACCTGGGCCTGCGCACATTTTACGAATAACGTGGCCTATGCCTTCCAGCTGGCCGGCTATACCGCCGCCATTATCGCCTTTCCGGTGGTGAATGTGCTCGATACCACCGAGCTGTGGGACATCGCACAGGCGCGCGTCTGCGAAGTGATTGTCGGTATTCTGAGCGGCGGTTTCATGATGATGATACTGCCGAGCACTTCCGATGGCACCGCGCTTATTACCGCCCTGAAGACCATGCATACCCGTTTACTGGAGCACGCAAGCCTGCTCTGGCAACCGGATACCAACGACGACATCCGTCTTGCGCACGAAAAGGTGATCGGCCAGATCCTGACCATGAATCTGTTACGCATTCAGGCCTTCTGGAGCCACTATCGCTTTCGTCGTCAGAACACCCTGCTGAACTATCTGTTGCATCAGCAGCTGCGTATGACCAGTTCAATCTCCAGCCTGCGCCGGATGCTGCTCAACTGGCCCACGCCCCCTGCACATACGCGCGCCGTGATTGAAACGCTGCTCGCGGCGCTTGCACGCCCGGATGCCGACATCTACACCGTCGCGAAGATTATCGCCCCGCTCGCGCCAGTAGATGAGTACGATTACCGTCACCGCGCCTTCTGGCAGCGTCTCAACTATTTTTGCCGGTTGTATCTGCGCAGCAGCCGCTGGATTAACGCCGTGGAAAATGCCACCCCGGTCACCGAGTTCGCTGTCCCCGGTAGCCCGGCGCTGGCACGACACACAGACTCGATGGAGGCACTCTGGAGCGGTTTTCGTACCTTTTGCGCGCTCACGCTGGTTGGCGCGTGGAGTATCACCACCCAGTGGGAGTCAGGCCCTGCGGCCCTGACGCTTGCTGCTATCAGCTGCGTGCTATACTCCGTCGCTGCGTCACCGTTCAACTCCCTCACGCTGCTGCTGCGCACCCTGGTGCTGCTTTCGCTGTTTAGTTTTGCCGTGAAGTTTGGGTTGATGGTGCAGATAAGCGACCTGTGGCAGTTCCTTCTGTTCCTGTTCCCGCTGTTAACCACCATGCAGCTGCTGAAGCTGCAAATGCCCAAACTCGCGGGGCTGTGGGGACAGCTGATTGTGTTTATGGGCTCGTTTATCTCCGTCACTAACCCGCCGGTTTATGACTACGCCGATTTTCTCAATGACAATCTGGCGAAGATCCTTGGCGTTGGGCTGGCGTGGCTGGCATTTGCGGTGTTACGTCCGGGTTCAGATGCGCGCAAGAGTCGCCGGCATATCCGCGAGTTACGCAGAGGTTTTGTCGACCAGTTGAGTCGAAAACCGCATTTACGTGAAAGTGAGTATGAATCGCTGGTCTATCACTATGTCAGCCAGCTCAATAACAGCCAGGACTCCCTTTCGCGCCGCTGGCTGTTGCGCTGGGGCGTGGTGCTGTTGAACTGCTCTCACGTGGTCTGGCAACTTAGGGCATGGGAAACACGGTCCGACCCGCTGTCGCAGGTTCGTGATGTCTGCATCACCCTGCTACGCGATGTCATGAGCGAACGCGGTGTCCAGCAGCGGCCACTGGAAACCACGCTTGCTGAACTTCAGCGAATTTGCGATACCCTTGCGCACCACCACTCGCCTGCAGCACGAGATTTAGCCTCGATAATCTGGCGCCTGCACTGCTCACTGTCGCAGCTGGAACAGGCACCGGCTCCGGGTACAATTGGGGATCACATCACCCCGCAGGCATAGCGAGCCCCGCCACCGCCAAGCGGTTTTGGCTGATCGGACATATTGTCGCCGCCGACGTGGATCATCAGCGCCTTGCCTTTCACTTCATCCAGCTTTTTCAGCCGCGGCGCGACGACGGGATCCGTGGCTTTGCCGTCGTTATTCACCACCAGCACCGGCAAATCGCCCAGATGTCCCATACCGTCAGGACCTTCATGCTTACCGGTATGTTGTGGGTCGAGGTGGCCGCCTGCCGCCTCCGCAGCCGAGGCTTTACCCTCTTTTAATGCGGGCTGACAGCTACCGTTGGCATGGACATGGAAACCATGTTCACCAGGAGGAAGGGCTTTGAGATTGGGCGCGAATTCCAGTCCCTTGTCGGTTTCAGTGATTTTCACCGTGCCGATGGACTGACCTACACCCTGAGAGGTGACGAGATTCATTTCCACTTCATCACTGGCCGCCTGCGCACCTGCACAGACCACCAGCGTGACGAGAGCCAGAGTAAAACGCTTCATATGACCTCCACGGGTTGTTTTTTGCCCCTTAAGTTTATACCAGGGGCAAAGATTTCACCGGAAAGTCACGTTTTACCGGTTACGGGACGTCGTAACCCAGCGCCGCTTTGCGGATGCGGAACCACTGCTGACGGGTCATCTGCAACTCTTCCGCGGCAATGGCGGCGCGTACGCGTTCAATTTTGCCCGAGCCAATGATCGGCAGTGGTTTTGACGGCAGACGCAGGATCCACGCGTACACCACCTGTTCGATGCTCCCGGCATTCAGTTCGCGGGCAATGGTCTCAAGCTCAGTGCGCAGCGGCTGGAATTCATCATCATTAAACAGACGTCCGCCGCCCAGACACGACCACGCCATCGGTCGGATACGCAATTGCTGAAGCTGATCGAGCGTGCCATCCAGCAGCAGCGGCTGATGAACCGGAGAAATTTCAACCTGGTTGGTGGCCAGGGTAAACGGCAGACGAGACTGCAGCAGCGCAAACTGTGCAGGGGTAAAGTTTGATACGCCGAAATGACGCACTTTGCCGCTTTGATGCAGATTCAGAAACGCTTCGGCCACCTCATCGGCATCCATCAACGGATCGGGGCGGTGGATCAGTAGCAGATCGATATGATCGGTCGCCAGGTTAACCAGCGACTGTTCGGCGCTCTTAATGATGTGCGCGCTGTCGGTAATGTAATGGCCGAGGGCATGCTCCGGTTTTGCCGTCGTGGCAATCCCGCATTTGGTGACGATCTCCATGCGTTCGCGTAACGCAGGAACCAGTTTGAGTGCCTCGCCGAACGCGGCTTCACACTGATAGCCACCGTAAATATCAGCGTGATCGACCGTGGTGATCCCTAAGTCGAGATGCTCTTCAATAAAGCTTGCCAGCTGGAGGGGGGACATATTCCAGTCCATCAGGCGCCAGTAGCCCATCACAAAGCGGGAGAATTCTGGCCCCTGGGGGGCAAGGGTAATTCGCTGAACCATAACATTTTCCTCAAGGACGTGATGTCATGAGTATACGCAATTACCGTGTTAAAACAGTGAAGGTTGCTGGGGTTCTTCGGTGTCACCGGCTTTGTTTGCGCGTATTTTGCGCAGAAGTCGCTGTCGACAGAGACGGAGCACCTCCTGTTTCTGCGTGTCGCTGAAGTGTTGCCAGTTAAAACGCTCATCGCGCGTGCGCATGCAGCCACGGCAATATCCGCGCTCATCCACCTGACAAATACCCCGGCACGGGCTCTGGATGGGGAAAAACTCCAGTTGCTCTGCCACACTCACCTCCCGATAACGACTATCACCTACAGTGAAGACGCTAAACGTCCCGCGTGCAAGGGCTTTACCACAGTTTTGTGGCATTAAGGTTTCACTAATCTTCGTTCTCTATACTCGCCCCATCATTAAAATTGCAGGTTTTCTGATCGATGTGGCCAATCAAAAAGTTACAATGTAACGATATAAAATTTACTCTGGGCTGTGCACTTTTCTTTACCGTATTAAACGCGCTGTTTATTCAGCGTAGCTGGGCAATTATCGCGCCCGCGCATATCCATGACGTCCTCTTTGCCGCGTCCGTTCCACTGGTGCTGTTTTGCGGCTGGGTCATTGTTTTTAGTCTGCTTAATATCCCGTTTATCCGTAAGCCGCTGCTGATTGTCTTGACCGTCGGATGCGCCGCCGCGACCTACTTTATGTATACCTACGGCGCGGTTATCGATCAGAACATGATTGTTAACGTGTTCGAAACCAACTCTCAGGAAGCCACTGCCCTGGTGACGCCGCAGATGATCCTGTGGATTGTCGTTGCCGGTCTTGTTCCGTCCGTGGTGCTGGCCATGACCCGCATTCGCACCGGGAAATGGTGGTACGCCCTGCTGACCCGTTTTGCCGCAATGCTCGGCGCCCTGCTGGTTATCATCCTCATCGCCGCCCTGTTTTATAAAGACTACGCGTCGCTGTTTCGCAATAACAAAAGCATCGTCAAAATGGTGACCCCCGCTAACTATGTCAGCGCGATGGTCAAATACAGCAAAATGCGCTGGTTTGCAGGCGATCAAACACTGGTCCGGATCGGTGAAGATGCCCATAAAGGGCCGCTGATTGCAGGCCAACAAAAGAAAACCGTTCTGGTGCTGGTCATCGGCGAAGCGTCACGTGCCGCGAACTACTCGTTGAATGGCTACGGGCGTGAAACAAACCCCGAGCTGAAAAAGCAGGATGTGATTAACTTCCCGCAGGCCTCCTCCTGCGGCACCGAAACGGCCGTTTCCGTGCCCTGCATGTTCTCCGGTATGACGCGCAGTAAATACGATGCCGATCTGGCCCATCACCAGGAAGGGTTGCTGGACGTGCTCGCCCATGCGGGGATCAATATGCTGTGGCGTGACAATGATGGCGGTTGTAAAGGCGCCTGCGATCGCGTTCCCCATACCGACATGACCCAGTGGAAACTCGATCAGTTCTGCAAAGACAACTCCTGCATTGACGATGTGAACTTCACCCGTCTGGACAATGTTCTGGATGGCCTGAAGCAGGACTCCGTACTGGTCATCCACCTGATGGGCAGCCACGGCCCGGCATACTATCGCCGTTATCCGGATAATTTCCGCAAATTTACGCCAACCTGCGATACCAATGAAATTCAGGATTGCGATCACCAGGCGCTAATGAATACCTATGACAACACCATCCTGTATACCGACAGCATGGTCAGTAAAACCATCGATGCCCTGAAAGCGCGTCAGGCGAGCATGAATACCGCCCTGATTTACCTTTCGGATCACGGGGAGTCGCTGGGCGAAAGCGGGATTTATCTGCACGGCACGCCGTATTTGCTGGCACCAGAGCAACAAACGCACATTCCGTTTATGTTCTGGTTATCACCAGACTATGCGAAAAATTTCGGCGTCAACGAGCAATGTTTACGTGACCATGCAGCAAAAAATGCGGTTTCGCAGGACAATTTGTTCTCTACCGTATTGGGTATGATGGACATTAAATCAAAGGTTTATCAACAACAGCTGGATATTCTGAACGCATGTCGCCACTGAACACGCTTGCAATAGACCGAACGGTCTATTAGAGTGCGGCCATGAGCAGAAATACAGAACACGATACCCGAGAACATTTACTGGCGACCGGCGAGCGACTTTGCATGCATCGCGGGTTCACCGGTATGGGGTTGAGCGAGTTATTAAAAACCGCTGAGGTACCGAAGGGGTCGTTTTATCACTACTTCCGGTCCAAAGAGGCGTTTGGCGTGGCAATGCTGGAGCGGCACTATGCCAGCTACCATCAGCGCCTGGCAGCGCACTTTGCCACGGGCGAAGGTAATTATCGCGATCGTGTTCTGCACTTCTATCAGGAAACGCTGAACCAGTTCTGTCAGCAGGGCATCATCAGCGGTTGCCTGACGGTAAAACTTTCTGCCGAAGTGTGCGATCTTTCAGAAGATATGCGCACAGCAATGGATAAAGGGGCCCGCGGGGTTATCGCCCTCATGGCACAGGCGCTGGAGAAAGGCCGCGATGAAAAAACGCTGACTTTTCCCGGCGAACCTTTAACCCAGGCGCAGGTTTTATACGCCCTCTGGTTAGGCGCGAACCTGCAGGCCAAGATTTCTCGCAGTGCGGTGCCGCTTGAAAGCGCACTGGCACATGTAAAAAGCAGCATTACTACGCCTCGCGTATAGCAGGCGTTTTTATTTACGTAATTACTAGACGACTGGTCTACTCAGGAGCCTTTATGTCCGCTGAAAAATTATTTACCCCCTTGAAAGTGGGTGCCGTTACCGCGCCAAACCGTGTGTTCATGGCCCCGCTTACCCGTCTGCGCAGCATTGAGCCGGGTGATATCCCTACCCCGTTGATGGGTGAATATTACCGTCAGCGCGCAAGCTCTGGCCTGATCATCACCGAGGCCACCCAGATTTCTGCTCAGGCTAAGGGTTACGCTGGCGCACCAGGTCTGCACAGCCCGGAACAGATTGCCGCGTGGAAAAAAATCACGGCTGGCGTTCACGCTGAAGAGGGTCGTATTGCCGTCCAGCTGTGGCATACCGGTCGTATCTCTCACAGCAGCATCCAGCCTGGCGGTCAGGCACCGGTTTCCGCCTCTGCCCTGAGCGCGAACACCCGCACCTCGCTGCGTGATGAAAACGGCAATGCGATCCGCGTTGATACGTCTATGCCGCGCGCTCTTGAACTGGACGAGATCCCGGGGATTGTTAACGATTTCCGCCAGGCCGTGGCGAATGCGCGTGAAGCCGGTTTCGACCTGGTTGAACTGCACTCCGCGCATGGCTATCTGCTGCACCAGTTCCTGTCACCGTCCTCTAACCATCGTACCGACCAGTACGGCGGCAGCGTTGAAAACCGTGCGCGCCTGGTACTGGAAGTGGTGGATGCCGTATGTCAGGAGTGGAGCCCGGATCGCATTGGTATCCGCGTGTCCCCGATTGGTTCTTTCCAGAACGTTGATAACGGCCCGGACGAAGAAGCGGATGCCCTTTATCTGATTGAAGAGCTGGCAAAACGGGGTATCGCGTATCTGCATATGTCCGAGCCAGACTGGGCCGGTGGTCAGCCTTACACTGAAGCCTTCCGTCAGAAAGTACGCGAACGCTTCCACGGTGTGATCATCGGTGCAGGTGCATATACCCCTGAGAAAGCTGAAGATCTGATTAGCAAAGGTTTGATCGACGCCGTTGCATTTGGTCGCGATTTTATCGCTAACCCTGATCTGGTCGCCCGTCTGCAGCAGAAAGCCGCGCTGAACCCTCAGCGTCCGGAAAGCTTCTACGGCGGCGGCGCTGAAGGTTATACCGACTACCCTACCCTGTAATCTCTTCATTGCTCATTGATAGCGGCGACCTTTCGCCGCTATACTAAAACATCGTTTCTGTTCAAATAGATATTCTATTCCATTGGTTAATGAGGAAATTATGCGCCTACTTCACACCATGCTGCGCGTTGGCGATCTGCAACGTTCTGTCGATTTCTACACTAACGTACTGGGTATGAAACTGCTGCGCACCAGCGAAAACCCGGAATATAAATACTCGCTGGCGTTTGTGGGTTACGGCCCGGAAACGGACGAAGCGGTCATCGAACTGACCTACAACTGGGGCGTGGACAGCTATGAGCTGGGCACCGCTTATGGTCATATCGCGCTGGAAGTGGACAACGCAGCCGAAGCCTGTGAACGTATTCGCAGCAACGGCGGTAACGTGACGCGCGAAGCTGGCCCGGTCAAAGGCGGCACCACCGTGATCGCGTTTGTTGAAGATCCGGACGGCTACAAAATCGAGCTGATTGAAGCCAAAGACGCTGGTCGCGGTCTGGGCAACTGATCCCGCAGGGCGCAACATGCGCCCGTACTTTTACTGCATCCCCATCCAAAATTTGCCATAATGCGCACTGCTTTTTTCCCCATGTAAGAGACCCTGATGTCCGATAACGCTCAATTTAGCGGTCTGTGCGACCGTTTTCGTGGTTTTTATCCTGTTGTGATCGATGTTGAAACAGCCGGATTTAACGCTAAAACTGATGCGCTGCTTGAAATTGCCGCCATCACGCTGAAGATGGATGAACAGGGATGGCTTACACCGGACACCACGCTGCATTTCCACGTTGAACCGTTTGAAGGGGCCAACTTACAGCCCGAAGCGCTGGCCTTTAACGGCATCGATCCGCATAACCCGCTGCGTGGTGCGGTAAGTGAATATGACGCGCTGCACGCCATTTTTAAAATGGTGCGTAAAGGTATGAAAGAGAGCAACTGCAGCCGCGCCATTATGGTGGCGCATAACGCCACGTTCGATCACACCTTTACCATGGCCGCCGCTGAGCGCGCGTCGCTCAAGCGTAACCCTTTCCACCCGTTTGTGACCTTCGATACCGCGGCACTGAGCGGTCTGGCGTTGGGACAAACGGTATTATCAAAGGCATGTATTACGGCAGGCATTGAGTTTGACGGTACGCAGGCGCATTCCGCGCTTTATGACACCGAGCGGACGGCGGAACTGTTTTGCGAAATTGTGAACCGCTGGAAGCGTCTGGGCGGCTGGCCGCTGCCGATGGGTGACAATGAAGAATAAAAAAAAGCGACCTCATGAGGTCGCTTTTTTGTCTTCGCAGATAACTTACTCCGCGTCTGGCTCTTCCGTTTTGTACTTCGCAGCCGTTTCTTTGATCAGCTGCTGCAGTTCACCGCGCTGATACATTTCGATCAGGATATCGCAACCGCCGACCAGCTCACCGTCTACCCACAGCTGTGGGAACGTCGGCCAGTTAGCGTATTTAGGCAGCTCAGCGCGGATGTCCGGGTTCTGCAGGATATCAACGTAAGCAAAACGCTCACCACAGGCAGACAGCGCCTGAACCGCTTGCGCGGAGAAGCCACAGCTTGGCAGCTTCGGAGAACCTTTCATATACAGCAGAATCGGGTTTTCAGCGATCTGGCGCTGGATTTTTTCAATAGTGGTGCTCATGTCTTGCTTCCTTTAACTTCTGTTACGGCATTCGTCTGTCATTGTAGCGGTTCAGACTGCCATCGGAAAATAACATTTTTGTCACGTCTTTCTTATTTTACCGCGAGTGATGAAAAGTTGCATTGCAAATGGTGTTTAACCCTGCGGCACTCAGGGTTTTGTTTAGGGAGTGAACAATAGTGCGACAGATTGATGAATTTTTTTGCACTTGCTAACGAAACAGGATTGTAGATTGAAAAATGCTATTAACTTATCGGGTTTTTATAGATTAGAATCGACGGGCTTTGTAAATCATTCGCGGGTATTATTGATGACCTGCATTTATCAGGGGACTGCCCAGTGGCGCGGATAAATAAAATCTCGATCACGCTCTGTGCTTTACTGTTTACAACACTCACTTTCACGCCAGTGGCGAACGCCTCTCAACAGGCGCGGCACTCTGCTGTACAAAAAACGCATCTGGCCAAAACCACAGACCGTAAGAAAAAAACCACCAGCAAGAACGACAAGAAAAAGACCACCACCCAGACTAAAAAGACCGCCTCCAGCAAGACGAAAACAAAACCTTCCCGCACTGCCCACGCAACCAAAAGCAAAGCCTCGCAAACTGCAGCTAATCTCGTGACGGAAAAATGCATCCCCCGCAAAGGTCATAAAGCGAAATGCACGAAGGTCACGAAAATAGCGGAAGTGCATAAGGTTCGCGTGCAGAAAGCGCAAAAAACGGCGTTGAATAAACTGATGGGGCAGATCGGCAAACCCTATCGCTGGGGCGGCAGCTCACCGCGTACCGGTTTCGACTGCAGCGGCCTCGTCTATTACGCCTATAAAGATCTGGTGAAGTTCCGTATTCCACGTACCGCCAATGAGATGTATCACCTGCGCGACGCGTCACCGGTCAACCGCGGTGAACTGGAGAATGGCGATCTCGTCTTCTTCCGCACTCAGGGGCGCGGCACGGCTGACCACGTTGGCGTATATGTAGGCAACGGGAAATTTATTCAGTCCCCACGTAGCGGCCAGGACATCCAGATAACCTCTCTCAGTGAAGACTACTGGGTACGTCACTATGTCGGCGCACGCCGCGTGATGACGCCAAAAACCATTCGCTAACCCCTGCCCTGCCACAGCCGTGGCAGGGTAAGTTCCTCTTTTGCATACCCTTTCAATTTGCTATTCTGTCCCTGTTGTCTGTGTGGTTATTGGCAACATAAAAAACAATAAGGAGAGAAGCAATGTCGTTCGAATTACCTGCACTACCATATGCAAAAGACGCCCTGGCCCCGCACATTTCTGCGGAAACCCTGGAGTATCACTACGGCAAACATCACCAGACGTACGTCACCAATCTGAACAACCTGATCAAGGGCACCGATTTTGAAGGCAAAACGCTGGAAGAGATCGTCCGCAGTTCAGAGGGCGGTGTCTTTAACAATGCCGCTCAGGTGTGGAACCACACCTTCTACTGGCACTGCCTGGCACCGAATGCAGGCGGCGAACCTACGGGTGAACTGGCTGGTGCGATTAACGCGGCATTTGGCAGCTTTGCTGATTTTAAAGCGAAGTTTACGGATGCTGCAGTCAAGAACTTCGGTTCTGGCTGGACGTGGCTGGTGAAAGACGCGGATGGCAAACTGGCTATCGTTTCCACCTCGAACGCGGGTACGCCACTGACCACCAGCGCAACGCCGCTGATGACCGTGGACGTCTGGGAACACGCTTACTACATTGATTACCGTAACGCGCGCCCGAACTACCTGGAGCACTTCTGGGCACTGGTTAACTGGGCGTTTGTGGCGAAGAACTTCGCCGCGTAAGAGACACGCAGAAGGGTTTGCCCTTCTGCGTTTTTTCATTATTCAGCAGCGCACGCTGCTTCCGGCTGTTTACGGCCAGACATCATCACTAACAGCAGGCCGAGCGCGGCAATTATCGCCCCCATCACCGGCACAAAGCTGTATCCCAGGCCACCAGAAATGACGGCACCACCGGCAGCGGCACCGAGCGCATTGCCAAGGTTAAACGCGCCAATATTGACCGACGACGAGAGACCCGGTGCCTCATGGGCAACGCGCATCACGCGCATCTGCAGCGGCGGAACCACGGCAAAGGTCGCAGCCCCCCAGACAACCATCGCCATCGCCGCCCCGACTTCATTACGCGCCAGCCACGGAATGGCGATCATGATGACAATCAGCAGCGTTAAAAAGCCTTTCAGCGTCCCGCTCACGGAACGATCGGCGAATTTCCCGCCGAGATAGTTGCCTATAGAGAACCCGACACCAATCAGCACCAGCATCGCGGTCACAAAGAGAGGCGTCGCGTGGGTGATATCGTGCAACACCGGTGAAATATAGGTGTACAGGGTAAACATGGCACCCGCCCCCAGTACGGTGGTCAACAGTGCGGAGAGCACCTGCGGGCGCATCAGTACCGACAGCTCTTTGCGGACGTCAGGACGTTCACCAGCGCTGCCTTTCGGCAAGGAGAAGTACAACGCCACCATGGCGATAACACCCAGCACGGCCGTCGCCAGGAACGACATGCGCCAGCCGATCGCCTCACCCAGCCAGGTTGCGGCAGGTACACCGCCAATGTTGGCAATTGTCAGACCCATAAACATGGTTGCCACGGCACTCGCCTGCTTGTGTTTTGGCACTACGCTTGCGGCCACAACCGATCCCAGCCCAAAGAACGCGCCGTGGTTAAGACTGGTCAGAATGCGGGACAACATCAGGGTGGTGTAATCCGGAGCAATCGCGGAAAGCACGTTGCCCAGCGTAAATATCGCCATCAGGAAAATGAGCGCATTGCGGCGCGCGCGGTGTGAAAGCAGAAGCGTCATGAGCGGTGCCCCCACCATCACGCCAATGGCGTAGGCGCTGATGAGCATCCCGGCCGCCGGGATAGAAACATCCACGCCCCGGGCGATAACAGGCAGTAACCCCATCGGGGAGAATTCAGTGGTGCCAATCCCAAAAGCGCCAATCGCCAGGGCAAGCAGGGGAAAATTGATTTTCATGCGTCAACTCCGGATGCCGTGTCATGTCGTGACACAGAACAAAGAAGCCGAAAGCATGACATCAATCACAAAAAATGAGAAGTTAACAAATTGGCAAAAGATTTTTGCCGCAGGCGTAACAATCAGGAAAACTGAGAGGGAGAGAGCTCTCCCTCCGTGTAAATCAGTGCAATGCAGCCGTCAGACCCGCCGCAACAATCAGAGCCAGTACAATAACGGTGGTCACCAGCGAAAACTTCAGATCGTAGCTCATCAATTTTTCTCCTTTTAATCTCCCCACGAAAAGTGAGCCTGCTCATTTTTACACAGTTTAGTTCAAAAATCTTCCTGGATTTAAACTGATAACCACTTTAGCTCTTCCCCTTTTCATCAAGATAGGACAAAATTCCACGCTAAATTTATTAGCGTACCGGCCATTGACCCCCTCCTGACGTCCTGTGTCGTTTTCCCGGCGTGCCGCAATTCAAGATTGCGTGATAAGGGTGAGAGAAGGCAAACGTTTACCTTCAAGTTTTTCAGGAGTTTAGGATATGGTCTGGAGTGACATTTAATGGCAACAATTAAAGACGTAGCAAAACGCGCAAACGTTTCCACTACAACCGTATCACATGTAATTAACAAAACCCGCTTTGTGGCGGAAGAGACGCGCAACGCCGTCTGGGCGGCAATCAAAGAATTACACTATTCACCGAGTGCGGTGGCGCGCAGCCTCAAAGTTAATCACACCAAGTCCATTGGTTTGCTGGCTACCAGCAGTGAAGCGGCCTATTTTGCCGAGATCATTGAAGCGGTCGAGAAAAACTGCTTCCAGAAAGGCTATACCCTGATTCTGGGCAACGCGTGGAACAGCATTGAAAAACAGCGCGCTTATCTCTCCATGATGGCGCAAAAGCGTGTGGATGGCCTGCTGGTGATGTGTTCAGAGTATCCGGAGTCCGTGCTTTCCATGCTGGAAGAGTACCGCCATATCCCTATGGTGGTCATGGACTGGGGCGAAGCGCGTGCAGACTTCACCGACTCCGTCATCGATAACGCGTTTGAAGGCGGCTATATGGCAGGCCGTTATCTGATTGAACGCGGTCACCGTGAGATTGGTGTGATCCCGGGTCCACTGGAGCGCAACACCGGTGCCGGACGTCTGGCCGGGTTTATGAAAGCAATGGAAGAGGCGCTGATTACCGTGCCGGAAAACTGGATCGTGCAGGGTGACTTTGAACCGGAATCCGGTTACCGCGCGATGCAGCAGATTGTCTCCCAGTCGCATCGCCCGACAGCCGTTTTCTGTGGAGGTGACATTATGGCGATGGGTGCTCTCTGTGCCGCCGATGAACTGGGTTTGCGCGTGCCGCAGGACATTTCCGTGATCGGGTATGACAACGTGCGCAACGCGCGCTTCTTTACCCCGGCGCTGACCACCATCCACCAGCCAAAAGACTCGCTGGGTGAAACGGCCTTCAATATGCTGATGGACAGGATCGTCAACAAGCGTGAAGAGTCTCAGTCCATTGAAGTTCACCCGCGTCTTATCGAACGCCGTTCCGTTGCGGATGGTCCGTTCCGCGACTATCGTCGTTAATCTTTTACGGGGCCAGTTATACTGGCTCCCGTAGCCATTCCCGGTTAAGCGTCTCACTGTCTCCCAGGTAATCCAGAAGCCAGGCCATTGCGGGCGACACATCATTTTGTTGCCAGGTGAGGCAACAGGCCGCATCCGGAAAAGGATTTTCCAGCGTCAGTTCAACCCATTCACCGGTGTCGATTCGGGGCCGTGCAAAATGGCCAGGGACCATGGCAACGCACAGCCCGGCGCTGAGGCATGTTGCTGAGGATTCCCAGTCCGGCGCAACCACCCGTCGCTGGTTATCCAGCAGCCAGGTGATGCGTTTGGGCAACGAACGCGAGGTATCTTCCAGCACCAGCGAGGGCCAGTTACGGAGCGTTTCGTCGCTGAGCGGCCCGTCCAGGTCAGCCAGCGGATGATCGCTTGCCACCACACATTTCCAATTGAGCATGCCCATGTCGCGAAAGGCAAAGCGTCCCCCAACCGGGATCGCCTGCGTGGCACCGATCGCCATCTCTGCCCTGCCATCCGCCAGCGCATCCCAGACGCCGTTAAACACTTCCTGGGATACCCGCAATTCGACATCCGAGAAATGGCGATAGAAATCGACAATCATCTGCCGGGTACGTTCTGGTTTTACGATGTTATCCACGGCAATCGAAAGATGTCCTCGCCAGCCGTTAGCGATCTGCTGACACTGTTCGCGGGTGATCTGCATTTTTTTGATAACAGAACGCCCTTCTTTCAAAAACCATGCCCCGGCGGGCGTTAATTCCACATCACGGTGACGCCGTTCAAACAGCGGAACGGCCAGCCATTCCTCAAGCTGACGCACCGTATAGCTGATTGCCGAGGGGACGCGGTGCAACTCCTGCGCTGCACCGCTAAAGCTGCCGTTGCGCGCAACAGCATCGACCACTTCAAGAGAATAATCTGACCACATTTTCTGCCTGCAAAAATTTTGAATGCACTCGCCAAATATTAGCGTTTCACAAGCTGCTTTGCACTCCCTACACTCTGCGCAAACATAGACCTGCCTCCCTCAGGAGAAAAAAACAATGCAACCCAGGAAAGGATTTTTAGTCTGGCTCGGTGGTTTAAGCGTGCTGGGCTTTTTAGCCACTGATATGTACCTGCCCGCCTTCGCCGCAATGCAGGAAGATTTACAGACCCCGGCGGCAGCCATCAGCGCCAGCCTGAGCTTATTCCTCGCGGGCTTTGCCTTCGCGCAGCTGCTCTGGGGGCCGCTCTCTGACCGCTTTGGCCGTAAACCGGTGCTGTTGCTGGGGCTGGCTATCTTTGCCGTCGGCTGTCTGGGAATGTTATGGGTACGCGATGCAACCTGGCTGCTGGTGCTACGCTTCGTGCAGGCCGTTGGCGTCTGTGCTGCCGCGGTGACCTGGCAGGCGCTGGTAACCGACTACTATCCGGCCAACCGGACAAACCGCATTTTCGCCACCATTATGCCGCTGGTAGGGCTTTCGCCTGCCCTCGCCCCGCTGCTCGGGAGCTGGATCCTGGCGCATTTCGACTGGCAGGCCATTTTCGCTACGCTGTTTGCCATCACGCTGGTCCTGATGATCCCGGCATTCACACTCAAAGCGGCACATAAGAAAGAGACGCCTGCTGACACGACACCGGTGACCTTTACCTCTCTGCTGAGCACCAAAGCGTACCGCGGTAATGTCCTGATTTATGCCGCCTGCTCGGCGAGTTTCTTCGCGTGGCTGACCGGTTCGCCGTTCATTCTTCACGATATGGGTTACAGCCCGGCCGCCATCGGTCTGAGCTATGTCCCGCAGACCATCGCGTTTCTGGTCGGGGGCTATGGCTGTCGCGCGGCGCTGCAAAAATGGGAAGGTCAGCAGATGCTGCCCTGGCTGCTGGTGCTCTACGCGCTGAGCGTGATCGCCACCTGGGCTGTGGGCTTTATCCCGGGCGCCGGTCTGGCAGAAATTCTGATTCCATTCTGCGTGATGGCCGTGGCGAACGGTGCGATTTACCCTATCGTCGTAGCCCAGGCGTTACGTCCGTTCCCACAGGCAACAGGTCGTGCGGCCGCGCTTCAGAATACCCTGCAGCTGGGTCTGTGCTTCCTGGCAAGCCTGGTGGTCTCTGCGCTGATTGCCACGCCGCTCCTGACCACCACCAGCGTCATGCTGGTTACGGTTGCGCTGGCCCTTCTGGGATACCGTATGCAGTCTGCGGCACAACGTGAGCAGGATGACCGCGCAGAGGTGAAAACCTCGCATGCATAATCGCGCCAGAAATTATGTTAAATATCAGTGATTAGGTTGCTAAGAATTTTCTATTGAATCACCAAATTTTGAGGCCTATACTAAATTTGGTTCGATTAAATACGATAAATATTAAGTGTTAACGGGAGCCGGAGCGCTCCCGTTTTACCATGGAAGGCATTTCGGCAAGGGTTATCTCCCTTCCTCTGTTCTACGTCGGATACTAGCCTCACGGGGAAATACCGTGAGATTTCTCACAAACCATAAAAAGCGTCTACGCTGTTTGAAGGTTCTGATCACAGTAAGGTGATGGAGAAGCTATGAGTTCATCGTGTATAGAAGAAGTCAGCGTTCCGGACGATAACTGGTCCCGGATCGTCAGTGAACTGTTAGGTCGCGCAGGCATCACTATTAATGGATCTTCGCCATCCGATCCACAGGTTAAGCATCCCGACTTTTTTAAACGCGTATTGCGGGAGGGATCGTTAGGCCTGGGGGAAAGTTATATGGACGGCTGGTGGGAGTGTGAACGGCTGGATATGTTTTTCTCCAGCGTTTTACGCGCCGGTCTGGAAAACCAGCTCCCCCGCAATCTGAAAGATACATTACGTGTCGCCTCCGCCCGGCTGTTTAATCTGCAAAGCAAAAAACGGGCGTGGATCGTCGGCAAGGAGCATTACGACCTCGGTAATGACCTGTTCAGCCGCATGCTCGATCCTTTCATGCAATATTCCTGCGCCTACTGGAAAGAGGCCTCAACCCTTGAAGAAGCCCAGCAGGCTAAGCTGCGTCTGATTTGTGAAAAACTGCAGCTACAGCCGGGCATGCGTGTGCTGGATATCGGCTGTGGATGGGGTGGTCTGGCCTATTTTATGGCGAAGCATTATGGTGCCAGCGTGGTCGGTGTGACCATTTCAGCCGAACAGCAAAAAATGGCACGGGAGCGCTGCCAGGGCCTTGATGTGGATATTCGCCTTCAGGATTATCGCGACCTGAACGAGCAGTTTGATCGCATAGTCTCCGTCGGCATGTTCGAACACGTGGGGCCGAAAAACTATGACACCTACTTCAGCGTGGTGGACCGTAACTTGAAACCTGACGGCATCTTCCTGCTGCACACCATTGGTTCTAAGCGCACCGACAATAACGTCGATCCGTGGATCAACAAATACATCTTTCCGAATGGCTGTTTGCCGTCCGTTCGCCAGATTGCTAACGCCAGTGAACCTCATTTCATTATGGAAGACTGGCATAACTTTGGCGCGGATTATGACACCACGTTGATGGCATGGCATTCACGTTTCCAGGAAGCCTGGCCAGAAATTGCGGACAACTATTCTGAACGGTTTAAACGGATGTTCAGCTATTATCTCAATGCCTGCGCAGGCGCCTTTCGCGCGCGTGATATTCAACTTTGGCAGGTTGTTTTCAGCCGAGGGATAGAACACGGTTTGCGGGTCGCACGCTAAAAAAAACCCCGGATATCCGGGGTTCATTTTATTCTTCTTCTGCGGTCTTTATTATTGCGGCTTCTTTAGCCGCCAACAGCCGCTCAACGGTATCCACAACCGCCTGAGTCTGCGGATCGATTTCGATATTAACCCGATGCCCCAGTTTTTTCGCTCCCAGGGTTGTACGCTGGAGAGTTTCAGGAATTAAATGCACGCAGAAACGGGTCGGCGTCACTTCCCCAACCGTCAGGCTAATCCCATCAATACCAATAAATCCTTTATACAGGATGTATTTCATTAATGAAGGATCCTGCACTTTAAACCAGATTTGACGGTTATTTTCCGAGGTAACAATCTTCGCCACTTCCGCGGTGGTCATAATATGGCCTGACATCAGATGGCCGCCAATCTCATCGCTGAACCTGGCCGCACGCTCTACGTTTACGGTATCCCCCACCACCAGCTCGCCCAGGTTGGTGATGCGCAGCGTCTCTTTCATTAAATCAAAGCTAATCTGGTTACCGTTAATTTCGGTTACCGTCAGGCAACAGCCGTTATGTGCAATCGAGGCGCCAGTTTCAATGCCATCAAGCATATATTCCGGAAGCTCAACCACATGAGTTCGGAAATTAGGTTTTTCATCAATGGACACCACTTTGGCGGTGCCCTGCACAATACCAGTAAACATGCTTACAACTCCTGTTTTTTCCGGACGGTGGTGACACCGTTTAATCCCACCACAATAACAGTTGGAAAAACAGGTTGCCAGCGGAGCGCATTTTGTGGCGATTTTTTCACTAGATAAATAGCTAAACCCCGCTACAATAGCTGGCACCCCCCTGCATTTTCTTCTTGCTGCCAGTTACGGCGGCCTTTTTAGTCTCTCAAATAACTAGAATATAAAGGTGTTCACGTGCAGAAGTACATGAATGAAGCGCGCCAGTTATTGGCACTGGCTATACCAGTGATCATCGCGCAAGTGGCCCAGACCGCAATGGGATTTGTGGATACGGTAATGGCGGGTGGCTACAGCGCCACCGATATGGCCGCCGTGGCAATAGGCACCTCGATCTGGCTTCCGGCCATCCTGTTTGGCCACGGCCTGCTGCTCGCCCTCACCCCGGTTATCGCTCAGCTAAATGGCTCAGGGCGACGTGAACGTATTGCCCATCAGGTTCGACAGGGGTTCTGGCTGGCAGGGTTTGTCTCCGTGCTGATAATGGTTGTGCTGTGGAATGCCGGTCATATCATCCGCGCCATGCATAATATTGACCCGGCTCTGGCTGACAAAGCCGTCGGCTACCTGCGGGCCCTGCTGTGGGGTGCGCCTGGCTATCTGTTCTTCCAGGTCGCGCGTAACCAGTGTGAAGGTCTGGCGAAAACCAAGCCCGGAATGGTGATGGGCTTTATCGGCTTGCTGGTGAATATTCCGGTGAACTACATCTTCATCTATGGTCACTTCGGTATGCCGGAGCTCGGCGGCGTCGGCTGCGGCGTGGCGACGGCTGCCGTCTATTGGGTGATGTTCTTCAGTATGATCTCTTATGTGAAACGTGCCCGTTCAATGCGCGATATCCGCAATGAACGTTCGTTCAGCACGCCGGACTGGAACATCATGACGCGTCTGGTGCAGTTAGGCCTGCCGATTGCACTGGCGCTGTTCTTTGAAGTGACGCTGTTTGCCGTGGTCGCCCTGCTGGTTTCTCCGCTCGGCATTGTGAACGTAGCCGGTCACCAGATTGCGCTGAACTTCAGTTCCCTGATGTTCGTATTGCCGATGTCGCTGGCCGCAGCGGTGACCATTCGCGTGGGCTTTCGTCTGGGGCAAGGTTCGACGCTGGATGCGCAAACGGCGGCCCGCACAGGGCTTGGCGTCGGTGTCTGTATGGCCATCTGTACGGCACTGTTTACCATCACGCTGCGTGAGCAAATTGCCCTGCTTTACAACGATAACCCGGAAGTGGTGGCCCTGGCCTCCCACCTGATGCTGCTAGCCGCGGTGTACCAGATCTCCGACTCCATACAGGTGATTGGCAGCGGCGTACTGCGTGGGTATAAAGATACGCGTTCGATCTTCTTTATCACCTTCATCGCTTACTGGGTGCTGGGTCTGCCGTGTGGTTATATCCTGGCGCTTACCGACCTGGTGGTTGACCGCATGGGGCCGGCAGGATTCTGGATGGGCTTTATCATCGGCTTAACCTCTGCGGCAATTATGATGATGCTGCGCATGCGCTTCCTGCAACGCCAGTCATCCTCGGTAATATTGCAACGCGCTGCACGTTAAATACGCAGTAGCCGCCAGCTGGCGGCTACTTTCTCTTCACTTTGCGCGGTAATAAAGCAATCGCGTGAAATCAGAGAGAAAAATGCATTTTCCCTCTTGCCTCAACGATGCTGTGCCGCTAATATTCGTCCCCGTTGTCACCGACAACACGTTGCGTTCATAGCTCAGTTGGTTAGAGCACCACCTTGACATGGTGGGGGTCGTTGGTTCGAGTCCAATTGAACGCACCATTCTGCGTCCGTAGCTCAGTTGGTTAGAGCACCACCTTGACATGGTGGGGGTCGGTGGTTCGAGTCCACTCGGACGCACCATTTCAGTCCTGAAATGGTGCAAATCCTCTTCTTAATGCCTGATTTTTCTTAATACCCCAATTTCATCATTATTCTCCTGCTACGCTTTTCTTATGGAAAAAAAACAGGAAGACTGTCGATGAAGAAAATCGCCATTATCGGCTCCGGCCCTACAGGGATTTACACCTTTTATTCTCTTCTTAAGAACGCGTCGCCGCTCTCTGTCTCCGTTTTTGAACAGGCAGACGAAGCTGGCGTGGGAATGCCCTACAACGACGACGATAACTCTCGCCTGATGCTGGCCAACATTGCCAGCATTGAAATCCCGCCCCTTTTTATGACCTACCTCGACTGGCTTAAGCGCCAGAGTGAAGCCCATCTGGCGCGCTTTAAGGTTGATAAAGCCACCTTGCATGACAGACAGTTTTTGCCCCGTATTCTGCTGGGCGAGTATTTTCGCGACAGTTTCCAGACGATAGTCCAGGAAGCTAAGAGGCGGGGATTTCAGGTTGAGATCCACACGTCTGCCACCGTCACCGATGTTGCCCCGTCCTCCTCCGGCGTGACGCTTTCGGTCAATGACACGCCGTTTCCGGAACGATTCGATCTCGCCGTGATCGCCACCGGGCATGTCTGGCCAGAAGAAGAGGAAGCCACTCGCGCGTATTTCCCAAGCCCGTGGTCAGGGTTGATGGATGCCCGCATCCGCCCCTGCCGCGTCGGTATTATGGGAACATCCTTAAGCGGGCTGGACGCGGCGATGGCCGTGGTCATGCAGCACGGTGAGTTTCGCGACGGCACATTCCTCCTCGATAAAGGAAGTGAAGCGTTAAAAATTGTACTCATGTCCAGGTCCGGGATTCTGCCAGAGGCCGATTTTTACTGCCCTATTCCGTACGAACCGCTGTCGGTATTAACCGAATCGGTACTCGAAGCCGAAATCGCCAAAGGATCAGACGGTCTGCTTGACCGCATTTTCGCCCTGATGGTGAAAGAGCTTGAACTCGCCGACCCCGCCTGGTGTGAGAAAATATCGCTGCGCATGCAGACGGCGGACAGCCTTCGCGAAGCGTGGTTTGAGGATCGAAAACAGCACGGTCCGTTTACCTGGGCTGAAGAGAACCTGATTGAAGTCGAGCGGAACAAACGTGACCGGCGCACGGTGGCCTGGCGCTACACCGTGCTTCGGCTGCATGAAGTGGTTCAGGAGATGGTTCCTCATCTTACCGAGGAGGACGCTGAACGCTTTAAAAACGGGCTGGCGCGCGTCTTTATCGACAACTATGCCGCCATTCCCCCGCAGTCGATTCGCAGGCTTCTCGCGCTTCGTGAGGCCGGCATCATTAGCGTTGTGGCGCTGGGTGATGATTACACGCTGGATATTGGCAGCGCGCAGACGGTCATCGCCACAAAAGAAACGACCTACCGTTTCGACGTCTTTATTGATGCCCGCGGGCAAAAGCCGCTTAAAACAAAAGATCTGCCCTTCCCGACGCTGCGCAAGCAGCTACAGGCGACGGGCGATGAGATCCCGGATATTGGCGAGGATTACACGTTAAAAGCGCCGGAAACGCTTCGCGGACGCATTGCATTTGGCGCAATCCCGTGGCTGATGCACGATCGCCCTTTTGTTCAGGGACTGGCGGAATGTGCAGAGATAGCAGAGGCGATGGCAAAAGCCGCAGAGAAAACCGCATCGGGTTCAAGACGGAAATTACCGTACAGTGATGACTGACAGGGCATCCGTGCCCTGCAACGCGGGATTACTCGAAGTAAACCTGCGGGTTATCGGATAAAGAGACGAAGGTTTTCGTCTCTTTATCCAGTGCAAGAATTTTGCCGCTTTCAATGTCATACACCCAGCCGTGAAGGCGGATGGCGTTGTTGCGCAGGCCCACCGCCACTGACGGGTGAGTCTTAATGTTGCTCAGCTGCGCAAACACGTTTTCCTGCACCATCGCATTCACTTTATCGATTGGCTTATCCCAGGTTTTCTTCTCAACCACCGCTTTTGCCGCATCGGAATAGCGTAACCAGTGAGAAACCGCCGGCATAGGTTCGAGGTCCGCATTGTCGGCAATGGCTTTCATCGCCCCACAGTTGGAGTGGCCGCAGATAACAATATCGGTCACGCCCAGCGCGACAACCGCGTATTCAATCGTTGCGGAGACACCGCCTGGCTCAGGGCCGAACGGTGGCACGATGTTGCCAGCATTACGAATGACAAAGAGTTGTCCTGGCTCTTGCTGAGTGACCAGTTCTGGGACCAGACGGCTGTCAGAGCATGAGATGAACAGCGCTTTGGGATTCTGGCTGGACGCTAAACTGCGGAAGAGCTCTTTACGTTGCGGGAAAATCTCTTTTTGAAAGCTGAGAAAACCTTCAATGATATGTTGCATAGCAATTTCTCTTTTATCTGTTTTAGTTTAGGTATGATCGGGATCACACAAGTAAAGTTTACCCACCGGACTTTACTTCAGACAAGCAATATATTTCTGGCCCGACCGCTGCACAATCTCATCCGCATTCGCCAGGATATTTTGCCCTTCAAAAGCGCCGTACAGGCGAGCGAATTTTTTCCCCACCAGCCGCCCGGTCACGTCTTCGACGCTGCGGGCGGGCAACGGCAGCATATTCGGATAGCTCCACATAAACGAGACAGCATCTTTGCCCGGCGTGACCTGTAGAATATCGCCTGCCAGTAAGACACCATCACCCTCCTGCCAGTGCAGCACCGTTCCGCCAGCGAAATGTCCTCCGAGGCGTAATAACGTTACCGCGGGGAAAATGTCCAGCGTATCGCCCTGCCAGAAGTGGAGCATCGGGCTGTCGCGCATAACCCACTCGCGATCGTTCGCGTGCAGGTAAACCGGCGCATCGAAAGCCCCGGCCCACTCCTGCATTGTGGTGTAGTAGTGAGGATGTGAAATCGCGATCGCGCTGATGCCGCCGAGCGCCGTGATGATGGTTCTGGTTGCCGGGTCGAGATTCGCAATGCAATCCCAAAGGATATTGCCGTGGGGGGTACGCAGAAGCAGCGCGCGCTGGTTGATGGCAAAAGCGGGCACCGTTTTGATACTGAGCAGCTGCGGCTCCAGCTGCTGCCATTTATTGCTGTGTGTGGCCGTCACCGTCGCAAAATCACTCCACGCCTGGCCGCTGGCCGGAACATACTGGCGTTCATCCTCGCACACAGGGCATCGCGCCGGCGTTGCGTCATAAGAGGTACCGCAGGTTTTACACAGTGTAATCATGAGCTCTCCTCAGCGATAAAGCACTGAGTATGGCAGGGATTATCGTTATGTGCTGCGCGGTACATTGCCGGCTCTTTTTGCCCTATACTGTGCCAGTATCAAAAACCGAACAAAGCAGGTGCCATATGGAAATTGATCTCGAAAACTTGGTCTTTAACGGGCTGGATGAAGCTGAAGAGCGTAACGCGGAACGTCTCGACGACGCTGATAAAAAAGCGCAGTCGATTATCGCCGATGACGACTGCGGTGATGCCTGCAAGATCTGATGATAAAGCACCGGAAAACCCGGTGCTTTTTTATATTATTTCTTCAGCCCGTCAATCGCCGCCTGCGCGCACGCTTCATCCAGATGACCACCCGGCGCACCGCCGATCCCTATTGCGCCGATCACCTCATCCCCCTCTTTCACCGGCAGACCACCGGCCAGCAGCAGGAAGCCCGGAATATCACGCATGTTTTGTGCGCCGGCATTGCTCTGCGCGGCTTCCATAACCTTGCCTGACGCATTTTTTGCACTCAGCGCGGTATAGGCTTTCATTTCGCTGGCTTTTACCGTGTGGGGCCCGGCATTGTCGGTACGCTGCACCGCTTTGACCACACCGGCGCGGTCCACCACGGTGACCGTCACCTGGTAGTTTTTCGCTACGCAGGCCTGAATGGCGGAGGTCGCCAGCGCGTTGGCCTGCGCCAGGGAGAGATTTTTCTGGTTCAATGCGTCGGCCTGTGCCGTCAGGCTTACGCTACCGGCGACAAGCGCGGCTGCCATCATTACTTTTTTCATCGCACGTCCTCGAATGATTGAATACCGTTCGATCGTACTCAGACGCGCGATGAAGCGTAATTCGGTTGATTACGCAATTATCCTGGTAGTTATACGGATTGTAATTTGTCGTAATCGCGGATTGCCTGCACCAGGCTGGTCACGCCAAGCTTGGCGAACGCCGCGGCCCGGTGCGCTTCAACCGTTCTGGGCGAGAGGTTCAACTGCAGGGCCACCTCTTTATTGCTGCGTCCTTCCATCAGCACCGCCAGCACCTCGTGCTCACGCGCCGTCAGTTGTTCGAAACGCGCTTTAATCCGCGACGTTTCCTGCCAGCGGGTCAGTCGTCTCTGGCTCTCTTCGAAGGCGAGCCCTACCGTTTCAATGAGCTTATCGGCATCCAGCGGCTTGGTGAAAAACTCAAAGACGCCATTGCGAAAGGCGCGGCGGCAGGCATCAACGGTGCCGTGTCCGGTCATGACGATAACCGGCAGCAGCGGCCAGGGCCATTTGCCCTCCTCCAGCCAGGTCAGCCCGCCTTTTCCCGGCATGCGCATATCCAGCAGCAGACAGCCGACGAGCGCCGCGCGCCCACCGTGCGCTGACGTAAACGCGTCCACGCTTTCAAACCCATTGACCTGCCAGCCCATTCCCGAGAGTAAGAAGGCCAGCGACTCACGGATGGATTCATCGTCATCAATCAGCCAGACTGTGTTATCCACGTGTATTTACCTCTCCACTCGCCAGTTGTAACCGGACCTGCGCCCCGCCCTGGGGCGCATTGCCCAGCGTAATTGATCCATTCATGCGCGTCATCAACGACTCCGTTAACGTCATTCCCAGCCCTATTCCCTCCGTCCGCCCGCTGTAAAACGGCATAAAGGCGTTCTGCAAGGCCTCCGGGCTAAAGCCAGGTCCGCCATCGGTGAGGGTGATATAAATCCAGTTTTCCCGTTTCTCGCTGGTTATTTTCACCCACCCTTGCGCGCACTCTTGCTGGGCCTGAATGGCATTACTGAGCAGATTATGCAGCACCTGTTCAAGCCAGAGTCGGTCTGCCAGAACCCGCGTGGCACCTGCCGCGAACGCATGGCTCACCGCGATATGCTCAGAGCGGCGTTCATGTTCCAGGAGATCGACCACCTGCTGCCAGCACGGTTTCAGGTCGATATCGCGCAAGGTGACTTTTTCCTGAACCACATGTTCGCGAAAGCGGGTTAAGAGCGCGCTGATACGCTGGGTTTGTACCAGCGCGGCAGCCAGCGCCTGCGATACGGCCTGCGGATTCGCCTGCTGTTGCTGGCGCTGAGCACCCTGGATCCAGGTCTGAACGGCAGTCAGCGGCTGGTTTATCTCATGCACGATCCCAGCGGTGATCTCTCCCAGGGTGTTGAGCCTTGCATGCTGGTAATAGTGTGCGCGCTGTTCGGCGTGCTGGCGCTGCCGCCGTTGCCAGAGCAGCAGGCTGGCCGCGGCGATAAGCACCGCCCAGCCGAAGAACAGGAACGGATATACCCACCAGGAGACGGCCAGCCAGTGCGGCTTTGCCGTGGCCATAAGGGTAAAAGGTTGTGTGGGTTGCGTGAAGGTCCGCTGCCAGTGCCAGAAAGCCCCGGCAGGGGGCGCGTTATCTGCGTCATTGAAGCGAATGGCAAGTGCATCAAAGGTATGTTGGGTGCTGAGCAGCGGCGCAAGATCGATAAGTACGCGGATCTGACGCCAGGGATTATACAGCCAGTACTGACAATCGCGGGTCGATTCCACACGGGCAGCGTTCAGCGCACGGCCTGAAGTTTTCTCAAGGGCGAGGATGTGCGGGAATTTTTTGCGCAGGGCCGCGAGGTCTTCCTCACCGTTGAGTAACGGCAAAACAGATTCATTTTGCGTCAGTACGGCGCTAAGGGTGGAATAGCGTGTCGAAAACTCACGATCGCGTTCCCAGAACTGGCGGCGGATCTGTTCGGCATAAAGCAAAACGCCGCTGATGAGGCACGCCAGCAGCCAGACAATAACCGTGCGCCTGAAAAGAGTGTTATTCATTCCGTTAACGGGTCAGGAGATTCATCCTGCCGACATTAGCAGTTAACCGTTGTCAGAACAAAATTTCGCACAGCTCATTCCAGTACATTTCGCGCGTGCGGCGCAGTTCAGCGTGACGTTTTATCATGGAACCACTCCGGATCAATGTTGGCAACGTCTACGCCATACAGGCTGGCGACAGGCAGTACGGACTCAAGAACACGTTGCGCGCTGTTCTCCGCATTCGCTGGTCGGGTCGCAAAAAACCGCCGTAACGTGTTTATCCACTTTTTCATCGTCTTTCCCCCTTTCGCTTCACTTGCCCTAAGTTAAACACCCAACACCCGCGCAGGGGAAATACCAAAATCCACTGTCGATGTGCAGGATTTGCAAATAGCCTTCCATTCTTTTACTCACCATTAACACCTTGTTCACTAATGCTTTTTTGCTAATAGCAAAGAACGATTTCTTATTTGGCGAGAGCTTTCGCTTATGGGAGCGTAACGGGGTAAAACAAAAACAACGGGATGAACAATCACTATGGCAGCAAACACGAAAGGGTTTAAAAAAAGGACACTGGTGCTGGGCTTACTGGCGGCAGGCGGTCTGTTCTCGATGCAGGTGCAGGCCGATAAACTGGCGGATATTAAAGCCGCAGGCGTGGTCAAAGTTGCCACCTTTGATGCCAATCCACCGTTTGGCTCCATCGATGCAAAGACCCATGAGATTGTCGGCTACGACGTCGATTTCGCCAGAGCGCTTGCCAGTGCACTTGGCGTGAAGCTTGAACTGGTCGCCACCAACCCGGCTAACCGCATTCCCCTCCTGCAGTCCGGTAAGGCGGATTTGATTGTGGCAGATATCACCATTACCCCGGAACGGGCGCAGGTAGTTGATTTCTCCCTTCCCTATTTCGTGACCGGCCAGCAGTTCCTGGTACCGGTAAAAGCTGCCGATACGCTTGAGGCCTATAGCCGGGCGCGCATTGGCGCGGTAAAAGGCACAACGGGTGAGCAGGCGCTGCACCAGCGTTTCCCGCACGCCCGCGTGCTCTCTTATGACGATATTCCGCTGGCGCTGACGGCCCTGCGCAACGGTAACGTGCAGGCTATCACTCAGGACAGTACGATTCTGGCCGGTCTGCTGGCGCAGGCGGCGGACAAGGCGAACTTCAAAATCCTGCCCGATCTGCTCAGCAAAGAAGAGATTGGCGTGGGGGTAAAAAAAGGCGAAACCGCACTGCTGAAAGCCGTCAACGACGAGCTTGTTAACCTTGAGAAGAACGGTCAGGCGGCAAAAATCTATGACGTCTGGTTCGGTCCGGATACCCCCTCCCCACAGCCTCGTGCCTTTAAAATAGAAGCTCAGTAATATGCTCTCAGCGCTTTTTTCACACTCCGCGGCCGGTGCCGCGGATTTTTCACATCTGGAACACGCCAGCGTCGAGTTTCGCGATGTGCAGAAACATTACGGTAACCATCAGGTCTTAAAGGGCATTAACCTCACCATCACGCCAGGTGAAGTGGTGGCCATTCTCGGGCCTTCGGGTTCCGGTAAATCTACCCTGATCCGGCTTATCAATCAGCTTGAAACCCTGAGCGGTGGCGAGATCCTGATCGATAACAAACCCACCGGACGGCTCTCCGGTACCGCGCTGCGTCAGTTGCGCAGCCGCGTCGGGTTTGTGTTTCAGCAGTTCAATCTTTACGCCCACCTCACCGCCAGTCAAAACATCACTCTGGCGCTGGAGCATGTTCACGGCTGGAAGGCCCAGCCAGCTCAGGCGCGGGCGCTGGCACTGCTGGAAAAAGTGGGGATGCTGGAAAAAGCACACCATTTTCCTGCCGAACTTTCCGGCGGTCAGCAACAGCGCGTGGCGATTGCCCGCGCGCTGGCCTCTTCACCGCAAATCATTTTGTTCGATGAGCCGACCTCCGCGCTTGACCCGGAGATGATTGGCGAAGTGCTGTTCGTGATGAAGGCGCTTGCGCACAGCGGGATCACCATGATTGTGGTGACGCATGAGATGCAATTTGCCCGGGAAATTGCCGACCGGATTGTGTTTATCGACGCCGGGCACGTTCTTGAAACCGCGCCACCGGAGCAATTTTTCAGGCAACCGTCGCACCCACGCGCTCAGCGATTCCTGCAAAAAGTCCTGAACCCGCTGCATCAGGAGCATCTCTAATGCCCGCACTTGACTGGCAGGGCGTGCTGACCGGACAGCCCCTGCAGTGGATCGTATCCGGATTTCTCACCACCTTGTGGGTGACGCTCGCGGGGATGCTGCTGGCAACCCTGCTCACGCTGCTTTTTCTGCTTCTGCGCCTGACGGGTGGACGTGTCGGGAACGCGGTCGTCAGTAGCTGGGTGTCGCTGTTTCGCAATACGCCGCTGCTGGTGCAACTGCTGTTCTGGTATTTCGCCGCCTGGAACGGGTTACCGCAGGCGTTCCGGGATGCCGTGAATGCGGATCACCGCTGGTCCGTTTTACCCGGTGACGTCTGGTGGTTTACCCCTGAGTTTTTATGCTCTGCATGGGGGTTAGGCGTATTCACCTCGGCTTTCTTGATTGAGGAAGTGGCATCGGGACTACGTTCAGTCCCTGCCGGGCAACGGGAAGCGGCGCTCGCACAGGGATTTTCCGCGTGGCGCTTGTTTCGTTACATCCTTCTGCCGCAAGGGCTGGCCAACGCCTGGCAACCCGTTGTCGGGCAGTATCTCAATCTGATGAAACTCTCATCGCTCGCCAGCGGCATTGGCTTTGCCGAACTGACCTATCAGGTGAGACAGATTGAAAGCTACAACGCCCATGCGCTGGAGGCGTTTACCGTCGGCACCGTCCTGTACCTGCTTACCGGTATGCTGATGGGGGCGGTGCTGGTGCGCCTCGGCCCAATCTCAGGGAGGGGAAACCATGCTTGCCGGACTTAATGTCATTACCGATAACCTGGATTACCTGCTCTGGGGACGTGCAGCAGTCGGTGAGCCTGGCGGGGTCTTGCTCTCGTTGCTGATGGCGCTGGGCGCGGCGGCTCTCGCCCTGCCCGGTGGAATTGCTCTCGCGTGCCTGGCCTGGCGTTTTACGGGGCTTGTGCGCAAGGCGCTCTTTGTATGGGCGGAGTTAATTCGCGGGATCCCGTTAATCTTTGTGATTTTCTGGATGTGGTATCTGCTGCCGCTCATCACCGGCGGCGATCTCCCGGGGGCGCTCACCGTCACGCTGGCCCTGGCCTGGTTTACCACGGCTTCGGTTATGCATTCAGTACTGGCCGGACTCAGCGCCTTACCGTCAGGGCAGTACGAGGCCGCCCTGTCTCAGGGTTTCAGTACCCGGCAAACGCTGTCGCGCGTGCTGCTGCCGCAGGCGCTGCGCAATATTCTGCCGTCACTGGTGGGGATTTTTATCAGCCTGCTGAAGGATACGTCGCTGGCGTTTATTGTGAATGTCCCTGAGCTCACCACGGTGGCCGGCCAGGTGAACAACCGGGTGCAAATTTACCCGGCGGCCATTTTTATCTTTACGGGTGTGGTCTATTACCTGCTCTGCTGCTCCCTTGAGCAGCTTGCGAAACGCTGGCGCTTCAACCGGCCAGCGCTTTGACCACGGTTTCCATCGCCTGGGTGGTTAACTCGCTACGTTTTACGCGCTGGTTCGCCAGCGCCGTACGCAGCACCCCCGCAATGACAATATGCTTCGGCTCCTGCCCCAAATCACGCATCTCCAGAACGACCTTCCCGACCACCCGACACATCTCCTGATACAGCGCTTCGTCTTTGGTCACATTACCCATCGTCATCACTCCATTGCCCTAAACTCTCAGCTTAAATGATTCATCGCCCGGATACAAAAAAGAAGCCCGGCGAGAGTCCCGCCGGGCTTCATTCGTAAAATCAATAAATTAGTTGTTTACCGGGATCACTGCGCCTTTGTATTTGGTGCGGATCCAGTCCTGAATCGCTTTGGAGTGCAGAACGTTCACCAGCGCGACGATATCTTTCTTCTTCTCGTCACCACGATGCACGGTAATGATGTTGGCATACGGGTTATTTTCACCACTCTCTACCGCAATCGGGTCATGTACAGGATCAAGGCCCGCATCAATCGCGTAGTTGGCGTTAATCACGACCGCGTCACCTTCGTCGTTGTTGTACATCTGTGGCAGCAGAGAGGCTTCCACGTTAGGCGTGAACTGCAGTTTTTTCGGGTTTTCCACGATATCGCTGATACGCGCGGTCACTTTGTCGATGCCCGGCTTCAGTTTGATCACCCCCTCTTTTTCGAAGATAGAGAGAATACGGCCCTCTTCAGATACAGCATCACGCATGATGATTTTGCCGCCCTGCGGCAGATCTTTCAGGGATTTGTATTTTTTGGAGTAGATCCCGATTGGCTCGATGTGGATCGCGCCCGCGCTGACAAAATCATAATCCTTATCACCGGCGTGATCTTTCAGCACGCTGTTCAGGTAAGGAATATGCTGGAAATAGTTAGCGTCAATATCATGACCCGCCAGCGCGGTGTTGGGCAGAATGTAGTCCTGGAAAGGTTTGATCTCCAGATCGATACCCTGCTTCGCCAGGATAGGCTTCGCCTGCTCCAGAATTTCGGCGTGCGGCGTGTTGGATGCCCCCACGGTCAGGGTATCAGCCCAGGTGGCAAAGCTCAGGGCGCTCAGGGTTGCTGCGGCGATCAGTGTCAGTGTTTTTTTCATGATGATGGTTCCTGTGTGTTATTAGAGATTATCGTTTATCTAACAGTGAGGTCAGGACGTCGCCGCAGAACTGGATAATGAAAACGATGATCAGAATGGTCACCGTCGCCACCAGCGTGACGTCGCCATGGTTGCGCTGGAATCCTTCCAGATAAGCCAGATTTCCCAAACCGCCTGCGCCAATCACCCCCGCCATGGCGCTGTAACTCACCAGCGCAATCAGCGTTACCGTAATACCTGATACCAGTGCAGGGGATGACTCCGGCAGTAAAACCCGAAACACCAGGGTGCTCAGTCGTGCGCCCATTGAGCGCGTGGCCTCAATAACCCCCTTGTCCACTTCACGCAGGGCAATTTCGACCAGGCGTGCGTAGAACGGTGCCGCACCGACAATCAGAGCCGGCAGCGCCGCGTTTGCGCCAAGAATGGTGCCGACAAGGGTTTTCGTGAACGGGATCAACAGCACAATCAGAATGATGAACGGGATAGAACGAAACACGTTCACCACAATTGAAATCACGCTGTAGACCGCGCGGTTGTGGAACAACCCGCCGCGCGCGGTTAAAAACAGCGCCAGGCCAAGGACGATCCCAAGAACAAAGGTTGCCACGCCGGAAAGCGCAGTCATGTACAGCGTTTCCAGCGTCGCCGCCCAGAGTTGCTCCCACTTCAGATGAGGAAAAAGCGTCTCAGCCATGTTTAATTACCTCGCCTTCAATATCGCTGTGCTTCAGGTCGGCGAGGATATTGCTCAGTTGTTCATCCGATGCCACGACGTGTACCCAGAGTTGCCCAAATACGCCGTGGGCCGTTTGGGTCATTTTTCCGTGCAGAATGTTAAACGGCAGGCCGTAGCGCAGAGTCAGCTCGCCCACGATCGGCTTATGGGTGCTGTGGCCCGTAAAGGTCAACCTGATGACGCTACCTTCAAGGTCCGCTGCCAGCTCCGTATTAAACGTCTCTTCCTCGGCATACTGGCTCACCTGGCGGACAAACTGCTGAGTGATAGGCTGCTGCGGACGGGTAAAGACGCTCAGCACCTCCCCCTCCTCCACCACTTTGCCGTTCTCCATCACCGCCACGCGGTCGCAAATTTTGCGCACCACGTGCATCTCGTGCGTGATCAGCACAATGGTCAGCCTGAAGCGGCGGTTAATGTCCAGCAGCAGATCGAGGATTTGATCGGTGGTCTGCGGATCGAGGGCTGACGTGGCTTCATCGCAAAGCAATACGTCGGGGTTATTGGCCAATGCACGTGCAATCCCCACACGCTGTTTTTGCCCGCCACTCAGCTGCGAGGGATAGGCGTTCTCGCGTCCCTTCAGCCCAACGAGATCGACCAGTTCGGCCACGCGGGCCTTAATGTTGGCTTTTGGCACACCGGCGATTTGCATTGAGAACGCGATATTCTCACTCACCGTGCGCGACCAAAGCAGATTGAAGTGCTGGAAGACCATGCTGATCTTCAGACGCGCCTGGCGCAGTGCTTCGCCCTTTGCGGCAGAAATGTCCTGTCCGTTGATGGTCACACTGCCGCGAGTGGGTTTTTCCAGTCCATTCAGCAAACGAATAAGAGTACTTTTACCCGCGCCGCTGTAACCGATAATGCCGTATATCTGCCCCTGCTCTATCGTCAAATTGACGTTATCAACGGCAGTGAGTGCAACCTTCCCGTTGTCAAAAACCTTCGAAATATTGCTGAGTACAATCATTCTTATGTGTAATCCGTCCCGCGCATGGCGGTTTAGCAGTATGGATGTCCAAATGATAGTAAACAGGCGTTATCACCTTTTAAATGAACAAAAAGGAATTTGTTATAACTTGCAGGAATAAATAGCGATTTTCGTACCGGCAGGCATTTAGACCAATTTCAGAAATGATTATCTGGCATGTGCATATCAGTGGTTCATCACCTGATGAAAACGGTTAATTTTTCAGCATTTTTGACTGATATAGCCATCCTCACATCCAGAGCACTTTACGTCTTGCTATCCCTCCATCCAAAAACGGCATTTATATTCTTTTCTGTTCTAAAACGGAGTGAAGGATTCTTTAAGGGGTTAATTTCCCCGCCCTATCATCCTGTCATGACCTCCTGAAAGGAAAACACCATGACGATTTACCACTCCGTCACCGAACTGATTGGCCACACCCCGCTTATCCAGCTGCATAAGCTTGATACCGCTCTCTGCTCGTTGTTTCTGAAGCTGGAAAACCAGAACCCGGGCGGTTCGATTAAAGACCGCGTTGCACTGTCGATGATTAACGAAGCGGAGCGCAACGGTCAGCTGCAGCCAGGCGGTACCATCATTGAGGCGACGGCGGGAAATACCGGTCTTGGCCTGGCCTTGATCGCCGCGCAGAAAGGCTATTCGCTGATCCTGGTGGTGCCAGACAAAATGAGCCGCGAGAAGATTTTCCACCTGCGGGCACTGGGGGCTCAGGTGGTACTGACCCGCTCCGATGTCAATAAGGGCCACCCTGCCTACTATCAGGATTACGCGCAACGTCTGGCGAATGAACTGCCGGGGGCGTATTACATCGATCAGTTTAATAACGAAGCCAACCCGCTGGCGCACCGCACCACCACCGCGCCTGAATTGTATGAACAGCTTGACGGTAAGATTGACGCCATCGTCGTCGGCGTGGGGTCTGGCGGGACGCTGGGTGGGCTACAGGCGTGGTTCGCTGAGCACTCACCGCAGACTGAATTTGTACTGGCCGACCCGGCCGGTTCGGTCCTGGCCGATCAGGTAGAAACGGGACGCTATCAGGATGCGGGTTCGTGGCTGGTTGAGGGGATTGGTGAAGACTTTATTCCTCCGCTGGCACACATCGAAGGGGTGAATCGTGCCTGGCGCATCACCGATCGCGAAGCTTTCACCACCGCCCGCGAGCTGCTGAAAACGGAAGGCATCCTGGCAGGCTCCTCCAGCGGCACCCTGCTGGCGGCTGCGCTGAAATATTGCCAGGCCCAGACCACCCCGAAACGGGTTGTGACCTTCGCCTGCGACAGTGGCAACAAATATCTCTCAAAGATGTTCAACGATGACTGGATGCGCCAGCAGGGTTTGATCTCCCGGCCGCAGGCTGGAGATCTCTCCGACTATATTGCCCTGCGCCACGATGAAGGCGCAACCGTCACCGCCGCGCCGGATGACACCCTCTCCACCGTACTGGCGCGGATGCGTTTGTATGACATCTCCCAGCTGCCGGTCCTGGAGAACGGTCAGGTCGTGGGCATCATCGACGAGTGGGATCTTCTGCGCCATATCGGTGGCGATGGCGACCGCTTCTCGCTTCCCGTGACCGCGGCAATGACCCGTCAGGTGGAGTTCCTCGATAAAAACGCCCCGGAAAGCGCCCTGAACGCCATTTTCGATCGCGGTCTGGTGGCGGTCATTAATGACAATGACCGCTTCCTGGGCCTGATTACGCGCAGCGATGTTCTTACCGCCTGGCGCAACCGTCTTCAGCAATAAAGGAATACATGATGAAAAATCTGGCAACCCTGAGCGTACACAGCGGTGAGTTTAACGATCGGCATGGCGCGGTCATGCCCCCGATTTACGCCACCTCCACGTTTGCGCAACCGTCACCCGGCGAGCACACCGGCTATGAATATTCGCGCAGCGGCAACCCGACCCGCCATGCGCTGGAAACCGCCATCGCCGAACTGGAAGGCGGGACCCGCGGCTATGCCTTCGCTTCCGGCCTCGCCGCCATCTCTACCGTGCTTGAACTGCTGGATAAAGACAGCCATATCGTCGCCATTGACGATGTCTACGGCGGGACCTGGCGCCTGATTGAAAACGTGCGCAAACGTAGCACCGGCCTGCAGGTGAGCTGGGTCAAGCCGGACGATTTGGCCGGTCTTGAAGCCGCCATTCGGCCGGATACGCGGATGGTATGGGTTGAAACGCCAACCAATCCGTTGCTTAAACTGGCGGATCTGGCGGCTATCGCCGACATCGCCCGTCGTCATCACGTCATCAGCGTGGCCGATAATACCTTCGCGTCGCCCATCATCCATCGCCCGCTGGAAACGGGTTTCGACATCGTCGTGCACTCTGCCACCAAATACCTGAATGGTCACTCGGACGTGGTCGCCGGACTGGCGGTTGTGGGAAATAACGCCGCGCTGGCGGACAAGCTTGCCTACCTGCAGAACGCGGTCGGCGGTGTACTGGATCCGTTTAGCAGCTTCCTGACGCTGCGTGGTATTCGTACGCTGTCGCTGCGGGTAGAAAAGCACAGCACCAACGCGCTGGCCATTGCGCAATGGCTGGAGCAACAGCCGCAGGTCGAAAAGGTATTTTATCCGGGGCTGGAATCACACCCGCAATATTCGCTTGCCCGCACGCAGATGGCGCTGCCGGGCGGCATGATTTCTCTGGTGGTGAAAGGCGATGCGCAACGGGCCACAGAGGTGATCCGCGCACTGAAATTATTCACCCTTGCCGAAAGCCTGGGTGGCGTGGAAAGTCTGGTCAGCCAGCCTTACAGCATGACTCACGCTTCGATTCCGCTTGAGCAGCGGCTGGCCAACGGCATCGTACCGCAGCTGATTCGCCTGTCCGTGGGCATTGAAGATGCCAAAGACCTGATTGCCGACCTCAGCCAGGCGCTGAAAAACTAAGCAAAACGCGGCAGGTCACGCACCTGCCGCGATAAGATGTCATCTAACCTTAACGCCTTGATAACAATCTCATGTGGATCTGCACAGATTATTTTTGAAACGCTGTTTTCATTTTCCTTTTATCTTAAAATCAGCGTATAATGCGCGCCTAATCCCTGGTGAATGGTTTCAGCGCTTGGAATACAAAAAACAACGTACAACTACTCCTCTCCTTCGTTGGGCTGTCACTCAGGCACACTTTCTTCTGCACGCTCATTTGATGTCTCCTATCCTTAGTGCGTGTCATATACTCTTTTGCAACACAGGTTTGACTCCGCGGCGGTGCGCCCCCGGAGCGAGATTTCCATATCCTTCCCAACTTAAAGACTAAGACTGTCATGAAAAAGACGAAAATTGTTTGTACTATCGGCCCGAAAACCGAATCTGAAGAGATGCTGAGCAAAATGCTGGACGCCGGCATGAACGTTATGCGTCTGAACTTCTCCCACGGTGACTATGCTGAACACGGTCAGCGTATCCAGAACTTGCGCAACGTGATGAGCAAGACCGGTAAAAAAGCAGCCATCCTGCTGGATACCAAAGGTCCAGAAATCCGCACCATCAAACTGGAAGGCGGTAACGACGTCTCTCTGAAAGCCGGCCAGACCTTCACCTTCACCACTGACAAGACTGTTGTCGGTAACAACGAAATCGTTGCGGTCACCTATGAAGGTTTCACCAGCGACCTGTCCGTTGGCAACACCGTGCTGGTAGACGATGGCCTGATCGGCATGGAAGTGACCGCCATCGAAGGTAACAAGGTTATCTGTAAAGTGCTGAACAACGGCGACCTGGGTGAAAACAAAGGCGTTAACCTGCCAGGCGTTTCCATCGCGCTGCCAGCCCTGGCTGAAAAAGACAAACAAGACCTGATCTTCGGTTGCGAGCAAGGCGTCGACTTCGTTGCGGCATCCTTCATCCGTAAACGTTCCGACGTGGTTGAAATCCGTGAGCACCTGAAAGCGCACGGCGGCGAGAAGATCCAGATCATCTCCAAAATCGAAAACCAGGAAGGCCTGAACAACTTCGACGAAATCCTCGAAGCATCAGACGGCATCATGGTTGCACGTGGTGACCTGGGTGTTGAAATCCCGGTTGAAGAAGTTATCTTCGCGCAGAAGATGATGATCGAGAAGTGTGTTCGCGCGCGTAAAGTGGTTATCACCGCAACGCAGATGCTGGATTCCATGATCAAAAACCCACGCCCAACCCGCGCAGAAGCTGGCGACGTGGCTAACGCCATCCTTGACGGTACCGATGCAGTAATGCTGTCCGGCGAATCCGCGAAAGGTAAATACCCGCTGGAAGCCGTTGGCATTATGGCGACCATTTGCGAACGTACTGACCGCGTGATGACCAGCCGTCTGGACTTCAACAACGACAGCCGCAAACTGCGTATTACCGAAGCAGTCTGCCGCGGTGCGGTAGAAACCGCTGAGAAACTGGAAGCGCCTCTGATTGTGGTTGCCACCCAGGGCGGTAAATCTGCTCGCGCAGTCCGTAAATACTTCCCGGACGCGACGATCCTGGCGCTGACCACTAACGAAACCACTGCCCGTCAGCTGGTGCTGAGCAAAGGCGTGGTTGCGCATCTGGTGAAAGAAATCGCGTCTACTGACGATTTCTACATTCAGGGTAAAGCGCTGGCGCTGGAAAGCGGCCTGGCACAGAAAGGCGACGTTGTGGTCATGGTTTCTGGTGCGCTGGTACCAAGCGGAACCACCAACACAGCATCTGTTCACGTGCTGTAATAATTCCCGAACGAATTAATTTTCATAAAAAGCGTCCTCCGGGACGCTTTTTTTATTTCATGCATTAGCCAAAGTCATTCAAAAAGCAAATCGGGTTTCTCTATTTAATTGCGAATTATCTAAGATGAATCCGATGAAAAATGCCTTTTTTTACAGAGCTTTTTGCCAAAAAAGGGCCGATTCGATGCTTCTTTGAGCGAACGATCAAAAATAGGCGTATTCCCATCAAAAAAATATTCTCAACCTAAAAAACTTTGTGTAATACTTGTAACGCTACATGGAGATTAACTCAATCTAGAGGGTATTAATAATGAATCGTACTAAACTGGTACTGGGCGCGGTAATCCTGGGTTCTACTCTGCTGGCTGGTTGCTCCAGCAACGCTAAAATCGATCAGCTGTCTTCTGACGTTCAGACTCTGAACGCTAAAGTTGACCAGCTGAGCAACGACGTGAACGCAATGCGTTCCGACGTTCAGGCTGCTAAAGACGACGCAGCTCGCGCTAACCAGCGTCTGGACAACCAGGCTACTAAATACCGTAAGTAATAGTACCTGTTAATAAAATGGCGCACATTGTGCGCCATTTTTTTTGTCTGCGTCAAACCCCTACTGCGTCACCTTCTCACCGTCATTTTCCGCGACCACAGCGGATGTCCGACTGTTCTGTACTGACAACACGTTCTGACGCGCTGACGCGCCGTTATCGGCCGACACGGCTACCGGGATCCCCGCGCGGCGTGACAAGGCTTTATCGATAAGCGCTTTATCACTTCCTGACTGCGAGACAAACGTCGCAAAGTCTGCGGAATGCGAAATGGGTGTCATCTGGGGGTTTTCACCCTCAACCTGCGCCAGCGGACGATGCACTTCAATATAGCGTTTACCGTCAGGCTCAACGGAGAACTTCACCGGCTCATTAATGATTTGCACCCGCGTGCCGACCCGCACCTGCTCAAACAGCGCTTTGATATCTGGCGCGTTCATGCGCATACAGCCGGAGCTGACCCGCAGGCCGACGCTGTCCGGCGCACTGGTGCCGTGTATCAGGTATTCCCCGTGCCCCACGCCTAAACGCAATGCAAAGCGTCCTAGCGGGTTATTTGGCCCGGCCGGGACCACGGGCGGTAATTTAATACCCTGCTCCAGAGAGCGCGCTCTGATGCCCGGTGTTGGGGTCCAGGTAGGATTAGGGATCTTCTGGCTGACCCGGGTGGTGGTGACCGGCGTTTCAAGTCCCAGTTGCCCAATGCCGAGCGGGAAAACCTGAACGATGTTTTCGCCCGGCGGGAAGTAGTAAAGCCGCAGCTCCGCCAGGTTCACGACAATCCCCTCACGGGGCGTGTCGGGCAACAGCATCTGCGAAGGGATCGTGATCACCGTCCCCGGCGCAGGGTTTACCGGCGCAATAGTATTATTGGCTTCAAGGATAAGCTGCGCTGCAGTATTAAACCGGCGAGCGATGGTCTGAAGTTTATTATCCCCTTCCTGTATCGTGTAGGTTTGATTTTGCCCAATCAGACGGCTGCCTGCGGGCGGCAACGGGTAATCCATCGCGCGGGCCGAATTAAGAGCACCGAGCGAACCCAGGAGTAATAGAGTTATTAGAGACGCGCGCTTCATGCTGAGATTCCTTATTCACTGGCCGGATGCCAGAAAGCTGAAAAACCAGCGAGGCGGGAACCACCTCGCGAAACAGAATGAATGCTGTTCTGTAAGTCTAGCTAAGGATTGCAGCTTTGGCGCGGATGGCGCGAATCATCGCTTCCAGCCCCTGGGAACGGGACGGAGTGAGGTGTTGGGTCAGGGCCATTTTTTCAAACCACGGGCGGACATCAAAAGCGACAATATCCTGCGCTGACATCTGGTGATAGAGAATAAATACCAACGCAATAAGCCCTTTCACAATAGCGGCATCACTGTCGCCCTGTAATTCGATCACGCCGTCGCGCGTCTGCTCCATCACAATCCAGACCTGGCTCTGACAGCCCTGTATAATATTTTCCGGGTTGTGTGCCTCTTCGCTGAGCGGCGGTAAACGCTGGCCCAGTTCAATGATATAGAGGTACTTCTCTTCCCAGTTTGCGCAACGCCCGAAGTTACGCAGTAATTTTTCTTTATCCGGCAAATCTGCCATCTTTCGCCTCTCCGTTAGCCCAGCAACTGGTGAATGCGTTTAAGCCCCGCCACCAGCCTGTCGACCTCTTCCGTTGTGTTGTACATCACCAGCGATGCGCGGCACATCGCCGGCACCTGGTAAAACGCCATCAACGGCATAGCACAGTGGTGTCCGGTACGCACGGCCACGCCGTAATTATCGAGGAAACTGCCCACATCGTATGCATGGTGTTTACCGAGATTGAACGCAATTACCCCCTGGCGGTCCGCCGGGCCGTACAGGGTCAGCGCCGGTACGCTGGCAAGCTCCTGCAGCGCGTAGTGCATCAGCAGTTGTTCGTACTCCTGAATCGCGTCAAGGCCAACAGACGTGACATAGGCGATGGCCGCCCCCAGCCCGATAATCCCGCCGGTATTCGGCGTGCCAGCTTCAAAGCGCCACGGCGCGCGTGCATAGATGGTCCCTTCCGACAGACTGACGGTCGCGATCATCGAGCCGCCCCCTTCCCACGGTGGCATCGCCTGCAGAATATCTTCTTTCACGTACAGCACGCCAATCCCGGTCGGCCCATAGAGCTTGTGCCCGGAGAAGACGTAGAAATCGCAGTCCAGCGCCTGGACGTCGACCGCGTGGTGCATGACCGCCTGCGCACCATCAATCAGCACCTTCGCGCCGGCCTGGTGGGCTTTCTCAATAATCGCTGCCACCGGGTTCTCGGTTCCCAGCACGTTAGAAACCTGGGTCACGGCCACCAGCCGCGTACGCGCATCCAGCAACGCGTCGAGTTGCTCAAGCTGCAGGGTGCCATCAACATTCAATGGGATCACCCTCAGTTGCGCACCGACACGCTCACAGAGCATCTGCCACGGCACGATATTGGCATGGTGCTCCATCTGGGTGATGATGATGTTATCCCCCGCGTGGACCTGCGCGTTGCCCCAGCTGTTGGCGACGAGGTTGATCCCCTCGGTGGTACCGCGCACAAACACCAGTTCCTCTGGCGAGCGTGCATTGAGGAAAGCGGCGATTTGGGTACGCACATTTTCCATACGCTGGGTCGCCTCCGCACTCAGGGTGTGGATCCCCCGGTGCACGGCAGCATAACCGTGGCGGTAGAATTCCGCTTCCGCTTCGATCACCTGATTCGGTTTCTGCGCGCTGGCCGCACTGTCCAGATACGCCAGGGGCAGACCGTTCACTTCACGGGTCAGAACCGGAAAATCTGCCCGTACTTTCTCTACGGGAAAACTCATGCTTCGCCTCCAGGCAGACGCTGCCCGATACGGGCCAACACCTGCTGTTTTAACAGGCCATCGTGCAGCGCTTCCGTCAGTTCAGCGGCAAACGCATAGATAATCATTTGCTGCGCCGCCTGCTGGTCGATACCACGGGAGCGTAAATAGAACATCTGTTCGTCATCAATTCGCCCGACCGTCGCGCCATGGCTGCACTTCACGTCATCAGCATAGATTTCAAGCTGTGGTTTGGTGTCCACTTCCGCCAGGCGTCCTAACAGCAGGTTGTTGTTGGTCATCTGCCCGTCGGTTTTAATCGCGTGCTGCGCCACGTTAATCAGGCCGTTAAACACCGCCCGCCCTTTGTCGCTGACAATGGTTTTGTGCAGCTGGCGACTGTTACAGTAGCCTTTGTTGTGCTCAAGCCAGGTGCGTGTATCGCACACTTGCGTTTTAACCGGCATCGCCAGGCTGTTGATGCGAAGCGTTGTATTCTCGCCGTTAAGCTGCGTGCTGGTGTTATGGCGCAGTACCGCGCCGCCCAGCAAAAAGCTGTGGCTGTATGCCGCGGCATCTTGTCCAAGCAGCATGTCGTTATGCGCAAAGTGGTGGCTCTGCGGGTTTTCAAACGCCAGTTTGATATGGTGAAGCTGGGCATTGGCGGCAACATGCATTGTCAAACGCGCCCCGGTAAAGTGCCGGGCCTCGTTGAGGCTGACGTAATGCTCAATCACCGTGGCCTCCGCCCCTTCCGCCAGCTCAAGATGGTGGCGGTAGTGAGCAGTGTTGATCTCGTCGCCGTCTGCTCCCTGAGTGATGTGCATCAGCAGCAGTGGTTTTACCGGACGCTGGTTACGCTTAACGCGAATATGCGTCACGCTCCGCGCCAGGCTCTCGGTGAGATGCAGGAAGACCTCAGGCTGTACCGGGGCGCTCAGGTTCTGACGGTCATCGTTAATGGCAATCTCAAACCCACAGTCCTGGGTGCTGTCACTCAGCTCAGGGCGGAACTGACCATCGACGAAGACCAGACGCACGGCATCCACGGTCAATGCCAGGGCATCGCGCTGCGCCGGGCTGATGTCTGCCAGGCGGGTGACAAACTCGCCGTTCAGCAGGCCATCAAGCGGCGTGTACTTCCAGTTCTCCTGCTTGCGTGACGGCAAACCGAGACGCAGCATCTGCTGCAGGTGCTGTTGCGCCTGTTCCGAGCGCGTATTGCCCTGCGCTTCAAACAGACGGTGCCACTGCTGGAGCGCATTACTGCTGTTCGGTAAGCCAGCCATAACCCTGCTCCTCCAGTTGTTTAACCAGCGTGAAATCACCGGATTTCACAATACGCCCCTGGTAAAGCACATGGACGTAATCCGGCTTGATGTAATCCAGAATACGCTGGTAGTGAGTGACGATGATGAACGCGCGTTTGCCGTCGCGCAGGGAGTTCACCCCGTCGGCGACAATCTTCAGGGCATCGATATCCAGACCGGAGTCGGTCTCATCCAGAATACACAGTTCAGGCTCAAGGACCGCCATCTGCAGAATGTCGTTACGCTTTTTCTCACCGCCTGAGAAACCGACGTTGACCGAGCGGGTCAGCAGGTCTTCCGGCATTTTCAGCAACTTAATCTTCTCTTCCATCAGGTCCTGGAAATCAAAGCGGTCCAGCGCTTCCAGTCCGCGATATTTACGTACCGCGTTCAGCGCCGTTTGCAGAAAGAACTGGTTACTCACCCCCGGGATCTCCACCGGATACTGAAAGGCCATAAAGATACCTTCACCGGCCCGCTCTTCCACCGACATCTCCAGCAAATCTTTGCCGTTAAACTCGACCGACCCGTGGGTCACTTCGTAATCTTCGCGCCCTGCCAGCGTCGCGGAGAGCGTACTTTTCCCGGAGCCATTGGGCCCCATAATGGCGTGGACTTCACCCGGTTTGACGTCAAAATTGAGACCACGCAGGATCTCTTTGTCTTCCACGCTAACCTGTAAATCTTTAATACTTAACATGTGCTTTCCTTAACCGACGCTGTGTTCAAGACTAATGGCGAGGAGTTTCTGGGCTTCAACGGCAAATTCCAGCGGCAGTTCAGAGAACACATCCTTACAGAAGCCGTTCACAATCATTGAGATGGCATCTTCCTCACTGATCCCGCGCTGCAGGCAGTAGAAGAGCTGATCTTCCCCAATACGTGACGTCGTCGCCTCGTGCTCAAGCTGGGCGGTATTGTTACGGCATTCAACGTACGGGAAGGTGTGTGCCCCGCAGTCTGCGCCAATTAACATTGAGTCACACTGGGTAAAGTTTCGGGCATTGGTGGCCGTCGGCATGATTTTGACCAGCCCACGATAGCTGTTCTGACTGTGCCCGGCGGAGATGCCTTTGGAAATAATGGTCGACCGGGTGTTTTTACCGATGTGGATCATCTTGGTACCCGTATCTGCCTGCTGATGGCCGCTGGTCAGCGCCACGGAGTAGAACTCACCGATCGAGTTATCCCCACGCAGAATACAGCTCGGGTATTTCCAGGTGATCGCAGAGCCGGTTTCCGACTGGGTCCAGGACATTTTGCTGTTTTCGCCTTCGCACAGCGCACGCTTGGTCACGAAGTTCAGAATACCGCCGGTGTTGCCATCGCCCGGGAACCAGTTCTGCACCGTGGAGTATTTTACCTCGGCATCTTTATGGATGATGACTTCAACCACCGCGGCGTGAAGCTGGTAGCTGTCACGGACCGGTGCGGAGCAGCCTTCAATGTAACTGACGTAGCTGCCTTCATCGGCCACCAGAATGGTGCGTTCGAACTGACCGGTTTTTTCCGCGTTGATGCGGAAATACGTCGACAACTCCATCGGGCAGCGAACGCCTTTTGGCACGTAGATAAAGGTGCCATCAGACGCTACCGCCGCATTAAGCGCGGCAAAAAAGTTATCGTTACTTGGCACCACAGTGCCGATGTACTTTTTCACCAGCTCAGGGTGCTCGTGAATCGCTTCGCCGAAGGAGCAGAAAATAATCCCCTGCTCTGCCAGTTTTTCACGGTAGGTTGTCGCCACTGAGACGGAGTCAAAAATGGCGTCCACCGCCACCTCTTTCCCTTCGCGAACGGGCACACCCAGCTGGTTAAATGCCTCTTCCACTTCTTTGCTCAGGAAGCTGTTGTCCGCACCGGTTTGCTGCACCGCGCCAGGCTGTGAGGCGCAGGTGTCGTCGCAACTCCCGCAGGATGGCGCAGAGTAGTAGCTGTAATCCTGATAGTTCAGCTTGTCATAATGCGCTTTCAGCCAGTGAGGTTCTTCCATTTCCAGCCAGGCCCGGAAGGCGCTCAGACGAAACTCCAGCATCCACTCAGGTTCATTGCGTTTGGCCGAGATCGCCCGGACGACATCTTCATTGATGCCTTTCGCCAGTTCATCGGTCTGCAGCTGGGTAAAGAACCCCTCTTTATAATTGAGGTGGCCGCCACTCCAGGTGTTAACATCACTCGTTGCTTCAGTATTACGAGACATAGTACCGCCTATACCCCAAAGCTTTCGCCGCACCCACATTCGTTCTGGGCTTTCGGGTTATGAAATTTGAATAACTGGTTTAAACCTTCACGTACGTAGTCCACTTCCGTGCCGTCAATAAACGGCATGGCCTGCAGGGCGACATACAATTTTGCGCCGTCAGTTTCGAATACCAGATCATCCTTCTCGGGTTCTGTGACGGTATCGAGCACGTAACCGAATCCTGCGCAGCCGGTCTGTTTCACCCCCAGGCGCACGCCGAGGATCTCTGGCTTTTTCGCCACCAGTTCGTGAATATGTGCCGCCGCCGCTGGCGTGAGCGTTAAGCCACGCCAGGCAAAGTCGGCAGGATTGAAGGTTTCTGAATGCAGTTCCATAGGTCCACCTCATCTAATAAGCCCCAGGGCATAACACCATGTTAGTGATAACGATTATCACTTCAACCCTCTGTCAGCAGGGGCATTGGGCTAAATCGCCCTTTTTGCATACTTTTATTAAGCATAGACCCTGTCAGCGGATGCGGGCGGGATGGATTTAATTGTTCATTACTTTGAAAAATAATGGGTTATCGAATCAGAAAAGCGGAGTAAAGGGGAAAAGTAAAATATGCATCGGAAATGCCTATTTTTAAGATAGATTTTATCCAGAGAAACGACGGGCAAAAAAAAAAGGCCTTCAAGGCCTGCGGAAATTAATGATGAAAGGAGACAACAAAACCCTGTTCACGCCAGTGGTCAAGCAGTTCCTGCTGACGCGGCGTCGGCGCTTTACCGGTCCAGACGAAAATTCTTTGCCCAGGAAAAAGCTCCGGACGAGGGGAATCAATCGGGTCGGCCAGCACGTCAATATGCCATCCCTTCTGTGCCAGACGCGCAGCCTCAAGCCACAGGTGTGTCCGGTCATCGCACTCCCAGCCAATAAGCAGAGCATCTTTACCGGCTTTCTTACGTGACTCCGCCAGGCTTGCGACAGCAAACTCTATCAGCACACCGTCAAGCAGGCTCGCCATATGACGCACCGTATTTTGATCCTGATTCATTCGCTGACGAACGGGAGAAATAATATTATCGATAAGCGCATCCATCGCGTGATCGCGGCGGAACTCGCCTATTTTGGCGCGCAGCTTTGCCGGGCTGGCATAACGCAAAACCGTCATCATCTCTTCCTGGATTGATGCCCAGTTACCCTGAGTCATCACTTCTTTGTTTTCCAGCAAGCCTTTGACTTTGCCGACCGAAACGCCGCTTTTCATCAGGCGTTTGATCTCTTCAATACGCAGGATATCTTCATCGTCAAACTGACGATGGCCCCCTTCGCTTCGCTGCGGCTTCAACAATCCATAACGGCGCTGCCAGGCACGCAGCGTAACGGGGTTGATACCGCATCGTTCGGCCACTTCGCCGATACTGTAATAGGCCATTAACTCCCTCACGCTTAGAACTTCCATACCCAACCAGACCAACCTTATCAGATTGTACAAACCATTTGTATAACTAAGGCCTCTTTTTGAGCGGGTGAAGGGTATACAAGTTCCTTCACCCGTTAATGTATTGTTGTACAAATTTTGCCGCGCGTACAGTCAAGCTTGCAGGTTTATGTACAGCTTTCTCAAAATTCAAACTTCTTCTCTGGCCACGCGATCGCCGGAATTCCCCCGTGACGCGGGCTGGCAAACAGGTGCCCCTGGAACTGGGAAATGCCTGCAGACTCCAGCCACATCCACTCTTCAGGCTTCTCAACGCCGACGGCACAGAACTGGATCTCCAGCGAGGAACAGCAGGTGATAATCGCCTGAATGATGGCCTGCCGCGGGCCGCTTTTGTGCACATTCGCGACCAGATCGCGGTTAATCTTAATTCTGTCAGGCTGGAATTGCGCCAGTAACTGTAGACCGGCAAAACTGGCACCAAAGTGATCGATGGTTACGCTGATACCGGCACTTTTTAACTGCCTGACCGAATGGGTAAACTCTTCAAAACGGGAAATCGCTTCGCTCTCGGTGAATTCCACCACAATCTGCTCCGGCACAAAGCCATTTGCGTCAATGGCCGTCAGCAGGAAATCCACGGCGCCAGGCACGTTGACCAGCGTCATGGGCAGCAGGTTAATGGATAATGTCTGATCCTGTAATCCCAGAGCGCTCGCCATGGAGAGCGCAACCTGCTTGCTTTTCAAATCAGAGGCGTACACCTCTTCACGAGGAATTTGGGCAAAATAGGTTCCGGGCGATTCACCGGTGGGCGTGCGGATCAAGGCCTCCCAGGAGACGACCTGCTGCATAAACGGATCCACGATAGGCTGGAACGCAAAGCTGCAATCCGCGCCTTTAGCCACCACCTCCGGTTGCGCCGATAAAGGCGTCTCTTCCGGGATAAAATCCCAGGCATCTGCAGGGGGCAGTTCAAAATAGTTGGCTTTCTCCGTGGCCTCCACGAAGGTGCGGAAAAACTGCAGGGCGCGATCGCTATATGTCAGTTGATACCTGCTGGTGCCTTTGTCAAGAACCTGCTGAAGCACCTCTTCCCTGTCGAACTGACGCAAGTCAAAAAGCTCCATGCCAACCTTGCCGAAGCGTCGGGAGGGGCCGTGATCGCGCATCAGCTCCACCACGTTATGGTGGCGCGTGTCCTGGCAAATCTGCTCGTAAATGGATGAAACGTTTTCCGCTGGGCCTTCGAGCAACTGAAAAAAATGCGTGCCGTTAAACAGCAAGATCCCCGTGACATTGGATTGCCGGTTTTTACTATTTGCAGCAGCTACCATGTTTTCCAGCGCTTTCACTGGAACGTCCTCGCAGATATGACTGCGGTATATGATGGTTGTAAGCATGCTTATCCTGAAGGGGGTTAGGGGTTGGCCACAAAAACACGTCGGTAAACATCTGTTATAGCATATTAATTACGTGACAAATAATTTACATCTCAACCATTTACGGCACCTAACGCATCCGTTTCCTGCGTTGTACAACTTATCCATCACCGTGCGTATTGTACAATATATTCTGTAACGGAAATGCTTCATTTTCATGACCCAACCACCTGATAAACATAGAATTTATAAAATATATCACAATTATTTTAAAAAATTGTACATTTTCTATGTACAGATTTGGAAATTGTGTATACCTTAAATGTAACGTTAGTGATTACATTTTTTTACAGGAGCGAAACATGCAGCAGAAGGATTATGTCGCAGATTCAGCAGCAGCGATCGCGCACTACTTCGAGAAGGCCGCGCTTCCTACCCAACAGGAGGCGCTCGGTCAGGTCGTGGTTGAGATTCTTAGCGACGGGCGAAATCTGAATCGCAAATCGCTCTGTACCAAACTCTTAAGCCGCCTCGAAAAGGCCGATGGGCCTGAAGAGGAACAGCATTACCACATGCTGCTTGGTCTGCTTTTCGAACGGTAATGTTATGAACAGCAGTGATGCAGACCGACTGATTGACCAGCTTATCGGTGAAGCCGTTCTTTCTCTTTTGAAAGAGCGAGGCCCCGTCACAACCGAAGCTCTGGTTCAGCGTCTGCGGGATATGAAAGCGCATGAAAAGGATCCCCAGCGGCGGGAGACACTTGCGATGGTGATTGCCGATATCGGTTCAAACAACATCGCCCTGAAACGTCGCAGAACCGCGCAAGGACGAACGGATAGAGAGGGATCTCTCAACGTTAAAAGAGACAATGTAGTGCCGTTATTTGGAAATGGAAAACCGTCCGATCCCAGAAAAATACATTGACTGCAATTTTACAGCTACGGTGAGAACAAATGAGACAAAATATTCAGCTTCAACCCGAATACCATTCCGCTTTTTTAGAAAGCGCGCTGTCGGAATATTTCCGTCACGCAGGCGATCGTTTTGCTGAAGAGTCCGCTGTTTTTTCTACTGCAGTACGCTGTGTTCTGGCTTCTGAAGGACACCTGTCCAACAAAGCGATCATTTTGTGGCTGATCCAGACGCTGGAATCCACAAACGACGTTGTGCAGGCAGATGTCATTCGTAAGACCCTGGAAATCGTTGTGGGTCACACCATGGACGATCTCTAAAAACCCTCCCCTCTGTGAAGGCTAACGTGTCATCGTCAAAACTGACGATCGGGCTGACGATGACACGTTCCCTCCTCGTATAACACCCTGTAAAACATACAAAGTAAATGTGGCATGGTTCCTGCTTACTCCCGTTTACGGGACTGGGCTACCCAGTCAACTTTGCTTCATTTCTTAACAGGTCTGTTATTGATGAAAAAAATCGCCAGCGTCTGCCCCTACTGTGGTGCAGGCTGCAAATTAAACCTTGTCGTCGAAAATAACCGTATCCTCCGTGCCGAAGCGGCCGAAGGCGTAACAAACCAGGGCACCCTGTGCCTGAAAGGCTTTTATGGCTGGGACTTCCTGAACGATACGCGTCTGCTTACCCCCCGTCTGACTCAGCCCATGATCCGCTACCACAAGGGAGAGGCTTTTACCCCCGTCACCTGGGAAGAGGCTATCCGCTATACCGCCCATAAACTCAGGAGCATAAAAGAGCAGTATGGCCCACGGTCCATCATGACCACCGGTTCCTCCCGGGGAACAGGGAATGAAACGAACTATGTGATGCAAAAATTTGCCCGTGCAGTGCTGAATACCAACAACGTGGACTGCTGCGCGCGCGTCTGTCACGGCCCTTCTGTTGCCGGGTTACAGGAAACCCTCGGCAACGGTGCAATGAGCAATTCCATTAACGATATTGAAAACTCAAAATGCCTGCTGGTGTTTGGCTATAACTGCGCCGATTCGCACCCCATCGTCGCCCGTCGGGTCTTAAAAGCCCGCGAAAATGGCGCGAAAATCATCGTCTGCGATCCCCGTCGCATTGAAACCGCACGCATCGCCGACCAGCACCTGCAGCTGAAAAACGGCAGCAACATGGCACTGGTCAATGCGTTTGGCTATGTCCTTCTGGAAGAGGAGCTGTACGACAAAAACTACGTCGCGCGCTTCACCGAAGGGCTTGACGCTTATCGGGAAACGGTTAAAGACTACGCGCCCGAAAACGTCGAACATCTCACCGGCATTCCAGCCCGGGATGTGCGTCAGGCGATGCGGACGTTCGCGGCTGCGCCTTCCGCCACCGTCATGTGGGGCATGGGCGTAACGCAATTTGGTCAGGCTGTAGACGTGGTCAAAGGTCTCTCCAGCCTGGCGCTGCTGACCGGAAATCTTGGTCGACCTGCCGTCGGCGTTGGGCCAGTACGTGGTCAAAACAACGTTCAGGGCGCATGTGATATGGGCGTTCTGCCCAATATGTTCCCGGGGTATCAGGACGTTACGGACCCGGCGGTCCGGCAGAAATTCGCCACTGCCTGGGGAATCGATGTCGGGATTATGGACAAAGAGGTTGGAACGCGTATCACCGAAGTCCCTCACCTTGCGCTGGAAGGTAAGGTAAAAGCCTATTACATCATGGGCGAGGATCCGCTGCAGACTGAAGCCGATCTGGGGCTGGTGCGCCGCGGTTTTGAAGCACTCGATTTTGTGGTGGTTCAGGACATCTTTATGACGAAAACGGCGGAAGTGGCGGATGTTCTGTTACCTGCCACATCGTGGGGAGAACACGGTGGCGTCTTTACCTGTGCCGACCGCGGTTTCCAGCGTTTCGGTAAAGCCATTGAGGCCAGCGGCAACGTGAAACGGGACTGGGAGATCATCAGCCTGCTTGCTACCGAAATGGGCTACCCGATGCATTACGCATCCAACCAGCAGATCTGGGACGAGATGCGCGAGCTCTGTCCGCTGTTCTATGGCGTGACATACGAAAAAATGGGTGAAATGGGCCATGTGCAATGGCCGTGTCCAACGCTCGATCACCCGGGGACGCCGTATCTCTATAAAGATAACCAGTTCGATACGCCGAGCGGCAAAGGCCAGCTTTTTGCGGCAGCCTGGCGCGCGCCAGCCGAGATCCCGGACGAAACGTATCCGCTGGTGCTCTGCACCGTGCGTGAGGTCGGCCACTACTCCTGCCGGTCAATGACCGGCAATTGCGCCGCGCTGCAAAGCCTTGCCGACGAACCAGGCCGTGTACAAATGAATCCCCTCGATGCGGACAGCCTGGGCATTAAAGACGGGCAGCTGGTATGGGTGCATTCCCGTCGGGGCAAAGTCATTACCCGTGCCAGCATCAGCGAGCGCATCAACGCCGGTGCGGTTTATATGACCTACCAGTGGTGGATTGGCGCCTGTAACGAACTGACGCAGGATAATCTTGACCCGGTCTCCAAAACCCCAGAAACCAAGTATTGTGCGGTTAAGCTTGAGGCGATTGAAGACCAACGCTGGGCGGAAGACTTTGCAGCGTCGTCTTATCAGACCATGAAGACGCGGTTAATCACGGCGGTGAACGTCTGAGGAAAAAGAGGCTCGCCACGGCGAGCCTCGTTATACGTTAGCCAATGAGCAGCAGGCACGAGAGGTCGTCCCCACCGTTAATCTTATCGATAGCAAAATCCATACGGGCATCAATGGTCTGATTGTGCAGGGTCTTTTCTGAGAAGCTGGCGATGGTTTTCATGACCATCTGCTGGTCCAGTTGTTCATCCATTGATTTGACGCTCAGGAAAACTTTCAGGTAGAAAAAGTCCAGAACGATGCGATAAAACTGACGCATAATGGTGGCAGTATTCTTACCCGGGAAATAGCCGCTGTAGAGTTTGTACAACAGATAGTTGCGTAATACGTACGGCTCTGACAGACAGGATTCCTGGCAAAGTTTCCCCCACTGCTGGTTAATCGCGTCGAATTTCTGCGCCAGCCTGGCGGGATCGCTGTCATGGCTGAAATTCAAAAAGTCAGCAATTTGCCGATGCCCTTCGTTGATATACCCATCCCGTGCAGAATCTCGCGCCACGTTCGTGCCGAGGATCGACAACGCCAGATATTTCATCGCATTTGATCGCCCGACATTGCTTTCAGAGAGCAGCGATTTACCGCTCTGCAACGCTTCCAGCAAGGCTTCGTAAAAGCGTTCAACCTGCTCATACTGATTGTGCAAATCGAAGTTCACATGCTGTAAGGTCAGGATCAACTGAGCCAGCGCCATCAAATTTTCTTCAACATTCCTCGCTGGCGACTGGATTATTTTCCACGCAAGGAGATGAATGACCTGGCTGCTTTGAGGCATAGACTGGCGCTGACCAATCAGATTGGTTTTATAAACGGCCAGCAGTTCATCCTGCTCCTGCAATAACATCGCATCGGGGTCGAAGAGAACCCGCCTGACCACTTCCGGACATGAAAGGGTCATGCTGTGGCGAGTTTCATCCAGATAGCGGGTGGAGCTTCGGGGATAAGTACTGCAGGTGTGCGATAAGGCACTTTCACCTAAATCACGGTGTACCATACAGAGCTTATTTTCATCGATAAACGGACACTCCCCATTTTCATCCAGTTTAATACGGGAATAGTTTACTTTGCCTTTACGCTGCAGAATCAGATTGTCTTTGGCTATTGCAGCGATACCGGGATGCGTTGATGAAAGATATTTTTGATGTGTTTTTTTATCAATGGAAATTGTCCAGCCGCGGCAGCAGGAAATTAAACATTCCGGCCCCACACACTTGAACCTGGTCACAAAAATCGGTTTCAGGGTTTTATGAATTTGCATCGCTAATTAATCGTTATATAAAACGTAAAAATAACATGCTGCAGATGCAACTCTAAAGTTTCATAACCGAACACTTGTTTCCGTTATTCCTGTCATCAATAAAAGTGCCTTTACGCCTCCAGACAGGGGCGGTCCTGGAAACCCTGTCTCACAGAATCACGAAAAATATTGGGGGTGCCGTTTTTCTTCACCATCCTGTTGAGCAGCGCGATAAGCTCATAATCACTTCGCAGGTTAAATTTTTGCATGATCATGTATTTGTGCGCAAAAACGGTCTTATAGCCGATCTGTAACGCGTCTGCCGTCTGCATAACGGATAAGCCTTTATACAGGTTCATGACGATGCGTATTTGCTGCGGTGATAATATCTTATGCTCGCAATCGAAACAGGACGTTTTCTGCAGCACATGCCCCTTCAACTGCGTTTTACGCCACGCGCACCCTACCGTCTCGCCAATCATGTCAAGAGAGGCCCTGCGGGAGATGAAAATAATATCCTGATAACAGGATTGCGACGCCGTAGACCGTTGCTCATCATCAACCCAGCCGATCACAATGCCTTTTTGCCGTGACTGTAATTCCGGAAAACAGGTCAGGGTTTCTCCCTGGCATAAAGAGAGGACAATAATATCCGCCGTGCTGACGTTATGCGGCGTCATTTCATAATCAAAATGAATACAGTCATTAAAATTACGCCAAAAGAAATCCATAAAAAAATACTGCAGACCAGACTGAAATAACGAATCCGTCTCGCTAATTAAAATATTCAACATAGACCACACCGACGGGAAGCAAAAATGCGCGTGAAATCCCGCGCGACTTAATTGTATTGCAGCGTAATGACCACCACTGCGCTGAGGGTGCCGGGCGTCGCCCTGCCTCCGGTGGATATAACCGCAGCCTGCATGGCCATCTTCGCCGTCCGGTCTGAGGCGACATAATCCGTCATGCTGGAGCCGTTCCCTTTCAGTATGCCACTTCCGGCCTCGCGCATTGCTATCGCCACGTGGGTGGCCGTACCGCGGTTAATGTAATAGTCGGCGCCGGCAACAGGGTCGGGTGTACCCGTAAAGGTAGCGGTGACGCTACGCGTCCCCACCGGACATTGGGTAAATAACAGATCAAACGTAACTGGGTCAGAGAATGATCCTGGCGTCACCATATTACTCGCCTGGATATTGCCCAGATTAATATCGAGATTCGTATTGCCGTTATTAAACAGGCAGGGTGAGGCCACGATATTTCCGGTGACCCCGATATTTACGCTGTCTGCACATAGCGCTTTGCCGCACAGTAAACCCGACACAAGCAACGCCGTGGGAATTATTTTCATCATCTCACCGGTTATTGATAGGTTATCGTAAGCGTGGCTGATGCATTTGCCGAGCCTGATTCCGCGGTGGTTAACGTCTGGTAATAGCGCGCTGTTAACGGGAGCGTCTCCTGTCCTCCCGCAGACTGTTTTAATAACAGGCGACCGTTCATTACCAAAGGAGAACCGTTATAAAGTAGCTGAACCCCTACCCCTTTTGCCGTACCGGCATTCCCCTGACCGGTTAATGCCATGACGCTGGTATTGGCGCTGTCCGGATTTTGCATACCGCTGAGTGACACACTGATATTGGTGCCGGCACTGCAGGTTAACCCCAGATTTTGCGTATTTTGGGCGCCGGATGGCGTGGTTCCAATAACGGAGCCAAACGATGAGGCCGGAATATCGCCTATCGGGAACGTCAACTGCGCCGTCGTTATCGTGCATGCCAGCGCATTAATTGTGCCGTCAGTTAACTGGACCGTCAGACCGTCACGATAAACACCGTCACTTCCCTGAAGCGCCACGGTTCCGATAACGCCCGGCGTTAAAGCGCCCGACGTTACCGGGCCGGTCACCACCAGCTCAACTTTTCCACCAAACCAATCCACATACGACGTCACCGCGTTATACGAAAACGTGTAAGCCGGGTTTTCAAAATAATTCCCCGAGGAAAAGCGAATACCAATACCGCTGACATTGGTGGCATAAACATGGTTACCGTAGCTGCTCAGGTTCCCATTGTTATATCGCATACTGAATCCCAGCATCAGCGGGTTAGAACATCCCGTTAAATAGGTTCCCGTTGATGAGGCGGCGCGAGAAAAAATAATGGTGCCCACGGGGGCATCACGCTGCACGTTAATCGTGCCCACAGATATCGTCGATATTTGCGGCGTGATGGTTGTACAGGTGCCGGCACGGGCGCTATTCCACCCGCTCAGTAAACAGAGCAGGATCAGAGATAAAGCAAATTTCATTTTTAACCTTCCTGGCGGCAAAGCGCGTTAACGTCGGTTATTCCGCCGTAGGTGGGTTGTGCAGGCAGGCTAAACTGCGCGCGGCACTGCTGACCGGGTTGATTTCCCCAGGTTGCCACGATCTCTCCCTGTCCGGGCAGTCCCGTTAAATAGACCTGACCACGGTCGCCCACAATAAAGCTGCTGTTGCTGTCGCCTTTGAGCGTGACGACCGCACCAAACGGAACGGCATATTGCCCATCGGACAGGGTCATTAGCACCCGGCGCCCGATTTTAGACTTATAATCGGCTTCCACTATCGCCCCGCGGGTCGGTGTTACGGTGCGCGTATTAATCTCAAGTCCCACGTCATCCGGCATAGTTTCCGGCTCAAGAGTGATGTCGTTTTTTCGGTATACCGACAGATTGTTAACCACTGTATACCCGCGGAAATCCGTACGAACCCCGGGTTGATTGCGAATATCGACACCGTGTGCACCCGGCGCTTTCACCAGGATATTGGTTTCACCGAGCGGCTGCGAAAGCGTGATGCCGTCACGGTGAGCAATGACGCCCCCCTGCAACCCGTAATTCAGGCGCTCGTTGTGTTTGTCGTAGCTGTAGCCCGCGACAATTTCGCCATAGGTGCCTTTATAGTCGCCGTTCAGGTTGCCGGTATTTCCCGTGCCCTGTGTGCCATAACCTTGCTGCACGTTCCAGTTCAGGGCGCTGTTTTCCAGAGACACGCCGTTCAGCCCGACCACGTGCGTCGTGCCGTTGTGCTTACTGGCGTTCATGCCATAGTTAGCCCAGGTACGCGGCAAGAATTTGTCCAACGGTACGCTGACGTTAAAGGCCAGCAACCGATCGTGGTCCGCGTTTTGCGCGCTCCCGCGTCCATTCTTGCTGTAGGTCCAGGTCAAACCGTAACTGACGTTGTTCCAGTCATTGTTGTAGCCCACGCTCCAGGAGGCCATCGCCTGACCAGAATTCCAGTAATCCTCGCGTGCGGCGCTGAGCGTCAGTGAACCCAGCGCGCCGCCCAGCGCCTGGCTCATGGTCAGTTCAGCACGGTTACGCCGCCGGTCCTGCAGGGCACTGCTGTCGCCGTAGGAATCCAGCACGTCCTGCATCCCGTAATAGCCACGGGTTGAATATCGGTATCCCGCAATTGAAAAGTTTGTCCCGGTCTTCGCCATATTTTTGCTGTAACGCGCGCGCAAGGACTGACCGGATGTTTTGTCGGTGTTATTCGGCGTTGACCAGGCCTGGGTTACGTCGGCAGAGATCGCGCCGATATCCCCCATGTTTTTACCGATGCCAAACGCCACTGAACGGTATTTATCAGACCCCTGCATCCCACCGTAAAGGGTGATGCCGTGCTGAATCCCATAAATACCGGTGATTTGACCAAAGGACGTTTTCTCCACGCGACTGTTGTAGGCGCGATACTGCCCGGCCGTCACCGCATACTTCAGTCGTCCTTCCCGCTGCAGGACCGGCAGCGAGGCATAAGGCAGCGTGAAATGCTGCTCACTCCCGTCAGCCTCTTTAATGGTCACATCCAGATCGCCTGCGCCGCCGGTGGGATACATGTCCGAGATTTCAAACGCGCCTGGCGCCACGTAGCTCTGATAAATTTGATAACCATTCTGGCGGACCACCACCTGCGCATTGGTTCGCGCGATGCCGCGGACCACGGGCGCATAGCCTTTAAGAGAGTCCGGCAGCATGTCATCATCCGAGGCCAGTTGACCGCCGCGAAATGGCATACTGTCGAAAACATCCGCCGGTGCGGTACTGTCCCCGATAATCAGCTGTGCTTTCAGCGGAATAACGGCGCGCTGCGCATAGGTATACACGTTGTCCCACCGATCCTCACCGGTGGAATCCCGTGACCAGGTGGTGTAATTACGTAAGCGCCACGGCCCGATATTGACCCCGGGGCGCAGGTTGGCGTACTGGCTATCATTCTGGCTGCCGCGAGTGTTCTTCGCCCACGCGTTTGCGCCGCTCAGACTGTAATTAAGCATGGCGGCATTAATCCCCTCATCCCACATCTCTGGCGGAACCGCGTCCCTGGCTGGCAGGTCGATGGCGGCCTGAGGAATGCTGATCACCAGCCGCTGTGCGCCAAACTGAAAATCGCTACTGGCCTGCGGGATCGCCTGAAGGTTTGCGCATTCACCGTTGTTCGCCGCCAGCTGCGGGAAAAGCGTGGTTCTTACGCCCCACTGTTTTAACTGGTCAAGACTCAGGCACGGCCGGAGGACGTCATTGCCCTTTTCGTCTTTTACTGCAGTAAAGGTGATATCGCGGGTCGCCATTAGCTGGTCATCAAGAACAATATCGACGTGATAGGTGCCGGGTGCCTGCGATCCGGATTCAAATGCCGATAAATCCGTTCTCCCTCTTCCTGGATTATCAAGTTCAACCAGTTCGGCATTAAATGTCTCACCGGCAAAAAGCGCCTGCGATGAACCTGCAAGTATTAATCCGATCACTGTCGCCAGGGGTGCAGGTCGAGCCCGAAAATAGTGTATTGCCATCGCTTTTAACTCATTTATGACAGGCAATGCCCGCGTTTCACCGGTTATAAGGTTGCCTGATGCGGGCCCCCAGGGCTGCCGAAGTCATTAATCACTTTAAACGTCAGTACACTGCCGCTGGCCCCCTGCGGTAACGTGAAACGGACTGAGCCACCGGGTAAGACATACGACACGTCATCGATTTTTTTACCCCCAAGGGTGATTTCATTAAAATTGATGACATACGCGGTCGGGTTATTAACCTGAAGTTCATTCCCGGTTCTGCGCCAGCGTAATTGACTGGCCTGTTCGTCAGGCGTGGACGCGTGCAGCTCAGCGGGCCGATAAATCAGTTTGATGCGCGTTTTAACCGCAATTTGTAATGCGTTCATCTGCGTTGAGGCAGACGGAATCGCTTTAATATTCAGCCAAAATAAACTTTCCCGATCCTGAGGCAGTGCCCCCGTCATCACGATGCGCTCAACGTTTTTTTGCCCGCCATCCAGACGATACAAAGGCGGCGTAATAATAAAAGGCACCTTGCCTGACGCCCCTTCCTGCACGTCGATCCATGACTGAATTAAATACGGCGTACCATCAGGGTTATTCACACTGAGTGACGTTTCCTTTTTAGCGCCATCAAAAATAATGCGCGTACCACCAATAATGACGCCGGCATGAGCCGTTGACAGCATCAGAGATAACAACGCTGTTGCCAGTAAAGGGGTTCTGAAAAAATACATTCTGTTCCTCATAAAATTGGGGGCCGGGGCGGCCCCGACGTTCAGGCAAAAGAGCTAGTTATAAACCACCGAGAAGTTGGCGACAGAATTCGCCGGGCCTGCCGTGACGCTGGCCGTGGTCGAAATATACTGGGCATAGAAATTGAGCGTGTTGTCTGCAGAGCTGCTGAGCATGTAGGTGTAACCATTGCTGCCATGCAGAGGCAGGTCGGCTTTATCCGCGGTCATCAGGTTGATCGCCACGCCCGTTGCGGCACCCGCCACGGAGGTGTCAATCGCCAGAAGATTACTATTAGACGCATCCGGAGTACCGTCAAAGCGCACTTTGGCGTTCGTGACCGAGACCGGGCAATTTTTCAAAATAATATCGAATTTCGTTGCCGCAGTTCTCGCCCCCGTCGCGGTAAACTCTGTTTTATAATAATCCCCAAGTACAACCACCTGGTTCTGAGATGCCACATCAACGTCACAGGCAGAATCCAGAATATTTCCGTTAAAATTAACGGTACCTGCAGCGGCAAACGCATTGGCCATTGTCAGTACGGAACCTGCTGCGATCGTTGCCAGAAGAAGTGTTTTTTTCATCATGCTATATCCTGTATTACTTTATTTATTATTAACATTCAGACAAAAAGACGCGTCGGTTTTTTCACCCGCTTAATGTTTTGCCTTTTACAGACAGCAGCGAAAAAAATGAAATAACTTTATTTCATTAAACGTCTGAAGACGCATATGACTTGCTGTCGATGAAATAAAATTTATACAACCCCGTTGACGTCGACAATCATTTTTGGAGTCTTTCCGTAGACCCGTAATTAACAAAAATAAAACATTGTAAATAAGGAATACCTTATGCATATAACAGGCAGTCTATTAATAGACCGGAGTGTTAAGATCATTAAATTCAAAATGTTAGTCAGGATAATATTGAAAGTCTACTTTTAGACCTGTGCTGCATATTCCCGTAGTCGCTGTTTTTTAAGATAATTCTCTACGCCGGTCAACCATGATCGCAATGAAAGCAGTGGAGCACCTTATGAACACGCGAATGACAGCGGTCCTCACCGATGTAAAATCTACCGTACTGGATTTAAAGCCGTATGCCCATATTGATAAGTTAATCAGTACTGTGCTGCCTTTTACGGAAAGGCATATTCTCGCGAAAGGCGAAATTATCCAGTATCACAATAATGATGTTCGCCTCTGTTTTTTGCTGTTACACGGCAGCGTTGCGCTGCATCGTCGTGGCGATGGTATTGTTTTAAACTCAGAATCCTCACCTTTTATTCTGGGTGTCAGCAGCCAGTTCTCCTCTGAACATCTGTACGTCAGAGCGCTTGAAACCTCCGAAATAGCACATGTCTCTCTGGATAATTTTAATAAGATCGTGGCGGAAAAAAACTTATGGGAACATTTTTCAAAGCTACTCATCTATACCGCCTCCCGGGTATACGAGCACTGCGCGCAAATATCGCAGATGTCAGCCTATGACATTATCCGGTTCCAGCTGGTCGAACTGATGCAGGAGCCAGATGCCGTACGGAAAAACATCACGGCGGCAGCGTATATCAAGAGTCGAACCTACCTTTCACGCAGTGGGATTATGCGTATTCTCGCGGAACTGCGTACCGGAAAGTACATCACGATGGAGCGTGGCGTGCTGCTGGAAATCCGTCATTTACCACGTAAATACTGATTAGCCTCGTGTTTACGATAAGGAGTAACGCTATAATCAGGGGGGTTATCGCTACGGGTTATAGGTTATGTCCTCTACTGAAAAAACGCATCGTGGTTCTCCTTACGCGCGAGAACTGATTTCATTCCTGCAACCCTACTGTACCACGCGCAATGTTGCTCCCGGCGAACAGCTGGATCTCCAGGTGAATGGCCAGAGCGTGTGCTATTTGATCCTCGAAGGCACCGTTGCTATCTACCGCAGAAGCGACAACATGATGCTCACCACCGCACGTAGCCCGGCGCTTTTTGGCCTCGCCAATCTGACAGACATCTACTTCAATGATTATCTTAAAACCGTGACCCCCTGCCTGACGGGTATGCTTACCACCGCTCAGGTGGAAGCCGTTATCAAAGAGAATGGGTTATGGGGGTTGTTGTCTAAGCACCTGATGTTTGTTTATAACCGGCTATACAATAATGTGATGCCTCAGGGCGCGCCCACGGCCTATGAGATGATTCGCCAGCAATTGATAAAGCTGATGGATGAAGATGAGAGTTATCGCAACGCCATCACCGCAGAGCGGTATATTCGCGAAAAAACCCAGCTGTCGCGCAGCGGGGTGATGCGTATTCTGGCGGATTTAAAAACAGGCGGGTTCATTGAGATAGAAGATGGCAGGCTCGTTAAAATCAATAAACTGCCTGCCCGGTACTGAATGTCAGATACAAAAAAGACCGCTGACGCGGCCTTTTTTTACTGTCACGATCAATGATCAATGGACGTGAACGCCCAACCGCCAGGCAAAGTAGATCTCTTCTTTAAGCTCATTTGAAGAGAGCGCCAGCAAATCTGTGAACTCCAGTTCAAGCTGTTTCAGCTTTTTCAGGTACTGCGCCGGAGACAGGTTGCTTTTATCACGACGTAAATATTCAATTGCCAGCTGTGTTGGGGTTATTTCAGTATCCATGATGTCCTCGCTTATGTACAAAACCTGACCAGTATATCACAAGAGGCTGGCTAGCTTTTGACCAAAGGCAAAACATCTGAAAACTTTACACGACCGCCGTCGTCAGTCTCGACGAACAGCAGAGCCGATCCTGCTCGTCAAGAATGTCAATCTGCCACACCTGATGGCGGCTACCGGCGTGTAGCGCGCGACAAACGCCGCGCACCCGTCCACTTCGCACCGAGCGAATATGGTTCGCGTTCACCTCCAGCCCGACGACCTTTTGCTCCCCTTCGGTGCAAAGATAACCCGCCACGGACCCCAGGGTTTCGGCCAGCACGACGGATGCGCCGCCGTGCAATAAACCAAACGGCTGATGCGTGCGATGATCGACAGGCATCGTGGCCTCCAGTTCATCCTCGCCAATACGCGTGAACTGAATGTCCAGCAGCCCTACCATATTCCCCTCGCCCATGGCATTCAGCGCCTGCAGCGTCACGGCTCGTTTCCAGATCATCCAATTATCTCCAGTAAGGCCTGTAATGGGTGACGCACCCCGTTCCCTTCAACCCGTTTCACCTGGCTTCGGCAGGAGTAGCCCGTAGCCAGACAGCGGTTCCTCGGCAAACGCTGCATCGCCTGATGCCACGACAACTCATAGATACCGAGCGAGTTCTCGTGGTTTTTCACTTCGTGCCCGTAGGTACCTGCCATGCCGCAGCAGCCCACGTTGACGCTCTCAAGCTTCGCCCCGAAGCGGGCAAAGATAGACGCCCACTGCGCCGGGGCGCCCGGCAGTGCCGTCACTTCCGTGCAGTGGCCGAACAGATACCACGATTCACCGCTCACATCCTTCACGGTCGCCTGTTGCAGCGCCGCCGGCAGCCACTCGTGCACCAGCATGACGTGGAAATCACCGCGTTGCTCCCCCAGCGTCTGCTTATACTCATCGCGGTAGCAGAGCACCAGCGCCGGATCGACACCGACCATCGGCATCCCTAGCTGCGCCACCCGGTTGAGGAAGTCAGCGGTTTTCCGCGCCGTTTTCGCAAAACGGGTAAGGAAACCTTTAATGTGCTGCGCTTTGCCGTTTGGTGAGAACGGCAGTACCACCGGCTGATAGCCCAGTTTTTCTACCAGACGGATAAAATCGGCTACCACCTGGGCATCGTAGTAACTGGTAAACGGATCCTGCACCACCAGCACCACATTGGCTTTCTGCTCAGGGGTCAGCGCCTCAAGCTGCTCCAGCGTCATATTCGCCGAACGGTGCCCCACGAGCTGACGCTGTAGCGAAGGGACTGACAGCAGCGGCAGGTCCACCATCCCGATATGTTTTTCGGAAAGCTTTCGCACCAGCGGCTGATTGATGAAGAAGTTAAAGGTCTTCGGCGCACGCGCCATCAGCGGGGCATAGCTCTCCACCGTCGCCACCAGATGGTCACGCATTGGACGCAGATAGCGGGTATGGTAAAGCTGCAGGAAGCGTGAGCGAAACTCCGGCACATCAATCTTGATCGGACACTGGGTTGAGCAGGCTTTACAGGCCAGGCAGCCGGACATGGCCTCCTTCACCTCGTGGGAGAAATCATACTCGCCTTTGTTCGCATGCCAGCTGTTGCGGGTACGTTCAATCAGCGAGCGCAGACTGGCGCGTTTTTCCGGTAATTCCTGTTCCAGCTTCAGCGGATCAATCCCGCGGTCGGCCAGCAGACGCAGCCATTCGCGGACCAGCGTTGCGCGGCCTTTGGGCGAGTGGATGCGGTTACTGGTAATTTTCATCGACGGGCACATTGGGCTTTTCACGTCGAAGTTGAAACACAGACCGTTACCGTTACACTCCATTGCACCGCGCCAGGAGGCGCGCACCGCAATCGGGATTTGTCTGTCATAGGTGCCGCGCTTGACGGCGTCCACCTGCAGCATTGGGGCATCGACGCCCTCTGGCGGGCAAATTTTACCCGGGTTGAGACGGTTATCCGGATCGAATGCCGCTTTGACCTTACGCAGCTCAGCGTAGAGCGCTTCACCGAAGAACGCCGGGCTGTACTCCGCGCGGAACCCTTTCCCGTGTTCTCCCCAGAGCAGGCCGCCATATTTCGCGGTCAACGCCACCACATCGTCGGAGATCTGTTTCATCAGGATCTCCTGCTGCGGATCGCACATGTCCAGCGCCGGACGCACGTGCAGCACCCCGGCATCCACGTGGCCGAACATGCCATAGCTCAGACCGTGGCTGTCCAGCAGGGCGCGGAACTCAACGATGTAATCCGCCAGATGCTCAGGCGGGACGCAGGTGTCTTCAGCAAAGGGAATCGGTTTGGCAGCCCCCTTCGCGTTGCCCAGCAGCCCCACCGCTTTTTTACGCATCGCGTAAATACGCTCAATGCCGGAGAGTTCGCTGCAAAGCTGCCAGCCAATCACCCCACCTTCGCCTGCTGCAATCAGTTCGTCCAGCCGCTGACAGAGCGTGGTGACCTGGCTTTCAATCAGCGCTTCGTCATCACCGGCAAATTCAACGATGTTGAGACCCAACAGCTCTTTATCAGGTACATCGGTGATAAGCTCACTCACCGAGTGCCAGACGATGTCTTCCCGAGCCAGATTAAGCACTTTAGAGTCGACGGTTTCCACCGACAGCGCCCGCGCGTCAACCATAAAGGGCGCATTTCGCAGGGCAGAATCGAAGGAGTTGTATTTGACGTTCACCAGCCGACGCACTTTCGGCAGCGGCGTAATGTCCAGCCGCGCCTCGGTAATAAATGCCAGCGTCCCTTCGGAGCCAGTCAGCACGCGGGTTAAATCAAACTGCGTCAGGTCATCGTTAAAGACATGACGCAGATCGTAGCCGGTTAAGAAGCGGTTCAGTTTAGGGAATTTGTCGAGGATCAGCTGGCGGTTATCGCGACAGCGCTCAAGCACGGTGCGGTAAATCCGCCCGTTGGCCGTGTTGTCTTTACCCAGCGTTTCCGCCAGTTCGACCGGCATCGGCTGGGTATCCAGGATATCGCCGCCCAGCAGCACCGCACGCACGCCAAGAACGTGATCGGAGGTTTTACCGTAGACCAGCGACCCCTGCCCGGAGGCATCGGTGTTAATCATCCCACCGATTGTCGCACGGTTGCTGGTTGAGAGCTCGGGGGCAAAGAAGTAACCATAAGGCTTGAGGTACTGGTTAAGCTGATCTTTGATGACGCCCGCTTCGACACGCACCCATCCTTCTTCGGGATTGATCTCAATGATGCGGTTCATATAGCGCGACATATCAATGATGATGCCCTGGTTCAGCGCCTGACCATTGGTGCCGGTGCCGCCGCCGCGTGGCGTGAACACCAGCGAGGTAAATCGCTCCTGCATTGCCAGTCGCGCAATAAGCGCCACATCGGCCGTTGAACGGGGAAACACGACTGCATCGGGAAGAAGCTGGTAGATACTGTTGTCGGTCGCCATTGTCAGCCTGTCGGCATAATGTGTGGCGGTATCCCCTGTAAAACCCTGTTGCTCCAGTGCCTGCAAAAAATTAAGCACCAGCTGAACGACGCCAGGTGCCTGAGAAATCTGTGGGATCATTACTGTCGACCCTAATTAGAGGTGTGAAATCGTTTGCGTGTATCGTAAAAGTTTTATCACATTTTTTTCTTATACGCTCTGCAGAATTACAGGCAGAATTCGCCTGTCAAAAATCGCTGAAATCATTAATGATTAGAGAATCGCGGTTTTCCGTTCCCGCCAGCCACGCTGGTGTTCAATTAAGGAAAGTTTCATTTATGGTCAATCTTCGCCAGCCCAGGGATGTTGCGCAAATTTTGCTGTCGGTGCTGTTCCTGGCCCTCATGATTATTGCGTGTTTGTGGATCGTTCAACCCTTCATTCTCGGCTTCGCCTGGGCTGCAACCGTTGTGGTTGCCACCTGGCCTTTACTGTTACGGTTGCAGAAACTGCTCTTCGGACGTCGTGGGCTGGCGGTCCTGGTGATGACGTTGCTGTTGTTCCTGCTGTTTATTATTCCCGTTGCGCTGCTGGTCAACAGCCTTGTCGACTCCAGCGGCCCGGTGATTCGCGCCGTGACCAGTGGCGATCTGACGCCGCCGGATCTCGCCTGGCTTAACAGCATTCCGGTTGTTGGCGCAAAACTTTACAGCGGCTGGCATGGCCTGCTGGAGATGGGTGGCAGCGCGCTGATGGCGAAAGTGCGCCCGTATATTGGCACCACCACCACCTGGTTTGTGGGTCAGGCAGCGCACATTGGCCGCTTTATGATGCACTGTACGCTGATGCTGGTCTTTAGTGCCCTGCTGTACTGGCGTGGTGAGCAGGTGGCTTTGGGCGTTCGTCATTTTGCCACTCGCCTGGCGGGCAAACGGGGTGATGCCGCGGTTCTGCTGGCGGCGCAGGCCGTGCGCGCGGTTGCGCTTGGCGTCGTGGTAACGGCGCTGGTTCAGGCGGTGCTGGGCGGTATTGGTCTTGCGATTTCTGGCGTGCCGTACGCCACCGTCTTCACCGTGGTCATGCTGATGACCTGCCTTGCGCAACTGGGTCCGTTGCTGGTGCTGGTACCCAGCATTATCTGGCTGTACTGGACCGGCGATACCACGTGGGGCACCGTTCTGCTGGTCTGGAGCTGCGTGGTTGGCACCATGGATAACGTTATTCGTCCCATCCTTATTCGCATGGGCGCAGACCTGCCGCTGATCCTTATTCTCTCAGGCGTAATTGGTGGATTGATTGCCTTTGGGATGATTGGTCTGTTTATTGGTCCGGTGCTTCTGGCCGTGACCTGGCGTCTGTTCTCCGCCTGGGTGCATGAAATCCCGCCTCCGGGAACGGACCCGGACGTGATTTTGAGCGAACTGGAAGAGCTGGAAGATAAGAACAAGCAGTAATGGACAGGCCGGGTAACGCAGTCGCGTACCCGGCCTACATATTCCCCCTTAATACTTAAACGTTGCTAAAGTATTTATTCGTTGCGCACTGGTCAGACCCGCTATTACGGCTCTAAGTCCCCTATTAACCTCAAGAAATCTTTACGTCTCTTTAACTATTGAGACGAATCTGATCGACGCTAAAAGCTGACATGCCTACTATTAGGACACGGTTATAAATCAACACCTTGATTTATAAGCATGGAAATCCCCTGAGTGAAACAACGAATTGCTGTGTGTAGTCTTTGCCCATCTCCCACGATGGGCTTTTTTTTATCCTGATTACGCGCGGCTGACGCCACAGGTGCTGAGCATCCGCCATTCCGTTGACAATACACGGGTTTCCCCGGTCACATTGACCGTCACCACCTCGCGAATATCCGCCGACGATGCACCAATCTGCAGCTCAAATTCACCCGGCTCGACGATCCGTTTGCCGTCACGACGGGTAAAGTTGAACATCTCGACGGGCAACGTAAAGGTGAGTGTGGCGGTTTCACCCGGTGAGAGCGTGACGCGCTGGAACGCCTTCAACTCCTGCAATGGCCGCACCTGCGTGGCGACGTTATCCCGGACATAGACCTGTACCACCTCGCTGCCGCTGCGCTCACCGGTATTGGTGATATCCAGGCTTACGACCACCTCGCCGTCGATCGGAACGCGGGGTTCAGCCACGCGCGCCGTTCCCCAGCTAAACTGCGTCCAGCCGAGACCGAAGCCAAAGGGATAGCGGGAGCCAAAATGGAAAGCAAACGGTGTGCCGCCACTTTTGAGCTTGTGGTTGTAGTAATAGGGCATTGCTCCCGCGCTTTTCGGCACGCTGACCACCAGACGTCCCTGCGGTTCAGCGCGGCCCGTTAATACATCCGCAATCGCCCAGCCGCCCTCCTGCCCTGGTGCCCAGGCCATCATCAGTGCGGCGACGTTATCTTCCAGCCCCTGAAGGTTGTAAGGCCTCCCGCCGGTCATGACCACGATAACCGGCTTGCCGGTGGCCACCAGCGCAGCCAACAATTGTTGCTGTACGCCCGGCAGATCCAGAGAGTCGGTATCAGAGCCTTCCCCGACGGTTCCACTCTGGAACAGCCCGGCGAGATCGCCAACGCAGGCCACCACCACGTCACTCTCCTGTGCGGCTTTCACGGCTTCAGGGATCAGGTCGGTACGCTGCGAGACCGGAGATTGCTGCATGGGTTTACCGCCGCTGTCACCCGGAAACACCGGCGCACCCGCCATCCGTTTTTCGATAATGTGACAGCCTTTGGCATAACGTACCCGCGAGGCCCCCAGATACTGCTCGAGCGCCGCGCGCGGTGTCGTGACCTGCGAGGTCTCTTCCACCATGTCGCTAATAATTAAGTGCACCGGAAAACTGTAACCGCTGAGGAGCGCCAGCGGATCGTCTGCCGTTGGCCCGACGACCGCCACGCGAGGGTTGCCGCCGAGGGGCAAAATGCCGTTATTCTCAAGCAGCGTCAGCGAACGGGTCGCCACTTCCCTTGCAACCTGACGCGTTGCCTCATTTTGCAAATCGATGCCCTGTTCATCGGCATACGGTTTTTCAAACAAGCCAAGACGGAATTTTTCGGTCAGGACGCGTGCCACTATTTCATCGACTTTCGCCATGGAAATAATCAGTCCGCGCTCAACGGCTTGTGCCAGATGACGCGCGCAGTCATCTTTTGGTAGTTCGACATCCAGCCCGGCATTGAAGGCCAGCGCTGCAGATTCGGCGGCATCGTGCGAGATGCCATGATGCTGGTGCAGCAGGCTCACGCCGCCGTAGTCCGCAACGATGATCCCATCGAACCCCCACTGTTCACGCAGCACGGTTGTCATCAGGAAGTGGTCGCTGTGTCCGGGCTGGTTATCGATATCGTGATAGGCGGGCATCACCGAACCGGCATTGGCCAGCTTCACCGCCATCTCAAACGGCAGCAGGAAGGTGTCGTTCAGTTCGCTAAAGCCCAGATGCACCGGCGCGTGGTTGCGTGCCCCTTCGCTGAAGGAGTGGCCCACATAATGTTTGAGCGTTGCCAGAAGATCGCGCTTATCGCCCTGCAAACCCTTTACGTATGCCGTGGCCATCACCCCCACCAGCCACGGGTCTTCTCCGAAGGTCTCTTCGGTGCGTCCCCAGCGAACGTCGCGAGAGACATCCAGCACCGGGGCCAGCCCCTGCTGGCAGCCAACAGAGCGTGCTTCTTTGCCAATCTGTTCTGCCGCACGCTGCACCAGCTGCGGATCCCAGGTCGAACCGTAGTTCAGCGACGACGGGAACAGCGTGGCATCTTTGCACAACAGCCCCACCAGGCACTCTTCATGGAACAGCGCCGGAATACCGAGGCGCGTCTCTTCCATCATCATGCGCTGCAGGCGGTTAGCGGCACGCACGCCTGTTTTCGCATCAACGATATGGGTGCCCAGTGGACGCGTGATCTGTCCCACCCCCAGTTTCAGCCGTTCGCTAAGCGCAGCCTGTTCGCTCACGCCCGCGAATTCATCGCTCAGATCGCTGCGTTCGCGGTGGTTACCGTTTTCATCGAGGATCAACCAGTAGGCATGCATCTGGGCGAACTTCTCTTCCGGGGTCATGCGTGCCAGTAGGTCGGCGACGCGTTCATGCACGGGACGTCCCGCGTCCTTATAAATCGCAGTCATGTGTTACTCCTGTATTGCGGAATGGGTGGCCGGGGTGAGTTGTCCTGTCTCGTCTCGCACCTCGCGTTTGCTGGCCAGCTCGCGGGCGATGGAATTGACGAGCTTGCTGTTGAGTTTGTAAATGGTCAGCAGCGCGACCATACAGAGGAACAGCACGCAGGGGATGAGGGTGAAGAGCGCATTAATGGTAGAGAGCACGTGCGGTGCCTGGGTTGCCTGACCGGGCGCATAATCCACCATCCCGAGAACCCAACCGACCACCGCCCCGCCCAGCGCCAGACCAAATTTGATGGCAAACAGCGCGGTAGAAAAGACCAGACCATCCAGACGACGGCCGCTGCGATGCTCCTCATAATCGACCACATCAGAGAACATGGTCCACTGCAGCGGCGTGGTCAGGTTCTGAATAAAGCTAAAGATAATGTTGAGGCCAAAAATCAGCCAGATCTGCGAAGGCGGCAGGAAGAAAATCAGCGCGCCAAAAATCACGAAGGAAATAATGGTCCACTGATAGGCGCGGACGCGGTCAAATTTCCCCAACAGACGTTCAGATAATAATGCCCCCGTTAAGGACGCCACCATCCCGGAAACAATAAAGGCAAATACCAGCTCCGGGCGCAGAAGCACATATTTCACGTAATACATGGTGGCAGAACCACGCGTCACCACTGCGGTTAACAGCAAAATATTAAACAGGAAAACAATTCGCCACTGGCTATTTCCGGCCAGCAGTTTTAAATCGCCGATCATCGAACCCGAGGTGTCATTGCGCGGGGAATAACGCTCGCGGGTCATCAGGAAACAGCAGAAGAAGAGAATAATACCCAGCAGGCCCATCATGCTCATGGCATAGAAATAGCCTTTCTGAACGTTGCCCTGGCCTAACAGCGAGACCAGCGGTAAGGCGATCACCGTCACAATCAACCCGCCGATGAACGACAGGCCGAAGCGCCAGGACTGCAGCGAGTGACGCTCACGCGGATCCAGCGTCAGCGCCCCGGGCATGGCGCAATACGGGACGTTAATCGCGGAATAAATAAGGCTTAAGATGGCGTAAGTGACGCAGGCATAGACGATTTTCGCCGTCGGCCCGACGTCCGGTACATAGAAGGTGATAAGGCAGCTTACGCCAAATGGGATGGCAAACCACAGCAGCCAGGGACGAAAGCGACCGTGCCGCGTCTGGGTGCGGTCGACCAGCGCGCCAATGCAGGGGTCGACAAAAGCATCCACCACGCGCACCACTAAAAACATGGTTCCCATGATGGCCGCTGGCAAACCGAAAACATCCGTATAAAAATAGGCGAGAAATAAGGTTGCCGTTTGCCAGACCAGCGCACTGGCCATATCACCTAAGCCATAACCTATTTTATCTTTGGTACGCAATACAGAGGAGATTGTCATTGTTATTTGCCTTTTTATCAGGTTAAAACGTATTTCAACCAGTTGCGCATCAGCGAGGGAAATGCGCGGTAAGGCTCAAGTATTAGCAACGCTTTGCGCGCTAACAATTGTCTAAATTAACAGACAAATTATGATATTTGGTTTTTTACTTTATTTGTGATGGGGAGCAAATAAGGCATGAAATAAAAAAGGCGAGGAATATATCCTCGCCTTTTTCTGGTGCTGATGGCGTTACTTGTTGAGTTCGGCCAGGCTCAGCCAGGTTTGCACCACGGTGTCCGGGTTCAGGGACAGGCTGTCAATCCCCTCTTCCATCAGCCATGCGGCAAAGTCTTCATGGTCAGACGGACCCTGACCGCAAATCCCGACATATTTACCCTGTTTCTTCGCCGCACGGATGGACATCGACAGCAGCGCTTTCACCGCCTCGTTACGTTCATCAAACAGTTCAGAGACCACGCCGGAGTCACGGTCAAGACCGAGCGTCAGCTGCGTCATGTCGTTCGAGCCGATAGAGAAGCCGTCGAAGTACTCCAGGAACTGCTCAGCCAGCAGGGCGTTGGACGGAATTTCACACATCATGATAATCTTCAGCCCGTTTTCGCCGCGCTTCAGACCCTGACGTGCCAGCTCCTCCACCACCGCTTTCGCCTGATCCACGGTACGCACGAACGGGATCATGATCTCAACGTTGGTCAGTCCCATGTCGTTGCGCACGCGCTTCACGGCGTCACATTCCAGCGCGAAGCAGGCACGGAAGCTGTCAGAAACATAACGTCCGGCGCCACGGAAGCCGAGCATTGGGTTCTCTTCTTCTGGCTCGTAACGCTCACCCCCCACCAGATTCGCGTATTCGTTTGACTTAAAGTCGGACAGACGCACGATCACGCGCTTCGGATAAAACGCCGCGCCCAGCGTGGCAATCCCCTCGGTCAGACGACCGACGTAGAACTCTTTTGGCGAGTCGTAACCTTTCATCATCTCGCGGATTTCGTTCTGCAGCTTCGCGTCCTGGTCGTCAAACTCCAGCAGCGCGCGCGGGTGAACGCCAATCATACGGTTGATGATAAATTCCAGACGCGCCAGGCCAATGCCTTCGTTCGGCAGGCAGGCAAAGTCAAACGCACGATCCGGGTTACCAACGTTCATCATGATCTTCAGCGGCAGATCCGGCATGGTATCGACGCTTGAACTCTTCACGCTGAAGTCGAGAATATCGGCATACACGTAACCGGTATCACCTTCCGCACAGGAGACGGTCACTTTCTGATCGTCCTTCATGCGCTCGGTCGCGTCACCGCAACCGACAACGGCAGGGATCCCCAGCTCACGGGCGATGATTGCCGCGTGGCAGGTACGGCCACCGCGGTTGGTGACGATGGCCGCCGCTTTCTTCATGATCGGTTCCCAGTCCGGGTCGGTCATGTCGGTCACCAGCACATCGCCTGGCTGAATACGGTTCATCTCGCTGATGTCATGGATCACTTTGACAGGACCGGCACCGATGCGATGACCAATCGCGCGGCCTTCCGCCACGATTTTGCCCTGTGCGTGCAGGGTATAACGCTCCATCACCTGACCGCGGGAGCGGACAGTTTCCGGACGCGCCTGCACGATAAACAGCTTGCCGGTGTTGCCATCTTTGGCCCATTCGATATCCATCGGACGGCCGTAGTGTTTTTCGATCTGTACCGCCTGTTTCGCCAGCTCCTGCACTTCTGCATCGGTCAGGGAGAAACGGTCACGCATTTCCTGCGGTACGTCTTCAATCTTAACCTGCTTGCCATGCTCCTGCGTCGGGGCATAGATCATGCGGATTTTTTTCGAGCCCATCGTGCGGCGAACGACCGCCGGACGGTTTGCGGCCAGTGTCGGCTTATGAACGTAGAATTCGTCAGGGTTCACCGCGCCCTGTACTACCATCTCACCCAGACCCCACGCCGAGGTGATGAACACCACCTGGTCGAAGCCGGATTCGGTGTCGATGGAGAACATCACGCCGGAAGAGCCCACGTCGGAGCGCACCATGCGCTGTACGCCAGCAGAAAGCGCCACGCCGCGATGGTCATAGCCCTGGTGCACGCGGTAAGAGATGGCGCGGTCATTGAACAGGGACGCGAAGACGTGCTTCACCGCCACCAGCACGGCGTCATAACCCTGGACGTTAAGGAAGGTTTCCTGCTGTCCGGCGAATGACGCATCGGGCATATCTTCCGCGGTGGCAGAAGAACGCACGGCAAACGACGCCTGGGCATCATCCGCTGATAGCTGGTTGTAGGCTTCGTGAATGGCTTTTTCCAGTTCCGGCTGGAAAGGTGTGTCGATAATCCACTGGCGGATTTGGGCACCGGCTTTCGCAAGCTCGGTCACATCATCAATATCCGTTTTATCCAGCAGGTCATAAATGCGCTGGTTTACACCGCTCTGGTCTAAAAACAGGTTAAAGGCATCGGCGGTTGTGGCAAACCCGTTCGGTACGGAGACACCCATACCCGACAGATTTGTAATCATTTCACCCAGGGAGGCATTTTTGCCCCCAACTCTGTCTACATCATTCATGCCGAGTTGGTTATACCAAAGCACCAGCGGTGACGAGCCATTGTTGGACATCGAAACAATCCTTTTGTGATATTTGATCGGAGTAAGAAACACCTGACTACGTATTTATACTGGCATAATTATTTCCGCTAAAAAAACGGTGAATCGTGTAAGCAATTTAAATTTTCAACTTTTCGGATACTTTCCCACCATCCGCTAACCCGATGATTCCTATATATTCAGCCAAAAACCCTAAAAATAAAGTCGCTAATTGAAAAATGAAATCCACTTTTCAGGAAAATCAAAAACACCGTTTCATTTATAATTAGGATAAGTTCTTTGCTGTGTAATTTACTTTTTTAATTTATGCTTTCAGACAATTACGTACGATATTCAGGGTGGGTAAAATGGATAATGCTGTCGATCGCCACGTTTTTTATATTTCTGATGGTACGGCGATTACCGCCGAAGTGCTGGGACATGCGGTGATGTCGCAGTTCCCCGTTTCGATTAACAGCATCACGCTGCCGTTTGTGGAAAATGAGAGCCGTGCAAAGGCGGTGAAGGACCAGATTGACGCCATCTTCCAGCAGACGGGGGTCCGCCCGCTGGTCTTCTACTCCATCGTGATCCCTGAAATTCGCGCGATTATTTTGCAAAGTGAAGGGTTTTGTCAGGATATCGTCCAGGCGCTGGTGGCCCCGCTGCAGAGCGAACTGAAACTCGATCCGACGCCTATCGCTCACCGAACGCATGGGCTGAACCCCGGCAACCTGACCAAATACGATGCGCGTATCGCCGCCATTGATTACACCCTGGCGCACGACGACGGTATTTCGCTGCGTAACCTCGACCAGGCGCAGGTGATACTGCTTGGCGTCTCGCGTTGCGGGAAAACCCCGACCAGCCTTTACCTGGCGATGCAGTTCGGTATCCGCGCCGCCAACTATCCCTTTATTGCTGACGACATGGACAATCTGGTGCTGCCAGCCGCACTTAAGCCGCTCCAGCACAAGCTGTTTGGCCTGACCATCAACCCGGAACGGCTGGCGGCAATACGTGAAGAACGCCGTGAGAACAGCCGCTACGCCTCAATGCGCCAGTGTCGAATGGAGGTTTCCGAGGTGGAAGCGCTGTACCGCAAAAACCAGATCCCGTGGCTAAACAGCACTAACTATTCGGTAGAAGAGATCGCCACCAAAATCCTCGATATCATGGGGCTCAACCGACGCATGTACTAACATGCTAGTACAATAACTCAGAATCGGGTATCATCACCACATCCTCGGCGCGCAGGCGCGCCGAACTTGAATTCAGCAGGGATTGGTTTAAGGTGATGCCCATCACTTCCCGGTAGTCTGCCGATGAAGCAAAAATTTTTCTGAGACATTTCATGAATAAAACCGATGAACTCCGCACTGCGCGCATTGACAGCCTGGTCACACCGGCTGAACTGGCACAGCGGCATCCTGTTTCCGCGGGTGTAGCGGAACATGTCACGGCATCCCGCCGTCGCATTGAAAAAATCCTTAATGGCGAAGACAAACGTCTTCTGGTGGTGATTGGCCCTTGCTCCATCCACGATCTGGATGCCGCAATGGATTACGCAAAACGGCTTCAGGGACTGCGGGACAAGTACCAGCATCGCCTTGAAATTGTCATGCGCACCTACTTTGAAAAACCGCGCACCGTCGTGGGCTGGAAAGGGCTGATTTCCGACCCGGACCTGAACGGCAGTTACCGTGTTAATTATGGTATTGAGCTGGCGCGTAAACTGCTTTTGCAGGTCAATGAGCTGGGCGTACCGACGGCCACCGAGTTTCTCGATATGGTGACCGGACAGTTTATCGCCGATCTCATCAGCTGGGGCGCTATCGGTGCGCGCACCACGGAAAGCCAGATCCACCGTGAGATGGCCTCTGCCCTCTCCTGCCCGGTTGGTTTTAAAAACGGTACCGATGGCAACACGCGAATTGCCGTTGACGCGATCCGCGCATCGCGTGCCAGCCATATGTTCCTGTCGCCGGATAAGCGCGGTCAGATGACCATTTATCAGACCAGCGGCAACCCATACGGGCATATCATCATGCGTGGCGGGAAAAAGCCTAATTACCACGCGCAAGATATTGCTGCGGCGTGTGAAACGCTGGCCGAGTTCGACCTGCCGGAACACCTGGTGGTGGATTTCAGCCACGGCAATTGCCAGAAACAGCATCGCCGCCAGCTGGACGTGTGTGATGAGATCTGCCAGCAGATCGTCAGCGGTTCAACCGCCATCGCGGGCATTATGGCCGAAAGTTTTATCCGGGAAGGCACGCAAAAAATCGTAGCCGGACAGCCAATGGTTTACGGCCAGTCGATCACCGACCCGTGCCTGAGCTGGGAAGACAGCGAACTGCTGCTGGAGAAACTGGCGGCAGCGGTCGATTCACGTTTTTAGTCCTTGCCTTACCCTCTCCTGCGGGAGAGGGTCTACGTTCGCGCAAGGCCACATCCTCTTCTGTTTTGATCCCATCACAGTTTTTTCACAAAAACGCTTGCCGTGAATTTTCACTTTGTTGATAATGATTATCATTGTTACATTGATTGTTATTTATAAACATTATGTCACGTACGGATAACAACGCGGCAACGCCCGAAAACACACACACAGCACCTGCCCCAGCGCGCACCGATCGTCGGATCGACAGTAAAAGCCTGCTGGGGGACGAGGGACGCGTGATCATCGAGCATGACGGCCAGCTTTATCTGTTGCGCCAGACCCATGCCGGGAAGCTGATCCTCACCAAATAAATACCACAATACCTTCGCCAGCCACCCAGGTGATCCCCAGGCAGCCAGCGCTTTCGATTCTTTATGGAGAGTTGCTATGCCACACCTGCATTCCTCATTTTTGCGCCCGTCCTGCCTTGCGCTATCCGTTGTCAGCGCCCTGCCGGGCGTCACGTTTGCGGCCACAGATGACATGACCGTTATCGCCACCGGCAACGCCCGCAGCGCCTTCGAAGCCCCGATGATGGTCAGCGTGATTGACACCGCGGCCCCGGAAAACCAGACCGCCAGCTCGGCCGCCGACCTGCTGCGCTACGTCCCAGGCCTGATGCTTGACGGCACCGGGCGCACCAACGGTCAGGACGTCAACCTGCGCGGTTACGACCGCCGCGGCGTGCTGGTGCTGGTGGATGGCGTGCGCCAGGGGACCGACACTGGCCACCTGAACAGCACGTTCCTCGACCCGGCTCTGATTAAACGTATCGAAGTGGTTCGCGGCCCGTCAGCCTTACTGTACGGCAGCGGCGCACTGGGGGGCGTGATCGCGTATGACACCGCCGATGCAAATGACCTGCTGGAACCGGGCAAAAACAGCGGCTACCGCGTGTTTGGTACGGGCGCGACGGGCGATCACAGTCTGGGCATGGGGGCCAGCGCTTACGGGCGTACCGAAACCCTGGACGGACTGGTTGCCTGGTCGAGCCGCGATCGCGGCGATCTGCGCCAGAGCGACGGTGAAAAAGCGCCGAATGACGAATCCATCAACAACATGCTGGCAAAAGGCCGCTGGGCCATCGACCCGGCCCAGACCCTGAGCGGATCCCTGCGCTATTACAATAACGCGGCGCAGGAGCCAAAAAACCCGCAAACCCCCGCCGCAGACGCCAGCAGCAATCCCATGACCGATCGCTCCACCATTCAGCGAGACGCTCAGCTGGGCTATCACCTGGCTCCCCAGGGCAACGACTGGCTGAATGCCGATGCGAAACTCTACTGGTCTGAAGCGCGCATTAACGCCCAGAACATTGACGGCACCGGCGAGTTTCGCAAGCAGACCACCAAAGGTGGCAAAGTGGAAAACCGCACCCGTCTGTTCAGCGACACGTTTGCCTCACATCTTCTGACCTATGGCGGCGAATACTACCGTCAGGAGCAACATCCGGGGGGCACCACCACCGGCTTCCCGGAGGCTAAAATCGATTTCAGCTCCGGCTGGCTGCAGGACGAGATCACCCTGCGCGACCTGCCGGTCACGCTTCTCGGCGGTACCCGTTACGATAATTACCGCGGGAGCAGCGAAGGATACGACGATGTGAACGCGGACAGATGGTCCTCCCGTGCCGGACTGACCATCAGCCCGACCGACTGGCTGATGCTGTTCGGCTCTTACGCACAGGCCTTCCGTGCGCCGACCATGGGTGAAATGTATAACGACGCCAAACACTTCTCCATCGGCCGCTTTTACACTAACTACTGGGTGCCGAACCCGAACCTGCGTCCGGAAACCAATGAAACGCAGGAGTTTGGCTTCGGACTGCGCTTTGACGACGTCATGCTTGCTAACGATGCGCTGGAATTCAAGGCCAGCTACTTCGACACCAAAGCCAAAGACTACATCTCCACCAGCGTCGATTTTGCGGCTGCGACCACCATGTCCATGAACGTTCCCCACGCCAAAATCTGGGGCTGGGACGTGATGGCGAAATACACGGCCGACCTGTTCAACCTCGACGTCGCCTACAACCGCACCCGGGGAAAAGATACCGATACGGGCGAGTATATCTCCAGCATCAACCCGGATACCGTCACCAGCAAGCTGGATATCCCGGTGGCGCAAAGCGGTTTCTCCGTGGGCTGGATCGGCACCTTCGTCGATCGCTCAACCCATATCAGCAGTAGCTACAGCGAACAGCCGGGCTATGCGGTTAACGATTTCTACGTAAGCTATAAAGGCCAGGAGCAGCTCAAAGGGGTAACCACGACGCTGGTGCTGGGTAACGCGTTCGACAAGGCGTACTGGTCTCCTCAGGGCATTCCTCAGGACGGACGCAACGGTAAGATTTTTGTGAGTTACCAGTGGTAATCCCCACGCCCCGGCCTGCCGGGGCCCTTATTCGAAAGGAAGAGACAATGAATCACTACACACGCTGGCTTGCGCTGAAAGAAGAAAACCCGGGTCAATACGCACGTGACATCGCAGGCTTAATGAACATCAGCGAAGCAGAGCTGACCTTCGCCCGCGTGGGCCACGACGCCTGGCGCCTGCACGGCGACATCCGCGAAATCATCGGCGCGCTGGAAGCCGTGGGCGAGACCAAATGCATCTGTCGTAACGACTATGCAGTTCACGAGCAGGTGGGCGCGTTTACGCATCAACACCTTAGCGGCCACGCCGGGCTGGTACTGAATCCGCGGGCGCTGGATCTGCGCCTGTTTCTCAACCAGTGGGCGAGCGCGTTCCACATCAGTGAAACCACCGCCCGCGGTGAGCGTCAGAGCATTCAGTTCTTCGACCTTCAGGGCGATGCCCTGCTGAAAGTTTACACGACCGATAACACCGATATTTCTGCCTGGGGCGACCTGCTTACGCGCTTTATCTTTGCCGATAATCCCCCACTGGCGCTGAAGCATGCCGATGTCCCTGCCCACAACGAAAAGGCTGATGCCGCCCTCGTTGATCAGGAGTGGCGCGCCATGACCGACGTGCATCAGTTCTTCGGCCTGCTGAAGCGCCACAATCTGAGCCGCCAGCAGGCGTTTCGTCTGGTGGGTGACGATCTGGCCTGCAGGATAGAAAACACTGCTCTGGCACAGCTGCTGGAAACGGTCCGCCTGGAGGGGAATGAGATGATGATCTTCGTCGGCAACCGCGGCTGCGTGCAGATCTTTACCGGCGTGGTGGAAAACGTCGTCCCGATGAAAGGCTGGCTCAACATCTTCAACCCAACCTTTACCCTGCATCTGCGGGATACGTCCATCGCCGAAACATGGGTGACGCGTAAACCCACCGCTGACGGGCACGTCACCAGCCTGGAGCTCTTCGCCGCCGACGGGACGCAAATCGCTCAACTGTACGGTCAACGCAGCGAAGGTGAACCAGAGCAGCGTCAGTGGCGCAGCCAGGTTGACGCCCTGACCCGAAAAGGGCTGGCCGCATGAAAAAATGGCTCGCCCTGCTCTGCGCCCTGCCGCTGGTGACGTTCGCGGCCACACCGCAGAAAATTGTCGCCCTGGGGGGTGACGTGACTGAGATTGTTTATGCCCTTGGCGCGGGATCGTCACTGGTTGCCCGCGACAGCACCAGCCAGTGGCCGCAGGCGGCGAACGCCCTGCCCGACGTCGGCTATTTGCGCCAGCTTAACGCGGAGGGGATCTTATCCATGCGCCCGACGCTGGTGCTGGCCAGTGCTCAGGCGCAGCCCTCGCTGGCGTTAAAACAGGTCGAGGAAAGTCACGTCAGTGTCGTCACCGTTCCCGGCAGTCATGACCTGAGCGTGATTGACGAAAAGGTGCGAGTCATTGCCGAAGCGACGCATCGCGAAGCACAGGGGGACGCATTGCGCGCTACGCTGCGCCAGGCGCTGGCAGCCCTGCCCACCTCGCCACTCGACAAACGGGTGCTGTTTATCCTCAACCACGGCGGGATGACCGCGATGGCTGCCGGACAACAGACCGCCGCGGATGCAGCCATTCGCGCAGCGGGTTTGCAAAACGCGATGCAGGGCTTTACCCGTTATCAGCCGCTGTCCCAGGAAGGCGTAATTGCCAGCCAGCCTGACCTTGTGGTGATTTCGCAGGATGGCGTAAAGGCATTGGGTGGCGAAGCGAATGTGTGGACACTTCCCGGCCTGGCGCAAACGCCGGCGGGACGGAACAGGCAGGTGCTGACCATCGACGATATGGCTCTGCTGGGCTTTAGCGTGCGCACGCCGCAGGCCATACAGCAATTGCGCATCCGGGCGGAGCAACTGCCCTGATGTCCCGACGGATCGCGTTGTCGCTGTGGATGCTGGCCGCCATCCTGACGATCATGACGCTGGCGGCCTCCGGGGCTGGCGCACTGCATCTGCCGGTCAGTCTGCTGTGGCGCGGCAGTGATGAAAGCCTGCGTCAGATCTGGCTGACCATTCGTCTCCCCCGGGTTCTGCTGGCGCTGGTCACCGGCGGCTCGCTGGCGCTGGCAGGCTGCGTAATGCAGGGGCTTTTTCGTAATCCGCTGGCGGATCCGGGGCTGCTTGGGATCAGCAGCGGCGCGGCGCTGGCCGTGGCATTGTGGGTGGTTATTCCCCTCTCGCTCCCCGCGCTGATGATGCTTTACGCTCCCATGATCGCGGCATTTGGGGGGGCGCTGGCGGCCACCTTCGTCATTTTTGTCCTTAGCCAGCAGCGTAACAGCACACTTTCACGTCTGTTACTGGTAGGCATTGCCCTCAATGCCCTGTGCGGTGCGGCAGTCGGCGTACTGTCATGGCTCAGCAATGATGCCCAGCTTCGCCAGCTCTCCCTCTGGGGCATGGGCAGCCTGGGTCAGGCGCAGTGGTCTACGCTGCTGGCCGTCACCTCGCTGATGGTGCCAGGCGTTCTGATTATCTGGCGTCTTGCCTGCGCGCTCAATTTACTGCAGCTGGGTGAAGAAGAAGCGCACTACCTTGGCGTGGCGGTAGTGAAGGTACAGCGGATCCTGTTGCTGTGCAGCGCCTTACTGGTTGCCGCCGCAGTTGCCGTCAGCGGGGTGATTGGTTTTGTCGGTCTGGTGGTGCCGCACCTGATACGGATGTGGCTGGGCGCCGATCACCGGGCCGTGATCCCCGGCTCCGTACTGGCCGGGGCATCGCTGCTGCTGGTTGCCGATACGGTGGCGCGCACGCTGGTCGCACCGGCTGAAATGCCGGTCGGTTTACTGACCAGTCTCTTCGGCGCGCCGTGGTTCCTGTGGCTCATTTTTCGTCGTGGAGGCGCACATGGCTGAACGCTACTACGCGGAACGTCTTGTTTATCAGGTCGGGCAACGGGCGCTTATCAACGACGTGTCGCTGGCATTATCTCCGGGGGAAATGGTGGCGTTGATTGGGCCTAACGGTGCCGGAAAATCGACGTTACTGCGCCTGCTCACAGGCTATCTCACGCCTTCAGGCGGGCAATGCAGCCTGGCAGGTACGCCGCTTGAGGCGTGGCACCCGCAAAAGCTCTCACGCCGTCGGGCAGTGATGCGCCAGAATACGCAGCTCGGTTTCGACTGGCCGGTCGACGCGGTGGTGGGTATGGGCCGCGCGCCCTGGACGCGCTACCCTGAAGCCCCGGTTGTCGAAGCCGTAATGGCGATAACGGGCTGCCTGCCCCTCGCAGACCGACACTTTTCGGCCCTCTCCGGTGGCGAGCAACAACGGATCCAGCTCGCCCGCGCCCTGGCGCAGCTCTGGCATGACGGCGGGCCGCGCGGCTGGCTGTTTCTCGATGAACCCACTTCCGCGCTGGATCTTTACCACCAGCAGCATCTGCTGCGGTTGTTGAAATCCCTGACCCGTCAGGGCGATTTTCACGTGTGCGTGGTGCTGCACGACCTCAATCTGGCAGCGCTGTGGGCGGACCGGATCCTGCTGCTGCATAACGGCACGCTGGTTTCTCAGGGCACGCCGGAAACGGTTTTACAGGCCGACGCGCTGGCCCGGTGGTATGGCGCGCAGGTATACGTTGGCCCACATCCGGTTCACGCCTCACCGCAGGTGTTTCTCGCGCCCTGACCGGGCTGATAAAAATCTTTCAGCGTCTCGAGCAGGGCATGCGCCGCTTTTGAAAGCTGCGTGTGCCCGGGGTGGATCACGCCGATGCATTTTTCAATCGGCGGGTTATCGAGTGGAATACAGACCGCGCCTAACGAGGTCATCTGCGCCTCACACAGTGCCGGGACCGCACTGCCGCCCAGGCCGCTGGCGACCATTCTGCCTACCGTCACCAGCTGATGGCTCTCCAGCGCCACATCCAGTTTACGACCGCTGCGGGCCAGCTCCTCTTCCATCATCAGACGAACGGCCGAAGGGCGCTGCAGGGTTATGAAATCCAGCGTCAGTAGCGCTTCCCATGACAGGCGTTTTTTGGCTGCCAGAGCGGATGATTTCGGCACAATGGCGACAAATCGATCGAGACCCAGCGGCGTAAAAAGCAGGTTATGGGTCGGCGCCGGTTCAAACGCGATCCCCATCTCTACCCGCCCTTCCCGCACCATTTCAATTACCTGCTCGTTGATAACATCGTGCACGGTGACGTTGATCCCGGCGTGGCGATCGCGAAATGCCTTGAGCACCTCCGGCAGGACATTCGCCGCAAATGACGGCATCGCCGCGACTGAGATTTTGCCGCGCTGCAGCGTAAAGCACTGATGCATGGCCTCTTCAGCGTTATCCCAGTCCGCCAGCAGCTGCCGCGCCATCGGTAAAAAGGTCTCCCCCTCCTGCGTCAGCGCCACCTTGCGGGTGCTGCGCTGCAACAGCGGTCCCCCCAGCGCCTCCTCCAGACCCTTGATCGTCAGGCTGAGCGCCGGCTGGGAAAGATTCAGCCGTTCACTGGCATGCGCGAAATTCAGAGTGTGAGCTACCGCTAAAAACGCGCGTAACTGTTTGACACTCATTCTCATTTTTCACCTTGTTAACTAATTGAAAAAATTTAGTTAACAGGAAATTAATAAAAAAACCAAATGAGTGGGTCACAAATTCAAAATTAACAAATGAGTCGCCGCCCCTAATGATACCGGCACGGATAACGGGAGGGATGATTATGGCGGGACTGGATAAGCGCGTCAGCAGCTATGCGCAGGCGCTGGACGGGCTGACGGACGGAATGACATTGCTGGCAGGCGGCTTCGGCCTGTGCGGCATTCCTGAGAACCTGATTGCCGAAGTCAGACGCCGTCAGGTGCAGAGGCTGACGGTGGTTTCAAACAACTGCGGCGTCGATGGTTTTGGTCTCGGGATACTCCTTGAGACGCGCCAGGTACGAAAAGTGGTGGCGTCGTACGTGGGCGAAAATGCGCTGTTCGAGCAACAGGTGTTGAGCGGCGAGCTGGAAGTGGAACTCACCCCACAGGGAACCCTGGCAGAAAAGGTTCGCGCTGGCGGAGCGGGTATTCCGGCGTTTTACACGGCCACCGGCTATGGCACCCCCGTGGCTGCTGGCAAGGAAGTTCGCCAGTTTGCCGGCAAGCATTATGTCCTCGAAGAGGCCATCACCGGCGATTTTGCGCTGATCAAGGGCTGGAAAGCGGACTGGTATGGCAACGTTATCTATCGCCATACCGCGCAAAACTTTAACCCGCTGATGGCCACCGCGGGCCGGATAACGGTGGTGGAAGTGGAAGAGATCGTCGCCCCGGGCGAACTGCCCCCGTCGGCCATTCATACCCCGGGGATCTACGTCGACAGGCTGATTGTCGGCCAGTTCGAGAAACGCATTGAACAGCGCACGCTGCGCGCAGAGGGAGTCTGAAGATGTTAACCCGTGAACAGATGGCCATGCGCATCGCCCGAGAACTGCGCGACGGTTACTACGTCAACCTGGGGATAGGGATCCCCACCCTTGTGGCGAACTATATTCCGGCGGGAATGGACGTGATGCTCCAGTCTGAAAACGGCCTGCTGGGGATGGGAGCCTTTCCGGATGAGCAGAGCCTTGACGCCGACATGATTAACGCCGGTAAGCAGACCGTCACCGCGAGGATCGGTGCCGCCATTTTCGACTCGGCTCAGTCGTTCGCCATGATCCGGGGTGGCCATGTTGACCTGACCGTACTCGGGGCGTTCGAAGTGGATGTCGAAGGCAACATCGCCTCGTGGATGATCCCGGGCAAGATGGTGAAAGGGATGGGAGGCGCGATGGATCTGGTCGCCGGGGCGCAGAACATCATTGTGGTGATGACCCATGCCGCAAAAAACGGCGAGTCAAAACTGCTGCCGCGCTGCACGCTGCCGTTGACCGGCGCTGGCTGCATCCGTCGGGTGTTAACCGACCTTGCGTTGCTGGAGATTGAAGACGGCGCGTTCATTCTGCGGGAATACGCCCCCGGCGTCAGTATTGACGACATCGTCAGTAAAACAGCCGGGAAAATCATCGTGGCGGACGACGTGCGCGAGATGCGCTTCAACTGAGGAGTGAACATGAATGAGGTCATGATTGTCGGGGCCACGCGAACCCCTGTAGGCAGTTTTCGCGGATCGCTCTCCTCCCTTTCCGCGGTTGAACTGGGTGCCGTAGCGGTTCGTCGCCTGCTTGAGAACAGCCAGCTGTGCGCAGATCAGGTAGACGAACTGATTTTCGGTCAGGTGCTGACGGCAGGGTGCGGACAAAACCCCGCCCGTCAGACCGCTCTCACGGCCGGATTGCCCGTCAGTACCCCCGCGACAACCGTCAATCTGGTGTGCGGTGCTGGTTTAAAAGCGGTGCAGCTCGCCGCGCAGGCTATCCGCTGCGGCGATGCCGACGTGGTTATCGCTGGCGGCCAGGAGAGCATGAGCAATGCCCCTTACCTGCTGGACGGTGCGCGGTCAGGGTTGCGTTTTGGTCATACAGGGTTGCAGGACAGCATGATAACGGACGGCCTGTGGGACGCATTTAACGATTATCACATGGGCATCACCGCGGAAAACGTTGCCCGCCAGTATGGCATCTCCCGCGAGCAGCAGGACGCTTTTGCCGCCCGGTCGCAGCAAAAAGCGGCGTCGGCCATTGCGCGCGGTCTGTTTGACGCGGAGATGGCTCCGGTCACGGTGAGCGAGGGTAAAAAGCCGCCGCGCCTGGTCAGCAGTGATGAACAACCCCGGCCGGGAACCACCGCTGAGCAACTCGCGCACCTGCGCCCTGCCTTTCGTCGTGAAGATGGAACGGTGACGGCGGGTAATGCCTCAACCCTGAACGATGGTGCCGCTGCGGTGCTGTTAATGAGCGGTGAAAAAGCGCGGGAAAGCGGATTACCGATCCTGGGACGGGTCGTGAGTTATGCCGTGACCGGCGTTGATCCATCGGTGATGGGCATCGGGCCGGTCAGCGCCTGCCAGACGGCTCTGGCCCGGGCAGGCTGGGCGCTGGATGAAGTGGACGTCATTGAAGCAAATGAAGCCTTTGCCGCGCAGGCGCTGGCCGTTGGCAAACTGCTCGGCTGGGATGAACGCAAGGTGAACGTTAACGGTGGTGCGATTGCGCTTGGCCACCCCATCGGCGCCTCTGGCTGTAGGATCCTCGTCACGCTGCTGCATGAGATGCAACGCCGCGACGCGAAAAAAGGGCTCGTCACCCTGTGTGTGGGAGGTGGGCAAGGCATTGCGTTAACCCTTGCGCGCTAACCGCGCCCGGACATCTCGTTGGTACCCGAATATAACAATGATAGTGAGGAGTCATAATGAGTGTGTTGATTGCCCTGGCGGCGCTGGCATTGCTGATGCTTGCGGCCTATCGCGGATACAGCGTTATTCTGTTTGCCCCCATCGCGGCGCTGGGTGCCGTGCTGCTGACCGATCCGGGGGCCGTCGGCCCGACGTTTACCGGTCTGTTTATGGAAAAGATGGTCGGCTTCGTCAAGCTCTACTTCCCGGTGTTCCTGCTGGGTGCCGTGTTTGGCAAGCTGATTGAGCTTTCCGGTTTCTCACGCGCTATCGTCGCTGCAGCGATCCAGATCCTCGGGCGCCGCCATGCGATTCCGGTCATTGTGCTGGTGTGTGCATTGTTAACGTACGGCGGCGTTTCGCTCTTCGTGGTGGCCTTTGCCGTCTATCCTTTTGCCGCCGAACTGTTCCGCCAGAGCGGCATCCCCAAACGTCTTATCCCGGCGACCGTGGCTCTGGGTGCGTTCTCGTTTACCATGGACGCCCTGCCCGGTACGCCGCAGATCCAGAACATTATCCCCACCAGCTTCTTTGGCACTAACGCCTGGGCTGCCCCGTGGCTTGGTCTTATTGGCTCGCTGTTTATCCTCTGTTTTGGCCTGCTCTGGCTGGAGCGTCAGCGGCGAAAGGCGCTCAACAACAATGAGGGCTACGGTTCCGATCTGAAAAATGAACCTGAAACGCCGGACAACATTAATCTGCCCCATCCGCTGATCGCCATTTCACCTCTGCTGCTGGTCGGGATCCTCAACCTGCTGTTTACCCGCTGGATCCCCGGCTGGTACGGGACGCGCCATGAACTTACCCTGCCCGGGCTGGCGAAGCCGATTGTCACCGAGGTCAGCAAAATCACCGCCATCTGGGCCGTGGAAGCGGCGCTGATCGCGGGTATTGTCATGGTACTGCTTTTTGGATTTCGCAATATCCGGGGACGGCTGGCAGAAGGCAGCCGGACGGCGGTCAGCGGCGCCATTCTGGCGGCAATGAATACCGCGTCTGAATACGGTTTCGGGGCGGTGATCGCTGCGCTGCCCGGTTTTCTGGTCTTATCCAAAGCGCTCGCCGCTATCCCGAACCCGTTGCTCAACGAAGCCATCAGCGTGACCGTGCTTGCCGGGATCACCGGTTCGGCGTCGGGCGGGATGAGCATCGCCCTTGCGGCCATGGCCGATACGTTTGTCGCGGCCGCCCACGCAGCCAATATCCCTCTGGAGGTTCTCCACCGCGTGGCCTCGATGGCCAGCGGCGGCATGGATACGCTTCCCCATAACGGGGCCGTGATAACGTTGCTTGCCATTACGGGTCTGAGCCATCGTCAGGCGTATGGCGGCATTTTCGCTATCACTCTCATCAAAAGTCTGGCGGTGCTTTTTGTCATTGCCGTGTTCTATCTCACCGGCATTGTGTAAGGAGAATAAAATGAATCTGAACGGTAAAACCGCACTGGTGACCGGCTCGACCAGTGGTATTGGACTTGGGATCGCTGGCGTGCTGGCGAAGGCCGGCGCGCAGTTGATTCTTAACGGTTTCGGCGACAGTGAATCGGCAAGAGACGAAATCGCAAAACGGGGTAAAACGCCGGGCTATCACGATGCGGACCTGCGTGACGTCCAGCAGATTGAAGCCATGATGCACTACGCCGAAACCCGGTATGGCGGAGTCGATATTCTGATCAACAACGCCGGTATACAGCACGTCGCACCTGTTGATGCGTTCCCGGTGGAGAAATGGAACGACATTATCGCCATCAACCTCTCTTCCGTCTTTCACACCAGCCGGCTGGCGCTGCCTGCGATGCAGGCGAAAAACTGGGGGCGCATCATTAATATCGCCTCCGTGCATGGGTTGGTCGCGTCGAAAGAGAAATCCGCCTATGTTGCCGCCAAGCATGGCGTGGTGGGCTTTACCAAATCCCTGGCGCTGGAGACCGCCCGCACCGGTATTACCGCCAATGCCATCTGTCCGGGCTGGGTGCTGACCCCGCTGGTGCAGCAGCAAATCGACAGACGTATTGCCGATGGCGTCGCACCGGATGTCGCTCGTGAGCAACTGCTGGCAGAGAAACAGCCCGCCGGTGAGTTTGTTACGCCGGAACAGCTAGGCGAGCTGGCGTTGTTTTTGTGCAGTGACAGCGCAGTACAGGTCCGCGGCGCCGCCTGGAATATGGATGGCGGATGGGTCGCACAGTGACCGCGGTATCGGCATAAAAAAACCTGGCACCGCAAGGTGTCAGGTTTTGTCCGCCCGGGCTAGCTCGAACAGCTCACTTCAAGGCGTTTTCCCCAGTCCGGCGGACGGCTTACATAGTCGTCATCACGGTCAGCAAACGGCGTACGCAGAGCCACATGCAGGCGATGTAATTCGTCATACTCACCCTGTTCTGCCTGTTCAATGGCCCGCTGCGCCAGCCAGTTGCGCAACACCATCGCCGGGTTCGCCGCGTTCATTTGCGCCTGCCGGGTTGCGTCGTCGACCTGCTCTTGCTGCAACCGCGCACGGTAAAGCGCAAACCAGTCGTCAAAGCCCTGCCTGTCAATGAACTCGTCGCGCAGCGGTGAGGCACTACTGTGTTGCTCAGTCTGGCTCAGCATCCGGAAGGTGCGGGTGTAATCGCTGCCTTCACGTTCCATGAGTGCAAACAGAGCGTTCAGGATGTCGTTATCGCCCCTCTCCTGCGTCACCAGCCCCAGTTTGTTGCGCATCAACGCGCCGTATTCGCGCAGTAAAATGTCCTGGTAGCTGTCGAGCGCATCATTCAGGGCATCAACGTCGATAAACGGCGACAGAGTTTGCGCAAGGCGCTGCAGGTTCCACAGGCCAACAGCCGGCTGATTGTCGAAACTGTAACGTCCCTGATAGTCAGAATGGTTGCAGATGTACCCCGGCTGATAGTCATCAAGGAAGCCAAACGGACCGTAATCAAAGGTCAACCCGAGAAGCGACATGTTGTCCGTGTTCATCACCCCATGGGCAAACCCGACTGTCTGCCAGCGGGCAATCATGGTTGCGGTACGGGCTACCACATCGCGGAACCAGAGAATGTACTTATCGGCCTCGTCCTGGAAATGAGACCAGTGATGACGAATGGCATAATCCGCAAGCTGGCGGACTTTTTCCGGCTCACGACGATAATAAAAGTGTTCAAAGTGGCCAAAACGCAGATGGCTTTGCGCAACGCGCATAAGCATCGCCCCTTTTTCCATCGTTTCACGCGCCACCGGGGTGTCACTGATTACAATCGACAGTGCGCGGGTGGTGGGGATCCCCAGCGCATGCATCGCTTCTGATGCCAGACATTCGCGAATAGTCGAACGCAATACCGCGCGCCCGTCGCCCATTCGAGAGTAAGGGGTCAGGCCGGCCCCCTTCAGGTGCCAGTCCACCGTCTCCCCGTTGGGCAGCCGTTGTTCGCCCAGCAGGATCCCCCGGCCATCGCCCAGTTGTCCTGCCCAGACGCCAAACTGATGTCCGCTATAGACCTGAGCCAGAGGCTGCATACCGGCAAGCAGCGTTTCGCCTCCCCAGACGCCAGCGCCGTCGGAGGGCTGAAACATCTCAGGTGGAACAGCCAGCTCATCTGCCAGCCGATCGTTATGCCAGATAAGACGGGAATTTTGTAACGGTGTGGGTTTGAGTGCGGTATAAAAACCCGGCAACTCGTCATGCCAGTGAGCAGTAAAAGACAGGGTCATAGGTCCTCCTGCTTTTAGTGTAGAGGGTTTACCCGGACTTAAACACGGGCGAAAGAGAGGGTTATCACTGAACGAGCGTGGTGACGTGCTCTGCAGAGACGGCTGGCCAGAGCGCCCCCTGCATTGCGCCAAAGTTAAAGGACAAGACGCGCTGCAATAAACCGTGGTCATCAATGCCGCCGACGAGCACGGACTGACAGTGAGGCGTTATTTGCCAGAGGATTGCGCGCATAAAAGGCTCAAAAGAGAGTTCAGAAGCACGCTGCTGGATAAATCCCTTGTCGAGAATGACCCGTTTAAACAATCCATCATAAACGGCTTTCAACGACGCTGCGCCTGCGCCAAAGTTTGCCAGCACCAGCGGAAAATGGATTGCCATTCTCGCCAGTTGCAGATCGTCCTTCCCGTTATTTAAACCTGGATAATTCTCATTAACAGTAAACTCAAGAAACGGATAACGCTCAAGTATTGAAACAGCGTTCCCATTACTTAATAAAAATTCAACAATTACAGGTGTAATATTGATCCATGCAATTAACTGATGCTGAATAAAAAACAGTTTACAGGTATCAAGCAATTGCAATTTCTCGTTAAACAACGCTAACTCTTCTTCAGCCGAAAGCCGCGGGATAACGAGTTCGGTAGGGATCCGAACGTGGGTACCGACGCCAGTAAAGTTAACCAGAACCTCTAAACCTTTAAGCTCGCCGGCGCTATTTCGGGCAGGCAGAAGCATCAGTTCAGACTGGTAAGCATTATCTAGCGTAATAATCATTGCACTCGCCCCGCATTAAAGATGAGAGAGGACATCCTGGAGCAATTGCCGACACAATTCCACTGTCTTGATTTTAATAAGATTAATTTCATTAGTTCCGTATTATTTTTCAGATTTATCCCTGAATCTAAAATAATCTTATCCTGGTTGCTCAGTAATAGCCAGTTTTAGATAAAACAGACACCTGAGGAGATAAGTCATTTTTCGTAAATTTAACTTTAAACCTCTTATTTGAGAAAAAATGGCATGATTTATTAGTTATCATGCCATCATAAGAGACTGCTCTTTGACAGACTAAATACGTCGTGCCTGCCAGAAGTTTTTACGCCAGTAAACATTATCGAGCGACGAGCGCATCACCCCACGGCTGGTCGAGGCGTGAATAAACTGATTATCGGTATCATAAATACCGACGTGAAGCCCACTGTCACCCGAGCCGGTTTTGAAAAAAACCAGGTCGCCGGGCAGCAAATCATCTTTATCGATTTCCGTGCCAATTTCCGCCTGTTTGCGCGTTTCGCGCGGAAGCTGTAAATCAAACTTATCGCGAAACGTCATCAGAACAAAGCCAGAACAATCTACGCCCCCACGGCTCATGCCGCCATAGCGATAGGGCGTGCCGCGCCAGTTGCTCAGCTGATCGTTAAGGCTGGCAATGACGGTAATAGAATCTGAAAGCCGCGGGTTAGGCGGCGGCGCACGATGGCTACTGCATCCCGCAAGAAATAACGCGGCCATCAGGAGAAACCAGAATCGCATTTTCAGACGAATCCTCTGCTTTTTTTGTTCTTTTCGTAATTTAGCGTGCAACGGCGTTAACAGGCAAGAAACGGTTACGCCTGCGCGGTAGAAATCAGCATCTTATGCCCTTCTATATCCAGCCTGCGGAAAGACATATTGTACGCGCGGGCAAGATTTGGCGGCGTCAATACCGCATCGCGCGTGCCGCTGGCAATCATCTTTCCTCGCGCCAACAGCCACACCCGGTGGGCGTGACGCAGCGTATGGTTCAGGTCATGACTGCTCATGACCACGCCGATCCCTTTTTTGCTCAGGGAGCTTAACAGGGTGTCCAGCGCGGCCTGCTGTGCCACATCCAGACCGCTCATCGGTTCATCCAGAAGCAGCAGTCTGCCATGTGGATTGCCGGCCGGGTGAATCTGCAAAATGACGGCCGCCAGACGCACGCGCTGCCACTCGCCTCCGGAAAGCTGGCTGGCATGCCGGGACAGTTTATCTTCTAGCCCTAATCCCGCCGCCACCTCAGTGAGCAGCGACGTATGCTGTTTATCGTGCAGATGCAGCATCAGGTAGTGCCAGACGGGCATCGCAAAGGGCGGGACCTGCTGCTGCACCAGATAGCTGCGCCTGTGTGCCAGCGAGACTGGCGACCAGTCAGCAAGGTTATGCTCCAGCAGGGTTATCTCCCCCGCGCCGGCGGTCAGCCCCGCCATGCGCGCCAGTAAGGTGCTTTTTCCTGCGCCGTTCGGCCCGACAAGATGCAGGATTTCGCCTGCATTGATGGCACCGGTTATCGGCTCCAGACGCCCCGTATCGGCGACGTCCGTGAGCTGCATCAGCAACGTCATTATTTCGCCAGTGCCAGCTTGATAGACTCCATCACAATCGGATCTTCAGGCGTCATGTCCGGTGAAAAACGCTGCACCACCTGTCCGTCACGACCAATAAGGAATTTTTCAAAATTCCACAGGATATCGTCCGGATAGAGCGGCGCGCGTCCTTTACTGGCCATGCGCTCATAAAAACCGCTGCCTTCCGGCGCAACGGCGGTCGGCGCGGCCGCCACCAGCTTCGCATACAGGGGATGGCGATGTTCACCGTTAACGTCGATTTTGCTGAACATCGGGAACGTCACACCGTAGGTGGTGCTGCAAAACGTTTTGATTTCGTCTTCGCTGCCCGGCTCCTGGCCCAGGAACTGGTTGCACGGGAAGCCCAGCACGGTGAAACCGTCTTTCTCCCAGGCTTTTTGAATGTTTTCCAGCTGCTCGTACTGCGGCGTCAGGCCACATTTGGAGGCCACATTCACGATGAGCAGCACGTTGCCTTTATAGCTTTCCAGCGTGGTTTTCTCACCCTCAATGGTGGTCACTTCGGTATTCAAAATATCAGACTGCATAGCATTCCCTCAGGTTATCTTACGGGTAGTGATTTAACGTCCGGATTTTAATAGTAGCCAGATAAATACCGGCGCGCCCAGCGTGGCGGTCACCACGCCTATTGGCAGCTCAGCGGCTGTCAGGGCGAGCCGGGCGATGATATCCGCCACCAGCAGCGTTACCGCCCCGGCAACCGCCGAGGCCGGCAGTAAGGTTCGATGGTCGGTGATCCCGCACAGACGCAGCATGTGCGGGATAACCAGCCCAATAAAGCCAATCGCCCCGGCCAGTGCCACGCTCACACCAACCAGCCAGCCAATGGCAATGACCAGCACGTTACGCCAGAAGCCTATTGGCATGCCAAGCTGGCGGGCCGAGGTTTCCCCCAGCGCGAGAATATTCAGCGGCTGTGCCTGCAGGCCTGCCCATAGCAAGACCGGTATCAGCAGTGCCATCAGCCAGCCCTGGCGCCAGTCTACGCCCCCGAAGCCGCCCATCATCCAGTACATCAACTGACGCAAGTCAAAGGATGTGGAGAAATACACCGCCCAGGTCATCAGCGCGCTACAGATGATCCCCAGAGCCACCCCGGCAAGCAGCAGCCGACTGGTTGATAAGTGCCGTCTGGCAAAGCGCAAAAGGATTACCGTTATCAGCAACGCGCCGATAATGGCGCTGAGGCTAATCCCCCATGAGGAGAGTTCCCCCCCGCCCAACATCACCGCCGCCACCAGCCCTACGCCCGCGCCATTCGACACGCCGAGCAGCCCGGGCTCCGCCAGCGGGTTATCAAATAATGCCTGCATAATGGTGCCGCACAATGCCAGCGCGGCGCCCACCAGGATCACCGCCAGCGTGCGCGGCAGACGGATTTGCCAGACGAAAAGCTGCCCCTCAGGCTCAAACCAGTGTTCAGGTCCTATCCACTGTTCCCCTGCGCACAGGCTAACGCCTGCGGTAACAATGAGCAGCAGCACGAGCAAAAGCAGGTGTCGTTGATCTAAACGTTGCTGGCGATGGGCATAATCAAGCATGGACATGGTTTTAGTAGCGTGTGATGTAATTGATTTTACGGCGGGTTTGCCAGAGAGCGCAAAGAAAAAAGGCCGCGTGAGCGGCCTTTTTAGTTAGTTCATATTACTCTGCTTTGGGCGTTGCGTTTTCGACACGGCTTTTTAACTTCTGGCCGGGTCTGAAGGTCACCACGCGGCGGGCTGTAATCGGAATATCTTCCCCCGTCTTTGGGTTACGGCCCGGACGTTGGTTTTTGTCACGCAAATCAAAATTGCCAAAACCGGAGAGTTTTACCTGCTCACCATTTTCCAGAGCACGACGGATCTCTTCGAAAAACAGCTCTACCAGCTCTTTGGCATCTCGTTTGCTAAGCCCAAGCTTATCAAACAGATATTCTGACATTTCAGCTTTTGTAAGCGCCATAGGTTCAATCCCTCAATGATGCCTGGAATCGCTCTTTTAATGCCTCTACACATTTGGCGACGGTAGCGGCAATCTCCTCTTCTTCGAGTGTACGGCTGGTATCCTGAAGGATAAGGCTAATAGCGAGGCTCTTGAAACCTTCTGCTACGCCCTTGCCGCGGTACACGTCAAATAAGTTTACGCCAACTACCTGATTTACGCCAACTTTCTTACATTCGGCCAAAATATCTGCTGCGGGCACATTTTCCGCGACCACAACCGCGATATCACGGCGGTTTGCAGGGAAGCGTGAGACGTCGCGGGCCTGAGGAATGACGCGGTCTGCAACCGGGCTCCATTCCAGCTCGAACACGATGGTACGGCCGTTCAGGTCCAGCTTGCGCTCCAGCTCAGGATGAACAACGCCAATGAAACCAATGCGTTTGCCGTCTAAATAGATAGCCGCGCTCTGGCCTGGATGCAGCGCAGGGATCGCTTCTGCACGGAATTCAATTTCAGATAATTTACCGGTCAGATCGAGAATTGCTTCCAGATCTCCCTTCATATCGTAGAAATCAACCGTGCCTTTTGCCAGGTCCCAGTGCTCTTCGTAACGGTTACCGCTGATGGCACCAGCCAGCATGAGATCCTGACGGATGCCTAAATTTGCCTGATTATCCGGTACAAAGCGTAAACCACTTTCGAAAATTCGCACGCGGTTTTGCTGACGGTTCTGGTTGTAAACGGTAGTTCCCAGCAGACCGGTCCACAGGGACAGGCGCATCGCGGACATTTCGCTGGAGATTGGGCTTGGCAGGATCAGCGCCTCCTGGCCCGGATGGATCATCTGCTGCAGTTTTGGATCAACAAAGCTGTAGGTGATCACTTCCTGATAGCCTTTGTCGTTCAGCATGGTTTTCACACGCTTAAGAGACAAATCTGCTTCACGGTGGCTTCCCATCACCAGACCCGCCTGAACAGGCTCATCGGGGATGTTGTTGTAGCCATATACGCGAGCCACTTCTTCCACCAGATCTTCTTCGATCTCCATGTCGAAACGCCAGGATGGCGCAACGGCTTTCCACTCGTCCTGCCCTTCGGTCACGTCACAACCCAGGCGGCGAAGGATATCGCTGACCTGTGCGTCAGCAACATGGTGACCAATCAGACGATCCAGCTTGCTACGACGCAGGGTAATGGTCGCACGCTTCGGCAACGTCGCTTCGTGGGTGACGTCGATAACCGGGCCCGCTTCACCGCCGCAGATGTCGATCAGCAGACGCGTCGCACGCTCCATCGCTTTGTGCTGCAGTGCCGGATCGACGCCACGCTCATAACGGTGAGAGGCATCGGTATGCAGGCCGTGACGACGTGCACGACCGGTGATAGAGAGCGGGCTGAAAAACGCACACTCCAGCAGAACGTTTTGCGTTTCATCGTTTACACCGGAGTGTTCGCCACCGAAGATACCGCCCATCGCCAGCGCTTTAACGTGGTCCGCGATCACCAGCGTATCAGCATTCAGTTTTGCTTCGCTGCCGTCGAGCAGAACCAGGGTTTCGCCCTCTTTCGCCATACGCACCACAATACCGCCTTCGATACGATCTTTATCGAACGCGTGCATCGGCTGACCCAGCTCCAGCAGAACATAGTTGGTCACATCAACGACGGCGTCGATAGAACGAATACCACAGCGACGCAGCTTCTCTTTCATCCACAGCGGGGTTGGCGCTTTTACGTTGATGCCTTTCACCACACGACCAAGGTAGCGTGGGCACGCATCAGCGGCTTCAACCTGAATCGGCAGTGTGTCACTGATGGTAGCGTCAACCGGTACGATTTCCGGTACGTTCAGTTCAGTCTGGTTCAGCACGGCCACATCGCGGGCCACGCCGATAATGCCTAAGCAGTCCGCACGGTTTGGCGTCACGCTGATTTCAATGGTGTTGTCATCAAGTTTCAGGTATTCGCGGATGTCGGTACCAATAGGCGCATCAAGCGGCAGCTCAATGATGCCATTGTGATCGTCGGAAATACCCAGCTCAGAGAACGAACACAGCATGCCTTCAGACGGCTCACCGCGCAGTTTCGCTGCTTTAATTTTAAAATCGCCCGGCAGTACAGCCCCCACGGTCGCCACGGCCACTTTCAGGCCCTGACGGCAGTTTGGCGCGCCGCAGACGATATCCAGCAGGCGATCGCCGCCTACGTTAATTTTTGTCACACGCAGCTTGTCAGCGTTAGGGTGCTGACCGCACTCAACCACTTCGCCCACAACGACGCCATTGAAAGCGCCAGAAACCGGCTCAACACCGTCAACTTCCAGACCCGCCATGGTGATCTGGTTGGAAAGCGCTTCGCTATCAAGCGTGGTGTTCACCCATTCGCGTAACCACAGTTCACTGAATTTCATTGTTCTGTCCTGCCCTTATTTAAACTGTTTGAGGAAACGCAGATCGTTTTCGAAGAATGCACGCAAATCGGTCACGCCATAGCGCAGCATTGTCAGACGCTCCATGCCCATACCGAACGCAAAGCCGGAGTAGACTTCTGGATCGATACCCACGTTGCGCAGAACGTTTGGATGCACCATGCCGCAGCCCAGCACTTCCAGCCATTTGCCGTTTTTACCCATCACGTCAACTTCCGCAGACGGTTCAGTGAACGGGAAGTAGGACGGACGGAAACGAACCTGCAGGTCTTCCTCAAAGAAGTTGTTCAGGAAATCGTGCAGCGTACCTTTCAGGTTGGTAAAGCTGATGTTCTTATCAACAATCAGGCCTTCCATCTGATGGAACATCGGGGTATGGGTCTGATCGTAGTCGTTACGGTACACGCGGCCCGGTGCGATAATGCGGATCGGGGGTTCCTGTTCCTTCATGGTACGGATCTGAACGCCCGAGGTCTGAGTACGCAGCAGACGGGTGGCGTCGAACCAGAAAGTGTCGTGGTCAGCACGTGCCGGATGATGGCCTGGAATGTTGAGGGCGTCGAAGTTGTGGTAATCATCTTCGATTTCCGGGCCAGTCGCCACGGTAAAGCCGAGCTCACCGAAGAAACTTTCAATGCGATCAATGGTGCGGGTAACCGGATGCAGGCCACCGTTTTCAATACGGCGACCCGGCAGGGAGACATCGATAGTCTCTGCCGCCAGACGCGCATTCAGCACCGCGCTTTCCAGCTCAGCTTTGCGCGCGTTCAGTGCCTGTTGCACCTGCTCTTTGGCTTCGTTAATGACCGCACCCGCTGCCGGGCGTTCCTCTGGCGGCAGTTCACGCAGGGTTGTCATTTGAAGGGTCAAATGCCCTTTCTTACCGAGATATTCGACGCGGACATTGTCTAACGCGGCAACATCTGAGGCCTGATTAATGGCGGCTGTTGCACTGGCAACCAGCTCTGCGAGATGTGACATGATTTTCCTCATTATGTCGGTGCAGACACCGATTTGGTGGAGTTATTCTCTCGAATTTAGACACAAAAAAAGCCTCCATCAGGAGGCTTATCTGGCGCTGTTTTTCGTTTCATCTTTCACGCGCTAGCCTCCTGAATTCAGGTGCTAAAGTAAAAGAAGAAGCGGAAAATAGCAGCATTCATGCTTGCGTTACCTTGTGTGGTAAAAAACCGTTAAGACCTTATTGAAAAGGTTGCACGGGTAAAAGTCAATCTTCTGATGGTGTTAAATGAAAAGAGGGAGCGAAGCCCCCTCTTTCAACTGGCTTATGCCAGTGCTGCTTTCGCTTTTTCGACCAGAGCGGTGAACGCTACTTTGTCGAATACTGCGATGTCAGCCAGGATCTTACGGTCGATTTCAACAGAGGCTTTTTTCAGGCCGTTGATGAATTTGCTGTAAGAAATACCGTTCTGACGTGCTGCTGCGTTGATACGCGCAATCCACAGTTGACGGAACTGACGCTTACGTTGACGACGGTCACGGTAAGCGTACTGACCTGCTTTGATAACAGCCTGGAAGGCAACGCGGTATACGCGTGAACGCGCACCGTAGTAGCCTTTAGCTTGTTTCAAAATTTTCTTGTGACGTGCACGTGCAATTACACCACGTTTTACGCGAGCCATATGTGCTCTCCTGTATCTATATTCTTAGTAAAAAATTAAACGTTAACGGCTTATGCGTACGGCAGGCACGCGATAACCAGACCCAGATCGCCTTTAGAAACAAGGCCTTTTGGACGCAGGTGACGTTTACGCTTAGTAGATTTTTTGGTCAGAATATGACGCAGGTTTGCGTGCTTACGCTTAAATCCACCACCACCGGTTTTTTTGAAGCGCTTAGCAGCACCGCGTACGGTCTTAATTTTTGGCATCTTAATTACTTCCACTTCGCATTGTTAAATAAACGAAACATAGGCGAACAAAACCTATGAGACCCGAAGGCTCCACAGGTTTTGCTGCTTGAAGGCCTTACTGTTTCTTCTTAGGAGCGAGCACCATGATCATCTGGCGGCCTTCGATCTTCGTAGGGAAGGATTCGACTACTGCCAGTTCACTCAGATCGTCACGGACGCGGTTAAGCACTTCCATACCAATCTGTTGGTGGGCCATCTCACGACCGCGGAAACGCAGTGTGATCTTGGCCTTATCGCCATCTTCCAGAAAGCGAATCAGGCTGCGGAGTTTTACCTGATAATCGCCATCGTCGGTACCAGGACGGAATTTAATTTCCTTAACCTGGATAACTTTTTGCTTTTTCTTCTGTTCCTTAGAAGACTTACTCTTTTCATAAAGGAACTTGCCGTAGTCCATGATACGACAAACTGGCGGTTCGGCGTTAGGGCTGATTTCAACTAAATCTACTCCAGCTTCTTCAGCCTTTTCGATCGCTTCTCTCAGACTCACAATCCCCAGCTGCTCGCCTTCCAGACCTGTTAAGCGAACTTCCTGGGCGCGAATCTCGCCATTGATACGATTCGGACGTGCCGTTTGAACTCGTTTTCCGCCTTTAATACCTTATTCCTCCAGTTGTTGAAGACTGCGGCTGCGAATCTCTTGTTGCAGCTTCTCAATCACTTCACTTACGTCCAGGCTCCCCAGGTCTTTACCACGGCGGGTGCGAACGGCAACTTTGCCTGCTTCCACCTCTTTATCACCACAGACCAACATATACGGGACACGACGTAAAGTGTGCTCGCGGATTTTAAAGCCAATCTTCTCATTTCTCAAGTCTGCTTTTACGCGAATGCCCGCATTTTGTAGTTTCTGCGTCAATTCTTTAACGTATTCAGCCTGAGAATCGGTAATGTTCATCACCACGACCTGCACTGGCGCAAGCCAGGTTGGGAAGAAGCCGGCAAACTCTTCAGTCAGGATGCCGATGAAGCGCTCCAGAGAACCGAGGATTGCACGGTGAATCATAACCGGTACCTGACGTTCGTTGTCTTCGCCAACATAAGAGGCGCTTAAACGCTGCGGCAGGGAGAAGTCCAGCTGTACAGTACCGCACTGCCATGCACGATCGAGGCAGTCATACAGGGTAAATTCAATTTTCGGACCGTAGAATGCGCCCTCGCCCAGCTGGTATTCGAACGGAATGCCGTTCTCTTCCAGCGCCACGGCGAGATCCGCCTCTGCGCGATCCCAGGTCTCATCGCTACCGATACGTTTTTCCGGACGCGTTGAGAGTTTGACAACGATCTTCTCGAAGCCAAAGGTGCTGTACATATCGTAGACCATACGAATACAGGCGTTAACTTCATCACGAACCTGATCTTCAGTACAGAAGATATGCGCATCATCCTGAGTAAAGCCACGAACACGCATCAGACCGTGCAGTGCACCTGATGGCTCGTTACGGTGGCAGCTACCGAACTCTGCCATACGCAGCGGCAGATCGCGGTAGGATTTCAGACCCTGGTTGAAGATCTGAACGTGGCCCGGGCAGTTCATTGGCTTAATGCAGTATTCACGGTTCTCAGAAGAGGTGGTGAACATCGCATCTTTGTAGTTGTCCCAGTGGCCGGTTTTTTCCCACAGCACACGGTCCATCATGAACGGGCCTTTCACTTCCTGATACTGGTACTCTTTCAGCTTGGAGCGTACGAACGTTTCCAGTTCACGGAAGATAGTCCAGCCGTCATTGTGCCAGAACACCATACCCGGCGCTTCTTCCTGCATGTGGTACAGGTCAAGCTGCTTACCGATTTTACGGTGGTCACGTTTAGCCGCCTCTTCCAGGCGCTGCAGGTAGGCGTTAAGGGCTTTTTTATCGGCCCACGCGGTACCATAGATACGCTGCAACATCTTGTTGTTGCTATCGCCACGCCAGTAGGCGCCCGCGATTTTCATCAGCTTAAAGTGATGACAGAAGCGCATGTTCGGCACGTGCGGTCCACGGCACATGTCGACGTATTCTTCGTGATGGTACAAGCCAGGCTTGTCATCATGAGAGATGTTTTCATCAAGAATAGAGACTTTATAGCTTTCGCCACGCTTCACGAAGGTTTCACGCGCTTCGTGCCAGCTGACTTTCTTCTTAATGACGTCATAGTTAGTTTCGGCGAGCTCGTGCATACGTTTTTCGAGCGCGTCGATATCTTCCTGAGTCAGGGTATGGTCAAGATCAACGTCATAGTAGAAACCGTTGTCGATAACCGGACCGATCGCCATTTTGGTGTTCGGCCACAGCTGTTTGATCGCATGACCTAACAGGTGCGCGCAGGAGTGACGAATGATCTCCAGACCTTCTTCGTCTTTCGCTGTGATGATAGACAGCTGCGCATCGCTTTCAATCAGGTCAGATGCATCAACCAGCTCACCATTAACACGGCCAGCGATGGTTGCTTTCGCGAGTCCAGGACCAATGTCCAGGGCAACATCCATTGGGCTTACAGCGTGGTCGTAATGGCGTTGGCTGCCATCAGGAAGAGTAATTACAGGCATTTTATATCCTTATTTGCAGTGATGCCCCACACATAAGAGCATATACAAAGAAAATAATCGTGATTTGACAATAGATTACGACACCATCTGACCAACAATCGTCAAATTGGCTCGCGATCATTCACCCGCCGAAAATCAGATAAATGCGGATTTACGGCAAGCCCTGCAATGGTAACACTAACAAAAGAGAGATTGCACCCTTTGCGGGCAGATTGCTGCGCTGGCACTTTCGCATGAATTTGCAGGGCGCATATCTCCGGTGCTCGCATTCCAGAGATGCTGGGCTACTCTTGAACAAGTCTTTAAACCCAAAGGTGCATACCATGAACGTATCAAGTAGAACGGTTGTGATATTGAACATCCTTTCAGCCACCGGTTTATTGTTGATTCTTGCAGAACGATTCCACTGGTTCTAACCGAACCGGAAGCAGGCATAACCTGATTCACCACTGGAGAAGGGGCATTTCCCCGCCCTGTTTGGTAGACTGTTCGCATCAACTTACAAGGATCAGGTTATGCCAACAAAACGATTTGCCGTAAAACACTGGAAAATGGTACTGGTGCTGATTGCCATCTGCGGCGCGATGCTGCTTCTGCGTTGGGCGGCAATGATTTGGGGCTGAATGTGGATATAAATAACTGCGCAGGGAATAACATCGTTATCCGTAATACCCTTTTGCGGACATTCACCGCCAGGACGAAATACGGACGATACGTTTACGTCAAATAGGTTTACCGCGAAAAAACCGGTACCACAAAATCCGGTTTTTTTGGCGCGTTGAATTAGCGTTTAAACGTCAATAACAACACGGCAAAACCCATCAGGACCATTCACCTGCAACCAGTTTATGGACGTCAAAAGCATCATTCATAGACTGACCTGTGGACTGAGAGGCTGGCGCGATGTTAGATCCGGCTTCAACGTCAGCGGCTTTCGCAATGCCGATTTGGCTGTGGGTCTCACTGGCTGTCGGGGTGGTTTCATCAGCAGCAAACACGCCAAAAGACAGTGCGGAAAGCACCATCGCTGCTGCGGCAGTTTTGATTTTTTTCATAATGTTTTTTCTCTTTCTACATTTAATGCTAATAATGCTAAATACCTTAAGGCCGAATTCTGCCCGTGCTAAGAGTGTAGATCCAGATCACACTTTTGCCTAGCCTGTCACGTTATCAATTCGTGTCAAATAAGCCGAAAATTAATGAAAATGCATTATGAAGAAATTATGAAGATATCAGCAGACCAGATATTTCAAAACAGCGTTTAATATAAAACAGCACAGTTTCAAAAAATAAAAAACGGGCCGATAGCGTAATCGGCCCGAGAATATTACATTTTATAACCCAGTGAAACCGTGGTTCTGCGGTCGGTATGATCCGGAGCAGAATCAGGAGGAGAAGAGTTCCAGGTGACGTTGTAGGCCACTTTCAGGCCGAAGTGTTCGTTGATGGCCACGTTCAGCGCTGTTTCTGAGTTCAGCGTCGTATCGTCGGCACCAAACACAGACACCCCCTGGGTAAATTTGGTGTTGTCAGTCATCTGCCAGGCATAGGTGCCGGAAGCGTAACCGAGCGGTTGAGTTTTGGTTTCGCCGTCGGTGTACTCGTCGTAGCGCACGCCTGGACCGAATTCAAAACGTAAACTGTGTACCGGACCGTTCAGGAACTGACGACCGTAACCGGCAGTGAACACATCACGCTGGCGATAGCCGTTGTAACGGTCAGTTAACCAGCTGGCCTGACCAAACAGGTAGTCAAAGTCGGTCATGTTGTAACGGCTACGTCCGCCAACCGCATATTTCTCGGAAGAGCGTTCGTCATTCGCGGAGGTGTTACTGGCATTTCCCCACAGAGACCAGGCGGTGGTATTACCGTACCAGGTCAGCGTACTGTCCGCCGTGAGAGAGGAGCTTTTCGTGTTACCGGATTGTGCAAGATAGCCAGCGTTCAGGTTACCTTCAAACGGTTTTTGCGCGGTGGCTGGATCGTCCATGACAGTAAAAACGGAATCATCTGCGGTCGCGTTCATTGCAGCAAACACGCCACCCGCCAGCATCAGTGCAGCGGGTACTGTCTTCAAAAGCTTCATTTTATTAAGGAGTCCGTACAACAAAAAAAGAGACCACACGGTCCCGGAAACTTTCTTGAGGATCAATGACAAGGCGTCCAGAGAAAGGTAACAAATTATAAAAAGCCGCAAATAACATAGCAATGATTTCTTATTTCATTTTTTGAATAAGAACGATCTCAAAAAGCGTTTTATTTTATATAAGCCGCAGCAGACTTTATGTCAGTATTCATATTTAAAATCATACTGTTATTTACATTGCCTTCCTGACAAATGGTGCCAGACTAAAAGGAACCCACGCTAAAAGGAGGTAATGATGGTTTCTATCTACACCCTGACGCTCTCCCCTTCCCTCGACTCCGCCACCCTGACGCCCCAGATTTACCCGGAAGGTAAATTGCGCTGCAGCGCCCCGGTGTTTGAGCCCGGCGGCGGCGGTATCAATGTGGCGCGAGCCATAACGCACCTCGGTGGAAAGGCGACAGCAATTTTCCCCGCAGGCGGCGCGACCGGTGAGCACCTGGTCTCTCTGCTGGCCGATGAACAGGTGGCCTCGCAGACCGTCGAGTCCAAAGACTGGACGCGGCAAAACCTGCATGTGCACGTGGAGTCCAGCGGCGAGCAATACCGTTTCGTCATGCCGGGTGCAAAACTCAATGAAGATGAGTTTCGTCAGCTTGAAGAGAAGGTGCTGGCCATTGAGAGCGGTGCTCTGCTGGTGATAAGCGGCAGCCTGCCGCCCGGTGTCAGCACGGAAAAACTGACGGCGCTGATTCGGGCCGCGCAGCAACGCGGTATCCGCTGCATTGTCGACAGCAGCGGCGAGGCGCTGCAGGCAGCCCTGACGCCGGGCAATCTTGAGCTGGTTAAACCCAATCAGAAAGAGTTAAGCGCGCTGGTGAACCGCGAACTGAACCAGCCAGACGATGTCCTCACCGCCGCGCAGGAATTGGTTCACAGCGGCAAAGCGCGACGGGTTGTGGTCTCCCTTGGCCCACAAGGTGCCCTGGCCGTGGACGAAACGGGGTCCGTTCAGGTTGTTCCGCCGCCGATGAAAAGCCAGAGTACCGTGGGCGCAGGTGATAGCATGGTTGGAGCGATGACCCTGAAACTGGCCCAGGGTGCTTCATTACTGGAGATGACACGCTACGGCGTCGCAGCGGGTAGCGCTGCCACCATCAACCAGGGCACACGTCTCTGTTCGCTTAGCGACACGCAAAAAATCGTCGATTACCTGTCCCGAAATTAATCCCCCTTTCCCCTTCTCTGTGAAGGGGAAATACGCGCCATAGTCGCCAAACGCAGCCTATCGACTATGCTAAGAAAACTTCCAAGATAACAATGAGGTGAATTATGAGCAGTGGTGACATCACCCGCTACGTCGTTACCATCAACATTCATCAAGCGTCGCTGACCGAGCTTAATGAGCTCAACAACGCCTTTACCCGGGCCAATTTCCTGCTCACACTCACGGATGACGAGGGCAATATCCATGATTTAGGCACCCTGACGTTTGGCCTGATCAGCGCCCTGAGTAAAGAAGAGGTTCACGCTCTGGCGGCCAGTCTGGTCGAAAGCGTGACCGACAAAGCGGCAGAAATTGATCTTGATACCTGGGAAAACTGGCAGAAAAAAGAACAATAAGTGCCCTGCATGAATTTAAACCGCTCAGGTGTGCGTTAGTTCGTATTTTTTTACCGCAATTATGCGCTAACTTTATGATCTGGCAGACAACATGGGAGAGACAACATGTGGCAGGCTATCAGTCATCTTTTAAGTGAGCAACTGGGTGAAGGTGAAATTGAACTGCGGAACGAGCTGCCAGGCGGAGAAATCCACGCCGCATGGCACTTACGCTACGCCGGGCGCGATCTCTTTGTTAAATGCGATGAGCGAGAGCTGCTTCCGATTTTCACCGCCGAAGCCGACCAGCTGGAACTGTTGTCGCGCAGTAAAACGGTGACGGTCCCGCAGGTCTGGGCCGTGGGCAGCGACCGCGACTACAGTTTTCTGGTCATGGAATTTCTTCCTGCCCGCCCGTTAGACGCCCATAACGCCTTCATTCTCGGCCAACAGTTAGCGCGACTGCATCAATGGAGCGACCAGCCGCAGTTTGGTCTCGATTTTGACAACGACCTCTCCACCACCCCACAACCCAATGCCTGGCAACGACGCTGGTCGACATTCTTTGCTGAGCAACGCATTGGCTGGCAGCTGGAACTGGCTGCGGAGAAAGGTCTGGAGTTTGGCAATATCGATGCCATCGTCGAACATATTCAGCAGCGTCTGGCATCCCACCAGCCTCAGCCGTCTCTGCTGCACGGTGATTTGTGGTCAGATAACTGCGCGCTGGGTCCTGACGGCCCCTATATCTTCGACCCGGCCTGTTACTGGGGCGACAGGGAGTGTGACCTGGCGATGCTGCCACTGCACCCTGAGCAACCGCCGCAAATTTACGACGGGTATCAGTCCGTTCTGCCTCTGCCGCAGGGTTTTCTTGAGCGCCAGCCGGTGTATCAGCTCTACACACTGATGAACCGCGCCATTCTGTTTGGCGGAGAGCATCTGGTCAATGCCCAGAGGGCACTTGAACGTGTGCTTGCCGCGTAATGGCGGGACGGGTGGCTATGTCGCCACCCTCATCGGTTACAGAAATCCCAACAGCGAAAAGAAGAAGTAACCCGCCACGATGATAATGACTGGCAGGATATACAGCGGGAAAATTTGCAGGAAAATGGTGTGACGCGGCACAACAATGCGGGACTCAATCTGCTCGCGGCTCATTCCTTCCGGGCCTTTCGCCTGTTCCAGAATCATCTGGTCTTCCACACCTTCGCGTAAAAAGCGCGTCTGACGGCTCATGCGTGCGCCAGAGGCCTGCAACGCCATACCAATAAAGATCAGCGCGTAGATCACCCAAAACCCGAGATTCAACTGCTGATGAAAATTCGGCGTCGGCGAATTGAACCAAAAGACATTCAGAAACGGCGTGTTAAAACGCATCATTTCAATCATGACATGAGCAAAATCAAGCATTACCGCATTAATACCTGGCTGTTTTTCACTGTGATCGTACATAAATTTGAGCACAGAGATCAGCGTCGAAATGACGGCTGGAATAAAAATTACCCAGCCAGCAATACGTTTTAAGACAGCAATGCGTCCAGCTTGTTGATACGTCATCAGTTCCCCTTCATAAAGACGCGTTATTTCTGCCTAAGTCTACCTGCTGACCATCATTTTCGCCCGCTCTTTAAAGGCAATATGCTAAATTGCAGAGTGCACTTAGCATTTATCGTCTGTCGTACACCCTGGATAAGGAGACGTTGTGATGTCGACACCGCGCCAGATTCTTGCCGCAATTTTTGACATGGATGGATTACTGATCGATTCCGAACCGTTGTGGGATCGCGCCGAACTGGACGTTATCGCCAGCCTGGGCGTTGATATCAGCCGCCGTAATGAACTTCCGGATACGCTTGGTCTGCGCATCGATATGGTGGTGGACCTGTGGTATGCCCAGCAGCCGTGGGGAGGACCCGATCGCGACGAAGTCACCGCGCGCATTATCAGCCGCGCCATCTCACTGGTGGAAGAGAGCAAGCCCCTGCTGCCCGGCGTGCGTGAAGCCGTCGCGCTGTGCAAAGCGCAGGGGTTGAAAGTTGGCCTGGCGTCAGCTTCACCGCTGCATATGCTGGAAAAAGTACTGACCATGTTTGAGCTGCGCGACAGCTTCGACGCGCTGGCCTCAGCGGAAACGTTGCCATACAGCAAGCCGCACCCGCAGGTCTATCTCGACTGTGCCGCTAAGCTCGGTCTTGATCCCCTCTGCTGTGTCGCGCTGGAAGATTCCGTTAACGGAATGGTGGCCTCGAAGGCCGCGCGCATGCGTTCGATTGTTGTTCCCGCGGAGGAAGGCCGACACGATCCCCGTTTTGCCCTTGCCGACGTAAAGCTGAACTCACTGGTTGAGCTGACGGCGCAGCACCTGCGCGGCGAGTAACCCGCCCCTTTCAGGCAGCGTCAGGCTGCCTGCTTTAAAAACAAAACATCGTTTCATTTTGTTTGCTTTTCTTATCCCCCGCTTCTATCCTTAGCGTCAGAATGACAATAACCTTACTTCTGAGGCGCGTATGATACTGGATAACTTCACTCTGTCAGGAAAAGTGGCCATCGTCACCGGATGCGATACCGGTCTGGGACAAGCCATGGCCATTGCGCTGGCGCAGGCGGGATGCGACATCGTGGGTATTAACCGCAAAGCGCCGGAGGAAACGGCTGCCTGCATTAGCGCACTCGGAAGGCGGTTCAGGGCGATTCGGGCCGACCTCAGTCAGCAGGAGAGTCTTCAGAACGTTGTTGACAGCGCGGTGGCTGAGATGGGGCGAGTCGATATTCTGGTGAACAATGCCGGGACCATACGCCGTGAAGATGCTCTCGCGTTCAGCGAAAAGGACTGGGACGACGTCATCAACCTGAATCTGAAATCGCTTTTTTTCCTCTCCCAGGCCGTGGCTAAACAGTTTATAGCGCAGGGCCAGGGCGGGAAAATCATTAATATCGCCTCGATGCTCTCATTCCAGGGCGGCATCCGCGTGCCCTCTTACACCGCGTCCAAAAGCGGCGTGTTGGGGATCACGCGTCTGCTGGCGAATGAATGGGCGACGCACGGCATCAATGTTAACGCCATCGCGCCAGGCTACATGGCGACCAACAACACTCAGCAACTGCGAGATGACCAGCAGCGCAGCCAGGAGATCCTCGACCGGATACCTGCCGGGCGCTGGGGAGTTCCGGAAGACCTGCAGGGACCGGTGGTCTTTTTAGCCTCCGCCGCCTCGGATTACGTGAACGGTCATACGTTAGCCGTCGACGGGGGCTGGCTGGCGCGCTAGGCGCATTTGTGACATACAGTTACACCGTCACCTCTTTCGTCTACTGTATAAAAACCCTATACTGTATGAATTGACAGTTTTGTGGGTTTTATCATGACGGCGGAAGGCCATCTGCTTTTTTCCATTGCGTGCGCAGTTTTTGCCAAAAACGCTGAACTTACCCCTGTGCTCGCACAGGGGGACTGGTGGCATATTGTCCCGTCCGCCGTGTTGACCTGTCTGCTGCCCGATATCGACCATCCAAAGTCATTCCTGGGACAGCGCCTAAAGTGGATATCAAAACCCATCGCCCGCGCGTTTGGTCACCGTGGGTTTACCCACAGCCTGCTGGCCGTATTCGGCCTGCTCACCCTGTTCTATTTAAAAGTCCCTGAGAGCTGGATAGTGCCCGCCGATGCTATCCAGGGAATGGTGCTGGGTTATTTAAGCCATATCCTTGCCGATATGCTGACGCCTGCGGGCGTGCCGCTGCTCTGGCCATGCCGCTGGCGTTTCCGTTTGCCCATTCTTGCGCCGCAGAAAGGTAATCAGCTTGAGCGTGTGTTGTGTATGGCGCTCTTTGCCTACGCCGTCTGGATGCCGCAAACCTTGCCCGAAAACAGTGCAGTGCGCTGGTCATCCCAGATGATCAATTCGCTGCAATTTCAGTTTAATCGGTTCATTAATCACCAGATTGAACACTAAGCACACAAATTATTTCCATTTGTCATAACCCATTCCATTTGGATATAAGCGCCACATCACACTTCTGATAATCTTGCGCCAACAGGATCGGTAAAAACCGACCGTATAATAAATCAGGAGAACGGGGATGAATTTTCCACTCATCGCGAACATTGTGGTGTTCGTTGTATTGCTATTGCTTCTCGCGCAGGCGCGCCACAAACAGTGGAGCCTCGCGAAGAAAGTGCTGGTTGGTCTGGCCATGGGTGTCGTGTTTGGTCTGGCGTTGCAGGCTATTTACGGCTCCGATAATCCAGTTCTGAAAGATTCTATTCAGTGGTTCAACATCGTCGGTAACGGCTATGTCCAGCTGCTGCAGATGATCGTTATGCCGCTGGTGTTTGCCTCTATTCTGAGCGCCGTTGCCCGTCTGCATAACGCCACCCAATTGGGTAAAATCAGCTTCCTGACCATCGGTACGCTGCTATTTACCACGCTGATTGCAGCTCTGGTCGGTGTGCTGGTCACCAACCTGTTCGGGCTGACCGCTGAAGGTCTGGTCCAGGGTACGGCTGAAACGGCGCGTCTTACCGCGATTCAGACCAACTACGTGGGTAAAGTCGCTGACCTGACGGTGCCACAGATGGTGCTTTCTTTCGTGCCGAAGAACCCGTTTGCTGACCTGACCGGTGCCAGCCCAACCTCCATTATCAGCGTGGTGATCTTTGCGGCCTTCCTCGGTGTGGCGGCGCTGAAGCTGCTGAAAGACGACGCGCCGAAAGGCGAGCGCGTGCTGGTGGCTATCGATACCCTGCAAAGCTGGGTAATGAAGCTGGTCCGTCTGGTGATGCAGTTGACCCCTTACGGTGTTCTGGCGCTGATGACCAAAGTGGTTGCCGGCTCTAACCTGCAGGACATCATTAAGCTGGGTAGCTTCGTCGTCGCCTCTTATCTGGGTCTGGGCATTATGTTCGTGGTGCACGGTATCCTGCTGGGCGTCAATGGCGTTAGCCCGCTGAAATACTTCCGTAAAGTGTGGCCGGTACTGACCTTTGCGTTCACCAGCCGTTCCAGCGCCGCGTCTATTCCGCTGAACGTTGAAGCGCAGACCCGTCGTCTGGGCGTACCGGAATCTATTGCCAGCTTCTCTGCCTCCTTTGGTGCCACCATTGGTCAGAACGGTTGCGCAGGTCTCTACCCTGCAATGCTGGCGGTAATGGTTGCTCCGACCGTGGGTATCAACCCACTGGATCCCGTTTGGATTGCCACGCTGGTCGGGATTGTTACCATCAGCTCCGCAGGCGTTGCGGGTGTTGGCGGTGGCGCAACCTTCGCCGCGCTGATTGTCCTGCCGGCCCTGGGTCTGCCGGTGACGCTGGTTGCCCTGCTGATCTCCGTTGAGCCGCTGATCGACATGGGTCGTACTGCGCTGAACGTGAGCGGTTCCATGACCGCCGGTACGTTGACCAGCCAGTGGCTGAAGCAGACCGATAAAACCATTCTGGAAAGTGAAGACGACGCTGAACTGGCGCACCGTTAATCACGGATGAATAAAAAAAACCGCCTGATGGCGGTTTTTTTTTGGCTGTTATTCTTCAATCTCTTCATCCTGGCGGACCTGGTTCGCCCATCGCTGGGCCGACTCCGGCCCCGAAAACGCGGGCGAACGGCGGAAGTGTTCTCCCATCAGAACAAACGCTACGTATTTACCGCGCAGTTGCCAGACATCACGAAAACCATCCACCTTCAGGGCGTGTTCGGGCGGCGCGGGTTCGACGCGGGGCACGTAGCTAATGACAGGGCGGTTTTGTTGACGAAAAGGTTTCATAAGCGACGGGTTCACTAAAGCACATTCTGGAAGCAGGAAAATTCTATGATAGCCGATCCTCCCCCCACGCGTCGCGCCCTGCATCGCTCTGATAGCGCATTCCTTAACCAGGTCATCTGAAAACTCTTAGTTCGCCCGCCCTTTCGCCACATTGTTCTATAGTTAACAAGGTTTTTAGCAATGGATAAAGGAGAAGCGTGCAATGTCGAACAAAGATAAAACACATCAATCACCCATTCATGGCACTGAAGAATCTCAACCAGGCATGGACTCTCTGGCCCCAGCGGATGGCTCTCACCGCCCATCCCCCGGCCCTTCCGCACCTGGCGAACAGCCTACCGCGCCGGGAAGTATGAAATCCCCGGATACCGGAAACGAGAAGCTGAAATCCCTTGAGTCCCACCGTAAAGGCGGCGAAGGTTTTGCACTTACCACCAACCAGGGCGTGCGCATTGCTGACGATCAGAACTCGCTGCGTGCGGGAACGCGCGGACCAACCCTGCTGGAAGACTTTATTCTGCGGGAAAAAATCACCCATTTTGACCATGAACGTATACCTGAGCGCATCGTTCACGCGCGTGGCTCCGCGGCACACGGCTACTTCCAGCCCTACAAAAGCCTTAAAGAGATAACCAAAGCGGATTTCCTTTCCGATCCGGACAAAATCACACCGGTCTTTGTCCGCTTTTCTACCGTGCAGGGCGGCGCGGGTTCGGCAGATACCGTGCGTGATATCCGCGGCTTCGCCACCAAATTTTATACCGAAGAGGGTATTTTCGATCTCGTCGGCAATAACACCCCGGTGTTCTTCATTCAGGATGCGCATAAATTTCCTGACTTTGTCCATGCGGTAAAACCGGAGCCCCACTGGGCCATACCGCAGGGACAAAGTGCGCATGACACCTTCTGGGATTATGTCTCACTGCAGCCAGAAACGTTACACAACGTGATGTGGGCGATGTCAGACCGGGGCATTCCGCGCAGCTACCGCACGATGGAAGGGTTTGGTATTCATACCTTCAGGATGATCAACGCGGACGGGAAAGCCACATTCGTACGCTTCCACTGGAAGCCTGTGGCGGGCAAAGCCTCGCTGGTGTGGGATGAAGCCCAGAAGCTGACCGGGCGCGATCCGGACTTCCACCGTCGTGAGCTGTGGGAGTCGATTGAAGCCGGTGACTTCCCGGAATATGAACTGGGGTTACAGCTGATCCCGGAAGAGGATGAGTTTAACTTCGATTTCGATCTTCTCGACCCGACAAAGCTGATCCCAGAGGAGCTGGTGCCGGTTCAGCTGGTGGGTAAAATGGTGCTCAACCGTAACCCGGACAATTTCTTTGCCGAAAATGAGCAGGTCGCGTTCCACCCGGGGCATATCGTTCCGGGGCTGGATTTCACGAACGATCCCCTCCTGCAGGGGCGGTTGTTCTCCTATACCGATACGCAGATCAGTCGCCTTGGCGGGCCCAACTTCCACGAAATTCCGATTAACCGTCCAACCTGCCCGTACCACAATTTCCAGCGCGACGGGATGCATCGCCAGGATATCGATACCAATCCGGCTAACTATGAGCCGAACTCCATCAACGATAACTGGCCGCGCGAAACGCCGCCTGGACCGAAACGCGGTGGTTTTGAGTCGTACCAGGAGCGCATCGATGGCAATAAAATCCGCGAGCGTAGCCCGTCATTCGGCGAGTATTATGCCCAACCTCGCCTGTTCTGGAACAGCCAGACGCCGATCGAGCAACAGCACATTATCGGTGGCTTTAGCTTTGAACTGAGCAAAGTGGTGCGGACTTACATCCGCGAGCGCGTGGTCGATCAGCTCGCCCATATCGATATTCAGCTTGCCCAGAGCGTGGCGGATAACCTTGGCATTACGCTGACGGATGAGCAACGCAATGCGGCCCCACCGAAAGACGTTAACGGCCTGAAGAAAGATCCGTCCCTGAGTCTGTATGCGGTGCCGGGTGGCTCGATAAAAGGCCGGGTAGTGGCCATTCTGCTGAATGACAAAACCCGTGCCAGCGACGTGCTGGGGATTATGCAGGCGCTGAAAACCAAAGGCGTTCACGCCAAACTGCTCTATTCCCGCATGGGGGAAGTGACCGCCGACGACGGTTCAGTGCTCCCGGTTGCGGCCACTTTTGCCGGAGCACCATCGCTCACCGTTGATGCGGTGATTGTGCCGTGCGGCGACATCGACAGTCTGCTGAACAATGGCGATGCGATTTATTATCTGCTGGAAGCCTATAAGCACCTGAAGCCGATCGCCCTGTCCGGCGATGCGCGACAGTTTAAAGCGCACCTGAAGGTGGCTGAGCAAGGCGAAGATGGCATTGTCGAAGGCGATAACGTCGATGATGCGTTTATGACGAAGCTGTTCGATCTGCTCGCAGCGCACCGTGTGTGGTCACGCAGCAGTAAGATTGATCGTATACCGGCATAAAAGAAAAGCCGGGTCTGGCTTTGCCCGACCCGGCGCTGATTGACATCGTTTACTCAGCCCGGCAGGCACCGCGCCTCCGGGCTATTTTCATACATCCTCAAAGGTGCCCAGACGGTACCCACGCTCGGCAATGGCGTATTTCAGCGATGCCGACGTCAGCACATCCAGTTCCGCCAGTCGCGGCCAGCAGTAGGCACTTTTACGCACAATGTTATCGACAAACGCAGGGTGTGCCATCACTTCCAGCGACCGTTCCCCCCGCGCGGCGGACTCATCCAGCACCTGCAGAAACAGCGCTTCGCTAATCTCGTCGCCGTAGAACGCGCTACTGAACCCGTCCGTTGTGGGCACAGAAGACAATGACAGCCCGTGCAGCGCCTGCACCTCACGATCCACGCGCATTGCCACGCCTTTGCGCTGTGCAAATTCCGCCACTGCCGGGAAAAGTGCCGGGATCATATGCACGTGATGATGGCTGTCAATATGCGTGGGTTCACGGCCAAAGAGATCGACGAAACGGTTGAACTGACAGTCCAGCTCGCGGGTAATCTCCTCGAGCGGCAGCGTGCCCTGCTCTGCCTGCTCCCAAATCCATTTACCCAGCTGTCCGTCCCGCGTCAGTCCCGGCATCGGTGAAAGGGGCATCCCGAGCGTCAATACAAAGTGCATGCCGACGCCCAGCGCTGGCACCTCGCGGCTGAGCTGCGCCGCGTGTTCAACCGCGTCACCATTAACCAGTGCCGTTGTTGAGGTCACCACACCCCGGCGGCAGGCTTCAATAATGCCGTAGTTTTGACCTTTCGAGAGTCCAAAATCATCAGCATTGACGATCAGCAGGTTTTCCATCACACATCCTCTCAGTGCTGTTTGAATTTCAGCTTCTCAATCGTGGCGGCAAAATTAGGCAACCATTTTTCATGCGCCAGAATCATTTCGCTGGCCAGTTGCTCGGCATCACGATCGGAATGGACCAGCGGGCTGAGATTGAGCGCCAGAAGAACGTCATTGAGTTCACCGCTCAGCGCCGCGTTGCTGGCTGCCACTTCAAACCCTTTGATGGTGTGGATCAACCCCATCACTTTGTCGTCAAAGTGGGTAATCCGTGGATGTGGCCTGGCGCCATCACGTCCCAGAATGCAGGTCATCTCAACAGCCCAGTCAGCCGGGATATTGTCGATATGGCCGTGATGCGGCACATTGACGTAGTGCTCGGCCTGCTTGTTGTTGTAAATGGCGTTGATCACTTCACACGCCGCATCGGAATAATACGCTCCGCCGCGCAGCTCAAGCTCTTTCGGTTTCACGTTCAGGTTCGGATCTTTATACAAATCAAACAGCTGTTTTTCAACTTTCTGCACCACCTGAGCGCGTGCGCCACCCTTATAGTACTCACCCATCTCGATGGCCAGCATCTCTTTCTGTTTGAAGTAGTAAAGCAGGTATGAGCAAGGCAGCAGATTAAGCGAGCGGATCAGCCCTTCGCTGAACGGCAGGTCAAAGATGTTTTTCACTGACGCAGCGGTCAGACGTCCGGAGGCTACGCCGTCAAGCAGTTCGCTAAAGCGAGACTGACCATTCACGATGACATCTTTGATAAACACCATGTGGTTCAGGCCAAAGAGATCGATAGAAAGATCGTCGTTATCGGTCAACTCCAGCACATCGCTGATGAACATCTTCATGCCAATCGGAATATTACAGACGCCGATAAAGCGTTTGAAATCGGTGTGGCGATAGACCGCCTCGGTCACCATCCCGGCCGGGTTGGTGAAGTTAATCACCCACGCGTTGGGGCAGATCGCTTCCACATCGTTGATGATGTCAAAAATGACCGGAATGGTACGCAGCCCCTTGAACAGGCCGCCCGCGCCGTTGGTCTCCTGCCCCAGATAGCCGTGGCTCAGTGGAATACGTTCATCCATTTCACGCGCTTTGAGCTGGCCGACGCGCAGCTGGGTCGTCACGAAGTCGGCATCCTGCAGCGCCAGGCGACGGTCGAGGGTTTTATGCACGGTCAATGGCACACCGGCTTTCGCGACCATCCGCTTGCAGAGCTCAAAAATGATATTCAGTTTCTCCTGACCTTCCTCAACGTCCACCAGCCATAATTCGCTGACCGGTAATTCATGATAACGTTTCAGGAAACCTTCGAGTAATTCCGGGGTATAACTGCTGCCGCCGCCAATGGTTACGACTTTTAATTTCTTCTGCATAATATCTCCCTTAGCATATCAGGTTAATCGCCTGCAAGGTGTAGCGTACTCTTCCCGCTCTGTGGGCAAGCAATCAAGGCAATATTTGTGGCGGGTAAATCCGCCGAAATTTAATTAATTACCGTCAGGTTCTTCCGGTAACTGTTCGGTGTGAACGAGGTCAATTTCTTAAAGGTCTTAATAAACAAGCTGGGGCTACTGTAGCCTGACTCATAAGCAATATCGGTAACCGAGTAGTTGGTTATTTCCAGCTGTTTTTTAGCAAAATTAATGCGGATTTCATTAATAATTTGCACTGGCGTTTTACGATAATAACGCTGAGTTGCTCGGGTCAGATATTCCTGTGATTTACCGGACAAAGCGACCATATTTTCCAGCGCATTTTCGCTGAATTGCCCTTTATCGTGCATCAGTTCAACCGTACTGCGCAGCCACTGCGGAATATCATCGCTTACCTGCTGCTCTTCACGATGATGGCGCAGACGGTTCATCACATAAAACGTCACCGTTTCAATAAACTCATCAAATTCATTCTCGCGAAAGTTAAGCGAGGCGATAACCGTTTCAATCCAGGTCATGAATTCGTTTTTGATGCGATAGACCTGCGAGGCCACAAAGCAGAACGGCACCAGCGGCAGATAGTGTTTCTCAAAGAAGCGTCTGCTGACACCTACGTTAAGAATGCGGGTTGCACCAAATTCATAAAAGCTCTGGTGATGGGACCCCATCGGCAGGAAGACGAAATCTCCCCGCTCAAGCAGGACGCGCTTGCCGTTGATTTCCTGGTAGTAGCGACCGGTCAGAACAATCGTGAACTCATAGTAGTCATGCTGATGCAGACCGCTCGCGCTCTCCGTCTTGTTGTAAATAATCACGTGAAAATTTTTGCCATTAAACAGTTGCTGTTCAAGTGCGGTTTTTATTTCCATCGCGTTGACCTCCTGCTGCAAACTCTGCCTTACTGCATCTTCTCGTGAAGCTCAATTAACTCGGCCACCAGTTCACGTGCCAGCATCGACGTCATCAGATGATCCTGCGCATGCACCAGCACCAGACTGACCTTCATCTTGCCTTCACCCTGGTCGCTTTCGATAAGCTTTGTCTGCACCAGGTGCGCTTCGTTCAGCGCCGTACGGGACTGTGCCATCATGGTTTTCGCGGCTGCGAAATCACCCTGCTTGGCCTGTTTGAGCGCGGCATACGCCAGGCTACGCGCCTGCCCGGAATTGATGATAAGCCCCATCACCACCTCTTCCAGATCGTTCTCTGCGGTTTCTTCTGCGACAATACTGTCCAAATCTAACATTTTTAAGCTCCTTTTGGCTGGCGCGGGTTGCCCCGCGCCGTGCAATTTTAGAATTTCAGTGCGAGGGCGATATCCTCTTCGCTCTCTTCTTCATCGATAACGGTTGCAGCTTTGTTTGCTATCGCCACGAATGGCATATAGAGCAGTGTTGCAATCCCGAGGTTGAATATCGCCAGCAGGAAGGCAGCCACGCTACCGTTGGTGTTGAAGAACGCCCCCAGACCCGCCGGCATGGTCCACGGCGCAATGTTGGTGACGGGCGGGATAATGCCCAGGTAATAGGCCGTCAGGGTAATGGCCGCCAGCAGTGGCTGAACCAGAATGAACGGAATGAACATTACCGGGTTCATGATGATTGGCAGACCAAACAGAATCGGCTCGTTAATCTGGAAGATGCCTGACGGCAGTGCCAGCTTCGCAACCTGACGATGGTCAGCGCGACGAGAAACAATAAAGACCGCGATGATCAGACCCAGCGTCGCCCCGGTACCCCCCAGGAAGATATAAGAGTCGAGCATCGGCTTCGCCCACACATGGAAGGTTTTACCGGCTGCCAGCGCCGCGTCAACGGAGCCGTACTGCTGGTAAAGTGCAACGTTTTCCAGTGCCCATGGGGTCATGATACCGCTGTCCAGCGCCGCCAGTGCCAGTGAACCATGCACGCCAAAGAACCACAGCAGGGAGGTGAAAATCACATACGCCCAACCGACCACGCTACCCATTGACGCCAGCGGCGTTGAGATAGAGTCCATAATGATCTGGTGGAAGTTAGTGCCCCAATGAGAGAGCGCCCAGGCGATAATCCCCATGATGGAGAGAATAATGAAGCCTGGAATCAACGCGGAAAATGAACGAGAAACGGACGCCGGCACGCTATCCGGTAAACGGATAACCCAGTTGCGACGAATAATAAAGGTGAACATCTCCGCAACCACCAGACCGATAACGATACCGGAGATGATATTAGCGCCCCCCAACCAGTTGGCCCCTACGGCATAGGCCTCACCGACGCTGTATGGCGTCACGGTCATAAAGGCGGCAATGGATAATAAACCTGCGGCCAGCGGATCCACTTTCCGCTCTTCCGCCAGTGCCATGCCAATAAAGAAAGGTGCCATCAGCGACATAATACCTAACGTACCGTTATATACGTTGCCGCCGATGGCTTTTAAACCATTAAGGGTTTCAATTGTGGAAGCGTCTAATCGAATTCCTAATGAATAAAAAAAGGAACCTTCACCAAAGCTCAGAAAAACGTTGTTAATTAAAACGAACATTGCCCCAGCCAGCGTCAACGGCATTAATCTAATAAAACCGTTTTTGATGGCATTAACGTGAGGCTGCTTTCCTATTTTAACAGCAAAAGGAAGGAGTACCTTTTCAAGTGAAGCGATGACTTTACTCATAGGAAAATACCCTTAAATGCCGCAACGCAGGTTACGGCGTATTGTGTGTGAAATAACTCTTTGACGGGAAAAATAAAAATTAATTAGCAGCTTTTTTAATTGCTGCAACAGCAGCTTTCAATACACCTAAACCATCAATCTTGCCGTACAATCCCGAATCGATCACTTCGACCGGTTTATTGGGTAACAGACGTTGAATTTCGGGCAACATATAGGCAATTTGCGGCCCCAGTAAAACGACGTCGGCTGTCTGGCCCTTTTCGCCCGCCAGCGTCTCCGGAAACGCTTCGATCACCACCGGGACTTCATACTTCTCAGCCTGAGCACGCATCTTTGACACCAGAAGCGAGGTTGACATGCCTGCTGAGCAGAACAGATAGATATGTTTCTTTTCCATAGTAACTTCCCTCTCGTATGACTACCTGCCATCGCGCTATCACTCGACTCGCTATCCTGGCAGACAGGTAGTTTGCTTACTGTTGTTTGTCGTTGGAGTGAGTATACGCAATGGTACAGACAGGAGATAATTCTGCACAGGGTCAAATTGTCTCTCATTGACCTGGTGTGTTGACTACCTTCACATTTCAGGCAAATAATTCGCGAGAAGAAATAAGATTTACGTATGTATAAAAAAACCGGCCCAACGGCCGGTTTGTTAACATACTCAGGCAAGAAGGGTTACTGCGCCTTAGGTGCCTGCGGATCGGTATCGTATTCAGTACAGGTCTGGTAACCGGAGTTGATCACATGACCGGTCTCATCCAACGCAACGAAGTAGGTCTCTGCCTTACCATCACGTTGACCCAGGATATAGGTCTGGCAGGTACCGCGTGCATGAATCATTGTCACTTCCGAAGAAGGCTTGCCGGCAATCGCAGCCACTTGCGAACGGGTCATGCCTTTTTTGACATCTTTCACTACGGGCTGTGTAAACTGATCTTTGGTGCGGTCGTAGGCCGTACACCCTGCCAGCATAGTCAGTACCGCCGCTGCGCTAAGAATTCCTGCTACGTTCTTGTTCATATTCCGTCCTCTTGTTTATCAGCGTGTTATCTAAGCATGGAATAAAAAGTACTATTGTTCAACTTTGTGAATTCCGCCAGACGAATTTCGGAAAATTCTAATAAAACAACGATAACCTGCTAAATCGCCGCAATTTAGCGCACTCGAAACTGTGATCCTTGTCGTTTCTCGTTCAAAGGGTTAGTTTTAACAGTTAACACAATCTGTTTATGTTCTGCATATGGAGGGCGTGATGGCTCTGCAACAAGAGATTATTCAGGCGCTGGGCGCGAAGCCCGCGGTAGACGCACAAGAAGAGATCCGCCGCAGCGTGGATTTTTTAAAGTCTTATTTAAAAACTCACTCGTTCCTGAAATCCCTGGTGCTGGGCATCAGCGGCGGTCAGGACTCAACCCTGGCCGGTAAACTCTGCCAGATGGCAATTTCAGAGCTCCGCGAAGAGACGGGTGATGACGCGCTGCAGTTTATTGCCGTGCGTCTTCCCTATGGCGTGCAGGCTGATGAACAGGATTGCCAGGATGCCATCGCCTTCATCCAGCCCGATCGCGTGCTCACCGTCAATATCAAAGGATCGGTGCTGGCCAGCGAGCAGGCGCTTCGCGAAGCAGGCATTGAGTTGAGCGATTTTGTCCGCGGCAATGAAAAAGCCCGTGAACGTATGAAAGCGCAATACAGCATTGCCGGGATGACCAAAGGCGTTGTGGTCGGTACCGACCATGCGGCAGAAGCCATCACGGGTTTCTTCACCAAGTATGGCGACGGCGGTACCGATATTAACCCGCTCTTCCGTCTGAACAAACGTCAGGGTAAGCAGCTGCTTGCCGCGCTGGGTTGCCCGGAGCACCTTTACAAGAAAGCGCCAACGGCAGATCTGGAAGACGATCGCCCCTCCCTGCCGGATGAAGCGGCCCTGGGTGTCACCTATGACAATATTGATGATTATCTGGAAGGCAAAAAACTGGATGAAGGTACCGCGAAGATCATTGAAAGCTGGTATCTGAAAACCGAGCACAAGCGTCGCCCACCGATCACCGTGTTCGATGATTTCTGGAAAAAGTAACACTCTGGCACCCTCTCTCTGGGGAGGGGGTGTTCGCCCGCACCGTCCGTTGCGCCATCCGGCTCTTTTTTAACCAAACCGGCTCTGCTACACTGTATGCCTGAACAGTATATGGAGTAGTATGTGAGCAGGCGTCAATCCGCCCCGCGTCTTGAGTTTGAAGCGGCGGCTATCTACGAATATCCCGAACATCTTCGCCCCTGGCTTGAGGAACTGCCTAAACAGCCGGGCGTGTATATCTTTCACGGTGAGAGTGACACCCTTCCGCTCTACATTGGCAAAAGCGTAAATATTCGCAGCCGGGTCATGTCTCATCTGCGCACGCCAGACGAGGCGGCAATGCTGCGCCAGTCGCGACGTATCACCTGGTTTCGTACCGCCGGAGAGATGGGCGCGCTCTTACTGGAAGCGCGGCTGATCAAAGAGCAACAGCCGCTGTTCAATAAGCGCCTGCGCCGCAACCGGCAGCTCTGCTCCCTGCAGATAAACGCCGGTAAGCCGCAGGTTGTCTACGCACGCGAAGTCGATTTTTCTCACGCCCCCAATCTCTACGGGCTGTTCGCTAACAAACGGGCGGCTCTGCAGGCTCTGCAAACGCTGGCCGATGAGTTACAGCTGTGCTACAGCCTGCTAGGCCTCGAAGCAACCACCCGCGGGCGGGCCTGTTTCCGCTCAGCGTTAAAGCGCTGCGCAGGGGCCTGCTGCGGGAAAGAAAGCATTGAGGAACACCACGCCCGGCTCCTTGCAGGGCTGGCGGCGCTTAGCGTTAACTGCTGGCCGTGGGAGGGTGCCGTTGCGCTAAAAGAAGTCGGTGACGCGATGACCCAGTACCACATCATCAATAACTGGCTCTGGCTGGGAGCTGTTGACGATGTAAACGATGCGGCAACCTTGCTGCGCACACCCGCCGGTTTCGACCACGATGGCTACAAAATTCTCTGCAAGCCCGTGTTAACCGGCAAGTATGAGGTCATTGAGCTTAGTGCCCCGGCAGCCAGTTAATTTCGCTGAATAATAAGGTGCCCTGAGCCTCCAGCAGGCGGAGAGTATGGACGCCCTCCTCCCAACTGGCGCCCTGATCGGCCGTCAGCAACTTATCGCCAAGCTGCCACGCCCCGCTTAACACGAACGCGACGCCCCCGCGGGAGCCGAACGTGGTAAAGGTGCGGTCAGCGACACGCACTTTCGCCTGACAACGGTCACGCCGGGTCATGATGTTGAAATCCATCGACATCCGTCCTTCGGAAAGCAGTGCTTTCACCGGCTGATCGCCGGAAAAATGGTATGGCTGATGATGTTTCAGGGTATGGCAGAACGCCTGACCGGCATCCAGCGTTACCTCACCCCCTTCAAGCAAGGTAATCACCCGATCGACACCGGGAAAAGAGGAGAATTCGCCATTGCTGGCGATGGTCGCGATACTGGCACGCCAGTAAAAATCGCGCGTTGCGGGCGGAAAACAACAAATTTCCCGCGTCTCGCCTGCGCCATTGCGCCAGAGGCTGACCGGCATCTTACGGATATCAAAGAACTCCATCACCACTCCTGAAAGGCACAACCTGTGCCAGGGCAAGGATATCGCTATCGTTGCTGTCTTGTTTGTTATCGTTGGGTTTTCACAGACACAGTATCGGCAGCAGAGCGGGCAGGCCTTAGCGGAACGTTAATAAAAATTATAACGCCATGACTCTGCAAACATTCTCTGAAGCGACTACAGGAGAATACCGCTCTGGCGGCGGCAGACAAGAGGGCAGGAAAGAAAAACCGCCGGTCCTGTCCACAGCGTTAACGCTTTTGTGGACAGGATCCCGGCGGTCTTAAGATGTTGAACCGATTATTCGGTTGGTGCTGGCATTTTACCTTCCATTGCTGGACGTTCTGTCAGACGCTTCTCAAAATTGGCATTAAATTGTTTTTTCTGTTCCGGCGTCAGAATGTTGTAGATCTTGTTCTGGGTTTCCATATGCGCCAGCATGCGGGCTTTATGCTGCTCAGCCATTTTGTCGATCTGCGCTTCGGCTTTTGCTTTATCGAAGCTGTCGCTGGCGATGATGTCATGCATCGCGCGGCGTTCGTCCAGTGACGGACGTTTCATCTGGTCGCGCTGGCTTTTCATGATGTCGCGGACCTGCTGTTTCTGTGCATCCGTCAGGTTCAGATCTTTAAACATCATCATCTCGTGGTGCATACCCGGCTTGCCTTTATGATGCATCATCATTTTGCCTTCGACAGGCGCGGCAGTGGTGGTGGTCGCGGTATCTGCAGCGAACGCCATGCTGGTAGCGCCCAGAGCCAGGGTAGAAGCAACAAACAGTGCAGTAAACTTACGCATAATTTATTTCCTTACTTTCAGTTATTCTTCGGCGCTATGCCGTGTTGACGAGATTAACTTTACGGGGTTTATCGTCAATTAATCAGAGCAACAGTAAAACAATGAAAGTGTAAAAAACAAATCATCGCCAAATGTGGAGGAATTAAGGATAAAGGATGGAGAGTTGCAACGAAAATATTCAAAATGATGATTTTCAAAGCAATTTAAAAAAGTATAGCGAAGTGAAGACCAATAATAAAGCAATTCACCAGGAATATTCTGCAATAGTTGTCATTGCGCTTTAATCGCTAAGAAAAATATTTTGACGTTCCCCTCTCAGGCAATGAGAGGGGAAATGTTCAGGACACTTTTTCCAGCATCAGTCCGGCGCGCAGGCCAAACGCTACCGATGGATTAGGGAACAGAACATATTCAGTGGTTTTCTGCACCTCGTAGCGCTCGTCGCCATCTTCCGCCAGCAGAACGCCTTTGCGAAAGGGGGTGAAGTTCAGCGTGTGGGCGGCCATATGCAGCCGGAAGGCCTCGCTGCGGCGAGTGATCTGCTGTACGACCCGATAGCGCACGACAGTCTGTTGCGTTGGCTCGGGTGCCAATCCTCCAAGCAGCGCGCGAAGCGCAAGATGCGTTGGCGCGAAGCGCGTGAGATCGTTCTGGCCAAACGGTAGCGCTTTTCCCAGCTCCAGCGTGCAGGCCAGCGCGCCGAAATGCTCACAGGTGAAATGGGTAAATGTCCCCCCCGGCGACTGATGAAACACCAGAGCCTCCAGCCCGGCGTCGCCCAGCCAGCTCAGAAACGCCTCATCCCACGGCTGGTTACGCTGGGGCAGAACACCAAAGCGCACATGATAAGAGGCGCGAATTGCCGTATGCAGGTCGAGATGCCAGCGCACGGGACCGGCCACGGCGAAAAATGTGGCAACCACGTGCTCAAGCCACTGCGCCCGCGACGTTTCATCGCCCGGCACAAACTGTGACCAGCGGCCGCCAAACATGCGGTTAAGGTCGCTCTCAAGATAACGTTTGTTTTGCGCCAGCGCAGGCGGGTTGCCAAGCACCACCAGCAGACGGCACCGCAGGGTGATATCTCCCCGATACAACGCGCGAAGCAGCAGGTCGACAATTTCAACCGGCGCGGTTTCATTGCCATGGATGCCGGTTGAAAGCAGCAGCGATAACTCACTCTTCGCGGCAGGTGTCAGTTCAAGGACGCCGCGACCCAGCCACCGCCAGTGAAATGAGGGGCCCTCCCCCTCACGCTGTTCGGGGGGTTCATCGGCCAGTGTCAACGCCAGTAAATTTTCCATAGCCACTCCTTTAGCGCTGGAACGGATAAACCGATCCCAACTGCAGGATTGTTGTTAACGCGTCCAGTGCCTCACGCCCTTCACGCAGTAGCTGAGGGTCGACCAGATCGGCCTGCGTTAATCTGTCACGATAGTAGCGGTCCACCCAGTCATTCAGGGAGTTAAAAAGCGTCTCATTCATCATCACGGCTGGATTAACAGCCTGCATTTCGTTCTGCGTCAGCACTACGCGCAGGCGTAAACAGGCCGGACCGCCACCGTTGGCCATGCTTTCGCGCAGGTCAAAGACGCGCAGTTCATCGATCGGGTTATCGGCTTTCACCAGTTCAGACAGATAACGCCACACCCCTTTATGGTCCTGCGACTCTTGCGGCAGCACCAGCATCATGCTGCCGTCCTCACGGCTCAACAGCTGGCTATTAAAGAGGTAAGTTTCAACCGCGTCCTGCACGCTGACCGCCTGGGTCGGCACCTGAATCGGCATAAACCCCGGCACCCGCTCATGCAGCGTAGCGAGCAGCTTCTCCTGATGGGCAAACGCCTGTTCATGGCAGAACAGCACCTGGCGGTTAGAGACGGCAATGACGTCATTGTGGAAAACCCCCTGGTCAATCACCTGCGGGTTCTGCTGAGCAAAAATCACCTGTGAGGGATTCACCTGGTTCAGCCGCACGACGGCCTGGCTTGCCGCCAGCGTCTGGCGGGCGGGATAACGGACAGGCGCCGAATGGCCGCCCTCTTCTCGCCCGTAAATGAACAGCTGCACGCCGGGATCGCCATAATCCCCCCCAAGACGGTTATGGTTTGCCGCTCCTTCATCCCCAAACATGGCCACCTGTGGCAATGCCTGATGGACCTCAAAGTGGGCCTCATCACGGAAAATCGCACGCAGAACGCGCTCGGTCGTCTCCGCTTCGGTAGCACGGTGGAATTTGTTATTCAGGTTCGCTACCGTTAAATGCACTTTGCCATCCAGCGTATCGGCCGACGGTGCAACGGTAGCAGCGTTTGCCACCCACATCGACGAGGCTGAGCTCGACGCTGAAAGCAGGTGCGGCGTCTGCGTACCCGCTTTTTCGATAACCTGCTCATCGCTGCCGCTAAAGCCGAGCTGACGTAACACCGCCACGTTCGGACGCTCCTGCGGCGGGATCACCGCCTGTGGGAAACCGGCATCCGACAGGGCTTTCATTTTCAGCAGCCCCTGCTTCGCCGCCAGTTTCGGGTTAGAGACCTGAAAACGGTGCTTCGTCGAGGCTTCATTACCAAATGAGAGGCCGGCATAGTGGTGCGTCAGCCCCACCAGCCCGTCAAAGTTGACTTCACGCACTTTCATGACGATCCCCCTGAGTAAAATCCAGCCCCGGACTCAGCGTTTCCGGCAGCGTCAGCGCAGGCGTTTCCAGGCTCGCCATCGGCCACGCGCAGTAATCTGCGGCATACCATGCGCTGGCGCGGTGGTTACCCGAAGCGCCTACCCCGCCAAACGGTGCCGTACTCGCCGCACCGGTAAGCGGTTTATTCCAGTTCACAATCCCGGCGCGTGCTTCGAGCAGCAGCTGATCAAATTTCTCACGATGCGGGGAAATCAGACCGCTCGACAGGCCATAGCGGGTGTGATTGGCCATCTCAATGGCGCTGTCAAAATCGTCATAACGCCAGACGCAGAGCAGCGGGCCAAAGACCTCTTCATCCGGCACGTTGCGTGCGCCACTCATCTCAACAATGCCCGGCGTCAGGAGCGATGTTCCGGGCTTGATTTGCTTTGGCTCAAGCAGGGTTTTCGCCCCGCGCGCCACGTGATCCTGCCAGGCTTTCAGCACGTTCAGCGCGGCCTGCTCGGAAATCAGCCCCCCAATAAACGGCTGTGGGTCGGCATCCCACTGCGCAGGCACCAGACGCGCACTGATTTCCACCAGCCGCGCGAGGAAGGCGTCGCCCTGTGCACCCCGTTTCACCAGCAGACGACGCGCGCAGGTGCAGCGCTGTCCGGCGGTAATAAACGCTGACTGGAGGGTCAAATGCACCGCCGCGTCGATATCATCGGGATCTTCAACGATCAGCGGGTTGTTACCGCCCATCTCCAGCGCGAGAATTTTTTCCGGCTGCCCCGCCAGCTGGCGATGCAGTTGGTAGCCTGTTCCGGCGCTGCCGGTAAACAGCAGGCCGTCGATATCACTCAACGCACTCAGCGCCTGGCCGGTTTCACGTCCCCCCTGCACCAGATTGAGCACCCCGTGCGGTAGACCAGCCTGTTCCCAGAGCTTCACCACCACCTCACCGGTCAGTGGCGTTAACTCACTCGGCTTGAAAATCACGCTATTGCCCGCCAGCAGCGCGGGCACGATATGCCCGTTCGGCAGATGCCCCGGGAAGTTATAGGGGCCAAATACCGCCAGCACGCCGTGCGGACGGTGGCGCAGCGTGGCCGCACCGTCAGGCATATCGGTATGTTGCTCGCCGGTACGGGTATGGTACGCCTTCACCGAAATGGCGATTTTATTGATCATCGCCGTCACTTCGGTGGCCGCCTCCCAGCGCGGCTTGCTGGTTTCCTGAGCGATAACGCGCGTCAATTCGGCTTTATTGGCCTCCAGCAGTGATGCAAATTTCTCGACAATTCCCTGACGCACGGAGAACGGTTGTTTCGCCCATCCCGGGAAGGCGCGACGGGCGGCGTGACAGGCCTGTTCGACCTGCCCGGTGCTGGCATCATTTCCCTTCCAGAGCACTTCTTGTCCGACCGGATTGGTCTTTATGCGCGGCTCGCCTTCGCCCGTGACCCAGTCACCGTTGATCCATAAAGTCATGCTGTTTTCTCCTCAGGGCAGAGACGCACCAGGCGAACCGTGTCGCCGGCGTTACATTTCAGGGCATCCAGTTGCGCGGCCGTCAGCACCAGACGTTCACATTTCGGGTTGGTTCGCACCAGCATGGCGCGGAAATTGTTGTACTGCTCGTTAGCCACCAGACATGCTGGCCACTCACCCGGTGCAGGCTGGCCTTCGGAAACCTCAACCAGCCGGCTTTTACGGATCGCACGCACGCGGTCGATATCGCACTCCAGGGTGGGTCCGCCATCAAAGATGTCCACATAGTTACGGTAGCGGAAACCCTCTTTTTCCAGCACCGCCCGGGCCGGCGCGGTTTGCGGGTGCACTTCGCCAATCACCGCCTGCGCCTGGGGGCTTAAGAAATGGGTATAGATGGGGTGTTTCGGCATCAGTTCGGCGATAAACGCTTTCTGCCCGGTGCCGCACAGATAGTCCGCCCGGCTGAACTCCATCGAGAAGAAACGCTCGCCGAGACTCTCCCAGAAAGGTGAATAGCCGGTGTCGTCGATCACGCCGCGCATCTCGGCGACGACCTTTTCGTTAAAACGATCGCGGAACGCGGCCATAAACATGAAGCGCGACTTGGAGAGCAGATAACCGTTGCCCTCTTTTCGCCATGCAGGATCGAGGAACAGCGTGCAAAGCTCGCTGGCTCCCGTGTGGTCATTACAGAGAAAAAGCGTGGGCAGCGCGTTATAGACGTTCAGCTCTTTTGAGGCGTGAACCATCGTACCGACACGGTAGTTGTACCACGGGTCGTTAAGCCCGACGGCCACTTCGATTGCGCAAATACCGGCCACGGTACCGGTGTCGGTATCTTCGAGAACGAACACATAACCCTGTTCGCTTTTTGGCAACGTCCCCTGCCAGGTTTGCAGGGCGCGCTCAATGCGCGCCGACAGCGTTTTTTCATCGGCAGGAAGCGAGGTCAGCCCGCCTCCCGTCTTACCGGCAAGCTGCATGAGCCCGGCGATATCGCCGCGCTCAACGGGACGGATGACCATCATGATGACACCCCGGACTTCACATGTTCACAGGCCAGTGCAAAACGGTCTAAACCGGTTCTCACCTCTTCCTCGCTGACAATCAGCGCAGGGGCAAAACGCACCACGTTGGCACCGGCAATCAGTACCATCACGCCCATTTTTGCCGCTTCCTGTGAAATAAGTTTAGCTTTTCCGGCAAACTCAGGTGTGAGTTCGCAGCCAATTAACAGACCCAGACCGCGGATCTCTTTAAACAGTCCCGTCTTGCTGTTGATGGCGTTCAGGCGCTCAACAAACCAGTCATGACGTTGTTTAACGCCCTTGAGCACTTCCGGCGTGTTAATGATGTCGAGAACCTGTCCGGCCACGGCGGTAGCCAGCGGGTTACCGCCGTATGTTGTACCATGCGTACCCACGGTCATTACGCTGGCGAATTTATCAGTGGTCAGCATGGCGCCAATCGGGAAGCCACCGCCCAGCGCTTTCGCCGTAGAGAGCACGTCCGGCGTTACGCCGTAGTGCATATAGGCATACAGCTCACCGGTACGCCCCACCCCCGTCTGGACTTCATCGAAAATCAGCACCGCGTGATGACGATCGCACAGCTCACGCAGCCCCTGCAGGAACGCTTTTTGCGCCGGAAGGACCCCGCCCTCACCCTGCATAGGTTCGACGATCACCGCACAGGTGGTGTCGTTGATAAGCTCGCTGGCGGACTGCAGATCGTTATACACGCCGTGACGAATATCCGGCGGCAGTGGCGCAAAATCCTGCGAGTATGACGGCTGACCGCCGGCGCTGACGGTAAAGAGCGTGCGGCCGTGGAACGCGTTTTTAAACGCCACAATACCGCTCTTATGAACGCCAAATTTATCGTGTGCATATTTGCGCGCCAGCTTCAGGGCCGCTTCGTTTGCTTCCGCACCTGAGTTACAGAAAAAGACTTTTTCGGCAAACGTTGCGTCGATCAGTTTTTTCGCCAGTCGCAGAGCGGGCTCGTTGGTAAAACCGTTACCGGTATGCCAGAACTTCGCCGCCTGGTCGTTCAACGCCTGGCGCAGTGCCGGGTGCGCGTGACCCAGCGCGTTTACCGCAATCCCGCCTGCAAAGTCGATATACTCTTTGCCCTGTTGATCCCACAGGCGTGAGCCTTCCCCCCGTACCGGAATAAAAGCCGCCGGAGCGTAAATCGGCATCATCCATTCATCGAAATTTTCACGCGTAATTGACAGAGACATAGCGACCTCATCCGGTAAATAAAAGGTTATTTAGATGTTAAATAATTGAGTGTTTGCACTGTGAATGTAGATTGCAGCCTTCGTGCCAGCCAGCAATAAAAATGCATAAACGGGTTAGGGTTACAGAATATCAATAAGTTACGATATGGAGTTATTCACTGTTATTGCATAAAAAGTGAATATTTTTACGACAAGCGGCGCTTTGCCGCACGAAAATAAGAAAGAGTATGCAGAAGCCAAATATAATTCTGGAATTGTGATCGCTCGCGAAATTTATCGGTTCTTTACGCCCTGTTGGGGGGCAATGCGCGTCAGAATGGTGCAAATATTGCACCGTTGGCATGATCTGTCGCAGTTATTGGTCGAACCCCGTAACAGATGACGGAAATTCTGCTACCATCCATGCACTATTCACCTTGCATTGGCAGCGACTATGAAATTTGTCTCTTTTAATATCAACGGCCTGCGTGCCCGCCCTCACCAGCTTGAAGCAATTGTTGAGCAACATCAGCCAGATGTGATCGGCCTGCAGGAGACAAAAGTTCACGACGATATGTTCCCCCTCGAAGAGGTGGCGAAGCTCGGTTACAACGTCTTCTATCACGGACAGAAAGGTCACTATGGCGTGGCGCTGCTGACCAAAGAGACGCCGGTTTCCGTACGTCGTGGCTTCCCGGGCGATGATGGCGAAGCGCAGCGTCGCATCATCATGGCGGAAATTCCTTCACCACTTGGCAATATCACGGTGATTAACGGGTATTTCCCGCAGGGTGAGAGCCGCGACCATGAGACAAAATTCCCGGCCAAAGCAAAGTTTTATCAGGATCTGCAGGATTACCTGACCACCGAACTGAAAAAAGAGAATCCGGTGCTGATCATGGGCGACATGAATATCAGCCCGACCGATCTCGATATCGGCATTGGAGAAGAGAACCGCAAACGCTGGTTGCGTACCGGTAAATGTTCTTTCCTGCCGGAAGAACGCGAGTGGATGGAACGCCTGCTCGGCTGGGGTCTGGTTGATACTTTCCGCACCGCCAACCCGGAAACGCAGGATCGCTTCTCGTGGTTTGACTACCGCTCAAAAGGCTTTGATGACAATCGCGGTCTGCGTATAGACCTGCTGCTGGCCAGCCCGCCGCTGGCGGAACGCTGCATCGAAACTGGCATCGACTACGATATCCGCAGCATGGAAAAACCGTCTGACCATGCGCCGGTCTGGGCGAAATTCAAACTGTAACCTCGTGTGAACACGCAAAAAATACTCCTGATGTGCGCCCTTCTGGGCGCATTTGTTCTGACCTTCGTCTTTCTTCCGCCGGGGACGCTCTCCCTGGAAACCATCAAAACGCACCAGCAGTCGCTCCTCTCGCACGTGGAACAGGCACCGTGGCAAAGCGCGTTTTTCTTTTTCGCCCTCTACGTGTTGGTCTCCGCCCTGTCGATACCCGGTGCGGCGATACTGACGCTGCTGGCGGGAGCGCTGTTTACGTTGTGGGAAGGCACCCTGCTGGTCTCGTTTGCTTCTACCCTCGGCGCCACGCTGGCGATGCTTGCCAGCCGTTATCTGCTGCGCGACTGGGTACAGCGGCGATTCACATCGCAGATGAATACGGTGAACGCCGGTATGGCGCGGGACGGTGCAGGGTATCTTTTTGCCCTGCGTCTGATGCCCTTGTTCCCGTTTTTTCTGGTGAATCTGCTCATGGGGCTGACACGTATTGCGGTCAGTCGCTACTGGTGGGTGAGCCAGGTCGCCATGCTGCCTGCAACCATTATCTTTCTGAACGCCGGACGCGCGCTGGGGAAAGTGAATTCGCTTCGCGATATTTTATCGCCGGGACTGATATTCGCCTTTACACTATTGGGGTTATTGCCGCTGGCGACGCGCTGGCTGTTTTCCCGTTTTACCCCTTCATCAAAAAAGTGAGGCATTATGCGCCGTGTGCGTTTTTGCACGTTTCTGAGCGGTCTGCTGCTGGCAGCCCCGCTGTTTGCAGCGGACAACTGGCAGGCTATCCAACAACAAGCCAAAGGCCAGACCGTCTGGTTTAACGCCTGGGGCGGCGATCGGGCGGTAAACCGCTACCTCGAGTGGGTAAGCGGTGAGATGAAAACGCATTACGACATAACCCTTAAAATCGTCCCACTGGCGGATGCCGCCGATGCGGTCAAACGTATTCAAACAGAAGCCGCCGCAGGCCGGAAAACGAACGGGTCAGTCGACCTCTTATGGGTCAACGGTGAGAACTTCCGTACCCTGAAAGCCGCTAATCTGCTGCAAACCGGATGGGCGGAGACCTTGCCCAACTGGCGCTATGTCGATACCCGCAAACCGGTTATGGAGGATTTTGCTGTCCCCACCGATGGCGCGGAATCCCCATGGGGTGGAGCGCAGCTCACCTTTATTGCCCGCCACGCAAGCCTGCCTGCGCCCCCAAACGATCCTCAGGCGTTGCTGGCGTATGCGCAGCAGCATCCGGGCAAAGTCAGCTACCCACGCCCGCCCGATTTTACCGGTACGGCGTTTCTGGAACAGTTGCTCCTGACCCTCACCGCTCACCCGGAGGCGTTGCAAAAAGCCCCTGATAACACCTTTGCCCAGGTGACGGCTCCGCTGTGGCACTACCTGGACAAATTACACCCGCTGCTGTGGCGAAAGGGAGAGGACTTTCCTCCCTCGCCCGCCAGAATGGATACCTTGCTTGCCAGCGGTAGTCTTAATCTCTCCCTGACCTTTAACCCGGCACATGCGCAGCAAAAAGTGGCCAGCGGTGAACTGCCTGCCGACAGCTACAGCGTTGGTTTTGACAACGGAATGATAGGCAACGTCCATTTTGTGGCCATTCCGTCGAATGCCAGCGCAAGCGCAGGTGCGAAGGTGGTCGCCAATTTCCTCCTTTCACCGCAGGCGCAAATCCGCAAGGCCGACCCGGCCATCTGGGGAGACCCGAGCGTACTGGATGCGAAAACACTGCCCGAAAAAGAAGCGAAGCAGCTCGCTGCACATACGCCGGCAGGGCTGCCGAAAATGCTTCCCGAGCCGCACTCCGCCTGGGTTAACGCGCTGGAGCAGGAATGGCTGCGTCGTTACGGCACCCGCTGAGCTGGCTCGTCTGGCTGGCGATGGCGGTCATCTATCTGCCGTTGCTTCCCGCCGCCGCCATACTGTTTGCCCCGGCATTCTCGCTGAACAACTGGCAGTTGCTGCTTAACGACCCGCAGCTGCCACAGGCAACGGTCGCCACGCTGGTCTCAACGCTTATCGCGACGCTGGGGTCGATGTTTATCGCCCTGGTGATCGTGGCCCTCCTGTGGCCGGGCGAGCGCTGGCGACGGCTCAGCAGCCGGCTGCCGTGGCTGCTCGCCGTTCCTCATGTGGCCTTTGCCACCAGCGCTTTACTGCTGTTTGCCGAAGGGGGCCTGTTGTATCAGGTGTGTAGCGTCTGTACGCCACCGCTTGACCGATACGGTGCAGGGCTGGGGCTGACGCTTGCGGTAAAAGAGAGCGCGTTTGTGCTGTGGGCCCTTTACGCCGTCCTGCCGGAAAAACGCCTTGCGCAGCAAAAGGTCGTGCTGCATACCTTCGGCTACGGGCGTTTTCAGGCGCTGAACTGGCTCATCCTTCCAACGATCGCGCCGGCTCTTGGCGCGGTGATGCTGGCGGTGCTGGCCTGGTCCCTGTCGGTTGTGGATGTGGCGATGGTGCTCGGGCCCGGCAATCCCCCGACGCTTGCCGTACTGGCGTGGCAGTGGCTCAGTCAGGGCGATGCGCAGCAGCAGACAAAGGGAACGCTGCTGTGCCTGCTTCTCCTTCTGCTGCTGGCCGCGCTTTCTGCACTGGGTTACGGCGCATGGAGACTCTGGCGTCGCACGCTGCCGGATCTGAGCGGACGCCGTCGAATGTCGCTTATCGCGCCACCAGCGCGTCTGCTCAGCGGATTTCTGCCCGCCTGCGGGGTGCTTTGCGCGGTCGTGCTGCTCATGCTGGCGCAGCGGGACGACATCGGTGCGGTTGGCGCCAGCCTCTCCTTTGGCCTGCTCGCCAGCCTGATTTCGCTGGGGGTAATTGTTCTCTGGCTTGAGTGGGGACCGCAGCGAGGCACGCTGTGGGTGTGGTTGCCGCTGGCGCTGCCGGCGCTGCCCCTCGTTACCGGACAATATGTTATCGCGTTGCGACTGGGTCTCGACGGGCACTATGCCGCCGTGCTGTGGAGCCATCTGCTGTGGGTTTTACCGTGGATGTTGCTGGTCCTCCAGCCGGCCTGGCAGAGGATCGATCCCCGGCTGATCCTTACCGCCAGAACGCTCGGCTGGCGGCGGGGAAAAATCTTCTGCTTGCTGAAATGCCCCTTGCTGGTACGCCCGGCGCTGCTGGCTTTCGCGACCGGGTTTTCCGTCAGCATGGCGCAATACATGCCAACCCTCTGGCTGGGCGCGGGCCGTTTTGCGACGCTGACCACTGAAACCGTGGCGCTCAGCAGTGGAGGCAGCATTCCGCTTCTGGCTAACCGGGCGCTGGGGTTGCTGTTGGTCACGGGGAGCGTGTTTGGCCTTGCCGCCCTGCTATCCCGGCTCGCAAGCCGTTACCGACGAGGATTACGTTAATGCTGCAGGTCAGCAATCTCACCATTGAACCGCTTTTCCGCGAGGTCAATTTTTGTGTGCCACGCGGCGAAATAGTCACGCTGATGGGTCCTTCCGGCAGCGGAAAATCAACCCTTTTTGCCTGGATGGTGGGCGCACTGTCAGATGACTTTCAGGCTCAGGGCGAACTGTGGCTTGATGAACGTCGCTGCGACGGACTGCCCGTGGAGGCCCGCGGGTTGGGGATCCTCTTTCAGGATGCCCTGCTGTTTGACCATTTCAGCGTCGGACAAAATTTGCTGCTGGCATTACCTGAACGGATTGTCGGACGAGCACGGCGGGAAGCGGTCGAGCAGGCGCTCGGTTCTGCCGGGCTTGTCGGGCATTACGCCAGCGATCCGGCGACCCTTTCCGGCGGCGAACGTGCCCGGGTCAGTCTGCTGCGTGCCCTGCTTGCAGAGCCGCAGGCGTTACTGCTGGATGAACCGTTCAGCCGTCTCGATAATGCGTTACGCGCCTCGTTTCGGGCATGGGTATTTGACACTACCCGCGCACGCAATATTCCGGTGGTTCTGGTCACGCATGACGACGAAGACGTGCCCCCGGGCGGCGAAGTGATTGAGATTTCTCGCTGGCAATAATGTGCTAACGCAATGTTTTACCTTTCAGGAGAGACGACAATGCCCCCCTCTTTTACTGACGTCAGGTTATTCGATGAAACGTGTTTCTCAACTGACCGCGCTGGCCATGCTGTGCGGCCTCGCTTCATTTTCCTCTCTGGCTGCTGATAAGCCGCACGCCATGACGCTGTCTCAACTTCAGGCACAACACGGCGCGGTGATCGACACCCGCGCCAGCGCGTTTTACAACGGCTGGCCGCAAACGCTGAGCGCGCCCTCCGGGCATGAGCCCGCCGCACTTAACCTTTCCGCCTCCTGGCTTGGCGCGATGAGCGATGACCAGATTACCGTCTGGGCCAGACAGCACCAGCTTACGCCGGCCATGACGATCGCGCTCTACGGCCGCGACGCCGATAATCAGGCGGTCAAAGCGCGGCTGGAAAAAGCCGGCTACCACCAGATTTCCGTGCTCAACGATGCCCTGCAGGTACCTGAGCGTCTGCAGCGTTTGCCGCACTTTGAACAACTCGTCTACCCGGAGTGGATCCACCAGCTTCAGCAGGGTAAACCCGTCGCTGCTGCGCCAACGGGCGACTGGAAAGTCATTGAAGCCGCATGGGGTGCGCCGAAGTTTTATCTGCTGAACCATATTCCCGGTGCCGGCTACATTGATACCAACGAAGTGGAAAGCGAACCGCTGTGGAATAAAGTTTCTGACGACACGCTAAAAGCGATGCTGGCGAAGCACGGGATCCGTCACGATACGACCGTCATTCTGTATGGCCGTGACGTATATGCCGCCGCCCGCGTGGCGCAGATCATGCTGTATGCGGGCGTGAAGGACGTCCGCATTCTTGATGGCGGCTGGAAAGCCTGGTCTGACGCGGGTCTGCCGGTTGAACGGGGAATGCCCAAAGACGTGAAGCCCGCCCCCGATTTTGGTGCACCGATCCCTGGCCAGCCGCAGTTGATGGTGGATATGGCGCAAGCACGCGGGATGCTGCATCGCCAGGACGCGTCGCTGGTCAGCATTCGTTCCTGGCCGGAGTTCATCGGCGAAACCAGCGGCTACAGCTACATCAAGCCAAAAGGTGAAATTGCCGGTGCCCGCTGGGGTCATGCCGGTAGCGACGCCACCCATATGGAAGATTTCCATAATCCGGATGGCACCATGCGCAGCGCTGACGACATCGCCGCCATGTGGAAAACCTGGAACATCCTGCCGGAACAGCACGTCGCGTTTTACTGCGGCACCGGCTGGCGTGCGTCCGAGACGTTTATGTACGCACGGGCGATGGGCTGGAAAAATGTCGCCGTCTATGACGGCGGCTGGTACGAGTGGAGCAGTCATCCACAGAACCCCGTCTCCAGCGGAAAACGCGGGCCAGAAAGTTCACGCTAACGGGTAAGTGACTTAAGCGTCACGTACCCGCTCCAGATGCGCGTTGTGGTGGTCAGCCAGCACAACGCGCCAAATATCCACGCCAGCACGCTGAAGTGCGCCGGAAAGAGGCAGCACAGCACAAACAGCGCGATCGTCTCCGTCCCCTCCGTTAACCCACCAATATAGTAAAACGACTTATGCGCGTAGCCGGGGTTGTCGATGTCGTGTTTCGCTGCCAGCGCGGCAAATGCCAGAAAACTGCTCCCGGTACCGATAAAGGCAAACAACAGCCAGCCAGCGGCAAGCGCATTCTCTGCGGGGGCCGCCAGCGCGAATCCGAAGGGAACCAGCGCGTAAAACAGAAAATCGAGGGCGATATCAAGAAAGCCTCCCGCATCCGTCAGCCCGCGCTGGCGCGCCAGCGCACCGTCCAGACCATCCAGCAGGCGATTCAGCACGATGGCGACGAGCGCCGCCGGATACCAGCCGAGGGCCAGAAACGGTAAGGCCAGCACGCCTATGGCAAACCCGGTCAGGGTTAATCCGTCAGGCGTAATCCCCGGCTTATCCACTACTGACACCAGTCTGTTGAGCGTGGGTTTAATCCGCGGGTGCAGATGACGATCAAGCATGGGGATCCTCTTTAAACGTGGCACATAACCCCTGCGCCGGGATGTCCAGCGCGGCATTAAAGCGTGCAGAGAGATTCTGAAACGCAATCAGCGCCGTCATTTCGGCGATCGCGTCCTCGCTGAAATGGCGTGTGATCTCACTTTTGATTTCGTCATCCACACGGGGCGGCGTCGCGGTGACAGCCTCGGCATAGGCCAGCGCTGCACGCTCCTCTTCGCTAAAAAGAGCGGAATCACGCCACGCGTTGACGGCCTGAACCTTATCCAATGCGCCCGATCGCTCCGCCAGGCGCAAACTGTTGGCATCGATACAAAAAGCGCAGTGACAAAGCTGCGATACCCGGGTCATTAACAGCGAACGGAGCACCGGCGACAGGCGCGCGTGACGACGTTCGAGAAAACCGACGAACAATGCCACCAGCCAGAAAAGACGTGGCATCCTTCCCCACCAGCGCGTGGGGTTAAGCACGGCACCAAAGTGTTTTTTCTGCATGGCGGCAATCGGTTTTATGCTGACCGGAAGGGTGGCGATGGGATCTACCCAGGTGGACGTCTCTTTCACCTGATTCTCCTGATGGCTGGACTCTTAGAAAGGGCACGATAATATGGTGTTTTTCGCTAACAAGTATTGACGACCATGCTAAAAACAGTCGATGTCGTTGCGGCAATCATCGAAAAAGACAACAAAATTTTACTGGCCCAGCGTCCGGCTCATGCCGACCAGCCGGGCATGTGGGAATTCGCAGGCGGAAAAGTAGAAGCCGGTGAGACGCAGCCCGAGGCGCTTGTCCGGGAGCTTCACGAAGAGCTCGGCATCCACGCGCAGCCTGGTGAGTATGTGGCAAGCCATCAGCGTGAGGTGTCACAGCGGTTAATCAACCTTCACGCCTGGCACGTTCCGGCGTTCAGCGGCGCGCTGACGGCGCATTACCACAGTGCGCTGGTGTGGTGTACGCCCGAAGACGCATTTGGTTTCAACTTAGCGCCTGCGGACATCCCACTGCTGGAGGCATTTATTGTTTTACGCGACGCCAGACCAGCGGATTCGTGCTAATGGTGCGTTCATCACGCTGGCACTGCAACAGAATGCCGTCCGCTTTTACCACCGCCCCTTCCGAATAGTTCTGATCCTGATAGATGCAGCACTGGTTACACGGCTGCGCTCGCTGGCCGCTGGAGCTGAACACCTCCGGCGGCACATTCACGTCCACATCCGGGCGAATGCGGTCTGCCTGCGCGCCTGCGGTAAACATCAAACATAACGCGGCTATCACGTAACGGTTCATAGACTTATCTTCCTGTTGTGCCCTGATAAAGACTATAACGGTAAACCGGCGCAGAACCTTTAATTTATCTCGTCATCGCTTTTGGTTATGACGCAGCCCCACTGATTAATTTCCCTTTCGGCATGCATTTCTGCTTGCTTCACAAAGCGGTACGGATGGTATAGTCAAAAAAACAACACAATTCGTATAAGCAATATACATAAAATAATATAAGGGGTTCTTATATCTATGGATCAGACACGCTCTCTGGAAGCTTTCCTCTCTTATGTTCAACAGCGCGACCCGCATCAAAGTGAGTTTGCGCAGGCCGTACGTGAAGTCATGACCACGTTGTGGCCGTTCCTTGAAGAAAACCCGCGTTATCGCCAGATGTCACTGCTTGAGCGCCTCGTGGAGCCGGAGCGCGTGATCCAGTTTCGCGTGACCTGGGTAGATGATCGTAATCAGGTCCAGGTTAACCGCGCGTGGCGCGTGCAGTTTAATTCCGCCATCGGCCCGTTTAAGGGCGGGATGCGTTTCCATCCTTCCGTGAATCTGTCGATTTTAAAATTCCTCGGCTTTGAGCAGACGTTTAAAAACGCCCTTACGACCCTGCCCATGGGCGGCGGGAAAGGCGGCAGCGATTTCGATCCAAAAGGCAAAAGCGAAAGTGAAGTGATGCGTTTCTGTCAGGCGCTGATGACCGAACTCTATCGTCATCTTGGTCCCGATACTGACGTTCCGGCGGGCGATATCGGCGTCGGTGCGCGTGAAGTGGGCTTTATGGCCGGCATGATGAAAAAGCTTTCGAATAACAGCGCCTGTGTCTTTACGGGCAAAGGGCTCTCCTTTGGCGGTAGCCTGATCCGTCCGGAAGCCACCGGCTACGGGCTGGTCTATTTTACCGAGGCGATGCTGAAGCGCCACGGCTTAGGGTTTGAAGGTATGCGCGTGGCGGTGTCCGGCTCCGGTAACGTGGCCCAGTACGCCATTGAGAAAGCAATGCAGTTTGGTGCCCGCGTGGTTACCGCGTCAGATTCACGCGGTACCGTGGTGGATGAAGCCGGTTTTACGGCCGAGAAGCTGGCACGCCTGTGCGACATTAAAGCCAGCCGCGACGGCCGTCTGGCGGATTATGCCCGTGAATTTGGTCTGACCTGGCTCGAAGGCAAACAACCGTGGGGCGTGCCGGTTGATATCGCCCTGCCATGTGCGACCCAGAACGAACTGGATACCGAGGCCGCACGTACCCTGATTACCAACGGCGTGAAGGCCGTGGCCGAAGGGGCGAATATGCCAACCACCATCGAAGCGACCGATCTGTTCCTTGAGGCCGGCGTGCTGTTTGCGCCGGGCAAAGCCGCGAACGCCGGCGGCGTGGCGACCTCTGGCCTGGAGATGGCGCAAAACGCCGCGCGCCTCGGCTGGAAGGCAGAAAAAGTGGATGCGCGTCTGCACCACATTATGCTGGATATTCACCACGCCTGCGTCGAGTACGGCGGTGAGGCATCGCAAACCAACTACGTGCGTGGCGCAAATATCGCCGGGTTCGTGAAGGTCGCGGATGCGATGATTGGACAAGGGGTTATCTAAGCACGCTGTCGCCCTTTCCCGTCGGGAGAGGGCAACAGCCGAAAGCACATCAGGCTGCGCTTTTTTTCTTTTTGAACGGTTTCTTCGGCGCACCACCCGGTGCAACCATCCCCCGGAACTGCTTCACCGGCGTATTCCGCGCCTGGTTAATCAGCTCGTACAAGGTCCCCACCAGCGGCTGCATAAAGTCCTGATAGCGACACTGCTTTTCACTGATTTGCGTCAGCACAGATTCCCAGTGTGCCGTCATGTCCGGCCTTGCGGCCAGCTCAGGCAGCGAGTGGATCAATGCGCGCCCCGGTTCAGTCGAGTGGATATAGCGCCCTTTTTTCTCCAGAAAACCGCGCTTAAACAGCAACTCGATAATGCCCGCACGGGTCGCTTCCGTGCCCAGTCCGTCGGTAGCACGCAAGATCTTCTTCAGATCCTTATCCTGAACAAAACGGGCGATCCCGGTCATTGCCGAGAGCAGTGTCGCATCGGTGAAGTGGCGCGGCGGTTGGGTCTGGCGTTCAACCACTTCGCCTTTCTCACACAGCAGCTCGTCATCTTTGGCAACCACCGGCAGCGGCGTGCCGTCATTCTCTTCGTCACGCTCTTTGTTGCCAAGCAGCGTGCGCCAGCCAGCCTCCGCCAGGAAACGCGCCTTGGCGATAAATTTCCCTTTGGCAATTTCCAGCTCAATCACGCATTTGCGGAACACGGCGTCCGGGCAGAACTGCATCAGATACTGACGAGCCACCAGGTTATACACCTTCGCTTCGTTTTCCGTGAGGTTAACGTTGCTGGCGCGCGCCGTCGGGATAATCGCATGGTGGGCATCCACCTTTTTATCATCCCAGCAGCGGTTATGAATGTCCGGATTCACAACCGGTTGCGGCAGCAGATCCGGCGCGTGAACGGCAATGGCGTTCATCACCGAGTGACGGCCGGCAAAGTGCTCTTCCGGCAGATACCGGCTGTCCGAACGCGGATAGGTAATGAGCTTGTGGGTTTCGTAGAGCTTCTGGCAGATATCAAGGACGTTCTGCGCGCTCAGACCGAAGCGTTTCGCCGCTTCAATCTGCAGCGCGGAAAGCGAGAACGGCAGCGGCGCGGGTTCTGATTCCCGTTTATCGTTATAGCTGGTGACAATAGCAGGCTGACCGGTAATCCGGTTGACCACGTGCTCCGCCAGCGGACGGTGCAGCAACCGCCCCTCTTCATCCTGATACGATTCGCAAGCATCGCTTGGCTGCCAGACGGCGGTAAAGCGCTCGTCTTTCGGCGTGACGATATGCGCTTTAACCTCAAAGAAATCTTTGGCGACGAAATTCTCAATCTCTTCGTCACGACGCACCACCAGCCCCAGCACCGGCGTTTGCACACGCCCGACGGAGAGGACGCCCTGATAACCGGCATTACGCCCCAGGATGGTGTAGGCGCGGGTCATGTTGATCCCGTAAAGCCAGTCCGCTCGAGCGCGGGCCAGCGCGGAAACGCACAGCGGAATAAACTCGCTGTTCGCGCGCAGACGTGAAATGGCCCGCTCCACGGCCTGCGGATTGAGGTCGTTAATCAGGCAGCGCTGGACCTGCTGGCGTTTTTCCGGCGCCAGCTCCAGATAGTCCAGCACCTCATCCACCAGCAGTTGCCCTTCCCTGTCCGGGTCACCTGCGTGGATGACTTCCGTCGCGTCATGCAAAAAACGTTTAATCACGTTGAGCTGTTTGGTGACGGAAGGCCGTGGCTGCAGGCGCCATTTATCAGGGACGATGGGCAGGTCATTGAGGTTCCAGCGGGCATAGCGGCTGTCGTAGACATCCGGCTGCGCCTGCTCAAGCAGGTGACCGATACACCAGGTGACCACCTGCCCGTTACCGCATTCGATAAAGCCGTCGCCCTTGCGATGCGGCTTCGGCAGCACATCGGCAATGGCACGGGCCAGGCTCGGCTTTTCGGCAATAAACAACCGCATTGAATTAACGGATCTCAATCATCGGTCGGCCACCGCGCGCGGTCACCAGTTCACCGATCGCCGTCAGGGTAATACCAAACTCTGCGGCCGTCGCCTGAACGTCGGCTTCAGCGTCTGGCGTGACCGCCAGCAGCAAACCACCGGACGTTTGCGGATCGCACAGCAGATTGCGCCACGCTTCAGGCATTTCGCCCATCAGATGACCATAGCTGGCAAAGTTACGCTGGGTACCGCCCGGAACGGCGCCCGCTGCAATGTACTCCTCCACACCCGGCAGCTTCGGCACGTCCTGATACCAGACCTGCGCCTGTACGCCCGCGCCCTGACACACTTCGGAGAGGTGTCCGAGAAGGCCAAAACCGGTCACGTCGGTCATGGCTTTCACGCCGTCGATATTCGCAAAGGCCGCACCCGCGAGGTTCATCTGGCACATGACCTCGGTTGCCAGCCCCTGGTGTTCCGGCTTCAGCAGCGATTTTTTCTCCGCAGTAGTGAGGACACCAATGCCCAGCGGTTTGGTGAGGAACAGCTTGCAGCCCGCCTGCGCGGTGCTGTTGCGTTTCACGCGCTCGGTGGGCACCACGCCCGTGACCGCGAGACCGAAGATCGGCTCCGGCGCATCGATAGAATGCCCCCCGGCCAGCGCGATCCCCGCCTGCTGGCAGGCAAAACGTCCCCCTTCGATCACCTCACGGGCAATTTCAGGGGCAAGGGTGTTAATCGGCCAGCCCAGAATGGCAATCGCCATAATCGGTTTGCCCCCCATGGCGAAAATATCGCTGATGGCGTTGGTGGCCGCAATACGCCCGAAATCGAACGGGTTGTCGACAATCGGCATAAAGAAGTCGGTGGTACTGATAATGCTGGTGCCGTTACCCAGGTCATAAACTGCCGCATCGTCACGCGTTTCGTTACCGACAAGCAGGTTCGGGTCGACAAACTTCGCCTGTTCACTGTGGAGAATGGTCTCCAGCACTTTCGGGGAAATTTTACAACCGCAACCGGCTCCGTGGCTGTATTGCGTTAAACGAATGGTTTGCTCGCTCATGGACGTCTCCTGTCATCTCAATCGCGCTATGGTAGCGCTCATTCCATAAAGAGGTAAGTATGACTGTCTGAATTCTGCGGCAGATGCTCAGAATCCAGACAGTTTAGCGCGCGTTATCAGAAACGGCTGACGAAAGGCGTGGTGTCCGGCACATTAATGGTGGCGGAGGCTTTAAGCTGAGGCGTGCCGAGATAGAGGAAACCGACAATTTTATCATGTTCGCCACAGGCGAATCCGTCGCGAACCGGCTGGCTGTTGGTCAGCGGCCCTGTGCGCCAGATACCGTTAAACCCTTGTGCCACGGCGGCCATTTGCATTGCCATGACGGCACAGCCGGCAGACATTTCCTGCTCCCAGACCGGCACTTTGTGGTCGGCCTGACATTTCGCCACGACAGCGATGATCATCGGCGCACGGAATGGCGCACTGCGGGCTTTCTCAATACCCTTCTCATCCTGACCTGCGGCAACCGCCCCCTGCTCCAGTATCTGACTGAAACGATCGCGGCCTTCACCTTCAATCACAAAGAAGTGCCATGGCTGCAGCGTACCATGATCCGGTGCACGCAGGCCGGCACGCAGAATATTCTCCAGTTGCTCCCCTGCCGGCGCCGGCTCGGTGAGACGTGAAGCGCTACGGCGGTTAACAAGCAGTTCAAGTGCGTCCATTGGTTAACTCCTTTCTTGAAATTTACTCACAAAATTAACACGGCGGCAGATTTTGTTACAGCGTAGCAGGCGATTCCTGCTGACAAGTGACGGTTGGGTCATTACGATAACCGCACATTGCCGTCCCGTGGCGACGGAAACAGTCATTTTCTGGTTAGGGAGAATACATGCGAACCCTTTGGCGAATCATTGCCGGTTTCTTTAAATGGACGTGGCGACTGCTCAACTTCGTCCGCAACCTGGTGATGAATATCTTCTTCATCCTCCTGGTTCTGGTTTGCGCAGGCGTCTGGATGCATATCAGCAACGCAAATCAGGCGCAGCATTCGACTCGCGGGGCGCTGTTACTTGATATCACGGGCGTCATCGTCGATAAGCCGTCCACCAGCAATCGTCTGGGCGTTATTGGCCGTCAGCTGTTTGGCGCGACATCAGACCGTCTTCAGGAAAACTCCCTGTTCGATATCGTCGATACCATTCGTCAGGCAAAAGACGACCGCAACATTACCGGCATCGTGCTGGATCTGAAAGATTTTGCCGGCGGCGACCAGCCTTCGATGCAATACATTGGTAAAGCGCTGCGCGAATTCCGTGACAGCGGCAAGCCGGTGATTGCGGTCGGGGACAGCTACAGCCAGGGGCAGTATTATCTGGCCAGCTTCGCCAACAAAATCTGGCTCTCCCCGCAGGGTACGGTCGATCTGCATGGCTTTGCCACTAACGGTCTGTATTACAAATCGCTGCTCGACAAACTGAAAGTCACCACCCACGTCTTCCGCGTCGGAACCTATAAATCCGCCGTGGAGCCGTTTATTCGTGATGATATGTCCCCTGCGGCCCGTGAAGCGGACAGCCGCTGGATTGGTGAGCTGTGGCAGAACTATCTGAGCACCGTGGCCGCTAACCGCCAGATAACCGCTGAACAGGTGTTCCCTGGCGCGCAGGGCGTGCTGGAGGGCCTGCGCAAGGTTGATGGTGATACCGCAAAATATGCGCTGGATAACAAACTGGTCGATGCGCTGGGCACCAGCGCGGATATCGAAAAATCACTGAGCAAACAGTTTGGCTGGAGCAAAGAGGATAAAAACTTCAGCGCTATCAGCATGTACGATTATGCGACCAAAAAGCCGGATGACAGCGGTGACAGCGTCGCGGTGGTCTTTGCTAATGGTGCCATCATGGACGGCGAGGAAACGCCGGGTAACGTGGGCGGTGATACCACCGCATCGCAAATCCGTGATGCTCGCCTTGATCCGAAAGTGAAGGCGATTGTACTGCGCGTAAACAGCCCTGGCGGCAGCGTCAGCGCTTCTGAAGTGATCCGCGCTGAACTTGCCGCGGCACGTGCAGCCGGCAAGCCGGTAGTGGTGTCGATGGGTGGAATGGCGGCATCGGGCGGTTACTGGATTTCAACCCCGGCTAACTACATCGTCGCCAACCCGAGCACGCTGACCGGCTCGATTGGCATCTTTGGGGTGATTAACACCGTGGAAAACAGCCTGGATTATCTGGGCGTCCATACCGATGGCGTTGCCACTTCACCGCTGGCGGATGTGTCGGTCACCAAATCGCTGCCGCCTGAAGTCTCTGAGATGATGCAGCTCAGTATCGAGAACGGCTACAAGCGCTTTATTACGCTGGTGGCAGAGTCCCGTAAAAAGACACCGCAACAGATCGACGACATTGCGCAGGGCCACGTCTGGACCGGCCAGGATGCTAAGAATAATGGTCTGGTAGACAGCCTGGGCGACTTTGATGACGCGGTGAAGAAAGCCGCCGAGCTGGCGAAGCTCAAGCAGTGGCATGTTGAGTATTACCAGGACGAGCCGTCGTTCTTTGACCTGGTGATGAACAGCATGTCCGGCTCCGTGCGCGCCATGTTGCCTGAGGCGCTGCAGGCGTATCTGCCTGCGCCAGTCGCGACGGCGGCTAAAGCGATGAAAGCGGAAAGCGACAAACTGGCGGTCTTTAACGATCCACAAAGCCGTTACGCGTTTTGTCTGACCTGCGCAAACGTCCGTTAAACACCGTCCCCTCTTCCCGTGAAGAGGGGATTTTTTTCTTTTGAAGAACAAGAACTCACTACCATGCAGAAGAAATCGATTTATGTAGCCTACACTGGCGGTACCATCGGTATGCAGCGCTCTGAAAACGGCTATATCCCGGTCTCCGGCCACCTTCAGCGCCAGCTCGCGCTGATGCCTGAATTCCACCGTCCTGAAATGCCTGACTTCACCATTCACGAATACGAGCCGCTGATGGACTCCTCCGATATGACGCCGGAAGACTGGCAGCATATCGCGGACGACATTAAAGCCCATTACGACCAGTACGACGGCTTTGTGATCCTACATGGTACCGACACGATGGCGTTTACCGCCTCGGCACTCTCCTTCATGCTGGAGAATCTGGGTAAGCCTGTCATCGTCACCGGCTCGCAAATTCCGCTGGCGGAGCTGCGTTCTGACGGGCAGATCAACCTGCTCAACTCCCTGTATGTGGCAGCGAATTACCCGATTAACGAAGTGTCGCTGTTCTTCAACAACCGACTGTATCGCGGCAACCGGACCACGAAGGCGCACGCCGATGGTTTTGACGCTTTCGCCTCACCGAACCTGCAGCCGCTGCTGGAGGCGGGCATCCATATTCGTCGTCTGGGCACCCCGCCTGCGCCGAGCACGGCAGGCGAACTGATTGTTCATCCGATCACGCCGCAACCGATTGGCGTGGTAACGATTTACCCGGGTATCTCTGCAGATGTGGTGCGTAACTTCCTGCGCCAGCCGGTGAAAGCGCTGATCCTGCGCTCTTACGGCGTGGGCAATGCCCCGCAGAACGGCGAGTTTCTGAAAGAGCTGCAGGAAGCGAGCGAGCGCGGGATCGTGGTGGTTAACCTGACGCAATGCATGTCCGGTAAAGTCAACATGGGCGGTTACGCCACCGGTAACGCCCTCGCGCATGCAGGCGTTATCAGCGGATTCGATATGACCGTTGAAGCCACGCTGACTAAACTTCACTATTTACTGAGTCAGGATCTGGACATTCAGTCCATCCGCAGCGCGATGATGCAAAACCTGCGCGGCGAACTGACGCCGGACGAATAAGGAGGCACCATGACGCAACGCGCCCTGTTACTGGTCGATTTGCAAAATGATTTCTGTGCGGGCGGCGCACTGGCCGTCGCTGAAGGTGACAGCACCGTAGACGTGGCGAATACGCTGATTGAGTGGTGCAAAACGCGAGGTGAGGCAGTTGTCGCAAGCCAGGACTGGCACCCGGCTGACCACGGCAGTTTTGCCAGCCAGCACGGCGTTGAGCCCTTCACTCAGGGTGAACTTGACGGCCTGGCACAAACCTTCTGGCCGGATCACTGCGTGCAACAGACGGAAGGTGCGCAGCTGCATCCGCTGCTGAATCAGAAGGCCATCGACGCGGTGTTTCATAAAGGGGAAAACCCGTCTATCGACAGCTACAGCGCCTTCTTTGATAACGGGCATCGCCAGAAAACGGCGCTGGACGGGTGGTTACGCCATCACGAAATCACCGAACTGATTGTGCTGGGTCTGGCGACGGATTACTGCGTGAAGTTCACCGTGCTGGACGCCCTCCAGCTAGGCTATACCGTCAGCGTCATCACCGACGGCTGTCGTGGGGTGAACATTCAGGCGCAGGACAGCGCCCAGGCGTTTATGGATATGGCCGCGGAAGGCGCCACCCTGTATACCCTGGAAGACTGGCTGGAAACGCACGCCTGACCTTCTCGCCGGGCAAGCCACAGTGCTGCCCGGCACGCCCCGTCTCATTCCCCATAAAGTGAACTCCCTCGCATCACCAGCGAAGCGGCAATGCTATTCTCTTCAGGCTGTTTTTTCGCCACGCCTTTTCCGTGGCGTGGTTATTTTTGTTAAGTCAAAGAGGAACTTGTATGAAACGTTTGCCTTTGCTGGCAGCATTACCCCTGCTTTGCGCGTCAGTTGCTTCCGCCACTCCCCTGATGTCTGTGGGATATTTTAATGGCGGTGGCGATGTCACCGCCGGTCCCGGTGGTGATATCAATACGCTCGACGTTCGTCAGATTACCCACCTGAACTACTCATTTGGTCTGGTCTATAACGATGAGAAAGACGAAACCCATGCTGCGCTGAAAGATCCGGCGAAACTTCATCAGATCTGGCTGTCGCCAAAAGTCGCCGCCGATCTGGCGCTAATCCCGACGCTGCGTAAGCAAAATCCAAACCTGAAAGTGCTACTCTCCGTGGGCGGATGGGGTGCGCGTGGCTTCTCCGGCGCAGCCGCGACCCAAGAGAGCCGTGCGGTGTTTATCCGCTCGGCTCAGGAGATTGTCGAAAAATATGCACTCGACGGCATCGATCTTGACTGGGAATACCCGGTAAATGGCGCATGGGGACTGGTGGCCAGCACGCCAGCCGATCGCGATAACTTCACCGCACTGCTGAAAGAATTGCGCACCGCCTTCGGCCATAAAAAGCTGGTCACCATCGCGGTGGGGGCAAATGCAGAAAGTCCGAAAAGCTGGGTGGATGTAAAGGCCATTGCCCCGCTGCTCGACTACATCAACCTGATGACCTACGACATGGCGTATGGCACACAGTATTTCAACGCCAATCTGTATGACTCCAGCGACTGGCCAACGGTGGCCGCCGCAGACAAATACAGCGTGGATTTTGTGGTGAACAACTATCTGGCGGCCGGGCTGAAGCCGCAGCAGATGAACCTCGGGATTGGTTTTTACGGCCGCGTGCCGAAACGCGCCGTGGAGCCCGGTATTGACTGGACAAAACCCGATGCGCAAAACCATCCGGTGACCCAGCCCTACTTTGGGCCTCAGGAGACCGGCTTGTTCGCGTCACTGGGTTACGACCTGACCAAAGATACGTATGTGAAGTACAACGATATTGTGAAAAAGCTCTTAAACGATCCGCAGAAGCGTTTTACCGAACACTGGGACGAACGGGCGCAAGTGCCGTGGCTTTCAGTGAATGCGGCGGACGGCAAGGCGCTGTTTGCCCTTTCCTATGAGAACCCGCGTTCCGTCGCCATCAAAGCGGATTACATCAAGGAGAAAGGTCTCGCCGGGGCGATGTTCTGGGAGTACGGCGCGGATGACAATAACCAGTTAGCGAAACAGCTGGCGGAGTCGCTGGGAATTAAACCCAAAGAGTAAGGTAAGCACGCCCTCTCTCCAGAGAGAGGGCGCTGGCAGGACTGCCGCCCCACCGTTACTGCATTTTTATCGTCGCGATCGGCTTTGGCGTGATACCAAAGTCCTCTTTCAGCTCGCGCTTGCTCTTCATCACCATCTGGCCTTGAGTGTCGATAGTCATGTGTTGCGCGTCGGTATTGTTACGCGCCTGCCAGAGCATCACCAGTTGCAGACTGTTCTCTTTTTGCTCCGGCGTGAGCGCGACACCGTCCGGCCATTTTCCCAGTTCAACAGCAGTCACCAGGCGTTGATACACCTCCGGCGTCATACCGCTAATCATGTCATCAATATTCACGATCTCTCCCTTTCAAAGGAATAATTTGCTGAATCGTTTTTTCAACCTTTGATCTGGTCACCGTTTTCATCATCGGTGAAGCTCATCGACGCTGAATTCACACAGAAACGCTCACCCGTCGGCTGAGGACCATCCGGGAAGACGTGTCCAAGGTGAGCGTCACAGGTTCCGCAACGAATTTCAGTACGCACCATGCCGTGCGACGTGTCACTCAGGTAGCGGATCGCATCGTCGCTGACCGGCTCATAAAAGCTTGGCCAGCCACAGCCAGAATCGAACTTCGTTTGGGAATTGAACAACGGGGCATCACATACCAGACAGTGGTAGACACCGTCGCGCTTGTTGTGCAGTAAACGGCCGGTAAAAGGCGGTTCGGTTCCGTGATTTTGCGTCACGTAAAACTGCATTTCGGTGAGGTTTTTTTTCAAATCGTCAGGGTTACGTTGGTTCGACATATGCTTACATCTCGCTGTAGAAACAGACACCTTTTAACCCGGATTCTAACAAAACATTAACACCCTTGCGTGCACTTTTGTTCTAAACTTATGTGTCGCGAAAAGGCGGTCAGGCAATTGTGATCATATTCACATTTTTATCCTGCGAGGACTTTAAAATGCCGCGCGCAGCCCCCATGTGGTTGCTAGCTCAAAGGGAAAGTGAGGCGAGTCAGTCGCACAAACGTTAGTCACAGGATTGATTTGTCGCAATGATTGACACGATTCCGCTTGACGCTGCGTAAGGTTTTTGTAATTTTACAGGCAACCTTTTATTCACTAACAAATAGCTGGTGGAATATATGACTATCAAAGTAGGTATCAACGGTTTTGGCCGTATCGGCCGTATTGTTTTCCGTGCTGCTCAGAAACGTTCTGACATCGAAATCGTTGGTATCAACGATCTCCTGGACGCTGAATACATGGCGTACATGCTGAAGTACGACTCAACTCACGGTCGTTTCGACGGCACCGTTGAAGTGAAAGACGGCCACCTGGTTGTTAATGGCAAAACCATCCGCGTTACTGCTGAGAAAGACCCAGCTAACCTGAAATGGAACGAAATCGGTGTTGATGTTGTAGCTGAAGCTACCGGTATCTTCCTGACCGACGAAACTGCGCGTAAACACATCACCGCGGGTGCGAAAAAAGTTGTTCTGACCGGTCCTTCTAAAGACAACACCCCAATGTTCGTTCGTGGTGCAAACTTCGAAACTTACGCTGGCCAGGACATCGTTTCTAACGCATCCTGCACCACCAACTGCCTGGCACCGCTGGCTAAAGTAATCAACGACAACTTCGGCATCGTCGAAGGTCTGATGACTACCGTTCACGCGACCACAGCGACTCAGAAAACTGTTGACGGCCCGTCTCACAAAGACTGGCGTGGCGGCCGTGGCGCGGCTCAGAACATCATCCCATCCTCTACCGGTGCAGCTAAAGCTGTAGGTAAAGTACTGCCAGAACTGAATGGCAAACTGACTGGTATGGCGTTCCGCGTTCCAACTCCTAACGTATCCGTTGTTGACCTGACCGTTCGTCTGGAAAAAGCTGCTTCTTATGAAGAAATTAAGAAAGCAATCAAAGCTGCTTCCGAAGGCGCAATGAAAGGCGTTCTGGGCTACACCGAAGACGACGTTGTATCTACCGATTTCAACGGCGAAGTGTGCACTTCCGTGTTCGATGCTAAAGCGGGTATCGCACTGAACGACAACTTCGTGAAACTGGTTTCCTGGTACGACAACGAAACCGGCTACTCTAACAAAGTACTGGACCTGATCGCTCACATCTCCAAATAAGTTGAGATGAGTGCTTGATCCAAAAAGGCGACTTCGGTCGCCTTTTTTATTGTTTTTAGACAGAGGATTGCTTAATGATTAATAAAATTTTTGCACTTCCGGTAGTCGAACAACTTACCCCTGTGCTCTCCCGCCGCCAGATTGATGGTGCGGATATCATCGTCGTTGACCACCCGCGCGTAAAAGCCTCCGTGGCGCTGAACGGCGCACACCTGCTCTCCTGGAAACCTGAAGGCGAAACGGAAGCACTGTGGCTGAGCGACGCGACTTCCTTTAAAAAAGGGGATGCGATTCGCGGCGGCGTGCCTATTTGCTGGCCATGGTTTGGTCCTTCCGCTGAGAAAGGCCTGCCTTCTCACGGTTTTGCCCGTAACCAGCAGTGGACGCTGAAAGCGCACAATGAAGACGATAACGGTGCGGTACTGACCTTTGAGCTGCAGGCGAATGATGAAACCCGCGCCCTGTGGCCGCACGATTTCACCCTATACGCACGCTTCAAGCTGGGCAAAACCTGCGAAATCGGACTGGAAGCGCACGGTGAATTTGAAACCACCTCCGCCCTGCACACCTATTTCAACGTTGGTGACATCAGCGCCGTGAAGGTGAGCGGCCTTGGCGATACCTTTATCGACAAAGTGGATAACGCGAAAGAAGGAAAACTGAGCGACGGCATTCAGACGTTCCCGGACCGTACTGACCGCGTTTACCTGCATCCGGAAGCGTGCAACGTGATCCACGACAGCGCCCTGAACCGTGGTATCGAAGTGGTACACCACCATCACAGCAACGTGGTGGGCTGGAACCCGGGCCCGGCACTTTCTGTCAGTATGGCCGACGTGCCTGATGACGGTTACAAAACCTTCGTCTGTGTGGAAACGGCGTGCGTCACTGCGCCACAAAAAACCAGCGAAGAAAAACCGTCTCGCTTAGGGCAGACAATCAGTATTGTGAAGCGCTAATACGCTACCGCCCCTCTTCCTGTAAAGGAGAGGGGCATGCGTCAGGATTAAACGACATCCAGCGGGAGTTTATGGGTGGGTGGCGGGAAAGCATTATCCAGTTTGTGACGTTCTTCCGCGGTGAGGGTTATCTCCAGCGCTCCAGCGTTGGCGTTAACATGCTCAATCGAGGCCGCTTTTGGTATGGCAATAACACCCTGATGGCGGATAACCCACGCCAGCAGAATTTGGGCGGCAGTGGCGCGGTGGTTATGCGCGATGGCATTCACGACCGGATGGTTCATCAGCCCCGAACACAGGCGCCCGGCCTGAGCCAGCGGGCAGTAAGCCATCACCGGCATCGCCTGTTGCTGACACCAGGGAAGCAGATCAAATTCAATTCCCCGTGACGCCAGATGATAAAGCACCTGATTAGTGGCACAGGCGGAACCGCCCTCTTCACGCCACAGCGCCTGCATATCTTCATAATCCAGGTTTGAGACGCCCCAGCGGCCAATTTTTCCCTGCTGCTGGAGTCTTTCCATCAGCGTAATGGTTTCATCCAGGCCATAGTTACCGCGCCAGTGCAGAAGGTAGAGATCGATATGGTCTGTTCCGAGACGTCGCAGACTGGCATCACACGCCGCCTGGCCTTTCTGACCGCCAGCGTTCCACGGGTAGACTTTTGATACCAGAAAAACGTTGTCGCGCTGGCCCTTAATGGCCTCCCCGACCACCTCTTCCGCTCCGCCTTCGGCATACATTTCAGCGGTATCAATTAACGTTAACCCCAGATCAATGCCCGCCCGCAGTGCATTCACTTCGGATTTACGCTGGCTGGCTTTTTCTCCCATATACCAGGTACCCTGTCCAATAGCCGGAAGTGGACGCCCTGCGGAAAAGATCACGGTTTTTACGCTCATATCATCCCCTCTTTTTCGTTGCACCACACCAATGCAAACGGGGCGCAAGCGCCCCGTTTTGATGCAATGATTGCACTATTTTAATGCACAATCAGAACTTGTAGGACACACCGACTGAGAATATGCCCGCCCAGGACTTATCAACCATCGGGCTGTCTTTCACTTCATCGCTCAGACGCTCATAGCGCCCGGTACCGTAGACGTTCCAGTCACCGAGGAAGTTATAGCTCGCCGTCAGCTCAAGGTACGGATCCCAGCCGTCGTCCGCACTGTAGCTCTTCAGACCGCTACGACGGGATTCGTTCTTAGAAACACCATAGTAGTAGTCGTTGTAGTTCTCACTGTTATATTGTACACCGATACCCGGGGTTAGCGTTAACGCACCGTTGGTGTAGCGATAGAGCCAGGCCAGATCCCAGATAAAACCGTTGCTGTTATCCAGCGTATCCCCCGCAAGTGCGGTACGCAGGAAGCCATATTCGGTGTTATGCACATAAGAGAGTCCCGCCATCATGGTGCTCTTACGCTTGTCGAGCTGGCGAAGCGCATGGCTGTCGCTGTCACCCGGCTTGAAGTGCGTAGGATCGTAGTAAGCCATGATGGAGAGCTTGTCGGCCGTATCATTCCAGAGATAGTAGCCACCGCCCAGACCGCGGAACCAGAAGTTATCGCCTTCATAGGTGACAACCGGAACTGGATAAACATCACGATCATACTGTTTGTATGGGCTGTTAATCACACCAACGCCCGCGCCAACAGTCCACTGACTTTCCGCCGCCTGTGCGGTGCTAACAGCGGTTGCGGCAAGTACGCCCAATGCCAGAAGTTTGAGTTTGGTCACAATCCATTCTTTCCTGTAGTCAAATAATCAGCGAGAGAAGTTTAACCGCCATTGTCGTACATCCCAAAATTTTTTGCCTGCTAATCAGTCTGATTAACCCGTTATTTTCAACTTTTCAGGTGACAGCCTGCTTTCATTTATATGACTACTGAATGAAAAACGTGCTTTTACCCTAAAACAGCAGGGGAAATTTTTGGATGAGTTATTGATATGTCATTGAAATTAGATTTTATCGGCATGCAAGTTTTGCAAATGCCATCTACGCTTTAAATTAAGAAGAGTTTTTTCTGAACACCCTGCGGTTCTTAGCGTCTGACCTGGCACACAGGTTGCTGCTCTGGCAGTGAGGTGCGAGAGATTCTCTTCCGGGAGCCTCCACTACTCATACGAACGGCTCTTATCCTGTGCTAAAAAACGAAAGGACGGCATGCCATGAATATATTCGATCACTATCGCCAGCGTTATGAAGCTGCCAAGGACGAAGAGTTCACACTGCAGGAGTTTCTTACCATTTGTCGGCAAGATCGCAGTGCCTATGCCAATGCGGCAGAACGGCTATTAATGGCTATTGGTGAGCCAAACATGGTTGATACTGCCTTGGAACCTCGGCTTTCCCGTCTCTTTTCGAATCGGGTGGTCGCCCGATACCCGGCGTTTGAAGAGTTCTATGGTATGGAAGATGCCATCGAACAGATTGTCTCCTACCTGAAGCATGCCGCCCAGGGTCTGGAAGAGAAGAAACAGATCCTTTATTTACTCGGCCCTGTGGGTGGGGGTAAATCATCACTGGCTGAACGTCTGAAATCACTGATGCAGCGCGTCCCTATCTATGTGCTGAGCGCTAACGGTGAACGCAGCCCGGTGAATGACCATCCGCTGTGCCTGTTTAATCCGCAGGAAGATGCGCAAATTCTGGATAAAGAGTTTGGTATTCCACGGCGCTATCTTGGCACCATCATGTCGCCATGGGCGGCAAAACGCCTGCACGAGTTTGGTGGGGATATCACCAAATTCCGCGTCGTCAAGGTGTGGCCATCCATTCTGGAACAGATTGCTATCGCCAAAACTGAACCGGGGGATGAGAACAACCAGGATATCTCCGCCCTGGTGGGTAAAGTCGATATTCGTAAGCTGGAAAACTACGCGCAAAACGACCCGGATGCCTACGGTTACTCGGGTGCGCTGTGCCGCGCCAACCAGGGGATTATGGAGTTCGTCGAGATGTTTAAAGCACCGATTAAAGTGCTGCATCCGCTGCTGACGGCCACCCAGGAAGGGAACTACAACGGTACGGAAGGTATTTCCGCCCTGCCGTTTAACGGCATTATCCTCGCGCACTCAAACGAATCTGAGTGGGTCTCCTTCCGTAATAACAAAAACAATGAGGCGTTCCTTGACCGTGTCTACATCGTCAAAGTGCCTTATTGCCTGCGGATCTCCGAAGAGATCAAAATTTACGAGAAACTGCTTAACCACAGTGAGCTGGTACACGCACCTTGCGCACCAGGCACTCTGGAAACGCTGTCACGCTTCTCCATTCTTTCGCGCCTGAAAGAGCCGGAAAACTCCAGCATCTACTCGAAAATGCGTGTTTATGACGGGGAAAGCCTGAAAGATACCGACCCGAAAGCGAAGTCTTATCAGGAATACCGCGACTACGCCGGTGTGGACGAAGGGATGAACGGTCTGTCCACGCGTTTCGCCTTTAAGATCCTCTCCCGCGTGTTTAACTTCGACCATGCGGAAGTGGCGGCCAACCCGGTTCATCTGTTCTACGTGCTGGAGCAGCAAATTGAACGCGAGCAGTTCCCGCAGGAACAGGCTGAACGCTACCTTGAGTTCCTGAAAGGCTACCTGATCCCGAAATATGCGGAGTTCATCGGCAAAGAGATCCAGACCGCCTACCTGGAGTCTTATTCAGAGTACGGGCAGAACATTTTTGACCGTTATGTCACCTATGCTGACTTCTGGATCCAGGATCAGGAGTACCGCGACCCGGATACCGGCCAGCTGTTCGACCGGGAATCCCTGAACGCAGAGCTGGAAAAAATCGAGAAGCCGGCCGGGATCAGTAACCCGAAAGACTTCCGTAACGAGATTGTGAACTTCGTCCTGCGCGCCAGAGCGCATAACAACGGACGTAATCCAAACTGGACCAGCTACGAGAAACTGCGCACGGTAATCGAGAAGAAAATGTTCTCCAATACCGAAGAGCTGTTGCCGGTGATTTCGTTTAACACCAAAACGTCAACCGATGAGCAGAAAAAGCACGACGATTTTGTCGACCGTATGATGGAGAAAGGCTACACCCGCAAACAGGTTCGCCTGCTCTGCGAATGGTATCTGCGCGTACGTAAATCGTCTTAATACAAGTACAAGTGCCCGGTAGCGCATACGCCTGCCGGGCTACAAAAATGTCCGGCACGTCCGGACACTGCAAGTTGGCAAATGCAGTACGGGGGATATATGACCTGGTTTATTGACCGTCGTCTTAACGGCAAAAACAAGAGCACGGTAAATCGCCAGCGCTTCTTGCGCCGTTATAAAGCGCAAATTAAACAGTCGATCTCCGAGGCCATCAATAAACGCTCGGTGACCGACGTCGACAGCGGCGAATCTGTCTCCATCCCCACCGATGACATCAGCGAACCGATGTTTCATCAGGGACGTGGCGGCCTGCGCCATCGCGTACACCCAGGTAATGACCACTTCGTGCAGAACGACAGAATCGAGCGCCCGCAAGGCGGCGGGGGCGGTTCAGGAAGCGGTCAGGGACAGGCCAGCCAGGACGGTGAAGGACAGGATGAGTTTGTCTTCCAGATTTCAAAAGATGAGTATCTCGACCTGCTGTTTGAGGATCTGGCGCTGCCGAATCTGAAAAAGAACCAGCATCGTCAGCTTAACGAGTACAAAACACATCGCGCGGGATATACCGCAAACGGCGTGCCCGCCAACATCAGCGTGGTCCGTTCGCTGCAGAACTCTCTGGCGCGACGCACGGCCATGACGGCAGGTAAACGGCGCGAACTCCGCGAGCTGGAGAGCAACCTGAAGGTGGTGGAAAATACTGAACCGGCACAACTGCTGGAAGAGGAACGCCTGCGCAAAGAGATAGCCGAACTCCGGGCTAAAATAGACCGGGTACCGTTTATCGACACCTTCGACCTGCGCTACAAAAATTACGAAAAACGCCCCGAACCGTCGAGCCAGGCAGTCATGTTCTGTCTGATGGATGTCTCCGGCTCGATGGACCAGGCCACCAAGGATATGGCGAAGCGTTTTTATATCCTGCTCTATCTGTTCCTGAGCAGAACCTATAAGAACGTGGAAGTGGTCTATATTCGCCACCACACTCAGGCGAAAGAGGTGGATGAACATGAGTTCTTCTACTCGCAGGAGACCGGTGGCACCATCGTGTCGAGCGCTCTGAAACTGATGGATGAAGTGGTGAAAGAGCGTTACGACCCTGCGCAGTGGAACATCTATGCCGCGCAGGCATCAGATGGCGATAACTGGGCAGATGACTCCCCGCTGTGTCACGATATTCTGGCGAAGAAAATTCTGCCGGTGGTGCGTTACTACAGCTATATCGAAATTACCCGCCGTGCTCACCAGACGCTGTGGCGTGAGTATGAACATCTGCAATCGATGTTCGATAACTTTGCCATGCAGCATATCCGCGATCAGGATGATATCTATCCGGTGTTCAGGGAACTGTTCCATAAACAGTCAGCCAACAGCAATGCCTGACCCAACAGCCAGCGAATCCGCTGGCTGTTTTCTTTGCGTCCTGCCTATCCCAACGGCGAAATATTCTGTGCTAAGGTTAAACGCTGCGTATTGGTATTTAACAGGTAAATCGCTATGTCTGATGACGTTAAGGGAACAACAACCCACCAGCAACTCATTACGTTGTTAACCCAGCAGGGCGCACGATTTCGCGTCATGGAGCATGACGCCGTGGGGAAATGTGAAGCGGTGAGTGAGATCCGCGGAACCGATCTGGGGCAAGGGGCAAAAGCACTGGTCTGTAAGGTGAAGGGAAACGGCGTAAAAAAACACGTTCTGGCGATCCTCGCCGCCGATCTGCAGGCCGATTTAAGCCAGCTTGCCAGCCATTTTGGGGGGATAAAAGCGTCTCTCGCAAGCCCTGCCGAAGTCGATACCCTGACCGCCTGCGTTTTTGGCGCCATTCCGCCTTTTAGCTTCCATCCCGATCTGGCACTGGTGGCCGACCCGCTCCTGTTCGAGCGTTTTGATGAAATCGCGTTTAACGCCGGTCTGCTGGAAAAATCCGTGATTATGGATACGCAGGATTATTTGCGTATCGCCCGTCCTGAGCTGGTGACGTTCCATAAAGCGTAATCGTGTAGGCTGGCATCCCGTCAGCCTTTTTTTTCCAGAAAAATAACTGACGCGACCAGGATAATGGCAACAGCGAAAAACGATGAAGAGATGATCAGCGTTTCGACAAACATGTGATCGTACATTTTTGCGACCCTTTTTCGATGCCTGCCCCTGTTTTATCCCCCGTAAATGACAGGGTTATGACAGCAGTAAAATCTTTTTAAAAACTGTCTTCAGCCGTGTTTCCGCGTAAAGTAAGCAGGCTTACTCTTTTGGCAAGGATTCCTTATGTTTGACCCGACTCTGCTCATTCTTCTGGCCCTCGCTGCGCTTGGCTTTGTCAGCCATAACACCACCGTCGCTATCTCAATTCTGGTGCTGATCATTGTGCGCGTGACCCCGTTAAACACCTTTTTCCCGTGGATAGAAAAACAAGGTCTCACCATCGGGATCATCATTCTGACCATTGGGGTGATGGCACCTATCGCCAGCGGTACGCTGCCTGCCTCGACGCTGCTGCACTCGTTTGTGAACTGGAAATCGCTGATAGCGATAGCGGTAGGCGTTTTTGTCTCGTGGCTGGGCGGGCGTGGCGTTACGCTGATGAGCAGCCAGCCCTCGCTGGTGGCCGGTCTGCTGGTGGGAACCGTGCTGGGCGTGGCGCTCTTTCGTGGCGTTCCGGTGGGCCCACTGATTGCGGCCGGGCTGGTCTCACTGTTTATCGGGAAGTCGTAGTCAGGCTGGCTATATACCGCGCTGGCGTCTGCCCCAGCCCTTTCTTAAACATCGTGATAAACGCGGTGGTGGAGTCGTACCCCAGCGACTGTGCCACCTGCTGTACCGACTTTCCCCCAATCAACAGCTGTAACGCCACAATAAGCTGCAGCTGATGCCGCCAGCGGCGAAAGCTCAGGCCCGTCTCTTTCACTACCAGGCGCGCCAGATTGCGCTCACTCATGGCAAAGTGGCTCGCCCATTGCGCCAGCGTCTGCCAGGCGGCAGGCTCTTCCGCCATCTTCTCGCTCATCAGACGGATTTTTGGATGAGGCGAAACGGGCAGTTGCAAATGTTCCTGACGCTGCAGCGGTAGCTCGTCAAAAAGAACATCCACCAGACGCGATGTGGCAGCAAGCGAAAGCGCTTCACGTGATTTTTCCGCCAGCGATAAGATCAGTTCCCGCACCAGAGGGGAGATCTTCAGGGTGCAGCAGCGATCGGGCAAACTTACCGCTCCGGGTTCAATAAACAAAAAGCAAAGCTGGGCACCCGGCGTGGCCTTATTGCTGTGCGGCATCTGGCCAGGGATCCACACGGCATACTGGGGCGGTACCATCAGCATGGCGTTTTCCACTTCGCAGGTAATGGCGCCCCCCAGCGCCAGAATCAGCTGTCCCTTACGGTGTTGGTGCCGCGGAATGTATTGTTCCTGCGCCACCACGCGGATGCGAAACGCGACAGCCGCATCATGCTGGCTATCGGGATCGTAGCCGTCCAGTCCGAGACCAATCATCAGGTTGTCCGATATTAGCGATAAACTGTCATTTTAGCCTGATTTCAACCGTGGAGAAAATCGGTATTGTGTGCGCTCGCTTGAACGTATGAGAACACAATGACTACTACAATTCGGGTTTCAGGAAAACAGGGCGCGCTGCTGATCGCAGGTATCCTGATGATTGCCACTACGCTTCGCGTCACCTTTACCGGAGCAGCACCGCTGCTCGATACCATTCGTCTCGATTATGGCTTGAGTACGGCGCAAACCGGTCTGCTGACCACCCTGCCTCTGCTGGCTTTCGCCCTTATCTCTCCGCTCGCCGCAGGTGTTGCCCGGCGTATCGGCATGGAGCGCAGCCTGTTTATCGCCCTGCTGCTGATTTGCGTCGGCATTGCTGTGCGCTCTCTGCCTTCCGCCCCCTTGCTTTTCATCGGTACGGCGGTGATTGGCTGCGGTATCGCACTGGGCAATGTGCTGTTGCCTGGGTTAATTAAACGTGACTTCCCGGGACAGGTTGCCAGACTCACCGGCGCGTATTCCCTGACGATGGGGATCTCCGCGGCGTTAGGTTCCGCACTGATTGTTCCGCTGGCGCAAGGGGAAGCCGGCTGGCATGGCGCCCTGCTAATGCTGATGGCCTTTCCGCTGGCGGCGTTACTGCTCTGGCTGCCACAGTGGCGTCAGAAACACGTTGCGACGGTGACCGGTGCAGGCGCGTTACATAACCGCGCCATCTGGCGCTCTGCCCTCGCCTGGCAGGTCACCCTTTTTCTGGGGATTAACTCGCTGATTTACTATGTCATCATCGGCTGGCTACCGGCGATCCTGCTCAGCCACGGGTATAGCGAAGCCCAGGCGGGTTCTGTGCACGGACTCTTACAGCTGGCCACCGCCGTGCCGGGTCTCGCTGTCCCGCTGATCCTCCATCGTCTGAAGGATCAGCGAGCAATCGCCGGCGTCGTGGCGCTGTTGTGCGCGATAAGCGCAGCAGGATTGTGGTTTGCGCCGGGAATGGCGGTCATGTGGACGCTGGTTTTTGGTTTTGGTACCGGGGCAACGATGATCCTTGGCCTGACCTTCATCGGGCTGCGCGCCAGCTCTGCGCATCAGGCCGCGGCCTTGTCCGGCATGGCACAGTCGGTTGGCTATCTGCTGGCCGCCTGTGGCCCGCCGTTGATGGGCAAAATTCACGATGCTGCCGGTGACTGGCGGTATCCGCTTCTGGCCTGTGCACTGGCCGCCGTGATCATGGCCGTTTGCGGTATGCTTGCCGGGCGTGACCGGGAGGTCACGCCCCGTTAGTAGAATGGCAGACCACCAGGTCTGCCTTTTTTATCCGCGCGCCGCGCGCAGCATTGCCTGTACCAACACCACCGGTCGACCTTCCAGCGCGGCACGTTCATGCTGGAATAAGGTGATCACGAAGAACGGATGGGTCAGTAATTCCGCGGCGCGAATTTCACCCTGCTCGTCCCAGCCGGTGACGCGCATTTCGCCACTCTCCAGCTCCCGTGCAAATTCCGGCGACACACCGTAATTGCAGTGATACCCCTCCACGATTTCCGGTTTGCCATAGGCTTTGGCGATGAGCGTATTGTTGCGCAGCTCAATTGCATCGGTTTTTTCCACCAGCGAGCAGGTTAATGGCGCAATCACCATTGTGCCTTCGGTATCCGTTTCGGCGTGCGCCGCATCGTGCCAGCCCAGCACATTACGGGCGTACTCAATCAGCGCATGCTGAAACCCGCCGCAGGTGCCGAGGAAGGGAATGCTGTTTTCGCGTGCGTAGCGTGCAGCGATAAAGGCCGCCGCCGTGTTTTTGTACGGGCTTGCAGGAACCAGCCAGATAGCGTCATAACCCACCAGATCTTCCGGGCTGGTCAGTTCCGTGGTCGCGAGCCAGTCATAATCAGCGGTGAGGTCAAGAACGGCAGCGGCGTCGTCAATTGCCAGCGGGATCGCCTGGTGCGCAATAACATCGGGATTGTAATCGCCAACCAGCGCAATGCGCAGTGTGGTTTTAGCCGGGAGGTGTTCCATGAAAGGTTCCTTATGCCTGAGTATTAGCAGATAACATAAGGAACCTCAGACTACCGATCTTCTGCAATTATCACAATACCTTAAATTGGGTGGGTAAAGACAAAGTGCTAGAGTAATACGCAGAACGTTTTGCCGCAGGTGAGGAGAAAAGATGATCCAGTGTAAACGCGTATACGAACAGGCAAGCCCGGACGATGGTTATCGGGTGCTGGTAGACAGACTCTGGCCGCGTGGCGTGAAGAAAACCGATCTCGCGTATGATGAATGGTGTAAAACGCTCACCCCGTCCAATGATTTACGCAAGGCGTTTCATAGCGAAACCCTTGATTTCAACGCCTTCAGCAAGGCGTACCGGGAAGAGCTGGCGCAGCACAAGGATGAGGGGTTGCGTCTTGCGGCGCTGGCCAGCAAGCAGACCTTAACCCTTCTCTATGGCGCGAAAGATAAGGAACACAATCACGCCCTGGTGTTAGCCGACTGGCTGCGTAATGTCTAGTCAGTCGATCATCAGTTCATCAAGGATTTGCGGCGCCGTATCCGGGGTAAGCGGCATCAGATGTTCGGCGCGAATAAACGCAAAGCCGTGCTGATTGTCAAACGCGAAGACATCACCGGTCACCAGCCAAAGCGCGCGATCCGAGGTGGTAGGTAACTGCGTCATGACGCCATTGACCGGATTAACAAAACGCTGGCCGGGCTGACACAGGCCAAACAGTTCAACAGATTTACCAATATTACGACGGCCGGACGCCGTGCGGGCACCGATGATCATCGCCATGCTGCCCGGTTTAAGCTGAAACATACTTCTCTCACGATAACGGTAGCCATCGAAAGGCTAAGAATAATCCTAAATAGAAGTGTACCGCAGCCACTGTCCCGCTGTCACCTGGCAGGTTGCGGATGATCGCGACGATAAAGCGCCCATTCATCGATCACTTCGCCACCGGGCAACTTGCACTCCGTGCGAACCCCTTGCGGGCTCTGAACCGGGACCTGTTCCCCGCCTTTATTCAGGCAGTAGACGGAGGCGGGATTAGCCATCCCGATAACATGGGGCGGTTTCGGGGCATCAGGCGGGGATGTTTTGGAGGTACAGGCGGCCAGCGGTAACGCCAGTGCCAGAAGCAGTAATCTCATCTCATTGATCCTTTTAACTTCATCAGACTTTAAGGGTAACGGGTCATCGCCGCTTTCTCCACGATTTCTCCATCTTAACTGCACTTTTCCACACTACAGTGGCACGTGTTCTCAATGACCAGAGAACATCATTCCGTAATCAAGATGTCTTTGCCCCGGTCTCAACATCGGGGCTTTTTTTCTCCCCCGCTCCCCTGTGATGAATATTAAAATTTTTATATTCATGTTTTACTATGCCCGAAGTCGAAAAATTCAGCATAACATGCAGATGCAGACGTCTTCTGCATGGGAGTGAGCCTACGTCATGTCGGATATTATCCTTGCCCGTGTTTCAGAAACGCTCGCCACTGAGCAGTCCCTTGAAAGTCTCGTCCGCCAGCTGCTGGAGATGCTGGAGATTGTGACTGAAATGGAGTCCACCTACCTGACGAAGGTCGATATCAATGCGCGGCTGCAGCATATCCTCTACGCCCGCAACAGCAAGCAGATGCAGATCCCTGAGGGGCTGAGCGTTCCCTGGGGCGACACGTTGTGTAAGCGCGCCATTGAGAGTGGTACGTTGTTCAATAACGAGGTGGCTGAGCGCTGGCCGGATTGCGATGCCGCGAAAGCCCTTGGCATTACAACCTACATGAGTATTCCTATTCACCTTGCGGATGGTTCACTCTATGGCACGCTCTGCGCCACCAGCACAGAAAAGAAACATCCCAGTGACCGCGGTGAACAAGTTCTGAAATTATTCGCCGGGTTGATTGCCCAGTATATTCAGAAAGAGTCGCTGGTGATCCAGCTTCGGGAAGCCAATGCGGCACTCATTGCGCACTCTTATACCGATGCCCTTACCGGATTACCAAACCGCCGCGCCATCTTCGAAGAGCTGACGACCCTGTTTTCGCTGGCAAAGCACCTTAAACGCAACGCCATCATCGCGTTTATCGACCTTGATGATTTCAAGCTGATTAACGACCGTTACGGACATGAATCAGGCGATCGGTTCCTGATTGAAGTGGGTAAACGTCTGACTGAAGAAAAACAGGCGGACGAAATAATTGGCAGGCTGGGCGGTGATGAGTTTCTGGTGGCCTCGCTTAGCCAAACCAACAGTACGGGTGAGAACACACAGATTAACCTGCTTAAAACGCGCCTCGACGCCCGTATTGCAGGAGAATATTGGCTGGGGAGCGTGAACATTATTTATCCGGGCGCCAGCTTCGGTGTGATTGAAGTTGACCCCACCGTGACCGATCCGGACAGTGCGTTACGCGCGGCTGATGTCGCGATGTATCAGCATAAGAAAGGAAAAAGCAAAACGTGCTTTCTCGCGATGGATTAACCCCGTACACTCTACGGCGTTATAAAAACCGAAACAGGTGATGGTATGAGAATAGGGATCCTCTTCCCGGTCGTTATTTTTATAACGGCGGTAGTGTTTTTGGCCTGGTTTTTTGTCGGTGGTTACGCTGCTCCGGGGGCATAAATGAGAAAAACAACCCTCATTATGCTGATCGTGGCAATCGTGGCTGTTGCAGGCTCGCAGCTAGGCTGGTGGTAAACCCACCACGTAAAAAGGCCGCCATATGGCAGCCTTTTTCAACATTTATCAGGCTTAGCTTTTGATTTTTCTGTAGATAAACAGAACAACCAACGCACCGATCACCGCGACAGCGAAGCTGCCGAAGTTAAAACCATCGACCTTACCAAAGCCGAACAGCGTACTGATCCAACCGCCCACCACTGCACCGATAATCCCCAGTATTACGGTGACGATAAACCCACCGCCATCTTTGCCCGGCATAATCCACTTCGCCAGAATACCTGCAATAAGCCCAAAGATAATCCAGGATAAAATTCCCATAAGTTTCCTCTCCGTATGGTTTTTGTCATTAAATCAACGACACAAGAAAGGATAGCACAGGATTTCAGAAAGGAAATTTGTGATAAGCATCACAGTGAGAGAGTGCGCGTTTATTCATCAACAGCACCACAAGAAATGTGGGGTTGCATCTTTTGTTGAGAAAGATTATCTTTCTCAACACTGAATAGTTGAGCGAAACACTCAGGTATTCAGTACGACATTGCTCACATTGCTTCCAGTATTTCTTGCCCACTCTAAAGTGGGCTTTTTTTTGCCTACACCGCAACAAAAGCGTGCCGGTTTCGCCCTGCACGTTTTGCCTGATAGAGCGCCTGGTCAGCGGCTATAATGATGTTCTGCTGGCTGCCCGCGATATCCACGGCACGCGCAGTGGAGATCCCGACGCTAACCGTGACCCGCCCGAAGGGACTGAAAGCATGTTCAATATGCAGCGAAAAGACATTGCGGATGATCGTCTGACCGAGGCGGAGCGCCTCCTGGATATCCGTGTCAGGCAGGATCAGTGCAAACTCTTCCCCGCCATAGCGCGCCACAACCTGGTTGTCCCGGTTGAGGCTCTCCCTGAGGCTATTTCCCAGCAGGGTTAAACAGCGGTCCCCTTCGGGATGACCATAGTTATCGTTGTATTTTTTGAAGTAGTCCACATCGACAATCAACACCGAAATCGGGGCGTCGCTGGCCGCACAGGCCGCAATTTCTGACAGAATTTTTTCATCAAAAATGCGTCGGTTGAAAAGCCCTGTTAGCGCATCTTCAGACGCAATAATCTTCAGCGCCCTGTTATCCCGTGTTTTTCTGGATAAATCGGAATAGAGGAAACAGGACGCCGCAATGAGTATCGCGGTAAAAACCAAAATGAGTACAGAAAGCTGGAGAGCCTGCTTGCGCCAGGGGGCGAGCGCTTCTTGCGTACTGACCGCCACGGTGGTGACGAGCCCGTAGCGCTTGTTCTTCTCGAAAGCATAAATGCGTTCGATTTTATCAAACCGTGAGACAGAGCTGGCGATACCCGCGTTTTGTACCTTGAGGTATGTCCTGAAGAGAGGCGAATCCGAAACAATCGCGCCAATGTAATTATTTTTAAACGGATGACGTACCAGCAACACGCCTGACTGGGTTGTTAAGCCGATCACGCCTGAGTGACCAATATTGATCTGCCCGTATAACGCCAGAAAATTTTCGATACCCAGCGTAACCACAACGACACCGTTAAACGCGCCGGTAGGGGTTTCCAGCCGACGACTAATGGTTATGACCCATTTACCATTCGTTCTGCTGACCACCGGCTGGCCAATAAAAATCTGCTGGCTCTTATTTTCTTTGTGGTAGATAAAAAACGACCTGTCCACCCCTTTCCGGGGTCCGGAAAAACTTTCATGCAGTGCCGTAAAAATATTCCCTTGCGCATCGTAAACAACCACATTATTTATCTGGATAAGAAGATTATCCTGATTGCTTATCATCCGCTGGATATTTTTGGCCTGTTGTGGGGTCATGCCATAAATTTTGATTATGTCGGAAACCGAAGTAATCAACATTTCACTTTGGCGCATGATCCCTTCGCTGTACACGTCTAAGGTATGGCTCAGGTTGGCAACGCTGGTATTTATTTGCTGGATTGACTGCTGCCTGGACGTGGTAATTTGGACGGCAAGCGACAGCGAAATGATCAATGAGACAATGATGACGGTAATAGTTGTTGTGTAAAAAGTATTTTTCACATGCACGAGCTCTTCCACCTTATCACGCCTGACATCCCTGGCTGACAACTAGAGTCACTGTAACAAAGCTCAGGATAAGAGGAAAATGAATTGCACTTAAGCATACAACAGAAATCTGATGATATTTCGCTTTTCGCAAACGGGCATCAGATATTATTACTGGGCCCCTTTCACAGAAAAAATCTCTTACAGACTGACCTTCTCCAGGGGCTTAGATAAGATGACTTTAATAAATTCTTTATACGAGACCGGTTTACCAAAATAGTATCCCTGCAACAGGGTAATCTGATTACGGTTGAGATAGTCCAGTTGCTCCTTCGTTTCTACCCCTTCAGCCACGATATGCAGTGAGAGTTTTTTCGCCAGGTCAATCACACAGTCCAGCAGGATCGTAGAGTCTTTCGCCTCTGATACCCGGTTCACGAAACTTTTATCGATTTTAATATAATCAATCGCCAGCGCGTGCAGACAGGAGAGTCCGGAATACCCGGTCCCAAAGTCATCAAGCGCAATGACGAAACCGGCGTTATGTAACGCATTGAGATTTTCCACCAGATGAGGATTATCGATCAGCGGTTCACGCTCGGTCACTTCGAGAACCAGTTTGACCTCTTTACCATAAAAGCCTTTTCCAAAGACCCGGCAGTCAGCGATAAAAGAAGCCGCATTGATGTGTCTGGCGCTGATGTTCACCCCGATGTGAAATCCGTCCGGCAACTTAGGCAAAAGCGGCTTAAGCTCGGTCACCACTTTCGCCATTAACCCTTTGGTCAGCGGAATTATCAGACCGCTGCGCTCGGCAATCGGAATAAAAACATCCGGTGGGATAAAGCCTGATTTTGGGTGCTTCCACCTTGCCAGTACTTCCACGCCATACAAACCGCCGGTATCACCATTCACGATCGGCTGATAGTACGGAACGATCTGGCCGTGGATGATGGCTTTACGCAGATCGTCTTCAAACGAGCTGCTTTTCCCCCTGTAGCGACGGATAAGAATGCCAACAGCCGCAGATAACGCAAGGATAAGCAGTATCAGGCTCCATCCCTGGTGCAGTAAACGCGTCAGGCTGAAAAAGGCGGGAGGCTGCCAGGCCATGCTAAACGGAAAATGTGCCGATGCTGTTAAGGAACCCGCCCACTTCACGGGGGGCCAGCCGGTCACATCCCCCGCGCCGGCTATCGCTTTTTCGCCAACAACCAGCCTCAGCCCCGTGCTGTTTGCTGCACTCGCAATAACATCCCGCAAATGCGCGTCGCTAACGCTTACGATAACGCGCCCTTTCGCGACGGGCATCTGAAAAAGTAACACCGGAATGCCGTTCACCAGGCGATTACCGGGGAGCAGCATCAATTCTTTGTTGGGCAGCGTCTGCGGGCGAACAATCAATACGCCGTTTCCGGGAAGGGAGGTACAGACGATCCTGCCCTGCTGCTCAATCATAATGGCGCGAAGATGCGGTTTCAGCGCAGCTTCCGAACCCAGTTCACGTTGTCCGGTGTCGGTACACCCTTCAGCGGCGACCCGTTTTGCGGTATCTGCAGCACTGACAGCCTCAGCAAGAATGGCCTCAATTTTACGCGTGCTTGCGGCGGCGGTTTCGGCATAATTTGACCGGGCCATATGCCACAACTGCCAGTTAATGATCAGCATGCCACTCAGAAACACAAATAAGGCACACAGAATGGGGAGCATAACGTTGCGCACGATTTTTTCCTTAAGAGAAAAATGCTCATTTATGACCTGTATAAGGCGATCGCCTGGCAAACTCTGCGCTGCTTAAAGCAATGTGAAAAGTTTAGTTAAGATTTATCTTAAAAAACTGGTAATTCCGCATGAGTTAGTCTGACTGAATAAGATAAACCTCCGTTATTATCAGGCTTGTGCCTTGCCCTGGCTGTGTTAAGATTTGTGAAATCAGGGAGCGGACGGGACCACTGGAAAATGAAAAAGATCATTGCCGTTGCTATCATTTCAACGTTGCTGGTCGCCCTCTCTCTCTACGCGGTTAATGCGGTTATCGTGGCCCAGCAAAAGAGCAAACAGCTCGAGGTTTCCCATTCCCTTTTGCAATATTCAGAAGGCCTCTCTCAAAGTGTGGCGCAGGCGCTCAAAAGCATTACTACACAGGGTTGTGATAAAACCAGTCTCGATAGTTACAGGCAGATAAAGTTAGATAGCCTCTATTTCGGGGATATCGGTTTTATTGAAAAGGGGAAAATAGCCTGTACTGCTTTTTGGGGTAAACTCGCCACTCCCGTTGCCCTTCCTGCAGAGCTGCATAAAACGCCACGGGGTTTTCTTCTGGCACAGTTTTCCAGAAAAGATTTTTTTACAGGCAATGCGGCAATTTATAATAACGTGATTATATTCACCTCCCGCTATGCTTACGATAAGTTCACGCCGATTACGGCGAACTATTCACTGAGTACGACGACCAAAGATTTCGGCAGAACATTTTTCTCAGCCTCCCCGGTGATAAAAGAACAGAGCTGGCTGCATTCGAATCTGTTTACCTTAACCCTGACGCAGTGCAGCGCCGTATGGGATTTGTGTGTGATCGTGAAGCATCACAACGCAGGGCTGGCTTCGTTGTCTCTGGTGGTGTTTACCCTTCTCACGGCAATTCTGGCTTTCATCTGGATAGCGATCACGCTGTTTTTCTTCCGCATCTATGAAGATCGGTTCTCACTGGAGCGCACGCTGGTTAACGCGGTAAAAGCCAATACCATCAGCGTTAACTACCAGCCCATTATTCGAATCCAGGATAAAAAAATGGTGGGCGTCGAAGTTCTGTCGAGATGGCGCGATAACAATCATGGAGAGGTCTCGCCTGAGCTCTTTATTCCCTTAATTAAGAAAATTGGCCTGTATCAAAAGTATTATATCAATATCATCGAAAAATCCCTGGCAGAAATCGCCTCGCTGGCGATTAAACATGAGCTGGTGATTTCATTAAATATTGGCCGAACCGAGATTGAAGACGGGCAATTCATTAAGATTCTGTGTCGTGAGTGTTTAGTGAATAGCATTCCACTCTCCTTGATAAAAGTCGAACTCTCTGAAAAGGCGGTCTCCACTGCGGATGTTCTCGAAGGGTTCTGTCAGGCGTTAAAATCACTGGGTGTGAGAATATCAATTGACGATTTTGGAGTGCAAAACTCTAACCTCGCCCGCATATCGCTTCTGGAATACGATGAGATCAAAATAGATAAATCGCTGGTAGATGGTATTAATGAGCATTATAAACAGAATATATTCGTCATCTTTAGTGACGCCCTCGCCAGACTGAATAAAACGCTCGTCTTTGAAGGTGTGGAAAGCGAAACGCAATATCGCTTTATCGCAGACCGGTATCCTGATGCCCTGATTCAGGGATGGTATTTCTCTAAATCACTGACCATTGGTGAACTGACGCAGCAACTTAACAACGATAAGCAAAAACCAGCGCGTTAACGTGTCAACATTGACGACGTGACGGCTCTGCATAGCGTCCAGTTATAATTCACGACGTTGAGTTTTAGCTCTCCGCAAACCTCACCGTAACGCTGCATGCGGCGCTCACGGAAAAACGCCCTCAGTGATTCAGGCAGACAGTCTGCCTGGTAGCGCAACAGCGTAGTGTGCCAGAACGGCGCTGGCAAAGGGGTATTGCCATGGCGTAAGCGCAACGCCTCTTGCCAGTCCGTCGTTAACAGACGTTCACAAAACGCCTGCCGCTGCCTCAAGGCAAGTGTATCGGGTATGCCTGCAAGCAAGAACTGGTTGGGCAATGCCACCAGCCTGAGTTCCCGAACCGTGATACCCAGACCGGCAAAAGGGGTCCATGCGTCGATAAGCTGATGCGTCTTCGCCGGTAACGGTGCATTCTCGTCGTAGAGAGGGAGCGTTATGGGTACGAAGGTGAAATGGAAGCCGGATGGCGGCTGGAGGTCTACTAACGAGTCGTGGCGGGTCAACGCCCGCAGTTCCCGAAACAACATGTCGACAGGCGCGGCCATTTCCGGCTGGAAACCTGTCGCCAGTGCGAGCTTTTGCGTAGCATAAAACGGCTCCCTTACCGCTCCGATACCGTCCCGCTTTTCCCAGAGTGCCAGCGTCTTCGCGTTGGTGTCGTGGTAATGTTTTTCCAGATCAGACGTTTCCATTTCTTTCCTAAAAACATATAGTCGTCACATTCAGACCGTAGATTACCCTGAAGCACACTCTCATTTGGTTAAAACGTGAAAAATTCTCTGTTGTTTCCGCTGGTACTCTTTTTCCTGATCGTTATTTTCGCCCTGCTCATCGGTAAACCCTCAACACACATCCCGGATAAAAAATGCATGTGGTCCGATAGCGTGATGCTGAGCTGTTTAGCAAAGCATCAGCACAACGGTTTTTGAGGCGGACTATTCATTTCCCCACTGATTGAGGAAGTTCGCAATATCATCAATGCGCGCGCTACGGATGCCGGCTTCACTGGCCATCTCTTGCTGGGCTTCCTCGCTGATCTCTTCATTGTTCGATAAACGGGTGAGCAGCAACTGGAAATAACAGGCAAGAGGATCGCGCTCAGCCTCACTTACCGGCTCCGCGGCTTCCGACGCGTATTCATCGACGATGTCATAATACTTAAGTGGAATTTCATTGTGCATAAACAGTCTCTTCTCTGACCTTTAAGGGTAATGCCTGAGTATATCGGACGGCACTCTTAGACCAAAGCCTTGTTAATCAACGCAACCACAGTGCAATCAATGCAGCCAGCGCCGGTAAAGCCTGAACATAGAGTATTTTTCGGCTGGCGGTCATGGCACCGTAAATGCCCGCAATCAACACGCAGGTCAAAAAGAAGAAGACCACAGGAACACCGCTTCCACCAAGCCACAGTCCCCAGAGCAGTCCCGCCGCCAGAAAACCGTTATACAACCCCTGATTTGCGGCCAGCACGCGGGTATCGCGTGCAAAATCAGGGCTGAGATTAAATGCCTTGTGGCCTGTTTTTGTGTTCCACAGGAACATTTCCAGCACAAGTATGTAGAGATGAATTAATGCAACGATAGCGACAAGGATCGTAGCTAACATCTTGCAGTCTCCCGCGGGCAGAGGAAAAAAACGGGGACCTTCTGGCCCCCGTTCACGTTTAACCCAGAATCTGGAGGACATATTCGCGATGATCGCGTCGCCAGACTCTGAACATTTTAGCATCTTCTATAGCGTTAACGATCCGGCCAGCGACTTCAACCATTTTATATGGTGCATCGACGTGACACCGGAACGTACATTAACTCAGAACGCTGCCGTTCCATACCTCTCCGAGATTTATTACCCGGTCATTATTGTATGCACCAGAGGCATTCAGGTTTTTCAGCGGGCTCCAGTCATTGTTCCAGGGGATAAACATGGTTGCTTTAGGGTATTTCTGAAGAATAACACTCACTAAGTTTGCATAATCAAACTGGCCGTTAATTGTTGATGGCCCCACTTCTGCAAAGGCAAACGGCTTATTCAATGCCACCATTTCATCGTAACCGTTTACAGTGGCAGGATTGTCTGTATACAAGTCCAGGCCAGTAATATCAATATACTCTGCGCCAGGATAATAAGATGTCTTATAATCCCGGTTTGCATCAGGAGAGAAGACCCAGAGTAAATTGTTTAACCCTTTCGTTTTAACGAAATAGTTAAAGATATCCTGATACAGGCGTCGATACAGATCCATACGTACAGTATCGTTTGTATTCTCACCGGTTGCCCCCCACCAGAACCACTCGCCATTCATCTCATGCAAGGGTCGATAAAAGACGGTGACACCTTTCTCATTCAGTTGCTGTAGGCCCTGAGCGACTTTATCAAGCATTGCCAGCCAGCGCCCACGCGACGGTGTTCCAGACTGTAAGATTGCAGAAAATTCATCATTACTCACAGGATGCTTGAGAGCCCCCTTTCCATCACCAGGATTATTCCCCGCAAAACAAGGGTTTGGTAAATGGTGGCTGATCGCAACCAGTCCGCCTTTTTTCCAGTGGTCGATCAGATCGGCATTACAACCAAAATCGATCAAACTGGCTTCCTCTCCTGGGGTGCAGGCATCCCAGCCACGGGCATAGTCAGCGCTATAAATAGCGGGGAATTTCCCGGTCAGGGCCTGCAGGTCTTTTCCTTGTTGCAAGGAAAAAGCATCGACGCCGCCGATATTGCTATAGCCACCAAAAATACCTGAAATGAGCTTTTTACCCTGTCGTTCGGACAGACCACTCAACCACTGATAAATCATTTTCGCATTATTATCTGCAGACTGATTTGCGGGTACTACAGTAAAAGTACTCATTTGTAGAATATCCTTACATCTCGATTGGAAAATACATGGCAATGAATGACCATGCGTGTTTGCTATGTACACAATAAAACCGATATTGCCCGGCTTTATTTTTTCGTACAGTTTGTCTGGCTTTTCCCACTACCGCGGACAGTGCCAGCGCAGCAATACCGTTTGATTAGACAACTTGCTGCGACAGGGATATTTATATCAGCCGTCTGCTTAAAATGATGCTAATTCACGTTGTGCTATCTCCCGTAATACGAGTGATATTCCGCACACCAGAAAGTTATGCTGACAACAGAATTAATGAGGGTTTCACCGTAATCGTCGTACCCGATAAGTTAGATCAGGTATTCATGATCGCGGCACCAGATGAGGCCGGACACCATAACAATGAATTTAGTGAGACGTGGAATTAAGATATTCAAGAAATTTTGGGGTATACATCGCCGAATCAAACGACGAAAGCTCATGATGGCCCGGTAGAGCGTGGACGGTAAATGCTATTGAAGGAGGGGTTTTGATAACCGTACGATATCGAATAATAAAAAACGGGAACCAGTTGGCTCCCGTTCTTGTTTAACCCAGACTCTGGATTACATGTTCGCGATAATCGCGTCGCCAAACTCTGAACATTTCAGCAGCTTAGCACCTTCCATCAGACGTTCGAAATCGTACGTTACGGTTTTCGCGTTGATCGCGCCTTCCATACCTTTAACGATCAGGTCTGCGGCTTCGAACCATTCCATATGACGCAGCATCATTTCTGCAGACAGGATGATAGAACCTGGGTTCACTTTATCCTGGCCGGCATATTTTGGTGCCGTACCGTGGGTCGCTTCGAACAGTGCGCACTCGTCACCGATGTTCGCACCAGGGGCGATACCAATACCGCCAACCTGCGCCGCCAGGGCGTCGGAGATGTAGTCACCGTTCAGGTTCATACAGGCGATAACGTCATATTCAGCGGGACGCAGCAGGATCTGCTGCAGGAACGCATCGGCGATCACATCTTTAATGATGATCTCTTTGCCGGTGTTCGGGTTCTTGATCTTCTGCCATGGACCACCGTCGATCAGCTCACCACCGAACTCTTCCATCGCCAGCTGGTAGCCCCAGTCTTTGAATGCGCCTTCGGTGAACTTCATGATGTTGCCTTTGTGAACCAGCGTCACAGAGTCACGGTCGTTGGTGATCGCGTATTCAATGGCCGCACGCACCAGACGTTTAGTCCCTTCTTCTGAGCAAGGCTTGATACCGATACCGCAATGCTCAGGGAAGCGAATTTTCTTCACGCCCATCTCTTCGCGCAGGAATTTAATCACTTTCTCTGCGTCAGCAGAGTCCGCTTTCCACTCGATGCCCGCGTAGATGTCTTCTGAGTTTTCGCGGAAGATAACCATGTCGGTCAGTTCAGGGTGCTTAACCGGGCTTGGGGTGCCCTGATAGTAACGAACCGGACGCAGACACACGTACAGGTCCAGCTCCTGACGCAGCGCAACGTTCAGGGAACGAATACCGCCACCGACTGGAGTTGTCAGAGGGCCTTTAATAGCAACGCGGTAGTCGCGGATCAGGTCCAGCGTTTCAGCTGGCAGCCAAACGTCCTGGCCATAAACTTGAGTAGATTTTTCACCGGTGTAAATTTCCATCCAGGAAATTTTACGCTCGCCTTTGTAGGCTTTCTCAACAGCGGCATCAACCACTTTCAGCATTGCCGGGGTAACGTCTACACCGATACCGTCACCTTCGATGAACGGGATAATCGGATTGTGAGGAACGTTAATCTTGCCGTTTTGCAGGGTGATCTTTTTACCTTCCGCCGGAACAACTACTTTGCTTTCCATTAACCTCTCCTTCGAGCGCTTCTGGTTGTTACTGATCTTATGTTAATAAATTGTAATGAGCCCTTCGATAGTACCTGATTGTCCGACGCCATGAAAGGTCTTCGTTAATAGGCTATAATGCGGCAATTGATAACGTCTGAAAATACCATGAAGAAAACTTCTTTTACAAAACACCGGGTTGAGCGATTCAGCTCACGACAAGCCGCCAGAAGACCACAAGAATCCCAGCCAAAGCGGGTTATTTTGTTCAATAAACCCTACGATGTTTTGCCGCAGTTTACTGACGAAGCCGGACGCAGCACGCTGAAGGATTACATTCCTGTTCAGGGCGTCTACGCCGCTGGCCGTCTGGACCGGGATAGCGAAGGACTTCTGGTCTTAACCAACGATGGTGCCTTACAGGCCAGGCTCACTCAGCCGGGCAAACGCACGGGAAAGATTTACTTCGTCCAGGTTGAAGGTGAACCGGATGAAGAGACGCTGGCGACATTACGCCGCGGCGTGACGTTAAACGATGGTCCTACCTTGCCTGCAGGTATTGAGCTCGTCAGCGAGCCGGAATGGCTGTGGCCACGCACCCCGCCGATCCGCGAGCGCAAATCCATCCCGACGAGCTGGCTCAAAATCACCCTTTATGAAGGCCGTAATCGCCAGGTTCGCCGGATGACCGCACACGTGGGCTTCCCTACCCTGCGACTTATTCGCTACGCCATGGGCAACTACACCCTGGATTCACTGGCAAACGGTGAATGGCGGGACGTTACCCCTTAAGGAGTCACTATGTTTAAACCGCATGTCACGGTCGCCTGCGTGGTTCACGCGCAGGGTAAGTTTTTGGTCGTAGAAGAGAGTATTAACGGCAAGGCACTCTGGAACCAGCCAGCCGGGCACCTTGAAGCCAATGAAACATTACTGCAGGCCGCTAAACGCGAACTGTGGGAAGAGACCGGTATCCACGCGGAGCCGCAGCACTTCATCCGTATGCACCAGTGGATTGCCCCTGATCACACCCCGTTCCTGCGCTTTTTATTTGCCGTCGAGCTTAGCGAAACGTGCGCCACAGAGCCGCAGGACGATGATATCGATCGCTGCCTGTGGGTCACTGCCGAAGAGATCCTGAATGCGCCAAACCTGCGCTCGCCGCTGGTTGCCGAGAGTATCCGCTGCTGGCAGTCTGTCGGTCGCCTGCCGCTTGAGGTGATTGGAGAATTTAACTGGCCGTTTACAGAGGGTGCCAATGGTGGGGGGGCGTGATAGAATACGCCGCCTTGAAGTTCAATGTCGTGAGTATTCCATGTCAGATAACAGCCAGAAAAAAGTGATCGTCGGCATGTCCGGCGGTGTCGATTCCTCCGTTTCCGCCTACCTGTTGCAACAACAGGGCTATAAGGTGGAGGGCCTGTTCATGAAGAACTGGGAGGAAGATGATGGCGAGGAATATTGCACTGCTGCTGCGGATCTCGCCGATGCGCAGGCGGTGTGCGATAAGCTGGGCATTGAACTGCACACCGTTAACTTTGCCGCAGAATACTGGGACAACGTCTTCGAGCTTTTCCTGGAAGAGTACAAAGCCGGTCGTACCCCGAACCCGGACATTCTGTGCAACAAAGAGATCAAATTTAAAGCCTTCCTGGAATTCGCCGCAGAAGATCTGGGCGCAGACTATATTGCGACCGGGCACTACGTGCGTCGTGCCGATGTGAATGGCAAGAGCCAGCTGCTTCGCGGTCTGGATGGCAACAAAGATCAAAGCTACTTCCTGTATACACTCAGCCACGAACAGATTGCGCAAAGCCTGTTCCCGGTAGGCGAGCTTGAAAAGCCGCAGGTGCGTAAAATCGCCGAAGAGCTGGATCTGATCACCGCGAAGAAAAAAGACTCCACTGGTATCTGTTTTATCGGCGAGCGCAAATTCCGCGACTTCCTTGGTCGTTACCTGCCGGCACAGCCGGGCAAAATCGTTACCGTCGACGGTGATGAGATTGGTCAACATCAGGGGCTGATGTACCATACGCTGGGCCAGCGTAAAGGGCTGGGTATTGGCGGCACCAAAGACGGCAGCGAAGATCCGTGGTACGTCGTAGATAAAGATGTCGAAAACAATATTCTGGTTGTTGCTCAGGGCCACGACCATCCGCGTCTGATGTCCGTCGGCCTCATCGCACAACAGCTGCACTGGGTCGATCGTGAGCCGCTGAAGGGTACGCTGCGCTGCACGGTAAAAACACGCTATCGCCAGACCGATATCCCTTGTACCGTCACCGCGCTGGATGATGAACGCATTGATGTGCGTTTCGACGAACCGGTTGCAGCGGTCACCCCAGGCCAGTCCGCCGTATTCTACAGCGGCGAAATCTGTCTGGGCGGCGGGATCATTGAACAGCGCCTGCCGCTGCCGGCCGTTTAACACGATTGCACACATAAAGGAGAACGTGTGGCGAAGAACTATTATGACATCACCCTGGCACTGGCTGGAATTTGCCAGTCTGCCCGTCTGGTGCAACAGCTGGCGCATCAGGGTCATTGCGATGCTGACGCGCTGCACGTTTCACTCAACAGCGTTATCGACCTCAACCCCGGTTCGACTCTGGGTGTCTTCGGTGGGAGTGAAACCAATCTTCGTCTCGGTCTTGAAACTTTGCTTGGCGTGCTTAACGCCAGTAGCCGTCAGGGGTTGAACGCGGAGCTGACCCGCTACACGTTAAGCCTGATGGTGCTGGAGCGTAAGCTCAGCGCGGCTAAAGGCGCGCTTGATACGCTCGGTGACCGCATTGCCGGGCTGCAGCGCCAGCTCGACCATTTTGATCTGCAGTCCGAAACGCTGCTCAGTGCCATGGCCGGCATTTATGTTGACGTCATCAGCCCGCTGGGCCCACGTATTCAGGTCACCGGCTCTCCTGCCGTGCTGCAAAGCCCGCAGGTTCAGGCAAAAGTACGCGCCTCCCTGCTGGCGGGTATTCGTGCCGCCGTGCTGTGGCATCAGGTTGGCGGTGGCCGCCTGCAGTTAATGTTTTCTCGTAATCGCCTGACGACTCAGGCAAAACAAATTCTTGCTCATTGTTAACCTCCCGGAGTTGCGAATTATGGAATTATCCTCACTGACCGCCGTATCCCCTGTAGATGGACGCTACGGCGATAAAGTCAGCGCGCTGCGCGGGATCTTCAGCGAATATGGTTTGCTGAAGTTCCGTGTTCAGGTTGAAGTACGCTGGCTGCAAAAGCTGGCCGCCCAGGCAGCAATCAAGGAAGTTCCTGCTTTTGACGCCCAGGCAAACGATTACCTCGATAAAATCGTTGCTGACTTCAACGAAGAAGATGCTGCGCGCATTAAAACTATTGAGCGCACCACCAACCATGACGTAAAAGCGGTTGAGTATTTCCTGAAAGAGAAAGTGGCAAGCGTGCCTGCTCTGCATGCCGTGTCTGAATTCATTCACTTCGCCTGTACCTCAGAAGACATTAATAATCTGTCTCATGCGCTGATGCTCTCCACCGCGCGTAAAGAAGTGGTGCTGCCTTACTGGCGTAAAATCATCGACGCGGTAAAAGCACTGTCTGTCGAATATCGTGATATTCCGCTGCTGTCCCGAACCCACGGTCAGCCGGCCACTCCCTCCACGATGGGTAAAGAGATGGCAAACGTGGCGTACCGTATGGAACGTCAGTATCGTCAGCTGGAGCAGGTCGAGATTCTGGGTAAAATCAACGGTGCGGTAGGTAACTACAACGCCCACATCGCCGCCTACCCGGAAGTGGACTGGCATCAGTTCAGCGAAGCGTTCGTGACCTCTCTGGGCATTCAGTGGAACCCGTACACCACCCAGATTGAGCCGCACGACTATATCGCGGAGCTGTTTGACTGTATCGCTCGCTTCAACACCATTCTGATCGATTTCGATCGTGACGTGTGGGGTTACATCGCGCTGAACCACTTCAAACAGAAGACCATCGCCGGTGAAATTGGCTCCTCAACCATGCCGCACAAAGTCAACCCAATCGACTTCGAAAACTCCGAAGGCAACCTGGGTCTGGCGAATGCGGTGCTGCAGCACATGGCGAGCAAACTGCCGGTTTCCCGCTGGCAGCGCGACCTGACTGACTCCACCGTGCTGCGTAACCTGGGCGTGGGTATCGGCTACGCGCTGATCGCGTATCAGTCCACCCTGAAAGGTGTAAGCAAACTGGAAGTGAACCGCGACCGTCTGCTGGACGAGCTGGATCACAACTGGGAAGTGCTGGCAGAGCCCATTCAGACCGTCATGCGTCGTTATGGCATTGAAAAACCGTACGAGAAACTGAAAGAGCTGACGCGCGGCAAACGCGTAGACGCCGAAGGCATGAAACAGTTTATCGACAGTCTGGAACTGCCAGAAGACGAGAAAACCCGCCTGAAAGCGATGACCCCGGCAAACTATATCGGCCGTGCCATCACCATGGTTGACGAGCTGAAGTAACCTCCCTTCCCCCTTTCCGCCTGGAAAGGGGGCTGCTTTTCCCCGGTTTACTTAATGTTTATCCCCACAACAACATAATCAGCGTGACCGTGGAAAAGAGAACACAGAAATAGCAATAGAGCGCTCACCCGCCTCACCATAGAGTTATCCATATTGACAACAAGCCCTAAAGGGGCTACCCTTCATCCTTATGGCCCCGAATCGCTTGCGCGCATCATCCCGTAAGTGAGAACAATGAATGCTATACCTTTTGATGCCAGAGTAGTCATTATATCTGTGTATATTAAATTCTTTTAACAAATAAGCCTCGCGGGGCTCTTACCGGTGCATTATGTCGCTGATCGATAATTACACACCACCTACAACAGAAGACCTTGCGCTCCTTAAAGAAGAACTTGGTCTCACAGGTCTCCAAATGGCGGATTTAGCTGGTCTTGCCGGCAGCAATCACTGGAGGAAATATACTGGTGGCGAAACGCCCAGAATTATGGGAATGCATATGCTCTTTTACATGGCCGCACAGTTAGCATTGAATGATAAAGAGTTGAAGAAAGTACTAGAAAAAATGCGTGAGATAGGGGCAAGCATCTCCTGATGGGATTCGCTATTTAACATGGAACTACAATGAAAATTTTTATCGTAAATCTAAAAAAATCAGTTGAACGTCGTAAAAAAATGGAAGCGCAACTGAATGCCTTAGGTCTTTCAGCTGAGTTTATCGAAGCAGTAGATGGCAGACTCATGTCTGAAGAAGAAAGGAAGGGAGTTACTGCCAACGTTAATTATGCATTCCTTCCTGGTGAGATCGGCTGTGCATTAAGTCATCAAAAAATTTATAAAAAAATGATTGATGAGAAGATCGGCGAAGCCCTTATTCTTGAGGATGACGTTGTTTTAAATGATGATTTTAAAAACGTTTTGGAACACATTACTGTCCCAGAGGTTCGTCCTTCTGTCATTTTACTAAGCCGTACAAATAAGTTTTTCCAAAAAAAAATAAAAAATATTTCCACCGGCTATTATTTGCATAAGACCTTACATGCCACTACCACGCACAGTTATATTATCAACAACAAGGCTGCGTGCTCTTTACTCAAAGGGCTTAATCCTGTTTGGATTGTGGCTGATAAATGGGGACTATTCGAAGATATGTCATTGGTTGAAGTATATTCGGTAGTGCCTCATCCAGTTCATCTCTCTGAAGAAGCCCAAAATTCTACTATCAACATTCCGGAAGATTCACAAACCATCCATTTAAGAAAAAAGGAATTATGGAATCTTCTTATGTCACGTAGAACATTTAAAACGAAAATCAAACACAAATACAGAAGAGCGATTCTTCCACTTTTCAATAAGGTCATAAATCAAGGTAAAGGTTAAAACAGTAAATTCATAAGGAGGCTTGACTGGCCGTTCAATATAGGAGGGCTCTCTAATATCGATACAATTGAGAACCCCTCCGGAATTTTGCCATTCCATAAAAGATTCAGTTTTTTTAATCTATTGCCAAAGACTACTGAGTCGCATTCTGTAAAGAGTGTGTTTGCTAAACCGCAGTGAAATACATTGTGACTCTTCTTTCTGCTTCTGTGTAATTCACACCATTATACCCGTACTGAATACATATAGTTTTCGTAAAATTTCATAACGGAAAATCAGGATCGCGTTTCACTTATCGCGGTATTTGCTGGCACGAGATTCTCCCTGACTGGATTGCAAATAGCAGTTATATCAAAAAAGCTGGAAATCCTGGCATTGTCATCGCAAGTGAAATCCAGTTCGGTCAGTTATTGATCATGGAGATATGCTGAAGTGCAGCAAAGAACTGCCGACCGGCAGGTCTTAAACTCTTCAGTCCCTGACAGGGTCAAAAAGGACCATGCGCCTTCAACAATTAATAAACAAATGGCTGTTTTATAGGAAATGCTGCAGCATGCATATCGAAGTCGGTTTATATTATACGCTCCTTATGAGGGTGTATCGCGGCTTAGGCTATCTTAGGCAGATCCCGATCCACTTTTACTTCATGAGAACCTGGCGCTGATTGCAGCCCTCCCCCGAAAATTGGCGTTGATCATCATAGTACTCCTACACTCGGGAATGAGGCCTGGCAAGATTTGAGCCCTGGCATGGGATGATGTTGATCTGGAAAAACCGAGCCGCAAAATCTACGTTTCGTTTTCCACCAGAGAAAAAATCACGAGCAAATGAGATCTATTTTTCAAAAAATTCGATTTCTTGGGATTGGCGACGAGGTTTATTCCAGGTTGATAGGAGATATGCGCCAGGGTCAGGTCAACATGCTGAACAATCAGATGCCGACAGCGATGCCCCCAGGACGCCCCAAACAGTACGGGAGCATGAAAAAAGTCATTTAATTTCATGACGCTGGTTTCAAACTCCATAATCAGCGTTAAACTATTCATATCATTCATATAGGGAGAAAAGATGATGCGCGTACTGGTTGTTGAGGATAACGCATTGCTACGCCATCACCTGAAGGTTCAGCTTCAGGAGATGGGTCATCAGGTGGACGATGCCGAAGATGCAAAAGAAGCCGATTATTATCTCAATGAGCACCTGCCGGACATCGCCATCGTCGACCTCGGATTACCTGATGAAGACGGTTTGTCGTTGATTCGTCGCTGGCGCAGCCATGATGTCTCCCTTCCGGTTCTGGTGTTGACCGCACGTGAAGGCTGGCAGGACAAGGTTGAAGTGCTCAGCGCGGGCGCGGATGATTACGTCACCAAGCCGTTTCACATCGAAGAAGTGGCGGCACGCATGCAGGCACTGCTACGCCGCAACAGCGGCCTGGCCTCCCAGGTGATTTCGATTCCCCCTTTCCAGGTTGATCTCTCCCGTCGTGAATTCTCGATCAATAATGAAGTCATTAAGCTGACCGCGTTTGAATACACCATCATGGAAACGTTAATCCGCAACAGCGGCAAAGTGGTGAGCAAAGACTCCTTAATGCTTCAGCTTTATCCGGATGCCGAGCTGCGTGAGAGCCACACGATTGATGTGTTGATGGGACGTCTGCGCAAGAAAATTCAGGTGGAGTACCCGCAGGACGTGATCACGACCGTCCGTGGTCAGGGTTATCTGTTCGAAATACGCTAAATGAAAGGGATCTTGCGTCATATTCTGCCCCTCTCGCTGCGGGTTCGTTTTTTACTGGCAACGGCCGCCGTCGTGCTGGTGTTATCCCTCTCCTACGGCATGGTGGCTCTGGTGGGCTACAGCGTCAGTTTTGATAAAACAACTTTTCGACTGTTGCGTGGTGAAAGCAACCTGTTTTATACCCTGGCGAAATGGGAAAACAACACGATCACCGTAGAAATGCCGGAAAACCTTAACCAGCAAAGCCCGACGCTGGCCCTGATTTATAACGAAAAGGGAAAACTACTTTGGGCACAACGCGATATCCCATGGCTGGTTAAAAGTATTCGTCCGGAATGGCTTAAGACCAATGGTTTCCACGAACTTGAAGCCGATCTGAACACCACCAGCTCGCTGCTGCGCGAGGACCGCTCCCTGCAGCAAAAGCTGAATGAGATCCGCGCAGACGATGCCGAAACAGAAATGACGCACTCCGTGGCGATTAACCTCTACCCGGCCACGATGAACATGCCGCAGTTAACCATCGTGGTGGTCGATACCATCCCGGTCGAGCTTAAACGTTCTTATATGGTATGGAACTGGTTCGTCTATGTTCTGGCCGCGAATCTGCTGCTGGTAATCCCGCTGCTGTGGCTCGCCGCGTGGTGGAGTTTACGCCCCATCGAATCGCTGGCGAGAGAGGTGCGCGAGCTGGAAGAACATCATCGTGAGAAGCTCAACCCGGAGACTACCCGCGAGCTGACAAGCCTGGTGCGTAACCTCAACCGTCTGCTGAAAAGCGAACGTGAGCGCTATGATAAATACCGCACCACCCTCACCGACCTCACGCATAGCCTGAAAACGCCGCTGGCGGTGATGCAAAGTACCCTGCGTTCGATGCGCAGCTCAAAGCTGAGCGTTGATGACGCCGAGCCGGTGATGCTGGAACAGATCAGCCGTATTTCTCAGCAAATTGGTTACTATCTGCACCGTGCCAGCATGCGTTCCGGCAGCGCGTTATTGAGCCGCGAACTGCATCCTGTGGCACCGCTTCTGGATAACCTCACCTCCGCGCTTAACAAGGTTTACCAGCGCAAAGGGGTCAATATCAGCCTCGATATCTCTCCCGAAATCAGCTTTGTTGGTGAAAAAAATGATTTCATGGAAGTGATGGGCAATCTGCTGGATAACGCCTGTAAATATTGCCTGGAATTCGTGGAAGTTTCCGCGCGTCAGACGGATAACGAATTGCATATTATCGTTGAGGATGATGGCCCGGGGATCCCGCGCAATAAACGTGATGTGGTATTCGACCGCGGTCAGCGTGCGGATACGTTGCGCCCCGGCCAGGGGGTTGGGTTAGCGGTGGCACGCGAAATCGTCGACCAGTACGACGGAAAAATTGAAACCGAAGACAGTTTACTCGGAGGCGCCAGAATGGAGGTCATTTTCGGTCGCCAGCAGCCCACATCGAACGATAGTTAACCCGTTATGTGAAAAATGCGAGGATCTCGCACCCAGGCTCCTGTGCTTCCGTTATAATCCGAGTCAGTAAGAGCCTGCGGAATAAAAAAATATGGATTATCACTTAACACTTAACTGGCCCGAATTTATTGAACGTTACTGGCAGAAACGCCCGGTCGTTCTTAAACGCGGGTTCAGCAATTTTGTCGATCCCCTCTCCCCTGACGAACTGGCCGGCCTGGCCATGGAGAGCGAAGTCGACAGTCGCCTGGTAAGCCACCAGGACGGGAAATGGCAGGTCAGCCACGGTCCTTTCGAAAGCTACGATCACCTCGGTGAAAACAACTGGTCATTACTGGTTCAGGCGGTTAACCACTGGCATGAACCGACTGCGGCGTTAATGCGTCCGTTCCGCGCCCTGCCCGACTGGCGAATGGACGATCTGATGATCTCCTTCTCCGTGCCAGGAGGGGGCGTTGGTCCGCATCTGGACCAGTACGACGTGTTCATCATTCAAGGTACAGGCCGCCGCCGCTGGCGCGTGGGCGACAAAGTGCCGATGAAACAGCACTGCCCGCATCCGGACCTGCTTCAGGTCGATCCGTTTGAAGGGATTATCGATGAAGAGCTGGAGCCGGGTGATATTCTCTATATCCCACCAGGCTTCCCGCACGAAGGGTATTCGCTGGAAAACTCGCTGAACTACTCCGTCGGATTCCGCGCACCAAGCGGTCGCGAAATGATCAGCGGCTTTGCTGACTACGTGCTGCAGCGTGAACTGGGCAGCCATCGTTACAGCGATCCGGATGTGCCTGCACGCGAGCACCCGGCCGATATTGTGCCAGCCGAACTGGACAAGCTTCGCGGTATGATGCTGGATTTGATCAATGAACCGGCGCATTTCAGCCAGTGGTTTGGTGAGTTTATCAGCCAGTCACGCCATGAGCTGGATGTGGCACCGCCAGAGCCGCCATACCAGGCCGACGAGATTTATGACGCACTGCAGCAGGGCGACAAACTGGTTCGTCTGGGCGGGTTGCGCGTACTGCGCATCGGTGAAGATGTTTTCGTTAACGGCGAGAAGCTGGACTCCCCTCACCGTCCGGCGCTGGAGGCTATTGCCAGCCACCTGACCTTAACGGCCGATACCTTTGGCGATGCGCTGGAAGATCCCTCTTTCCTCGCGATGCTCGCCGCGCTGGTGAACAGCGGGTACTGGTTCTTTGAGGACTAAACCGTAAAGAAAAGCGTGCCGGGTGGCGGCTTCGCCTGACCCGGCCTTTTTTTTGTCCTTACCGCGCCGCGGTCAGCTCCGCAATTCGCACAATCACCTTCACCGCTTTTTCCATTCCTTCCAGCGTCACGAACTCGTGCTTGCCGTGATAGTTGTAGCCACCGGTAAACAGATTCGGGCAAGGCAGCCCCATGAACGACAGCTGCGAACCGTCTGTGCCGCCACGAATCGGTTTTAACAGCGGTTCAATATCACAGTCACGCATTGCCTGCTGCGCGATATCGAGGATATGCGGATGTGCCATCACTTTCTCGCGCATATTGTAGTAGCTGTCTTCGATAATCAGCTCGATATAACAATCCGGATGCAGGCCCTTACCGACCTTTTTGGCTATCTCCATCATCTTACGTTTACGCGCTTCAAATGCTTTACGGTCAAAGTCGCGAATGATGTAGTGCATCTGCGCACTGTCTACGGTGCCCTTAATGCTGGTCAGGTGATAAAAACCTTCATAACCGTCGGTCTGTTCCGGGCTCTCTTCTGGCGGAACTTCCGCATGAATACGCGACGCCAGCGACAACGCATTCACCATGACCCCTTTGGCGGAGCCAGGATGAACGTTGTTTCCGACGATTTTGATTGTCACGGACGCGGCGTTGAAATTCTCGAACTCCAGTTCCCCTACGCCGCCACCGTCGACGGTATAGGCCCACTTCGCGTTAAAGGCCTCTACGTCGAAGTGTTTTGCCCCTTTGCCGACCTCTTCATCCGGCGTAAAGGCGACACGGATATCCCCGTGCGGAATATTTTTCTCTTTCAGCACCGCCAGCGCCGTCATGATCTCGGCAATCCCCGCTTTGTCATCGGCACCCAGCAGCGTTTTGCCGTCGGTGGTGATGAGCGTTTGACCGAGCAGCTGGTGCAGCACCGGGAACATCACCGGCGACAGCACTTCGTCACCAATCCCCAGCGCAATGTCACCGCCGCGGTAGTTTTCAACAATCTGCGGGTTCACATGTTTACCGCTAAAATCCGGAGAGGTGTCGACATGGGAGATAAAGCCAATCGCCGGGATATCACCGGATACATTCGCAGGCAGCGTTCCCATCACAGTGCCTTTCTCGCTTAACGTGACATTAACCAGCCCCATGGCGTCGAGCTGCTCTTTGAGCAGGTTTAATAACTTCCACTGGCCTTCGGTGCTTGGCACCTGGCGGACACCCGGTTTAGATTGGGTATCCAGCGAAACGTACTGTAAAAAACGCTCAAGTAATTTATCCATGCAGTCACCCTCACTTTTTGTGACAACATTATCAATAAGCATCAAAAGGCAAATATTGCGTCAGGTCACTTTTATCCCGCAAACGAGAATATTTTCCGTTTATATCGTATCCGTTAGTAAATGTAGCTTATGAATCAGTGACAAGGATTGGCGATTACAGTGGTTTGCCGTAGAATGTCCGCCCTCATTACGAGTCACCAAGGTGGTTACACACAAACCCCGCTTCGGTCTGCATCCCGGAGCGTCTATATGGGACAGCGCAAAAATTGAATACACAATCCCGTTCACGTTCACCGCTGGTGCAACTGGAACGAATTCGTAAAAGTTTTGATGGTAAAGATGTTATTTCCGGGCTCAACCTGACCATCAATGACGGTGAGTTCCTCACGCTGCTTGGCCCCTCTGGCTGCGGCAAGACAACCGTACTGCGCCTTATCGCCGGACTGGAAAACGTCGATAGCGGTCACATCCACCTTGAACACCAGGATATCACCCAGGTTCCCGCCGAAGAGCGGCACGTGAATACCGTTTTTCAGAGCTATGCCCTGTTTCCGCACATGACCGTGTTCGAGAACGTCGCATTTGGCCTGCGGATGCAAAAAACGCCGGCCAGCGAGATCCCTGCTCGCGTTACCGACGCGCTGCGCATGGTGCAACTGGAAGAATTTGCCCAGCGTAAGCCACACCAGCTTTCCGGCGGCCAGCAGCAGCGCGTTGCTATCGCCCGCGCTGTGGTCAATAAACCGCGTCTGCTCCTGCTGGATGAGTCACTTTCCGCGCTGGACTACAAACTGCGCAAGCAGATGCAGAACGAGCTTAAAGCCCTGCAGCGCAAGCTCGGCATTACCTTTGTCTTCGTTACCCACGATCAGGAAGAGGCACTCACCATGTCGGACCGTATCGTGGTGATGCGTGACGGCAAAATCGAGCAGGACGGTACGCCACGTGAAATCTATGAAGAGCCGAAAAACCTGTTCGTGGCCAGCTTCATTGGGGAGATCAACATTTTCAACGCCACGGTGATTGAACGCCTGGACGAACAGCGCGTGCGGGCCAACGTAGAAGGCCGCGAGTGCAATATCACCGTGAATTTTGTCGTCGAAAAAGGGCAAAAGCTCAACGTCCTGCTGCGCCCGGAGGATCTGCGCGTTGAAGAGATCCACGGCAATACTGATGCCGAGGGCCTGATTGGCTATATCCGGGAGCGCAACTATAAAGGGATGACGCTGGAGTCTGTCGTCGAACTGGAAAACGGTAAGATGGTGATGGTCAGTGAGTTCTTTAATGAGGACGACCCTGATTTCGACCACTCCCTCGACCAGAAAATGGTTATCAACTGGGTAGAAAGCTGGGAGGTTGTACTGGCTGATGAAGAACACAAGTAAATTCCAGAATGTGGTGATTGCTACTATCGTCGGTTGGCTTGTGTTGTTTGTCTTCTTACCCAACCTGATGATCATCGCCACCAGCTTCCTGACCCGCGACGATACTGACTTCGTAAAGCTGGTCTTTACGCTGGACAACTACTCGCGTCTGCTCGATCCGCTCTATTTTGACGTGCTGTTGCACTCGCTTAATATGGCGCTGATCGCCACCGTTGCCTGCCTGGTGCTGGGTTATCCCTTTGCATGGTTTCTGGCACGTCTGCCGCAAAAAGTGCGTCCACTGCTGCTCTTTTTGCTGATCGTGCCTTTCTGGACCAACTCCCTGATCCGCATCTACGGGCTGAAAATTTTCCTCAGCACCAAAGGCTATCTGAACGAGTTCCTGTTGTGGCTGGGCGTGATTGATACGCCAGTGCGCATCATGTTTACGCCGGGTGCGGTCATTGTGGGTCTGGTCTACATCCTGCTGCCCTTTATGGTGATGCCGCTCTACTCCAGCATTGAGAAGCTGGATAAACCGCTGCTGGAAGCTGCGAGAGACCTGGGCGCCAGCAAACTGCAGACCTTTATCCGGATTATCATTCCGTTGACCATGCCCGGCATCATTGCAGGTTGTCTGCTGGTAATGCTGCCGGCAATGGGCTTGTTCTACGTGTCCGACCTGATGGGCGGCGCGAAAAACCTGCTTATCGGCAACGTGATTAAGAGTCAGTTCCTGAACATTCGCGACTGGCCGTTCGGTTCCGCCACCAGCATTACGCTCACGGTGGTGATGGGCCTGATGCTGTTGATCTACTGGCGTGCTTCACGATTACTGAATAAAAAGGTGGAACTCGAATGATCGGTCGACTGCTTCGCGGCGGTTTTATGACCGCCATCTATGCGTATCTTTATATTCCGATCATTATTTTGATCGTGAACTCGTTTAACAGCTCGCGTTTCGGCATCAACTGGCAAGGTTTCACTACCAACTGGTACAGCCTGCTGATGAACAACGACAGCCTGCTGCAGGCTGCTCAGCACTCCCTGACGATGGCGATTTTCTCCGCCACCTTCGCCACGCTGATTGGTTCGCTTACCGCCGTGGCGCTCTACCGCTATCGCTTCCGGGGTAAACCGTTCGTCAGCGGGATGCTGTTTGTGGTGATGATGTCGCCGGATATCGTCATGGCGATTTCGCTGCTGGTGCTGTTTATGCTGCTGGGCGTCCAGTTGGGCTTCTGGTCACTGCTGTTCTCCCACATCACTTTCTGCCTGCCGTTTGTGGTGGTCACCGTCTTCGCACGCCTGAAAGGGTTTGACGTGCGCATGCTGGAAGCCGCAAAAGATCTGGGTGCCAGTGAGATGACCATCCTGCGCAAAATCATCCTGCCGCTGGCGATGCCCGCCGTTGCTGCCGGATGGCTGCTGAGTTTTACCCTGTCGATGGACGATGTGGTGGTCTCCTCCTTCGTCACCGGCCCGAGTTATGAAATTCTGCCATTGAAGATCTATTCAATGGTGAAAGTCGGCGTCTCGCCCGAGGTGAACGCGCTGGCGACCATACTGTTAGTGTTCTCGCTGGTGCTGGTGATTGCCAGCCAGGTTATTGCTCGTGATAAAACAAAATCTCAGGGGACAATGAAATGAAAAAAATGCTTGCCGCTGCGGCACTGGTGCTCGGAATGGGTGCCGCGCACGCTGATGACAGCAAAACGCTCTATTTCTATAACTGGACCGAGTATGTGCCACCAGGCCTGCTGGAGCAGTTCACGAAAGAGACGGGCATCAAGGTTATCTATTCTACCTATGAGTCGAATGAAACCATGTACGCCAAGCTCAAAACTTACAAAGAAGGCGCGTACGATCTGGTCGTCCCGTCGACCTATTTCGTCGATAAAATGCGCAAAGAGGGCATGATTCAGAAGATCGATAAAACGAAGCTCACTCACTTCAACAATCTCGATCCGGAGATGCTCAATAAGCCGTTTGACCCGAATAACGACTACTCCATTCCTTACATCTGGGGCGCAACCGCCATTGGGGTCAACAGCGAGGCTATCGATCCGAAAACCGTTACAAGCTGGGCCGATCTGTGGAAACCGGAATACAAAGGCAGCCTGCTGTTAACCGACGACGCGCGCGAAGTGTTCCAGGTCGCGCTGCGTAAGCTCGGCTACTCAGGCAATACGACGGACCCGAAAGAGATTGAAGCGGCCTATAACGAGCTGAAAAAGCTGATGCCTAACGTGGCGGCATTCAATTCTGATAACCCGGCAAACCCGTATATGGAAGGCGAAGTGAATCTGGGCATGGTGTGGAACGGCTCCGCGTATGTTGCCCGTCAGGCCGGTACGCCGCTGGAGGTAGTGTGGCCGAAAGAAGGCGGGATCTTCTGGATGGATAGCCTCTCTATTCCTGCAAACGCGAAGAACGTTGACGGTGCCCTGAAGCTAATTAACTTCCTGCTGCGCCCGGACGTCGCGAAACAGGTTGCGGAGACCATTGGTTATCCCACCCCGAACCTCGCTGCGCGTAAGCTGCTCAGCCCGGCCGTCGCGAACGACAAATCGCTCTATCCGGATGCGCAAACCATCAGTAAAGGCGAGTGGCAAAACGATGTCGGTGACGCAAGCCGCATCTATGAAGAGTATTACCAGAAATTAAAAGCGGGCCGGTAAGCGGCCAGGCTTTCTTCCTCACTCCGTCTTAGCGGAGTGAGGAACGATTAACTGACGGCGTTCTCCCCGGCCCAGATCGTGGCCTTCCTCATCGCCTCTACGATGTCTTCCTCTGCCAGCCCCAGCGCGTGACTTATTCTGCTTGCCTCATCCCACTGCTGTTGCTCGTAGTATTGGCAGAGGCGAACCATGTCCGCTAACTGCCCTTCCTGATGGCACAACGCATTACTCACGCTCTGCGGGACAGCAATTTGCGTCATCAGCTCTGCCATCGGCAGCTCAAGCAGGGTATCAAGCAGTGAGAAAAGACCGCACATGAACGCATTCTCAGCCAGCATCGGCTCGTTCAGTTTCTCGGCAATCAGTTCACAGAATTTCCCGCGCATCATACTCATCGGGTAAAGCTCGGTGACGGTGTCGTTGGCTGCACTTGCCAGCACTACAACGGCTACAAACCTTCTGAGCTGATTTTCTCCAAGATACCTCAGCACTTCACTCAGCGTTAACTTGCTGAAATTACAGGCCCCCATGTGTTTAAAAGCGGTGTGCTTCATATAGCGCATGATTTTATAGGACAGCGTGAGGTCGCTTTTGATTAACGCCTCGATGATTCGAAAGTCAGGTTTATTGCGTCCTACTTCCATTTGCAGACGGAAAATTGCAAGCTGATTTTGCGATAGCCGTTTATATTTAATCACCTCCGGACGACAGAAAAAATATCCCTGAAAAAGAGAAAATCCGGCATCGCTGTATTGTTTGAATTCCTCTTTAGTCTCAATTTTTTCAGCCAGATATTTAATATGCCCGGTCAGGCTTTTACGCTCACTCAGGTAATTTTGAATTTGCGCTAAGGTGTAATTCTGGACATCGAATTTGATGATGGAAATATAGGGCAAGAAAACATCCCATTCCGGTGCGAGAGTGAAATCATCGAGCGCAAAGCAGTACCCGTGCTCATACACTTCTCTCACGGCCTGCAAAAGCGCCTCACCCGGGTCAGCATCTTCCAGGATCTCAATGACCACGTTGTTTTTGTCCAGCGCCTCAGCGCTGCGGTCGATGATCATCCGGGAAGGAAAATTGATAAACGACGTATGTTCCCCGGCGATGCGCTGGGACGGCACGGATAAGAACTGGTCTGATATCATTCTGGACGTGGCATATTCCGCCGACACATCGGGGAAACGGTTGGTCATTCCGTCCCTGAAAAGCAGCTCATAGGCCACGGTATTCATATCGAGGTTAAAAATGGGTTGTCTCGCGATAAATCCATACATATCCCATCCTCCTGAACGTCTTTATATTTATTAGCATCCCCTATCTGCACAACGATAACGAGCATTATCGAACACTAATTTGATTGAATGCACAAAATAAAAGCATCCACACTAATTAACGGGAATTAGCGATCAAAAATTTAAATTAAATATACCCGGTGCTCTACAGAAACATGGCGAAATATCCGATAAGTGATCTGTGCCTGCCCGACATGCACGTCATTACGGGAGTTGAGAATGAAAGACGCCATGGTCCGAAAACAAAAAATAAGAGTCAAGACGTTGATGCTATTGTCCATTTTCCTCACCGTGACGGTGGGCTTTACGGCAACGATCGGTTTTATGATGTGGCAGTGGATGGATCAGCAAGAAGTGCTGGCTAAAAAACACATCCGTCAGATTGCTGAAGTGCAGTCTTTGCAGGTCAGTAAACAGATGGATTCCGCCCTGGCGGCCGCACGTGACATGGGAAACAGCGCTCAGGCACTGCGCGATGCGGGCATCGCTGATCGACAGGGGCTCAACCAGCTGCTAATCCATTATCTCTCAGCGCACCCTCAGTTTCTTTCAATGTCGATGGCCTTTGAACCTGATGCCTTCGATGGCAACGATGCCACCTTTGCCGGTCAGAGCGGTGAAGATCCCGCCGGACGTTACGCCCGCTACGTTGACCGCGACGCCACAGGCAAACCGGCATTACATCTGCTGACGGACATCGAAACGCCCGGCAGCGGCGATTATTATCTGCTGCCGAAGCAACGGCAAAAAGATGTCATCATCGAACCCTATATTTATCCCTACAATGGGGTGGACGTAATGCTCACCTCGATTGCCGCCCCCATCATGCGTGAGGGTCAGTTCCTGGGGTCCGTCACGTCGGATTTCTCACTCGCCACCCTGCAATCGATGATCGGGGCGATTAAGCCGTGGAACGGTACAGGCTACGCCCTGCTTCTGTCGGCGGGCAACAGCGTGGTTTCCAGCCCGGATAAACGTGCCGTAGGCAAGCCTTACACCGGAACTGTCACAGGGGATGAGGTGATACGCACAAACGATCCTCAACTGAAGGAAGAGGCATTTATCACCTGGCAGGCGATTACCATCGGCAACAGTCAGACGCCCTGGAAGCTGGCTATCGTCACCCCGGTCAGCGAAGTGATGGCCGAGGCAAGACAATTTTTACTGAAAGCCATCCTCCTGATGGTGTTAAGCATTGTGGTTGTCAGCCTGGTCATGGCGCAAATCTTTACCCGTAAAGTGGACCGCCCGGTGGGGGGCGAACCGTCAGATGCCGCCGGGATCGCGCTGGCCGTGGCCGGCGGCGACCTGAACAACGCTATCCCGGTGCGTCCCGGGGATACCAGCAGTATTTTTTACGCCCTGCACACCATGCAGATGCAGCTCAAGCGCATCGTGGGTAACATCAGCGAAGCCAGCCACTCCGTTCACGGTGGCACCAGTGAAATTTCGGCAGGCAATCTCGATCTGGCCTCACGCACCGAAGAACAGGCAGCGGCGATTGTCGAAACCGCGGCCAGCATGGAAGAGATTTCGGTCACGGTGAAAAATAACGCCGACAATGCGCACAAAGCTACCACCCTTACCGATCGTGCCGCGACCCTTGCCGGACATGGCGAGACGCTGGTCAACGATGTCGTGGTGGTGATCGGGGAAATTGACGAAAGCGCCCGTAAGATTGGAGAGATCAACAGCATTGTGGACGGTATCGCCTTCCAGACCAATATTCTGGCGCTGAATGCCGCCGTAGAAGCGGCGCGCGCGGGCGAACAGGGGCGCGGTTTTGCAGTGGTGGCGGGTGAAGTGCGCAACCTTGCCCAGCGAAGCGCCAACGCGGCAAAAGAGATCTCCCAGCTGATAGCCGAGTCTTCAGGCCGTGTCAGCAAAGGCGTTGAGCTGGTCAATGAAACCGGCGTCATGATGAAGCAGGTCATTGAGGCCGTGTCGCATGTGCATCTGGTGATTAACGATATTGTTCAGGCTCTGGATGAGCAGAATCGGGGAATTAGCCAGGTCAGCATTGCCGTCAATCAGATGGACAGCACGACCCAGCAAAACGCGTCCCTGGTACAACAGATCTCGGCAGCGGCCCTGTCACTGGCCGAGCAGGCGAAATCGCTGGAGAAAACGCTGGCGTACTTTACGCCATAAACAAAAAAGGCACCCGCAGGACGGGTGCCTTTTCAGGCTATCGCGATTACAGCCCTTTCAGGAGTTTATCGACAAACTCCGGTACGACGGTACTGGCCAGGCCATAGTGCTTCTCTTCGAACTCGCTGCCCACCTGGCTCGGCTCAAGATTCAGCTCAACCGTATGCGCACCGTGCAGCCGCGCTTCGTGAACAAAGCCGGCCGCCGGATAGACATGGCCAGACGTGCCAATGGCGATAAAGACATCCGCCATGGCCAGCGCGCTGTAGATGTCATCCATACCAAGCGGCATTTCACCAAACCAGACCACATGCGGACGCAGGCGCGACGGAAACTGGCAGCAGTGGCACTTATCTTCAGGCAGCACGTCCTCTTTCCAGTCCAGCACCTGACCGCTCCAGGCGCAGCGAACTTTCAGCAGTTCACCGTGCATATGGATGATGTTTTTGTTACCGGCCCGTTCATGCAGATTGTCGATATTCTGCGTAACCAGCAAAAAACGATCGCCAAGCGCCTCTTCCAGCTTCGCCAGCGCCAGATGCGCCGGGTTAGGCACAACCTCTGGCTGCTGCAGCTGACGACGGCGGGCGTTATAAAACGCCTGCACAAGATCCGGATCGCGGGCAAAGCCTTCCGGCGTCGCCACATCCTCAACACGGTGCTCTTCCCATAACCCGTCCGCAGCGCGGAAAGTGCGAATACCTGACTCTGCGGAGATCCCCGCCCCGGTCAGCACCACCACTCTGGGTTTATCCATCGCTTCTGGCATCATTCTGTCTCTGAAAAAGATCCGCTGGCGCAAGCGCTCACGTAAGCGGCGTTTATTTTTGCGAAAACGGCTGAGTCGACCTAAGCGACGCGACAGCATAAAAACCTCGTAAACTAATCGGTGAGATGAAGGAATGCGGCTCCGCGCATTCCTCCTGCGTCCCCGTGTCGCGCACGTTCAATACGCGGCACGCGGGCAACCGGCAATAAATGTCGGGGCAAACGCCCGGACAGCTGTTCCGTTAACGCGCTAAAGTTTGAAAGCCCTCCCCCAATCACCAGCAGATCCGGGTCGACGATGGTGAGAATATTTCCCAGACACACCGCCAGCAGATCCAGATAGCGCTCAACGTGCTCTCGCGCCTGCGCATCCCCCTGCTCCCACAAGGTAATGATTTGAGGGGCTTCAAGTTTCTGATGATAGAAGTGTTCGTAAAGCCATGCAAACCCACGTCCGGAGAGGTAGTTCTCAATACAGCCATGCTGACCGCAACCGCAGCGGGTCAGCGGGAAGTCGCGCCCGACGACCGCCAGGGCATCAACCGGCAGGCGGATATGGCCGAACTCTCCCGTAATGTAACTGCGCCCGGTAATCGGCTTACCGTTGATGACGATCCCTCCCCCTACGCCCGTGCCAAGGATCAGCCCCATCACCAGCGGATAGTGCTGAAACTCATCGTCCCAGGCTTCGGAGAGTGCAAAACAGTTGGCATCATTATCTAAACGCACGTCGCGTTCAAGCAGAGCGGAGAGATCGGCGCGCAGCGGTTTACCGCTGGCAGCAGGAACGTTGGCCGCATACAGCGTACCATCGTCAGTTTCGGGCATTCCCGGAATACCAATGCCGACGCTGCCTTTCACGCCAAAGCGTGAATCAGCTTGCGCCACCAGCGCGGCAATGGCAGTTAAAAATTCATCGTAGCTTTCGCGTGGCGTGGGAACGCGGGTTTCCCACTGCAGTTTGAGGTTTTTATCAAACACGCCCAGCGCAATTTTGGTGCCGCCAATATCAAATCCATAATACATCACGCATTCCTCTTTTTGATTTGGCGGCCTGACGACCGCTAAATCATGACGTAATTACTGGCCACTTAATACCCTCGCCGGATCAATTCGGCTTGCGCGACGCGCCGGATACCAGCTTGCCAGCAGACTCAGTAAAAGTGCCGTTACCAGCACATAAAAAACGTCCAGCCAGTGCAATTCAGACGGCAGGAAGTCAATAAAATAGATATCACCTGACAGGAACTGGTGGCCAATAAGCGCCTCGATGCCATTGATAATTGGCGTCAGCTGCAGAGAAACCACCACGCCAATCACCACGCCGCAGAGGCTCCCGAACAGCCCAGCCAGCAGACCGTACCAGACAAAGATGGCGCGAATAAGACCGTCTTTTGCCCCCAGGGTACGCAGGACGGCGATGTCGCCGCTCTTGTCTTTGACCGCCATCACCAGCGTCGAAACGATATTAAAGCACGCGACGCCAATCACCAGCACCATCGCCAGATACATAATGGCGCGGATCATCTGGATATCACGGTACATATAACCGTAAGTGCCAATCCAGCTTTTGATGTAGACATAGTTATTGGTCACGCTGCCGGCATCACGCACCAGTTTATTGGCGTTGAAGACGTCGTTGACCTTAATGGCAATCCCCGTCACGCTGTCGGCCATGTCGAGATACTGGCGCGCATCTTCCACCGGCACCATCGCAAAGCTGTGATCGAGCTGGCCGCTTAACTGAAGAATACCGGTGACGTGCAGGCGTACACGTTTAGGCTGCTGCAGCTTGTGGTCGGCACTGGCGTTCGGGATCATTATAGAGACCCAGTCGCCCTGCTTAACCTTCAGGGCCTCGGCAACGCCTTTGCCCATAATAATTTGCTGTTCACCGGCCTTAAAGTTTGCCCACGCGCCGTTTTGCACATATTTCGGCAACGCGCTGAGGCGCTCTTCCTGCACCGGGTTCACTCCTTTTACCTGAATGGCGCGCAGGTTAACGCCGCTCTCGACCAGCCCGGTAAAGTTAATGTAAGGTGCGGCCGCCACGATGCCTGGCACTTTTTCGATTTTGCTCAGGGCATCGCTCCAGTGCGTCCACGGCTGATTCACCGGTTCGATTTCACCGTGCGGGACCACCGCCAGAATGCGGTTATTCAGTTCACGCTCAAAGCCGTTCATGGCGCTAAGGCCCACGATCAGCACCGCCACCCCCAGCGCAATACCGATGGTGGAGATCACCGAGATCAGTGACACCATGCCGCCGCGACGACGTCCGCGGCTAAAACGCAACCCTATGAGTAACGATAACGGTGAAGCCATTACTCCGCCCCCATCAGGGTCAGTTCTGGGTTCAGATGACCGTCGCGCATCTCAAGCTGACGTCCCATCCGTTTTGCCAGCTGGAGATCGTGGGTTACCACCAGAAACGCGGTTCCCTGCGAGGCATTCAACTCACCCAGCAGCTGGAAAATACTGTCCGCGTTGCGGGCGTCCAGGTTACCCGTTGGCTCATCCGCCAGTACCAGGCGCGGATTGTTGACCAGCGCACGCGCAATGGCCACACGCTGGCGTTCACCGCCGGAAAGTTCAGAAGGACGATGGTTACCGCGATGCCCAAGCCCAACCGCTTTCAGCATATCGCTGGCGCGGGTAGTAATTTCTGCGGGTTTCTTTTTACCAATCAGCAGCGGCATCGCCACGTTTTCCAGCGCCGTGAAATCCGGCAGCAGGTGGTGGAACTGGTAGATAAAGCCCAGCTCGCGGTTACGCAGCTCCGCTTTTGCCGCAGATGACATTTTGCTCATCGGCTGGCCGGAGAAAATCACGTCACCGCTGGTGGGTGTATCCAGCCCACCGAGCAGGTGTAATAACGTACTTTTGCCGGAGCCGGAACTGCCCACAATCGCCATCATCTCACCTTCGCCCACGCTGAAGCTCACATTGTGCAACACGTCAGTCTGCACAGTGCCTTCCTGATAGCGTTTGGACAGGTTGTCGCATTGCAACAGGATCTTATTCATAACGTAAAGCCTCAGCGGGTTGAGTGGCGGCAGCGCGCCAGGAAGGATAAAGCGTAGAAAGCAGCGCAATGGCCATCGCAGCCAGCGCAATTCCAATCACCTGTAACGGTTCGATAGCCACGGGCAGCGCCGCACCATCAAGCAGAGCGCCGATGATCGGCATTAAATTGTTAAGCTGGCTGGCGAGCAGCGCCCCCAGCACCGCACCGAGTAGCGCACCGATAATCCCGGCACTGGCACCCTGCACCATAAATACCGCCATAATCTGGCGCGGCGTTAGCCCCTGAGTCTGCAGAATGGCGACTTCACCCTGCTTTTCCATCACCATCAACCCCAGTGAGGTGATGATGTTGAAGGCCGCGACCGCCACGATCAGGCTCAGCAGCAGCCCCATCATATTTTTTTCCATCCGCACGGCCTGGAACAGCTCGCCCTTGCGTTCACGCCAGTCCTGCCATTTGGTCCCTTCCGGCAACGTTTGCTGGCTGAGGGTATCCACTTTTAGCGGGGCGTCGAGCCACAGGCGCCAGCCGGTGATATTCCCCGCCGGATAGCGCATCAGACGTGACGCGTCCTGAATATTCACCAGCATCTGATAACCATCGACTTCGCTGTTGGCGGCAAACGTGCCAACCACCGTGAACAAGCGCTGGCTTGGCAAACGTCCCATCGGCGTAAACTGACTGGCCGACGGTACCATTACGCGTAGCTGGTCGCCACGGTTGACGCCAAGCTGCCCGGCCAGTTGCTCGCCGAGGATCACATTATATTTGCCGGCTTCCAGGTCGGTCTGCTTCACGTTCACGAGGAATGGCGTCAGCGGGTCGTTTTGCGCCGGGTCAATGCCCAGCATCACGCCGACCGCTACGCTACGGGCGCTTTGTAGCACCACATCGCCCGTGGTTAACGGCGCAACGCGCGTGACACCCTGTAACTTCGCCGCGCTTTCCGGGAGCTGTTGTGGGTTAACGGAACCGTGGGTTGAGGAGAGGATAGCCTGCGGCATCAGCCCCAGGATGTTGTTTTGCAGCTCGCGCTCAAAGCCGTTCATGACGGAAAGAACCGTCACCAGAGCCATTACGCCAAGCGTAATGCCAATAGTCGAAAGCCAGGAGACAAAGCGACCGAAGCGGTCCGCGGCGCGCCCACGCATATAACGTAAGCCTATGAAGAGTGCGACAGGTTGGTACATGAAATCCGTCTGTTTGCTGATAGCAGACCCACGAGTATATAAGCGAATCCCTTAAGCGTAAATGACTGAAACCGTAAGCTTTGGTAATCATTTTTCTGAAAAATTCAGATAAATCAGGGTACTACTCTCTGAAACCTCCCTGTACGGCCTCCACCTTTTCCGAAAAACCTCCTGATACAGACTGTTACCCGTTACATCACGGTTTTGTTTAACAACAATTGTTCGTTCGTTTATGGCAAAAAGGTAGTCGCGAACAATGAAGCAAAAAGCATTATGGATTAACCAGATAAAAGGGCTGTGTATCTGCCTGGTGGTTATCTACCATTCAGTCATCACCTTTTATCCCCATCTCAATGGGTTACAACATCCGTTATCCGGTCTTCTCGCCAAATGTTGGGTCTATTTTAATCTCTATCTTGCTCCCTTCCGCATGCCGGTGTTTTTCTTCATTTCCGGCTATCTGATTCGACGTTACATCGATGAGGTGGACTGGCGTACCAGTCTCGATAAACGGATCTGGAGCATTGTCTGGGTACTGGCGCTGTGGGGCGTTCTGCAATGGCAGGCGCTGAGCCACCTCAACGCCTGGCTTGCTCCCGAGCGTGAACTGGCCACTTCCTCCAATGCGGCCTATGCCGATTCCCTTTCCGGGTTTGTGAAGGGAATGCTCACCGCCAGCACCAGTCTCTGGTATCTGTATGCCCTGGTGGTCTATTTCACGCTGTGTAAACTGCTGAGCCGCTGGAAGCTGCCGGTACTGGGGCTGCTGGCACTGGCGAGCGTCGCGATAAACTTCCTGCCGCTGCCGTGGTGGGGAATGAACAGCGTGGTGCGCAACATGATCTACTACAGCCTCGGCGCGTGGTATGGCGCTGAGCTGATGGCGTGGATGAAAGGGTTCAATCTGCGTCGCGCCTGGCTGGCGTTAGCCGCGTTCGCTGCCATTTCTGTGGTGCTGTGGTTTGCTAACGTCCCGCTGCTGCTCTCCCTGCTGTCGATTGTGTTGATCATGAAGCTTTTCTACAGCATTGAGCAACGTTATGCCGTCCATCCTAATAATCTGCTTAACGTGATCGGTTCTAATACCATCGCGATTTATACCACCCATCGCATCCTGATTGAGGCCTTTAGCCTGTTCCTGATTGGTGAGATGAATGCCGCATACTGGCCGGTCTGGGCGGAGCTGACGTTGATTCTGGTCTACCCGTTTGCCAGCCTGTTGCTCTGCACCGTTGCCGGGCTTGGGGTGCGTAAGGTCTCCACCGCACTGTTTGGTGATGTGTTCTTCTCCCCGCCTTCCACGCTTTCTCCGTCATCGGCCAGCCGCTGATGCGCTTTTCGCCCCCTTTTGGGGGCGAATTTCCTCCCTGTGCGGTTCCGGTTTGATTATGTAAAACGATCGAGGATAATAAAGACATTGCGTATCAGTGATATGCCCCAATACTGTTGGTATATCCCCAAGAGACTCTGACATAGCCATGCCTGAACACTATCGATATTCCTTGCCTGTCAAAGCGGGCGATCAGCGCCAGCTGGGCGAACTTACTGGCGCGGCGTGCGCCACGCTGGTGGCAGAAATCGCTGAGCGGCACCCGGGTCCGGTGGTACTGGTTGCCCCGGATATGCAAAATGCCCTGCGTCTGCATGATGAAATCCGCCAGTTCACTGACAATCTGGTGTTCAGTCTGGCCGACTGGGAAACGCTGCCGTATGACAGTTTCTCGCCGCACCAGGAGATCATCTCCTCTCGTCTGTCGACCCTGTATCAGTTACCGACGATGCAGCGCGGCGTGCTGATCGTCCCCGTAAACACCCTGATGCAGCGCGTCTGTCCGCACAGCTATCTTCATGGCCATGCGCTGGTGATGAAAAAAGGCCAGCGCCTGTCCCGGGACGCCCTGCGCGCGCAGCTCGACAGCGCCGGTTATCGCCATGTCGATCAGGTGATGGAGCACGGGGAATATGCCACGCGTGGTGCACTGCTCGATCTTTACCCGATGGGCAGCGACCAGCCGTATCGTCTGGATTTCTTCGATGATGAAATCGACAGCCTGCGCGTATTCGACGCCGACACGCAGCGCACGCTGGAAGAAGTGGACTCCATCAATTTACTGCCCGCACATGAGTTCCCGACAGACAAAACCGCAATCGAGCTGTTCCGCAGCCAGTGGCGCGACAGATTCGACGTCAAACGCGATGCCGAACATATCTATCAGCAGGTCAGCAAAGGGACGCTGCCGGCGGGGATTGAATACTGGCAGCCGCTGTTCTTTAACGAGCCTCTGCCCGCGCTGTTCAGCTATTTCCCGGCCAATACGCTGATTGTTAACACCGGTGATATCGACGCCAGCGCCAGCCGTTTTGAGAGCGAAACTCGCGCCCGCTTTGAAAACCGGGGCGTGGACCCGATGCGTCCGCTGTTGCCACCGGAGGTGCTGTGGCTGCGCACTGATGAGCTGAACGCCGAGCTGAAACGCTGGCCGCGTATGCAGCTCAAAACCGATTCGCTCGCCGACAAGGCCGCCAATACCAACCTTGCCTTCCGCACGCTACCGGATTTATCCGTTCAGGCGCAGCAGAAGTCGCCGCTGGATAATCTGCGCAAGTTCCTCGAGTCCTTTACCGGGCCGGTCGTGTTTTCCGTTGAAAGCGAAGGCCGCCGGGAAGCGCTGGGTGAACTGCTGGGGCGGATCAAAATTGCCCCGAAACGTATTTTGCGCCTGAGTGAAGCCACCGGTAATGGCCGTTATCTGATGATTGGCTCCGCCGAGCACGGGTTTGTGGATACCCTCAACAATCTGGCGCTGATTTGCGAAAGCGACCTGCTGGGGGAACGCGTGGCGCGCCGCCGTCAGGACAGCCGTCGCACCATTAATCCGGACACGTTGATCCGTAACCTCGCCGAACTGCACCCCGGCCAGCCGATTGTTCACCTCGAGCACGGAGTTGGCCGTTATCAGGGCATGACGACGCTGGAAGCCGGTGGCATCAAGGGCGAATACCTGATGCTGACCTACGCCAATGACGCCAAACTCTATGTGCCGGTCTCTTCCCTGCATCTCATCAGCCGCTATGCCGGCGGTGCAGAAGACCATGCGCCATTACATAAACTGGGCGGCGACGCCTGGGCGCGCGCGCGGCAGAAAGCCGCGGAAAAAGTGCGTGATGTGGCGGCAGAACTGCTGGATATCTACGCCCAACGCGCGGCCAAAGAAGGCTTTGCCTTCAGGCATGATAAACAACAGTACCAGATGTTCTGCGATAGCTTCCCGTTTGAAACCACGCCGGATCAGGCCCAGGCCATTAATGCTGTGCTGAGCGACATGTGCCAGCCGCTGGCGATGGACAGGCTGGTTTGCGGCGATGTCGGCTTCGGCAAAACCGAAGTGGCGATGCGCGCCGCCTTCCTCGCGGTAGAAAACAACAAACAGGTCGCGGTGCTGGTGCCTACCACCCTGCTCGCCCAACAGCATTTTGACAACTTCCGCGACCGTTTCGCCAACTGGCCGGTTCGTATTGAGATGCTGTCACGTTTTCGCAGTACCAAAGAGCAGACGCAGATTCTGGAACAGGCCAGCGAGGGTAAGATCGATATTCTGATCGGCACCCACAAGCTGCTGCAGAGTGATGTGAAGTGGAAAGATCTGGGGCTGTTGATCGTCGATGAAGAACACCGCTTCGGGGTCCGTCATAAAGAGCGTATTAAAGCGATGCGTGCCGACGTCGATATTCTCACCCTGACCGCCACACCGATTCCGCGAACGCTGAATATGGCGATGAGCGGCATGCGCGACCTGTCGATTATCGCCACGCCGCCGGCACGTCGTCTGGCGGTAAAAACCTTTGTTCGTGAGTACGACAACCTGGTCGTCCGCGAGGCTATTCTGCGTGAAGTACTGCGCGGGGGTCAGGTCTATTATCTCTATAACGACGTGGAAAATATCCAGAAAGCGGCGGACAGGCTGGCAGAACTGGTGCCGGAAGCGCGCATCGCTATCGGTCACGGTCAAATGCGCGAGCGCGAGCTGGAGCGGGTGATGAACGATTTCCACCACCAGCGCTTTAACGTCCTGGTGTGTACCACCATCATTGAGACCGGGATCGATATTCCGACGGCCAATACCATCATTATTGAGCGCGCGGATCACTTTGGACTGGCGCAGCTTCACCAGCTGCGTGGCCGCGTTGGCCGCTCGCACCATCAGGCCTACGCCTGGCTGCTGACCCCGCATCCGAAAGCGATGACCACCGATGCGCAAAAACGTCTGGAGGCTATCGCATCGCTGGAAGATCTGGGCGCGGGCTTCGCGCTGGCGACACACGACCTTGAGATCCGCGGTGCAGGTGAACTTCTGGGCGAAGACCAGAGCGGCTCGATGGAAACCATCGGCTTCTCGCTCTATATGGAGCTGCTGGAAAATGCGGTCGATGCCCTGAAGGCCGGACGTGAGCCATCGCTGGAAGATCTGACCAGCCAGCAAACTGAGGTGGAACTGCGCATGCCTTCCCTGCTACCGGATGATTTTATTCCGGATGTCAACACACGTCTGTCGTTCTACAAACGTATCGCCAGTGCGAAAAATGAGAACGAACTGGATGAAATTAAGGTAGAGCTGATCGATCGCTTTGGCCTGTTGCCGGATGCCGCGAGAAACCTGCTGGATATTGCGAGGCTGCGCCAGCAGGCACAGAAGCTGGGCATTCGTAAGCTCGAAGGCAATGAAAAAGGTGGCGTGATTGAATTTGCCGAGAAGAATCACGTTAATCCGATGTGGCTAATCGGTCTGCTCCAGAAACAGCCGCAGCATTTCCGTCTGGATGGTCCAACGCGTCTGAAATTTACGCAGGAGCTGACGGATCGTAAAAACCGGATGGAGTGGGTTCGTCACTTTATGCGTCAGCTGGAAGAGAACGCTGTTGCATAATTCCCCCTTCCCCCCGTTGGCGCAATGCTTACGGGGGGACAATTTACAAACTCTTTGCACTTCACCTGGATTTCCCGACATACCCATTCGCCATAATTATCGTTAACGCCTTATAAAACAATAACCTTATTATTTATATGGATTATGGTGATGATGACCTCTTCGCGTTTTACCCGCTGGATAACCGTGTTTGCGCTGGCAGCAACGGTCGCTGTTGCGCTTCCTGCACGCGCAAATACCTGGCCTCTTCCCCCTGCTGGCAGCAAGGTCGTGGGCGAAAACCGTTTTCATGTGGTTGAAAATAATGGAGGATCGCTCGAAGCGATTGCCAAAAAATATAACGTAGGCTTTCTGGCTCTGCTGCAGGCTAACCCTGGCGTCGACCCCTATGTGCCACGCGCTGGCAGCGTCCTGACCATCCCGTTGCAGACCCTTCTCCCGGATGTAGCGCGCGAAGGGATCGTGATAAACCTTGCCGAGCTGCGTCTTTACTATTACCCACCGGGTAAAAATGAAGTCACCGTTTATCCAATCGGTATTGGCCAGCTGGGCGGCGACACGCTGACCCCAACAATGGTCACCACCGTATCGGATAAACGTGCCAACCCAACCTGGACGCCAACGGCTAATATTCGTGCTCGCTATAAAGCACAGGGGATTGATTTGCCGGCTGTGGTGCCAGCGGGTCCGGAGAATCCGATGGGTCACCACGCGATCCGTCTTGCGGCCTATGGTGGCGTTTACCTTCTGCATGGAACAAATGCGGATTTCGGTATCGGGATGCGCGTCAGTTCCGGCTGTATTCGTCTGCGCGATGATGATATCAAGACGCTCTATAGCGTGATCACGCCTGGTACCCGAGTGAATATTATTAATACGCCCATTAAGGTTTCTGAGGAGCCGGGTGGCGTAAGACTGGTTGAAATTCACCAGCCGTTATCGAAAAACATTGGCGACGATCCGCAGACACTGCCAATTAATCTGAATGCCGCGATGGTGAGCTTTAAAACGAATGCCCGCACGGATGGCATCGTGATGGAGCGCGCGATGGAGGCGCGTTCCGGGATGCCCACCGATGTCACCCGGCATCAGGATGTCACCCAGCAGTCGATGTGATCCCCAATAAAAAAAGCCCTGCTGAGCAGGGCTTTTTTACAGTGGCATCGCAGTGGCATAAATGAGGGTTTAGCCAGGCTTATTTGTAGATAACAGCGGTGCCGTGCAGGGTGTTAGGACCGGTCACGGAGGTGATGCGGAAAGATTTTGCACCCATCTCGTCAGCTTTCTGCGCCAGCTGATCTTCCAGTGAGCCCAGGTTAGTCCCGGCAGAAGCAGAGATAGTCCCGACTTTATGCTGGTCAGCAGGGGTTGATTGCACTTCAACAGCAGCGAAGCTTGCGAAAGAAAGTGAACTCAGAACAGCAGCAGCGATGAGGGTTTTTACGTTTTTCATGATTTTTACCTTTGGCAGATGATTTGGAGGTCGTTAGCCATTTAGTTAACGATCGATAGGTAAATCATAAATGTGATCCAGCTCACGCGTCAACATCTTTTTATAACGAACATTAATTAAATTTTAAATTCGTTATTTTTCATACCCATATGATTAATTTATTTTTCTCTCATCAGTGCTGGTGGTCACCCGCGATTATTTTTATAATGATTATTCAACAAACCAACAGAGGACCAACGGCAAATGACAACCGACGTGACGAGTTGCGCGAAGAAAAGCCGTGGCCGACCAAAAGTGTTCGACAGGGATGCAGCGCTTGATAAGGCCATGACTCTCTTCTGGCAACATGGGTATGAAGCGACCTCGCTTTCCGATCTGGTGGAAGCTACCGGTGCCAAAGCACCCACGCTGTATGCTGAATTCACCAATAAAGAGGGGCTGTTCAGGGCAGTGCTGGACAGATACATTTCGCGCTTTGCGGCGAAACACGAAGCCCAGCTGTTTTGTGAAGAGAAAAGCGTCGAACAGGCGCTACGGGACTATTTCACCACCGTCGCGACCTGCTTCACCAGTAAAGATACCCCTGCGGGCTGCTTTATGATTAACACCTCTGCCACCCTTGCGGCCTCCTCAAAAGAGATTGCCAACACGGTGAAATCGCGCCATGCCATGCAGGAAGAGACGCTAAGCGCGTTCCTGTCTCAGCGCCAACAACGAGGTGAAATTCCTGCGCATTGCAATCCACAGATGCTGGCGCAATACCTGAACTGTATTTTGCAGGGTATGTCGATAAGCGCTCGTGAAGGGGCTACGCTGGAAAAACTGCAAACCATTACCGCGACCACGCTGAAACTGTGGCCTGAACTGCTCAAAATCTGACGCAAAAAAAAAAGCTCCTCAGCCTGAGCGCTTGAGGAGCTAAGTTCAGAGAACATCTTTTTTACACTTTGTTATTCAGTACCAGCTGGCCGTTTCCATCCAGCGGAATTTGAGTACCCGGGTCTTTATCCATACGGATCTTGCCCTGCTGATCGCCAATTTTGTACGTCACGTCGTAACCCAGCATTTTCTCCGACTTGTCATAGACGGTTTTGCAGCGCTGCTGAGTCGTCGTGTACGTGTCGTTATCCTGCATAGCGCCCTGCACCTGGTTACCGGCATAGCCGCCGCCCAGCGCGCCGACCACGGTCGCCACATCTTTACCACGACCACCACCAAACTGATGGCCAATCACACCACCGGCAACCGCACCCAGTACTGAACCGGCGATACGGTTTTCATCCTGTACCGGACGGCGATGGGTCACGGAGACGTTGCGGCACTCCTGACGAGGCGTTTTCACGGTTTCTTTAATCGGGGTAGCAGACACGACCTGTGCGTATTGTGGGCCGCGATCCAGTACGTTGAGACTGGCAACGGCAGCCACACCTAACGCAGCAGCGACGCCAATCCCTATACCCGCCAACATTGATTTATTCACGGGACTTCCTCCTTTGTTGCTATTGGTAACAATTTTGCAATGCAGGTCGCGCTTCGCCAATAAGACAAAGGATCAAAAAGTGGACGTGGAGGAGAGATATATCGTGTTTAGGAGAACTCTTAAGCACTCAATGTACGATGAGCAGCATGATATGCTAAAAATTCCCTCCGGAGGCCCCGGAGGGAGAGAATATTAGTGCAGCTTCAGGCGTGGTCGAATAACGCGGTTGATTCGTCCCACCAGCATCATCAGCCCGGTTTTGAAGTAACCGTGCAGGGCAATCTGGTGCATACGATAGAGCGAGATATAGACAAAGCGTGCAATACGCCCTTCCACCATCATGGAGCCGCGCATCAGGTTACCCATCAGGCTGCCGACGGTAGAGAAGTTCGAGAGCGATACCAGAGAACCATGGTCTTTATAGACATAGGCTTTCATCGGCTTACCTTTGTACTGCGCCAGAATATTGTGCAGTACCAGGCTTGCCATCTGGTGCGCTGCCTGAGCACGCGGAGGCACAAAACCGCCCTCCGGACGCGCGCAGGAAGCACAGTCGCCGATGGCGAAAATGTCCGGATCGCGTGTGGTTTGCAGGGTCGGCTCGGTCACCAGCTGGTTAATACGGTTCGTTTCCAGCCCGCCAATCTCTTTCATAAAATCAGGTGCTTTGATGCCAGCAGCCCAGACCATCAGGTCTGCTTTGATGTACTCGCCATCTTTGGTATGCAGGCCGCCGCCGTCCGCGCTGGTTACCATGGTTTGGGTCAGAACCCGCACGCCCAGCTTGGTCAGTTCATTATGCGCCGCACCGGAAATGCGCGGAGGCAGCGCCGGCAGGATACGTTCACCCGCTTCAACCAGCGTCACGTTCAGCGCGTCATTGGTTAAGCCTTTATAGCCGTAGCTGTGCAGCTGTTTCACCGCGTTGTGCAGCTCAGCAGAAAGCTCGACGCCCGTCGCCCCCCCACCAACAATCGCGATATTAACCTTCCCGTTCGCACCCATATTGCTGGTGTACTTCAGGAACAGGTTCAGCATTTCCTGGTGGAAACGACGTGCCTGATGTGGGTTATCGAGGAAGATACAGTGCTCTTTTACACCTGGTGTGTTGAAGTCATTGGAGGTACTGCCCAGCGCCATGACCAGCGTGTCATACGGCAGTTTGCGCTCAGGAACCAGCAGTTCCCCTTTTTCATCGCGCAGCTCTGCCAGGGTAATGGTTTTGCTCTCACGATTGATATCCACCACGGAGCCCAGCTGGAACTGGAAATGGTGATTGCGCGCATGTGCCAGATAGCTCAGCGCGTCCACGCCCTCATCCAGTGAACCGGTCGCCACTTCGTGCAACAGCGGTTTCCACAGATGGCTGTGGTTACGATCCACCAGCGTAATTTTGGCTTTTTTGCCGCGACCGAGCTTCTTGCCTAACTGTGTAGCCAGCTCCAGCCCGCCAGCACCACCGCCGACAATCACTATCTTTTTCAATGGCGTAGTCAACGTGACCCCCTCAAATTATTAACCAATTGTTAAGTAAAAGTTATAAAAATAACCCTTAATTAACAACAGGTTACAGCACTGAAACCATTCAGGTGCATTGAGAATACCACGTCAGGCGCATTGGTCATACCAAAATTGATATGCATCAAGTTTTGATGGCTTAAAAGTAGACAATTCTGGACAAAAAGAAAGCCCGGCGCGCTTTCGCGGCCGGGCCTGGCAGGACGTACGCAGTGGCTTAGCCCAGGGTTTTGAAGGCTTTGATCCGCTGCAAATGCGGGGAGATGTTCTTGAATTTGTGGGTCTGTTCTTCATCCCAGACAATTTCATAGTAATGATGCAGCAGCTCAGCCGCCCGGTGGCTGTTAAGGGCTTCATCATTACGCGACAAGATCACCAGACAACGGTCGCGGTTTTTCTCCCGAAAATTACTGACGCACTTGGTGGCAATATCGACATACTCTTCAGGGCGGTCAATTTTGCCTTCCATGTTCTCATTCGGGAAAAGATTAGGATTGAACACCACCTGGCGGATATCGCACAGGAATCCAATCCGCTCTGCCCAGTAGCCACCTAATCCCACGCCACAAATCAGCGGACGTTCATCGATGTTGAGCTGCAACATCTTGTCCACCTCTTTGAGCAGGTGCTGCATGTCATGCTTTGGATGGCGTGTGCTGTAACTGATCAGCCGGACATCCGGATCGATAAACTGCAGCTGCAGGACCTTCTCATGATTACCAGGACTGTTTGAGTCAAAACCGTGTAAATAGATGATCATTGTCTTCTCACCACGCTACGCCTTCCGGGAGGATTTACAGGCTGGCTTTATGTGCCTGCCAGCGTTCATTCAGGGCTTCAAGCTGCGCGTTGACTGTCTTCCAGCGCGCCGAGTCCATCAGCTCCTGACGGCTAAATGAACCTTTATGATACAATTGTGTAACACGCTGTGCATTGATCGGCGACAGGTTATCCAGCACGCTGACGGCACCTTTACGATTATTGCAGACGAGGATCATATCGCAACCTGCGTCCAGCGACGCCTGACCGCGCTCGGCGTAGCTGCCCATAATCGCCGCCCCTTCCATCGACAAATCGTCTGAGAAAATCACGCCATTAAACCCCAGCTCCTGACGCAAAACGGTTTTCAGCCAGTGCGCGGACCCGCTTGCAGGACGCGGGTCGACGTCGCTGTAAATCACGTGCGCTGGCATGATAGCGTCCAGCTTGTTATCGGTAATCAGGGAGCGGAACACCGACATATCTTTGGCACGAATGTCAGCTTCCGGACGCGGATCGCGCGGCGTCTCTTTGTGCGAGTCGGCGGTCACCGCACCGTGTCCCGGGAAATGTTTCCCGGTGGTTTTCATTCCCGCGTCGTGCATACCGTCAATGAAACAGCTCGCTATCGCCAGCGCAATACGCGGATCTTCATGGTATGAGCGTTCGCCAATGGCGGCGCTGATATGCCCCACGTCCAGAACCGGCGCAAAACTGATGTCGATATCCATGGCAATCATCTCGCTGGCCATCAGCCAGCCGGCCTCTTGCGCCAGTTTGCCACCCTCTTCCGTGCCCAGTAATGCCGCAAAAGATTGGGCGGCAGGCAGGCGAGTAAAGCCTTCGCGGAAACGCTGTACGCGTCCGCCTTCCTGATCGACGGCCACCACCAGATGATTGCGCGATGCAGCACGGATCTGGCGCACCAGTTCTCGCAGCTGCGCCGGATCGTGATAGTTGCGGGTGAACAGGATCAAGCCTCCCACCAGCGGGTGCGCCAGTATTTCACGCTCCTCCGCATCCAGTTCAAACCCTTCTACATCCAACATGACTGGACCCACACCAACCTCTCTTATCCTTTAGTTTGTAACTGACGCCAGGCATCATCTGCCAGCGCAATAAATTGTTTGTCTCGGGATTGCTGAAAGCGCATTTCAAACCAGCCAGCCATCAGCATGACGACCCACGGTCGCCAGCGCCTCACCTGACGCCTCAGGGCATCGGCATTCATGTGCGCTATCCGGGCGTAGTCGGTGATGAGCCGCTGCCGCGCAGCATCATCTTCCGACCAGACGGCCGCCAGCTCCAGCGCCACGTCTCCGTCACCGGCATACTCCCAGTCGATAAGCCTCGCACCGAGGGACGTATGAACAATATTTCCGGCATGAACATCCATATGCAGCGGCGAGAGCCGAAGCGGCTGCGGTTCGCCCGTTTTACGCAGCCGTTTTAGCTGTGCCAGCCAGAATGGAGTTCGCCTGTCGGCTGAAGCCTGCTGCCAGTATTGTTCAAGCAACGGCAGCAGCGTCACCCGCCACCCCAGACGCGGTTGCCGGTGCAGATGACAGAGCATAGCCGCAAGCACTGCCGTTTCCGGTAGCGTGTTGCCGATCTCCCCTGCCAGATACTCCACGGCCATCCAGCCCTGGCGGTAAAAACAGGGCTTTGGCACCAGATCCGCAGGAAGGCGTTTCAGTGCCCGAAACTGACGGCGGAAATGGGATGATGACGCTAAGGGATCGTGATTCTGCCGCAATATCAGACGTTGCTCGCCCTGCTCTATAATGCAACTCGCGCCGCCAAGCCCGGAAGGGGCCTGCGGCGCGATAAGGCGATACTGTGGAAAATAACGCGTCAGGATCTCTTCACGCGTACTGTCAGAGTTGCGTAACGGCACCTTTACCTGACCAGATAATCTCGCCTGTCTGAACCAGCATCAGCTGCATCTGCAGGGCTGGCGTGTTCACGTTACCGGTGGCACTGGAGTAAAGCACATACTGCGCACCGACGTTACGGGCAATCCCAATCGCCTTGCTGCGTGAACCGAGGCTGTCCTGCGGTGACAGGCCCAACTGCTGCTTGGCTACCGCGAGCTGCTGTGCCGAGACCAGCGTAAACTTACCGTTATTGGCCAGGGCATTGCGCAGGGTTTCTGTCGCTTCGCCCGCGTTCAGCGAACCGTTGGTACGGTTATTCACGCTATCAACCAGCAATACGCTGCCCGCGGTCACACCCTGAGCCTGCAACATTTTGCCGACCATCGGTTGCATCGCACCGTTCCAGTCGTAATGGCGCACGCGCGGCGCAGGCTGCGATGTCTGATCCGGATGTTCAATTGGACCAGGCTGCGACGGAATAGACGGCACAGTCGGTACGGTTGGCGGCGGCTGCGTTGGCTGTGTCGGCTGCTCGGTACCCGGTTTGGCCTCTTCCACAGGCGCAGGTTCTTCAGTTCGGGTCACACACCCTGCGAGGAACAGAGCGAAAGCAGTCACGAGCGCATAACGGCTCAAATTTTTAATCAAGGTTCACCCCTTACAAATAAAGATAAAGTCTCACCTTATGTGCACCCAGATAGTTGGCGCTGCCATAGAGCGTTACCGACGATCTTGCCGGAATAGTGACGCTGCGCGGCGCTTCCAGCGGATGCATTTCAAGACCTCGTACGTCATACCAGAAAAAACGGTAGTGCACCGTCACTGGTTCTTGTCTTTCATTAAAGAGCGTAGAGGAAGCAGAAGAGTTGATTTCACTGATCGACAACGCAGGTTGTTGCGCCGTGATGCCCGCAGCAAGTACGGAGGATTCCATCACCAGCGTCTGTTCATCGCTGACGGGGATCGCCGGACGCGTGCTGCACCCTACGATCAACATCGTCATTACCAGCGCTGCAATACGCCCTTTAAGCATGTCAAAGACCTTTATGTGCCAGCATCGGCCCCAGAGGACGTCCACCCAGCAGATGCATGTGAATATGATAAACTTCCTGACCACCGTGGCGATTACAGTTCATGATGAGACGGTAACCGTCTTCAGCAATCCCTTCCTGCTCAGCAATTTTTGCGGCCACTGTCAGCATACGACCTAACGCTACTTCATGCTCGGTTTTTACGTCGTTTACGGTCGGAATCAGAATATTAGGAATAATAAGGATATGTGTCGGAGCCTGAGGAGAAATGTCCCGGAAAGCCGTCACCAGCTCATCCTGATAAACGATATCCGAAGGGATTTCGCGGCGGATAATTTTACTAAAAATCGTTTCTTCAGCCATGACCTTTTCCTTTTTTGTTTAATCTGGCGTAGTGCGCCGCCATTAACACATTCTCAGTATTACTGTGTGACACAACACAAGAGTATGAGCGAGATTCTCCTGTCCTTTCAACCTTCTCCACCGATTTCTTTCCTGAATGTCCTCCAGCTGCCTGGAGAGTGAGCGCTGACGCGTCGCGATCGCCTGAAACATTATTTCAGTTCCTTTTGACACATCTGTTTACACCGTTAATCTCAATGCGTATATTTCGCATTTGCATTTTCATGCGTATTTTCAACATAGAAAACGACATCAGCCCGTACATGCGGGACTGATGCAGACCACCTTCACCATTCATTAAGGGTTTGATGATGTCTTTCATTACTCATACCAGGGATGGGCAACGCCAGCCTGTCGCAACACCTTCGTTGCTGGCAGCCTGTATTGCTATGGCATTGATGCCAACCGTCAGTTTTGCCGCCTCCACGACCGAAGATACGGTAGTTGTGGAGGGTGGCTTTGATAACGCACAGGATCCCTCCAGCGGACAGGATCAGGACTACAGCGTAAAAACCACCACCACCGGGACCAAACTGTTACTTGTTCCCCGCGATATCCCCCAGTCCGTCAGCGTGATTAGCCAGCAGCGCATGGCAGATCAGAACCTGCAGTCAGTCGGCCAGGTGTTAACCAACACCACCGGCGTAACGGCCCAGGTGCAGGACAGCGACCGCACCGTATTTTACTCGCGCGGATTCTTCGTCAGTAACTATGCGTTCGATGACCTGCCGACCTCCATCAGCGAAGTATGGAACTTTGGCGACACCGCCGCCGACACCGCCATTTATGACCGTATAGAGGTGGTTCGCGGCGCTACCGGGCTGATGTCCGGCACCGGTAACCCATCCGCCTACGTCAATATGGTGCGCAAGCACGCAGACAGTAACGTATTCAAAGGGAACGTCTCCGCCAGCTACGGCAGCTGGGACAAGCAGCGCTATGTGCTGGATTTACAGGCCCCGCTGGTAGAATCCGGCAAGGTGCGCGGTCGTCTGATCACCGGTTACCAGGACAACGACAGCGCTGTGGATAACTACCACTACCGTAAAAAATTCCTCTATGGCGTGGTGGATGCCGACGTCACCGATAGCACGACCCTCTCCGTAGGCTATGAATATCAGGAAAGTTACACCGCCGATCCTACCTGGGGCGGTCTGCCAACCTGGTATAGCGACGGAAGCAAAACCCATTACGACCGCAGCCAGACCGTTGCGCCTGACTGGGCTTACTCGGATAAAGACAACACCCGTATCTTTGCCAACCTGACCCAACGTTTTGACAACGGCTGGGAAGCGCACATCAACGGCATGCATGCGGAAACCCATTTCGACAGCAAACTGATGTATATGTCAGGCTATCCGGATAAAGAGACCGGGGCGGGCATGGTCGGCTACGGCGGCTGGAACCGTGGTGAACGTAAGCAGGATGCCATCGACGCCTTCCTGCGTGGCGATTTCAGCCTTTTTGGTCGTCAGCATGAGATGATGTTTGGCGGGAGCTTCAGCCGCCAGCGTAACCATTACGATAACAGCATGCCGGATGCGTTATACGGTATGGTGGATGTGGGTAATTTTAAAAACTGGAATGGCACTATCGCCGACCCGCAGTGGACACCGTGGAAGCTCTATAGCCAGGACGACATTCGCCAGTCATCGGCGTATACCTCGGCCCGATTCTCGCTGGCCGACCCGCTGCACCTGATCCTTGGCGCGCGTTACACCAACTATAACATTCGCTATAACCCGGCAGGCTCCCCGGATACCCGTCTGGAAAGTTCCAAAGATGACGTAACGCCTTATGCAGGACTGGTTTATGACATCAATGAAGACTGGTCGACCTATGTCAGCTACACCTCTATTTTCCAGCCACAGGACAAGCGTGACGCGAGCGGCCGTTACCTCGACCCTACGACCGGGAAAAGCTACGAAGCGGGGGTGAAAGCGGACTGGTTCAACACCCGCCTGACCACCTCACTGGCCGTTTTCCGTATTGAACAGGATAACGTGGCAAGCAATACCTACACCTATATGCCGAGCGGCGAATCTATTTATGAATCACTGGATGGCGTGGTCAGCAAAGGGATTGAATTTGAGCTAAACGGTGCACTGACCGACAACTGGCAGTTAACCTTCGGGGCGACACGGTTTATTGCAGAAGATAAGCGCGGGAATGCCATCAGTTCCGATCAGCCACGTACGACCATGAAGCTGTTTACCCGTTATCAATTGCCTATGCTGCCGGAACTGGCGGTGGGCGGCGGGGTGAACTGGCAGAATAAAGTGTGGACGGATGTGGAGGGTGGCCCGGCAGGCCAGTCCCGTGCAGAACAGGGCAGCTATGCGCTGGTGAATCTCTTCAGCCGTTATCAGGTCACCAGGGATCTGGCCTTGCAGGCCAACGTTAACAACCTGTTTGATAAAAAATACTACGACTACGTCGGGTCATACGTTGTCTATGGCGCGCCGCTGAACGTCTCCGTCAGCGCGAATTACTCTTTTTAAGTTTCTACCCATAAAAAAGGCAGCCATTCGGCTGCCTTAGTCTCCCCAGGTCACAGCTTAGCTGTTGCGGATGTACTCATCCATTTCGGTTTTCAGGTTATCGGATTTAGTCCCGAAGATTGCCTGAACGCCCGAACCAGCAACAACAACCCCTGCTGCACCCAGTTTTTTCAGACCCGGCTGGTCTACTTTCGCGACGTCGGCAACGCTAACACGCAGACGAGTAATGCACGCGTCCAGGTTAGTGATGTTTTCTTTCCCGCCGAATGCGGCAACCAGAGCCGGAGCCATTTCGCTTGTCGCGGTGGCTTTGCTGTCTTCTGACGCATCTTCACGACCTGGTGTTTTCAGGTCCAGTGCTTTGATCAGCACGCGGAAGATGGTGTAGTAAACAACGGCATAGCACGCACCAACGATTGGGAACAGCCACAGTTTGCTGCTGTTACCGGACAGAACGATGAAGTCGATCAGGCCGTGAGAGAAGGACGTACCGTCACGCATACCCAGCAGGATACAGATTGGGAACGCCAGACCCGCCAGAACCGCGTGAATGATGTACAGGATCGGCGCAACGAACATGAAGGAGAACTCGATCGGCTCGGTGATACCGGTCAGGAACGAGGTCAACGCTGCGGAGATCATGATACCGCCCACTTTTGCACGGTTCTCTGGTTTAGCAGAGTGCCAGATAGCAATTGCCGCTGCCGGCAGACCGTACATTTTGAACAGGAAGCCACCAGACAGTTTACCTGCAGTTGGGTCACCCGCCATGTAACGTGGGATATCACCGTGGAATACCTGACCTGCAGCGTTGGTGAATTCACCAATCTGCATCTGGAATGGAACGTTCCAGATGTGGTGCAGACCAAATGGTACCAGGCAACGCTCGATGAAGCCGTAGATACCAAACGCCACAACCGGGTTCTGATAAGCAGCCCACTGAGAGAAGGTCTGGATAGCGGAACCGATTGGTGGCCAGATGAAGGACAGGATCACGCCAGTGAAAATCGCTGCCAGACCAGAAATAATCGGAACAAAACGCTTGCCCGCGAAGAAGCCCAGATACTCAGGCAGCTTGATGCGATAGAAGCGGTTGAACATGTACGCTGCAATCGCACCGGAGATGATACCGCCCAGAACACCGGTGTCTGCCAGGTGTTTCGCAGCGATCTCTTCTGCCGGTAAATGCAGAACCAGTGGCGCAACCACTGCCATGGTTTTCACCATGATGCCGTAGGCAACAACTGCAGCCAGCGCAGAAACGCCGTCGTTATTGGTGAAGCCCAGCGCCACACCGATAGCGAAGATCAGAGGCATGTTAGCAAAGACGGAACCGCCTGCTTCGGCCATCACGTGGGAAACTACGGCTGGCAGCCAGCTGAAGTTAGCAGAACCGACACCCAGCAGGATACCTGCGATAGGCAGTACGGATACTGGCAGCATCAGCGATTTACCGACCTTTTGCAGGTTAGCAAATGCATTCTTAAACATAATTGAGAGTGCTCCTGAGTATTTGTGCTTTTTTTACGCTTTCACGCATTGGCCCGGGGGGAGTACCGTGCCGTGGACAGGACATCTAAGCGCCCTTTATTTATTACACAGAGTAAAATAATTCCCTCTGAGTTTGTTTGACGGCTATCACGTTTCAGCTTAAGACGGTCGAAAAACTTTCAGTTATTTACAAAAAGCGTTTCTGGATGTGTCTAAATACACCTTCACCGCCCCAAATGAGGCGGTGAACTTTACTCGTTTTATGTATTAATTACGAGCCTAAAAAAAACAGGCGTATCAAACAGATTGCAGGCGGGCGGGGTCGATATGGAACAGCGTAGAGAAGTTGTCCGTCGTGACGCGGGCCAGCTCTTCAATGCTGACGCCTTTAAGCACGGCCAAGTATTCGGCTACGTCTCTCGTCATGGCTGGCTGATTTTCTTTACCGCGATGCGGCACCGGTGCCAGATACGGAGAGTCTGTTTCCACGAGGATGCGATCGAGCGGAACATAGCGCGCAGCCTCGCGGAGTTGCTCAGCGTTACGGAACGTCACGATCCCCGAAAACGAGATATAAAACCCTAAATCAAGCAGTTTACCCGCTGTTTCTCTGTCTTCTGTGAAACAGTGTAGTACGCCACCGCAATCCGTCACCTTTTCTTCCTTCAGGATCGCCAGCGTATCGGCGCGCGCATCACGGGTATGGACAATCACCGGCTTGTTGAGCTCGCGACCAATGCGAATATGATGGCGGAAGGATGCTTGCTGGCGCGGTTTCGTTTCCGGCGTGTAGTAGTAATCCAGCCCGGTTTCCCCCATCGCCACGACGCCCTCTTCTGCGGCCAGCCGGCGCAGTTCCTCAACGTCGTACTCTTCATCCTGATTGAGCGGATGCACGCCACAGGAGAAAACAACGTTCTCGCGCTCGCCCACCAGCTCACGCATGGCGCGATACCCCGGTAGCGTTGTTGCCACGGCAAGGCAAAACTTCACATCACGGGCAGCGGCTTTGGCCAGCACGTCGTCCACGTTTTTATGCAGGGATTGATAATCCAGGCCATCAAGATGGCAGTGTGAGTCGACTAAAAACATAATGTCTCTCTCAGAGATGGGAAACAGGCGGTGTTACGCCTGGTTGCAGGTAATGTTCGATACGCAGCAACTGGTCGGTCAGTAAAAGCTCGCGATTAAGACCGGTCACTGTTAAAAGTTGTTCACGACTCTGACAGATATCGTGAAGGATAGCGTGTAATGATGCACCTGACAGGCTGTTCGCCAGCGTGTTAACCAGCGGCCAGACGTCCGGGTTGGTCAGTAGCGTTGCCCCTTGCTGGAGTTTGAGCGCATCCAGAAGTAAGGAAGCCAGCCAGTGCAGACGTTCCGCGGCCTGCTCGCCGTTAAGCGCAGGCAATAAACTTAGCCAGTCGCGGCTGGTGATGGAAGACTCAACGGCCCGGCAGAGCGCGTCTCGCTGTGACCAGACCTCTGGCTGCAGTAATGCCAGCGCCGCCGCGGGCGCACCGCTGCTCAGGCGCAACGCAGAGAGCGCCCCTTCCTGTGACGTTGTCACTTCTCGCTCAAGCCAGCTCAGCGCCCATGATTCCTGAGGCACCGCGAGGTGATGAAGACGACAACGGCTGCGCAGCGTTGCCAGCAAACGCCCCGGGTCACGACAGGAGAGAAGGAACCACGTTTTCTCCGGCGGTTCTTCCAGCGTTTTAAGCAGCGCATTCGCCGCCGCCTCGGTAAGCTGTGCTGCGTCTTTGAGCCAGACGACTTTAGCGCCGCTGAGCCGCGCATGTTCGTACAATTTTTCACTGACTTCACGCACGGAATCAATACCGAGCGCGCTTTTGCCCTTCTCGGGCTCGAGCGTGTAATAGTCAGGGTGCGTGCCCGCCTGCATTAACTGGCAGCCACGGCATTTACCACAGCTTTTATGGCCTTCCGGCTGCTGACACATCAGGAAGCGGGTGATGGCGTAAATCAATGCATCATCCCCCATTCCCGGCAGTGCCTGAATCAGTAACGCATGATGCCCCCGACCAGCCTGATAGCTTTCGATCAGCTTTTCAAAATGCGGGCGCAACCATGGGTACCATTTCATGCCTGTTGCTCCTGTAGCCACTGCGTAACCGTCTTCTGAATTGCGCGGGTGACCTCTTCCAGGGATTGCGTCGCATCAATGGTGCGAATACTGCCATCCTGATCCGCCAGTTCCAGATAGCGCGCGCGGGTACGGTTAAAGAAATCAAGGGACTCCTGCTCAATGCGGTCCAGCTCACCGCGAGCACGGGCGCGCTTGAGACCCACTTCCGGCGTCACATCCAGATAGAGCGTCAGGTCAGGGCGAAAATCACCCAGCACCGCATCGCGCAGCGTGGCCAGCATCGTCTGGTCAATACCACGCCCACCGCCCTGATAAGCCTGGGTCGACAGATCGTGACGATCGCCAATTACCCACTTGCCATTAGCCAGGGCCGGTTTAATGACCGTCTCTACCAGCTGCACGCGCGCCGCGTAGAACATCAATACTTCGGCTTTATCTGTGATGACCTCGTCACCTACGGATTTGATATCCAGCACCAGGCTTCGCAGCTTTTCGGCCAGTTGCGTACCGCCGGGCTCGCGGGTAAATACCATGTCCGCAACGCCAAGCGATTTGAGCGTATCCACCACCACGTTGCGGGCCGTGGTTTTACCCGCCCCTTCGAGTCCCTCAATGACAATGTATTTACTGCGCATTTTTTTCCTTAAGTGCCTTCAGATAGTCCTGAACGGAGCGATTATGGCTGGCAAGGTTGGTGTTAAAGGTATGCCCCCCTTTTCCATCAGCCACAAAATAGAGATACGGTGTTTTAGCAGGATGCGCAGCCGCACGCAGGGAAGCCTCGCTCGGCGTGGCAATCGGGCCCGGCGGCAGACCGCTAATCACGTAGGTATTATACGCCGTTGGCGTCTCCAGATCTTTTCTTGAAATCTTACCGGTATAACTCTCGCCCATTCCGTAGATGACGGTGGGGTCCGTTTGCAGACGCATGCCGATACGCAGACGGTTAATGAAGACCGATGCCACCTGATCGCGCTCGGCGGCGACGGCCGTCTCTTTCTCAATAATTGAGGCCATCGTGACAAACTGGTTTTGATCTTTGTATGGCAGACCGTCCATGCGCCCTTCCCAGGCGGAATCGACGGCTGCAACCATCTTTTTATGCGCCCGCTTGAGGATAGCCACATCGGTCGTGCCTGCGGTGTACATCCATGTGTCTGGCCAGAACCAGCCTTCCACCCACTCAGGGTGTTCAAATTTCAGTACCTCGGCCACCGTCTGATAGCGGTCATCTTTCAGGGTATGCTTAATGTACGGAGCATCGCGCAGCTGCTCGAGATAATCGCTCAGGCGCATCCCCTCAACAAAACGCAGCGGGAACTGCGCTTCTTTACCGCTTTCCAGCAGCTGAAGCATCTCTTTGACGGTCATCCCCGGCGTAAAGCGATAGGTACCGGCTTTGAAATGAGACAGTTCAGGCTCGATACGTAACAGCCACTGAAACACGCGCGGACGGTTAATGATCTTGTCGCCATAAAGCTGTTCGCCAAGCGCCAGGCGGCCCGTCCCCGCTTTCAGGGTAAAAATCGTCTCGTCTTTAATCAGGATCTTACTGTTCGCCAGCTGACGAACTTTCCACACTCCCGCTCCGCCGGCAAGACCCAGCGCAACGATAAGGAGGAGGACAAAGCGCAACATTTTCTTCATGACTATCGGGTTTGCTCACATATCGGGGCTAAAAACTGAAACAGCTCGCGCGAGGACAAGCTGTATTGACCATACGCGCGGACGGGTACAACCGGCATCAGCGCATTACAGATGATAATTTCATCAGCCTGGTGCAGCGCCTCTTCTCTCGCGCTCACTTCGACAACGCGAAAGCCAGAGTGTGCCAGCTGCTGCAAACAAAACTGACGCATAATCCCGTTGACGCCGGCCTGCTCGAGCGACGGCGTATAAACATCGTTCCCCTGCCGCCAGAGTAAATTAGCCGCACAGCATTCCGTAATAAACCCTTCGCTGTCAAGAACCAGCGCCTCATCAGCGTCCGTCTGTTCAAGATGAGTGCGAATCAGTACCTGTTCAAGGCGGTTGAGGTGTTTTATACCGGCAAGCATAGGGTTTCGCCCCAGACGTACCGGGCTGAGCGTTAGCGTAACGCCCTCTTCACGCCAGCGCAGATAATGAGCAGGACAGGCAGACACCGAAAGGATCCGCGTTGGGTGCTGGCAAGCTGTACCGCTGTATCCCCGGCCACCGCTACCGCGGCTGATAATCACCTTCAGAACACCGCTTTGCTTCCCGGCCGCCAGCTGGCACATCTCCTGACGCAATGTGTCCCAGTGCGTGAAGGGGATCATCAAGGCTTCACAACCCTGCTGAAGACGACGAAGGTGCGCCTCGAGCAGGCAGACATTGCCGTCGAGAATGCGCGCTGTCGTAAAGCAGCCATCACCAAACTGAGTTGCCCTGTCACCAGCAGGAAGCGTGTTTTGCTCAAGGCCATTGATTAAAAACATGGTGGCTCCTTATGCGTGGGCATTTAGTCTGGCAGGATGCCATGCAGCCGACAAGAAGATTAGGCTGAATAAAAAAGGCCCGACAAGCGGACCTTTTTTAATCGCCATGATGCAGTCAGGCTCAGATCTTTTTAAAGATCAGTGAACCGTTAGTACCACCAAAGCCGAAGGAGTTACACAAAGTGTACTCCATACCACTTACCTGACGCGCTTCGTGAGGAACGAAGTCCAGGTCACAACCTTCATCCGGATTATCCAGGTTGATGGTTGGCGGAACAGCCTGATCGCGCAGCGCAAGGATAGAGTAGATAGACTCTACTGCACCCGCCGCACCCAACAGGTGACCGGTCATGGATTTCGTGGAGCTCACCAGCACGCGGCTGGCGTATTCGCCGAAGATAGACTTAACAGCCTGAGCTTCTGCTTTATCGCCTGCAGGCGTAGAAGTACCGTGCGCGTTAACGTAACCGATGTGCTCCGGGGTAAGACCCGCGTCGCGAATCGCGTTGGCCATTGCCTGCGCGGCACCCGCACCATTTTCTGGTGGTGACGTCATGTGGTATGCATCGCTGCTCATCCCGAAGCCGACAATTTCAGCATAAATCTTCGCGCCACGTTTTTTAGCATGTTCGTACTCTTCAAGTACGATCATACCCGCACCGTCACCCAGCACAAAACCATCACGGTCTTTGTCCCACGGACGGCTTGCCGCCTGCGGGTTATCGTTGCGGGTAGACAGCGCACGCGCTGCACCAAAGCCACCCACTCCCAGCGGAGTACTGGCTTTTTCCGCACCGCCCGCAACCATAGCATCTGCATCGCCGTACGCAATCATGCGCGCGGCCTGGCCGATGTTATGCACGCCAGAGGTACATGCGGTAGCGATAGAAATGCTTGGCCCACGCAGGCCGAACATGATGGTCAGATGACCTGCCACCATATTAACAATCGTGGACGGAACGAAGAACGGGCTGATTTTACGCGGGCCGCCATTCATCAGAGATGTATGGTTTTCCTCGATCAGACCCAGACCGCCAATCCCGGAACCGATAGCGGCACCGATACGGGTTGCGTTCTCTTCCGTAATTTCAAGGCCAGAATCCTGCATGGCCTGAACGCCAGCGACAATTCCATATTGAATGAAGGCATCCATCTTGCGCTGTTCTTTGCGCGAGATGATCTCTTCACAGTTAAAATCCTTTACTAAGCCAGCAAATTTCGTTGCATAGGCGCTAGTATCGAAATGGTCGATTAGGCTGATGCCGCTCTGACCGGCAAGGAGAGCTTTCCAGGTGGACTCTACGGTATTGCCGACAGGAGACAACATGCCAAGTCCGGTCACAACTACACGACGCTTAGACACGTTTGTCCTCCAGGGAGGGATAAAAAAGGGATTCGTGGGACAAAAAAGATAAAACTCAGGCGGTCGAATGACCGCCTGGAGATGTTCACTTACGCCTGGTGACCGTTGATGTAATCAATGGCAGCCTGAACGGTGGTGATCTTCTCAGCTTCTTCGTCCGGAATCTCAGTATCAAACTCTTCTTCCAGAGCCATTACCAGCTCAACGGTGTCAAGAGAATCTGCGCCCAGGTCTTCAACGAAGGAAGCGGAGTTCACAACTTCTTCCTGCTTAACGCCCAGCTGTTCGCCGATAATTTTCTTAACGCGTTCTTCGATAGTGCTCATACTCTTAAATTTCCTATCAAAACTCGCTTTCGCGATGGTTTTCGTAGTGTATAAAATGTTGAAAAATTTGCAACTAAATCCCGGCAGTTCTTACCACGATTTTACGTTATTTTGAGGCCATTCGCCCTAATAACGCAAATATTTTTCATCGTGATTAAACCATGTACATCCCGCCGTTGACGTGGAGGGTCTCACCAGTGATGTAACCCGCTTCGTCAGAGGCTAAAAATGCAACCGCACTGGCAATTTCTTTAGGGTCGCCTAAGCGGCCCGCTGGAACAGCTGCCAGCGTACCCGCACGCTGCTCATCAGTTAGCGCACGCGTCATGTCCGTTTCAATAAAGCCCGGAGCAACAACGTTTACAGTAATACCGCGGGACGCAACTTCACGTGCCAGCGACTTACTGAAACCGATCAGACCTGCTTTCGCCGCAGCGTAGTTAGCCTGACCAGCATTTCCCATGGTACCAACCACAGAACCGACAGTGATAATACGACCATGACGCTTTTTCATCATAGCGCGCATTACCGCTTTTGACAGACGGAATACAGATGACAGGTTGGTTTCGATGATATCGTTCCACTCGTCGTCTTTCATTCGCATTAACAGGTTATCACGAGTGATCCCGGCATTATTTACCAGAATATCCACTTCGCCAAATTCTGCGCGAATATTTTCCAGAACAGATTCGATAGATGCAGGTTCGGTCACATTCAGAACCAAACCTTTACCGTTCGCACCCAGATACTCGCTGATGGCCTTAGCGCCATTCTCGCTGGTTGCTGTACCAATCACTTTCGCGCCGCGCGCAACCAGTGTTTCAGCAATTGCACGCCCGATACCGCGGCTTGCGCCAGTGACCAGGGCAATTTTTCCTTCAAAACTCATGGTATTCCTCTTTTATTGCGAGAGTGCCGCTGACATCGCGTCCGGCTCGTTAATTGCCGAAGCAGTCAGGGTGTCAACAATACGTTTTGTCAGACCGGTGAGGACTTTACCTGGGCCGACTTCATACAGATGCTCAACGCCCTGAGAGGCCATAAACTCAACGGTTTTGGTCCACTGTACCGGGCTGTAGAGCTGGCGAACCAGCGCATCACGGATAGCGTCCGGCGAGGTTTCGCATTTCACATCGACGTTGTTCACAACGGAGATTGTCGGTGTGTTAAAAGTAATTTTTTCAAGCTCAACGGCCAGTTTATCGGCAGCAGGTTTCATCAGTGCGCAGTGGGACGGTACGCTGACGGGCAGCGGCAGAGCGCGTTTCGCCCCTGCAGCTTTACAGGCTGCACCAGCACGTTCAACCGCGTCTTTATGACCGGCGATAACCACCTGCCCTGGCGAGTTGAAGTTAACGGGAGACACCACCTGACCTTCAGCGGATTCTTCACACGCTTTTGCAATCGCAGCATCATCGAGGCCGATGATAGCAGACATGCCACCGGTGCCTTCAGGTACTGCTTCCTGCATGAACTTACCGCGCAGTTCAACCAGACGCACCGCGTCAGCAAACGCGATAACACCGGCACACACCAGCGCAGAGTATTCACCCAGGCTATGGCCCGCGAGCAGCGCTGGCGCTTTACCGCCCTGCTGCTGCCAGACACGCCACAGCGCAACGGACGCCGTCAACAGCGCTGGCTGAGTCTGCCAGGTTTTGTTCAGCTCTTCGGCTGGTCCCTGTTGGGTCAGCGCCCACAAATCATAACCCAGCGCAGCGGAAGCTTCACGGAAAGTCTCTTCGATAACCGGATACTTTGCTGCCATTTCAGACAACATCCCAACGGCCTGAGAACCCTGGCCCGGGAACACAAAAGCAAATTGCGTCATTATTTAATCCTTATACTAGAAACGAACCAGCGCGGAACCCCAGGTGAACCCGCCACCAAAGGCTTCAAGCAAGACCAACTGGCCCCGTTTGATTCGTCCGTCACGTACCGCTTCATCAAATGCGCACGGTACTGACGCCGCAGAGGTATTGCCGTGACGATCCAGCGTCACCACAACGTTATCCATCGACATGCCCAGCTTTTTAGCGGTCGCGCTGATGATACGCAGGTTTGCCTGATGTGGCACCAGCCAGTCGAGTGCGGAGCGGTCAAGGTTATTCGCTTCCAGCGTTTCATCGACAATGTGCGCAAGCTCAGTCACCGCCACCTTGAACACCTCATTACCTGCCATCGTCAGGTAAATAGCGTTATCCGGATTAACGCGATCGGCGTTAGGCAGGGTCAGTAATTCGCCGTAGCTGCCATCGGCATGCAGATGCGTAGAGATGATGCCCGGCTCTTCGGACTGACCGAGCAGTACCGCGCCCGCACCATCACCAAAAATAATGATCGTCCCACGATCGGTTGGATCGCAGGTACGTGCCAGCACGTCAGCACCGATGACCAGCGCATATTTCACGGCACCGGATTTAACATACTGATCGGCAACGCTCAGCGCATAGGTGAACCCTGCGCACGCTGCGGCAACGTCAAATGCCGGGCAGCCTTTAATGCCGAGCATGTTTTGCACCTGGCACGCTGCGCTTGGGAAGGCATGCGTGGCAGAGGTCGTGGCAACCACGATCAAGCCAATCTGATCTTTATCAATGCCCGCCATTTCGATAGCACGCTGCGCGGCTTCGTAACCCATGGTCGAAACGGTTTCGTCTGGCGCGGCAATACGACGTTCACGGATACCTGTGCGCGTGACAATCCACTCGTCAGACGTATCTACCATTTTTTCAAGATCGGCGTTGGTACGCACGTGTTTTGGCAGGTAGCTGCCGGTACCTAAAATCTTCGTATACATGTACGCTCAGTCACTTTTAGCTAATACAGATTCCAGGCGAGCGGCAATCCGCTGAGGGACTTGTCGCTGCACCGCCTGCACTGCCTGTTCAATGGCGACAGTAAATGCTCGCTGATTGGCGGCACCATGACTCTTAATCACGATGCCGCGCAATCCTAACAGACAGGCGCCATTATACTGGTCGGGGTTGAGGTGACTGAATCGCCGCGTCAGGCTTTTTTGTAACCAACGCTTTAATAAAATCAACCACCAGGCGCTTTTTTTGCCTTCTCCCTGCGATTTAAGCAGTGAAAGAAACATTCGCACGACCCCTTCCATGGTCTTCAACGTTACGTTCCCGGTGAAGCCATCACACACCAGAACATCCGTTTTCCCCGTCAGCAACTCATTGGCTTCGAGATAACCAATATAGTTGATGGAGGGAACCTGTTTGAGCAATTCGGCAGCTTCGCGAATACTGTCCAGGCCTTTGGTCTCTTCTTCACCGATGTTCAATAACGCAACACGGGGATTGTTTATCCCGACCACTTCTTCTGCCAGCACCGACCCCATCACGGCAAACTGAGCCAGCATTGTACTATCACAATCGACGTTAGCACCCAAATCGAGCACCACGGTCTTGCCCTTCTGCTGATGCGGTAATACCGTCACCAGCGCCGGACGCTCAATACCTTCAATAGGTTTGAGCAACAATTTCGACAGCCCCATCAGCGCGCCGGTATTTCCCGCACTGACGCAAGCCTCCGCGCGTCCTTCCTTCACCAGCTCCAGCGCCATTCGCATAGAACTGCCCCGGCTATTGCGAATCGCCTGCGATGGACGTGCATCACTGGCAATAACTGACTGCGCAGGAATAATCTGCAGACGCGAACGTTGTTCGAAGTCAGCTTTTGCAAGTAATGGCGTGATTGTGTCGGGATTGCCGACTAAAAGAAGTGTGAGTTGCGAATTAGAATTCAGTGCCTGCAAAGCTGCAGGCACTGTCACGGAAGGGCCAAAATCCCCTCCCATGACATCTAACGCCAGGGTTAGACGTGTCAAGGTATCGTCACAGCCTGGTTCGGTAAATTCCCCGTTTGCACGGGGAAATCCTCACTAAGCCTAATCACGCTGACGCGTGATTACTTAGTGATAACCTTGCGGCCGCGGTAGAAACCGTCAGCGGTGATGTGGTGACGCAGGTGTTTCTCACCAGAAGTCTTGTCTACAGACAGGCTGGTAACTGCAGTCAGCGCGTCATGGGAACGACGCATGCCACGTTTGGAACGGGTTGGTTTATTCTGTTGTACGGCCATGGACCTTACTCCTCAATTACTTACGCTTTAAGCTGGCTAATACGGCAAATGGGTTTGGTTTTTGCGCTTCATCAGGCAGTTCCCCAAAGACCATGTCCGCCTCGGACACTTCACAGTGTTCAGATTCATGCACCGGAACGACTGGCAAGGAGAGGATGATTTCATCTTCAACCAGAGCCAGAAGATCGATTTCACCGAATTCATTAACTTCAATCGGTTCATACGCTTCCGGGAGTGCTTCAGCCTGTTCGTCAGAACGGACCGGACTGAAACAATACGTTGTGTGAACATGCTGTACAAACGGTTTCCCGCAACGCTGACATTCGAGGGTTACCGTCACCTTTGCATCGCCGGTTAAAACGGCGAGACGCTGGTTATCGATAGCGAACGACATGGAGCATTCTACATCACTGTCCACACTGACTACGGATTCGGCAACACGCTCAGCCTGATCGGAAGTATAAATACCTTCGTAATCGAGGCGTTTTTGAGCCGTGCGAACCGGATCAAGAGTCAGGGGTAATTTTACCTTTTGCATAGGGCGCGCATATTAACTTTGTAACGTCATATAGTCAAAGAAAAAGGCAACCACAGCTGCCTTTTGCCAATTATTCGCACACATTGCGGCCTGTAGTTTAAAATGGCTGGCATCGATACGCTATATCTGGTGATAAAAATATGCCAAATCTCGTTCTTGCCTCCACCTCACCCTACCGCCGAATGTTGCTGGAAAAGCTCGGGATCCCGTTTGAATGCGCGGCGCCGGAAGTTGACGAGACGCCGCAGCCGGGCGAATCACCGCGTCACCTGGTCACCCGTCTTGCGAAGGAGAAAGCGCAATCACTTGCCGCACGCTACCCTTCGCATTTGATTATAGGCTCCGATCAGGTTTGTGTGCTGGACGGTGTTATCACCGGAAAGCCGCACACTGAAGCGAATGCCTGTCAGCAGCTTATGCAAGCGCGGGGCAATATCGTCACCTTTTATACGGGTCTGGCACTCTACAACTCCGCCTCGGGTCACCTGCAAACCGAATGCGAACCTTTCGACGTCCATTTTCGCCATCTTAGTGAGCAGGAAATCGCCGACTATGTGCGTCGGGAGCGACCGCTCAATTGCGCCGGAAGCTTCAAAAGTGAAGGTCTGGGGATTGCCCTGTTCGACAAGCTGGACGGACGTGACCCAAACACGCTGGTTGGGTTGCCGTTGATAGCATTGTGCCAGATGCTCAGACGCGAGGAGTGTAATCCGCTGAAGATGTGAGTATTACGATTGATGCATCACTCACCGGCCTGAGAGACCTCAGGTCGGTAAGTGCCAGCCAAATCAGCCGCGCAGCACCTTCAGGCAGCGTTTTAACTGCTCATCAAGGGGGGCTTCAATGCGAATTGTTTCGCCGGTATTCGGGTGAGTGAACGTCAGTGCCGCCGCATGCAGGAACAGGCGTGACAACCCGGTGCCCGCCAGTTGCTTATCAAACTCCCTGTCGCCATAGCGGTCATCAAATGCGATCGGATGACCGGCATACTGCGTATGTACGCGGATCTGGTGGGTACGGCCGGTTACCGGGCTGCAGCGCACCAGCGTGGCGAACGCATAGCGCTCTTCCACTTTGAAACGCGTCTCAGACGGCTTCCCTTCCTGATTCACACGTACAATGCGCTCACCGCTTTGCAAAATATTCTTCAGCAAAGGTGCCTGCACTGCCTTAACGTGGGACTGCCAGTGGCCGCGAACCAGCGCCAGATAATCCTTCTGCATCCCTTTTTCACGCAGCTGCTCATGCAGGGAACGCAGGGCAGAACGTTTTTTTGCGACCAGCAGCACGCCGGAGGTATCGCGATCGAGACGGTGAACCAGTTCGAGGAAACGGGCTTCGGGACGCAGCGCACGCAGGCCTTCAATCACGCCAAAGCTGAGACCACTCCCGCCATGGACAGCGGTACCTGACGGTTTATTCAGCACCAGGATATGATCATCCTCATAAAGGATAACGTCACTCAGGGCAGCCACTTTCTGCAACCTGGGTGAAACGACCTCTTCTTCGCGTTCCGCAACACGGACCGGCGGGATACGCACTTCATCACCGGCTTCGAGTTTGTACTCAGGCTTCACGCGTTTTTTGTTAACCCGCACTTCACCCTTGCGCAGGATGCGGTAAATCATGCTCTTTGGCACGCCTTTGAGTTGGGTGCGCAAAAAGTTATCGATACGTTGCCCCGCGTCATCTTCCGCGATGGCAACCATTTTTACGGCTGGAGTCTCTGTTTTCATGGTTGGCGATTCTAAATATCGTCAGCCATTAGCGCCACTCATTTTTCTATGCTTATATTTACTTTTATCCGGCCTGCCCCCTGTTTCACGCAATCGATTTGGTGGTTATTAAACCAATCACCGCCTTGAAGTGAAGAAACTGTGAGTAACCGGGTGATAATTGGTAAAAGTCATCTTGCTATAACCCGGCGAGCAGTGGAATAATGAACTCGTTTTCCGTGTTAAATCCTGGTTAAGTAAGGATCTCGACGGAATGACCAATTTTGTCTGACCGATCATCCACGCAGCAATGGCGTAAGACGTATTGATCTTTCAGGCAGTTAGCGGGCTGCGGGTTGCAGTACTTCCCGGTATAAGGATTGTTCTCTGGAGAGTTCTACCCAGGCAATTCCCCTGATAATTGCGCTGTGTTTCCGTATGAAATACAGGCAACCGACACTCTGCGCCTCTTAAGCGAGCGACAACCGTGAGGTTGGCGACGTGAATAGACACGAGGCCATCGGTTCATACCCCGGAAAGCGTCACCTTGCCCGCAGCTTTGTCGTCAATGTAAGAATAACGAGTAAGTTACGATGAAAAGAATGTTAATCAACGCAACTCAGCAAGAAGAGTTGCGTGTCGCCCTTGTGGATGGGCAGCGCCTGTACGATCTGGATATCGAAAGTCCTGGACACGAACAGAAAAAAGCGAACATTTACAAAGGTAAAATCACCCGCATTGAACCAAGCCTTGAAGCTGCATTTGTCGATTACGGTGCTGAGCGTCACGGTTTCCTCCCTCTGAAAGAAATCGCCCGCGAATATTTCCCTGCAAACTATAACTCCCATGGCCGCCCAAACATCAAAGATGTGCTGCGTGAAGGTCAGGAAGTCATTGTTCAGATTGATAAAGAAGAGCGTGGCAACAAAGGTGCCGCACTGACCACCTTTATCAGTCTTGCGGGAAGTTACCTGGTTCTGATGCCAAACAACCCGCGTGCCGGTGGTATCTCTCGCCGTATCGAAGGTGATGACCGTACCGAACTGAAAGAAGCGCTGGCAAGTCTTGAGCTGCCTGACGGCATGGGGCTTATCGTACGTACCGCAGGCGTCGGCAAATCTGCCGAAGCGCTGCAGTGGGACTTAAGCTTCCGTCTGAAGCACTGGGAAGCAATCCAGAAAGCGGCAGAAAGCCGCGCAGCGCCGTTCCTGATTCACCAGGAAAGCAACGTGATTGTGCGTGCCTTCCGTGACTACCTGCGTCAGGACATCGGTGAGATTCTGATCGATAACCCGAAAGTGCTTGAGCTGGCGCGCCAGCACATTGCTGCGCTGGGTCGTCCGGATTTCACCAGCAAAATCAAACTGTACACCGGTGAAATCCCGCTGTTCAGCCATTATCAGATCGAATCGCAGATTGAATCCGCTTTCCAGCGTGAAGTGCGTCTGCCATCCGGTGGTTCTATCGTTATTGATACGACCGAAGCGCTGACCGCCATCGACATCAACTCCGCACGTGCTACGCGCGGCGGTGATATCGAAGAGACCGCCTTCAACACCAACCTTGAAGCCGCTGATGAAATCGCCCGCCAGCTCCGCCTGCGTGACCTGGGTGGTCTGATTGTTATCGACTTTATCGACATGACCCCTGTTCGCCACCAGCGTGCGGTTGAAAACCGTCTGCGCGAAGCGGTACGCCAGGATCGTGCTCGTATCCAGATTAGCCATATCTCACGCTTCGGCTTGCTGGAGATGTCCCGTCAGCGTCTGAGCCCTTCACTCGGTGAATCCAGCCATCACGTCTGTCCGCGCTGCTCCGGTACCGGTACCGTTCGTGATAACGAATCTCTGTCCCTCTCTATTCTGCGTCTGATTGAAGAAGAAGCGCTGAAAGAGAACACCAAAGAGGTTCATGCCATTGTTCCTGTGCCAATTGCGTCCTACCTGCTGAACGAAAAACGTGCGGCCGTCAGCGCAATTGAATCACGCCAGGGCGATGTTCGCTGCATCATCGTGCCTAACGATCAGATGGAAACCCCGCACTACCACGTGCTGCGTGTCCGTAAGGGTGAAGAGACCAGCACGCTCAGCTATCTGCTGCCTAAGCTGCATGAAGAAGAGATGGCGCTGCCTTCCGATGAAGAACCTGCCGAGCGCAAACTGCCAGAGCAGCCAGCCTTAGCGACCTTCATCATGCCTGAAGCTCCGCCAGAAACGGCACTGGAAAAACCTGTGACCAAACCGGTTGCGCAAAAACCAGAAGCCGTTGCGGTCAAAGCCCAGCCAGAACAACCGGGTCTGCTGAGCCGCCTCTTCGGTGCGCTGAAGAAGATGTTTGCAGGCGAAGAAGTCCAGCAGCCTGAGCAACCGAAAGAAGCACCGAAAGAAGCGAAACCTGAACGTCAGCAGGACCGTCGTAAACGTCAGAACAACCGCCGTGACCGTAACGATCGTAATGACCGTAACGAACGCCGTGACAACCGTTCGGACAATAATGAGGGTCGTGAGCAACGCGAAGACAACCGTCGCAACCGTCGCGAGAAGCAACCGCAGAATGTTGAAGATCGTGAAATTCGCCAGCAGGCGGGCGATGAGTCTGAGAAGAGCAAACAGCGCGACGAGCAGCAGCCACGCCGTGAGCGTAGCCGTCGTCGTAACGACGAGAAGCGCCAGGCGCAGCAGGAAGTCAAAAACCTGAACCGCGAAGAGCCTGTTGAACAACAGGAAAGCGAGCAGGAAGAACGTACTCAGGTTATGCCGCGTCGTAAGCAGCGCCAGCTGTCACAGAAAGTGCGTGTAGGCGCCCTGCCGGTGGAAGAGACCGTCATCATCCCTGCAGAAGCAAGTGACACTGCACCAGGCACTCAACTGGCGAAAGTGGATCTGCCGGCCGTCGTCGAAAGCAACGCTGAGCAAGACGATAACGGTGAAGGCCGTGATAACGCGGGTATGCCACGTCGTTCACGCCGCTCTCCGCGTCACCTGCGCGTCAGCGGTCAACGTCGTCGTCGTTATCGCGATGAGCGTTACCCGACACAGTCGCCAATGCCATTAACCGTGGCGTGCGCGTCTCCTGAAATGGCATCCGGTAAAGTCTGGATCCGCTACCCGGTTGCTCGTCAGGAGCAGGTTGTGGAAGAACAGGCTGTCACCGAAGAGGTGATTGCCCCGGTAGCCGCAACTGAAGAAGCGGTAAATGAAGCCGCTATCGTGGTTGAGCCACAGGCCGTTGAGTCAGAAGCGCCTCATGCAGTAGACGTTGAAACCACGCACCCTGAAGTGATTGCCGCGCCGGTTGACGCCGCACCGCAGCTTATTGCTGAAGAAGACACCGTGGTCGCTGAAGACGTTGTTGCTGAGGTTCAGCCAGCAGCAGCGGTAGAAGAGACCCCGGACGTGGTTGTCGAAACCGTGACTGAAGACGTGGTTCAGGACGTTGAAATTGACGTCGAACCGGTGCGTGAAGCCGCGAAAGCAGAAGAGCCAGAAGTGAAAGCCGAGCCGGTAATCACAGCGCCGGCCCCTGCTCACGTTGCGACAGCCCCGATGACTCGCGCACCAGCGCCGGAATATGTGCCGGAAGCGCCGCGTCACAGTGACTGGGTCCGCCCTGCGTTCAACTTTGACGGTAAAGGCTCTGCCGGTGGCCACAGTGCAACGCATCAGGCGACAGCACCGGCTACCCGTCCGCAGTCTGTTGAGTAACGACACATAGCGTAAAAAGCCGACCTTCGGGTCGGCTTTTTTATTGCTCGCGTGCCGGCTTTCTCATACCCGCAATGTCCGGCATCACCCTCTTCATCATCTCCAGAAAACGGCGTAAACGCGCCGGATAATAACGCGACCACGGATAAACCAGATGAACCGGGAGCGCGGCGGGCTGCCACTGTGGAAGCAAATGCACTAAGCGCCCTTCCTGGATATCCTGCTTGACCGTCCAGCTTGAAACCATCGCCACCCCTAACCCTGTCAGGGCGGTATTGCGCGCAACATGCAGGCTATCCGTACTTAACCGTGGCGCAATGGAGATACGTTTTACCTGAGCAAGATCATCCCACAACTCCACATGTCGCTGATAGAACGTGCTGATGGCAATCCAGGGCAGCGCATGCAGATCCTCCGGTGTGTGAACCGGCGCAAACTGGTCCAGCAGCGCAGGCGAAGCCACCACACAGCGTGGCACTTCCGCCAGCAGCACGGAGACGGTTGCCGGATCCACCTCTGCGCCAACTCGAATAGCACAATCCAGATTGTCGCTCAGAAAATCCACCGACTTATCGTTGAGCATCCACTCCACCGACAGCTGAGGATAACGCTGCAAAAACTCCGTTAACGGCCTCAGAAGCTGATCCTGCCCAAAGGCGTGCGGTGCACGTACCCGTAACACCCCGACCGGCTCGTCCTCTGTCTGACCGATTTCATCTTCCAGTGCCAGCCAGCTATCAATAACCCGCCGGGCATGTTGATAGCAGCGCTCGCCGTCATCGGTAAGTTTTGTTGCATGGGTGGTTCGCAATAAAAGCCGTACCCCCAGCAGCGTTTCCAGAGACTGAAGGCGGCGGCTCACCGTGGCCTGGCTCGTCGCAAGCAGTCTTGCCGCCCCGGATAGCGATCCGCTTTCCACAATACGAACAAATGTGCGCATGAGTTCAACCCTGTCTATACGCTCAACTCGCTTCATCATTTTCCCTGCTATACGCCAAACGTATAAGCGTTTTACCACCAGGCCCTCTACCGTCGCAAGGCGTAGTGATAAAAAATAGCGGCACATTATGAGTGAGGAACGTCTTATGAACACAACAACTGCTCCCCATGCCGCCAGTCGCTGGGTGATTTTTATGCTGGCTCTGGGGGCTGGCTTTAGCGTCGCATCCATTTACTACGCGCAACCGCTGCTGCCGCTGATAGGCGCCGACCTTCATCTTAGTATTGAAGGGATGGGACTGGTCCCGACGCTGACCCAGGCAGGCTACGCGCTCGGTATTCTGTTTCTGTTGCCGCTTGGCGATCGTCACGACCGCAGGACGTTAATCCTGATGAAAAGCGCCGCCCTGGCACTGTTTCTGCTGGGTTGCAGCCTGACCGGGCAGCAGCACTCACTGCTGCTGGCAAGCCTGCTGATTGGCATGGCCGCGACCATGGCACAGGATATCGTTCCCGCAGCGGCTATCCTCGCCCCCGAAGGGAAACAGGGAAAAACCGTGGGAACCGTGATGACAGGGTTGCTGATGGGTATCTTGCTGTCGCGAACCGTCAGCGGTGTGGTGGGTGAGGCTTTTGGCTGGCGCGTCATGTATCAGCTGGCCGCTGTAAGCATCGCATTTATTGGGGCGGTGATGTGGCGGGTACTCCCGCGTTTTGCCATTCACTCCACGCTGAGTTATCCCGCCCTGATGCGCTCAATGGAACATCTGTGGCGTCGTTATCCGGCTCTGCGTCGTGCAGCACTGGCACAGGGTTTTCTGTCGATTGCCTTTAGCGCCTTCTGGTCAACGCTGGCGGTCATGCTGCTGGAGCGCTATCACCTGGGGAGCGCCGTCGCGGGCGGTTATGGTATTGCAGGGGCCGCGGGGGCCTTAGCCGCCCCGCTGGCGGGAGGTCTGGCGGACAAGCTGGGCGCCGGAAAAGTCACGCAGCTTGGCGCAGCACTGGTTACCGTCTCGTTTGCCCTGATGTTCCTGATGCCCGCGCTCGGTCCTCATGGACAACTGATTCTGATTGCTGTCTCAGCCATCGGGTTTGATCTGGGCCTGCAGTCCAGTCTGGTGGCGCACCAGAATCTGGTCTATAGCCTTGAGCCTCAGGCCAGGGGGCGTCTTAATGCCCTGCTCTTTACGGTGGTCTTTATCGGCATGGCGCTGGGTTCGGCTGCGGGGAGTAAAATCTACACGCTGGCTGGCTGGACGGGCGTGGTTGCCCTGGCAACGGTATGCGGTGTCATTGCGCTGGCAATACGTCTGATTGAAAGTGCACGCGTCGCCTCCGCACCGGCAGAAATCGCGTAAAAAAAATGCCCAATCCACACGGATTGGGCAGTAAAACATGCCCAGTTTCAAGACATGTTCCAAGAGGTCAAGTTGTTATCTGTTCAGCTGGAACAGGGACATGCCCTGCATATCGCTAAACGCTTTATAAGATGCCTGCAGCGCGGCCTGCTGCATGGTGTAAGAGGAGATCGCTGCGTTCCAGTCCACATCAACCAGGTCGCTCATCTGCTTAGTCTGGCCCAGTGCACGATCGTCACCAAGGTTATCCAGCTTTTCAAGCTCGTTCATCTTGGTACCTACATCAGCAGCAACAGTAAGAATGTTGTTCTGGGTATTTGTGATGCCGGTTTGAGCATCAGAAATGATTTTCCCCTGCGCTTCAGCTGCAGCAGAGTCGGTATCGACGGGAACCTTAAGCGCGGTAATCGCCGTATCGAGGATCTTGAACATGTTCGTCTCGCCATATCCGCCACCAGGCAGTTCTTTGGCGTTACTGGTGATGCTTTCGAAGATCTGCTGACCCGTGTGGCTAATGACCATATTACGCGCGGTATCAACCTGCTGCGAAATAGCCTCAGTACCGCCTTTGTAATCACCGGTAACGGAATCAAACGGTGGCACTTCAGTCTTAAAGCCGGCAAAAATAAACCGACCATTACCATCCGCGGTGTTTGCAAGGTTCATCAATTGGTCGCGAATACCTTGCAAATCGCTCGCCAGCGACAGGCGATCGTCATCACTTAAGGTTGCGTTTCCGGCATAGACTAATTTCTCTTTAGCACTGGTGATGGCGGCAGTGACCTGGTTAAGCACATTATCTTCGAGAGAAACTTTTTGTGATGCGAACGATCTTGCCAACGCAAACTGGCTATTTTGTGACTGTGATTGTGACAGAACAATAGCCTGCGACGCCGCGATAGGATCGTCCGACGGGCGATTGACGCGCTTGCCGGTGGACATTTGTTCACCATAACTCAACCACTTGCTCTGGGAATCGGTGATCCCGCGCATGTTTTGGTCGTACATCATCTGGGTGCTAATACGCATGTTTCACCTCAGCCTTAGCGAATATTAATGATTGCATCAAAGAGCGAGCTGGCAGTTTGTAGAACCTGCGCATTAGCGAGGTAATACTGCTGATAGCGCTGCAAATTGCCGTACTCTTCGTCAAGGTTTACCCCTGAGATCGACTGCTGCTGTTTGGTTAACTGCGTCGCCACATTCGCTTTCGTTTCGCTGCTGGTTTTCAGTGCCGCTGTTGAGCTACCAACGGTACTGACAAGGGAAGCATAAGCATCATTGAAAGACTTATTCCCGCCGACAAGCTTGCTATTTTGCAGATCCAGCAATTTTTGACCGTTGCGGTTGTCACTTTCGCCACCGGCGCTTGTCGATGCCATCGCCAGTTTGGACTCATCATTAAACTTGAGTTCCATGTTTACGATGACATCAGAAACGGGCTTCACAACAAAACTGTCTTTGTTATTCGCGGTACCGCTCACGTTGACATTCAGGCCGTCGAAAGACAGATTGCCGCTCGCATCCGGACTCATCGTGAAACTGGTCTTATCCGACGTACGCGTAATGGTCCAGTCGGTTCCGTTGAACTGCAGCTTATAATCGGTTGCCTGGACTTTAGTACTGTCAGTCACGGAGGCTGTCAGCGCGGCGGTACCTGAATTCTTGCTGTTGGACACAACCGCAGGCGAGCCAAAGTCAAAGAGCTTGCCGCCAGCATCGCCGTTAGCATCAAAACCCGCTTCATGCTGCTTGTTCATCGCGTCAGCAAAGGCCAGCGCCATCTGGTTAAGGCTATTACGCGCTTTATCCAGATCTTCAGAGCGGAAGGTGAGTAAACCGCCAAGGGTGCCGGTGGTAATCAGCTTCTCAGGAATTTCGATATTCCCGGAAACGTCATCGGTATAGGCCAGCGTTGTACGGGTTGGGTCTGCGCTGGAATTCACCGCAGCCAGCTGGTTCGCTTTGCTCCCCTGTACCAGGCTGTAACCGGTGCCAAATGAGACGTTATACGTGCCGCCATCCTGCACAGAAACTTCAACACCGACAATTTTATTCAGTTCGCTCACCAGCTGATCGCGTTGATCGAGCAGGTCATTTGGTGATGAGCCAGCACCCACGCCGGTCAGACGGGAAATCTGATCGTTCAGGTTCGCAATCTGTTTGGCGTAGTTATTAATTTGATCGACGCTGGCAGAAATCGCGGTATTCACCTGAGAATCCTGATCGCGAAGATACTGATCGTTGGTTTTAAACTGATTGACCAGGCCATCCGCTTTGCCCAGCACCGTCTGGCGCGCAGCCGGATCTTCCGCGTTGCTCACCAACGTCTGCAGACTTTTGAAGAAGTCCTGCAGCGTGGTAGAGAGCGAGTTGGTGGTATCCGAGAGCACATCGTCGATTTTTGACATCTGCTGATAGCGCGTAGTCAGGCCGCTGCTCTGGGTCTGCGCGGCGCGCAGCTGGTTGGTAATGAATGCATCATACTCACGCTGGACACCGGAGACATAAACCCCGTTACCTACCCAGCCACCGCCGGTCAGCGTGCTGTTCGACGCGCCCAGCACTGTCGTCTGGCGGGTATAACCTGCCACGTTATAGCTTGAAATATTATTACTGACGGTATTGAGTGCCGACTGCGCAGCACTGAGGCCACTCATGGCACTGTTAATCAAACTGGACATGGGGGTTCCTTTTATACGTTCAGACACGAGTCCTGATGAAGGTTATCGGCAGCCTCCACCGGGACTTGAGAACTTTCAGAACAGATTTTCGATATCTGTGCTATAGGCTTTACTGACCTTCTCGCCCATCGATTTCAGCTGCTGAATCATGCTGGTGAGCTTACGCGCATAGTTCGGATCGGTGGCGTAGCCCGCGTTCTGCAGTGCCTGAGCGCCCTGCTCCGCGGTTGCCGCCTGTGTAACGGCGGTGTAACGCGGATTTCGGCTCAACAGGCCCACATAGTCGGATAAGGCTTCCAGATAGGAGCTATAGACGCGGAATTTGGCTTTAACCTTCACCGCCGCACCGTTTTCATATTCAGTGGTGGTGATCTCGGTGGTCGGCCCCTTCCAGCTCGACGTGGCCTTCACGCCGAAGATGTTAAAGCTCGGATCGCCGTTTTCTTTACGGATCTGCCGCTGACCCCAGCCGGACTCCAGCGCCGCCTGCGCGAGGATCAGGTGGTGAGGCACGCCGCTCTGTTCACTGGCAAGACGTGCCGGCAGCGAGAGCTGCGCCAGGAAGTCTTTGCTGTCGCCAGAAAGTGGCTCATCGCTGGTACTCGTGGCCTTCGGTACGGCTTTGCGCACCATCTGCGTCAGGGCCTGATTCTGATAACTGGTCACCGTTTGCAGGTCGAACTTCATCGGCACCTGCTGTGGCTTATCATCCGGCTGGATGCCCTGCGCGGCTTCGGTCTGTTTGACAATCATATCAGCCAGACCGAGTCCTTTCCCGGCGGTCATCTGCTGCGCAATCTGCTGGTCATACATGCTGGTGTAAAGACGGGTTGAATCACTGCTGAACATCCCGTCTTTCGGCAGGGTTTCACGCATGCTTTTCAGCATCATCTGTACAAACATCCCTTCCACCTGGCGGGCGACCGGGCGGATATTCGCCGCCGGGTCCTTACCTGCTTTGGTTTTCAGTTCGTTGAGCGACTGGGCATCCCAGGCAGCACCGGTCAACAGCTTGCTATCGGTCAGCATCAGATGATTTCCAGTTTGGCGCGCAGACAGCCCGCGCTTTGCATGGATTGCAGAATCGACATCAGATCCATCGGCGTCGCCCCCAGGGCATTCAGGGCCCGAACCACGCTATTGAGGTTCGCGCTGGAGCGTACGCTCTGCAGCGATCCACCGCTCTGGCGCAAATCAATCTGCGTTTGTGGCGTCACCACGGTCTGGCCACCCCCGAACGGGGTATCAGGCTGACTGACGTTGGCGGAACGGTTAACCGTCACGGAGAGGTTACCCTGCGCCACGGCACAGCTGTCGAGCGACACTTCGCGGTTCATTACGACCGAACCGGTGCGCGAGTTGATAATCACTTTGGCATCCTGAACCGGAACATTCACTTCCATATTCTGGATATCAGCCAGCATACGGACCTGGTTGCTGCTGCCGGTAGAAGTGCGGATCTGCACGGTACGGGCATCCAGTGCCGTGGCGCTGCCGTAGCCGCGGCTACGGTTGATGGTGTCGGCAATCTGCTGCGCCATTGTGAAGTCTTCATTATTCAACTGCAGGTTAATGGTGTTACCTGCGCCAAACTGGGTCGGCAGTTCACGCTCAATGATTGCACCATTGGTGATACGCCCGCCGTTCAGCTGGTTCACCTGCACACTGCTGCCACCCGCAGACGCGCCGGCACCGCCGACAAGAATGTTCCCCTGCGCCAGCGCATAAACCTGGCTGTCGACCCCTTTCAGCGGAGTCATCAGCAGCGTGCCGCCACGCAGGCTTTTGGCGTTACCCATTGACGAGACCACGACATCAATCGTCTGCCCCTGGCGCGCGAACGCCGGGTAGGAGGCGGTGACCATGACCGCGGCCACGTTTTTCAGCTGCATGTTGGTTCCCGCCGGGACGGTAATACCGAGCTGGGAAAGCATGTTGTTCAAACTTTGAGTCGTGAATGGCGTCTGGGTGGTCTGGTCGCCCGTTCCGTCCAGACCCACCACCAGGCCATAGCCAATCAGCGAGTTTTCGCGTACGCCCTGAACGCTGGTGAGATCGCGAATACGGTCAGCCTGGGCAAACGTTGCCACCAGCGCCAGCGCCACGGCGAAGATCGATTTAAACATGGGTCACCTCGCTTACATCGGCGATAAGTTAAGGAAGAAACGCTGCAGCCAACCCATATTTTGCGCTTCATTGATGTAGCCGTTACCGACGTACTCGATGCGCGCATCCGCCACCTGGGTGGACGGAACGGTGTTGGTGCCGCTGATGGTGCGAGGATTAACCACGCCCGAGAAACGAATGAACTCAGTGCCCTGATTGATGGCGATCTGTTTTTCACCCACAACGTGTAAATTGCCGTTAACCAGCACCTGGTCAACCGTCACCGTCAGCGTGCCGCTAAAGGTATTGCTGGCATTCGCGCCACCTTTACCGTTAAAGGTATTGCCGCCAGAGGCCTCGACATCAGCACGCGCATTGCCGAACAGGCCCTGCAGATAGCGTGGAACGGTATCGAAACCGAAATTGGTTTTGCCATCGCGGCTGGCATTCGCCGACGAGCTCTTGCTCGCGCTGACGTTTTCCTGCAGCACAATGGTCAACGTATCGCCGACATTACGCGGGCGGCGATCTTCAAACAGCGGTTGATAGCCATAATTGATTGGCTGCGCGGTCTGGAAAATGGAGCCGTTCACCACTGGCGCCGGGCCAGGAACGGGTTGGGCGGTAGTCGCACCCTGCACTAAAGGTTTAGACGGGATCAAGGCACACCCGCTGAGGGTGACAGCCAGAACAGTCAGTATCGGATAACGAAACGCCGCGTTTTTTTGCATTGCCTTCATCTTCGAAAACAGGGAGCCGGCGCGGCGTTGACCGCACCGGGCTACACCTTAGAGTTGCGTCAGTTTCTGCAGCATCTGGTCGGTCGTCGACACTGCTTTACTGTTAATTTCATACGCGCGCTGGACCTGGATCATATTCACCAGCTCTTCCGCAACGTTCACGTTCGAGGTTTCCACATAACCCTGATACAACAGACCCGCACCGTTGAGGCCCGGGGTGCTTTCATTTGGCGTACCGGAGGATTGCGTTTCGGTGTAGAGGTTCTCACCAATGCTTTCCAGACCGGTGTCGTTCATGAAGGTGGTTAGGTTCAGCTGTCCAACCTGAACAGGTGCGGCCTGCCCCTGCTGCGTCACACTCACCACGCCGTCACGCCCGATAGTAATACTCAGGGCATTCGCCGGGATGGTAATCGCAGGCTGAACCTGGAAACCACCCGCCGTCACCAGCTGACCATTCTGATCGACCTGGAACGATCCGTCGCGGGTATAGGCAGAAGTACCGTCAGGCAACTGCACCTGGAAGAACCCCTGGCCTTTGATTGCCACGTCTTTGCTGTTGTTGGTCTGAGACAGGTTGCCCTGGCTATGCAGACGCTCGGTGGCTACCGGACGAACACCGGTACCAATCTGCAGACCGGATGGCAGTGTCGTTTGTTCAGAAGACTGCGCTCCCGGCTGGCGGATGGTTTGATAAAGCAAATCTTCGAAAACCGCACGCTGACGCTTGAAACCATTGGTGCTGACGTTTGCCAGGTTGTTGGCAATCACATCCATGTTGGTTTGCTGCGCGTCCAGGCCAGTTTTCGCGATCCATAAAGAACTGATCATAAGGAGTCCTGTTAACTCATAGCCAGAAGTTGGTTAGCCTTGCCCGCGTTCTCATCAACGCTGCTGATAATCTTCATCTGCATTTCAAAACGACGGGCACTGGCGATCATGTCGGTCATCGCTTCGACCGGCTTGACGTTACTGCCTTCCAGAACGCCGGACATCACGCGGATGCTCGGATCGGCCTGTAACGTGGCACCCCGAGTGGCCTGGGTCGCCTGGGTCAGACGGAACATCCCGTCATCGCCACGCTGCACCTCTTTGCCTTCCGCCTTCACCAGTTTCAGACGCCCGACGGGCGCAACGGTATTGGCCGGATCGCCCGGGTTCAATGCCGAAATGGTCCCGTCGGCCGCGATAGTCAGCTCAGACCCTTCCGGCACCGTCAGCGGACCCGCTTCACCCATTACCGGATGACCCTGAATCGTCAGCTGGCCCGTGGCACTCACCTGGATGTTACCGTTACGGGTATATCCTTCACCGCCGTCAGCGGTCTGCACCGCCAGCCAGCCGTCCTGTTGCAGGGCAACGTCCAGCGGGCGTGAGGTGTAATCCATCTGGCCTGGCGTCATATCCGCACCCGGCGTAGAGGCCGTGACCAGCGTACGCGTCGGCAGGGAGAGCCCTTCCACCGGGACCGCACGCAGCGCATTAAGCTGCGCACGAAAGCCCGGTGTAGAGGCGTTTGCCAGGTTGCTGGCAGTAACAGCCTGCTGATTGAGCGTCTGGCTTGCCGCGCCCATCGCGGTATATATTGCGTGATCCATTGCGCTTTCCTGTCAGCCGCTTAACGCAGGTTAACCAGCGTGTTGAGGATCTGATCCTGGGTTTTGATGGTCTGCGCGTTCGACTGATAGTTACGTTGCGCGACGATCATGTTCACCAGCTCTTTACTCAGATCCACGTTAGACGCTTCCAGCGCACCGTTGGTCAGCGTACCGAAGTTACCGGAGCCCGCGGTACCCAGCAGCGCCACGCCGGAAGACTGGGTGGCAGACCAGACGTTATCGCCTTCAGACTTCAGACCTTCGTTGTTGGCGAAGTTAGCCAGCACGATCTGGCCCAGGGCCTGGGTCTGTTCGTTGGAGTAGTTACCCACCACGGTGCCGTCGTCGTTGATCTGGTAGCTCACCAGGTCACCCGGTTTGTAACCGTTCTGGTTGGTTGCCACGATGTTATTCGCGCCGGTGTTCTGCTGCATGGAATTGGCGAAGCTCATCGCAAACGTGGCTGGCGTTGCACCTGGAACGGTGCCGGTGGTGATATTGATGCTGCCGCCGCCGGTCAGTACGCCGCTGGTGTTGAAGGTCAGCGTGGTCGCCAGGGATGGCGTGCTTCCTGCAACGCTGCCGTCCTGGGCATAGACTTTCCAGGAGTTTGCCGGAGTCGCGTCTTTAACGTAAAACAGGTTCATGTTGTGCGCATTACCCTGGCTGTCAAAGACCGTCACCGTCCCTTTTTTGTTGTAGCTGTCAGGGTTGGTCGGATCAAAGGCCGTGGTTGGCGCGGTGTCAGTGGAGTTCAGGTTGATCTGCTGGGACGCGGTGGTGGTGGATTTCGCCGCCATCAAGGTCGTTGGGATATTGATCGCCTGCGGGTTAGCACCGGTCTGAACCGTTGGCGGGGTACCCGCAACAGGATAACCGGTTAATTGCAGACCCTGCATGTTCACCAGGTTACGGTTTTCGTCCAGTTTGAACTGACCGTTACGGCTGTAGAACACAGAGCCGTTGGAATCGACCATACGGAAGAAACCGTTCTGGCTGATGGCAACGTCCAGACCACGACCAGTGTTGGTCGTCGTACCGTCGGTAAAGTCCTGAGTGATGCCCGCAACTTTCACGCCCAGACCCACTTTGGAACCGGCAAACATATCTGCAAATGAGGCAGAACCGGATTTAAAACCATAGGTCGCGGAGTTGGCGATGTTGTTGCCAATGACATCCAGGTTGGTGGCCGCAGCATTCAGGCCGCTGACCGCTTGAGAAAAGGCCATGACTTACTCCTGATAAGTGTTAAGGCTTAGATAATCTGCCGAACTTCGTCGAGCGTGGTGGTACCTGAGGTACCCAAATCCAGTTTGTTACCGCCAGCGCCTTTAATCACGCCCTGAACCAGCGCGAACTGCAGCGGCTGCGCCACCAGTTGGGTGGTTCCGTTGCTGGCGCTGATCGCCACTTTGTAAGAACCGTTTGGTGCTTTCGTGCCGTCGGTCAGGCTGCCGTCCCAGGTAAAGGTGTGTACGCCTGCCTTCAGCTCACCAATGTCAATGGTGCGTACCACTGCCCCGCTCGCATCGCTGATCGTCGCAGTCACTTTGTCAGCCGGCTGCTGCAGCTCAACGCCAAACGGCGTGGTGGTCGTGGTTGACGTCCCATCGGTAGTGCTGGTGCCGGCAAGGATCGTGGTCCCCGGGATCATCACCCCATGACCAATGAGATTCGCAGCCTGCAGAGACTGGCTGTTGTCAATCTGACCGGAAACGGAGCCAAGGGTGGTGTTGAGTTTTTCAATGCCGCTGACGGTACTGATCTGCGCCAGTTGCGTGGTCAGCTCGTTGTTCTGCATCGGATTGGTGGGATCCTGGTTCTTCAGCTGCGCCACCAGCAGCGTCAGAAAGCTGCTCTGCAGATCGGACGCGTTACTGCCCGTCAGGGCGTTGGAACCCGTCGAACTTTTGGCGCCATTAACACCTGAGTTCGTGGGATCATTCACATTTACGGCGATGGACATGCATGTCTCCTTTACTGGCCGAGAGTGAGTGTTTTGAGCATCATGCTCTTCACGGTATTAAGCACTTCGACGTTTGCCTGGTAACTGCGTGACGCCGACATGGAGTTCACCATCTCACCCACCACATCCACGTTAGGCATTTTTACGTAACCGTTCGCATCCGCCAGCGGGTTGCCAGGCTCATACACCAGCTTGTCCGGTGCCTGGCTCTCAACCACATCAGAGACTTTCACACCGCCGGTGGCCGCACCTGGCGCCGCATCGACCTGAAAGACGACCTGTTTCGCACGATAAGGCTGACCGTCTGGTCCGGTCACGCTGTCGGCGTTCGCCAGGTTACTGGCGGCTACGTTCAGACGTTTGGACTGAGCGGTAAGCGCCGAGCCGGCGATATCAAAAATATTCAGCAAGGCCATTTATCAGTTGCCCCCCTGCAGGACGTTCATCATGCCTTTGATTTGTCCGCCGAGAACGGTCAGGCCTGTCTGGTACTTCAGGCTGTTATCGGCAAACTGTGTACGCTCCCGGTCCATGTCCACGGTATTACCGTCGAGTGAAGGCTGGTCGGGAATGCGATAAAGCAAATCGGTCGTTGGTGCGGTCATCGTCTGAGCGGGAATATGGCGTGAGGAGGTCAGCGCGAGCGCGACACCGCTCCCTTCTGCGCGTCCACGCTCCATCACTTTTTTAAGCTCACTGGAAAAATCAATATCGCGCGCCTGATACCCTGGCGTATCGGCGTTAGCGATATTGGCGGCTAAAATTTCCTGCCGCTGGGCACGTAAATTGAGCGCTTCCTGCTGAAAACGTAACGCGGCGTCGAGTTTATCGAGCATGTCTCCTCCGCTGATGGCAAAATTTCAGTTCACAGCTTAAATCTCAACCCATCCGCCTTATCGACGGAATAAGCGCAAAATGCGTCGCTATTTATTGCGTTGATGAAAAACCACTGCAGGTAGAATTCACTCAATTCTGGAAACGGTGGAACTTGCGATGCAAACGTTAAAACGTGGCCTGATGGCAACTTTCTTGCTTTTTAGCCCCCTGGTGCAGGCGGATGGTTTACAGGATCAGCTAAACACCTTTTTTGCCCAGAAGCTGGCGGGCTTTAGCGATGAAGTTGTCGTCACGGTACGCACGCCACCGAATCTGTATCCCTCCTGTGAGCAGCCGTCATTTACCGTGACCGGCACCACCAGACTGTGGGGGAACGTGAACGTGCTGGCACGCTGCGCCAACGAAAAACGGTATTTACAGGTTGCAGTCCAGGCGACAGGCAATTATGTTGTCGCCGCTGTTCCCATTGCCCGGGGTACCGCACTGCAGGCCAACAGCGTGACGTTGAAACGCGGCCGTCTGGATCAGCTGCCGCCACGGACAATGCTTGAAATTAACCAGGCGCAGGACGCCGTCAGCCTGCGTGATGTCGCACCGGGCCAGCCGATACAGCTGTCGATGCTGCGCCAGGCGTGGCGCGTCAAGGCGGGTCAGCAGGTGATGGTGGTGGCCAATGGAGATGGCTTCAGTATCAACAGTGAAGGGAAAGCGTTAAACAATGCCGCGGTGGCGCAAAATGCCCGCGTCAGAATGTCTTCAGGGCAGGTGGTTAGCGGAACCGTCGATTCTGATGGGAATATTCTGATTAACCTATAATCTTTTTAAAGATTTCGCTGCAGCTGCCGATAAATATTCAACTATTGATGATGTCAGGCGCCCACGCCGCGAACCCTCGATGAGGACAACACTATGAGCATTGATCGTACATCAGCCCTGAAGCCGGTAAGCGCTGTACAACCTCGCGAAACGAATGACGCTACGCCGCAGAAAACGCGTCTGGAAAAACCGTCAACGTCTAACAGCACCAGCGTAACCCTGAGCGATGCCCAGGCAAAACTGATGCAGCCAGGCGGCAACGATATCAACATGGAACGCGTTGAAGCGCTGAAAACGGCTATTCGTAACGGCGAGCTGAAAATGGACACCAGCAAAATTGCTGACGCCCTGATTCAGGAAGCGCAGAGTTTCTTACAGAGTAACTAACCGTATGAGTCGACTGTCAGAAATACTGGATCAAATGACGGTTGTCCTGAACGACCTGAAAACGGTAATGGACGCTGAGCAACAGCACCTCTCTTCCGGTCACATCAACGGCAGCGCGTTGCAGCGTATTACTGAAGACAAAAGCTCGCTTCTGGCGACGCTGGATTACCTTGAGCAGCAACGTCGCGCTGAGCAGGATCCTAAGCGCAGTGCTAACGACGATATCGTTGAGCGCTGGCAGACTATTACAGAAAAAACCCAGCACCTTCGCGATCTCAACCAGCATAACGGCTGGCTGCTTGAAGGTCAGATAGAGCGTAATCAGCAAGCGCTTGAGGTGTTAAAGCCGCATAAAGAAACCGGGCTGTACGGTGCGGATGGTCAGACAGCGACGGCACGTATTACGGGCGGGAAAAAGATTTCGATTTGAAGCATAAGCGACAAATCAAGCAGTGGGGAGCACCATAAGGTGAACTCCCCTTTTGGCGTTTATGCCGTACGGCGGGCAAACTCTTTCACTTTGAAGCCCAACACGGCGAGGGTGGCAAAGTAAGCCACAACCCCAACACCCACCACGGCCATCAGTCGCAGCAGACGATAAGGCATGGTGCCGAGCGACCACTCCGGCATCACGTGCATCATGCCGAGCAACGCCGCTGCCATCACCAGCACCGCGATAACCAGTCGCACAAGGAAACTCGCCCAGCCCGGCTGCGGCGTGAAGATATCCTGCTTACGCAGCTGCCAGTACAACAGCCCGGCATTCAGACAGGCCGCCAGACCAATAGACAGAGCCAGACCCGCGTGCTTCAGCGGGCCAATAAACGCCAGGTTCATCAACTGGGTCATCACCAGCGTCACCAGGGCAATCTTCACCGGCGTTTTAATGTTCTGACGGGAGTAGAACCCTGGTGCCAGCACTTTAACAACAATCAGCCCCATCAATCCCACCGAGTACGCCACCAGCGCTTGCTGAGTCATGGACGCATCATGGGCTGAAAATTTACCGTACTGGAACAGCGAGACGGTCAGCGGTTTCGCGAGGATCCCCAGCGCCACCGCGCTTGGCAGTGCCAGCAGGAAACAGAGGCGTAAGCCCCAGTCCATCAGGCGGCAATACTCATCATGGTTGCCGCTGGCAAAGCTTTTCGAGAGCGACGGCAGCAGAATCGTCCCCAGCGCGACGCCCAGTACGCCAGAAGGAAACTCCATCAAACGGTCAGCGTAGTACATCCAGGAGACCGAACCGGACACCAGGAAAGAGGCAAAGATGGTATTGATGATAAGTGAGATCTGGCTGACAGAAACCCCGAGGATTGCAGGTCCCATCTGCTTCATGACGCGCATTGCGCCAGCATCACGGAAATTAATGCGCGGCAGAACCAGCATGCCAATTTTCTTCAGATGCGGCAGCTGATATGCCAGCTGCAGGACGCCGCCCACGGTCACCGCCCAGGCCAGCGCCAGTACCGGCGGGTTGAAATGCGGTGCGGCAAACAGGGCAAAGCCAATCATGCTGACATTCAAAAACGTCGGCGCAAACGCCGGAACGGAGAAGCGGTTCCAGGTATTGAGGATTGCCCCCACCAGCGAGGCCAGTGAGATCAGCAGGATATAAGGAAAGGTAATGCGCAGCAGCTGGGTGGTAAGCGCAAATTTATCAGCGGTGTCGGCAAACCCCGGCGCGGTCACCATAATCACCCAGGGCGCAGCCAGCATCCCCAGGACTGTCACTATAGCCAGCGCCAGCGTCAGCAGCCCGGAGACGTAGGCGACAAATACCCGCGTAGCATCTTCGCCCTGCTTGCTTTTATATTCCGCCAGAATTGGAACGAAGGCCTGCGAGAAAGCCCCCTCAGCAAAAATACGGCGCAATAAATTCGGCAGTTTGAACGCGACGAAAAAGGCGTCCGTTGCCATCCCAGCACCAAAAACCCTTGCCACAATGGCATCGCGCGCAAAACCCAGTACGCGAGAAAACATGGTCATCGAGCTGACGGCTGCCAGCGATTTTAATAAGTTCATTAATATGAATTTCCACAACCATACGGCAAAACGCCTGCAGAGCAGGCGTAATGAATGCCCGACGGCGTTGCGCTTGCGCAGGCCTTCGGATTTGCAGGCCGGGTAGACGAAAAGCCTCCCGGCGAAACCAACAATCGGCGCTTAGTCTACCCGGATTTAAGGGAATTACTATCGGCAGATGTTACAGAGGGTTATTCACTCATGGCCTCTCGCCAGAGCCGTTCCACGATGCGTTGCGCCATGATGGCCTGTTCACCGGCGGTTTCCGGAACCGTCTGATTTTGCACGCAGCTAATGAAGTGACGGGCGCATCCCGCGAAGCCGCGTTGCTCCAGAGTGCTCTGCCAGCCCGGCGCCGGAAGCGTGACCACACCGTTGCCCTTCTCTTCACGCCACTCCCGCATGTCGGTGATGTCATACAGCGCACCGTCAGTGACGGCCTGGACAAACTCCCGCTGACTGCCCGCACGACGATGCATGCTGGTGGTCACCTGCAGATGTTCCAGCGCAAAGTGGTGCTCGGCGTAGACCATCTCGCCCAGATCGTTGGTCATCAAGGTCCCGCTTTTCAGCTGAGCCTGGCCGTTTGTCAGCCAGAGCGCCGTGTCCACCACGTGCAGATAATCATCGAGAAGCGTAAAGCGCAGATCGTTTGGCCCGACGCTGTCGGTACGGTGTTTATCCATCCTCAGAGAGGCCAGCGCGCCCGGCTGTGCCTTCAGCTGCTGATAAAGCGGAGCGAAGCGGCGGTTAAAGCCCACCATCAGCGTCAGGTTCTTGCGTGCCGCCAGCTCTATCAGTCGCTCGGCATCCTGAACGTTCTCCGCCAGGGGCTTATCCACACAGACGTGAACACCGGCATTCAGCAGTTCGCTGACCACCTGATAGTGCGTTGCCGTTGAGGTATGCACAAATACCGCATCGCACTCGCGGGCAAGATCCGACAGCGAAGCGGCGTATGGTATCCGCCAGGTTGCGCAGATGCGTTCAGCCTTCTCGCGGGTAGGTGACCACGCGCCCTGAAGCGTCCAGTCCGTTGCCGCGCCTAATACCGGTAACCAGGCTTTTTGTGCAATACCGCCAAGCCCCACCACGCCTACACGTAATTTTTTCACTGTTAATCTCCCAAATGTGCCAGCAGTGCGTCCAGGCGCTGCTTCAGCCCAGCGACCTCCTCTTCCAGCGCGTCCACGCGCGCCGTCAGGCTGCCGCTGACAACAGTGGACTCTTGTTCCGTTGCCAGCGTCGCGGTATCCACCTCGCCACTGAAGAGATGCATATAGCGGCTCTCACGCTTGCCCGGTTCGCGTGCCAGACGCACCACGTAAGGGCCATCCTCGCGGGTTGCAAGCCCTTCCAGGGTTTGTTCCACTTCCTGCATATCCGCAAACTCATGCATACGGGAAGCCCGCGTGCGCAGCTCGCCGGGAGTCTGTGCGCCGCGCAATAAGAGGGTCGTGATCACCGCCACTTCCGCGGCGCTCAACTTCAGGTCGCCGAATTCGGAATTACAAAAACGTTGTTCGTACTTGGTGACGCGGTTTCCGAAGCCGCTGACGGTGCGCAGATAATGGCGTTTCACCAGTTCATCCAGCACATCCTGAACGTCATGCTCGCTGAGGTTCATTACCGGCTCGCGGTTGGTCTTTTGGTTGCAGGCCATCATGACGGCGTTGACAGAGAGCGGATATTGCTCCGGCGTCGTGACCTGTTTTTCCAGCAGGCATCCGACGACGCGCGCTTCTGCACCGCTTAACTGATATTTCATCTCTTCTCCTTAGCGACCCGCTGTCCAGTCCCGGGTGGTTAATGCCGTGAGGACATGGTCGCGCCATTCTCCATCTATCAGCAGATAGTCTTTGGCGTAACCCTCTTTCTCAAACCCTAAACGCGCCAGCAAATTACCGCTGCGCTGATTATGCGGCATATAGTTCGCCATAATACGATGGATATGTTGCGTGCGTTGCATATAACGGATCGCCACCGTTAATGCTTCATACATCAGCCCCTGCCCCTGCCATTTCTGACCGATGGAGTAGCCGAGGTAGCAGGCGTGAAACGATCCGCGCACGACGTTTGAAAAATTGGCGATGCCGATGATCTCTTTTTCTTCAGGATCCAGCAGCGCAAAATAAAACGCACTTCCCTGCTTATGAAATTCCGCAATCATACTGAGGCGCGCCTGCCAGCCGGATGGGTAACAATGGCTCTCATCCCGAACGGGTTCCCAGGGTTTTAAAAACTGGCGATTCTCGGCGTAATAATCCGCCAGACGCCAGGCATCACGCTCATGCACCAGACGAACGACCAGCCTGTCCGTTGTCAGACGCACTTTTGGCACATTACTGCGATAGCCAAACATCGATACCACTCCTTCCCGTCACTTCTGCTGACCCATTAGCTTTACTATACCTGTGCCTGCGCCGTCTGTGAAAACAGTGACATACCATTTTGACCTCTTTTCACATTTTTCGATGAGAACTCTCTATCAAAGCGCTCTTTTGATAAAAAAATATTGTCACGCTCAGGGGTGGGAAAACGCGCATTAACCCCGCAGAATGTTAGCGTGCTCACCATCCTGTTTTCCCTGGAGGGAAAATGTCCCGCGTATCACAGGCGAGGAGCCTGGGTAAATATTTCCTGCTAGTCGATAACATGCTGGTCGTGCTCGGCTTTTTTGTCGTGTTTCCTCTTATCTCGATCCGCTTTGTCGATCAGATGGGCTGGGCGGCGCTGATGGTTGGCATCGCGTTGGGGTTACGCCAGTTTGTCCAGCAAGGCCTTGGGGTGTTTGGCGGCGCCATTGCTGACCGCTTCGGCGCGAAACCGATGATTGTGACCGGTATGCTGCTTCGTGCGGCAGGCTTTGCCACGATGGCGGTTGCCCATGAGCCCTGGCTTCTGTGGTTCTCCTGCTTTCTCTCCGGGATCGGCGGAACCCTGTTTGACCCGCCGCGCACCGCGCTGGTGGTGAAGTTAATTCGCCCGCAGCACCGCGGACGTTTCTTCTCGATTTTGATGATGCAGGACAGCGCGGGCGCGGTAATTGGCGCGCTTCTGGGGAGCTGGTTGCTGCAGTACGATTTCCGTCTGGTCTGCGCGGCTGGCGCGGTGCTCTTTATTCTGTGCGCCCTCTTTAATGGCCTGTATCTGCCCGCATGGAAATTGTCGACGGTGAAAGCGCCGGTACGCGAAGGGCTGGGCCGCGTCCTGCACGACAAACGTTTTGTCACCTACGTATTGACCCTGACGGGTTACTACATGCTTGCCGTGCAGGTGATGCTGATGCTGCCTATCATGGTGAATGATATTGCGGGAACCCCGGCCGCCGTGAAATGGATGTACGCCATCGAAGCCGCGCTTTCGCTGACGCTGCTCTATCCGATTGCCCGCTGGAGCGAACGGCGTTTTCGCCTGGAGCATCGTCTGATGGCCGGGCTGTTTTTAATGACGCTGAGCATGATGCCCATCGGTCTGGTGAATTCTCTCCAGCAGCTGTTTACGCTGATTTGCACCTTCTATATCGGCTCTATCATCGCCGAGCCGGCTCGTGAGACGCTGAGCGCCTCGCTTGCAGATGCACGTGCCCGCGGCAGCTATATGGGGTTCAGCCGACTCGGCCTGGCCTTTGGTGGGGCTTTGGGTTACGCCGGCGGCGGCTGGCTGTTTGATGCAGGCAAAGCGCTGAATCAACCGGAACTGCCGTGGATGATGCTCGGCGCGGTGGGCTTTATGACGCTGCTGGCCCTCTGGTGGCAGTTCAGCCAGAAGCGCAGCGCAAGCGGTATGCTCGAACCGGGCGCGTAGCCCTTCCCTCTGGCGGGAGGTCGCTCCCGCCTCACTTCTCAGTTTTTTCTGCTGGTTTCTGCCATTTCACACTGACATACTGACGTAACAGGACAGAAGCGCCGATTTTTCGTTGAGGAACACTATGAAGAAAATTGTCATTGCCGCTGCATTCATTGTCAGCGGTCTGCTGGTGGGCTGTAACCAGCTTACGCAATACACCGTCAGTGAACAGGAAATTAATCAGGCGCTGGAAAAACATAACAACTTTTCAAAAGACATCGGCGTGCCCGGGCTTGCCGATGCGCATATCGTCCTCAGCAACCTGACCAGCCAGATAGGACGTGAAGAGCCAAACAAAGTGACGCTGAACGGGGATGCAAACCTCGATATGACCTCCCTCTTCGGCAACCAGAAAGCCAATATCAAGCTGAAGCTAAAAGCGCTGCCGGTCTTTAACAAAGAGAAAGGGGCTATTTACCTGCAGGAGATGGAAGTCGTCGATGCGGAAGTCACGCCGGACAAGATGAAATCTGTGCTGCAAACCCTGATGCCTTATCTGAATCAGTCGCTGCGTAACTATTTTAATCAGCAGCCAGCCTATGTCTTAAGTGAAGACAAGAGCAAGGGTGAAGCGCTTGCGAAAAAGTATGCTAAAGGGATAGAGGTGAAACCGGGAGAAATCATTATTCCCTTCACTGATTAATCCGTAGGGCGCCGAGGCGCCCTTTTTTTTACGGAAAAGTGTGCAAACGAAAACGTTTCCGCATATGATTTGTGTCCGGCAAAAACAGCCATCCGAATGACTGATTCCTGACAAGCCGGAGCTTCCATGACTGCACAACCCCAGGTTCTTAAAATCCGCCGCCCTGACGACTGGCATATCCATCTGCGCGATGGCGATATGCTCAAAACCGTCGTGCCTTATACCAGCGAAATTTATGGCCGCGCGATTGTCATGCCTAACCTGGTGCCACCAGTCACCACCGTCGATGCCGCAATGGCGTATCGCCAGCGCATTCTGGATGCCGTCCCGGCGGGCCATGATTTCACCCCGCTGATGACCTGCTACCTGACCGATTCCCTGGATCCAAACGAAGTGGAGCGCGGGTTTAACGAAGGCGTATTCACCGCTGCGAAACTTTACCCGGCCAATGCCACCACCAACTCCAGCCACGGCGTTACCAGCATTGATGCCATCATGCCGGTGCTGGAGCGTATGCAGAAACTGGGTATGCCGCTGCTGGTTCACGGTGAAGTCACGCATGCCGAGATCGACATCTTTGACCGTGAAGCCCGTTTTATCGACTCCGTGATGGAGCCCCTGCGTCAGCGCCTTCCCGCGCTCAAAGTGGTCTTCGAGCACATCACCACCAAAGATGCCGCTGAGTATGTCCGCGACGGTAACGAGCTTATCGCCGCCACCATCACGCCACAGCATTTGATGTTTAACCGTAACCACATGCTGGTTGGCGGTGTACGTCCGCATCTGTACTGCCTGCCGATCCTCAAGCGTAACATTCACCAGCAGGCGCTGCGCGAACTGGTTGCCAGCGGTTTCTCCCGCGCGTTTCTGGGCACGGATTCCGCACCTCATGCGCGTCATCGCAAAGAAGCAAGCTGCGGCTGTGCGGGCTGCTTTAATGCCCCAACCGCTCTCGCCAGCTATGCAACCGTGTTTGAAGAGATGAATGCCCTGCCGCATTTCGAGGCGTTCTGCTCACTCAATGGCCCCCGTTTTTATGGGTTGCCGGTCAATGAGACCTTCATTGAGCTGGAACGTAAAGAGAGCCAGGTTGAGGAAGCCATTCCACTGACCGATGACACGCTGATCCCATTCCTGGCAGGTGAAACCGTTCGCTGGACGGTAAAACGCTAAAAAATCAGTGCCCCTTGTTGTCAAACCGATAATATACCTGTATAAATAAACAGTATATTACACAGGGGGCATTTATGCGTATTGAAGTCACCATAGCCAAAACTACTGTTCTGCCTGCCGGCGCGCTTGATGCGCTTGCAGGCGAATTATCCCGTCGTATTAACAACACCTTTCCCGAAAACGATGGTGCCGTAACGGTGCGTTACGCGGCCGCAAACAACCTCTCCGTCATTGGCGGCGCGAAAGAAGATAAAGCGCGTATCACCGAAATCCTGCAGGAAACGTGGGAAAGCGCCGACGACTGGTTCATCACAGATTAACACTGCTCCCTCATTGTGTTTTTTTGCCGGGTCGCCCCGGCTTTTTTTCGCCTGAAAATCCAGAAAGTTCAAATTAATTCGGCAACTTCTTTAAAAATCGTGAACAACATGGTGTTTTATTGTTCGAACAATCCTAAAAAGCAGAAAAATGTGTTGCTAGCTGTTTATTTTTCCCTTAGGAACCCTTATTACTTGTATACTGAAGTTGCTTCAGAAAAACATGCATTGAACCTCGAAGTCGTTGTCTTCTAACACGCATTATGGGGGTTATAATGGAAAAGAATAGCGAAGTCATCCAGACCCACCCACTCGTTGGCTGGGATATCAGTACCGTAGACAGCTACGATGCACTGATGCTGCGTTTGCACTACCAGACCCCAAATCAGCTGAACCGTGAAGAAGCGGAAGTTGGACAGACGCTGTGGCTTACGACAGACGTCGCCCGTCAGTTTATTTCTATTTTGGAAGCAGGCATCGCAAAAATAGAATCTGGCGACTACCAGGAAAATGAGTATAAACGGCATTAGCGTTTAGCCCACTTTTCACTCTACAGGCACCCTCGGGGTGCCTTATTTATTTCTCCCTTGTATAAGCCCCCGATGTTAATTACTCTGCTAACAAAGCGTTAGTTTAAGAGATGCCCATGAAATATGATCTGATTATTATTGGTAGCGGCTCCGTTGGTTCTGCCGCCGGATATTATGCCACCCAGGCTGGCCTCAAGGTTCTGATGATAGATGCCCATCTTCCCCCTCATTCAGAGGGAAGTCATCATGGCGATACTCGCCTCATTCGTCACGCCTATGGTGAAGGCGAGCGCTATGTCCCGCTGGTACTTCGCGCGCAAGCGCTCTGGGACGAGCTGGCAAAACAGACTGAGGAACGCATTTTCGAACGCACGGGCATCATTAACCTTGGTCCTGCCCGCTCTGATTTTCTCGCCAGCGTCGAACGCAGCGCAAAAACATTTAACCTGGACGTTGAGAAGCTCGACGCGTCCGGGATCATGTCGCGCTGGCCGGAAATCACCGTCCCGGACGATTATGTTGGTCTCTTTGAAGCCCATTCTGGGGTGTTGCATTGCGAAACAGCAATAAAAACCTGGATAGCGCTGGCCGCGAAAGCAGGCTGCGCCCAGCTTTTCAATTGCCCGGTCGAGGCCATTAAACATGACGCTGACGGCGTCACGGTGACAACCCTGGACGGAGAGTACACGGCCTCCCGATTGCTCATCAGTGCAGGTACCTGGGTAACCCGTCTGCTGCCAGACCTGCCCGTACAGCCGGTGCGCAAGGTCTTCTCCTGGTTCCAGTCTGATGGCCGTTACAGTACGCAGAATAAATTCCCGGCGTTCACCGGCGAGTTACCCAACGGCGATCAGTTCTACGGCTTCCCTTCGGATAAAGACGCGCTCAAAATCGGGAAACACAATGGGGGACAAATTATCTCCTCTCCTGAAGAACGTAAACCGTTTGGCGCCTACCCACAGGATGGCTCTGAAGCCTTCTCGTTCCTGCGAAATATTCTGCCGGGCGTCGGTGGCTTACTCTATGGCGCGGCATGCACCTACGACAACACCCCGGACGAAGACTTTATTATCGATACGCTGCCCGGGCATGAGAACACATTGCTCATCACCGGTCTGAGCGGTCACGGCTTTAAGTTCGCGTCGGTGCTGGGTGAAATTGCCGCGCAGTTTGCCCAGGGTATTACACCGCAGTTTGATCTGACGCCCTTCTCTCTTTCACGTTTTAACGGATAATCCACCACGGGCTTCGGACGTTCCGGAGCCCGTCTTTTTGTTACGGTTTGCGGGGCGCTATGCGCAAAGTTGTGGGTTTTCTCATCAATAATATTCGTGAGCATTTGATGCTCTATATCTTATTGTGGGCGCTGCTGGCCATCATTGATTTTATTTACATTGTATTTTACTGAAAGCCTGCCTGACATTTATTGACATTACTTTATATTTACTTAAGTTAGAACAATTCCTCAATTAGCCCTTTGTTAAGTCTTGCACGAAGACATTGAATTACCTTTGCGGATCATTTTCAAAACCGCTGAAATAAATAAAATAAAAATCAATATCGACTTATTTCAGTTGCAATATCATTCCTTCCCGTTCATTTTTACTGCTCTGTTTATTTGATAATGGTAATCCTGATGCAATTGCGTAACACCTCCCGGCGCTATGGAATAATATCCATAAGCTTGCACTGGATATTTGCTATTGCAGTCTATGCCATGTTCGGACTTGGCCTCTGGATGGTGACGCTCAGCTATTACGATGGCTGGTATCACCAGGCCCCGGAGCTGCATAAGAGCATCGGCGTGCTGCTGATGATGGGGTTGGTTATTCGCGTGATCTGGCGACACATTTCACCGCCGCCTGCCGCGCCAAAGACCCACAGTAAATTTACCCGTATCAGCGCTGTTGCCGCGCATATTACGCTTTATGCGCTGCTCTTCGCTCTTCTGATCAGCGGCTATCTCATCTCGACAGCAGAGGGTAAGCCAATAAGCGTTTTTGGCATTTTTGATGTCCCGGCAACGCTTGCCGATGCGGGATCACAGGCCGATATTGCCGGGGTGATTCACCTCTGGCTGGCATGGAGCGTGGTTATCCTGTCCGTGCTGCACGGGCTTGCCGCCTTTAAACATCATTTCATCGATAAAGACGATACGCTAAAGCGCATGCTTGGCCGCTCGTCAGTTGACTCTGGAGCTTAAAATGAAAAAACACCTGCTGGGTATCGCACTGGGTTCTCTGTTATTTACCACCGGCTCAGCCGTTGCTGCTGACTATAAAATTGATAAAGAGGGCCAACATGCTTTCGTCAATTTCCGTATTCAGCATCTCGGGTATAGCTGGCTGTATGGCACCTTTAATGATTTTGACGGCACATTCAGCTTTGACGAAAAAAATCCTGCCGCCGATAAAGTCAACGTGACCATTAATACCAACAGCGTCGACACCAATCATGCAGAACGCGATAAACATTTGCGCAGTGCGGAATTCCTGAACGTGTCTAAATTCCCACAGGCCACCTTCACCTCCACGGAAGTGAAAAAAGATGGCGATAAGCTGGATATTACCGGCAACCTGACGCTCAACGGCGTGACAAAACCGGTTACGCTGAATGCAAAATTAATGGGCCAGGGTGACGATCCGTGGGGGGGTAAACGTGCCGGATTTGAAGCCGCAGGTAAAATTCACCTGAAAGACTTTAATATTACTACCGATTTGGGCCCGGCTTCTCAGGATGTCGAACTGATTATTTCCGTTGAAGGCGTTCAGCAGAAGTCTTAATAACGACGCCCGGCAGGCTTTCACACTGCCGGGCATCAGCCTTATTCAGGGTCGGGAATACCCAGTTTGGTGTTCAGACGGCCACGGGATTTATTAAAAATCTTGTTACCGTTTTCCCGTCCTGCACGACGACGGCGCTGCTCCTCTTCCGGCAGCATACTCTCTTCACTGCACAGTTCGCTGCAGCATCCGTTAAATTTCTCGGCACAGGCCGGACACTGAATAAACAGCAAATGACATCCGTCATTTTTGCAGTTGGTATGAGTATCACACGGCGTACCGCACTGGTGACAGTGGGCAATCACATCCTCTGAAATACGCTCGCCCATTCGTTCGTCAAAGACAAAGTTCTTACCGATAAAACGCACCGGTAAACCCTGCTCACGGGCACGGCGGGCGTACTCAATAATGCCGCCTTCAATGTGCCAGACCTTATTAAACCCGTTGTGCTTCATCCAGGCGCTGGCCTTCTCACAGCGGATCCCACCGGTGCAGTACATCACGATCTTTTTATCTTTATGTTCCTGCATCATCTCAACCGCTTTTGGCAGTTGCTCGCGGAAGGTATCAGCCGGAATTTCCATCGCGTTTTCGAAATGCCCCACTTCGTACTCATAATGGTTACGCATATCGATGAACACCGCATCCGGATCGTCCAGCATCGCATTCACTTCCGCCGCTTTCAGGTATTCCCCGACATCAGCGGCGTTAAACGCCGGATCGTCAATACCGTCCGCGACAATGCGTTCACGCACTTTCATGCGCAGTACCCAGAATGATTTACCGTCATCATCCAGGGCAATGTTCAGGCGTACACCGTTGAGAGCCGGATCGAACCCGTAAAGCAGGTCGCGGAAGGCGTTTACTTTGCTTTCCGGTACGCTGATCTGGGCATTGATGCCTTCACGGGCAAGATAGACGCGACCGAAAACATTCAGCGTCGTGAAGGCCTGATAAAGCGCATCGCGGGTCGCTTGTGGATCGTTGATGGTGAAGTATTTGTAGAATGAGATTGTCGTGCGCGGTTCGGTTTCAGCCAACATACGCGCCTTTAACATCTCATTCGAAACGCGGTTGTGTAACACTGGCATGGTGTACAAGTCCTGCAATCGTTAGAGAGAATGAAAAATCGGTCGGCATCATATAGCAAACAATGACAATTTACATCCACACAATTTACGCTACATTTCACACACCCTAGTTAGTCAGACTTAACAATTGCTGCATTCGTACACGTTTCGAAGACAGACATTTTGGCTACGCCTCAAAAAATGAGACAATAGCTAAACAGGACGTTAGAACACAGGAAAGACATGACCCAGTTACCGAAATTTACTGTCGCCCTTTTGCATCCCCGCTATTGGTTGACCTGGCTTGGCATTGGTTTTTTATGGCTGATGGTCCAACTCCCTTACCCTGTGATTTTCCGTGTGGGCAAATGTGTGGGTCGTATTGGTCAAAAATTCATGAAACGCCGCGCCAGGATTGCCTACCGCAACCTTGAGCTGTGCTTCCCGCAGATGAGCGAGGCGGAACGTCATGAGATGGTTACCAGGAATTTCGAATCCGTTGGCATGGGGCTGATGGAAACCGGTATGGCGTGGTTCTGGCCAGACAAACGGATGGCCCGCTGGAGTGAAGTCACCGGGACAGGTATGGAGCCTGTGCATACGCTTCAGGCCAATAAGACAGGCGTACTGCTGATTGGCGTGCATTTTCTGACGCTGGAGATCGGTGCGCGTATGTTTGGCATGCAGGCACCCGGTATTGGTGTTTATCGCCCTAACGATAACCCGGTGATCGATTTAATCCAGACCAACGGCCGTATGCGCTCCAACAAAAGTATGATCGACCGGAAAGACCTGAAGGGGATGATCCGCGCGCTGAAATCAGGTGAAGTGATCTGGTATGCCCCTGACCACGATTATGGCCCGCAATCCAGCGTATTTGTCCCGTTCTTCGCCGTTGAAGAGGCGGCCACAACCACCGGTACCTGGATGCTGGCGAAAATGTCCAAAGCCGCGATCGTCCCGTTTGTCCCGCGTCGCAAGCCGGATGGCTCAGGCTACGAGTTAATGATGCTCGAGCCGGAACTCGCGCCGCCGCTGGACGATGCGGAAACGACCGCTCGCTGGATGAACAGAGTGGTTGAGAAATGCATCATGCTCGCGCCGGAGCAGTATATGTGGCTCCATCGTCGCTTCAAAACGCGGCCAGAGGGTATGCCGTCGCGCTATTAATTTTCCGTGCGGCCATCAGGGCCGCACGCTCATTTAGCTTTAAAAGCTCCTCCGCATTGCAGCGATCATAACCCAGGCGCATACTTAGCAGGCTTATTACTTCAGGCCTATGGTGCTCTGCACCTCATTATGCGGATTGTTATGTCACCCTCAGATGCCCCCATAAACTGGAAGCGTAACCTCACGGTTGCGTGGCTTGGCTGTTTTCTCACCGGTGCGGCGTTTAGCCTGGTGATGCCCTTCCTGCCGCTTTACGTTGAACAACTTGGCGTCACCGGTCACAGTGCGCTCAATATGTGGTCTGGCCTGGTCTTCAGTATCACCTTTCTCTTTTCCGCGATTGCTTCGCCCTTCTGGGGTGGCCTTGCCGATCGCAAAGGACGAAAGATCATGCTGCTGCGTTCGGCACTGGGGATGGCCATCATCATGGCGCTGATGGGCCTTGCGCAGAACGTCTGGCAATTTCTGATTTTGCGCGCGTTACTGGGCCTGCTGGGGGGCTTTATTCCTAACGCAAATGCGCTCATCGCCACCCAAATTCCGCGACACAAAAGCGGCTGGGCGCTCGGCACGCTCTCCACCGGTGGCGTGAGCGGCGCATTGCTGGGACCGCTGGCAGGCGGGCTGCTGGCGGATAACTACGGCCTGCGTCCGGTCTTTTTCATTACTGCCAGCGTCCTTTTTCTCTGCTTTATCGTCACGCTGCTCTGTATCCGTGAACGTTTCACCCCGGTCCCCCGAAAAGAGATGCTCCACGCACGGGATGTGCTGACCTCGCTTAAAAATCCCAGGCTGGTGCTAAGCCTGTTCGTCACGACCCTGATTATTCAGGTAGCAACCGGGTCGATTGCCCCTATTCTGACGCTCTACGTTCGCGATCTGGCCGGTGACGTCAGTAATATTGCGTTTATCAGCGGGCTTATCGCGTCGGTGCCCGGCGTGGCAGCGCTGCTCAGCGCCCCGAGGCTGGGAAAACTGGGGGACCGCGTGGGCCCGGAAAAAATCCTGATATGCGCCCTGGTGATTTCCGTTCTGCTCCTCATTCCGATGTCGATGGTACAAGCGCCGTGGCAACTTGGCCTGCTGCGTTTCTTACTGGGAGCGGCAGACGGCGCGTTACTGCCTGCGGTTCAGACCCTGCTGGTGTACAACTCAACGAACCAGATAGCCGGCCGCATTTTTAGCTATAACCAGTCATTTCGCGATATCGGCAACGTCACCGGACCGCTTGTCGGAGCCGGGATTTCCGCCAGTTTTGGTTTCCGCGCCGTGTTTATCGTCACCGCGGGCGTGGTGTTGTTTAATGCGATTTATTCGTGGTTCAGTTTATCGAGGGCTTTACGACCAGTCGTTAATAAGACAAACGCGTGACAGCTTATTTTTGCATTCATACTTGCAGAACCCGATATTCAGCTATTCTTTCCCTGAAACCTTCAGGAAAACAGGGAGACACCAATGACCATGTACGCCACACTGGAAGAAGCTATTGATGCCGCTCGTGAAGAGTTCCTCGCCGATAATCCCGGCGTTGAGGAAGAAAATGCTGACGTGCAACAACTTAATATCCAGAAATACGTTCTGCAGGACGGGGATATTATGTGGCAGGCCGAATTCTTTGCTGATGATGGCGAGGAAGGAGAATGTTTGCCGGTCCTGAGCGGAGAAGGTGCGCAGGCCGTCTTTGATGGCGACTATGACGAAATCGAACTACGGCAGGAATGGCTTGAAGAAAACACCCTGCACGAGTGGGATGAGGGCGAATTTCAGCTCGAGCCGCCGCTGGATACGGAAGAAGGACAGACCGCAGCCGATGAGTGGGATGAGCGTTAATTTCCCCTATTCATAAGGGCCGTGCTGAGCGTCGATCGGCAGCAATAGCGTATCGAATACCAGTGAAAACGGTAAATCGAGCACGGTGAGATAGCGCCACGCTGAGTCACGTACATCCCATTTTACCCCGGGGTAGTACTGATTACCGTGGCCTTGCCCTGGAATGGTGCGGCTGATGATGCTGCCACAGCCGCTGAGTAAACACGCCATCATCACGGCGAGGATTATTTTCATCAATGACCTCTAAAAAAATACCGGCTTTTCAGCCGGTATTTTATTTGCCGGGTAGCGTAACGCCGCCGGGCACAGAAGGCTTACTTCGCCTTCAGCGCGAGTGGATTAATTTTAATCTCTTTATAGTGGCTGACCCACGAAGAGTATTTTTCCGGCGCAGACCACACACGGTAGTGAAGGCGTGCCATCGTAACCGGATCGCTCAACAGCACCAGACGACGGTCGCGGTTGAGTTTTTCCGGCGTATCGTTCAGCGCCTGTTCAACGTGACGATCGCGGGCAATCTCCAGTACCTGGCTTGCACGGTGACGCGCTGTCGCCATGGCCGTCGCCAGAGCGTTAAATGACGGGTTAAACACCGCGTGCATAAAACCATCTTCCAGCGAGCGTTTGCGGTTCTGCTCCAGATACGTGTCGGTATCCACCAGCACCTGTGGCGGCGAATACTCTTCCGGGATCAGGAACAGTTTCCAGCGTTTGGTACGCAGCCCCACCGTTGAGCGGCTCGAAATCACTGACACAAACGGTGACAGGATCAGCGAGAAGACAATCGGTGCCAGCCAGAACAGGAAGCGCAGATCCAGCCAGGCCATACCTGCCGCCCATACCAGCCCCAGCAGCAGCTGCGAGCCATGACGCATGAAGGCTTCCCCCCACGGCGTGGAGTCATCATCACGCTGCGGTGAATTCCAGACCACTTCCCAGCCGAGGAACGCGCTGACCACAAACACGGTATGGAACAGCATACGCACCGGCGCCAGCAGCACGGAGAACAGCACTTCCAGCAGAAGCGAGAGCGTCACGCGGCAGAAACCACCGTACTCTTTCGAGCCTTTGCACCAGATCAGAATGATACTGAGCAGCTTAGGCAGGAACAGCAGCACCATGGTGGAGGCAAACAGCGCAATCGCCAGCTCCGGACGCCACTGCGGCCACACCGGGAACAGCTGGCGCGGTTGCAGGAAGTATTGCGGTTCCGTCAGAGCATGCACCACCTGTAGCGCAGTAGAGAGTGCAAGGAACATAAACCACAGCGGTGCGGAGAGATAAGACATTACGCCAGTCAGGAACACAGCACGGTGAACCGGGTGCATCCCTTTAACAAGGAACAGGCGGAAGTTCATCAGGTTACCGTGACACCAGCGGCGGTCACGCTTGAGCTCATCCAGCAGGTTCGGTGGCAGCTCTTCGTAAGATCCCGGCAGGTCGTAAGCAATCCAGACGCCCCAGCCAGCACGACGCATCAACGCCGCTTCCACGAAGTCGTGCGACAGAATAGACCCCGCAAACGAACCTTCACCCGGCAGCGGAGCCAGCGCACAGTGCTCAATGAACGGCTTCACGCGGATAATGGCGTTGTGACCCCAGTAGTGAGACTCACCCAGTTGCCAGAAGTGCAGACCAGCGGTAAAGAGCGGCCCGTAGACGCGGGTTGCAAACTGCTGGCAGCGCGCATAAAGCGTGTCCATACCGGACGCTTTTGGCGAAGACTGGATGATCCCCGCGTTCGGGTTGGCTTCCATCAGACGCACCAGACCGCTCAGGCAGTCGCCGCTCATTACGGAGTCAGCATCCAGCACGACCATGTAGCTGTACTGATTCCCCCAGCGACGGCAGAAGTCATCGATGTTTCCGCTTTTACGCTTCACGCGACGACGACGACGGCGGTAGAAGATCTGGCCTTCACCCTGCACTTCCGCGATCAGTTCCATCCAGGCTTTTTGCTCGGCAACGCAAATGTCCGGGTTGTAGCTGTCACTCAGGATATAGACGTCAAAATGCGCCGCGTTACCGGTTGCCTTTACGGATTCCCAGGTCGCACGCAGACCCGCAAATACGCGGTCAACGTCTTCGTTACAGATAGGCATGATCAGCGCCGTACGGTGCTCAGGATTAAGGGGTTCATCCCCGACCGTTGAGGCTGAAATGCTGTATTTGTCCCGCCCCATCAGCAGCTGCAGGAAGCCCATCAGCGCGGTCCAGAAACCGGCTGACACCCAGCAGAAAAGAACGGCAAACAGCAGAAGAATGCCGCTCTGCAGGATATACGGCAGCAGCTGCATGAAGGAGACCCATATATCCTGGCCCATCATGTCTGCAGGGTTGATAAGCGCCCAGCCCTGGTAAGGCAGAATGGTTTTCATGTACCAGGTAGCGACCACGGTCTGCGCCAGCGTCAGTAACAGCAGAATGTAGCGACGAATGGTCCCCACGGTACGCCATTTCTGTTCGGAGGCCTGCTCTTCTTTCGTCAGGCGCGACAGATAGCGCGGCGTAACATCACGCCCACGCAGGCGATCCCAGAAGCGGCCAACCGGGTTGGTGCGCCACGGGTCAGGGAACATTGAGGAACGCGTGGCTTTCGGCATTGCCTGAAGCTGATCGCGTCCTTCATCGTCTTTAATCAACTGCCCTTCTGCCAGCGAGTCTGGCCATGCCTGCTCCAGACGCGCCTTTACTGACCCCAGCGGCGTATCATCGTCACGGGAAAACGGACGATGTTCGCCATCCAGCGCGGTATGCACCGCGCGGATGTCGCTTTTAGGCAGCGCCGCTTTTTCAATGTCCGTCAGCGGCATGGCATCAATATATTCAGATGTATTATTCATTGGCAGGTAGCTGATAGCTCCAGGTTTCACTCAGCGGCTGATCGTTACTGACCAGCGCAGCACGCATTTCAGTGGTCTGTTTCGGATCTTTCACTTTCACGCGCAGCGTCAGACGCCAGCCTTTCGTTACCGGGTTATAGCGTACGGTGTTCTCAACGATTTCACCGTTATCACCGATGCTCGCCTGAGCGGCAACGGCGGTATCCGGGGACAGTTTTTTCATATCCTGGCCCGCGAAGTCCACAACAAAGGCCACGGTGCCATCAGGCTGACGGATCAGGTTAGACTGCTTCACATCACCCGTAGAACGGCGAGTCTGCATGACGTACGCGTTATCCGGCGCATGCAGTTTGTCTTCGTCGCGGCTAAAGGTAATGGTGTATTTGAAGTTCATCTCTTTACCGGCTTCCGGCAGCTGATCCGGCGTCCAGTAAGCAACGATGTTATCGTTGGTTTCGTCATTGGTTGGAATTTCAACCAGCTCAACCTTACCTTTACCCCAGTCACCTTTCGGCGTGACCCAGGCGCTTGGGCGCAGGTCATAGCGGTCATCCAGATCTTCAAATCGGGAGAACTGACGGCCACGCTGCAGGAGGCCGAAACCTTGCGGGTTTTCCATCGCAAAACTGCTAACAGCCAGATGTTTCGGGTTATTCAGCGGACGCCAGATCCACTCACCATTACCTGCATGAATAGAAAGACCGTTGGAATCGTGCAGTTCCGGGCGGAAGTTCGTCGCCGGTGACGGCTGATTCGGCCCAAACAGGAACATACTGGTCAGCGGTGCAACGCCCAGTTTGCCGACTTTATCGCGCAGGTAAACTTTGGACTGCACGTCAACGACCGTGTCACGGCCAGGCATAATCACAAAGCGATAAGCACCGGTCGCACGCGGGGAATCCAGCAGTGCATAAATAGTCAGGCGTTTGTCGGTTGGTTTTGGACGTTCAATCCAGAACTCGCGGAAACGCGGGAACTCTTCACCTGATGGCAGCGCGGTATCAATGGCGAGGCCACGCGCAGAAAGCCCGTACACCTGCCCTGCCCCGATCACGCGGAAGTAGCTGGCACCGAGCATGCTGACGATTTCGTCGTTTTTATCTTTGCTGTTGATCGGGTAAAGCACCTTGAAGCCAGCGAAGCCCAGGTCTTTAACCGTATCTTTATCGTGCTGAACATTGCCAAAATTGAAGTAATCCGGGCTGTACTTGATTTTACGTACCGCGGTCGCCGTCACTTCATTAATGGCAACAGGCGTGTCGAAGTACATTCCCTGATGATAAAACTCAAGCTTGAACGGGGTTTTAATGTTGTTCCAGTACGCTTTGTCATGGTTGAACTGGATCTGCTGATAGTCCGCATACTTCATGTCGCGGAAAACGGAGGGCAAGTTACTTTTTGGCGCTTCGTAGCTCTTGCCTGCCATCGATTTTGCCTGTTTTGCGACATCGTCGATGTTAAAGGCCAGTGCCGATGAGGTATACAGAGATAACACCACTGCAGCACCCAACCAACGCATTTTCATCATCTGTGGTTTATGTTTCATAATAAGTAAGCACTTCCCCCTTTGTGTGCTTATATCGATCCGATCCATTTTAATGGAAACTCAGGCAATCCGACAACATTATCACTGCTTTGTTCAGCTCGCTGGCTCATGGATTAAGCAAATGAAAGAACCCGCTTTTCACTTTGCGTGCTTATCCTGGAGACAGGGTGTCGGTCTTGGTGTAGGGTTGGCTTCGAATGTAACCATTATGAGTCTTAGGGATAAGGCGAAAAGTCTGAGAATGCACAAAGTTATATGAGCTCAACACCTGTAGAACGTGAATATTTCCTCGACTCGATCCGGGCATGGCTGATGCTGTTGGGGATCCCCTTTCACATTTCACTGATTTACTCCAGCCACACCTGGCATGTGAATAGCCAGATGCCCTCCTGGTGGCTCACGCTGTTTAATGACTTTATCCATGCCTTTCGTATGCAGGTGTTTTTTGTCATATCCGGCTATTTCTCCTACATGCTGTTCTTACGCTACCCGGTAAAACGCTGGTGGAAAGTGCGCGTGGAGCGTGTGGGCATTCCGATGTTGACCGCCATTCCCCTGCTGACGTTGCCGCAGTTTATTATGTTGCAGTACGTCAAAGGCAAGGCGGAGAACTGGCCAAATCTGACGCTGTATGAAAAGTACAATACCCTGGTCTGGGAACTGGTGTCTCACCTGTGGTTCCTGCTGGTCCTGGTGGTGCTCACCACGGTCAGCCTGGTCATTTTCAGCCGCCTGCGCCATCGCCTGAGTACCCAGGCCGATACCTTCTTCGCCAACATTACGCTGGGTAAACTGTCTCTGCTCTTTTTGCTGCTGGGGATCGCCTATGCGGCCGTGAGACGCACGCTGTTTATCGTGTATCCGCCGATACTGAGTGACGGGCTGTTCAATTTCGTCGTGATGCAGTCGCTGTTTTACATCCCCTTCTTTTTAGCCGGTGCGCTGGCATTTATTCATCCCAAGCTTAAATCGCTGTTTACTACCCCGTCGCCATGGTGCGCTCTGGGTGCCGCTATCGCGTTTGCGGCCTATCTGTTAAATCAGCGCTATGGCAGCGGCGATGGCTGGATGTATGAAACAGAAAGCGTGATCACCATGCTGCTGGGTCTGTGGATGGTGAATGTGGTCTTCGCGCTGGGACACCGCTTGCTGAACTTTAAGTCCAGCCGCGTAACCTACTTCGTCAATGCTTCACTGTTTATTTACCTGGTGCACCACCCGCTGACGCTGTTCTTCGGCGCTTATATCACGCCACATATTGCGTCCAACACGCTGGGTTTCTTTACCGGACTGGTCTTTGTGATTGGGATTGCCATCGTGCTTTATGAAATCCATCTGCGGATCCCGCTCCTGCGTTTCCTGTTTTCAGGAAAACCGCAGGCTAAAGCCTCATAAACAAACGCGGCGCACTCAGTGCGCCGCGTTTGTTTTAGCTCTCTACGTCCTGTCCACGCTGCGTGAGAAGCCGCTGATAAAGGTGCGTGGTTTCTTCGTCGAAACAGACAAAAATCACCTTCTCAGGCATCGGCTTGAGGGAGAGGTATCGGTAAACGGTCTCTACCGCGATCGTGGCAGCGGCAGGTTTTGGATATCCATATACCCCAGTGCTGATAGCCGGAAAAGCCATCGTCTTATAGCCGTTATCCGCTGCCAGGCGCAGGCAGTTGCGGTACACCTCCTCCAGAATACTCGCCTCATGCCGATCGCCGCCATGCCATACAGGCCCCACAGCGTGAATCACCGCTTTGGCAGGAAGATCTCCCGCGAGGGTAATCACCGCATGACCCGGAGGACATTCACCCTGCTGCTGACGCACAGCTTTACAGGCCTCAAGGAGCTGCGGTCCTGCAGCCCGGTGGATTGCGCCGTCAACACCGCCCCCGCCCATCAGAGATGGATTGGCCGCATTAACGATCACGTCGACGTGCATCGTCGTAATATCGCCATGAATGACTTCAATTTGCGGTTTCATACGTACCCTCTGCTACCCGCCTTTTTCTTAAGTGTATCGCAGAGGAGGTATGGATAAAAAACTATCGGGGAAAAACCTCTTCCGCCGGGGAGCGGAAGAGCGAGAATTAACGATACTGAATTTGAACAACCGCGAGCGTTTTTTCGGGATTAAGGTACTTCATGCTGAGAGTTGCGAGGCTGGAATCGTTGACCTGACCGTTAAGTACATCTTCATAGCTGACCCTGCGCGTTTGCATCCGATTATTATCCGGACATGTCATTGCAAACGCGTCATGATGCGGTGTCACCACGCAGGGGTCTGCGACAATAGCGCCGCGAAAATGAATCACACCACCATCGACAATCGTGGCTGAAAAAGCGGGGGTAATAAATGCAGAGAGGATGAAACCTAAACCATAAACCCGTCGGGCTAAATATTTGGTCACTATATGTACTCCTCAATGAAAGTCGTCCTTGAGGGGTAAACGCGCTCCGTTAGGGCAAACAAAGCATCACGTTATGGAACAGCACTGCACAGTTCCTGATAACAGCATAGCTCAACCGCGCACGCCCGCCATATCCACAACGTCTTGATTTCATAATCATTAGAGCGCACTTCCCGCCGGGGACCATTGCTGTGATAAATGAAGCGATTTCCCGTCAGAGACGGTGACAGTAATGTTCACCTTGTCTCCGGAATCTATATTTAAACTCAGCCGCATTAAATCAATCGTCTGATTAGCGGGAATAAAAAGTGTGTTTTGTTGCCGTGAAGAACTTTGTCCCCCCAGCCCCTGTCGCAAAGAGACAATCTGCACCTGACATTCACACGGTTCCGTCAAAATAACCTGCGGAATAATGGTGGTCATATTTCCCTGTTGCGATGTTTTAAACGTGATCTGACTGGAAAGCGCCGCGAGGAGAATTAAGGTATTCATGATGAACTCCCGAAAAAAAACAGGGCAAATGCCCTGTTTTTTTGTAGCACAGACTGAAAATTAATACTGATGTGCAGTCGCGTGGTTGCCAAAACCAACCTGCTGAACAGTCACAGTGGATCCGGATGCGGTTTGATCAACAGCAGCACCGTTGCCACCACCGTACTGGCTAACGTTCATCACCGAGTGGTTACCATTCCACTGGTCAAGCGTTGCGCTGTTACCGAAACCATTCTGAGTCAGACTAATTGAGCTGTCATCAGAGCCCTGGCCAACGTCAGCACCGTTACCGCCGCCACTCTGATTAATGGTCAGTGTGGAATTTCTCGCACTGGTTTGCAAAGCGAGAGCCGAGTTACCGCCACCGTACTGGTAAATGCTCAGCGTTGAATTTGGACCACTGTCATGACCACCGTGGCCATGCCCGTTACCCCAACCGCCTTGATTAATACTACCGGCCATAGCACTACCAGAAACTACGATTGCTGCAATTGCTGCCACTTTGATAAATTTCATGGTAAACCCCCATCGGATTGATTAAAGTCGCCGCTAAATAACTAACGCTGAATAACGCGAATCGCCATTTGCGACTGTCTCTGCACTACAACTGCGGTTTTCTGCGTACCGTACTGCGTAATATTTGCTCTATTACCCGACCCTTTTTGGATAATTTTCGCACTATTACCATATCCATCTTGCGTAATACCTGCATCATTCGCGCTACCGCTCTGATCGATCCAGGCAATATTATAAGTCCCTGATTGATCAACTCTCGCTCTGTTGCCTGCTCCATCCTGAGAAACAATGGACAATAATTTTGACCCGTCCTGGCGAACCTGAGCATCATTTAACATGCCCTGCTGACCAATAATGGCTGCCTGATTTAATGATGAACGACTTAATTCATTAACCGTGAAGTTATATTCAGCGTTAGCCAAATCTGAATCAGCCGCGATTACAAATCCAGGCGCACCCAGTAATGTAAACATCATAAATAACGATGTATTTTTCATGTTGTCACCCTGGACCTGGCTATTTGATAACGCCATAACCTTGTTACTGTGACTTCGTGTTAGAACGACTCGTAATTTGTTAACGCGTCGTTACGGTGATGAGTATGTCTGCCGAAACATTTTAAATATCTCACCCGCGTGGCTTATTTTTATTTATCACGTCACCTCAAAGTAGTAATTCCATGCAAAAAAACGTTATAGACCGGGGTTCTTATTTTTCTATTAAGCTTTTCTTAATAATCGATTACGCAGCGGGACGAGAGGGGTAAAGCCCCCATGCAACGGACGCTAAACGAAACGCCAGGAGGACATTTTACACAACACGTGACACGAGACCTGTTTTCTTAAGACGCAGCACCGTTCATTACAGGACTTAGAAAATCTCTGTGACTCATACCTCTTTACGGGAAGAAATAAATAATTAATATTCATAAAAATCAAATGATTATAAATATTTGTATGATTTTTAAAATCTGTGCAGGGTTATTTATATGTACAACTTTCTTATCATTCCACAACATTTAAAAGAGTCCAATTTCACAAATTAATATTGATTTTTACATCCTGTTACACGTTTAACACTTGCTTTAAAGTTAGTAATAGCTAGATTGAAATCAGATGTACGAAATTTGTTTTATATTTACCTCCTGCTGGAGGTTATGGTTTTTTTCTTCACACAGCAGTGCAACATCTGTCAGTACTTCTGGGGTCCTCTTTTTTATCTGGAGGACCGCTGTCAGGTGTCATAAAAAAGTGGGGTTTCATCATGTATAATGAAGTCCAAAGTTTACATGGTCATACGTTACTGTTGATCACAAAACCTTCGTTGCAAGCGACCGCTTTATTACAACATTTAAAGCAATCGCTGTCTCTGCACGGGAAATTACATAATATTCAACGTTCTTTTGATGATATTGCACCTGGCAGTATCATTCTGATTGATATGATGGAAGCGGATAAAAAGCTTATCCATTACTGGCAAGATAATTTAAGCAGGAAAAACAATAATATCCGCGTGTTATTATTGAATACCCCTGATGAGTATCCCTTCAGAGATATTGAAAGCTGGCCGCATATCAATGGTGTGTTCTATATCACGGAAGAAGAAGATCGGCTGGTCGAAGGTCTGCAGGGTATATTGCGCGGCGAGTGTTATTTTTCGCAAAAACTTGCCAGCTACCTCATCACGCACTCCGGAAATTACCGCTATAACAGTTCAGAGTCAGCGCTGCTAACGCACCGTGAGAAAGAGATCCTGAACAAATTGCGCATTGGTGCTTCAAATATTGAAATCGCCCGTTCGTTATTTATCAGCGAAAATACGGTAAAGACGCACCTTTATAATCTTTTCAAGAAGATAGCTGTTAAGAACCGAACTCAGGCTGTTTCATGGGCAAACGATAACCTCAGGCGTTAATCAAATGAAACGCACGTTGAGTTGGATCGCCGCAGCGAGTTTCATGCTCGCTGCCGGGAACGTACGGGCCGTCGAGGTCGAAGTTCCCGGATTGTTAACAGACCACACTGTCTCCTCGGTCGGGCACAATTTTTATCGTGCATTCAGTGACAAATGGGACAGTACATTTACTGGAAATATAACAATCAACGAGCGGCCCAGTGCACGATGGGGAAGTTGGATAACAATAACGGCTAATCAGGACGTTATTTATCAAACATTTTTATTCCCCACGAAAATAGACTTCGATAAAAACGTAGCCTTAGCACTGGCTCAATCAGAAGATGCTATTAATCGCCTGCAAATTGATAAAGCGCTATTAAGCACCAGCGATTTAGCAAAAGACGAATTCTAGCGAACCTATATCCGGAGGCTGTCATGCGTATTGCATATGCAGTTGTTTCGATAATGCTAATAACCCCTATAAGCTGGGCCGGAAATATGACGTTCCAGTTCCGTAACCCTAACTTTGGCGGTAATCCCAATAATGGGGCGTTTCTGTTGAACGAAGCCCAGGCGCAAAACTCCTATAAGGATCCCAGCTTTAAGGATTTTAGCGTCGATACCCCATCGGCACTGGACAACTTCACGCAGGCTATCCAGTCGCAGATTTTGGGAGGGTTGCTGACCAACATTAATACCGGCAAACCCGGCCGAATGGTGACCAACGACTTCATTGTCGACATCGCCAACAAGGACGGACAACTCCAGTTGAACGTTACCGATCGAAAAACCGGGAAAACCTCCACCATTCAGGTTTCCGGTCTACAAAGTGATTCAACGAACTTTTAAACAACAACGAAATAAGGACAACGATCATGCAGCGCTTCCTGATATTTGTTGCAGTGTGCTTATTGAGCGGTTGTTTAACTGCTCCACCTAAAGAAGCTGCAAAACCAACATTAATGCCTCGGGCTCAAAGCTATCGTGATTTAACACATTTACCTGCGCCGACCGGTAAAATATTTGTCTCGGTTTACAACATTCAGGATGAAACGGGACAATTTAAACCTTATCCGGCAAGTAACTTCTCTACGGCAGTGCCACAGAGCGCCACCGCCATGCTGGTGACCGCCCTGAAGGATTCGCACTGGTTTATTCCTCTGGAACGTCAGGGTCTGCAGAACCTGTTAAATGAACGGAAAATTATTCGCGCTGCGCAGGAAAATGGCACCGTTGCAAATAATAACCGCATGCCGCTGGAATCACTGGCCGCGGCGAACGTCATGATCGAGGGATCGATTATCGGTTATGAAAGCAACGTTAAATCGGGTGGGGTGGGCGCGCGTTACTTTGGTATCGGTGCTGATACGCAATATCAGCTCGACCAAATCGCCGTTAACCTGCGTGTCGTCAACGTCAGCACGGGTGAAGTGCTCTCTTCGGTAACGACCAGCAAAACCATTCTTTCTTATGAAGTGCAGGCCGGGGTTTTCCGCTTCATCGATTACCAGCGTTTGCTGGAGGGTGAAATCGGGTATACCTCTAACGAACCGGTCATGATGTGTCTGATGTCAGCCATAGAAACCGGAGTAATATTCCTGATTAATGATGGTATCGATCGTGGATTGTGGGACCTGCAGAACAAAGCAGAGGCGCAAAACCCGATACTGGTTAAATACCGCGATATGTCAGTGCCTCCGGAATCCTGACAGGAAGCGCATAAAAAAGGCGAGATCATCATCTCGCCTTTTTTTATTCACTTACCGCACTGATGTTTTGCGCTTTATCCCGTCTGGCGGCCAGCCAGAGGCCGCTGTTCTTCATGGCATAGCCAAACACCAACCCCAGCATTAGCGAAGGAAGCACCAGCGCCCAGTCCCCCTGCCCTGCAAACGTCGCGCATGCGCCCATAAAGGTACCGGGTACAAACGACAGCAGCATATGCTTTGCCTGGATACACATCAAAAACGCGACTACGCCGGTCATGATATAGCCCAGGATCTCCAGATGCGGGGCCAGCGCGCTGCCCTTCATAATCACGAGTGCCCAGATAACACCGCTCATCAGGGTACAGCCAGAGATAAAAAGCCCTTTTACGCCGCCCTGCGGGCAGGCAAAGTAGGCCGTACAGCCCAGAAACCCGGCCCAGCTGAGCAATCCGAGAGAGACCGCCACCCATCCCCATAGTCCGGAGAGAATGCCTGTCGTTAATGCGATACAAAGTAATATGTTCATGGCGCGCATCTTAGCAGAAGCGCGCCATGGAAATGTGATCAGATGCACACTACGTGCAAGATGAAATGTATGGTTGCAGAATTTATGTGACCTAAATCACTCTTCATCCTCTTCTTCCAGCTCATCCCACATTGCCGCAATGGCGTCGCGGGTCAGCGGAGCCAGCGTTCTCCAGAACGGCGAGGTCGCATGTGCTTCAACTTTGCCGAGGAAAGTACCGCACCACGGCAGCAGATACGCTTCGAAGAGCGTTTCGATAGCCTCGTTCTCATCATCAGCGGCGTGATCTTCAATCCAGGACGCAGCCAGCAACAGCGTTCCGATATGGTCCGCAGGGGTATCCGTCAGCGGCATTCCGCGTTCAGAGAGAAACGCGCGCACTTCCGCTTCCGTCGCCCCTTCCTGCCAGGCTGAACGGTACGGCGAAACGCGGCATTCGTCGCCAATAAACAGCGCGTTGTAATCCGTTGAAATCTGCTGCATATCGCAACTTTTTTGCAGACGCTCCAGCAACTCATCCTGTTCCAGCGGCCAGTTTTGCGCCAGTTTCCCTTCACGAATCAGGGTAAAGAGTGGAACCAGCAGCGGGTCTTGCGGCTGACGATAGAACAGCGTACCCAGCACGCGGCAAAGGATGGAAAACTCATTCATTTTTTTATTCCATTACACAATTAAAGATCGGCAAATTCATCAATCGGATCCATTCCACGTGACTCGAGGAAATCAAGCATGCGGCGTGGGGTAACGTTAAGGATCCTGTCTTCCGGGAAATCCACGTCATTCAGTATTTTCAGGCATTCACTAAAATCACCCAGCGTAAACGCGGTATGGGAATCGGAACCCAGAGCCACCATGCCACCGGCATCCCGCACTGCAGCTGCCACGGCGCGACAGTTTGCTTCACTGCCCTTACGCGAGTGAACAAAAGAAGAGTTATTGATCTCCAGCGCCACGCGGTGTTTCGCTGCCGCCTGGGCAACAGCCTCGATATCAATCGGGTATTTAGGATTACCCGGATGAGAAATAATGTGCACGTTGCCGCTGGCTATAGCAGCAATCATCGCTCGGGTGTTCGTCTCTTTATCCTGCGGCGCGAAAACCGGCTCGTGGAAACCGGCAAGGATCAGATCCAGAGAGGTCAGCATCGGTCCGGTACAGTCGATTTCACCGTCTGTATTTTTAATGTTTGCCTCGATGCCGCGCAGTATCCCAATACCGTCCACCAGACGTGGCCAGATCCGCATATTCACAAAATGCCAGTAGTGCGGCGCATCTGCCATGTCCGGGCCGTGATCGGTAATCGCAAAAAGCGTAATGCCCTTGCGTTTCGCTTGCGCGATATAATCATGGAGGTTGCTATACGCGTGGGTACTGGCGACGGTGTGCATATGCAGGTCAACGGGATACATCTTTCTCTCCTCTGCGGTTTTTCCAAAGGATAGCAGTTATCTGCAGCGAATATTAGCAAAAACCCGGCTAACGCCGGGTTTCACTCAGTAGCCGCGCTGTCTGTCGACCTGTCCGGTTACCGGATGGCCCTGCTCCATCTCACTGATGGTGTGGGGAATATAGGCCACAGCTTCCGCCGGACGCGTGACCGCTGCAATGTGCGGCGTCATCGCCACACGCGGATGTGCCCACAGCGGGCTTTCTGCCGGTAACGGCTCGCGGCTGTACACATCCAGCATCGCCCCTTTCAGTTTTCCGCTGTTCAGCGCCTGCAGCAGATCGGACTCAACAAGGTGTACCCCGCGCGCCAGGTTCATTACGTAACTCTGGTCAGCCAGTTGATTAAGCAGTGCACCATTGATAATCCCCACCGTTTCGGCCGTATTTGGCAGCAGGTTGATGAGCACGCGCGTACCGTTCAGGAACGCAGGAAGCTCATCAGCGCCGGCAAAACTTTCTACGCCCGGATAATCCTTGCGGCTACGGCTCCAGCAGCGCAGTGGGAAGCCCCACGGGGCAAGTGCTTCAGCGACTTTTGAGCCGAGCACGCCAGCCCCGAGGATACCAATGGTAAAATCTTCGCGCTGATAATCCGGCAGCGGTTCCCAGTGGGATTGCTGTTTTAGTGCCTGATAGTCGTCGAAGCGGCGGAACCAGTGCAGCACCTGGCTGACAGCATACTCCTGCATTTGCTGGCCCATGCCGGTATCTTCCAGACGGAAAAGAGGGATCTCTTCCGGCAGCATTTCAGGGTGTGCTTTCAGTTTGCTCAGAATCGAATCCACGCCGGCGCCCAGCGCAAAAACGGCCTTCAGTTTACGGCCCTGGAGCATTTCTACCGGCGGATGCCAGACCAGCGCGTAGTCAGCATGTTCGTTATCACCACGTTTCCACTCACGCACGCGCGCCCCGGGCAACGCCGACGAAAGTGCCTTAATCCAGTAAGCAGTATCAAAAGTGGGGTGATAGAAGATTATATCCATAGTCATTCCTGCCTTTTATTGCGCTGTTTTGTGTTCATTTTCAACTGGATTGCCAGCATAACAAATTTTTACCGCCACCGCGTTGTTGATAAAAAAGGCGCTTTCAGCACATTTAAAAGCCATGTTGACTGAAGTTTGTCTAAATGCACTGATTTACTGAAAAAGTGAGTTGACGCCAGTTCGGCTTTTCCTTACATTAGCGCCCGTCCCAGCAACAACGGGATGACAATATGGTGAGGTGTCCGAGTGGCTGAAGGAGCACGCCTGGAAAGTGTGTATACGGCAACGTATCGGGGGTTCGAATCCCCCCCTCACCGCCATATTCAAGATAAGAGCTCGTACGAAAGTACGGGCTTTTTTCTTTTATATTCCCCGGACAGGGGGGATGAGAATCCCCGACCGGGGTTCGACAACTGGCGACAGCCAGTTGGACAGACTGAGAGCGCAGCGAACAGGCTGCCCGCAGGGCGAGCGACGCGAGTCAATCCCCCCCTCACCGCCATATTCAAGATGAGAGCTCGTACGAAAGTACGGGCTTTTTTCTTTTATATTCCCCGGACAGGGGGGATGAGAATCCCCGACCGGGGTTC